>NZ_JAXSQX010000002.1:364216-1061464 GCF_034659755.1 Massilia phyllosphaerae
CCGCATGCCGTCGTGCTGGCATGCGGCCACCGGAGGGGAGGGTTTGTCGGGCGCCTGTTGGACGCCTGTCGGATTCTTACTGGCAGCTGAAACTGGCAGCGTCCTCGACGCTGCCGCTGCCCTTATAGCGCGCCACCTTCGGATACGCGCACAGCGGGCGCGTGCGCGAGGCCGACCAGCCGGCCGGCAGGTCGGCATTGGCGCCGCCGGGGTTGCCGCTGGCGCGGGCGGCGGCGCCGACGCTGTCCGGCGCCTGGCCCTTCTCGACCCAGGCGACCAGCGGCGTCAGCATGTCGAACTGGTCGGTCGCCGGGCCGCCCGAGCAGTGGTTCATGCCCGGCACCCGGAAGAAGCGCGCGAAGTTGGACGCATCGCCGTTGTTCGCCGCGCGCAGCGCCTCGTACCAGGTGGTGGTGTCGTCGCTGGAGAAGATCGGGTCGCTGGTGCCGTGGTAGACCAGCATCTTGGCGCCGCGGTTCTTCAGCGTGCCGAGGCTGGCCGCGTTCGGCGGCGTCATGAAGGACATGGCGGACTCGGCATAGACGCCGCCGATCGCATTCACCTTGGCCAGCATGCTGTCGAGGTTCCCGCCAGACACGAAGGCGGCGCCGTTGAAGCTGGCCGGATTTTCCGGCGGCACCTGGAAGATCAGGCCGACGGCGCCGGCATCGCGCTCGATCGGCGACGAGAACTTCCAGCTGGCCCAGCCGCCGGGCGCCAGGCCGGCGTCGTACGGGAAGCTGGCGTAGATCGTCTTGCCGGTCTCGGTCTTGGCGCCCGCAAACAGCCCGGCGATGGCGGTCTTCTGGGCCGTGCTCAAGCAGGTGCCGTCGCGCGCGCCGCTGCAGGTCGGGACGTCGCGGTTCAGGTCGAAGGCGGCCTGGCAGGCGCCGGTGTCCTGCACCAGGCCGTCGGCGCTGCCGTCGAGCGCATCGCACTTGCCGAGCACCGCATTCGACACCAGCTTGCGCTCGGCCTGGGTAAAGCCACTGCCGAGGTCGCCCGGCGTGCTGGCCAGCGCGGCATAGGTCTTGCCGCCGGCGATGTTGGCGACGGCCGCCAGCGGCAGGCGGAAGCCGGGGTCGCCCACCAGGTAGCCGTCGTACTGGTCGGCGTAGCGCGCCGCCGCCACCATCGTGTGGCGGCCGCCGTTCGAGCAGCCGCCGATGTAGGAACGGTCCGGCGCCTTGCCATAGGCGAGGCGGATCAGGGCCTTGGCCATCGGCGTCAGCTTGCCGACCGCCTGGTAGCCGTAGTCGAGGCGCGCCTGCGGGTCGATGCCGAAGAAGGGTGTCGGCGCGCCGTGGCCGGCGTCCGAGCTGATCACGGCGAAGCCCTGGTTCAGCGCATTGTCGAGCGGACCGCCGCCGCCCACCGGACCGAGCGCGGTGACCACGCTGCCGTCGACGCCGCCGTTGGCCTGGTAGAAGAAGCGGCCGTTCCAGTCGAGCGGCAGGCGCATTTCGAAGCCGATCGCGTAGCTCTGGCCGTCGACGCTGCTGGTGCGCTGGGACATCTTGCCTGCTACCAGACAGTGGGCCGCGACCGGCTTGCCGCCGACCGTGACGGTGCCGGCGGCGATCGGGTTGACCGCGCTGATGGTGGTATCGGTAAAGCTGAGTTTCGCGGCCAGGTCGGCGCAGCTGGCCAGCTTGGCGCCGGTGGCGGCCGCCAGCTGGGGCAGGGCCTGGACCGGTGTGCCGCCGTTGCCGTTGTTGTTGCCGTTATTGTTGTCGTTGTCGCCGCATGCGGCCAGGCTCGATGCCGCGAGCGCCGCTGCCACCATGGCGTGCAGGTGTCGGATGTTCATTACGTGTGTCTCCCCTGTAGGATAAAACTGGATGCGACAGTCCGGATGTGGAAAGCTGGAACGAACGGGCCCGCGCGGCGCGTCCGGTGAGCGGACGCCGCGTCGGGGTACTGCAAGCAACGGAGGAAGCGCCTCAGTCGGGCATGACGTCCTTGAGCGTGCCGATCGGTGCGTTGACCAGCTTGCCGTTCACCTTCTTGACCTCGCGGATGTACATGTTCTGCACGATGTCGCGCGTCTTCGGATCGATGCTGATCGGTCCGCGCGGGCTGTTCCACTTCATCCCGGACAGGGTCTTGACGGCCTGGTCGCCCGTCACCTTGCCGTTCAGCTTGCGGATGGTCTCGTAGATCATGCCCATGGTGTCGTAGGCGGCCACGGTGACGAAGGTCGGCGCCGGCCGGTTCGGATTGGCGGCGGCGTAGGCCTTCAGGAAGCTCTTGTTGGCGTCGTTGTCGAGCGCGGTCGAGTAGTTCAGCACCGTAACGGCACCCAGGGCGCGGTCGCCCAGCGCTTCCAGGGTCGGGGTGTCGCTGGTCATGTCGCCGACCCCGAGGAACTTGATGCCGGCCTTGTCCAGGCCCTTGTCGCTGAAGGCCTTGAGCATGCCGGTGCCGTCCTCGACGCCGGGCGCGAAGAAGAACACGGCGTCCGGCTTCTGGTCCTTGATGCGCTGGACGAAGGGCGAATAGTCCGGGTTCGCCAGCGGCACCCGCGCCGAGCCGACGATCTTGCCGCCGCCGGCCGTGAGGCCCTTGGTGAAGCGCGCCTCGGCATCCAGGCCGGTGCTGTAGTCGGTGACCAGCGAGTACACCTTGCCGATCTTGTTCTTCGCGGTCCAGTCGCCGAACGGTTCGGTCATCTGCTGCATGCTCATCGAGGTACGCAGCATGTAGGGCGACTTCGCCGTGATGCCGGTGGTGACCGCGTTCATGACGATCATCGGCACCTTGCCCTGGGTCGCCACCGGTGCCACCGCCAGCGCGCTCGGCGTCAGCGAAAAGCCGATCAGGAAGCTGACCCTCTCGCGTCCGATCAGTTCCTGCGCCGCGCGCTTGGACAGCTCCACGTTGCTGCCGCCGTCGTCGCGGTACAGGATCTCGATCTTCTTGCCGGCCACCTTGTCGCCGTACTGCTGCATATAGGTCTTGATGCCGTCCTCGAAGGGCTTGCCGATGTTGACGAAGGGCCCGGTGAGGGCCGCGATCACGCCGATGCGGATGGTATCGCCTTCCTGCGCGTGGGCGGCGGCGAGGGGAAGGAAGGCCAGTCCGATGCAGGCCAGTGCTTTCAGTTTCATGCTGTCTCCTGTAATTGTCGTTGTGAGTGTTTCAGAAACTTCAGTCGGCCTCAGTTGGCGTAAATGGTCTGCGCCTCCGTGCCGTCATACATGGCGTCCACCAGCGCGGCGCGGCGCTGCAGCACCACCGCCTGGTTGATCGAGCCCTTGTCGGTCTGTTCGCGCGCGTCGATCGAGGGTGGTTCGGCCAGCAGCAGCAGGCGGTCGACCCGCTTCGAAGACCCGCCGCAGTCGCGGTTCAGCGCATTCAACAGGTCCTTGAAGAAGGCGCGCACCGGCGCGCTGGCCAGCACCTCGGTTGCCGGAATGCCCGCCGGAAGGCCCGACAGGGCGAGGCAGTGATCCATGCGCGGGAACACCAGCAGCCCGGTGAATGGCCGGTTGATGCCGGTGACCACCGCGTCCTGCACGTAGGGCGCGCCCATGCTCACCACGCGTGCGCGCAGCGGCCCGACGCTGACGAACACGCCGGAGCTGAGCTTGAAGTCCTCGGCGATGCGGCCGTCGAACATGAAGCCGAGCGTCGGCTGGGCCTCGTCGACGAAGCGCAGGGCGTCGCCGGTGCAGTAGTAGCCGTCGGCGTCGAAGGCCTCGGCCGTCAGGTGCGGCGCGCGCCAGTAGCCGGGCGTCACGTGCGGGCCGTGGAAGCGCGCTTCCAGCTTGCCGCCGATCGGCACCAGCTTGACCTTGCAGCCCGGTGCCGGCACGCCGACGTAGCCGGCCTTGACGATGGGGCCGGTGCCGAAGGTGCACGAGGGCGAGGTCTCGGTCATCCCGAGCCCGGTCATGATGCGGATCGACTCGCCGCAGCAATCCACCGCCACCTGGTCGAGGCGCTCCCAGGCTGATTGCGATAGGCCGGCGCCGGCGCAGAAGAACAGCTTGACGCGCGAGAAGAAGGTGTCGGCCAGGACGGTGTCCGTGCGCAGCGCCTCGGTCAGCATCTCCCAGCCGGCCGGGATGTTGAAATACACCGTGGGCGCGATCTCGCGCAGGTTGCGAAGTGTCGCAGCGAAGTCGCGCGGCGTCGGCCGGCCGTCGTCGATGTACAGCGTGCCGCCGTTGTACAGCACGATGCCGACGTTGTGGCTGCCGCCGAAGGTGTGGTTCCAGGGCAGCCAGTCGAGCAGCACCGGGGGCGCCTCGGCAAAGAAGGGAAAGGTCTGCAGCAGCATCTGCTGGTTGCTGCACAACATGCCGTGGGTGGTGATCACCGCCTTCGGCTTCTTGGTCGAGCCGGAGGTGAACAGGAACTTGGCGATGGTGTCCGCGCCTACTTGGGCATTGCGCGCGTCGACCGTGCTCGGTTCGGTCGCCAGCAGTTCGGAAAAACGGGTGGCGGCCTGGCCCGGCACCTCGCCGTCGCACAGGATCAGCTCCGCGTCCGCCGGCAGCACGGCCCCGATCGCCCGGGCGAAAGTGGTGCCGTTGCAGGCGAAGACGGCGCCCGGCGTCAGCTGGGCGATCAGGTCGGCCAGCTTGGACGGGTCGGTCGCCACCAGCGAATACGCCGGCGACAGTGGCGAGAATGGGATGCCGGCATACATGGCGCCGAGCGCGAGCTGGAAGTGCTCCAGGTCGTTGCCAGACAGGATGGCCAGCGGCCGCTCGGCACTCAGGCCGCGGTCGAGCAGGGCCTGGCCAATGCGGCGCGCGCGCTGCAGCACCTCGGCATAGGACAGGCGGATCCACGCGCCGTCCGGGCCGCGCCTTGCCACCAGGGTGCGCTCGGGGTGCTGCTGCGCGCCCTCGACCAGGCGGTCGGTGAAGCGCACCGGGAAGGGGCCCAGCGGCGTGACGGCATCGACGTGCCAGGTGCCATCCACCTGGAACGCCGCGACCTCGGGGTTGCCAAGATCGACCTGCCGCCGTGTCGCCTGCTGCTGCACCGCCTCGCCGGACTCAATCGTCGATTGGGTCATGGCGGCCTCCGCTCAGATCGGGTAGTGGCGCGATCCGGTCTGCACCGTGATCCAGCGCAGGTCGGTGAATTCGGCGATCGCCGCCTTGCCGCCGAAGCGGCCGTAGCCGCTGCCCTTGACGCCGCCGAACGGCATCTGCGCTTCGTCGTGCACGGTCGGGCCGTTGATATGGCAGATGCCGGATTCGATGCGCTGGGCCACCGCCATGGCGCGCCCGATGTCGCGCGAGAACACGCTCGAGGACAGGCCGTATTCGCTGTCGTTGGCCAGCCGGATCGCTTCCTCGTCGCTGTCGAAGCGCAGCACCGAGACGATCGGGCCGAACGATTCTTCCTGGTAGACGCGCATCTCGGGCGTGACGGCATCGACGATGGCCGGCTGCATGATGTTGCCGTCGGTCCCGCCCTGGGATTGGATCACGGTGGCGCCGCGCGTACGGGCATCTTGCAGCATGGCGTCGACGCGGGTGGCCGCGGCCGGGTCGATCATGCCGGCCAGCGGGGTGTCGCCGCGCGAGGCCTTCAGGGTGGCGGTCTTGGCGCCGAGCTTCTCGATGAACTGGTAGGCGATCTTGCGGTCGACCAGGATGCGGTCGGCCGACATGCAGATCTGGCCCTGGTTGAAGAAGGCGCTGAAGGCGGCCGCTTCGACGGCGGCGTCGAGGTCGGCGTCGTCCAGCACCACGACCGGGTTCTTGCCGCCCAGTTCCAGCAGCACCGGCTTCAGGTGCCTGGCCGCCTGCTCGGCGATGATGCGGCCGACGCGGGTGGAACCGGTGAAGTTAATGCGGCGCACCGCCGGGTGCGCGATCAGGCGCTCGACCACCTGGGCCGCATCCTGGGGCGCATTGCTGATCAGGTTGACCACGCCGGCCGGGAAGCCGGCGTCGACGAACACCTGGGCGATCAGGCGGTGCAGCAGCGGGCACAGTTCCGACGATTTCATGACCACGGTATTGCCGCAGGCGAGCGGCATCGCCAGCGCGCGCGTGCCAAGGATGATCGGTGCGTTCCACGGCGCGATGCCGACCACCACGCCGCACGGCTGGCGCACGCCCATCGCCAGCGAGCGGGGGACGTCGGACGGGATCACTTCGCCGCTGATCTGGGTGGTCATGGCCGCGGCTTCGCGCAGCATGTTGGCGGCCAGGGTCACGTTGAAGTGGTACCAGCCGGGTGCGCCGCCGCATTCCTCGACGGCGGTTTCGACGAAGCGGCCGCGCATGGTTTCCATGCCGTCGGCAGCTTTCAGCAAGAGGGCACGCCGTGCGCCCGGCAGCATCGCGGCCCAGGCCGGGAAAGCGGCGCGGGCGGCGTCGCAGGCGGCGTCGACGTCATCCAGGGTGGCGGCGGCAGCGCGGGTGGCGACGGCGCCGGTGGCGGGGTTATGGCGCTCGAAGGTGGCACCGTTCGATGCGGCGCGGGCTTCGCCGCCGCACAGCAGGTCTGATTGCAGCATGAGGGTCTCCTCGTGAGATTGGAAAGCGGCAGTCCGGGCAAGGGCCCGGCTGCCGTTGTTGTTTTTCTTCTCTTGTTTTATAGCGGCGCGATCGCTCAGCCGCGCTTGTAGCTCTGCAGGCCCGGCTTGATCGTCTTATCGTCCAGGAACTGCTTCAGGCCTTCCTTGCGGCCCTTTTCGGGGTCGCGGTAATTCGACTGGTCGGTCTTCGCGTACAGGTAATCCTCGCCCTGTTCCCAGGTCAGTTCGCGGCAGCGCTTGAAGCCGACTTTCGCATAGCGCAGCACCACCGGGTTCTTTTCCAGCAGCTTATTGGCCAGTTCGATCACCGCTTCGCGCAGCTGCTCTTTCGGCACGCTCTTGTTGATCAGGCCCATCGCGGCCGCTTCCTTGCCGGTGAAGGTGTCGCCGGTCATGATGTAGTGCAGCGCCTGGCGGTGGCCCATGGTGTCGGCCACGGCCTTGCTGACCAGGTTGCCCGGCGGGATGCCCCAGTTGACTTCGGACAGGCCGAACACCGCATCGTCGGCGGCAATCGCCAGGTCGCACGCCACCAGCGGCGAGAAGGCGCCGCCGAAGCACCAGCCGTTGACCATCGCGATGGTCGCCTTGCTGTACATGCGCAGCAGCTTCCACTGCCATTGCGAGCAGTCGCGGCGCATCCGTTCCTGCATGATCTCCGGCTTGCCGTCGGTCTCGCGGAAGTACTCCTTGAGATCCATGCCCGCGGTCCAGGCTTCGCCGGCGCCAGTCAGTACCACGACCTGCGCCTCGTCGTCGAGCTCGAGGGTCTCGAGCACGTCGATCATTTCGCGGTTCAGGGTCGGGCTCATCGCATTGCGCTTTTCCGGACGGTTCAGGGTGATCCAGCCGATGCCGTTTTCGACGTCGACCTTGACTGTTTGCCAGCGCGCTTCGTATTTGGACATAATGTCTCCTTCTTGGTAGGTTTATTATCAGGCTACCTGATATGCAACTTATACTATACGCAGCGGTTTCCCCTGACAAGCATCTTTTTATGGCAAGCGAAAAAAAATCCGATTCCACCTACACCGCTGTCAAGCCGATGGGCCTGGCCTACCTGGTCGGACGCCTCGACCACATCCTCAGCCAGCGCCTGCGCGAGACCCTGGCCCCGGCCGGGCTGACGGTGCCGCAGTACACGGCGCTGTCGGTCTTCCGCGCGCATGGCTCGCTTTCGAACGCCCAGTTGGCAACACGCACGATGATGGCGCCGCAATCGGCCAACGAGATGGTCAAGCAGATGGAAGCCCGCGCCTGGATCGAGCGCCGCCCGGACCCGGCGCACGGCCGCATCATCCAGATCAGCCTGACGGCCGCCGGCGAAGCGGTGCTGCGCGACTGCGACCTGCGCGTGGCGGAAGTGGAAAACCTGATGTTCGCCGAGCTGGGCAAGGAAGAGCGCGTGCAGCTGCAAGGGCAGTTGCGCGCCGCGGTGCGTGCGCTGAGCACCCAGCGCACCTGAAGCGGGTCTAACTTCGTTCAGTCAGCTACATGGTGCTTCCGTGATTGGTCGCGGTCACACTTCGCGCACATGCCACAACACGCCGGCGGGATCGCAGAACTGCATCATGATCCCGCCTTCCTGCGCATGCGGAGGGGAGAGGACCTTGGCGACGCCGCCGTAGCGGTGTGGCAAATCGAGGCTGTCCAGGTGCCGGACCCACGCCTGGATGTCTTCCACATACAGGCATAACATGGTGTTTGCCGCCCAGGTCTCGACATAGTAATCCTGCAGCCAGAAGCCATACTCGTCCAGCATGAATTGCGCCGCGTTGTCGGTCGCGCCGGTCTTGGTGAAGCCGATATCTTCGTAGAACCGGCTGCTTAACTGGAAATCCCTGGACGGAAGAAACGCCATCACGTTCTTGGGGCGGAGTCGATGCATGGTTGGTATCCCGTTGCGTGCCTCTCGGCGAAAATGAAACCTGCTGGTTAAAACTTTAGCAGCGATCGAGGCGGGATGGATGAGATTTCTATCCGCAGCCCGTCCTCTATGCACATATGTTAACGGTCGCCTGCCGTTATAAATATGACATGTGCATTTGTGTAAATCAATTTCGTTCGTTACAATGCGCCCCAGTTCAAGCCGCGTTCGCCGCGGCCTGCGCAAATGCGCGCCCGTCACCCTCTACCATGCATATCGCGCACCGGCCGCCCCGGTCGCAGTGGCGATTTGCACATATGCCCGTTCGCCGCTGTTGCGTCCGGCGCAGTCGATCTTGGAATTTCACACAGCGTTATGAGTATCGTTATCAGGAGAATCATTGCCGCCGCGTTCACCGCAGGAGGCCTGTTGACCAATCCGGCCTGGGCCGACGGGCCACCCCCTCCAGCGCTGACAGTCGGTGGCGCGATCCGCTTCAATTACGTCCACAAGAGCTGGCAAGACGAGTACCCGAGCGGCTTTTTCGGCCTCGATACCGCGCGCCTGGACGTGAACTACGACGACGGCATGCTGATCGGCTCGGCCCAGTACCGTTACAACCATTTTCCGAAAGGCCAGGGCGGCTACTGGCAGCACTTCCTGCATCATGGCTGGGCCGGCATCCGCCTGGCCGACAGGAGCGAACTGCATGTGGGCTTGGACCGCAATCCCTTCGGCCTGCAGCCGCTGGCGTCGAACAATTTTTACGAATCGATCGCCTTTTACGCTGGCCTGGAAGACAAGTACGACCTTGGCGTGACCTACCTGAGCGCTCCCGGCCCGTTCGAGTGGCAATTCGCCTTTTATCCGCGCGATGGCGGCTCCTATGGCGGCGGCAGCAATACGGCAGGCAAGTCGAACCGCTACTCCTACAACATCGTCCCGGACGATGACGCACAGGGCTACGGCACCGGCCAGCGCGACCGCGAGCGCGATACGCTGGTGGGGCGCATGGCGTGGCACGTCGGGCCCGGCGGCAGCTACGAGATCGGCGTGTCCGGCCTGACGGGCGCGATCGACAACGGCCGTGGCACCCGGACCCGGCGCCACGCCATGGCGGTGCATGCCCAGGGGACCGTCGGTCCGGTCAAGGTCATGCTGGAGGCGGCGCGCTATCACTATGGCACCGCCCATGGACCGACGCAAACCTATGCCGGCCTCGATCCGAACAGCTTCGTCATGCTCGGCGCCTTCGGCTACCCGTTTCCGGTGGCATCGAAAGGCGACATCTATCTGGTCAACGTCAGCCGCGAACTGCCGGGCAGGCTCGGACCGTTCGGCGGATTCAGGGTGTACAACGACTACAGCGTGCTGCGCAAACGCAGCGGCGCCTGGAAAAATTCGGTGCAGAACGTGACCGGCATGAGCTTTTCGTCGGGGAAGTGGACCTTCTATTTTGACTTCATGCTGGGCAAGCACCATCCCTACCTGTCGCCGGACGGCGGCGGACTGGCGTCGACGTCCGCCGCGCATGACGGCTTCACGCGCAGGATCAACCTGCAGGCTGGTTATTATTTCTGATCTTTGTGGATGTGCACAGCGTGCGATTCGGGCGATGCAACCGACAATGGGGGGTTCACATTGGGGTGCTAATACAAGACCGGCATCGCGATGTGTTAACTGCGCCTCAGCGCCCAGCTGGCACTAAGCCACAAGATGAGCCCGGTACCGAGTAGTCCAATCGGATCGGCTGGGCCGGCAGGAGACACGAGAGGGTATGCCAATCCAAGCAATATCAGTGCGACTCCCGTCACATAATGTGGGCGGTTCGAAAAAACAAAGGCAAGCGGTAGGAAATGAAGTCCTACCACAAGTATGATCATTGGTACGATCCACGCACTCAGCCCGTTACGTGAGAGCAGGTTGGCGCCGATGAAGATCAGTACCCATTGCATTGCATTGACGGTATGAAATACTCGCTTGGCGCGTCGACTCCTGGGCGTATCGGGTCGCGAGGCCAATTCCACGGCATGGCGCTTGTAGATGACATAGGCGGCAACGGCAAGCGCGACGGCCAACAAGGCAATCAAGGCTTCCGTCGCGAGCGATCGGGCGCTCTCGATAGCCCAGCTCTCCAGCCAGATACCGCCGAAGACGGCGAAGAACATCGCGCCTGTGGCACGCAGTGCGCGACTGGCACCCAAGGTCATCTCGGTCATCGGTTTGCTCCTGATGTTCAATGCCAGCGTCAAGACGAAGCCATGGTCTATCGATCGTGGCCGACCTGGCCAGCATAGCATGTGGACGGACTGCCAAACTGCTTATTTACCTGACGGGCGGATCCGGAACCAAAGCGAACGCGCGGATCGGCGCGGTCCGCGCCATGCCAGTGCCGGTTCGAGAGCTGCGCTGGTGACAATCAATGACATGTCGACTTTATCGAAATGCTATGCTTGGCCGGCCCGTACCGCAGGGTGACGCATTCGGTGTACGGCATGTCGTCGACGATGCCATATCGACCGCGGGAAGCTGCGAAAAAGGCTGAGCTTTGTCAATTCCCGCGCGCGTCGGATATGGTCGCGGATGCGCTATAACATGTAAGGAACCTTGCCATGCGCCGTCGTACAATTTTGCGTGCAATCCCCTTGGTTGCGTTTTCCACCCAAGCCCTATCCAAAGACAAAAAAATGCCACGATCCGCTCCACAGAACCTCGAGACTTCCGGCACCAGCTTCGCCGACTGCAGTTGGATGAATTCTCCCCCGCAATCGCGTATTGTCGAAGACACCCTGTACGTGACCACTGCCCACGATACCGATTTCTGGCGAATCACGAGCTACGGCTTCATCCACGATAACGGGCACTTTTTCGCGAAAAAGGTCAACAGGGGCTTTACGGCGCAGGTGCGGATCCATGCCGATTTCAAGGATCTGTATGACCAGGCCGGGCTGATGGTCCGCATCGACGAAAAAACGTGGATCAAGGTAGGCGCTGAATTTTCGGACGGACAACCCATGTTCAGCACCGTCCTGACGAACGGGAAGTCAGATTGGAGCGTGATGCCCGCGCCCGCCTACAAAGACGGTTTCTGGATTCGCGTCACGGTGAGCGACGGTGTCGTACGCGCCCAGTATTCCGTCGACAAGAAGAACTGGCCGATGCTCCGGCTGGCGCCGTTCCCGGATGTGGCCGAATACGCTGTCGGCCCGATGTGCTGCACACCGAAAGGTCAAGGGCTCGATGTGAGGTTCAGCGAATTTGCACTGACACAGGCTTTAAAGAAAGACCTGCACGACCTCAGCTAAGTCATCCGGGACAGCAGTGCACGCATTACGCGTTGCCGTATTGCGATCCTGCGTGAAGCCGGAGCGCCTGGTCGTGTACCGTCCGTCGGTTCCGGCGCGAACGATCCGCCAGGCGCCTGTATTACCTGCCCGCATGCCGGTAGAAATTCGTCAGCGCACGAGCAGCACCGCGCGCACGCTCGGGTCCAGATCTGCGCGTTCGATGTAGCCGATCATGCCTGGCGTGTCGGCCACCAGTTTGCGCATGCTCGCATTGTCATCCACCTCGGTCGGCGGCTGTCCCCGGCCTGTAAAAATCAGTTTTGTCCAATAGGCTTTCATGAGTGCCCGCGAACGGTGAACCACCTTGTCGTAGAACTCGTCACGCAGTGGTGAGCCCAGTTTCTGGTCGACCGCTACCGCCTCGCTGCCGTCCGGGAAGCGGCTTGTCTGGGAGAGGAAAATGTCCGCCACCTGGTCGACGCGTAGGACGGTCAACGAGGTGCGCGCCGAGACGATCACCACCAAATCAGCGGCTTCAGCTGCATTGTTCGAGAATGCCAGGGTCAAGATAAAAACAAGGTGGAATATTCGTATCATAGTCTTAACCCCGCTCAAAATACGAAATCCAGCCCGACGCTGACCACGCGGAACGATTGTCCTGAATTGAATCCCGGCTGGACATTGATCAGGGTGCCGATGGAGCCGCCCTTGGGGGTAACGTGATCGACTTGTGCCTTGAACGCCATATTCGGCGCCAAGTCCCAGCGCACGCCGATGCTGGCGGTGTCCTGGATACCGATCTGATGCAGTTGGAGGTTCAGCTGTTCGTTGAGAAAACCTGCCACACCCGCAGCCTCGGGTGGCATACCGTCCAGCGCGATCCCCGCCGTGTGCGTGGGCATGTTCGCCACCAGGTGCGCATATGTCACGTAGGGCGCCACCCTGTCGAATCGGTAGCCTCCGGATAGATAGGAGGCGGTCTGGTCACCCAGTATCGATCTGGTATTAATGCGGCCGCTTTCCCCGATCAGGAACCAGCTCCCTGGATCGTAATTGAAGCCGGCGCTGAGCACCCGTACCTGGCGCTTGGTGGGATCATAACGGGCGGCCAGCGATTCCCCTGCCGGACCGAAGGCGCGCAGGCTGTCGAACAATTCCGCCGTACCCGGCACCGCAAGCTGTGATTGGGACGCGGTAAAGCGCAGCGTCAACGCACCGGCAACCATGTTATGTGTCATGGCCGCGATGGTGCTGGCAGTGCCTTTGAAGTCCTTGTTCAGCTGGACATGTGCACGTCCGAGCAATACTTGTGTTTCGTTTTTCACTGTCCCGACTTGCCAGCGGTAGGTCGCATCGATGCCGTCGCTATTCGAGATAGGGATGAGGCTGTACAACTCCACCGGCGAGCGTAGCCAAGGCAAGGCATAAGCGGCCTTGCGATAGTCCGCCATGAGAAACAAGGGCAACGCGATCCGTCCGGCACGCAGGGCAATCTCCGGCGTCACCTGGAATTTGACATTGGCCCAGGTGAGGAAGGTCTTGTAATCGTTTTCGACACTTTTTTCCTGGGTTACTTGAACCACTGCTGACCAACGCTTGTCGAATTGGGCGTTAATTTGGGCGCCGAGCCTGCTATCGACATCGAGGGCCCATTTTTTTGAATAGCCGGCTTCGCCAGGTGAGTTGGGATTGGCCGTGTAGTCGCCTTGGTCCGTCGTCGCATGCGTGGCCGCGAATGTGCCGAAACCGCCGAAAGACCACTTGACCTGTGCGGCTGCATGGATATGTATGCAAGCCAGCAAGAAAAAAAGAGTGGCGCCATGAAGGGCATGGCGGGGCCGGAATAGGTGGAGTCGTATCAGCCTGAAGAGCATTTTTGGCGAAATTTCTATTAAGCAACTAAAATTTAATAGAAGAAACTTATCACGCCCGCTTCACGGTGTCGATTTTTTCAACCAACATATCATCAAATCTGTCAAAAAACCAACAGCATGTGTGTCTTCGCATAGTGCATGCATCCATGTGCGCTCCCAGAGAATGCAGCCGGGGGGCGAATATGCCCTCGCTACCCGGGTTATGCCTCACAGGTTTCAGGTCCCGGCCATCAGCGAGGCGCGTGCATCCTCCAATGCCGGCCAGGGAGCGCCCTGGGCCACCTGCGCGACCCAGCCCGGCGCATGCGCGCGGTCGAATACCAGTACCACGCGCTGGCGGCAAAAATACGGGCAGCCGCTGACCGGGAGTATATCCAGGCCCAGGTCGCGGATCAGTCGGTCGGGCAAGTAGGCCAGCGCTTGCCCGGTACGCACCAGCTTGCCCAGCAGCGCCAGGTCGTCGCTGCGGTAGCGGACCGTGCGTGGGAAGCGCTCGTCGTGCCAGCCATCGCTCGACACGCCCGTTTCCAGTTGCGCGAACGGCGGCGTCAGTAAGGTCGCGAACGCGTGGGCGATGACCTCCTCGATCGCGCCGCCGCCGGGAAAGCGTGCCGCGTGCAGGGGATGCGCGGCGCCGATCGCGACGCGGAACTCGGTGTCGCCCAGCGCGCAGCTTTCCAAGCGTGTATCCAGTCCTTCCAGTATCCCGCCGGTGACCAGCGCCACATCCGCGCCGCCGTTGACCAGCGCGCGCAATGCCTGCGCCTCGCTCATCTGCTGGATGCCGACCGCAGCCTTCGGATAGGCTTGTGTCACCCGCGTCGCCAGCGTTTCCGCCCAGTGCACGTGCAGCAGCGCCGGCGCCGCGATGCGGCAGGCGAAGGCATGTTTTTCGCCGGCGAAGTCGAACTGCAACTGGTAGGCCTGCGCGAGCAGGGCGGCGGCGCGCGGACGCAGGCGTTCGCCGTTCAAATTCAGCCGCAGCGTGCGGCCGTCGCGATCGAACAGCGTGACCTGCAGCTGTTCTTCCAGGCGCTTGAGGGATTTCGACAGCGCGCCTGGCGTCAGGTGCAAGTGTGTGGCGGCCGCGGCCAGTGTGCCGTGCGTGGCGATGGCTAGGAAATGGCGCAGGGTTTCCAGGTCGGGCATGAAGTCGATGCGTGAATGGCGGGAAACGATTATGTCATTTCTATCGCTTTTTGGGAAAGCTCGGCTGGTCGATAATTTTCCCACACCGACCACAGGAGCGAAGATGACGATCACCACCTACACGAACCGCCAATGGATCTACGCCACGCAGCCGATGGGCCGCGTCGGCGCCGAACACTACACCCTGCGCGAGACGCCCATCGACGACCGCCTGGCCGCCGGTGAAGTGCTGCTGGGAGCGCGCTACCTCAGCGTCGACCCTTACATGCGCGTGCAGCAGCATACCCGCCGCACCTACGATGCGCCGCACCCGCTCGGCATCGTCCAGCAAGGCGGTGCGGTGTCGCAGGTGCTGGCGTCGAGCAGCGCGGCGCTCAAGCCCGGCGACTGGGTGCTCGGCTACAACGGCTGGCAGACCTACGACAAGTGCCACGCATCCCAGTTGCAGAAGCTCGATCCGGCGGCGGCGCCGGTGACCACTGCGCTCGGCATCCTCGGCATGCCGGGCCGCACCGCCTGGTTCGGGCTGATGGAGGCGGGGCGGCCGCGCCCTGGCGACACGCTCGTGGTCTCGGGTGCGGCAGGCGCGGTCGGCTCGCTGGTGGCGCAGTTCGGCAAGCGCGCCGGCTGCCGCGTGATCGGCATCGCCGGCGGCCCGGCGAAGTGCGCCTGGCTGACCGGACGCCTGGGGCTGGATGGCGCGATCGACTACAAGTCCTTCTCCAGCACCGAGACGCTGGCGGCCGAGGTAATGCGCCAGAGCGGCGGCGTCGACATCTATTTCGACAACGTCGGCGGTGCCGTCAGCGATGCCGTCATCCCGCTGATCAACCTGCGCGCGCGCATCGTCGTATGCGGCACGATCAGCCAGTACGAAGGCGGCATCGACGCGCCCGAGCTGGCACCGCGCGTGCTGCAGCACCTGCTGTTCCAGCGCGCCACCGCGCAGGGCATCCTGGCGCGCGACTTCGCGCATCGCATGGATGAACTGCGCGCGGTGGTCACGCCCTGGGTGCGCTCCGGTGAGGTGTTCCTGGACGAAACCGTGGTGGACGACTTCGAGCGCCTGCCGCACGCCTTGAACATGCTGTTCGAGGGCGTCAACACCGGCAAGCTGCTGGTCAAGGTGGCGTAAGGCTGCGCCGGTATGGGTCGCCGGCGCGCCGGATTGCCAGGTGCGGAGGGCGAGAGATCACTTGCCCGGATCCTTCTGGTTCGCAAACTGGTCGAACTCGACGTTGTACGGCTGCCCACCCACGTTCTCCACCTTGCGCACGTACACGGTCTGCACCACGTCGCGCGTCGCCGGGTCGATCGTGAGCGGGCCGCGCGGGCTGTCCAACTTGAGGCCCTTGAGCACGGCCATCGCCTTGTCGCCGTCGATGCGGCCGCCCAGTTTCTGGCTGACCTGGTAGATCGCGTTCATGCCGTCGTAGGCGGCGACCGCCATGAAGTTGGGACGTCCGCCGCCCGGGTTGGCGGCGGCGAAGCTTTTCAAAAAGGCGTCGTTGGCGGGTGACTTGTGCGCCGCCGAATAATGGAAGGTGGTGATCACGCCGAGCGTGGCGTCACCCATAATGGGCAGCACGTGGTCGTCGGTGAGGTCGCCGGTGGCGATCACGCGGATGCCGGCGTCCTGCAGGCCGCGCTCGCGGTAGCCCTTCATGAAGGCGATGCTTTGCTCGCCGGCCGGCACGAACACGAACACCGCATCCGGCTTGGCGTCCTTGATGCGCTGGATGAAGGGCGCGAATTCCGGGTTGCGCAGCGGGACCCGGATCGCCTCGACCACCTTGCCGCCGTTCTTCTGCAGGCGCTCGCTGAAGGCCTTCTCGGCGTCGATGCCGGGACCGTAATCCGCCACCAGCGTCACGACCTTGCCGATCTTGTTTTTCATTGCCCAGTCGCCCATCGGCGCCGAGACCTGCGGCAGCGTCATCGACACCCGCGCGATGTAGTCGGATTTGGTCGTGATCACCGACGTCGCCGCATTCATGACGATCATCGGCTTCTTCGCCTGCTGGGCCAGCGGCGCCACCGCCAGCGCTTCCGGCGTCAGGCCGAAGCCGGCCAGGAAGTCGACCTTGTCGCGCACCACCAGTTCCTGCGCCAGGCGCTTGGCGATGTCGGGGGAGGGGCCGGTGGTGTCCTTGTAGATCACCTCGATCTTCCTGCCGGCGACCGTGTCGCCGTGGCTGGCCATCCAGGCCTTGATCCCGCCCTGCATCTGCTTGCCGTAGTCGGCGAAGGGGCCGGAGAAGGGGGCGATGACGCCCACCTTGATCGTATCCTGGGCCCCGCTTTGGGCCTGCACGGGTAGGGCGGCAAGTGCCGCCATTGCGGCCAAGCCTGCTGCAATCGTCCTGCGCTTCATGCTTTGTCTCCTGGTTGTGGTGTTCTGTCGACAAGCGATTATCAGGTGAACTGACAATGATGTTGACAACGCTTGTATAAGAACAATAGTATTTATTCAGCGTTCGGTAAGCAACTACTTGTTCGATTACCGAACGCCATATAAATATACTCAGGAGACAACATGAAGAACACCCTCTGCAGCGCGCCCCTGCCGCTGATTGCGCTTTCGCTCGGCCTGGCCGGCCTCGGCTTCGCCGCCCCGGCCCAGGCCCAGACCAGCGTCCAGATCTACGGCCTCGTCGACAGCGGTCTGGCCCACGTCACCAACGTCGACGCCGCCGGCCACTCGATTACCAAGGTGCCGACGCTGACCGGCTCCTTCCCCTCGCGCATCGGCTTTCGCGGTACCGAGGACCTGGGCAACGGCCTGCAAGCGTTCTTCATCCTGGAAAACGGCTTGCAGCTGGATACCGGCGTCACCGGCCAGGGCAACCGCCTGTTCGGCCGCCAGGCGCTGGTCGGCCTGAAGGGCGCCTGGGGTGCCCTGAGTATCGGGCGCCAGCTGAACATGACCTATCTCGCGCCGATCAAGTCCGACGTGCTGGGGCCGAACCTGTTCGCCATCGGCAGCATCGATCCCTACCTGCCGAATGCGCGCAGCGACAACTCGATCGCCTACTACGGCAACTTCAACGGCATCGTGGTCGGCGCCACCTGGAGCACCGGGCGCGACGCATCGAACGCCGGCGGCCCGCCTGCCACCAACTGCCCGGGCGAAGTGGCCGGCAATGCCAAGGCCTGCCGCCAGTACACCGGCCTGTTCGGCTACGAGTCCAAGGACTATGGCCTGAACGTGTCCTACGACCGCCTGTACGGCAACACCGGCGCCGCCGGCGGCCTCACCAGCAGCAACAATACCGACGTGCGCAAGACCATCAACGGCTACTTCATGGTGGGCCCGGCCAAGATCGGCGCCGGCGTGGTCGACCGCGACACCAACGCCGCCACCGGCGAGACCAAGTCCGATTTGTATTACCTCGGCGTCAGCTATCCGATCGGCCTGTACACGATCGACGTCCAGGGGGCACGGCGCGACACCAAGAACTCGCCGTCCGACGTCAACATGCTGGTCGGCCGCCTGACCTATAACTTCTCCAAGCGCACCGCCGTGTACGGCGCAATCGGCCGCATGGCCAACAAGGGCAACTCGGCGGTGGCGCTGGATGCCGGCGGCACGGTCGGCGCCGGCATGGGGCAGAACGGCGTCATGATGGGCCTGCGCCACAACTTCTGACGCGGCGGGCGCCGGTTCAGGGCAGCAGCACCGACAACTCCTGGGCTCCTCGCAGCAGCACCGGCAGGAATTCCTGGCGCATGCGGTCGGCGCTGACGCGGGCCGCCTGGGCGCCGACGTTGAGGGCGGCCACGATCTGGCCCGAGGCGCCGCGCACCGGCACCGCGATCGAGCGCAGCCCGAGTTCGAGTTCCTCGTCGATGACGGCGTAGCCGTCGCGCCGCACGCCGGCCAGGATCTCGCGCAGGCGCTTCTGGCTGACCACGGTGTGTTCGGTCATGGCGCGCAGTTTCACGCGCGCGAAGTAGGCGTCCAGCTGGTCGGGCGGCAGGTGGGCCAGCATCACCCGGCCCAGCGAGGTGCAGTAGGCGGGCAGGCGGCTGCCGGTGTTCAGGGCGACCGACATCACGCGCGAGGCGGCCGAGCGGGCGACGTACAGCACCTCGCCTTCGTCCAGCACCGCCAGCGAGCTCGACTCGCCGAGTTCGCGGCTGATGTTGTTGAGGTAGGGCTGGCTGGAGACGGTCAGCGGGGTCGACGACAGGTAGGAATAGCCGAGCGTGAGCACCTTGGGGCGCAGCGAAAAATTGTTCAGCTCGGCGTCGACGTAGCCGAGCTGCTGCAGCGTGTACAGGCAGCGCCGCACCGCCGCGCGCGGAATGCCGGTCTTCTGGCTGATCTGGGCGATGGTCTGCGGCTTGCGCGAATCGCTGAAGGCGCGCACCACGGCCAGGCCGCGCGCCAGCGAGGTCATGAAGCTGGGGTCGGTCAGGGCATCGATCTGTTCGGCGATGGTCGGTTCGCGCTCTTCCGGCGTGGCGCCGGCGTCGATGCTGTCGGTCTTGGGGGTCGATGAAGTCATGGTCGGATGCTGGACTGGATTGGTTTGCGTGGTTTGCGTTCGGCGCGCGTAAGCGCTACACTAAATGTACGGTAATCGAATATTTGTGCGATTATCGAACAACGTAATTATCTGGGATTGTTAACGAGATTTCAAGGGGTGCGGATCCCGCCGCGCTCCGGACAAGGCGGAAACATGATTGACAAGACTTACGAATCGCTCGAGAGCGCGGTCGCCGACATCCACGACGGCGCCACCGTGATGATCGGCGGCTTCGGCAATGCCGGCATGCCGGCGGCACTGATCGACGCGCTGATCGCCCATGGCGCGCGCGACCTCACCATCGTGAACAACAACGCCGGCAACGGCGACACCGGCCTGGCGGCCCTGCTGGCCGCCAAGCGCGTGCGCAAGATCATCTGCTCGTTCCCGCGCCAGGCCGATTCCTGGCACTTCGACGCGCTCTACCGCGCCGGCGAGATCGAGCTCGAACTCACGCCGCAGGGCAACCTGGCCGAGCGCATCCGCGCGGCCGGCGCCGGCATCGGCGGCTTCTTCACCCCGACCGGCTACGGCACCCTGCTCGCCGAAGGCAAGGAAACCCGCCTGATCGACGGCAAGCACTACGTGCTGGAATCGCCGATCCACGCCGACTTTGCGCTGATCAAGGCGCTGCGCGGCGACCGCTGGGGCAACCTGGTGTACCGCAAGACCGCGCGCAACTTCGGCCCGATCATGGCGATGGCGGCCAAGACCACCATCGCCCAGGTGAGCGAGATCGTGGCGCTCGGCGAACTCGATCCGGAAAACATCGTCACCCCGGGCATCTTCGTCCAGCGCGTCGTGAAGGAGGCCGCATGAGCACCAACAAATACACGCGCGACCAGATCGCCGCCCGCGTCGCCCAGGACATCCACGAGGGCGCCTACGTCAACCTCGGCATCGGCCTGCCGACCAAGGTCGCCAACTACCTGCCGGCGGACCGCGAAGTCTTCCTGCACAGCGAGAACGGCGTGCTGGGCATGGGTCCGGCGCCGGCAGCCGGCGAGGAAGACGAAGACCTGATCAACGCCGGCAAGCAGCCGGTGACGCTGCTCACCGGCGGCGCCTACTTCCACCATGCCGACTCGTTCGCGATGATGCGCGGCGGTCACCTCGACATCTGCGTGCTGGGCGCCTTCCAGGTCTCGGAAAAGGGCGACCTGGCCAACTGGCATACCGGCGCGCCGGATGCGATTCCGGCCGTCGGCGGCGCCATGGACCTGGCGATCGGCGCCAAGCAGGTGTTCGTGATGATGGACCATCAAACGAAGACCGGCGAGAGCAAGATCGTGCGCGAGTGCAGCTACCCGCTGACCGGCGTCGGCTGCGTCAACCGCATCTATACCGACCTGGCCGTGCTCGACGTCACGCCGGACGGTTTGCGCGTGCGCGAGATGGCGCCCGGCCTCACCTTCGACGAACTGCAGGCCGCCACCGGCGCCACACTTGTGCCGCCAACCTCGCCGATTACCGAATAAGGAACCACCATGACTACCGAAGCTTATATCTGTGACGCCATCCGCACCCCGATCGGCCGCTACGGCGGTGCGCTGAAGGACGTCCGCGCCGACGACCTCGGCGCCATCCCGCTGCGCGAACTCATGAAGCGCAATCCGGGCGTCGACTGGACCCAGGTCGACGACGTCATCTTCGGCAACGCCAACCAGGCCGGCGAAGACAACCGCAACGTCGCCCACATGTCCTCGCTGCTGGCCGGCCTGCCGGCCGACGTGCCGGGCACCACCGTCAACCGCCTGTGCGGTTCCGGCATGGATGCCATCGGCATCGCCGCGCGCGCGATCAAGGCCGGCGAGACCCGGCTGATGATTGCCGGCGGCGTCGAGTCGATGACGCGCGCGCCGTTCGTGATGGGCAAGGCGGAAACCGCGTTCTCGCGCAACGCCCAGATCTACGACACTACCATCGGCTGGCGCTTCCCGAACAAGCTGATGAAGCACCAGTACGGCACCGATTCGATGCCGGAAACCGCCGAGAACGTCGCCGTCGACTACCAGGTCTCGCGCGAAGACCAGGACCGCTTTGCGCTGGCCAGCCAGGAAAAGACCGCACGCGCCCAGCAGGAAGGCCTGTACGCCGACGAGATCGTGCCGGTCGAGATCCCGCAGAAGAAAGGTGACCACATCCTGTTCAGCCAGGACGAGCACCCGCGCGCGACCAGCCTGGAAGCGCTGGCCAAGCTGAAGGGCGTGGTGCATCCGGGCGGCAGCGTCACCGCCGGCAACGCCTCGGGCGTGAACGACGGCGCCTGCGCGGTCCTGATCGCGAACGAGGAAGCCGCGCAAGCCTACGGCCTGACCAGGCGCGCCCGCATCGTCGGCATGGCCACCGCCGGCGTGCCGCCGCGCGTGATGGGCATCGGCCCGGCGCCGGCCACGAAAAAGCTGATGAAGCAGCTCGGCATGACGCTCGACCAGATGGACATCATCGAGCTGAACGAAGCGTTTGCTTCGCAGGCGCTGGCCGTGCTGCGCGAACTCGGCATCGCCGACGACGACCCGCGCGTGAACCCGTACGGCGGCGGCATCGCCCTCGGCCACCCGCTCGGCATGAGCGGCGCGCGCCTGGTGACCACCGCCATGTACCAGCTACACCGGACCGGCGGCCGCTATGCGCTGTGCACCATGTGCATCGGGGTCGGGCAGGGGATTGCGATGGTGATCGAGCGGGTGTAACCAGCCGCTTGTTCCTGCCGTTTCACAGATAAAAGAATAGTAGGAGACAAGGATGGACAAGCGGTATAAACAAAAACGGAGGCACGCATGATTGGGAACATGATCGGCGTGCTGTTCGACGGGATTGCCTACGGCAGCCTGTTGTTCCTGATTAGCGTCGGCCTGTCGGTGACGATGGGCATGATGAACTTCATTAACCTGGCCCATGGCGCTTTCGCCATGGTCGGCGGCTACGTCTGCGTGACGCTGCTGTCGAAGCTCGGGCTGCCTTTCCTGGCCACGCTGCCGCTCGCCTTCATCGTGGCGGCGCTGGTGGGGCTGGTGCTCGAGCGCACGCTGTACCGCCGGCTGTACCGGGCGCCGCACCTCGACCAGGTGCTGTTCTCGATCGGCCTGACCTTCATGGCGGTGGCAGGCGCCACCTGGCTGTTCGGCCCGACCCAGCAGCCTGTCAACCTGCCGGACTGGCTGCGCGGCCAGGTGCACGTGCTGGGCCTCGACCTCGGCACCTACCGCCTGTTCCTGATCGGCGTGGTGGTGCTGGTGACGGCGGCGCTGGTGCTGCTGATCGAGCGCACCCGCTTCGGCGCCCGCATCCGCGCCGCGGTCGACAACCAGACCGCGGCCGAAGGCCTCGGCATCAACGTCAGCCAGGTGTTCAGCCTGACCTTCGCCCTCGGTTCCGGCCTGGCCGGCCTGGGCGGGGGCCTCGGCATCGACGTGCTCGGCCTCGACCCCAGCTTCCCGGTCAAGTACATGGTCTACTTCCTGCTGGTGGTGGCCGTCGGCGGCGCCGGCTCGATCAAGGGGCCGCTGATCGCCGCCCTGATCCTCGGCGTGTTCGACGTCGCCGGCAAGTACTACGTGCCGGAAGTCGGCGCCTTTGTCATCTACACGCTGATGGTGGTGCTGTTGATCCTGTTCCCCTTCGGCCTGGTCAGGAGGAAAGCATGACGACCCCCCTCGATTCCACCGTCGCGCCGGCGCGCCTGCCGGCGTCTAGCGCCGGCCTGGCGCCGCGCCTGCCGAACGACCGCTGGAAGCCGCTCGAGATCGCGTTCTGGCTGCTGCCGGTCGCGGCCTGGTTCCTGTTCCCCAACCACCTGGTGCTGGTCAGCCAGATCATGATCGTCGGCCTGTTCGCGCTGTCGCTCGACCTGATCCTGGGCTACGCCGGCATCGTCTCGCTCGGCCACGCCGCCTTCTTCGGACTCGGGGCTTACAGCGCCGGCCTGCTGTCGGCGCATGGCTGGGGCGAGCCGCTGTCCGGCCTGCTGGTGGCGGCGCTGGTGGCCGGCGCGTTCGGCTTCATCGTCAGCTTCCTGGTGGTGCGCGGCCAGGACCTGGCGCGCCTGATGGTCACCCTCGGCATCGGCCTGATGCTGTTCGAGGCGGCCAACAAGGCTGCCTTCATCACCGGCGGCGTCGACGGCCTGTCCGGCATGGCCACCGCGCCGCTGTTCGGCACCTTCGAGTTCGACCTGTACGGCAAGACCGCGTTCTGGTACAGCCTGGGCGTGCTGTTCCTGCTGTTCGTGCTGCTGCGCCGCCTGGTGAATTCGCCGTTCGGCATGTCGCTGCGCGGCATCCGCGAGGGCGGCAAGCGCATGCCGGCGATCGGCGCCAACGTCGACCGCCGCCTGCGCGCCGCCTTCACGGTCGGCGCGGCGATCGCCGGCGTGGCCGGGGCGCTGCTGGCCCAGACCACCCAGTTCGTCGGCCTCGACTCGCTCGGCTTCCCGCGCTCGGCCGAACTGCTGATCATGCTGGTGCTGGGCGGGACCGGACGCCTGTACGGGGCGCTGGTCGGCGCCGCCGTGTTCATGGTGGCCCAGGATTATATTTCCGGCCTGGATCCGGCCTACTGGCAGTTCTATATCGGCCTGCTGCTGGTGCTGATCGTGCTGTTCGCCCGCGGCGGCATCCTGGGCGGGCTGGAGAGAGTGGTGCAGCGCCTGAAACCATCGGCACGCAAGGAGGTCGCATGACGACATCGAACCTGAGCCTGCGCACCGCCGGGCTGTCCAAGCAGTGGGGCGCGTTCAAGGCGAATACCGACATCTCGCTGACCTTCGAGCCCGGTGCGCGCCACGCGCTGATCGGCCCCAACGGCGCCGGCAAGACCACCTTCATCAACCTGCTGACAGGCGCGCTGGCGCCCACCAGCGGCGAGGTGTGGGTGGGCGAGCGCAACATCACGCACCTGGCGCAGCACGAACGCGTCAAGCTCGGCATGACGCGCACCTTCCAGATCAACACCCTGTTTGCCGGCATGACCGTGCTCGAATCGGTGGCGCTGGCCATCTGCGAGCGGCGCGGCCTGCAGCGCGTGTGGTGGAAGACGGTCGAGAAGCATGCCGACGTGGTCGACGAAGCGATGGCGCTGCTGGCCACCCTGAAGCTGACCAAGGAGGCCAACAGCATCACCCGCAGCATGGCCTACGGCAAGCAGCGCCTGGTGGAAATCGCGCTGGCGCTGGCGACCCGGCCCGGCATCCTGCTGCTGGACGAACCGGCCGCCGGCATCCCGCAAGCCGAAAGCCGCGAACTGTTCGAGGTAATCGCCGGGCTGCCGCGCGACGTGACCATCCTGTTCATCGAGCACGACATGGGGCTGGTGTTCCGCTTCGCCGAGCGCATCACGGTGCTAGTGGGCGGCAAGGTGCTGACCGAAGGAACGCCGGCACAGATCGCGGCGGACCCGCGCGTGAAAGAAGTCTATCTGGGGGAGGCCGAACATGCCTGAACTGCTCGCATTCGACAGGGTGAGCGCCGGCTACGGCGAATCGGTGGTGCTGGAAGATGTCTCGTTTTCCGTGGAAGAGGGCGGCAGCCTGGCCCTGCTGGGCCGCAACGGCGTCGGCAAGACCAGCCTGCTGGTCACGCTGATGGGCCTGACCCGCCTTCACAAGGGGTCGGTGCGCTTCCAGGGCCGCGACATCGGCCGCATGCAGACCTGGAAGCGCGCGCGCGCGGGCCTGGGCTGGGTGCCGCAGGAGCGCCACATGTTCCCGTCGCTGAGCGTCGAGGAGCACCTGACCGTGGTCGAGAGACCGGGGCCGTGGAATCTGGCCAAGGTGTACGAACTGTTCCCGCGCCTGCACGAGCGCCGCGCCAACATGGGCAACCAGCTCTCGGGCGGCGAGCAGCAGATGGTGGCCATCGCGCGCGCCCTGATGACCAACCCGCGCATCCTGCTGCTGGACGAGCCGATGGAAGGCCTGGCCCCGATCATCGTGCAGGAACTGGTGCGCGCGATCCGGCGCCTGGTGGCGGAAGACGGCATGTCGGTGATCGTGGTCGAGCAGCATGCGCGCCTGGCGCTGTCGCTGACCGAGCGCGCCATCGTGCTCGACCGCGGCCGCATCGTGCACGATTCCGACAGCGCCAGCCTGCTGGCCGACGGCGAAAAGCTGGACCGGCTGGTGGCCGTAGCTTGACCACGCGCGTAGGGTGGACGGCTCGTCCGTCCACGCGTCGATCGTTATCGGCTCGGCCGTCGAGCGCCACGGACTTGCGATTGACTGTCGCCGCGTGGACGGCAAGCCGTCCACGCTACAGACGACATTTCATAATAATGGAGACATAGATGAAGCAACTGAAATTGAACCGCCGCGCCATCCTGGCCGGCGTCGCCCTGCTTGCCAGCGGACTGGCCGCCATCCCCGCCGGCGCCGCCGAACCGATCAAGGTCGGCCTGATCGTGCCGATGTCCGGTCCCTTCGCCTCGACCGGGCGCCAGGTCGACGCCGCCGTCAAGCTCTTCATGCAGCAGAACGGGGCCAGCGTCGCCGGGCGCGAAGTGCAGATCATCCTGAAGGACGACGGCGGGGTCTCGCCGGACGTCACCAAGCGCCTGGCCCAGGAACTGGTGGCGCGCGACAAGGTGCAGGTGCTGGCCGGCTTCGGCCTGACCCCGCTGGCCTTTGCCGCCGCGCCGATCGCGACCCAGGCCAAGGTGCCGATGATCGTGATGAACGCGGCCACCTCCAGCATCCCGCAGCGCTCGCCCTACATCGTGCGCACCGGCTTCACGCTGCCGCAGGTGACCGCGCCGCTGGCCCAGTGGGCGGCCAGGAACAAGATCAAGTCGGTGGTGACCTTCGTGTCGGACTACGGCCCCGGCATCGATGCCGAAAAGGTGTTCGTGCGGGACTTCGGCAAGGCCGGCGGCAAGGTCGTGGCCTCGCTGCGCGCGCCGCTGCGCAATCCGGATTACGCCCCCTTCCTGGCGCGCGTGAAGGATGCCAAGCCGGATGCCGTGTTCGTGTTCGTGCCCTCGGGCGAAGGCGCCGCCGTGCTCAAGCAGTTCACCGACCGCGGCCTGGCCGCCGCCGGCATCCGCCTGATCGCCACCGGCGACGTGCTCGACGACGACCTGATGCCCTCGATCGGCAAGGCCGCGCTGGGCGTGATCAGCAGCCACAATTACTCGGCCGCGCACCCGTCGCCGGAAAACAAGGCCTTCGTGGCGGCTTTCACCAAGGCGAATCCGACCATGCGGCCGAACTTCCATGCGGTCGGCGCCTACGATGGCATGCAGCTGCTGTACGCGGCGCTGAAGAAGACCGGCGGCGCCAGCGACGGTCCGAAGCTGCTGGAAGCGATGAAGGGCATGTCCTGGACCAGCGTGCGCGGCCCGGTCACGCTCGATGCGGCCACGCGCGACATGGTGCAAAACGTGTACATCCGCAAGGCCGAGCAGGTCGGCGACGGCGTCTACAACGTCGAGTTCGACCAGGTCGCCAACTTCAAGGACCCGGGCGTCGAATAAGCCCCAATTCGGGGTCAGAGCACAATTTCGGGGTCAGCAATTTCGGGGTCAGAGCAGAAACCACATTGTGCTCTGACCCCGAATGTCAGGCAGCGGGCCGGGCCAGTGGTGCCCGGCTTTGGTCGTTGTTTTCGTTGACCAGCTTGGCCAGCAGGGCCATGAACTGTGCCTGTTCTTCGGGGCTCAAAGGGTCCAGCAGGCGCTGGCGCAGGCGCTGGGCGCCCGGCACCAGCGTGTCGAGCAGGCGCATGCCGGCGGCCGTGATGGTCAGCGCGCGCTGGCGCCGGTTGTGCGGGATCACCTTGCGCTCCAATAAACCTTTTTCCTCGAGGCGGGCGCACACCGTGGCGCCGGTCGAGGTGTCGATCGCGGCCAGGCCCGCCAGCGACACCTGGTCGATGCCGGGATGGGCCGCCAGCCGGGTCAGGATCGCATACTGCACCGGTGTCAGCTCGCTTCCCATTTCGTCGTAGAAGATCGACACCGAGATCTGCTGGGCGCGCCGCAGCAGGTGGCCCGGGTGTTCATGAAGGTCGTGCATGCTGCCCTGGCTGTCTTGTGCGCGCTCGGTTGCCATCGTTCCTGGAAAAGTGTCGGGATGGTGCGCCGCACCATCGAAATAATCGAATCGCTAGTTTACTTTGTCGCGCAAAAGGTGAATACTTTTTTCAACATTCAGTGCACTGAAGATCAATCCACAAAAGGAGACAAGCATGTTCCCAAAGAACGCCTGGTACGTGGCCTGCACGCCCGACGAGATCGAAGGTAAACCCCTGGGCCGCCAGATCTGCGGCGAAAAAATCGTGTTTTATCGCGGCAAGGAAGGCAAGGTCGCCGCGGTCGAGGATTTCTGTCCGCACCGCGGCGCGCCGCTGTCGCTCGGCTTCGTGCGCGACGGCAACCTGGTGTGCGGCTACCACGGTCTGGAAATGGGCTGCGAAGGCAAGGCGATCAGCATGCCGGGCCAGCGCGTGCGCGGCTTTCCCTGCATCCGCAGCTACGCGGTCGAAGAGCGCTACGGCTTCATCTGGGTCTGGCCGGGCGACAAGGCGCTGGCGGATCCGGCGACCATCCACCACCTGGAGTGGGCCGAGAACCCGGAATGGGCCTACGGCGGCGGCCTGTACCACATCAACTGCGACTACCGCCTGATGGTCGACAACCTGATGGACCTGACCCACGAGACCTACGTGCACGCGTCCAGCATCGGCCAGAAGGAAATCGACGAAGCGCCGGTGACGACCAAGGTCGAGGGCGAGGAAGTGATCACCAGCCGCTTCATGGAAAACATCATGGCGCCGCCGTTCTGGCAGGCCGCACTGCGCGGCAACGGCCTGGCCGACGACGTGCCGGTCGACCGCTGGCAGATCTGCCGCTTCAACGCCCCCAGCCACGTGATGATCGAGGTCGGCGTGGCGCATGCGGGCAAGGGCGGCTACCACGCCGATCCGGCGCACAAGGCGTCCAGCATCGTGGTCGACTTCATCACCCCGGAAACCGAAACCTCGCACTGGTATTTCTGGGGCATGGCGCGCAACTTCAAGCCGCAGGACCCCGCGCTGACCGACACCATCCGTGAAGGCCAGGGCAAGATCTTCAGCGAAGACCGCGAGATGCTAGAACTGCAGCAGCAGAACATCCTGCGCCACCCGGAGCGCAAGCTGCTGATGCTGAACATCGACGCCGGCGGCGTGCAGTCGCGCCGCATCATCGACAAGTGGCTGGAGCGCGAGCAGGCGCCGGCGGCGGCAGCGGCTCCGGCTCCGGGAACCCCGGCGGCACCGGCAGGGCAGGTGGCGGCATGAGCACGATCGAAGTCCGCGTGACCGGCAAGGCCAACGAGGCCGACGGCATCTGCAGCTACGAGCTGGTGACGCTGGACGGCGCGCCGCTGCCGCCGTTCGAGGCCGGCGCGCACATCGACGTGCATGTGTCGGCGCCGTCCTCCAGCTCTCTGGTGCGCCAGTATTCGCTGTGCAACCCGCCCGGCGAAACCCACCGCTACCAGATCGGCGTGCTGCGCGACGCCAATTCGCGCGGCGGCTCGCAAGCCATGCACGACCACATCGACACCGGCTCGGTCCTGCACATCAGCGCGCCGAAGAACCACTTCCCGCTGGTCGACGCCGCGCGCACCCTGCTGTTCGCGGGCGGGATCGGTGTGACGCCGATCCTGGCGATGGCGGAGACGCTGGCCGCGCGCGGCGCTGCCTTCGAGCTGCACTACAGCGTGCGCTCGCCGGAGCGCGCCGCCTTCCGCGAGCGCATCGCCGGCTCGCGCTTCGCCGACCGCGTGCACTTCCATTACGACAGCGGCGACGCCGCCCAGAAGCTCGACCTGGCGGCGCTGCTGGCCGCGCCGGCGCCGGACACGCATCTCTATGTGTGCGGCCCGCAGGGTTACATCGAGTATGTGCTGGGCACGGCCAAGGCGATGGGCTGGCCGCAGGCGCAGCTGCACGTCGAGTACTTCGGCGCGGCGGCGATCGATACCGGCGGCGACCAGCATTTCGAGGTCAAGCTGGCGTCGAGCGGGAAGATCGTGATGGTGCCGGCCGGGACCACCGTGATCAAGGCGCTGCAGGAGCAGGGCGTGGAGATCCCGTATTCGTGCGAGGAAGGGGTGTGCGGGACTTGCCTGACGCGGGTGCTGGAAGGGGTGCCGGATCACCGCGACATGTACCTGACCGAGGAGGAGCAGGCGGCGAACGACCAGTTTACGCCTTGTTGTTCGCGGTCTAAATCGCCGGTGCTGGTGCTGGATTTGTAAGCGTCCGAATGAGCCGTCGCCCCTGCGAAGGCGGAATAATGCCCCCGGCATTATTCCTCCAAGTTTTGCGCGTTATCGAAATGCGTGCAATTTGGGACCCTGCCTGCGCAGGGGCGACGTGCTCAAGCTGCGGGCCGAATCAGACAGTATCGATAAACCCCATCACCGCCGCCTTGAACGCCTCCGGCTGCTCCACCGCACTCAAATGCGAAGCCTCCCTCAGCACCACCAGCGACGCATTCGGGATCCCGTCTGCCAGCGTCTGCGCCATGCTCACCGGCGTACCCTGGTCCAGCTCCCCGGCAATCACCAGGGCCGGCACGCCGATCTGGCCCAGGCGCGCCGTCGTGTCGACGTGCCCGACCGCGCTGCAGCAGCCGACATAACCATCCGCATCGGTACTGACCACCCGCCGGCGGAAGCGTGACACGGTGCCCGCCTTCTCGGCGCGGAAGGCCTCGGTGAAGTAGCGCGCCATGACCGCATCGGCGATCGCCTCGATCCCTTCCGCATTCACGGTGGCGATGCGCTGTTCCCAGACCGCGCGTGCGGCGTCCGGATAGGCGCTGGTGGTGTTCGCCAGCACCAGCGCGCGCACCAACGACGGGTGGCGCAGCGCCAGTTCCTGGCCGACCATGCCGCCCATCGACAGGCCGACCCAGACCACCGGACCCGTATCGAGTTCGCGCAGCAGGCGGGCGGCGTCGTCGGCCAGTTCCGCCATCGCGTACGGACCGGTGGGCGCCTCGGACGCGCCGTGGCCGCGGTGGTCGTAGGCGATCACGCGGTTCTCCAGCGACAACGCGTTCGCCAGGCTGTCCCACATGGTGAGGTCGCAGCCGAGCGCATGGCTCAGCACCACCGTGTGGCGCGGCGCCTTGCCGTTACGTGGTTCGCGGACGCTGTAGTGCAGCGACGGGGTGCCGGCGCTGCTGCCTTCGCGGCCGCTGCCGGCGTGGGCGGCCGCGCCCGGTGCGGCTGACTCCAGTTCATAGCCGATCTGCCCGGCCACTTCGCGCAGGATCGCCAGCGCGTGGGTGAAGCCGGTGTTCGCGGCCGGCACGCCGGCATAGATCGCCGACTGCATCAGGATTTCCTTGATCTCGTCCGGCGTGAGGCGGCTGCCTTCCTGGCCGAGCAGGGCGGCGCGCACGTGCAGGTCGAACTCTTCCCAGCGGCCCAGCGCCACCGTGATCGACAGCACGATCGCGCGCCGGGTCTTGTGGTCCAGGCCCGGACGGCCCCAGATCTCGTGCCAGGCGAAGCGGGTGATCAGGTTCTGGAAGTCGGCGTTGAAGCTGTTGGCGTTGTTCAGCGAACGGTCGACCCAGGCGTCGCCGAGGACGTCGCGGCGGTTCTGCAGGCCGCGTTCGAAATCGTGGTCAAGCGGATCGAAACTCATAATGGGATTCACTCATGAAAAGGGTGGGTGGCATCCAGCTTGCCGATGCTCGGGCGCAGCGCATGCAGCTGGGACTCGGCCAGGCGCCGCGCCGGTTCGGCGGCCAGCACTGGATCGAACAGGGCGGCGATCCGCGCCAGGTCGACGTGGGCGCGCAGCTCGGGGTCGTGTTCGACGGCGTCGCGCACCAGGCCTTCGAGGCCGCGCGCATCCGTGGAAGCGCGTTTGCTGAGGTCTTCCAGCAGCGCGTGCGCCTTGGGACGGCCGATGGCACCGGCCAGGTAGCTGGACACGGCTTCGGCAAACACCAGGCCGTGCAGGGCGCGGATGTTGTGCAGCATGCGTTCGCGGTCCACCGAGAGGCCGGCAAAGGCTTCGTTCAGCGCCTGCAGGGCGCCGTGGGCGGACAGGAACAATTGCGGCCATTCGGCCAGTTCGGCCTGCCAGTTGCCCAGGCCGCGTTCGTGCTGCTGGTCCATGCAGGCCAGCAGCGCCGCCGCATGCTGGGGCGTGCGGCGGGAAGCCGCCAGTGCGATCATGGTCGACACCGGGTTGCGCTTGTGCGGCATGGCCGACGAGCCGCCGCGGCCATTGCCGGACGGTTCGGCCAGCTCGCCGACCTCGCCCTGGGCCATCAGCCCGAGGTCGGTCGCCAGCTTGCCCAGGCTGCCGCCCAGCACCGCCACTTCCAACCCCAGGCGCACCCACTCGTCGCGCTGGGTGTGCCAGGCGGCGTCTGCCACGCGCAGGCGCAGCTCGCCGGCCACGCGCGCGGACACCGCGGCGCCATGCTCTCCCATGGTCGCCAGCGTGCCGACCGCGCCGCCCAGCTGCAGCTGGAGGGCACGCGCGGCCGCAGCGCGCAGCTGGGCGCGCGCACGGACCAGCGGCGCCAGCCACCCGGCCGCCTTGAAGCCCAGGCTCGTCACCTGGGCCGGCTGCATCAGCGTGCGCGCCAGCACCGGCGTCGACAGATTATCCTGTGCCAGGCTCAGCAGATGCCCGGTCAGCTCCTGCAGGCTGTCGTCAAGCAGGCGCAGGGCCTCGCGCGTGACCAGCACCATTGCGGTGTCGATCACGTCCTGGCTGGTGCTGCCCCAGTGAACGTGGCGGGCCGCATCGGCGTCGTACAGCGCCACGGTTTTCTGCAGTTCCTTCACCAGCGGGATGGCGAGGGCACCGGCCTTGCGGCCGGCCCGTACCAGCGCCGGAATGTCGTACAGCTGGGCCTTGCAGACGGCGCCGATGGCGCTGGCCGCGGATGGCGGAATCAGGCCCTCGGCCGCCTGGGCCCGTGCCAGCGCGGCCTCGAAGGCCAGCATGCCCTGCACCACGGCTTCATCGTCGAAGGCGGCGATCATGTCCGGCGTGGTCAGGAAACTGTCGAAGATCGATGCGCTCATGGCCGGCCTCCCGCGTTCATCAGGCAGCCATCATACATAATCGAAGAAGGGCGTCTCGTTCTCGCCCTGCATGCGGATGTCCCAGCGGTATTCGCCGTCGCCGCTGCGGCGCGCCACCAGCAGCGCGCGGCGCGCTTCCGGCACCTGGTTCAGGATGGTCGACTGGGCCAGGCCGGCGTCGTCTTCCAGGAACACGGCGGTGAACTGGTGCTTGACCAGGCCGCGCGCGAACACCGTGATGTAGGCCAGCGGCTCGCCGCGGCCTGCCTGCGGCGCGGGGACGCGCATGCTGAATTCGCCGCCGTCGCCGCTCGGCATGCGGCGCAGGCCCGGGATCAGCTGTTCGGTCTCGAGGCCGGCACCCTCTGGCGTCCAGGCTTCGACCTGGGCGTCGTTGATCGGGTTGCCGTCGCCGTCGTAGATGCAGCCGCTGAGCTGGATGCTGTTTTCCGCGGTCTTCAGGTTGCCGGGCAGGCCGGTGTCGACGAGCCATTGCCAGGCTTCGTGCGAGAACGGGCCGATGGTTTGCGACGTCGTGATGTCACTGCGGGTGATCTTGCTCATGCGGTTCTCCTTACAGGCCCATCGGGGTGGCGTCGCGTCCGCGCAGGACGATATCGAATTCGTAGCCCAGCATCTCGGCGCCTACCGTGTGCTCGAGGCTGAATTTCGAGATCAGGCGCTGGCGCGCCGCTTCGTCGGGCACGCTCTGGAAGATCGGGTCGTAGTCGAACAGCGGGTCGTTCGGGAAGTACATCTGGGTGACCAGGCGCTGCGCATACACGTTGCCGAACAGTGAAAAGTGGATGTGGGCCGGGCGCCAGGCCTTGTCGTGGTTACCCCAGGGGTAGGGACCGGGCTTGATCGAGACGAAGCGGTAGCGGCCGTCGTCGTCGGTCAGCATCTTGCCGAGACCGTAGAAGTTGGGGTCGAGCGGCGCGGCGTGCTGGTCGCGGCTGTGCCAGTAGCGGCCGGCGGAGTTGGCTTGCCAGACTTCGACCAGCGAATTCCGTACTGGCTTGCCGTCTTCGTCGGTCACGCGGCCGGTGACGACGATTTTTTCGCCGAGCGGCTCGCCGCCCTTGCCGTGCAGCGTCAGGTCGGTGTCGTTGGGCAGCAGGATGTGCGGACCGGCCTGGATGTTGCGGCTGGCGGGAATCGGCGCCTCGATACGCAGGGTCGGCTGCAGCGGGCCGCGCTTGACGGTCGATTTATAGGCGGGATAGACGAGTTCGGGCCAGACGCCCGGTTCGACGGGATCGAATTTCACAGCATGTCTCCTTCGTGAAGTGTTGTGGAAGCGCCCGACGATGGTAGAAAAAGCTTGTGCCCTCGACAAGACGTCCATGTCGTGCAACGTTCACTCCGCGAACACATTGTGCGATACTCGCACAAAACAGGAGGCATTTTGCAGGTGAGCGAAGATGACGACAATGCGCCGCTGGCGCGCGACCTGGTCGGCGGACTGGAAAAGGGACTGAAAGTCATCGAAGCCTTCGACCAGGAGCGCGCGCGCCTGAGCATTGCCGAAGTGGCGCAGGCCACCGGGCTGACGCGCGCGGCCGCGCGGCGCTACCTGATCACGCTGACCCACCTCGGCTACATGCGCCACGAAAACAAGCTGTTCTCGCTGACGCCGGCCGTGCTGCGCCTGGGCCAGTCCTACCTGCATTCGGCGCGCCTGCCGCGCATCGCCCAGCCGGCGCTGTACCGGCTGGCCTATTCGCTGGGCGAGGCGGCGTCGGTCGGGGTGCTCGACCACGACCAGCTGGTGTGTGTTGCTGCCGTCAGCGCCGGCCGCCTGGTGTCGGCGACGCTGCAGCCGGGCACCCGGGTGCCGGCCTACTGCACCGCCAACGGGCGCATGCTGCTGGCCTTTCTGCCGCAGGCCGACATCGAGCGCTTCCTGGCCCAGGCCGTGCCCGAGCAGATCACCCAGCACACCATCGTCGACAAGGAGCGCCTGGCGCTCGAAATCGCGCGCGCGCGGGCGCAGGGCTATGCGCTGGTCGACCAGGAGCTGGAACTGGGCTTGCGCACGATTGCGGTCCCGCTGCGCAACTTCCGCGGCGAGGTGGTGGCGTCGATGAACGTGAGCGTACATGCGGGGCGTCTGCCGGCCGAGCAGTTGGTGGAACACTGCCTGCCGGCGCTGATCAAGACCCAGGTGGAATTGGGGGCGATGCTTTAGCTTGCTTCTGTACGCATGATGCGAACCCGTGCTTGCCACCTTGAATTCCGGTTCGAAGTAAAACTTCTTGAATGTCCACTTGCCGTTACCGTTCTTTTTAAAAGTTGTGATGCCGGTGCCGACATCCCTGGTGCCTGGGTCGGTATGTGCAAAGTAAATCGCAGCGGTAGTCCCTTGGGTCGCGGCATGCCCTGGGTAGGGGCCATAGCCGGGCAGGTCCGGGAAATTGCGGTTTTTGCGTGCCGAACAGGATACTATCGGTGCCATCAACATTCACCATCCCACGAATGCCCGAAATTACCTATAATTTCGTTAAATTTATTCATTAAACAGGAGTGAAGAATGAGTGTAGACAAGACCCCAGGCAAGTGTCCGTTCAACGCCGCTGCCGGTACCGGCACGACCAACCGTGACTGGTGGCCAAAAGCACTGCGTCTCGATTTGCTGGCACAACATTCCACTAAATCAGACCCGATGGGCGGCGACTTCGATTACAAGGCGGCCTTCAACAGCCTCGATCTCGCAGCGGTCAAGGCCGACCTGGCCCAAGTGATGACCGACTCGCAGGAATGGTGGCCGGCCGACTTCGGCCACTACGGTGGCCTGTTCGTGCGCATGGCCTGGCACAGCGCCGGCACCTACCGCATCGGCGACGGCCGCGGCGGCGCGGGCCGCGGTCAGCAGCGCTTCGCCCCGCTGAACAGCTGGCCCGACAACGTCAGCCTGGACAAGGCGCGCCGGCTGATCTGGCCGGTCAAGCAGAAGTACGGCGAAAAGATCTCCTGGGCCGATCTCATTATCTTGACGGGCAACGTCGCCCTCGAAACGATGGGCTTCCAGACCTTCGGCTTTGCCGGCGGCCGCCAGGACGTGTGGGAGCCCGACCTGGACGTGTACTGGGGCCGCGAGAACAAGTGGCTGGGCAGCGATGAGCGCTACACGGTCGGCTCGCCCGGTGTCGAAGGCAGCGGCGTGATCGACAAGGATGACGACAGCGAGATCAGCCACTCGCGCGACCTCGAGAACCCGTTGGCGGCAGTGCAGATGGGTCTGATCTACGTGAATCCGGAAGGCCCGGACGGCAAGCCGGATCCGGTCGCGTCGGCACGCGACATCCGCGACACCTTCGGCCGGATGGCGATGAACGACGAGGAAACTGTCGCGCTGATCGCCGGCGGCCACACCTTCGGCAAGACGCACGGCGCCGGTCCGTCCGAGCATGTGAAGGAAGAGCCGGAAGGCGCCGGCCTGCATGCCCAGGGTTTCGGCTGGCATAACACCTTCGGCACCGGCAAGGGCCCGGACACGATCACCAGCGGCCTGGAAGTGACCTGGACCAGCACCCCGACCCAGTGGGGTCACGATTACTTCACTTATCTGTTCGCACATGAGTGGGAATTGACGCGCAGCCCGGCTGGCGGCTACCAATGGGTGGCCAAGGATGGCGAAGCGACCATCCCCGACGCCTACGACGCGGACAAGCGCCACCGTCCGACGATGCTGACCTCGGACCTGGCCCTGCGCATGGACCCGGCCTACGAGGCGATCTCGCGCCGTTTCCTGGCCAACCCGGACCAGTTCGCGGATGCCTTCGCGCGCGCCTGGTTCAAGCTGACCCACCGCGACATGGGCCCGCGTGCCCGTTACCTCGGCCCGGAAGTGCCGGCCGAAGTCATGATCTGGCAGGATCCGCTGCCGGCCGCGGAAGGCGAGCCGATCACCGAAGACGACGCCAAGGCCTTGAAGGACAAGGTACTGGCGTCCGGCTTCGGCGTCGGCGAACTGGTATCGACCGCCTGGGCCTCGGCCTCGAGCTTCCGCGGTTCGGACAAGCGCGGCGGCGCCAATGGCGCCCGGGTGCGCCTGGCGCCGCAAAAGGATTGGGCGGTCAACGAGCCGGAACAACTGGCTCGCGTGTTGTCCAAGCTCGACGCCATCCGTGCCGAGTTCAACGCTGCGCAAACCGGCAGCAAACGGGTATCGCTCGCCGACCTGATCGTCCTGGCCGGTAACGCAGGTGTCGAAGCGGCAGCCAGGGCGGCCGGACACGATGTGGCGGTGCCGTTCACGCCAGGCCGCACCGATGCGTCGCAAGAGCAGACCGACGTGGAGTCCTTCCATGCGCTCGAACCGGTCGCCGACGCCTTCCGTAACTACGAGAAGACGCTGTACAGCCTGCCTGCCGAAGCGCTGATGATCGACCGCGCCCAGTTGCTGACGCTGACGGCGCCGGAAATGACCGTGCTGGTCGGCGGCCTGCGCGTGCTGGGGGCCAATACCGGCGGCAGCGACGACGGCGTGTTGACGCAGTCGAAGGGCAAGTTGACGAACGACTTCTTCGTCAACCTGCTCGACATGGCCACTGAGTGGCGTCCCGCCACCGTGCCGGGCCAAGGCGTCGAACGCTTCGAAGGCCGCGACCGCAAGACCGGCGCGCCCAAATGGACGGCGTCGCGCGTGGATCTGGTATTCGGTTCGAATGCGCAACTGCGCGCGATCGCGGAGGTGTATGCCAGCGCCGATGCCGGCCGCAAGTTCGCCACCGACTTCGTGGCGGCCTGGACGAAGGTGATGGAGCTGGATCGCTTCGACGTGAAGTGATTCCGAGGCTGGTCCGGGCTCGATAGTGCGGGCCGACCGCCAGCTTGTGCGCTGCGTGCACCGGACTGGCGGTCAAGGTTTGCCGGCAACCTGCACAAGCATCACCTGGGGCGTCAGCGACCCGGTGTTCACGAAGCCCAGGCAGCTTCGTCAACCCTTAAGCGACCTTGATAGCATCAACCCGGTCAGGATAGAACGCCAGGTAAGAGGCTATCTGTGCGGCTGCGGGAAACGGATGTTCGTAACTCCATACGGCATTCACGCTGCGTTCTCCCCCTGATGGAATACTGTAGTAAGCGCAATCCCCTTTGTAAGGGCAATACGTTGCATGTTCGGTGCGCTCAAGCTGATCCATGCGCACGTCGTCGCGCGGGATGTACAGGACAGCCGGATAGCTCGCTTCTTTCAGGGATAACGCTCGCGTGCTGTCCGCAATGACAGTGCCGCCCAAGGTGACGGTAACGCGGCGAGACTCGGGCGTGATCGTGATCGGATGGTCCGGCCCAGGCAGTTTCATGGTCTTGTTCATGCGGCACACGTCCTCAGAATTGGTTGAAAATGCGCGGCAGATAATGTACCTGCCGCGTCAAACCTTGACCTTGATGTCACCGGAGCGACTGTCCCCGGGTCAAAAGCAGACTACCACGACTGCCCTCTACCAACCAGCTAGACCCGTTCAATCGCGCGAACTCTATTAGCTTTGGCAGCGCCCGGCTTTAAGCTTGATTCAAGCCTTGTTGTCGAGTTCAGGGATGCCACTGCTACGATCGGCATACGCGGCCTGGAAGCTCGGACGTTGCTGCCAGCGCTGCCAGTAGGCATCCAGGAACTCAAAACGCTCATCCAGCGGCGTGGCATTCACAGGGAATTTTGAAAACGCGATCGCGGTCGCCAGCGTGATGTCGGCGAAAGTAGGCTCGTCGCCTCCCAGCAGCCATTTGCGTCCATCCGAAAGGTGCTTGTCGACCAGAGCAGCGTGGGCCAACGCTTCTTTGCGGCAGTGTTCGCCCCAAGCTTCGTTTTTCGTCAGTTCGAGTTTGAAACCGAGACCGGTATGCAGAACATGGAAGGCCGTGACGATGCGATACAGGATGTGAACCCAGATGCGGTTATCCCACATGTTGTCCAGGCCCTGTTCCAACGGCGTGTCCCCCATGATCTTGCGGCCGGGGTAGGACTGGTCCAGGTAACGGACGACCGCTGCCGTTTCGGAGATGGTGCTGCCGTCCGCGAGCTCGAGGGTCGGTGTCTCACCCCAGGAATTCATTTTCAAGTGACGCCAGCCACGCTGTTCACCGACTGTCGTCATGTCGTAAATGGTCTCCTGGAACTGCTCAGCAATCCCTTTTTCGTGCATGAACAGGCGCAGGCGTTGCGGGTTGGGGAAAGCCGACGGCGAGGTGTAAACGTTCAGTTTGCTGGTCATTTTGAAACTCCTTCAAGTATGTCGAGGGGGAGGCCAACCGCGTGATGCTTGAGCGGGGAGCCCTTGGCGCGTTGCTGCTGAAGCAATGGATGTACTTTAAGGCGTTGTTCAAGATTGATAAACCGTGTGACAATCAATTCATTTATTACATACGGTAATCAATATGGTCGCAGGCAACCTACTTCAGCTTGGCAGCATTGAACAGTTTTGTAGAGCGGCGGAGACCGGTAGCTTTACCGGTGCAGCCGAGATGCTCGGTTTGACGCCGGCTGCGGTCAGTCGGTCGATCAGCCGCCTCGAGCAGCGGCTTGGCGTACGTCTGTTTTTGAGGACGACCCGGGCCGTCAAGCTGACAACTGAAGGCGAGCTGTATTGGAAGGAATGTCAGCGAGCACTCGAGCAAATTGCCGAGGCCGAGCGTGCAATCACGGGTGCGCAAAACGTCCCGAGTGGGCCGCTACGCATTAGTGTCAGTGCTGCATACGGAACGTTTCGGCTGTTACCCCTGATGCCTGCGTTTACAACGCTTTATCCGCAGATCGACATCGAGATCAGTATCTCGGACAAAATCATTGACTTCGTCGAAGAAGGCTTTGACCTGGCGATCAGGCTGGGCATTCCACAAGATTCACGTCTTGTCGCGTTCAAGCTCGAGGACGCAATGCTGGGGGTATTTGGTACGCCAAGCTACCTTGCGAAAAAAGGCGTACCTCGCGGTATTCAGGATCTTAGTGAACACGATTGTATCCAGTACATATCGCCAAATACAGGGCGCCCGCTCCAGTGGCTGTTCACCGATGAACACGGTACCTTGATCGAGAAACCAATAACGAGCCGGATGCGCGTACTGAACGATGCGTTAGGCGCTGTCGCCTGGGTGAATGCGGGCGGCGGCCTTTATCAAACCTACCGCTTTGCAGTGGCCGACGCCCTGAGGCGCGGTGACCTTGTCGAGGTCCTTCAAGCGTATGGCGGCCGCTCCCGCCCGTTTTCGATTCTCTACCCCCAGAATCGTCACCTGTCAGCGCGCGTGCGCGCATTCGTAGAGTTCTTGCGCTCGGCAGTGAAATCTTAGCTTGCAGGATGCGCGCCGTAGCGAAGCCGCAGCTTTTCAGCCCGGTCAGCCGCACGCCGTACATCTGCTGTCGACCCATTTTCGACGCTTAGCGTTTCAGTCACCCGGGCCGCCACGTCGGAGCCGAGCCGCGGCCGATTGCTTGTGGCCAGTTGCCGCTACCAGCTTACCCGCACGGCCCAAGCCAAAGGCAGGCATGTTGACGTACACGCTTTCGTGGCCACCTTCAGCGATGGAATATGTTTCGTGCCAAATACCGACTGAACCATCAGTGCCGACTGACTGATTGAATGCCTTCCACGCCGGTAGATGGCTGGCTTGCTTGTTCGTTGCATAGGACAATAGTTGCTCCATCGAGCGCCAGTACTGGACAAGGACAATCGTCCTTGAAAACCACATCTCGGCATGGAGAAACCCCAGTTCAGGCTGACGCTGTAGTTCGCTGATCATTCGGGGCATGGCGGTGGCGACGGGCCACCACTTATGCACTCTCCAAGGCTGATTCAGGCGCATGCCGATCAGGAAGACGACAAAGTCCCCATCGATCGTTGCGGACAAGCGTTCACGGTTAATCAAGTTGTTCTCGCGCGAGCATCAGTGTCTTCTTTTAGCCGATCTCGGCCATTTGACTCAGCATAGCAGCGTGCCACGCAAGAAAAGTCGCAAATTGTCACGGGGCACCGCCATCGACCCGACGTGGACATTTGCTTACCGAAGCACGGTCCAGGCAAGTACAGCGAAAATTGCAAGCACCGGAAATACACCGCAAACGGCAGCCCGGCGAAGCCAAGTGGAACAACGGGTGTCAAGACCGAAAGATTTTGTCAATGAGTGCGACCACAAGGATGCAGGGTAGGCAATGACCAGGGCGACTACGTACGCTACGGCGATACCCAGGATCGTTATGAACACCGCAGCCAGAGCTGCGTCCCCGGTCGAGCGGCTCATTACAACCATATAGCCGATAACAGCGAGGTAAGGAAGCAGGCCCATAAACATCAAACCATTTGCGACACGAAATTTGGTCTCAGGTTGCATGGATGTTCTTCCAAATATTGGTCGTCGTGTCCCGCGCCTCATCGTTGAAGCACCTGGCTTCTTCGCACTGTCTATCCCTGGCCGGTTGCCGCCATCGGCTCAGTGTACGAGGTACTTCCTGCGGCAGCAAGCAAGAGGTTTTGTCATGGCTCCAGGATTGGCGCTTCCTTACCGCGATCCAGTGTCTCGGAAGCCTGCGTCCGCTGCCGGAACTCCTTCGGCGTGGTACCGACCAGCTTCTTGAACAGCCGGCTGAAATAGGCCGGGTCCTGGAACCCGAGTTCATAGGCGATCCCGGCCACGCTGGCCGACACGTAGGTCAACTTGCGGCAAGCCTCCAGCATCAGCCGCTCCTGGGTGATCTCGAAGGCCGACTTGCCGGCGATTTTCAGGCACAGCCGGTTCAGGCGTACCGCCGGGATACGCAGGCGCTCGGCGTACTGCGGCACGCGCCACTGTTCCTTGTAGTGGCGCTCGACCTCGGTGCGGAAGCGGCTGAACAGCTCGAAATCGTTGCGGCCGGTCTTTTCGGCGATGTGGCGCTCGGCCTGCACCCGCGCCAGCATCAAGAGGATGCAGCGCGCCAGCCAGTCCAGCATCAAGGTGTGGCCCTGGCGCGGCCAGGTCGCCTCCAGGATCAGGTTGCGCAGCAGCGTCTCGATGCGCTCGCGCGCCTCGGCCACCGGTCCGAGGCCGATCGCGAGCGGTTCCACGAACAGGGAGGTGAACAGGTTGCCGTCCTGGCCGGCGGCGGCGAACAGCAGGTTCTGGTCGATCGTCAGCACGTAGCCGTAGGCTTCTTCGGAGAATGCGAAACCGTGGACCAGCGACGGGTGGATGGTCAGCGCGATCGGTCCGTCGAGCTCGACCACGGTGTCGCCGAGGGTGGCGCGGACCTGGCCGCCGAATAAAAAAAGTACCTGGAACAAGCCGGCGTGGGTATGCGTGCCGATGTGCCAGTCGTAGACGCGGCTGCGGGTTTCGATCAGCTCGATATGGACGCCTTCGGCCCCGGCGCCCCACGTGAGTTCGCCATACAGGGCGAATTGCGGGATGGCGGCAGCGGGAGGGGCGGAGGCAGGACGCATGAGGAAGACCGTCGAGTCGGAAGCGGAATGAAAAAATAGTACAAGTTTTTTCGGATTTCATCCATTCATATCGGTCGCCGCACGCACTAGGATGACACCAATAGAACATAAAACGGAGACATCATCATGCGTACCCAGGTCGCCATCATCGGCGCCGGTCCGGCCGGCCTTTTGCTTTCCCACCTGTTGCACCTGAACGGCATCGAGTCGGTCGTCTTGGAGTCGCGCAGCCGCGCCGACATCGAAGCCACCATCCGTGCCGGCGTGCTCGAGCAGGGCACCATGGACATCCTCAACGAAGCCGGCGTCGGCGAACGCATGCGGCGCGACGGCGCGCTGCACCACGGCGTCGAGCTGGCCTTCGGCGGACGCCGCCACCGCATCGACCTGACCGGCCTGACCGGCAAGGCGATCACCGTCTATCCGCAGCACGAGGTCATCATCGACCTGGTGGCGGCCCGCATGGAGGCCGGCGGCGCGCTGCTGTTCGAGACCAGCAAGGTCGAAATGAGCGGCATCGACGGCACCCGCCCCAGCGTGACGTTCGAACACGACGGCCAGGCGCGCCGCATCGAGGCCGACTTCGTGATCGGGGCCGACGGCTTCCACGGCGTGTCGCGCCCGATGATCCCGCAGAGCCAGCGCCAGGACTACCAGCGCATTTATCCGTTCGGCTGGTTCGGCATCCTGGTCGAATCGCCGCCGTCGTCGGATGAACTGATCTACGCCCGCCACGAACGCGGCTTCGCGCTGGTCAGCACGCGCTCGCCGACCGTGCAGCGCCTGTATCTGCAGTGCGACCCGCGCGACAGCGTCGACAACTGGTCCGACGACCGCATCTGGTCCGAGCTGCATGCGCGTACCGAAACCAACGACGGCTGGAAGCTCAAGGAAGGCCGCATCTTCCAGAAGGGCATCATCGGCATGCGCAGCTTCGTGTGTGCGCCGATGCGCTCGGGCCGCCTGTTCCTCGCCGGCGACGCCGCCCACATCGTGCCGCCCACCGGCGCCAAGGGCATGAACCTGGCGATCTCGGACGTCAAGCTGCTGGCCAATGCGCTCGACGGCTACTATCGCCGCGGCAGCGAAGAGGGACTGGACAGCTACTCGAGCGACGCGCTCAAGCGCGTGTGGCGCGCCGAATTCTTCTCGTGGTGGATGACGCGCCTGCTGCACACCTTCGACGACGCCTCGCCGTTCGAGCGCCAGGTGCAGCTGGCCGAGCTGGAAAACATCGTGGCCTCGCGCGCGCTGAGCACGGCGCTGGCAGAGAACTACGTCGGCGCATTCTGAGGCACCCGGCCCGTGCCCGACCCACGGGATTCCATATAAATAGTATTATCCAATAAGAATAAACGATCGGCCGCCCCCGCGGACCGGCAATTTGGAGACACGCCATGCACCAGCAGACCCCTGCGCAAGGACGCGGACCGGGCACGCCCGTCGACGTCCAGGATTTCCTCAACCAGCACCGCTTTTCCGCTTTCCAGTGGAGCATCTTCGCGCTGTGCTTCCTGATCGTGCTGCTGGACGGCTTCGACACCGCCGCCATCGGCTTCATCGCGCCTTCGCTATTGAAGGAGTGGGGCCTGAGCAAGGCGGCGCTGGCGCCGGTGCTCAGCGCCGCGCTGTTCGGGCTGGCCGCCGGGGGCCTCACCGCCGGTCCCTGTGCAGACCGCTTCGGCCGCAAGACGGTGCTGGTGGTGGCGGTTACCCTGTTCGGTGCCGCCTGCACCTGGTCGGCGTTTTCGGGCAGCCTGACCGAGCTGACCATCCTGCGCTTCATCACCGGCCTCGGCCTGGGTGCGGCGATGCCGAACGCGGTCACCCTGATGAGCGAGTACTGCCCCGACGGGCGCCGCGCCACCCTCACCAATGCGATGTTCTGCGGTTTCCCGCTGGGCGCCGCGCTGGGCGGATTCCTGGCGGCCTGGATGATCCCGCAATGGGGCTGGCGCAGCGTGCTGCTGCTGGGCGGCCTGGTGCCGCTGGTGCTGGCCGTCGTCATGCTGGTGCGCCTGCCGGAATCGGTGCGCTGGCTGGTCGCCCGCAAGGTGCCGGCCGCGCGCATCCGCGCCGCGCTGGAGCGCATCTCCCCGAGCGCGCGTGAGGTGCAGGCCTTCACGATGGCCGAGAAGACCGCCGGCGCAGGCACGGCCGTCAAGCGCACCGGCCTGCGCGTGATCCTGTCGCGCCCCTTCATCGTCGGCACCGTGATGATCTGGCTGGCCTATTTCATGGGCCTGGTGATCTTCTACTCGCTGATCAACTGGATGCCGATCCTGTTCAAGGAAGCCGGCCTGGATGCGCGCACCGCGACCCTGGCGGCCTCGCTGTTCCCGCTCGGCGGCGTCGGCGCGGTGTTCCTCGGCGTCCTGATGGACCGCTTCAATCCGAACCGCGTGATCGCCCTGTGCTTCAGCCTGAGCGCGGTCAGCATCTATGCGATCGGCCTGTCGGCCGGCAGCGTGGGCCTCTTGATGACGATGGTGTTCGTCGCCGGCACGCTGATGAACACGGCCCAGTCCTCGCTGCCGGCGCTCGCCGCCAGCTTCTATCCGACCCAGGGCCGCGCCACCGGCGTGGCCTGGATGATGGGCGTGGGCCGCTTCGGCGGCGTCGCCGGCTCCTTCCTGGTGGCCGAACTGGCGCGCCGGCAGGTCGGCTTCCAGGGCATCTTCGCGGTGGTCGCGGTGGCCGGCGTGTTCGCCACCCTGGCGCTGCTGGTCAAGCACTGGGCCCATCCGGACCGTCCGCAGGAAGGCTCGCCGGAAAGCGAGCCGGCCGCCCGCCGTTCGGCCAGCCTGGGGCATTGAGCGGTCAGCGCAACGCGTAGTTGATGCTGGCGTAGAAGCGCCGGCCGCGCGGGTCGGTGTAGGTCGGATCGTAGCCGGACAGGAAGAAGTAGGCTTGGTTCGAGTACGGCGGGCTGCGGTCGAACATGTTCTGCACGCCCGCGCGCAGCTTCAGCGCCGGGTTGAACTGCCAGGCCGCCGACAGGTCCCACAGCGAATACGGCTGCACGCGGTTCCGCGCCACCACGCTGCCGTCGTCGATGTTGATTGCCGTGTTCTGGTCTTCGTAGCCGCTCGAATAGGTGTTCGACAGGCTGGCCGACAGCGGGCCGCGTTCCCAGTCCAGGGTGATGGTGTGGCGCCAGCGCTGCACCACGCCGTCGGTCACGAACCTGCCCACGTTGCTGATGTAGCTGTCGCCCGGGCTGTTCTGGATTTTGGAATCCAGCACATAAGTCCCGTTGAGGCGCCCGCCGAAGCGGCCGACCGCGGTGTCGATGCCGCGCACCGTGACCGCCAGGTCCAGGCCCTTGGCGACCTGGGCGCCGCGGTTTTCCTTGCGCAGGTCGATATAGTCGATGTAGCCGTCTTCGTCGCGGTGCACCAGGTCGCCGTACTTGGCCAGGTTGCCGAGGATGACGTCGTCGCCGATCTCGCTGATCAGGTCGGTGCGCTTGATGTTCCAGTAATCGAGCGAGGCATTCACGTGGCGGCCGGCGGCGAACACGGCGCCCAGCGAGAACTGGCGGCTGCGTTCCGGTTTCAGGTTTGGATTGCTGTAGCGGCGCGTGTCCCAGTTGTCGGCGCAGTCGGCATAGTTGTTGTCGACCGTGGCGCAATACACCGGGTCGGGCAGGGTGGCGGTGCTGCTGTAGACCGTGGGGCGGTGCAGCTCGGTCATCGACGGCGCGCGGAAGCCGCGGCCGGCCGACCCGCGCAGCAGCAGCGCCGCGCTCGGACGCCAGCTCAGGCCGATCTTCGGGCTGGCCGCGCCGCCGACCTGCTGGTAATGGTCGTAGCGGCCGGACAGCTGGGCTTCCCACTGTTTGGCAAAGGGTACCAGCAACTCGCCGTACACGGCCTGGATGTTGCGGCTGTCGTGGGTGGCACGGCCGCCTTCCGGCGCGGCGTCGTTGTTGATGTTGTCGCTCAGGAGCAGGGCGGAGGGCGTGAAGTCGTTCTTTTCGCGCCGCAGCTCGCCGCCGACGGCCACCGCCAGGTCGCCGCCGTCCATCTTCATCAGCGCGCGCGAAAGCTTGAAGTCCCAGGAATCCATGGTGCCGCGCGCGTGGCGCACGTCGTCGTGCACCTGGATGCTGTCGAGCAGGGCGCGGCCTTCGGCGCCGGACGGACCGAACGGGTTGATGCGGCCGTCGGCGATCCCTGCCAGCAGCTCGTTGTACAGCACGTAGCCGTGGGTGTCCTGGTCCTTGACGGTGTTGATGCTGTGGTTGAACGCGGTGTCGTAGTCCCAGCCGCCCAGGTTGCCGCTCAGGCCGACCACCACGCGCACGCCTTCGCTGGTAAGGGTGCTGGTGCGGCGCCCGGCTTCGTTCAGGCGCATGCGCAGTTCGAGTTCGCCAGGCACGTCGTCGTCGGTGACCTGGTCGAGGCCGGTGCCCGCCAGTTGCGGCACCTTGCGGTAGTCGATGTAGCCGGTCACGCGTGCCGACGAGCCGGCGTAGTCGGTCTTCGCGCGGCTCAGGGCAACTTCGGCATAGGCCTGGTGGCCGGCGCCGAGCCTGATCACGCCGCGGCCGAGCAGGCTGGCCTTGTCCGACTTCGGATACAGCTCGGTGTCGTTCATGTAGTCGTAAGTACAGGCATCGACGCCGCCGGTGCCGGCCGGCAGGTACACATTGTCCGGCGGCGCGCAACCGGGCACCGACAGGTTGATCAGGCGGTTGGTGATCGGCTTGCCGTTGATGGTGAAACCGTTCTCCTGCAGGTAGTCGCGCTGCGCCGTGCTGAGGCGGATGTTGGCCGGGCTGGTGTAGCCGGACAGCAGGTGGCCCAGGCGCTGCTCGACCTGCAAGCCTTTGACGAAGCTGCGCTGCGACGTGCTCAGGGCATTGGTGCGCTGGAAGTCGGCCACCGCGAACACGTTGTAGCCGTCGCGGTCGAGGTCGCCCTTGCCGGCGCCGATGCTGGCGGTGCGCTTGCCGGCGCCGCCTTCGCGCGTCTTGAGGCCGTAGGCATTCAGTTCCAGGCCCTGGAAGTCCTTGCGCGTGATGAAGTTGATGACGCCCCCGATGGCATCGGTACCATACAGCGCCGAGGCGCCGTCCAGCAGCACTTCGACCCGTTCGAGGGCGGCGGCCGGTATGTTATTCAGATCGACGCCGCTGTCGTCGCCGGGCGAGGCGAAGTTGGCCATGCGCCGGCCGTTCAGCAGCACCAGCGTCGAGGAGGTGCCGATGCCGCGCAGGTTGGCGCTGTTGAACCCGCGCTGGTCGCCGCCGACGTTGATGCTGACGCCGTCGGTCAGGCCGCCGACGTTCGACGAGATCCGCGTCATCAGTTCGGCGGCGGTGGTCACGCCGGCCTTGTCGATCTCGGCGCGGGTGACGGTCTGCACCGGGAGCGCGGTCTCGGCCTGCACGCGGCGGATCGCCGAACCGGTTACTTCCACCGTCGGCATCGGCGCGGCCTGCACGGCCTGCGCGTCCGGGGCGATTGGTGTTTCCTGCGCCATTGCGTGGCCGGCGAAGCCGCCGGCTGCCATCCACGTGCCAGCCAGCACCACGCCGCGCACGGCGTGGGCAACCCCTGTCATCCTCGTCTTCATGCTGTCCCTTGGTTAATACGGCATGTTTGACGATATTCAACAGGCGAGGCTCAGGCAAGCAGAACCGCCTTGGTGCCCAGGAAACGTTGTAGAACTGATACGGAAGACGGTCGCGCGCGCGACGAATGCGCCGCCATGGCGCGGCGCCGCCCCATTGCCTGTCTCGCAACTGGGACATTTTGCCCCAATGCTTGCGCCGCGAATTCCGGTAGCATTAGCGTCCCCGAATACCGAGCCGCCCGCTTTCCGCCGCAGTCTCCGCCGCAGCGCGGCCCGATGTGACTGCGCGCCGCACCCGTTGCCATGAGAGTTTGACCATGCGAAACCATCCCGCCGCCCAGCTGCGGCCAGAATCCGCCGCCGGCGCCGGCAGCGCCCCGCTGCGTGCGCTCGCCACCCGCATCCCGCAGTACTGGGCGCTGACCAAGCCGCGCGTGACCCAGATGACGGTGTTCTGCGCCGTGATCGGCAGCCTGCTGGCGACGCCGGGCGCGCCGGACTGGGCGCTGCTGGCCTGGACCGCCGCCGGCATCTGGCTGCTGGCCGGCGCTGCGTTCGCGGTCAACTGCCTGATCGAGGCCGAGGTCGATGCCCGCATGGCGCGCACCGCGCGCCGCGCCACCGCAAGCGGCGCGCTGTCGCGCACCCAGGCGCTGTTGTTCTCGCTGGCGCTGGGCGGTGCCGGCGCGGCGCTGCTGTACGCGCGCGTGAATCCGCTGACCATGTGGCTGACGCTGGCCACCTTCACCGGCTACGCCTTCATCTACACCATCTTCCTGAAGCCGAACACGCCGCAGAACATCGTCATCGGCGGGCTGGCCGGGGCCATGCCGCCGGCGCTGGGCTGGGCCGCGGCCACCGGCAGCGTGCCGCTGCAGGCCTGGCTGCTGGTCTTGATCATCTTCCTGTGGACGCCGCCGCACTTCTGGGCGCTGGCGATGGCCCGGCGCGACGACTACGCGCGCTCCGGCCTGCCGATGCTGCCGGTCACGCACGGCATGGCCTATACCGGCATGTGCGTGTGGCGCTACAGCCTGCTGCTGGCGGCCGGTTCGGCACTGCCGTGGGCGGTCGGCATGAGCGGGCTGCCTTACCTGGGTGCGGCGGCGCTGCTGAACGCCGTGTTCCTGCGTTACGGCTGGCTGGTGCACAAGCGCTATACTGATGAGATCGCCCGCAGGGCGTTTGCCTGGTCGATCGTCTATCTGGCGCTGCTGTTCGCGGCGCTGCTGGTGGATCACTACCTGCCGCGTTGAGACTTCCCTGGCCGCCTCAGCGCACCGCGGCCGCCGTCCCCTGCCACTTGGCCGAGCGCTCCGGCGCCACGAAGGCCAGCGCTTCCTCGAACGAACGCAGCACGATGTCGACGTGCTGCTCGACCACGGGCTGGCTGACGGTCGAGGTGTCGATCGACAGCCGGATCGTGGCCAGCAGCGCATGCGGCACGTTGTCGCGCAGGCGGGTGGCGGCGCCGATCCATGGTTCCAGCTGGTCTTCCAGCGGATAAGGCAGGAAGATCGTCGACACCAGCTCCGACTTGTCCGGGTCCGGGCGCTCGTCGTCGCGGTCGATGGTGGCGCTGCGGGCGTCGACGTCGGCCTCGCGCAGCGAACGCACCAGCAGTTCGCTCAGCACGGCGTCGCGTTCGCCCGGCAGGCCGGCGCACAGCACCACCGAGCGCAGCGGCACGTCGAGCGAGCCTTGCCAGCGGCCCTGGCGCGCTTCGCGCATCTGGCGCAGGTGGGCGCCGAGATTGGCGTCCAGCAGCGAGACGTCGCGGCTGCGGCGGCGCCGGCTGAGCATCGGCCCGCGGCCGCCCTGGGTCAGCGCGGCGGCGACGGTGGCGGTCGTGCCCTGGATCGTTGCGACCTGGGTGGCGTCGATCTGGCCGCTGCGGCGGTCGGCCGCGGCGATCGACAGGCCCGGCAGCAGCACCTGGTCGCAATAGCGCGCGAAGCTGGCGCGGCGCAGGTAGGCCTGGGCGTCGCGCAGGATGGTGTAGGCGTCGCCGGTCAGGGCGCGCTGGTAGAAGCGCTGGCCGCCGCTGACGCTGGGGGCGTCGCCGAGCAGGATGGTGACCGGCTCGAGCCCGCGCACGTGGCGGCCGGCCACGACCAGGCACAGCGTCAGCGGGGTCGACAGCAGCAGGCCGACCGGGCCCCACATCGCACCCCAGAACAGCGCCGACACGATCACCGCCAGCGGCGACAGCCCGGAGCTGTGGCCGTAGACTTTCGGTTCCACCACGTTGGCGACGATGACTTCCAGCGCCACGAACAGGACGATGCAGGACACCGCCAGCTGCCAGCCCGGGTCGATGGCGGCAACGAACATGGCGATCACGATGCCGGCCGCCATCACGCCGAGGTAGGGTACGAAGCGCACCAGGCCACTGAGCGCGCCCCACAGCGCCGCGTGCGGCACGCCGGCCACGCCCAGTAGCACGCCGATCAGCGTGCCGAAGGTCAGGTTCACCACGAACTGCGAGAAGAAGAAGCGCGACACGCCCTGGGCGGCGTCGCCCAGCGTCCGGATGGTGCGGCTGACCTCGGTCTGGCCGGCCAGCCGAATCAGGCGGTCGCGCAGCGATTCGTGTTCGATCGAGATGAAAATCAACAGCACCAGCACCAGGCCGGCTTCGCCGATCGGCCCCCAGGCCAGCGAGAACAGGCGCGCCAGCTGGTCGCGCGTGGTCAGGCGCGGTGCGCGCACCTCGACCGGCAGCGGCATGGTCGGGCTGACCGTCACGGTATTGATGCCACGCTTGCCGACCGGCGTGGACGGCGCCTGCGGCGATACCGCGCTCAGTTCGGCCTCGATGCGGGCGAACGGGCGCTCGGTCAGCTCGCGCACGGTGGCGATCTTGGTGCGGATCGCGGCGCGGTACTTCGGCAGGTCGCCGGTGACCGCCACCAGCTGGAAGGCCAGGATGGTGCCGATGCCGACCACGGCGGTCGACACCAGGACCACGGACAGCAGTGTGGCCGGGAGCTGGCCGATGCCGACGCGGCGCATGGTGCGGATCAATGGCGCGATCACCAGGCTCAGGATGGAGGCCAGGGCAAGCGGTTCAAGCACGTCGCGGCCAAAATACAGCAGGCCGAGAAAACAGGAAGCCGTTACGAGGGAGCCGGAGCTCAGGTGCTTGAGTAATGGAGAATCGCGCATCGCGGGGAGCGGCCGGGAACGGCCGGGCCACCCCATGTCAATAAAACCTCCAATGTAACGAAAAAATGGCAGCGGATCAATTCGGAAGAACCGCAACCACGCCGCATTTGCGCATCGACAGCGCCGCAACGGCAGGCGGGATACTGTCGAGCGAGCCCGGCAGTGCTCGGGCGGCACGCTCCGTGCCGGTTACAGGGCGGGTTCAGGCCCGGCCCAGGGCGGCCGGCGCGGCCGCCGATTTCTGCGCGGCGGTGATGGTCCACAGGCAGATCGTGCGTCCGGACGCGTCCACGGTCTGCTCGGGCGGCCAGTCGGCGCCCATGTCGAAGGCGTGCGATACCACGCGGCTCCCCACGCGCAATTGCTTCCAGAGCTGGGGGCGCAGCTTCACGTTGATATTTGGTAGCAGGTACAGCGTGACCACCGAGGCCGGCGACAGGTCGGTATCGAACAGGTTTGCCACGCGCAGGTCGACGCGTTGCGAGACCCCGGCCTTCTTGGCATTCGCCCTGGCTTCGGCGATGCGTTCCGGATTGATGTCGATGCCGACCCCGCGCGCACCGAACTGCCGGGCGGCGGTGACGACGATGCGGCCGTCGCCGCAGCCGAGGTCGTAGACGACGTCGTTCTTGCCGACCTTGGCCACGGCCAGCATGCGGTTGACCACGTCCTGCGGGGTCGGCACGTAGGGCACGTCGAGCCTGTGCGGCGCAGGCGCGATGGACTGCGCGGCCTGGGCCAACGGGGCGCGCCCCGGAACCAGGGCCAGGCCGGCACCGGCGGCGGTGCCCAGCAGCAGTGTGCGGCGGGTATGCGATGTCATCGTCGGTTCTCCTTGGCTTGGGTTTCAGTAGGGCGGTGGCCGGTGTACGCCCGGGCCTGCAGCGCCAGCAGCGCCGCCAGCACCAGCACGCCGGCGGCCAGCACGGCGACGCCGATCCAGGCGGCACTCAGGCCACCCAGCGACTGCGCCGACACGTACGACAGGCTGGACCACAGCATGCCGGCGCAGGCGAGACAGAACACGGCCGGCAGCAGCGGGTACAGCGGCACCCGGTAGGGACGCGGGCGTTCCGGCTCGCGCCGCCGCAGCACGAACAGGGCGATCCCGGTGAGCAGGAAGAACAGCCAGAACACCGGCGCCGTAAACTCGACCATGGCGCGGAAGCCGCTGCCGAGCGCGGTGCCGAGTCCGACCAGCGCCAGCGCGGCCGCGCACTGCAGCAGCAGCGCCACCCGCGGCGTGCCGCGCGCGCCGTCCCAGCCCCCGAGCCAGCCGAGCGCACGCCAGTCGCAGCCCAGCGCATAGCCGGTGCGGGCGCCGACGATCATGGTGGCGTTGATCGAGGTGAGCGCCGACACCGCCACGAGCAGTGCCAGGATGCGCTCGCCCGGCGCGCCGAAGGCCATCCGCACGACATCGGCCGCCGGCGCGCTCGATGCCGCCAGCCCAGGCATCCCGAGCGCGTGCCAGCAGGCCCAGGCGACCAGCAGGTAGAGCAGGGTGATCAGGCTGACCGACAGCACCAGCGCGCGCACCATGTTGCGGCGGCCGTCGCGCACTTCGGCGCTGATATAGGCGGCTTCGTTCCAGCCGCCGTAGGCCAGCAGCACGAACACCATCGCCAGGCCGAAAGACGCCGGCGGGCCGGTGCCGGCCGCGGCGGCTGCGGCGGATGTTGCGGATGCGGCCGAGGGGACGCCGGCCAGCAGCGCGGCCGCGGCCGCCACCCCCAGCAGGGCCGCCACCTCGAGCAGCGTCAGCCCGGTCTGGGCCAGGCTGGCGCCGCGCAGGCCGGCCAGGTTGAGCGCGGCCAGCGCCACCACCGCCAAGGCCGCCCAGGCTGCCGCGCCCAGCGCCGGCGTGGCGGCCGGCAGCGGCAGCACCTGCTGCAGGTAGTCGCCGAACACGAAGGCGAGCAGGGCGATGGAACCGGTGGTGATCACGGCGTAGCGCGCCCAGCCGAACAGGAAGGCCAGGCCGCGCCCGTAGGCCAGCTGCAGGAAGTGGTAGTCGCCGCCCGGATGGGCGTAGGCGGTGCACAGTTCGGCGTAGCACAGCGCCCCGGCCAGCGACACCACACCGCCCAGCACCCAGGCCAGGAACATCCAGGGGACGTCGGCGGTCATACCGGCCACCAGCGCCGGTGCCTTGAAGATGCCGGCCCCGACCACCACGCCGACGATCAGCGTGACAGCTTCGCGCAGGCCGAGCAGCGGACGCGGGCCGTCGAGGGCATCGAGAGCATCGAGAGCGTCGGCGTTCGGCGCGGGGGCGGCTGGCGGAGCTGGAATCGGCATCGGTGGCGGCGCATGTGCTGTGTGTCCAGTTAGGCTGCCGCAGCCGTCGCGAGTTCCGCATGTGGGCGGGCGCTAGACCGGGATCAAGCGGGCGTCCGGCCGTGGGAACGCCGCCGGCCGACCCTGGAAGTACCGATGATCAAGAGTAACGTACGGCCGTGCAGCAAAAAGCGATGCTAGCCTGTTATGTCCCATGCCGGCCAACGCCCGGCGTGCCCTCCCATTGAAAGGACCCCGATGAAAGCCGTTGTATTCCACGCCATTGGCGACATCCGCCTGGACGACGTCCCGGAACCGAAGATCGAGCAGGACCAGGACGCCATCGTCCGCATTACCACCAGCGCCATTTGCGGCACCGACCTGCACTTCGTGCGCGGCACCTTCGAAGGCATGAAGGAGGGCACCATCCTCGGCCACGAAGCGGTCGGCATCGTCGAGCAGATCGGCAACAATGTGCGCAACCTGTCGGTCGGCGACCGCGTGGTGGTGCCGTCGACCATCGCCTGCGGCTACTGTTCCTACTGCCGCGCCGGCTACTATGCGCAGTGCGACAACGCCAACCCGGGCGGCCCGGGCGCCGGCACCGCGTTCTACGGCGGTCCGCAGCCGGCCGGCGGCTTCAACGGCCTGCAGGCGGAAAAGGCCCGTATCCCATTCGCCAACGTGAACCTGGTCAAGTTGCCGGACAATGTCACCGACGACCAGGCGATCCTGCTGTCGGACGTGTTCCCGACCGGTTACTTCGGCGCCGACCTGGCCGACATCAAGCCTGGTCACACGGTGGCGGTGTTCGGCTGCGGCGCCGTCGGCCAGTTCGCCATCGCCTCGGCCAAGCTGATGGGCGCCAGCCGCGTGCTCGCCATCGACCACCTGCCGGACCGCCTCGAGATGGCGCGCCGCCAGGGCGCGGAAGTCATCAACTATGACGAGGAAGACCCGGTCGCGACCATCAAGGCGCTGACCGGCGGCGTCGGCGTGGACAGCGCGATCGATGCGGTCGGCGTCGATGCGCAATGCCCGCACCACGGTCCGGCCGCCGCCGAAGCCGCGCAAAAGAAGGACGAGTTCGCGGAAGAAGTGAAGAAGGTCGCGCCGCACCAGCATCCGCACGGCGACAACTGGGTGCCGGGCGATGCCCCGTCGCAGGCGCAGCAGTGGGCGGTGCAGGCGCTGGCCAAGGCCGGGACCCTGTCGATCATCGGCGTCTACCCGCCGGCCGACAACAGCTTCCCGATCGGCGCCGCGATGAACAAGAACCTGACCATCCGCATGGGCAATTGCAACCACCGCAAATACGTGCCCGACCTGGTCGAGCTGGTGCGCGTCGGCGCGATAGATCCCACCGCCATCGTTACCAAGCGCGAGCAGATGCCGTCGGTGATCGATGCCTATAAAGAGTTCGACCTGCGCCATCCGGGCTGGATCAAGGTCGAGCTGATCGCATCGCGCGAAGGCCGGATGGGCTGAACGTTCAGCTCATCTCGGCTCAGCGCAGGCGCGCGAGTTCCTGTTCGAGCGCGTCGAGGAAGACCTTGACGCGCGTCGGCACATGGCGGCGGGTGGGCGTCATTGCCCAGACCGACAGGTCTTCCATCGCCGCGTCCTCGAGACCGATGTCCAGCAGGGTGCCGTCGCGCAGCTGCTGCTGGACATCCCAATAAGTCAGCATCACCAGTCCCAACCCCTGCTCGGCCGCTGAACGTGCCGTGGCGACATTGCTTGTAGTGATACGTGCGTTCACGCGGATACGCTGCAGCCCCTTGTCGACTACGAAGGGCCAGCGCGGCACCGCCTGCAGGACGACGCAGTCGTGCCCTTCCAGGTCGCCAAGCGTGCGCGGCCGGCCCCGCTGTTGCAGGTATCTTGGCGAAGCCACCAGCACGCGCGGGTTGGCGGCGATCCTCCTGGCCACCAGTTCCGAATCGCCCAGCGTGGCGATGCGGATCGCCAGGTCGAGGCCCTGGCCCACGATATCGACGACGCGATCCGACACGTCCAGCTCGATCCGCAGTTCCGGATGTTGTTCGAGCAGCGTGGGCAGCAGGCGCAGCACAATGGTCTGCCCGAACACGCTGGGCGCGGTCAGGCGCAGCAGGCCCGATGCTTTGGTGGCGGATGGCCGCAGTTCGCCCAGTGCGCTGTTCTCGGCCTCGACCATGGTCGTGGCATGCGGCAGGAGCGCTTCGCCCTCGGCGGTCAGCGCGACCGAGCGCGTGGTGCGGTGGAACAGGCGTACGCTGAGTTCCTCTTCGAGGACTGCGATCCTGCGTGACACCTGCATCGGACCGATATCGAGCTGCCGCGCCGCCGCCGACAAACTGCCCGCGGACGCCACGGCCAGGAAGATCCGGAGATCCGCTATCTGCATTTATAACCTTTTATGTTAAAGCGGTTTCACACTTGCAGTGCTTTTTCTCACAAACAAGTGCCTTTATTATGGCATCCACCGCTGCACCAGCAGCGTAATCCTCAAGAAAGAGTCGACCATGAAGCAAGCCCTATCCTCGATTTTATCCAGACATGATAAGAACGGCGTGTCCGTCAAGAACCGCCTGGCGGTGGCGCCGATGACGCGCGTGACCGCGACGCCAACCGGCGTGCCGACCGCGACGATGCGCGACTACTACGCGCGCTTTGCCAAGGGCGGGTTCGGCCTGGTCATCACCGAAGGCTTGTACACGGACAAGGCGTTTTCGCAGGGCTACCGCAACCAGCCCGGCATCACCGACGACGAGCAGGCCCAGGGCTGGAGCGCGGTGACCCGCGACGCCCATGAGCAAGGCACGCTGGTATTCGCCCAGCTCATGCATGCAGGCGCCCTGAGCCAGTTCAATCCCTACCGCGATCACACGGCGGGGCCGTCGGCAGTCAAGCCGGCCGGCAAGCAGATGGGCTTCTACCATGGCGAGGGCGACTACGCCGACCCGGTCGCCATGACGGAGGAACAGATCGCCGAGGCGGTCGACGGCTTTGTCCAGTCGGCAGTGCGCGCCGTGCGTGTCGCCGGTTTCGACGGCATCGAAATCCACGGGGCCAACGGCTACCTGCTCGACCAGTTCCTGACCGCGCACACCAATGTGCGTGAAGACCGCTGGGGCGGCAGCACGCAGGGCCGGGTCAGCCTGCTGGTGGAAGTGGTGAAGGCCGTGAAGGCGGCCATCGGGGGCGAGGTGCCGGTCGGCATCCGCATCTCGCAGGGCAAGGTCAACGATTTCACCAACAAGTGGCCGGGCCGCGAAGCCGATGCCGCCATCATCTTCGGTGCGCTGGCGCAGGCGGGTGCCGACTTTATCCACGTCACCGAATTCGAGGCATGGCAACCGGCCTTCGAAGGCGGCAGCAACAGCCTGGTCGCGCTGGCGCGCCGCCATGCGCCGGACGTCACCATCATCGCCAACGGTTCCCTGCATAGCCTGGAGCGCGCCGCCGAGATCCTGCAGCATGGCGCCGACATCGTGGCGCTGGGCCGTGGCGCGCTGGCCAACCCCGACCTACCGCACCTGTTCGAGAAGGGCGAGGCGCTGCGCGAATTCGACGGCGCGATCCTGGGTCCGATCGCCGACGTCAAGGACAGCGAGCTGGCCATCGAGCTGGTGCGCTAGCAGGGCTCAGGCGGTTTCCAGGTCGAACATGGCCAGGATGCCCGCCTTGAGCCGGGCGGCTTCGGCATCCCCGCGCGCGCGCGGGCGTGCCAGCCCGACCGGCAGCTGGGCGCGCGGCGGACCGGCCTGGCGGTCGAGCAGCACGATGCGGTCGCTCAGGTGCACCGCTTCGTCGATGTCGTGGGTGACCAGCAGCACGCTCAGGCCGCGCTCGCGCGCAACACGCGCCAGCAGGTCCTGCAGCTTGATGCGGGTGATCGCGTCGACCGCCGAGAACGGCTCGTCCAGCAGCAGCACGCGCGGCCGGGTGTACAGCCCGCGCGCGATCGCCACCCGCTGCGCCTGTCCGCCGGACAGCTGGCGCGGCAGGTGGGCGCCGTAGCCGGCCAGGCCGACTTCGGCCAGCAGCGCATCGACGGCCCCCGCGGCGGCCGCCGCAGCGCCGCCGCCGAAGGCGATGTTGCGCGCCACGTCCAGCCACGGAAACAGGCGCGGCTCCTGGAACACGAAGCCGATGCCGTCACCGTCACGCTCGCCGGCTCCGGCCAGCGCTGCGCCGTCCAGCCGCACCGTGGCCCGCGCCCCCTTGTCGAGTCCCGCCACGATCGAGAGCAGCGTGCTCTTGCCGCAGCCGCTGGGGCCGACCAGGCTGACGATCTCGCCGCGCGCCAGTTCCAGGCGCAGGTTCTTCAGCACGACGCGCTCGCCGTAGCGCTTTTCGTCGACGACGATTTCCAGAAAACTCATCGGTATCCTCCACCCAGGCTCCCCGCGAAGTCGTCGCGCCAGGCCAGCAGGCGCCGTTCCAGCGCCACCATCCCCATGTCGCTCAGCTTGCCCAGCACCGCCAGCAGCACGATCGCCGCCAGGACGATGTCGGCGCGGCTGGTCTCGCGCCCGTCCGACAGCAGGTAGCCGAGGCCGCGCGTCGCCGCGATCAGTTCGGCCGCCACCATGAACATCCACGCCAGCGACAGGCCGGTGCGCAGTCCGGTCAGGATCGCCGGCAGCGCCGCCGGCAGCAGCACCCGGCGCACCAGCGCCAGCGGCGCCAGCCGGTACAGCTGGGCCACCTCGACCAGCTTGCGGTCGACCCCGCCAAAGCCGGACACCACGCCGGTGTAGACCGGGAAGAAGGCGCCGATCGCGATCAGGACCAGCTTCGGTAGTTCGTCGATGCCGAACCAGAGCAGCAGCAGGGGCACCCAGGCCAGCGACGGGATCGCGCGCAGCGCCTGCAGCGTCGGATCGAACAGCGCGGCGGCGCGGCGGTCGAGCGCTACCAGCGCGCCGGCCAGCAGCGCGACGCCGGCGCCGGCCAGGAAGCCGATCGCGACCCGCGCCGTGCTGGCCGCCAGGTGGGCGCCGAGGCCGTTCTCGGCCAGCCAGGCCAGGGTGCGTGCCACTTCGGATGGGGGCGGCATCAGGTTGGCCGGCAGCACACCGGCGCGCACGGCCAGCTCGGCGCCGCCCAGCAGCAGGGCCGGCAGCACGAAGGGCAGCACCAGCAGCAGCGGCACGCCGCCACGGCGCCGATGCGCACCCGCTGCGGGCACATCCAGGACGCGGGTGTTCACGTCAGCCCTTCGCGATGTAAGGCTGGGCGAAACGGGTGTCGACCAGCTCGGCGATCGCGCGGTTCAGGTCGGCGCCGGGCTTGACCAGCGCTTCGTCGCGCAGGATCGGCGCTGCCTGGCGCAGGGCGTTCACGTGTTCGGTGCCGGGCAGGGGCTGGCTGAAGTCGCTGCGCAGCTTGATCTGCAGCAGGGCCACCGGCAGCGAGACCTTGGCCTCTTCGGACAGGATCTTCGCCGCTTCGGTCTGGTTGGCACGCACCCAGGCGCGTGCCTTTTCATAGGCCTGGATCACGCGCGCCGTCTCGTTCGGATGGCTGCCCAGGAATTGCTCGCGCACGTTCAGGAAGCCGTAGGTGTTGAAGGCGACGTTCCGGTACAGCAGGCGCGCACCGCTTTCAAGCTCGCTCGCGGCCATGTGCGGATCGAGGCCGACCCAGGCATCGACCTTGCCCTGTTCCAGCGCCGTGCGGCCGTCGGCGTGCTGCAGGCTGACGTGCTCGATATCGGACCGTTTCAGGCCGGCCACTTGCAGCGAGCGCAGCAGGAACAAATAGGGATCGGTGCCCTTGGTGGCGGCGACCTTCTTGCCCTTCAGGTCGGCCAGGCTGCGGATCGGGGAGTTCTTCGGCACCACCAGCGCGGTCCATTCGGGCCGCGAGAAGATGTAGGGGGCGCGGATCGGCGTGCCGTTGGCGCGCGCCAGCAGCGCGGCCAGGCCGGCCGAGGAGCCGATGTCGATGCTGTTGCCGTTCAGGTATTCCAGCGCGCGGTTGCTGCCGGCGCTGAATACCCATTTGACCTTGGTGCCGTCGGCCTTGAAGGCTTGTTCGAGCCAGCCGAAGCGGCGCAGCACCAGGCTGGTGGGCGAATAATAGGCGTAGTCGAGGCGGATTTCCTCCAGCGGCACGGCGGCGGCCAGGCGCGGCAGGGTGGCGGAGGCTGCGCCGGCGGCGGCGGCGAGTTGGAGCAGGGTACGGCGTTTCACACTTTTCCTTTCTTATTAGCTAAAAACCTGATCAGGCGGCGGATGGCTGCGTCACGATGCTGACCCGCTGCCCGGGATGGTGGGGCGCCAGCCGGTCGCCCCGGCCCAGCAGCTGGTTGCGCAGGGTGCCGCCGGGATAGTCGGTGCGGTAGCGCCCGCGCCGCTGCAGCTCCGGCACCACCAGCTCGACCACGTCGCGCATCGATTCATGGGCCACGGCAAAGGCGAGATTGAAGCCGTCGGCGCCGGTCGCTTCCTGCCAGGCGTCGAGCTGGTCGGCCACCTGGCCGGGGTCGCCCACCAGCACCGGACCGCGGCCGCCCAGGCCGATGAAGCGTGCCGCCTCGCGCACGGTCCAGGTGCGCTCCGGGTCGGCGGCGCTGAGCGACGCGAGGGCGGTACGGCCTGCGTCAGTGTCGATGTACTCGACGGTGGCGTCCAGCGGCAGGCGCGCGAAGTCGACCCCGGTCCAGCCGGACAGCAGCGCCAGCGCACCTTCGACGTCGACGTGTTCGAGGTAGTCCTGGTACTTGGCCTGGGCCTCGGCGGCGGTGGGCGCGGTGACGATCAGCGCCTGCGCATACACCAGCAGTTCGTCCGGATCGCGGCCGGCGGCACGTGCCGCAGCGCGGGTGGCGTCGACGTATTTTTTTACCACCTGCTTGCTGGGGCCGGCCACGAAGGTCGCCTCGGCATGGCGCGCCGCGAACGCGAGGCCGCGCGGCGAGGTGCCGGCCTGGTACAGGAAGGGCGTGCGCTGGGGCGAGGGTTCGCACAGGTGGATGCCGGGCACGGTGTAGTGCGGGCCCTGGTGCTGGATGGGGTGGACCCTGGCCGGGTCGGCGTACACGCCTTCGACCTTGTCCGCTACCACGGCATCGTCGTCCCAGCTCTTTTCCCACAGCTTGTAGACCACCTCCAGGTAATCGTCGGCGAGGTCGTAGCGTTCGTCGTGGCCCAGCTGCCGGGTCTGGCCGAGGTTGCGCGCGGCGCTGTCGAGGTAGCCGGTGACGATGTTCCAGCCGACGCGGCCGCCGCTCAGGTGGTCCAGCGTCGACATGCGGCGCGCAAAAGTGTACGGATGCTCGTAGGTGAGAGCGGCGGTGACCCCGAAGCCGAGGTGTTCGGTGGCGTGGGCCAGCAGCGGCACCAGCGCCAGCGGATCGGCCAGCGGCACCTGCACCGCGTTGCGCAGCGCGGCGTCGGGACTGCCCTCGTAGACGTCGTAGATGCCCAGCACGTCGGCCAGGAACAGGGCGTCGAAGCGCCCGCGTTCCAGCAGCTGCGCCAGTTCGACCCAGTGGGCGGCGGTCTTGTAGCGCGTGCTGGTGTCGCGCGGGTGGGTCCACAGGCCGGGCGATTGGTGGCCCACGGTGTTCATCTGGAAGGCGTTGAAGCGGATCGGCTTGGTCATGTAGCAGTTATTTTGCGCGTTGGGCCAGCATGGCCAGCTGGTAGTCGGTCTTGGCGTAGCCGGCGTTGTGCTGCTCGGTCCAGGCCAGGAAGTCGCGCGAGCGGTAGGCCGCGGCCAGGTCGCGTGCGAAGGGTTTGTCGAGGTCGGCGCTGCGTACCGCCACCACATTGACGTAGTTGCGCGAGATCTTTTCGGTGCGCAGCGCCTCGGTCAGCTTCAGGCCCGAGGCCAGCGCATAGTTCCCGTTGACGAAGGCGTAGTCGGCATCCTGCAGCGCGCGCGGCAGTTGGGCGGCTTCGAGCGGCAGCAGCTTCACGCCGCGGATGTTGCGCGCGACGTCGCGCTCCGACGCCTTGACCGGATCGGTGTTCGGACGCAGCTGGATCCAACCCATCTGCTCGAGCATGACCAGCGCCCGTGCCTGGTTGGTCGGGTCGTTCGGCAGCGCTACCGTGCTGCCGGCGCGGGCCTCGTCGAGGCTGCGGTGCTTGCGGCTGTAGATCGCGATCGGCGCGGTCGGGATCGTGACCAGTTCGGACAGTGCCAGCTTGTGGTCACGCGAGAATTTATTCAAATAGACGATGTGCTGGAACACGTTGGCGTCGAGCGCCCCCTCGGCCAGCGCGAAGTTCGGCTGGATGTAGTCGTTGAACTCGACCACCTTCACCTGCCAGCCCTGGCGTTCCAGGATCGGCTTGATGCCGTACTTGACCTGGTCGGCGTAGGGGCCGGCGCTGGTGCCGATCACGATCTGTTTCGGGTCCTTTGCCCCGGCCTGCAGGCTGCAGCCGAATGCCAGCAGGAGCGCCAGCGCTGCGCGGCGTGGAATCTTCATGTGCTTCCTTCTTGTTGAGATGAATGCGTCAGCGCTTGTCGAGCCGGCGCGCCACCCGCGTGCCGGCGAACTGGATCAGCTGCACCAGCACGATCAGCAGCGCCACCGTGAACACCATGACGTCGGTCTCGAAGCGGTAGTAGCCATAGCGGATCGCGAGGTCGCCGATGCCGCCGCCGCCGACCACGCCCGCCACCGCCGAATACGACAGGAAGCTGATCGCCAGGACGGTCAGCGCCAGCACCAGGCCGGAGCGTGCTTCGACCAGCAGTACCCGGGTCACGATCTGCAGCTCGGAGGCGCCCATCGCTTCGGCCGCCTCGATCACGCCGCGCGGCACCTCGCGCAGCGTCTGTTCGACCAGGCGCGCGAAATACGGGATCGCTGCCACCGACAGCGGCACCGCCGCCGCCAGCGGCCCGATCGAGCTGCCGGCGATGACGCGCGTGAAGGGCACCAGCGCCACCAGCAGGATGATGAAGGGGAAGGAGCGGACCGTGTTCACGACCCAGCCCAGCACCGCGGCCAGGGTCCGGTTCTGCAGCGACTGGCCGTCGCCGACCAGGAACATCAGGATGCCGAGCGGGCCGCCCAGCAGCAGCGCCGCGCCGAGGCCGATGCCGAGCATGGTCAGGGTCTGGCCGAGGGCGACCAGCAGCTCGGGCAGCAAGGTGATCAGCTTGTCGAGGGTCGAGGCGTCAGGCATGCAGCGCTCCCTGCAGGGCGGCGCCTGCCTCGGTGCCGTGGAAGGCCAGTTCGCGCCCGAGCGCGGTCAGGCGCGGCGTGCTGGAGTCGGCCAGGTCGAACTGCTCGGCCACGCGGCCGTCTTCCAGCACCGCGACGCGCTTGCACAGCGCACCCAGTGCCGGCAATTCGTGGCTGACGATGACGATGGTGACGCCAAGGCTGGCATTCACCTCGCGCAGCGTGGCCAGCAGGCCGCGCGTGGTCTCGGCGTCGAGCGCCGACGTCGGCTCGTCGCACAGCAGGATGTCCGGCTGGCTGGCCAGCGCCCGCGCGATCGCCACGCGCTGCTTCTGGCCGCCCGACAACTGGGCCGGATAGCTGGCCGCCTTGTCGCCGATGCCGACCAGGTCGAGGCATTCGCGCACCCGGCGCTCCAGCCGCGGCGCGTTCAGCAGGCCGTGCAGGCGCAGCGGGAAGGCGACGTTGGCGTGCACGTCGAGGTTCTGCAGCAGGTTGTAGCCCTGGAAGATCATGCCGATGTTGCGGCGTGCCAGGCGCAGGCCGCGCCGGCTCAGGCGGGTCAGGTCCTGGCCGGCGACGAACACCGATCCGGCATCCGGCGTTTCCAGCAGGTTGATCATGCGCAGCAGCGTCGACTTGCCGGCCCCGCTGCGGCCGACGATGCCGAAGATGTCGCCGCGCTCGACCTGCAGCGTGACGTCGCGCAGCGCGGCGTAGCGCTCGCCATTGGCATGAAAGGGGGCGGCAAAGGATTTGGCGATGCCTTCGAGGCGGATCAGCGGCTCGGCTTCGGTGTGCATGGCAGTGCTCAGGAATAGGCGGTCGGTTCCGGCAGGCGGCCTTCGAGCGCGTAGCGGCCCAGGTCGCGCAGCTTGTAGTCGACCGGATCGTGCAGCGTGTGCACGCGGGCGTTGCGCCAGAAGCGGTCGAAGCCGAAGCGGGCCGACGTGGAGCGGGCGCCGGTCAGCTCGAACAGCTGGCTGCCGATCTCGATCGAGGCGCGGTGCGCCAGCACCTTGGCCTCGGCCACCGCCACGGCGACCTCGCCGCGCTCGGCCGCGGTCAGGTCGGCGCCGCGCCGGAAGGCGGCATCGAGCTTGCGCGCCGCCTCGTCGGCGAGCAGCTGCGCCGGACGCACCAGCAAATGGAATTCGCCGAAGCGGTGCTGGATGAAGGGATCGTCGACGGCGTTTTCCACGCCGGATGCGAACCAGGGGCGCGCCTCGTCGCGCAGGTAGCCGCGCGCCGCCGCCAGCGCGCCTTCCGCCAGGCCGAGGTAGAGATTGGTCACGACCAGCTGGGCCACCTGCGAGCGCAGCGTCGCCTGCGGGGTGGCGGCGCGGCCGGCATGCTGCAGCACCAGGTCGTCGCTCAGCGTGACGTTGTTGAAGCGGACGTTGCCGCTGTCGGTCTGGCGCTGGCCGAAGGCATCCCAGTCTGCCTGCACCTCGATGCCGGGCTGGCGTGTCGGCAGCACCGCGATCAGGGGCGCGGCGGCCAGCGGGTCCCAGGCCGAGATGGTGAGCCAGTCGGACCCGACCGAGCCGGAGGCGAAGCTCTTGATCCCGTTCAGCAGGTAGCCGCCGGCCGAGGGCACGCCGACCAGGCGCTTGTCGAGCGGGTTGAGCGCATTGCCCCAGAAGGCGTTGGTGGCGACGGTGTCGGTCAGCAGGCGGCGCTGCTGCCCGCTGCTGCCGTACAGCTGGATGCCGGCCAGCTGCAGGTGGTGGAAGCCAAGCAGGTGCGCCAGCGCGCTGTCGGCCCGGGCGACGATGCGCACGACCCGGTAGACCGTGGGCCAGTCGGCGCCGAGGCCGCCGCATTCGGCCGGGACCGACAGCGCCAGCAGCCCGGACTCGCGGATCCATTCGCGCTCTTCGGCGGCATGGCCGCCGATGCGGTCGCGCTCGACCGCGGTGGTAGCCAGGCGTTCCGCCAGCCTGTCGGCGGCGGCGATCGGATCAAACTCGGTGGGCGCAGCGGGAAATGCCAGGTGCATGGTGAATATCCAGGTCAGAAATAGCAGCCAGTATTGCAAACGGCTGTCGGTGCGTGAACGAAGATATTCGGGCTTGCATATTTGTTAAACGCTAAAACGAAAAGCGTCTAAGCATGTGCATGCGGCAGAGACCGGAGCGGCTCAGGCACCCAGCCGGTCGGCCAGTTCCCCAATGTCGGCCACCAGCAGTTCGGGCGGCTCGGCCAGCGGAAAAGGCGCCTGGTCGTTACGGCGCACAAACGCATTGCGCAGCCCCGCCCAGCGTGCCCCGGCAACGTCCCAGCCATGCGCCGCGACCAGCATGGCCTCCTTCGGTTCGACCCGCATGCGTCGCAAAGCCCCCTGGTAGACCGAGGCATGGGGTTTGTACACGCCGGTCTCCTGCACGCTGAACTGGGCATCGAAGCAGGACGCCAGCCCGGCATAGTCCAGCTGGCTGCGCAGGCCAGTGGTGGTGGAGTTCGACAGTGCGGCCAGTTTGAACCCGGCGGCGCGCAGCCGGGCCAGCGCCGGCGCCACGTCGGGGTAGGCGGGCAGGCGCGTGATCGGCGCGATGGCAATGCGGGCCTGCTCCTCGGACAGCTTGACGCCGCGTCCCTCGGCCAGCATGCGCAGAACGGCGGTGCCGATCTCGGGCAGGGTGGCGTACTGCTCGGCCAGCGACATCGCGGTGGCGTACTGCAGCATCGTGGTGAACCACAGCTTGGGGCTGTCGGCGCCCGGCAGCACGCGGCGGATGCTGGCCTGCAGCGGAGTCAGGTCGAGCAGGGTTTCGTTGACGTCGAACAGCAGCAGGGCGGGGCGGGACATGGGCGCGTGCGTATATATAAAGACGCATCATCGCGTATCCCGGGCGGCAGCGGCGCGCGCCAGGATAGGGACATCAGCGCGCGATGATCAAGCGCAGCCCCAGCCCGATAAATACGACTCCGGCGGCGCGGTCCAGCCATACGCCCGCCTTCGGCTTGCGGTTCAGCCAGGCGCCGACGCTGCCGGAAAAGTAGCCCAGCAAACCGAACAGCACGGCGGCCTGCACCGCGAAGGTCAGCCCGAGCAGGGCCGTCTGCAGCGTGACATGGCCGTGCGAGGCGACCACGAACTGCGGCAGGAAGGAGAGGAAGAACAGCGCCACCTTGGGATTGATGGCCGCCGCGATCGCGCCCTTCATCATCAGTGCGCGCGGTGATTCGGTCACCCCCTCGGCCTGGCCGACCTTGCCGGCGCCGCGGCTGCGCAGCGCGCCGACACCGAGCCAGGCCAGGTACAGGCCGCCGCACACCTTGAGCGCGGTAAACGCCAGCGGCGACGCGGCGATCAGGGCGCTGACGCCGATCACGGCCAGCAAGGTGTGGCTGAGCGTCCCCAGCGCGCAGCCCAGGCCGAAGGCCATGCCGCGCAAGCGGCCCTTGGCCATGCCGAGGCTGAGTACCAGCATGTTGTCCGGTCCGGGGGACAGCGTCAGCAGGATGACGGTGCCGAGGAAGGGGAAGAACTGGTCGTAGGTCAGCATCGGGAGTCGGGAAAGACATGGAGCAAAGACGAGGGATAGCCATCTTACACGGCCTTGTCGACCGGCACTAGGCATTGCCGGCGCAGTACCAGGGCCGCCTGCGATGGTGTACAGTGCGGCTTTGCCAGCGCGCCACCCATGCCAGCCGCCACGACCAAGTCCGACCGCCCGATCCGCAATGCCACCGAACGTACGCTGAATGCCCTGTTGCTCGGCGGACGGGTCGCGCGCCTCAGCTACCGTCTCGGCGGGCTCGGGCGGTTACGGGTGACGCGCCACACAGTAGTGCTGGCGCCGCCAATCATGGCAGCGCTGCCGCGACCGCTGCGTGTCGGCTTCGCCTCCGACCTGCACGCCGGCCCCACCACCGCGGCTGCCCTGTTCGACGACCTGCGCGCGGCGCTCGAACGCGAGCGGCCCGACGTGCTGCTGCTCGGCGGCGATTACGTGGCCTTCGACGCCGCCCACGTCGCCGACCTGCACGCCTTCCTGCAGGCGGCGCAGGCGCCGCTCGGCACCTATGCGGTCATCGGCAACCACGATATCTGGAACGGGCGGGCGCCTGTGGAGGCGGCACTGCGCGCGGCCGGGATCGAGGTGCTGGTCAACCGCAGCGTAGCCTTGCCGGCGCCCTTCGGCGCGGTCAGCATCTGTGGCATCGACGATCCCTGGACCGGACACCCCTCGACCCGGGATGCGTTTGCCGGGGCCGCGGCCGCGGCGCTGCGCATTTTCCTGACCCATTCGCCGGACGGCGTGACACTGCTGGATGGCCAGCGCTACGACGCCGCCTTCGCCGGTCATACCCATGGCGGACAGATCGCGGCACCAGGCGGCCGGCCGCTGTTCCGTCCGAGCGGTCCGGGTTCGCGCCATTACAGCTACGGTCCCTACGAGATTTCGGACAACGGGCCGCTGTTCGTCAGCCGCGGCGTCGGCTGTTCCGGTATTCCATTGCGCATCAATGCCGATCCCGAACTCGTGATCTGCACGCTGGGCGGCCACGGCGGCTGATGCTTTTTATAGGACCATCGCGTCTTTCCGCCCGGCGTTTCGCCTCGCGCAAAGCACCCAACATTGTTTTTTGAGTATTTCCTTTGATTCCGGATAACAGAATGGCGATAATGTGACGCCACTAGGACCTGTCCGAAAGGAAAGGTCCTTTGCTTCCGCCTGGCATCCTTATTGCTTGCCAGAAGCGGTCGCAGGCCCGCGCCCGAGGAGGAGACATCCAAAGGTCGGCCGGCGATACCCTCGCCGTGTCGCAGCATCAAGCCCGACTAAGCACGCCCGACCATAAGAAAGGGCACGGGGTCTATCATCAATTGATTGGAGAAAGCAGTGAGTCTTTTTAGAACCAAGAATCTCGACCAGATGGTCGCCAGCAGCCAGAAGACCGGCGGGCTGAAGAAAGTGCTGGGCCCGATGGACCTGATCCTGATGGGCATCGGGGCGATCGTCGGCACCGGTATTTTCGTGCTGACCGGCACCGGCGCGCTCACGGCCGGTCCGGCGCTGACCGTGTCCTTCATCGTTGCCGCGATCGCCTGCGGCTTCGCCGCCATGTGCTACGCCGAATTCGCATCGACGGTGCCGATCGCCGGCTCGATCTATACCTACAGCTATGCGGTGCTGGGCGAACTGGTGGCCTGGATGATCGGCTGGGACCTGCTGCTCGAGTACGGCTTGGCGACCTCGACCGTAGCGGTCGGCTGGTCCGGCTATTTCCAATCCTTCCTGCATGGCTGGGGTTTCGACCTGCCCGCGGCCCTGACCGCCGCGCCCGGCGCGCGTCCGGGCGTGGACACCGTCATGAACCTGCCGGCGCTGTGCATCATGCTGTTCCTGACCTGGATGCTGTCGCTGGGCGTGCGTGAGTCGGCACGCGTCAACAATGTCATGGTGGCCATCAAGATGACCATCGTGCTGCTGTTCATCATCTTCGGGTTCGGCCATGTCAACACCGACAACTGGCGTCCATACGCGCCGTTCGGTGCGTCGGGCATCATGAGCGCCGCCGCGCTGGTGTTCTTTGCCTTCATCGGTTTCGATGCTGTGACCTCGGCCGCCGAGGAAGTCAAGAATCCGAAGCGCGACCTGCCGATCGGCATCATCGGTTCGCTGGCGATCTGCACGGTCTTGTACGTGATCGTCTCGGCGATCATGACCGGCATCGTGCCGTTCAAGCTGTTCGAAGGCGTCGACCACCCGGTGTCGCTGGCGCTGGAGCACGCGGGCGTGAACTGGCTGGCACAATGGACCAATGTCGGCGCCATCCTCGGCATGACTACCGTGATGCTGGTGATGGCCTACGGCCAGACCCGCATCCTGTTCGCCATGTCGCGCGACGGTCTGCTGCCGGCCCGCCTGTCGACCGTGCATTCGAAATACGGCACCCCTTACTTTGCCACCTGGCTGGTCGGCATCGTGTTTGGCGTGATCGCCGCCTTCGTACCGCTGAACGTGCTGGCCGAGCTGGTCAACATCGGCACCCTGGCCGCGTTCTGCCTGGTCTCGGTCGCCGTGATCGTGCTGCGCAAGAAGCGTCCGGACCTGAAGCGCGCCTTCCGCTGCCCGGGCGTGCCGGTGGTGCCGGCGATCGCCGTGCTGTTCTGCCTGGCGCTGATGTCCTTCCTCAGCCTGATCACCTGGATCGCCTTCCTGGTGTGGCTGGCGCTGGGCCTGGTGGTGTACTTCGGTTATGCGCGTTCGCGCTCGGTGCTGGGCGGCGCGGTGTCGAAGACCTGAGCGGCCGTCGTCACTTTCGTTAGATCCGGAAGCCGCCCCTGTTTGCACAGGGGCGGCTTTTTTCAAGCGCCTGGGCATCACCTACCGAGCGAAAATCTTGTCGTCAGCGTAATGTCCAAAGGCTTGAAATCGTGAATTTTTTGTAAGTTCTGTCCGACATTCATGTGGGATGCGTACCGATTACGTGCACACCGATGCGTCCGCATAATCACGGCAGAACATTTACTAGAAGATTCATTATGACTTCAAGCTTAGCCGTCGACAGCCTTGAACGCGCAGCCGCAGCAGCCGCCACGAGCGATACTGCAATCCCGTCTGCCAAGGCACTCTATTTCTCCATGCTCGACAACCCCGAGGAAGCCGCGGTGGAGGCCCGCGCTTTCCTGCATGCACAGATCGAGCTGGCCCGCTGCGAACCCGAAGAATTGCCGGAATCGGTAACGCAGTTGTCCGGATGGGTCCAGGGCCGTTCCGAAGCGGTCGGCCTGGCCTATCGCGAATACCTGAACGCGCGCAAAAATGGTGCGGCGCGCCGCTACTTCACCAACAAGTCGCATGCGCTGGCCTTCCTGAAGGGCGCTGCGCCGACCAAGCTGGCCGATGGCGCCTGGCTGTACGGCACCTTGTCGCGCTGGGAAAACCCGGATTTCCATCCGCTGATCAAGACCTATCTCGAGGAACTCGGCGACGGCGTGCCCGACAAGAACCACGTGACCTTGTACCGGCGCCTGCTGGCGGCGCATGGCTGCGAGCACTGGGAAGGCCTGTCGGACCCGCACTTCGTGCAGGGCGCGATCCAGTTCGCGCTGGCCTATAACGCCCAGGATTTCCTGCCCGAGATCATCGGCTACAACCTCGGCTACGAGCAGCTGCCGCTGCACCTCCTGATCACGTCGTACGAGCTGAACGAGCTCGGCATCGACCCGTATTACTTCACGCTCCACGTCACCGTCGACAATGCCGGCAGCGGCCACGCCCACAAGGCGGTGCAGGCGCTGCGCAACCTGATGGCGCAGTCGAGCGACCCGGCCGCCTTCTACCGGCGCGTGCTGGACGGCTACCGCCTGAACGAACTCGGTGCCAGCACCACCTCGATCATCGCCGGCTTCGACCTCGAAGCGGAGCTGGTCGAAATCTTCACCGCCAAGGCGGTCGTCGGCAAGAACATGCACTCGGATTACTGCCGGGTCGCCGGGCGCTCGATCAACGACTGGCTGGCCGAACCGGCCCAGATCCCGGCCTTCATGGCGGCGATGGAAGGCGCCGGCTGGATCAAGCGCGGCGAAGACGCCGAGAACAGCCGCTTCTGGCGCCTGATCCAGGGCGAACGCGCCGAAATGTTCGGCGTGTTCTCGACCTATGAGCAACAGGTGCTGCGCGACTGGATCCAGAGCTCGCGCGACGACAGTACGGCCGCGCGCACCGGCCGCGTGCTGAGCCACCGCGCCCGCCAGCGCACCCTGGACACGCTCAACCAGCACGCCGAGCGCGGCGCCTATCCGGAGCGCGGCCTGATCCGCCGCCGCAGGACGGGGGCGGAGAGTGCCGGCGACGCCGAACTGCGCCAGCTCGAGCAGAAGGTGGCCGACGCCGCCGGCAAGCCGGAAGCGATGGCCATGCTGGCGCGCCTGATGTCGCCGGCCGTGCACCATACGGCGATCGGCCTGATGGCCACCCGCATGTATTCGCAGTTGCTGGACGCCTGATCCTGTTCAGGCAAGACCAACCCTAGAAAGACCCGGCACGGGCGCGGCATGACCGCGCCCGGCCCTCGTTCCGAACAAGGAAATCCTGTGCGCATACTCGAACAACGCTTCCTGCGTGGTCCCAACATCCACGCCGATACCCCATGCCTGCTGTCCGTGCTCGATCTCGAAGACATGTACGGCGTCTCCACGCGCGACCTGCCGCACTTCAACGAAGCGTTGCTGGACCTGCTGCCGCTGCTGGCCGACTACCTGGTGCCGACCGGCCAGCCGGGCGGCTTCGCGCAGCGCCTGCGCGAAGGCACGTATCTGGCGCGCGTGATCGAGCACGTGACGCTCGGCCTGCAATGCCTGGCCGGCGCCGGCGCCTCGTTCGGCCGCACCCGCCCGGTCACCGGCGTGCCCGGCCAGTACCGCATCGTGTGCGCCTACCAGCTGGAAAAGGTGGCGCAGCCGGCGTTCGCGCTGGCGGTGGACATCGTCGACGCACTGGCCCACGGCCGCCCGTTCGAGCTGGCGCCGCGCATGGAGGAGCTGCGCGAGCTGGCCCAGCACTACGCGATCGGCACCTCGACCGCCGCCGTGCTGGCCGCGGCCCAGGAACGCAACATCCCGATCCAGCGCGTCACCGAGGACGCCAACCTGTTCCAACTCGGCTGGGGCGCCAAGCAGAAGCGCATCCAGGCCACCATCACCGGCGAGACCAGCAACATCGCGGTACGCATCGCCAGCGACAAGCAGCTGACCAAGACCCTGCTGGCGGAAGCCGGCGTGCCGGTGCCGCAGGGCGAGACCGTGACCAGCATCGACGACGCGCTGCGCGTGGCGCGCCGCATCAAGGCGCCGGTGACGATCAAGCCGCTCGACGCCAACCAGGGCAAGGGCGTTACCGTCAACTGCCGGACCGACGAGGAAATCGAGCAGGCCTATGCGTTCGCGCGCAAGCATGGCCGCCGCATCATCGTCGAACGCCACGTCGAGGGCCACGACTACCGCGTGCTGGTGGCCGGCGGCAAGGTCGCCGCCGCCTCGATGCGGCGTCCGGCCCACGTCGTGGGCGACGGCGAGAAGACCATCCGCGAACTGGTGGACCTCGAGAACCGCAACCCGGCGCGCGGCGCAGGCCACACCAACATCCTGACCCAGATCGCCCTCGACGCCCACGCCGAGGAAATGCTGCGCAAGCAGGACTACGAGCCCGATTCGGTGCCGGCGCCCGGCGCCGTTGCCTACCTGCGCGGCAACGCCAACCTGTCCACCGGCGGCACTGCCGAAGACGTGACCGATGTGCTGCCCGAGTCGACGCGCCGCCTGTGCATCCGCGCCGCCGCCAAGATCGGGCTCGACGTGGCCGGCATCGACATCGTCTGCCGCGACATCGCCGAACCCCTGGAAGCGCAGGGCGGCGCCGTGATCGAAGTGAACGCCGCCCCCGGCATCCGCATGCACCAGTACCCGAGCAGCGGCCAGCCGCGCGACGCCGGCGACGCCATCGTCGACGGCCTGATGGGCAAGTCCGACGGCCGCATCCCGATCATCGCCTGCACCGGCACCAACGGCAAGACCACCAGCACGCTGCTGATGGCGCACACCGTGCGCCTGGCCGGCCGCGTGACCGGCGTCACCACCACCCACGGCGTCATCATCGACGGCAAGCAAGTGGTCAAGGGCGACTGCACCGGCTACTGGTCGGCGCGTACCGTGCTGGCCTCGCCGGACGTCGAATTCGCGGTGCTGGAAACCGCGCGCGGAGGCATCCTCAAGCGCGGCCTGGCATTCGACCGCTGCGACGTCGGCGTGGTGCTGAACGTGGCTGCCGACCACCTGGGCCTGGACGGCATCGATACGGTCGAAGACCTGGCCCAGGTCAAGGCGGTGGTGCCGATGTCGGCCTCGCGCGCGGTGGTGCTCAACGCCGAAGACCCGCTGTGCGTAGCGATGGCGCGCCGGTTCCATCCGGACGTCGAGATCGTGTACTTCTCGATGGAAGCCGACAACCCGATCCTGCTGCGCCACCTGGAAGAGGGCGGCCGCGCCACCTACCTGCAGGACAACGCGATCGTGGTGGCCGACGCCACCTACCACCAGCAGCTTGTGCGCGTCGAGAGCATGCCGATCACCTTCGGCGGCCGCGCTCGCTACAACATCGCCAACGGCCTGGCCGCGGCGGCGGCGCTGATGGCGTCCGGCTTCACCAACTTGCAGATCGCCACCGGCCTCTCCACCTTTGTAAGCGACGGCAAGAGCAACCCGCTGCGCACCAACGTGTTCGACGTGCGCGGCGTGACCGTGATCGTCGACTACGCCCACAACCCGGCGGCCTACGCGGCGTTGTCGGAAATGGCGCGCGGCCTGCTGCCGGGCCAGCTGGTCGGCATCGTCACGGCGCCGGGCGACCGCCGCGACACCGACCTGGTCGAGACCGGGCGCGTGTGCGCGGCCGGCTTCGACGAGCTGGTGGTGTACGAGTCGGCCAGCCGTGGGCGCCAGGTCGGCGATGCGGTCGACCTGATCCTGCGCGGCGCCGAGGAAGTGGTGGGCGCATCCGACACGCTGCACCGCGAGCTGGAAGTGGGCAAGGCGATCCGGCTTGGGCTGTCGCTGTGCCAGCGCGGCGACGTGCTGGTGTTTGCCTGCGGTTCGTCGCTGCAGGTGTTGGTGGATGCGATCCGCGACATGGATCCGGAGAGTGCGGAGCGGATCGCGGCGCAGGTGGGATAAACGCGTTTGCTTTTCGCACCATGCAGGCATGCCGCAATTCAGCCCGGATGCCCCTCCAGGTTGCGCCGTGCCTGCCGCTCGTAATGCGCTAGCGCATCGTCACAGGACACAGGATGCAGGATGACTTCTATTTTCTCATGCAAAAAGATCTGACGTTCTCGCGGGCACAGCCAAACTGTTATTGACAGGTCGGCCATGAAAAAACGCCGCTCCCGCAGCGGCGGGAACGGCGTTTCGAAAATGAGGAAAGGGGCTGCTGGGCTTACCGCGCAGCGGCGTCAGACCGCCGCTTCCGCCTCGATACGCTGCGCCGTCGCCGGCGACGTCGGGCGGATCGCTTCCAGCAGCTCGCTGATCGACGAGCCGCAGCCGAACACCAGCACATCGCCCGGTTCGCACCGTGCCAGGCCCTTGCGGATCGCCGGGTGCACGTCCAGCTCGACCTGCAGGTGGTCCTGCTCGAACTTGCCGACCTGCGCACCCTGCACCAGCAGGCGTGCGACCTCGCCGGCGGCGCGGCCGCGGTTCTCGGTTTCGTACACGACCAGTTCGTCGAAGCCGGCGGCGCAGGTGGCGCCGATGTCGACCAGGTCGTCGTCGCGGCGGTCGCCTGGGGCTGCCACCACGCCGACCAGGCGGCCCGGGGTCAGGGCGCGCGCGGTTTCGGCCAGTGCCGCGTAGGCGGCGCTGTTGTGGGCGTAGTCGACGATCACGGTGACGCCGTCGACGTCGAACACGTTCGAGCGCAGCGGATTGTGCTTCCAGTCGGAGACGAAACTGCGCAGGCCGTCGACGATTTCGAGGTTGCCGAAGCCGCAGGCCGACAGCGCCGCCGCGGCCGCCAGGCTGTTGGCGATGTTGTAGCGCGCCGCGCCCCGCATCGTCACCGGCATGCTGCGCACGTCGAGCAGGGCTTCATGCTTGGCGCCGTTGGCCAGCACGATGCTGTTGTCCTGCAGGTAGACCGCGCGACCACCTTGTTCCAGATGGCGCACCAGCACCGGGTTCTCGGCGTCGAGCGCGAAGTACAGCACTTCGACGCGCCCGGCCAGCGTGCCGGCCATCGCGACGCAGTGGTCGTCCTCGGCGTTCAGGACCACTGCGCGGCGAGCGCGCCCGGCCACCACGGCCTTGACCTTGGCCAGCTCTTCGATGGTGTCGACGCCATCCAGGCCGAGGTGATCGGCGGACACGTTCAGGACCACCGACACGTCGCACATGTCGTAGGCAAGGCCGCGCTTGAGGATGCCGCCGCGCGCCGTTTCCAGCACCGCGAACTCGACCTCGGGCGACGCCAGCACGGCGCGCGCCGAACGGTAGCCGGTGCAGTCGCCCCTGGCGATCTGCGCGCCGTCGATGAACACGCCTTCGGTGGTGGTGCAGCCGGTGCGCAGGCCGGCAGCGCGTGCGGCATGCTCGATCAGCAGGGTGGTGGTGGTCTTGCCGTTGGTGCCGGTCACGGCGACCAGCGGGATGCGGCCGTCGTCCTGGCCGAACAGCGCTTCGGCGATCGCATCGCCGGCGTCGCGCGGGGTACCGCGGCTCGGGTACTGGTGCATGCGGATACCGGGCGCCGCGTTGACTTCGATGATGCCGCCGCGCTGTTCGCGCAGCGGTTGCGAAATGTCCTCGCATACGATGTCGATGCCGGCCACGTCCAGGCCGATGGTGCGCGCGGCGCGGATGCAAATGTCGCGGGTTTCCTCGGGCAGCAGGTCGGTCACGTCTTCGGCGGTGCCGCCGGTCGACAGGTTGGCGTTGCCGCGCAGGTCGACGCTGACGCCTTCGGGCAGCACGCTGTCGAGCGTGTAGCCCTGCTTGGCCAGGATGTCGGTCGCCAGGTCGTCGAGCGGAATTTTGGTCAGGATATTCGTGTGGCCCTCGCCGCGCGCCGGGTTGCGGTTTTCCGTTTCAACCAGTGCGCGCACGCTCGAGATGCCGTCGCCGGTCACGTGCGGCGGACGGCGCCACGACGCGGCGGCAACCTTGCGGCCGGTGACCAGCACGCGGTAGTCGCGCCCGCGCAGGAATTCCTCGACGATCACGTGGCGGCCGTAGTTCTGGGCGAAGGCGAAGGCGCGCTCCACTTCTTCGGGCGTCGATACCGCGGTCGTCACGCCCTTGCCCTGGTTGCCGTCGAGCGGCTTGATGGTGACGCTGCCGATGCGCCTGGCGACGCGCTGGGCCTGCGCCAGCGAGGTGACGGTGTCGCCGGCCGGGACCGGGCAGCCGGCCTGGTCGAGCAGGGTCTTGGTCAGCTGCTTGTCGCTGGCGATGCTGACCGCGATGTTGTTGGTGGCGCCGGTGATGGTCGCCTGCAGGCGCTTCTGGCGGCTGCCCCAGCCGAGCTGGAACAGGTTGGCGTGCTCGGTCAGGCGCAGGCTCGGGATGCCGCGCTTGTGGGCGGCGGCGATCACGGCGCCGGTGCTGGTGCCGATCGCATGGCGCTGGGCGATGTCGTGCAGATTGTCGACGGCCGCGGCCAGGTCAAATTCTTCGTGGCGCGCCAGCGCCTCGAACAGCGCGCGTGCCGTCTCCAGCGCGGCCACCGCCACCTGCTCGGTGGCGTAGCCGCAGGCCACGCGCACCCGTGCCGGACCGGTGAGGGCCGGTACCGATTGGCTGAAGGCGCCGGGCGCGCCGGCCAGGCGCTGCAGCTCCATCACCACCGGCTCTAGCGCGTCGGCCGTGCTGTTGCAGTCGGACAGGCGCGCCGAGGCTTCGGGCGGCATGCCGGGCAGCAGCGCCAGCAGGCGTGCGCCCAGGCCCGGCAGCAGCTCGGCGCCTGCGCCGTCGATGACGGCCAGCAGGCAGGGAGTGGCCGCGTACAGGTTGGGGCCGCGCAGGAGGCGTTGTTCGATGATTCTCATGAGATCGGATTCCGTTTCGTTACATTTTCCAAAAACTCGAGCAGCGGCTGGGGAATGCGGCGCTGTTCCTGGTCGCCTTCCTTGGGCAACTGGTACTTGCTGCCCGACGGCAGCAGGTGCAGGCGCACGTCGATCAGTTCCGGCGTCTCGCGGTTGGCGATGTCGTGCAGGTTGGTGGTCATGCTGCGGCCGTCGACGACGGTGACCGCGCCTTCGCCCAGTACTTCAATGCCGACGCCGCGTTCGATCACCAGGGCGGTATCCTCGTCGATGCCGATCCCCTGCAAGTACGGATTCTGGGCCACGATCGACAGCAGGCGCGACAAGCGCTGGCGCTCCGAAAAGTGCTGGTCGATCACCACCTTGTGCAGGAAGCCGAGGCCGGCGCCGAGGCTGACCGACCCTTTTTCCGGATGCAGTTCGGCGCGGCCCTGGGCCAGCATGTGGCCCGACATGGCCGAAGCGCCGGCGCTGGTGCCGCCGATGACGGCGCCGCGCAGCTTCAGCGCCGCGTGCATCTCGGCGTCCAGCGCGGTGCCACCGATGATGGCGAGCAGGCGCTTCTGGTCGCCGCCGGTCATGAAGATGCCGGTGGCGTCGACGATGTCGCGGATGTGGTCTTCGTCGTTGGCGTCCTGGCGGCTCTGCAGGCCGAGGTGCACCCGCCTGGCGACGCCGAGCTCGCCGAAGGCGCGGTCGTAGGTCTGCCACATCTCGTCGGCCACCGTGCTGGCGGCCGAGATCACGACGATCTTGGCATCCTTGCCGCCGGCCAGCTCGACGAAGCGGCTCAGGATCTGCATGTCGTTGCTGCGGTCTTCGTGGCCGCCGATGATGACCAGGTGGCCGTAGCCTGTGCGGGGTTGTTCGTTGCCGATCTGCTGCTGTTCCTGAGTGCTCGTGGTGTTCATGCTTGGACGATCCTTGCGTGGGGCATGTCGCGGTTGCCGTGGGCGGCGGCTTCGGTTTTGGTGACGCCGATCAGGCCGACCGCGACGTCTTGCGGGAACAGCTCGATGCCGCGCTGGAGCGCCTGCTCGAGCGGCATGCCGTTCTCGATCCAGCCGTAGACGGTACGGGCCAGCAGGTGGCGCACGATGTGTTCGCCGATGCCGGTGGCGGCGATGGCGCCGTGCGGGCCGGCGAAGAAGCCGGCGCCGATGATCGGGGTGTCGCCGACACGGCCCAGCAGCGACGGCGCCGAACCGCCGGTCGAGCAGGCCACGCCGAAGTGGCCGTCAGGGGCGCGCACCACGGCGCCGACGGTGTCGCAGGCGGCGCTTTCCGGCAGCGTGGCCGGGGTCTGGTAATTCCAGTAGCGCAGGAAAGCGTGGTTGGAGACGCCCGGCATGGCCGGCACCGAGCCGGCCAGTTCCTTCAGCAGCTTGCGGTGCGCTTCGCGCTGGCGCTCGCTGATCCTGTCGTGCACGGGATGGCCGATGGCGGCGGCGAAGCGGGTGGCGCCGTCGCCGGCCAGCAGCCAGTGCGGAGTCTCAGCCACGGCGCGCGCCAGCAGCACCGGATTGCGGATGCCCTGCACGCAGGCCACGGCACCGAGGCGGCCGCGGGTGTCCATGATCGATGCGTCCATCTCGACGGTGGAGCCGTCGAGGCACAGTACCGAGCCGCTGCCGGCGTTGAAACGTCCATCGTCTTCCATCTCGGCGACGGCGGCAATCGCCGCTTCCAGCGCATCGCCGCTGATCCCGAGTTCCTCGACGCCGCGCTGCGCAGCGCGTTCGCAACCGTCGTCATATTCGCGCGGGCTGCCGACGCCGCCGTGCGCCACGATGGCAAAACCTTGTTCCAAACCGGTCATTCTTCTTCGTCTCCAACAAATGCATAGGCTGCGCATGGCGATCCGCGCAGCACAGGAATATCGCATTATGCAAAATGTGTAGAAAACGAAACATCGGTACCCTAGCCGTGTGGTTGTAAGAGCCCGCTTACATGGCTGGGGGATGCGAAGCTGGCCGGCTAGCGCATCATCGACAGGCTGCGCAAGGCGGCGCGCAACTCGGCCGCGACCTGGCGGCGCCTGGCGTCGGTGACGAAACGGCCGACCTCGACCTGCACGCCGCGCGACTCCAGGCACAGCAGCGCGTGGCGGCCGCCGGCGCCGCTATGTTCGAGGACACGGGTGCGCAGCGGATCGAGGCAGGATTGGCGGCGCTCGCCGGCTTCCACGCACTCGACCACCAGGGCGGCATCGGTGAGGGCGATCCGTTCATGGTCGAGCGCGTGGCGCGCATACACCAGCAGCGCCAGGCCGACTAGTGCCAGCTCGCAGAACGAGAAGGCGAGAATGATCCAGACGCCGCGCAGCAAAAAGGCGACGGCGACCGCGCCGGACGCGCAGCACAGCAGCGCATACGCGCGCGCCACCTGGCGCGGCGACAGCGAGCAGTTGCGGGCGAGCCTCCATTCCTGGTCCATCGCGCCATCCTAGACCCAGGGTAGGGCGGCCGGCGCACGGCTGGACTAACCGATGCTGCTGCAGGGCGGCCGCCCCTGGCTGGCGGCCGAGGCCATGTCGGCAAGCAGCTTCTGCACCGTGGCCAGGTCGACCGGCTTGGTCAGGTGATGATCGAAGCCGGCGTCGCGCGAGCGCGCGCGGTCGTGTTCCGCGCCCCAGCCGGTGAGGGCGACCAGGCAGGGCCGGTCCAGGCCCGCCAGGCCACGCAGCGCGGCCGCGGTCTGGTAGCCGTCCATGCCGGGCATGCCGATGTCGAGGAATACCACTGCCGGGCGGAAGGCGGCGGCGGCTTCGAGCGCCTCCGGGCCGCTGTGGGCGACGTGGGTGGCATAGCCTTCGATGTCGAGGATCATGGCCAGCGTCAGCGCGGCGTCGACGTTGTCGTCCACCACCAGCACGCTCATCTTGGGTGCTTCGGCGTTTGGCTGTATCGGCGCGGCGGCGCTACTGCTGCCGCCGCCGTCTTGCACCTGGCCCGGCGCCAGCGGCAGGCGCACCGTGAAGCGGCTGCCGCTGCCGGCGCCGCCGCTGTGGGCGTCGACGCTGCCGCCGTGCATCTGGACCAGCTGGCGTACCAGCGACAGGCCGATGCCGAGGCCGCCCTGGGCGCGTTCGGCGCCGCTGCCGACCTGGCTGAACATGTCGAAGACCGTATCGAGCGCGTGGCCGGGAATGCCGATGCCGGTATCGGTGACGGTGATGACGGCGTCGCCGCCCTCGGCGCCCAGGGCCAGCCCGATGCGCCCGCCGGCCGGCGTGTACTTGGCGGCGTTGTTCAGCAGGTTCGAGACCACCTGCGCGATGCGGGTGGCGTCGCCGTCGACCAGCAGGGTGGCGTCGGCCAGGTCGAACACCAGTTCGTGGCGGGCGGCCTCGATCAGCGGCATGCTGGTCTCGACCGCGCTGGCCAGCACGCCGTTCAGGTCGATGCGTTCCATCCGCAGGTTGAGCTTGCCGCCGCTGATGCGGGCCACGTCCAGCAGGTCGTCGATCAGGTGCACCATATGGGTGACCTGGCGCTCCATCATTTCGCGTACCCGGACCATGCCCGGGGCCAGGTCGCGGTTCAGGCGCATTACCCCCAGGCCGCTGCGGATCGGCGCCAGCGGGTTGCGCAGCTCGTGCGCCAGGGTGGCCAGGAATTCGGTCTTGCGGCGGTCGGCTTCGGCCAGGTCGTCGGCGAGGCGGCGCAGCGTCTCTTCGGCGGCCTTGCGTTCGCTGATGTCGCGGAACAGGATGGCGACCTTATCGCTGCCGCTACCGCCGATGCGGGTGATATACAGGTCGAGCCAGCGGCCGCCGGCGCGCACTTCCTGTTCGAGGCGGCGCGCCTGGCCAGTGCGGGCCACCGCGCCGAGTTCGTCCAGCCACCACAGTTCCGGATCGGCGATCCTGCTGCGCATGGTCTTGCCGACCACGTCGGACACGCCGGTCTGGACGGCGAAGGCAGGATTGGTTTCGAGGTAGGTCCAGTCGACCGCCTGGCCGGCGCCGTCGAATTCGAGTTCGAGGATGGCGAAAGCCTGGTCCATCGATTCGAACAGCTTGCGGTAGCGTTCCTGGCTGGCGCGCAGCGCCTCGGCCGCGCGCTTGCTCTCGGTGGTGTCGAGCACGATCGCCACCACGGCGCGGTGTTCGCCGCCGGCGCCGCGCACCGCGTTGACGCTGCTGGTGGCCGACACCAGGGTGCCGTCCTTGCGCCGGTAATGCTTGTCGATCTGGAAGCCTTCGCCGGTGGCCAACAGGCCGCCCAGCGTCAGCGCCGTCTTCTCGACCGAATCCGGCGCCGTGATGTCGAGGATGTTGCGGCCGAGCAGCTCGCTCTCGTCGTAGCCGAGCATGTCGCAAAAGCGCCGGTTGACCAGCGTGATCATGCCGTTCACGTCCATCTCGACCACGCCGGTGGCGGCCTGGCTGACGATCTTCTGGAACCGTTCCCTGCTGTCGTGCAGGCCGATGTCGGCCAGCTTGCGGTGGGTCTGGTCGACGCCGTGGCCGAGCAGGCCGGTGATCTTGCCGTCGGCGTCGCGCAGGGCGATGAACACCAGGTCGAGGTAGCGCCGCTCCGGTGCCTCGCCGGGGACGCGCTGCAGCGTGACCAGCAGGTCGCTGGCGGCATACGGTTCGCCGGTGGCGTACACGCGGTCCAGCATCGCGATCAGGCCCTGGGTCGCCAGTTCGGGGACGGCCTCGTCGTTGGACAGGCCCAGCAGGGGACGGTCGCCGACCAGCTCGCGGTAGCGGTCGTTGACGAATTCGAACACGTGCTCGGGGCCGCTCAGCACGCACATGAAGGCCGGCGCGCGCATGAACACTTCGCTCATGCGCTGGTGCGTGGCCTGCAGTTCGCGCAGCAGGCGCTCGCGGTCTTCGCGCACCGCGGCCAGCGCGGTGACGTCGGTATGCACGCCGATCCATTCGCGCACCGCGCCGGCGGCCGACTGCGCATCGGGAATCGGCACGGCCTTGACGCTCATGTGGCGATAGCTGCCGTCGGCGCGGCGCAGGCGGTGTTCGCCCAGGTAGGGCGAGCCGGACTCGATCGAGCGGCGCCAGGCGGCAGCGGTCATGTCGCGGTCGTCCGGATGCACGGCATCGAGCCAGCCGAGGCCCTGGGCCTGGACGACGTCCTGGCCGGTGAAGGCGGACCAGGCCGGCTGTTCGCTGTCGAATTCGCCGTTGGCCCCCGTCTTCCAGACAATGGCGGCGGTGGCCGATACCAGCGAGTCGTAGCGCGCATCGCTGGCGGCGAGTTCGCTGCGCATGCCGTGCGCTGCCGTCACGTCCTGCGATACCGTGACGAAGCGCACCTGCGCACTCGCGGCGGCGGGCAGGGCGCTGACGCGCACGTCCCACCATTTCGGCGTGCCGCCCAGGGTCGGGCAGGGCGCGCTGAAGCGGGCGCTGCCTTCGCGGCTGGCCTGCGCCAGTGCTGCGTCGAGAGTGGCGTGGGCTTCCTGCGGCCACAGTTCGCGCCACGCGCGGCCTTCCACCTGGGCGGGATCGGCGATGTCCATGGCGGCGCGGCAGCTCCCGTTGGTGGCCACGATGCGGCCTTCGCCGTCGAGCAGGTTCATGCAGTCGAGGCTGGATTCGAACAGGTGCTCGCCGAGCATGGCCGCGCAGTCAGTGGGAAGGTTGTTCTTAATCTGGGGCATGGTTGAAGAGCAAGGCGGGCAAGAAGATACTGAACACATCGGGGCCTGCGGGATTGTAGCATCAGTGTCCATCCCTTAGCGGTTCGGCGTTGCCATGGGGCAGCTACCTATTGTTGCGGAAATGCGGCGCCGGCGAATGCGGCGGCAGGTGTGGCCAAGGTCGGAATCTGGTAACATTTCGCCCCTCTCACGAAAGGTATCCATGGCCAACGCTTGCGGCGTCGATTTCGGCACTTCCAATTCCACTGTCGGCTGGGTACGCCCCGGCCAGCCGAGCCTGCTTGCGCTCGAGGATGGCAAATCGACCCTGCCCTCGGTCGTGTTCTTCAATGCCGACGAGGATGCGGTGCGTTACGGCCGCGCCGCCCTGGCCGACTACCTGGAAGGCTACGACGGGCGCCTGATGCGCTCGCTGAAAAGCCTGCTCGGCACCAGCCTGATGGATGGCCAGACCGAAGTCGCCGGGCGCGCCTTGCCGTTCAAGCAACTGCTGGGCCACTTCATCGGCGAACTGAAGCGCCGCGCCGAACAGCAGGCCGGCCGAGAGTTCCCGAGCGCGGTGTTCGGCCGCCCGGTCTATTTCATCGACGACGATCCGACTGCCGACCGCCTGGCCGAAGACACGCTGGCCGAGATCGCGCGCTCGGTGGGTTTTCGCGACATCGGCTTCCAGTACGAACCGATCGCCGCCGCCTTCGACTATGAATCGCGCATCGAGCGCGAGGAGCTGGTCCTGATCGCCGACATCGGCGGCGGTACCTCGGACTTTTCGCTGCTGCGCCTCGGCCCGGACCGTGCCGGCCGCGTCGAGCGCCGCGACGACATCCTGGCCACCGGCGGCGTCCACCTCGGCGGCACCGACTTCGACAAATACCTGAGCCTGGCGGCGGTGATGCCGCTGCTGGGCTACGGCAGCACGCTGCTGTCGGGCGCCGCGGTGCCGAACAGTTATTATTTCAACCTGGCGACCTGGCATACGATCAACCAGGCCTACACGCGCAAGAGCGCGGCCCAGCTCGACGAACTGGTGCGCGATGCCGCCGAGCCGGCCAAGCTGAAGCGCCTGCGCGGCCTGATCGAAGACCGTGCCGGGCACTGGCTGGCGATGCAGGTCGAGGCTGCCAAGATCGGGCTGTCGGACACGCCCGAAGTCACCATCGACCTCGACCGCCTTTCGCCGCCGGAGCTGCTGCGGGTCGGGCGCAGCGCCTTCACCGATGCCATCGGCGGCCTGACCGACGACATCGGCGCCACCGTGCAGCGCCTGCTGGTCGATGCGGGGGTGGCGCCGGAGCGCGTCGATACCGTATTCTTTACCGGCGGCTCGAGCGGCGTCGGCGCCCTGCGCGAGCGCATCGCCGCCATCGTGCCGGATGCGCGCCGGGTCGAAGGCGACCTGTTCGGCAGTATCGGCGCCGGCCTGGCGCTGGATGCCGCGCGCAAGTTTTCCTGATAACGCAAAGGATCTGCAGTGTACCAACGCCCCATCGTCATGCTCGACTTCGAGACCACCGGCCTGTCGCCGGAAGCGGGCGACCGCATCACCGAAGTGGCGGCGCTGCGCATCGCCGGCGGCCGCGTGGTCGACCGCTACGTTTCGCTGGTCAATTGCGGCGTGCGCATCCCGCCCTACATCGTCGAGTACACCGGCATCACCCAGGAGATGGTGGACGGCGCGCCGCCGGTCGACCGGGTCGTGCCCGAGCTGATCGACTTCATCGGCGCCGACCCGCTGGCCGCCCACAATGCCAGCTTCGACGAGAAATTCCTGAAGGCCGAGGGTGCGCTGTTGGGCCACGCCTGCCGCCATTCCGACCTGGTGTGCTCGCTGAAACTGGCGCGCCGCGTGTTCCCGGGGCTGGCCAGCTACAAGCTGGGGCTGCTGACGCGCTCGCTCGGCATCCGCTTCAACGGCCGTGCCCACCGCGCCGAGGCCGACGCCGAAGTCGCGGCCGAGCTGCTGCTGCACATCGGCCGCCACCTGGACCGCTCCTACGGCCTGGGCCAGGTCGAGCCGGACCTGCTGGTCTCGATCAACCGCCTGGCGGCAGCCAAGGTGCATGGCTTCGTCGGCAAGTATGCGGCCGACCGCCGCGCCAACCGCTGAGAGCACCCGACAAAACCTCCATGGCGGCGTTGCAGCGTCTCCCCGACCATTCGTACTGTCTTCGACGCCGCGTCGGCAAGCCGCATCTCTTGCCCTGGAGCTTTGTTAGGCGCTCTGAGTCCTCAGCAGCGCCCGCCGCCGGACCTGCGCCGGTGGCGCCGTATTCTTCTTTATTCCATCTGCATGCCATTCGGGAGCGCTTTTTCGCGCTGTCCATCCCTACGCACTTGTCGTAGATCAAATCCGTAAAGCATCGTCTTATTAGACTTTTGCCAATAGTTGCGAATTGTGCAGCGTGCCCGTCCGCGCCGCTGCCTCGCCCGGATTTGCGGAGAAACCAGCATGCAGCCCCCCGACTCTCAGCCCGATTCTCAACCCGACCCCCAGCCCGACCGTCAGCCCGCGCCCCGGCCTCGGCTCGGCCGCCGGTCCGAACCTGCGCACGACGCGTCCGTCCTTGCGTGGTTCGCCCACGCGGCCGAACGCGGCAATCCCTACGCGCAATTCAACCTGGCGCTGCTGTACAAGAACGGTGCCGGCGGCGCGCGCGATGACGGCCTGGCCTGCCTGTGGCTGGCCCGTGCTGCGCGACAGCGTCTTGCCTTTGCCCAGAATCATCTCGGCAGCATGTACAGCCAGGGCCGCGGGGTGGCGCGCTCGGACAGCCTGGCGGCCTACTGGTTCGGGCTGGCGGCCGAGCAGGGCGATGCCTCGGCCCAGCAGAATCTCGGCGACCTCTACCGCAAAGGCCGCGGCGTGCCGCGCCAGCCGGAACAGGCCGTCGCCTGGTACTACAAGGCGGCCGAGCAGGATCTCGCCAGCGCCCAGCGCCTGCTTGGCGAGTGCTACCTGAACGGCGAGGGCGTGGCCGTCAATCACGCGCTGGCGATGGCCTGGTTCCGCAAGGCTGCCGTGCTCGAGGATGCCGCCGCCGAGGTCGAACTTGGCCTGATGTACCGGCGCGGCCAGGGCACGGCCGGGGGCGTGCCGGCCGTTAGCGGCAGTAGCCCGGGCAGCGGCGCCGGCGGCGAAGCCGAGGCGCTGCATTGGTTCCGGCGCGCCGCCGGACGCGGCCACCCGGCCGCCCAGCGCCTGCTCGGACTGGCCTGCCTGGACGGCGTGGCCGGCTGCGATCCCCAGGGCGCCTATACCTGGCTGCAGTGCGCCGCGCGCCAGGGCGATGCCGAGGCCCAGTTCAGCCTCGGCCAGCTGCTGTCCGGTGGCAAGGGCGGCAGCGGCCACTGCGACGAAGGGCGCGCGCTGGCCTGGACCACGCGTGCGGCCGAGCAAGGCCATGTGCTGGCCCAGTACAGCCTCGGCAACATGTACGCGCACGGCCGCGGCGTGGCGTGCGACCCGGCGCGTGCGCTGCACTGGTACCGCATGGCGGCCGAACAGGGGGCGCCCAATGCCCAGTTCACGCTGGGCGTGATGTATGCGCATGGCCAGGGCGTGCGGCGCGACGAGAGCGCCGCCGTCGCGTGGTACCGGCGCGCCGCCGAGCAGGGCGACGCCAGCGCCCAGAACAACCTCGGCGTCATGTACGCCAACGGCCAGGGCGTCGGGCAGGACGACGCCTGCGCGGTGCACTGGTACGGCCTGGCGGCCGAGCAGGGCCATGCGCTGGCCCAGTACAATCTCGGCGGCATGTACAACAGCGGGCGCGGCGTCGAGCGCGACACCGTGCGTTCCTATATGTGGATGCTGCTGGCGGCCGATGCCGGCGATCCGGCGGCGAGTGCCAACAAGGCCATCGTCGCGCGCCGCCTCTCGCCCCAGCAGATCGACAGCGCGGTCGACATGCAGCGGGCCTGGCGCCGTGCCCGTAGCGTCGAGCGTCCGGAGCGCCGCGCCGCCTGACTCGGCCCCTGGGTAGAGGGGGCAATCACTGGTTTGTCTACTGGACAATTCGCGTTATCATTGTTTTGTAGCATCTACGATAACCTTGTCCAAGAGTCCCATGCCCATGAAACGTCTCACCCTCGTGGCCGCCCTGGCCGCCGTGTTCGCCGCACCGCTCGCAGACGCTCAGACCTGTGCCGCCAACGGTAGGCCGCCGAGCTACCCGGTCGCCAGGAAAGTCGACCAGACCGACAATTACCACGGCACCGTGGTCGCCGATCCGTACCGCTGGCTGGAAGACGCCAACAGCGCCGACACCAAGGCCTGGGTCGACGCCGAGAACAAGGTGACCCAGGCGTACCTGGCGCAGATCCCGCAACGCGAAGCGATCCGCCAGCGCCTGACCCAGCTGTGGAATTACGAGCGCTACGGGGTACCGTTCAAGGAGGGCGGCCGCTACTTCTTCACCCGCAACGACGGCCTGCAGAACCAGGCGGTGCTGTACACGATGACTTCGCTGTCCGACACCCCGCGCCTGCTGCTGGACCCGAACACGCTGGCGGCCGACGGCACGGTGGCACTGGCCAGCACCGCCGTCAGCCCGGACGGCAAGCTGCTGGCCTACTCGACCGCGGCCTCGGGCTCGGACTGGAACGAGATCCTGGTGCGCGACATCGAGACCGGCAAGGACCTGAGCGACCACCTGAAGTGGGTCAAGTTCTCGTCGACGTCCTGGACCCACGACGGCAAGGGCTTTTTCTACAGCCGCTATGACGCGCCGGAGGAAGCGACCAAGCTGGCCGACGTCAATTATTTCCAGAAGCTGTACTACCATAAAGTCGGTACGTCGCAGGATGCCGACGTGCTGGTCTACGACCGCCCCGACCAGAAGGAATGGCAGCTCGCCGGCCACACCACCGACGACGGACGCTACCTCCTGATCACCGCGTCGCGCGACACCTCGCCGAAGTACAAGGTGTTTTACAAAGACTTGAGCAAGCCCGACAGCAAGGTGCTGCCGCTGGTCGGCGAGTTCGACGCTGCCTACGACTTCATCGACAACGTCGGCGACACCTTCTATTTCAGCACCGACAAGGCGGCGCCGCGCCGGCGCGTGGTCGCGATCGACCTGCGCAAGCCGCAGGAAGCCAACTGGAAGACCGTGGTCGCGGAAACCGCGCAGACCCTGCAGGGCGGCCGCATGATCGGCAACCAGCTGGTGCTGGAATACCTGGCCGACGCCCGCAGCGTGGTCAAGGTCACCGACCTCAAGGGCAAACCGGTGCGCGAGATCGCGTTGCCCGGCATCGGCAGCGTGTCGGGTTTCGACGCCAAGCGCAATGACAACGAGACTTTCTTCGCCTTCACCAGCTTCACCACGCCGACCACCATCTACCGCCTTGACATGAAGAGCGGCCAGAGCACCGTGTTCCGCCAGCCCAAGATGCTGTTCAACCCGGCCGACTACGAGACCCGCCAGCAATTCTTCACCAGCCGCGACGGCACCAAGGTGCCGATGTTCATCGTGTCGAAAAAAGGCTTGAAGCTCGACGGCAATAACCCGACCCTGCTGTACGGCTATGGCGGCTTCAATATTTCGCTGACCCCGGGCTTCTCGCCGGCCTACCTGGCATGGATGGAGATGGGCGGCGTGTTCGTCGAGGCCAACCTGCGCGGCGGCGGCGAGTACGGCCAGCGCTGGCACGAAGCCGGCACCAAGCTCGGCAAGCAGAACGTGTTCGACGATTTCATCGGCGCCGCCGAGTGGCTGGTGAACAACAAGGTGACCTCGCCTGCCAAGCTGGCGATCAATGGCGGCAGCAACGGCGGCCTGCTGGTGGGCGCCGCCATGACCCAGCGTCCGGACCTGTTCGCCGCCGCGATTCCGCAGGTGGGCGTGATGGACATGCTGCGCTTCCACAAGTTCACGATCGGCTGGGCCTGGACCTCGGATTACGGCTCGTCGGACAACGCGGACGAGTTCAAGGCACTGGTGAAATACTCGCCGCTGCACAACCTGAAGCCGGGTACCTGCTATCCGGCCACGCTGATCACCACCGCCGACCACGACGACCGCGTGGTGCCGGCGCACAGCTTCAAGTTCGCCGCCACCGCCCAGGCCGCCCAAGCCGGCAGCAATCCGGTGCTGATCCGTATCGACACCAAGGCGGGCCACGGCGCCGGCAAGCCGACCAGCAAGCGGATCGAAGAGGTGGCCGATATCTGGGGTTTCCTGAGCAAATCGCTGAAGATGAGCGACACGGTTACCGGCAACGCACCAAGCGTCGCCGGCGGGGCCGAGTAAATCAACAAGTAAATAAGTACGGAATCAACTAAGTAATTAAGTAAGTAAGTCTGCGTAAAATTTGTAATGGCTGTGCCCGGCGCGCACAGCCCTCCCGCATAATTGAGCGCCCGCGGCCGTGCCCTGCAAACATCGGGGTGCGGCCTTTTTTTTCGAAAGGAATGGTTTGTCCAGGTCGCGCTCCCCGCTCCCATCCGTCCCGGCGGCATCGCCCCCATCCACTGCGGCGGGCGCGCCGACGGCCGCGCTGGTCTCGCCGGCCCTGCTGGCGGGCGCCCGCCGCATCCTGTTCGTGACCCACCTGGCGATCGGCGACTTCACCTACCTGCAGAGCTGCCTGCGCGCCTTCAAGGCGGCCTGGCCGCACATCGAGATCCATCTCTGGGTCGACGAGCGCCGCCGCACGGAGGATCCGGCCGCCTGGCCGCACCTGCAGAAATACGCGCTGTTCGACTGGCTGGCGGCCTGCCCGTGGATCGCCAAGGTCTACGACAAGACCTACAGCCTGGCGACGCTGGCCGCCTCGCTGCAGGAAGCGCGCGCCCAGGATTATCCGCTGGTGGCGACGCTGACCGTGGTCGACGGCCACCGCTATGCGCGCATGGCGCGTTCGATCAGTCCGCGCGGCTTCATCGTCGGCCTGAAAGGGGCGCCCGAGCGCTGGTTCAAGGGCCTGTCGCGCCATACCAGCTACCGCCGGCTGGACGGCAGCGTGCCGCTGTACCAGCCCGGCAACTGCGGCGGCCAGCACATCAGCGACATCTACGCCGGCTGGTTCGCGCGCTTCTTCGGCCTCGACATCCCGCGCCAGGCGCGCTTCCCGGTGCTGGACATCCCGCCCGAGTGGCTGGCGCGCGCGCGGACGCAGTTCGGCGAGTGGGGCATCGGCGAACGGCCGGCGGTGTTCGTGAACGCCTTTTCCAAGTCGCCCGACCGCACCTGGCCGCTGGAGCACGTGGCGGCGCTGATACGGGCGATGGCAGCGCGTCCGGCCTGGCGCGAGGCCGCCTTCATCGTGAACACGGTGCCGGAAGCGCTGGCCGAGACCCGGCGCATGGTGCGGCGCCAGAAAGACCCCGCGTTCGAGCGGGTGCGCCTGTTCAGCGCCGAGGAGCATTTCTTCCAGCTGCCGGCGGTGATGCGCCTGTGCAGCCTGGTCATCTCGGTCGAGACCGCCGTGATGCACCTGGCGAATGCGGTGCAAGTGCCGGTGATCGCGCTGATGCGCTGCACGACGCCGGAATGGGTGCCGATCGACAGCGACAACAGCACCGTCGTCATGCTGGCCGAACGCGACGACTGGGTCACCGCGATCGGCGTCGCCGATGTGCTGGCGGCGCTGGATGCCCGTCCGCCGGCGGCCTCAGGCGGTGGCGGTTTCCACTTGCCTGATCAGGGCGTCCAGCGGCATCGGCCGGCAGAACAGGTAGTCCTGCATGCAGGCGCGCCCGTTGGTTGAAATGAACTGCGCCTGGGCGTCGGTCTCGATGCCCTCGGCCACCACATGCAGGCCGAGCTGGCGTGCCATTGCCAGCATCGACTGCACCAGCGCGTTGCCGTTGACGTCGTGCGGCGAGTCGCGCAGGAAGCTCCTGTCGATCTTCAGTTCGTACAGCGGCATCTTCTTGAGGTAGGCCAGGTTCGAGTAGCCGGTGCCGAAATCGTCGATCGAGAAGCGGATGCCGAAGGCGGTCAATTCGTGCATGCGCGCGACGGTCTGGTCGATGTCGTCGACCAGCAGGCCTTCGGTGACTTCGAAGATCAGCTGGTCCGGCGGCACGCCGGTCTCCTCCACGATGGCACGCACGCTGGCGACGAAATCCGGTTGGCGGAACTGCAGCGGGCTGACGTTGATCGACAGCGGCAGCGCATGGCCGGCCGCGTCCAGCGCGAGCCAGGCGGCGCAGGCCTGGCGCAGCACCCAGTGGCCGAGCGTCACGATCAGGCCGCGGCTCTCGGCGATCGGGATGAACAGGTCGGGCGGCACCAGGCCGTCGGGGCGGGTCCAGCGCATCAGCAGCTCGGCGCCGGTCGGCACGCCGGTGTGCTCGACCTGCAACTGCAGGTGCATCGCCAGTTCGCCGTTGTCGAGCGCGTTGGCGAGGTCGCGTTCGAGGGTCAGCTTGCGTTCGGCGTCGGCCAGCATCGCGGTTTCGAACATCACCACGCCGTTGCGCCCGCCGGCCTTGGCGTGGTACATCGCGGTATCGGCTTCGCGCATCAGGTCGTGCGCGCTTTCGCGGCCGCCCAGCGCCAGCGCGACGCCGATGCTCGCCGAGGACTGGTACCACTGGCCGTCGATCTCCATCGGCTGCGACAGCGCGATACGGACCTTGTCGGCCACCCCCATCGCGGCCCGGCGCGCCACGGCCGGGTCGGCGTCCAGGCCTTCCAGCAGGATCACGAACTCGTCGCCGCCCAGGCGCGCCATGGTGTCGTGGGCACGCACGGCGCCGCGCAGGCGCGCCGCCGCGGTGGTCAGCAGCTGGTCGCCGGCGGCGTGGCCGCAGGCGTCGTTGATCTTCTTGAAGTTGTCGAGGTCGATGTAGGCCAGCGCGCCCAGGCCGCGGCCGGCGTGGCTGCCGGCCACCATGGCGTCGAGCCGCTCCATCAGCAGGCGCCGGTTGGGCAGGCCGGTCAGCACGTCGAAGAAGGCCAGCTGGTGGATCGCCTGCGCCGAATGGCGGCGCTCGGTGATGTCGCGCGCGATCACCACCCAGTGCGTGATGGCGGCGCCCTGGCTGGAAAACGGCAGCATTTCCATTTCGACCCAGTACGGATCGCCGCCCTTGGTGTAGTTGATCACTTCCGCGCGCACCGGTTCGTCGCGGCGCATGGCGTCGACGATACGGCGGATGGTGGCCGGATCGGTGTCGGCGCCGTGCAGCATGCGCAGGCTGCGCCCGATCATCTCGGCGCGCGCGTAGCCCGAGCGGCGCATGGCGGCGTCGTTGACGAAGATGATCGGCTGCGGGGCCCCCGGCGCCGGATCGACCTTGGCGATGATGACCAGGTCGTTCAGGCGCGCCAGCGCGGTCGAGGTCAGGCGCAGTTCGGCATTCGCGGCATGCAGCTCGGCCTGGCCGGCTTCGAGGGCATCGGCGGTGCCGCGCGCCTCGCCCAGGGAACGCGACAGGCCCTTGAGCAGGGTGCCCGAGGTCAGCGTCACCAGGGCGCCGATGCAGGCGAAGTTGAGGGTGGTGACCAGCGTGGCGAGTACCGGCTCATGCTCGAGCGTGGCCACATGCATCGGCACCTGGCCGGTGAGGCCCAGGACCAGGATGCTGGTACTGCCCAGCCCGAGCAGGATCAGCGCCGGGCGTGTACCCAGCAGGATGACTGCCAGCACCGGAGGCGCCATCAGGTAATTCAGGCTGATCGGGCCGACCGTCAGCAGCAGGCCGATACCGAGCACGACCCCGAGCGCCAGGAAATTCATGACGCGCACCGTGTACGACACGCGGGTCAGGCGCTGGATCGCGAAGATCCAGCCCAGCACGACCAGGTCCATCACGGCCACCGGCCACATGCCCTGGCGGATCAGCAGCGGAACGCAGGGGGCGGCGGCGATCGTGCCGATCACCAGCACGACGGACAGCAGGGAAGAGAAAATCTGGGCGCGCCATTGCGCGATTTCGTGACTGCTGGACATGCGGCATCTGGGCGGCAGCCTCGGGGCAACGCCGCTCGGTCTACCTATATATTGACGTAGGGCAATATATTAAATGTGAGGTCGCTTTCTGTCATCAGATTTGACATTTTGTCGCGCGGTAGAAACTGAACAGCGAGACTTATCAGCGCTGCACGACCACGAGCAGCGCCCGCGCCTCGGTCTTGCCGGCATTGCGGATCACGTGGGCCTGGTCGGCCGGATAGCGGGCGGTGCCGCCGTGCTTGATTTTCTTCTTTTCGATGCCCACTTCCAGTTCCACCGCGCCGGTCAGGACGGTGAGGTGTTCGCTGGTGCCGGGATCGTGCGGCTGGGAAGCCAGTTCGCCGCCCGGCGCCAGTGTCAGCTCGTACCACTCGTACTTGCCGGCCAGGTCCATCGGACCCAGGATGCGCAGCGAATAGCCGGCGTGGCTGCCGGGCAGGGTCGGGATTTCGTGGGCGTCGACGACGCGGATCAATTCCGCGCTGCGCACCTCGGACGACAGCAGCTCACCGATCTGGACGCCGAGGGCGTTCGCCAGGCGCCAGGTGATGGCGATGGTTGGATTGGCTTTTTCGCGTTCGATCTGCGACAGCATCGACTTGGATACGCCGGCGATGCGCGACAGGTCTTCCAGCGTCAGGCCGCGCGCGAGGCGCATGCGCTGCAGGGTGGCGCCGACTTCGGGCGGGGCACTATTGTTTACTACGTTATTCATTCTGTTGTTCTAGGAAGCGGCTTGCCAAGTTCAATGGCCGGGAGTAAGATTCACTATATTGAATTTTGGTTCGATATAGTAAATAAGTACAGTACATCGAACGCGTTTTTCTTTGACCAGACGTTACAACATTCTCCAGCAAAGGACAAGCACATGAGCGACCAGGCCTTCTACGGCGCCCTCCAGCAGAAACTCGACACGCTCCGCACCGAGGGCCTGTTCAAGCCCGAACGCGTGATCGCCTCGCGCCAGGGGGCGACAGTCGAAGCCCAGGACGGCCGCACCCTGATCAACATGTGCGCAAACAACTACCTTGGCCTGTCCGGCGACGAGCAGACCGCGCAGGCCGCCGCCGCGGCGCTGGAAAAATACGGCTACGGCCTGTCGTCGGTGCGCTTCATCTGCGGCACCCAGACCGTGCACAAGGAGCTGGAAGGGGCGCTGTCGCGCTTCCTCGGCACCGAGGACACCATCCTGTACGCGGCGGCCTTCGATGCCAACGGCGGCGTGTTCGAGCCGCTGTTCGACGAAAACGACGCCATCATCTCGGACGCCCTGAACCACGCCTCGCTGATCGACGGCATCCGCCTGTGCAAGGCCGCGCGCTACCGCTATGCCAACAACGACATGGCGGACCTGGAAAAGCAGCTGAAGGCCGCAACCGATGCCGGCAAGCGCCATAAAGTGATCGTCACCGACGGCGTGTTCTCGATGGACGGCACCATCGCCCAGCTCGACAAGATCGTCGCACTGGCCGAACAATACGGCGCCCTGACCCTGGTCGACGAATCGCACGCCTCCGGCTTCATGGGACAAACCGGCCGCGGTACCCACGAGCACTGCGGCGTGCTGGGCAAGATCGACATCATCACCGGCACCCTGGGCAAGGCCCTGGGCGGGGCGATGGGCGGCTTCACCTCCGGCCGCAAGGAAGTGATCGAGACCCTGCGCCAGAAGTCGCGGCCCTACCTGTTCTCGAACACGCTGGCGCCGATGATCGCCGGCGCCTCGCTGTCGGTGCTGGAGCGCATCAGCAAGTCGACCGAGCTGCGCGACCGCCTGATGGAGAACACCGCCTACTTCCGCAAGGAGATCGAGCGCATCGGCTTCACCATCAAGCCGGGCACCCACCCGGTGGTGCCGGTGATGCTGTTCGACGCGCCGGTGGCGCAGAAATTTGCGGCGCGCATGTTCGAACTGGGCGTGCTGCTGTCGGGCTTCTTCTACCCGGTGGTGCCGATGGGCCAGGCGCGCGTGCGCGTCCAGCTGTCGGCCGCGCATACCCGCGAACAGCTCGATACCGTGCTGAAGGCCTTCGAGCAGGCCGGCCGCGAACTCGGCCTCATCAAATAATTCGCCAACACCGTCTTACCGGTATCGCGCCCACCCCGGCGCGGGCCGGCCGGCTCACGAAGCCCCTCCGCATCAAGAAAGAACAGGTACACCAGCATGGAACGCATCCTCATCATCGGCGCCAACGGCCAGATCGGCAGCGAACTCGTGGGCGCCCTCGCGCAGCAGCACGGTCCCGACCAGGTCGTCGCCTCGGACATCGGGCTTGACAACGTCTACGGCGCCGCGCGCTACACCCGCCTCGACGTGCTCGACCGCGACGCCGTCGCCAAGCTGATCGCCGACGAAGGCATCACCCAGGTCTACCAGCTGGCGGCGCTGCTGTCGGCCACCGGCGAAAAAGCGCCGCTGAAGGCATGGACGCTGAACATGGACGGCCTGCTGAACATCCTGGAAATCGCGCGCGAGCGTGGCGAAGCCGGCAAGCCGCTGAAGGTGTTCTGGCCGTCGTCGATCGCCGCCTTCGGTCCCAACACCCCGGCGGAAAACACGCCGCAGTTCGCCGTGATGGACCCGACCTCGATCTACGGCATCAGCAAACTGGCCGGCGAGCGCCTGTGCGAGTACTACCACGCCAAGTACGGCGTCGACGTGCGCAGCATCCGCTACCCGGGCATCATCAGCTTCAAGTCGCCTCCGGGCGGCGGCACCACCGACTACGCGATCGCGATCTTCCACGCGGCGCTCAAGGGCGAGACCTACGAATGCTTCCTCGGCCCCGAGACCACGCTGCCGATGATCTACATGCCGGACGCGATCCGCGCCACCATCGAGCTGATGGACGCCCCGGCCGACCAGGTCGCGGTCCGCTCCTCGTATAACGTGGCCGGCGTCTCCTTCAACCCGCGCGAGCTGGCCGCCGTGATCGGGGCCCGCCTGCCGGCCTTCCGCATCGCCTACAAGCCGGACAGCCGCCAGCAGATCGCCGATTCGTGGCCGAAGAGCCTCGACGACAGCCGCGCAAGCGCCGACTGGGGCTGGAAGGCGCGCATCGGCGTCGACGAGATGGTGAACGACATGCTGGAAAACGTGGATGTTGGGCAGACTGCCTGATTACTCGTTTCTACCGTGAATCCGATCCGTCGTTCCCGCGAAGGCGGGAACCCAAGTTTGTTCGCAGATCGCCGAACTTGGGTTCCCGCCTGCGCGGGAACGACGTTTTGGCGCTTGCATTCATCGCACGCGCCATCAGTAATCAACATAAGTATTTAGGAGACAGCTCATGGACATGAGCGTATTTGACCTGTTCAAGATCGGCATCGGCCCCTCCAGCTCGCACACGGTCGGCCCGATGGTCGCCGCGCGCCGCTTCTTGTTGGAAGCGGGCCACCTCGACGAAGCGGTTGGCGTCGAAGCCCACCTCTACGGTTCGCTGGCGCTGACCGGCGTCGGCCACGCCACCGACAAGGCGGTGATCCTGGGCCTGATGGGCGAGACCCCGCAGGATATCGACCCAGGCACGGTCGAGGACAAGCTGGCCGAGGCCGAGCTGGACGGCGTGCTGAAGCTGCTCGCGACCAAGGAGGTGCCGTTCAGCGCCAGGACCGGCCTGGTCTGGCACAAGGAATCGAGCATGCCCGAGCACCCGAACGGCATGCGCTTCGTGCTGAAGCTGGCGGACGGCAGCGTGATCGAGCGCGTGTACTACTCGGTCGGCGGCGGCTTCATTACCGCGGCCGGCGAAGCCAAGGCCGAAGCGCCGGCGCCGCGCGAAGAGAGCGGACGCGCCGCGTTGCCGTTCCCCTTCGATACGATGCGCGCGCTGCTGGCACAGGGCCAGGCCCACGGCCTGTCGATCCCGGCCATGCTGCGCGCGAACGAGCGCACGCGCATGACGGACGAGCAGCTGGACACCGGCCTGGACCGCATCTGGCAGGTGATGCGCGACTGTATCAGCCATGGCCTGGTCACCGAGGGCCAGCTGCCGGGTGGGCTGAACGTCAAGCGCCGCGCCGCCAAGTTGTGGCGTTTGGAGCGTGAACAGGCAGCGAAAGGCGCCACCAACCACCTGCCGCACGACGCGGTGAACCAAGTCAGCTTGTACGCGATGGCGGTCAACGAAGAGAATGCGGCCGGCGGGCGCGTGGTGACGGCGCCGACCAACGGCGCGGCCGGCATCATCCCGGCGGTACTGCGCTACTACGCCGAGGATTGCCGCCCGAGCGACCCCCAGCGCGGGATCCGCGACTTCCTGCTGGCCTCGAGCGCGATCGGCATGCTGTGCAAGAAGAACGCCTCGATCTCGGGCGCCGAGATCGGCTGCCAGGGCGAGGTCGGCGTGGCCTGCGCGATGGCGGCGGCCGGCCTGGTCGCGGCACTCGGCGGCACCAACGAGCAGATCGAGAACGCGGCCGAAATCGGCATCGAGCACCATCTCGGCATGACCTGCGACCCGATCGGCGGCCTGGTGCAGATCCCGTGCATCGAGCGCAACGGCATGGGCGCGATCAAGGCGATCACCGCGGCCTCGCTGGCGATGAAGGGCGACGGCACCCATTTCGTCAGCCTGGACGACGTGATCGAGACCATGCGCCAGACCGGGGCCGACATGCAGGTCAAGTACAAGGAGACCTCGCTCGGCGGCCTGGCCATCCACGTGGTGACGGTGAACCACGCGGCCTGCTGATGCCTAGGGTGGACGGGTTTCCCGTCCACGCGTCCACCCCAGATCGGCCACATCAAACGGAACATTATTCGGTAAAAAGACAACTTTTCCGCGGCCGGACTATAATAAATGTCCTCCCGAGCCAACCGGATCCTTTCTACCGTATGCACTATGTGTCCACCCGCGCGACCAGCGCGTCCGCAGCACGCAATCCCCAATCCTTTTCCGATATCCTGCTGGGCGGCCTGGCGCCGGACGGCGGCCTGTATCTGCCGGAAACCTATCCGCAGGTCAGCGGCGCCGAACTAGACGCCTGGCGCAAGCTGTCGTACGCCGAGCTGGCCTACGAGATCCTGCGCAAGTTTGCCACCGACATCCCCGACCAGGACCTGAAGGCGCTGACCGCGAAGACCTATACGCCGGCGGTCTACCGCAATGCGCGCGAGGATGAATCCGCCGAAGAGATCACGCCGCTGCGCGTGCTGGAGCAGGGCCCAGGGCGGACCCTGATCCTGCAGGGCCTGTCGAACGGCCCGACGCTGGCCTTCAAGGACATGGCGATGCAGTTGCTGGGCAACCTGTTCGAATACGCGCTGGCCAAGAACGGCGACGAATTGAACATCTTCGGCGCCACCTCGGGCGACACCGGCAGCGCGGCCGAGTACGCGATGCGCGGCAAGCGCGGCATCCGCGTGTTCATGCTGTCGCCGCACGCCAAGATGAGCGCCTTCCAGACCGCCCAGATGTTCAGCCTGCAGGACCCGAACATCTTCAACATCGCGGTCGAAGGCGTCTTTGACGATTGCCAGGACATGGTCAAGGCGGTGTCGAGCGACCTCGAATTCAAGGTGCGCCAGAAGATCGGCACCGTCAACTCGATCAACTGGGCGCGCGTGGTGGCACAGGTCGTGTATTACTTCCGCGGCTACCTGAAAGCCACGACGAGCAACGACCAGAAGGTGTCGTTCACGGTCCCGTCGGGGAACTTCGGCAACATCTGCGCCGGCCACATCGCCCGCATGATGGGCCTGCCGATCGACAAGCTGGTCGTGGCCACCAACGAGAACAACGTGCTCGACGAGTTCTTCCGCACCGGCGTCTACCGCGTGCGCAAGGCCGCCGAGACCTACCACACCAGCAGCCCCTCGATGGACATCTCGAAGGCCTCCAATTTCGAGCGCTTCGTCTACGACCTGGTCGGCCGCGACGCCGAGCGCACGCATGCGCTGTTCCGCAAGGTCGAGACCCATGGCGGCTTCGACCTGTCCGGGGCGCCGGGCAGCGACGGCGACGAATTCAAGGCGGTCGCGCAGTACGGCTTCCAGTCCGGCAGCTCGAACCACGAGGATCGCCTGGCGACCATCCGCGAAGTCTTCGACGACTACGGCATCACGATCGACACCCACACCGCCGACGGCATCAAGGTCGCGCGCGAGCACGTCGAACCCGGCGTGCCGATGATCGTGCTGGAGACCGCGCTGGCGGCCAAGTTCAACGAGACCATCCTGGAAGCGCTGGGCAACGACGCCGCGCGCCCGGCCGGTTTCGAGGACATCGAAAGCCTGCCGCAGCGCTTCGTGGTGATGCATCCGAACGTGGCCCAGATGAAGGAGTTCATCGCCGCGCACACTGGCCTGGCGCAGGGGGCGGCGGCGTGAGCGGCGCTGCGCAACCGAACCGCAAGCCGATGCTGGCGGTGCGCGAGGCGCTCGACTTCCTGCTGGCCGCCGCGCGTCCGGTGGCGGAGGTCGAGACGGTCGCCACGCTGGAAGCCAACGGCCGCGTGCTGGCCGAAGACCAGGTCTCGCCCCTCGACGTGCCGGCCGCCGACAATACCCAGATGGATGGCTACGCGGTACGCGCGGCCGATTGCGCCGGCGGCGCGGCGCGCCTGCACGTGGCGCAGCGGATTCCGGCCGGCAGCGTCGGCCAGCCGCTGGCCGCCGGCACCGCGGCCCGCATCTTCACCGGCGCCCTGATCCCGCAAGGGGCGGATGCGGTGGTGATGCAGGAGCAGTGCGAGGTCGATGGCGACCACGTCATCGTCAAGCACACGCCGGCGGAAGGCGAGTGGATCCGCCGCGCCGGCGAGGACGTGCGCAGCGGCGCGGTCATCCTGCCTGCGGGCACGCGTCTGCGCGGCCAGGAGCTGGGACTGGCCGCATCGGTCGGCCTGGCGACGCTGCCGGTGCGGCGGCGCCTGCGCGTGGCGGTGTTCTTCACCGGCGACGAGCTGGCGATGCCGGGCGAGCCGCTGAAGCCCGGCGCGATCTACAACTCGAACCGCTTCACGCTGCGCGGCCTGCTGGAAAACCTCGGCTGCGCGTTCACCGACTACGGCATCGTCCCGGATTCGCTGCAGGCGACGCGCGACACGCTGCGCGAGGCGGCGCGCGCACACGACCTGATCATCACCTCGGGCGGTGTCTCGGTCGGCGAGGAAGACCACATCAAGCCGGCGGTGGAAGCGGAAGGGCGCCTGAACATGTGGCAGATCGCGGTCAAGCCGGGCAAGCCGCTGGCCTTCGGCGAAGTCCGCAGACAAGGTGACACCGAGGGCGGCGCGGAAACCGACGCTGCGTTCTTTATCGGCCTGCCGGGCAATCCGGTCTCGAGCTTCATCACCTTTTTGCTGTTCGTGCGGCCTTTCCTGCTGCGTTTGCAGGGCGTGACCGGTGCGGTGGAGCCGCGCACGATCATGATGCGCGCCGACTTCGACTGGCCCAAGCCGGACCGCCGCAACGAATTCCTGCGCGTGCGCATGAACGAGGGCGGCGGGCTGGACCTGTTCCCGAACCAGGGCTCGGGCGTGCTGACCTCGACCGTCTGGGCCGACGGCCTGGTCGACAATCCGCCGGGCCAGGCGATCGCCCCCGGGGACGTGGTGCGCTTCATCCCGCTCTCGGCGCTGGGTTATTGATGGTGGTTCGTGGAAGTCTGAAGTCGAAAGGAAGTGTGTGAATATCCAGTTACGTTTTTTTGCCAGCGTGCGTGAAGCCGTCGGCACCTCGGGCGAAACGGTGGCCCTGCCGGCGGGCGTGGCCACTGTGGGCGCGGTGCGCGATTTCCTGATCGCGCGCGGCGGCACCTGGGCCGAGGCGCTGGCGCACGAGCGCGCGCTGCGCATGGCGTTCAATCAAGTGATGTGCGAACCGGACACGCCGCTGGCCGAGGGTGGCGAGGTGGCGTTTTTCCCGCCCGTGACCGGGGGCTGAGCGCCTGAAATAAGCGCTACATGAAGAACCGTCATTCCCGCGCAGGCGGGAATCCAAGTCAAGCCGACACGGTGTTAGCAAACTTGGATTCCCGCCTCCGCGGGAAGTCATTTCCGGCCATGCCGGGAATGACGTTTGTAGCCGTCACAGGAAAAAGGTTGCAGACTGGCCGGCTTACGCCACCGTCTTCTCCGCCAGCGCCAGCAGCCTGGCGCAATTCGCATTCTTCTCCCCGAAATCGCGCCAGGCGGTATTGCGCGCAATGTCCTGCCACTTGCGCAGCGACGCCGCATTCAGGTCCACCGCACGCCCGCCTCGGCCCGCGAACTGGGCCGCCACCGCGGCATCGTCCATCTGCGCCGACTTGCGCGCAAAGCCTTCCAGGTCGGCGCCGATCTTCATGAGGGCCGCCTGCTGGTCGCGCGGCAGGCGGTCGAACACCGTCTTCGACATCAGCAGCGGCTCCAGCATGAACCAGTAGGTGCCGCCGCGCGCGGTGGTCACCGATTTCGAGACTTCGTCGAGGCGGAACGACATCAGCGACGATGACGAGGTCATGGCCGCGTCCAGCGCGCCACTCTGCATGGCGCCGCGGATGTCGTTGGACGGGATGTTGACCACGGTGGCGCCGGCTTCCTTGAGGATCAGGTCGAGCGCGTGCGAGCCGCCGCGCACCTTCAGGCCGGCGGCATCCTCGGGATCGACGATCGGCTTGACACGCGAGGCGGCGCCGCCGGCCTGCCAGATCCAGCTCAGGATCACCATGCCGCGCTCGCCCAGCATGCGGCTGAACTCGCGGCCGACGTCCATGTTCTTCCAGGCGTAGCCCTGGTCGTAGGAAGTGACCAGGCCGGGCATCAGGCCGATGTTCACTTCGGGGAATTCGTCGCCGGCGTAGGACAGCGGCACCAGTGCCAGGTCGAGCGCGCCTTTCGACAGCGCCGGGATCTGGGCTTCGCTCTTCATCAGGCTGGAGGCCGGGTAGATCGAGAACTTGAGCTTGCCGCGGGTGGCGCGTTCGGCCTGTTCGGCGAACATGCGGCACAGGCGGTCGCGGAAATCGCCTTCGGCGACGCTTCCGGCGGGGAACTGGTGGGAAATCCTGAGGCTGCCGGGCTGGGCCCAGGCTGTCTGCAGCCAGAGGGGGCTGGTCGCGAGCGCGCCCAGTACTGTCCTGCGAGTCACTACCGACATAGTCATCCTCCAAGATGGTCTTACGGACTACCGGACGAATCGTGTACGCCTGAAACGACTGCTGCGGCGCTTGTTCACCCGTCTTTAGGTTTGCGCTTTTTTTGCATTATTTAACGTATAAGCATAGGCTCAGCTGTAAACATGTCAAGAGAATATTTAAGCGAATGCTCATGCAGTGCAACATAAAAATGTGCTTGAAAAGCCCGCCTTGCGTGGGGAAAAGATACGGCGAGAATGAAGCCGGCGGCTTCCAGGGAGGACGCCGCGGCGCAGCAAGCGCGCGGCGTCCCGGGCGGGCTTAAAGCGTTGCCAGGAAGCTGCGGATGGCGTCGATCACCTTCTCGGGCTGGTCGATCATCGCGAAGTGGCGTGCCGGTGCCACCGACACCACCTGCACCCGCGGCGCACCTTCCAGCAAGGCCTTGTAGTAGTCGGCCTTGGCGCTTTCGCTGATGCCCTGCTGCGAGGCGTCGAGCTCGTGGTAGGGCGAGATCACCAGCAGCGGCGCCGCGATGTCTTTCAGGCCGGGACGCAGGTCGAGGTTCAGCACGTCGGCGGCGTACTGGCCGGTCGCTGCCGGATCGCTGCGTGCCGACAGCTGGGCCAGCACATCCGCCTTGCCCATGTCCCGTACGCCGATGGTGCGCATGTAGGCTTGCTGCTGGCGCGCGAAGGCCGCCGGGTCGGTGGCGACGCGGCCGCGCATGCCCGCCGCCATCTGGCTGCGCTGGGCCGGCGCCATCGTCTCGGTGCCAGGCATCACCGGCAGGCCGTCGATGCTGACCACGCCGCCGACGGCCGCCGGTTGGTCTTGGGCCACCGCATAGCCGAGCGTGCCACCGAGGCTGTGGCCGACGATCACCGGCTTTTGTAGCTTGCGCTCGGCGATCAGCTGCTCGACCGCGGTGCGGGCGGCAGCGAAGGGCGATGCGGCCGCTGCAGGGGCGGCGGGGCGGCCGTCGAAGCCAGGCAGGGTCAGCACGTATATGGGATGGCTGGCGGCAAAGGCCCGGATCGTGTCTTGCCACACCCAGCTGCCGCTGGCCAGGCCGGGGATCAGGATCAGGGGCCGGCCGGCGGCGGCGCCGTGGCGCTCGACCAGCACGCCGCCGACCTCGAAGCGTTCGGCCGGGGCCAGGGTGGCGGCAAAGCGGTTCGGTGCCGCCGCGGGAGGGTTGGCGTCGGCATCGGCCGCGTGCGAGTTGTCGAAAGCGCCCAGTGCCAGCAACAGGGCGAAGGCGGCATAGATCAGGCGTTGTTTGCGGGTGGTGTGGCAAAGGCTCATACGGGCTCCTGGTCGGGGAAGAAAATGGCTTCGATCGGTTGTTCGAACAGCTTCGATAAGGAAAACGCCAGCGGCAGGCTGGGGTCGTACTTGCCGTTCTCGATGGCGATCACGGTCTGGCGCGACACGTCCAGCAGTTCGGCCAGGTGCGCCTGGCTCCAGCCGCGGGCGGCGCGCAGTTCGCGCAGCAGGTTCTTCATCGGCTTCTCCATGCGCGCACCAGGTTCACCGCGACCCAGCTGGTGCACATGACTATCCAGACCGCGAACATCGACACTTTCGGGAAGCCGGCGGTTTCGAGGAAGCCGTAGCTGAAGGTCAGGGCGCCGGTGACGGCGAAGGCGATGCCGATCGATTCCAGCATGCGCAGGCGCTGGTACTCGTCGATGCGGGCGACGTGGCGCACGATGGCGCGGATCGCCAGGGCGAAGCCGAGCATCGGCAACAGCAGCAGGACCGTGCGCAGCGTGCCGTCGGCCATCGGCCGCGCCAGCTTGATCGACCCGACCAGCAGCACCGCATATACCCCGATCCCCACCCATAATTCGGTGTGATAGGCCCGTGCGACTCGCTTTTCATGCATGTCCGTTCTCCCTGGTTTAAAAAGAATCATGTAAAGTATGCTTTACATCGTAGTGGCGGTTCCCGCCAATGTCAAGCTTCCTTTACATCTGTTTTCGGCGCCCGCTCTCGACTACAATGCGGCTCCCTCTCTCCCGTTTGCCGCCATGTCCCGAGTCTCGACCCCATCCCGCCACGCCATCGTCATCGGCGGCGGCCCCGCCGGCCTGATGGCGGCCGAAGTCCTGGCCGCGGGCGGCGTTCAGGTCGACCTCTACGACGCCATGCCTTCGGTGGGACGCAAGTTCCTCCTGGCCGGCAAGGGCGGCATGAACATCACCCACGCCGAGGATGCCGGCGCCTTTGCCGGTCGCTACGGCGCCCGCCGCGCCGAGGTCACTCCCTGGCTGGACGGCTTCACGCCGCAGCAGGTGCGCGACTGGATCCACGGTCTCGGCATCGACACCTTCGTCGGCAGTTCGGGGCGCGTGTTCCCGCTTGAAATGAAGGCGGCGCCGCTGCTGCGCGCCTGGCTGCACCGCCTGCGCGAGGCCGGCGTGCGCTTCCACATGCGTCATCGCTGGCTGGGCTGGCGCGACGGCGCGCTGCTGTTCGCCACGCCCGACGGCGAACGCCTGGAGCAGGCCGGCGCCACCGTGCTGGCGCTGGGCGGCGCCAGCTGGGCGCGCCTCGGCTCGGACGGCGCCTGGGTGCCGCTGCTGCGGGAAAAGAGCGTGGAGGTGGCGCCGCTGGTGCCGATGAATTGCGGCTTCGACGCCGACTGGAGCGAACACTTCGCGAGCCGCCATGGGGGCGCGCCGCTGACGACCGTGGCGCTCGCGGTGGAAGGTGCGCCGGGGCCGGACGGCACACCGGTGTTCCGCAAGGGCCAGTTCGTGGTCACCGCCAGCGGCATCGAGGGCAGCCTCGTGTATGCGCTGTCGGCACCGATCCGCGACGCCATCGCGGCCCAGGGGCGGGCCACGGTGTGGATCGACCTGCTGCCGGACCATAGCTTCGAGCGCGTGCTGGCCGAGGTGACGCACCCGCGCGGCACCCGTTCGATGGCCAGCCATTTGCAGAGCCGGCTCGGGATCAAGGGCGTGAAATCCGGGCTGCTGCACGAATGCCTGTCGAAGGATGCGTATGCCGATCCGGTGCGGCTGGCGCAGGCGCTGAAGGCGCTGCCGCTGGTGCTGGTGCGCGCGCGCCCGATCGACGAGGCGATCAGCAGCGGCGGCGGGGTGCGCTTCGAGGCGATGGAGGGCGCCGGCGGCATGCTGCGCGCGCTGCCGGGCGTGTTCGTGGCGGGCGAGATGGTCGACTGGGAAGCGCCGACCGGGGGCTACCTGCTGACGGCTTGCTTCGGCAGCGGGCGTGCCGCCGGCAGTGCCGCACTCGAATGGTTGAGCACGTAGGGTGGGCACCCCGTGCCCACGCGAACGTTAGCATCGTGCCGGCTTCCGCGTGGGCACGTGGTGCCCACCCTACGACATCAATGCCGGGTGGTTTCTTCGGGCCGTAGCGTCAGCACCCGCACGCCGGTGCGCGTCACCGCCACCGTGTGCTCGAACTGTGCGGATAGCTTGCCGTCGCGCGTCACCACGGTCCAGCCGTCGTCCTCGGTATCGACCCAGCCGCGTCCCTCGTTCAACATCGGCTCGATCGTGAACACCATGCCTTCGCGCAGCACCAAGCCGGTCTGCGGCTTGCCCCAGTGGAGCACCTGCGGCGGCTCGTGCATTTCGCGGCCGATGCCGTGGCCGCAGTATTCGCGCACCACCGAATAGCCGTTGCGGCGCGCATGCCGTTCGATCGCGTGGCCGACGTCGCCCAGGCGGGCGCCCGGCCGCACCGCCTTGATGCCTTTCCACATCGCTTCGTAGGTCACCTGCACCAGGCGCTTCGCCAGCGGCGACACCTCGCCGACCAGGTAGGTCTTGCTGGAGTCGGCGATGTAGCCGTTCTTTTCCAGCGTGATGTCGAAGTTCACGATGTCGCCGGCCTGCAGCAGTTCGGACGGCGACGGCACGCCGTGGCACACCACGTGGTTGCGCGACGAATTCAGCGCGTAGGCATAGCCGTACTGGCCAATGCTGGCCGGACGGGCGGCGAGGGTGTCGACGATGAAGCGCTCGGCCAGGTCGTTGACGGCCATGGTCGACATGCCGATCAGGTTCAGTTTGTCGAGTTCGCCGAACACGGCCGCCAGCAGCCGGCCGGATTCCGCCATCAGGGCGATTTCTTCGGGACGCTTGGTCATCGCTAGGCCGCCCGGATGGGTTGCGTCACGACCCCGGCCGCGCGCAGTTCGCGCGCGACGATCTCGTTGAAGCTCATCGTCGGATTCATTTCGGCCAGCATGCCGATTTTCAGCCAGAAGGCCGCCTGCGCGTTGATCGAGCGGACCGAGACCACGCTGGCCTTGCGCAGCTGGTCATGCAGCTCGTCGTCGATGTTTACAATACCCATGATATGTTCCGTATGTGATCAATATACGAATCATATATTCATGGGGCGCGCAGGGCAAGCGCTGATTACAAGAAACATTTTCAGTCGTGGAAATTGACGCTGGCGCTCCCGTGGCGGCTGACCTCGCGCCGCTCCGGATTACCGTAGACGGTCGAGTCGCCGCTGCCGGCTAGTTCCAGTCTGGCTTCGCGGCTGGCATACACCGCGCTGGTGCCGGAACCGGTGTGCTCCAGGCGGACCTGTTCGGCGCGCAGGTGGCGCGCGTCCAGTTCGCCAGAACCCTGCAGATCGGCTTCCAGTTCGCGGGTGGCGCCGACCAGGGTCAGGTTGCCGGAGCCGACGCTCTCGGCCTTAACGCGCTCGCTGCTGCCGCCGGTGAGTTCGAGGTCGCCGCTGCCGTGCAGGGCGACGATGTTCTCGCGGTAGCGGCCATTGAAGCGCAGGGTGCCGCTGCCGCCCAGGCCGAGGTCCAGGCGTTCGCCGGCGAAGCCGCTGGCGGTGGCGTCGCCGCTGCCGTTGACGTGCAGGGTGTCCAGCGCCGGCAGCGTCAGCGTGACTTCGATTGGCTGGCGGTGGCGCAGCAGGATGCCGCGCGGGCCGATGTGCAGGGTGCGGCCTTCCACGGTGGTGCCGATATTGGCCAGCAGGCGCTGTTCGCCGCGCACCTCGAGCGCCGGTTCCGGGCCCTGGCGCAGGGTCAGGTTGATCGGGCCGCTCAGCTCGACGGCGGTGATCTGGGCGTCCAGCGCACGCTTGTCGGTGGCCAGCAGGCGGCTGCCGGGGCTCGAGGCGCCGGTCGTGCCCTGGGCCCGCAGCACGGTGTAGGACACGCCGATCAGGCCGAAGGCGATCAGCAGCAGGACGAAGCCGGTTTTCAGCAATGCGCGCATGGTGGTTTCAGTGTCCGGCGAGGAGGGAACGGTTCATCTGGAAGTAGCGCTTCAAGCCGACCAGGGTAAAGCGCGTGACCACCAGCGATACCAGGAACAGGGCGATCCCGCCGATCACCATGCCCAGGCCGACCGCGGTCTGGGTGGTGCGCGATTCGGCATCCATCTCGGTGCTGATGCGCAGCGAGCCGTCGGTGACCGCTTCGGCGCCGCGCAGCACGCGCGAACGCCCGCGCCGGCTGCTTCCTTCCTCGTCCGGCGCGCCATCCTCGGCGCCGCGCGGGCTGTCCTGGGTGATCTGGATGTCGCCGGCGCCGATGGTGATGCGGGTCTGGCGCTCGCCGCGGCTGTCCGGGTCGACCGTCATGTAGCGGGCCGGCCAGTCGAGCACCAGCTCGTTGGTGCCGGCCAGGCCGCTGGCGGTGGTCATGATGCCGCCCACATAAAAGGCCAGCGCGCACACGTACAGGGCGAACAGCAGCGCCGAATAGACGATCGCCGGGACGATCATGAACAGGTTGAAGATGGCCAGGCCTGCCACCGACGCGATCATGCGGGGCAGGTTGGCCGGCGCCTTCTTTTGCGGTTTGTCTCCGCTGTTTTTGGCGCTGACATTGGCGTTGGCGGTGGCATCGGCGGTGAGCGCGTCGAAGTGGGTGCTGGCGCGCAGCGTCATCGCGATCTTTTTCGGGTCGTCGAGTTCGCGTGCGACGTCCTCTTCGCCGCGGCCGAGGTTGGCGCCGTCGACGAAGCGCTGCTCGTAATAGGCCAGGGTCCTGGCCTGGACCTCGGGCGTCAGGCCCAGCATGGCGCGCTTGAGCGCGTCGAGGTATTCCAGTTTTCCCATCGGAGTTCCGTATTGCAGTATTCGATGCTGCCAGACTACGCCGTACGGCCCGGCCGCGCCAGCGCCGTGCGACAGTCTGCAGGATACGCGGCCCAGGGCGCCGCCAGGGCCGATGGGCGCAAGCTCAAGCCGCGATGCCGTCCAGCGTGCGCGCCGCCGCCAGGCCGCTGCGCACCGCCGATTCCAGCGTCGCCGGGTAGTCGCAGGCGGTGTAGTCGCCGGCCAGCGCCAGCCCCTTGACGCCGGTATCGTTGCCGGGCCGGACGAGGGCCGGCCTGCAGCTGAAGGTGGCGCGCTTTTCGGTGATGACCTGGTGCCAGGCCGGCGCGGCCAGGGCCGGCAAGCCGAAGGCCTCGGCCAGCTGGGCCGCGACCTGGGCCGCCAATTGGCCGCGCTCGAGTTCCGCGGCACCGGAGGCGCCGCTGATCACCACCGCCAGCAGGCCGTTCTGGCCGGCGTCCAATTGCCCGCGGTCGAACACGAACTGGCCCCAGTGGCCGCGTTCCGGCTCGTCCAGCAACGCGCAGAAGGGCAGCGGCAGGCGCAGCGCCGGGTCGTAGTGCAGGTAGACCGTGGAAATCGGTTCGTAGTCGAAGGCATCGAGCTGGCCGGCCAGGACGTCGAGGCCGGGCAGGGCGCGCAGAATCGCCGCGGCCTGCCACGGCGCGGTCGCCAGCACCACGCCGTCGAACTTGACGCAGCCGGCGGAGGTCGTCACGCGCCAGCGGTCATCGTCGTCCCGGGCCAGGGCGTCGACGCGGGCCGCGGTCAGCACGCGGCCGCCGCCCTGTTCGATGTGGCGGCGGGCGGCGTCCGGAAACAGCGCGTCGAGCAGCAAGCGCGGCAGCAGCATGTCGGACGCCGCCCGCTTGGCGCCGAGGCTGTCGCGCAGCACCGCCAGGAACACCTGGCTGGAAGCGTGTTCGGGCGCGGTGTTCAGCGCCGCCAGGCACAGCGGGCGCCACATCTGGCGGACCAGGTTCGGGGTCTGGTCGAAGCGTTCCAGCAGCTCGGCCACGCTGCAATCGTTGTGCAGCTGCCAACCCATCCAGCGCGCGCTGGTCGAAAAGCGCGCCAGCGCCATCTTGTCGGCGCTCGTGAGGCCGCGCGCGCGCAGTAGCGCCGCCAGCATGTGCAGCGGCGCCGGCAGCGGCGGGGCGACGAAATCCATGAGGCCGCGGCCCGGCGGGTAGCGCATCTGCAGCGGCAGGCGCAGCAGCGCGTCGCGCGGCTTGATGCCGACCCGGCGCAGCAGGCCCAGGGTCTGGTCGTAGGCGCCCAGCATGATGTGCTGGCCGTTGTCGAGCTGGCGGCCGTGGGCATCGACGGCGCGCGCGCGGCCGCCAAGGGTGCGCGCGGCTTCGTACAGGGTCACCGCATGGCCGGCGTCGGCCAGGGCGACGGCCGCGGCGCAGCCGGCCCAGCCGCCGCCGATCACGGCGGTGGCGGGGCCGGGGCGCGTGTGCATTGCGGGCATCGGGTTTCCACGCCAGCCACAGCTTGCGCAGCGGCGTCAGCGAAATCCGCTGCGTCAGCACGTGGAAGCCGTCGCGCTCGATCTCGTCGAGCAGCGTGCGGTAGATCGCCGCCATCATCAGGCCGGGACGCTGGGCGCGCCGGTCCTGCTTCGGCAGCAGGGCCATGGCCTCGTCGTAGCAGGCCTGGGCGCGGTCGGTCTGGAACTTCATCAGCGCCTCGAACTTCTCGCTGTGGCGCGCGTTCAGCAGGTCGGCGGCGGTGACGCCGTGCTGCTGCAGTTCGTTCACCGGCAGGTAGATGCGGCCCTTGCGCGCGTCTTCGCCGACGTCGCGGATGATGTTGGTCAGCTGGAAGGCCAGTCCCAGCTTTTCCGCGTACTCCAGGGTCTTCGGATCGGTCACGCCGAAGATGCTGGCCGACAGGATGCCGACCACGCCGGCCACGTGCCAGCAGTATTTGCGCAGGCCCGGGTAATCGAGGTAGCGCGACTGGTCGAGGTCCATCTCCATGCCGTCGATGATGGCCTGCAGGTGTTCCTGCTTGAGGTCGTAGACGGCGATGTGCGGGCGCAGCGCCAGCATCACCGGGTGGGTCGGCGCGCCGTCGGCGGCATACATGCTCGCCACTTCGTTGCGCCACCAGGCCAGCTTGATGCGCGCCAGCGAGCCGTCGCTGGTGTCGTCGACGGTGTCGTCGACCTCCCGGCAGAATGCATACAGCGCCGTGATCGCGCGCCGCCGTTCAGGCGGCAGGAACAGGAAGCTGTAATAAAAGCTGGAGCCGCTTTGGACGGTCTTTTGTTGGCAGTATTCGTCGGGAGACATATTATAAAAACGCAAATTCCTGGAGCAAGTCCGCTATTCTATCTCTGATAGGGCTCCAGATGAGGGCAATGCGGGGGATTTACAGTCGCGCCCTACATTTTGATGGCGCGCCAGCCGATCGCCAGCCAGTCCAGCCGTCCCAGCTTGGGACGCCGGGTGTGTACGTCGTAATCGACCCGTTCGATCGCTTCCAGGATGCGCAGGCCGCCCTGGACCACCATCCGCAGTTCCCAGCCGACGCGGCCCGGCAGGCGGGTCGCGAGCGGGGCGCCTTCCAGCATCAGGGCGCGCGCCCGTTCCACTTCGAAGCGCATCAGCGCGGTCCAGGCCGAACCCTGGCGGCCGGCGCGGATGTCGGCTTCGCTCACGCCGAAGCGCTGCAAGTCTTCCAGCGGCAGGTAGATCCGGCCTTTTTCGATGTCGATCGCCACGTCCTGCCAAAAATTAATCAGCTGCAGTGCGCTACAGACGGCATCCGACTGGCGCAGGCTGAGCGGGTCGGCCACGCCGTACAGGGCTAGCATCAGGCGCCCCACCGGGTCGGCCGAGCGGCGGCAATAGTCGAGCAGGGCGGCGAAATCGGCGTAGCGGACGGTGGTCACGTCCTGGCGGAAGGCGCTCAGCAGGTTGCGCAAGGGTTGCAGGTCGAGCCGGTAAGCGGCGATCACGGCGGCGAGGCGCGCGAACAGCGGGTCTTGCGGGGGCGTACCGGCCGCGATGGCGTCCAGCGCGGCGTCATAGGCGCTTAGCGCCGCCAGCCGCTCCTCGGGGCGGGCATCGCCCTCGTCGGCGATGTCGTCGGCGCTGCGCGCGAAGGCGTAGATCGCTTCCACCGCCGGCCGCAGGCGGCGCGGCAGCAGGATCGAGGCGACGGGGAAGTTTTCGTAGTGATCGACGGCCATGGGGGATGCGGTGTTGTGTTTGCATGATTATAATTGCTCAAATTAAAAAATCAGAATTGCCCGGGCATCCGGTCCGGGCTACAGAGGAAGACACCGTGCCCGTCCGCGAATCCTGCTTGTCCCGCCGTTCCCTGGCGCTGCCCATTTTGTTGCCCCTGCTGTTGTTCGCCTTGTTGTCCGCCTGTTCGAAGCCGGCGCCGCCGGCCCCTGAGGTGCGCCCAGTGCGCACCCTCACGCTGGCCGCCGCCGCCGTCGGCAGCAGCGCCGAGTTTTCGGGCGACGTGCGCCCGCGCTACGAATCGCGCCTGGGTTTTCGCGTCGGCGGCAAGATCAGCGCGCGCAAGGTCGACGTCGGCAGCGTCGTGACGCGCGGGACGGTCCTGATGCAGCTCGATCCGCAAGACTTGCGTCTCGGCCAGGCCCAGGCCCAGGCGGCCTTGCGCGCGGCCGAGACCACGTCCGAGCTGGCCCAGGCGGAACTCAAGCGGTACCAGGGCTTGCGTGCCCAGAACTTCGTCAGCCAGGCCGTGCTCGACGAGAAAGTGGCGGCGGCGCGTTCCAGCCAGGCCACGGTGGAATCGAGCCGCGCCGCGCTGCGCGAGCAGAGCAACCAGGCCGGCTATGCCAACCTGGTGTCGGACACGGATGGCGTGGTGACGGCGATCGACGCCGAGGTCGGGCAGGTGGTCGCCGCCGGCACCCCGGTGGTGCGGGTCGCGCGCACCGATGAAAAGGAAGTCGTGATCGGCGTGCCGGAAGACCAGGTCGAGGCCTTACGCAAGGTGAGCGAGGTCAAGGTCAAGTTGTGGGCCGACCCCAACGCCAGCATCGCGGGACGCATCCGCGAAGTGTCGCCGATGGCCGATCCGGCCACACGCACCTACACGGTCAAGGTCGCGATGCCGGCGCGCGAGGACGTCCGCCTGGGGATGACGGCGGTGGTCCAGCTGCTGCACCGCGCGGCCGGCGCCAACACGTCCCAATTGCGCGTGCCGACCTCGGCGCTGTACCAGGACAAGGGCGTGACCTCGGTCTGGGTCGTCGACGACGGCGTGGCGCGCCTGCGCCCGGTGCAGGTCGGCGGCGTGGCCGGCAACGACGTGGTGCTGGCGGGCGGCGTGCAGGCCGGCCAGGTGGTGGTGACGGCCGGCGTCAACCTGCTGCGCGACGGCCAGCGGGTCAAGATCCTGACCGCCGACGTGGCGCGCCGCGCGGATGCCGAGGCCGAAGCCGCGGGCAAGTCGGATGCGCATGCCGGCAAGGGTTCAAGTACGGAGCACGGCTCGGTAGCGGGTGCTCCCGGCGGGCAGGCTGCGCTTGGCGTGCCGCCGGCGGGGCCGGGCGTGCCGTCGGCGGCAGCGGCACCTGCTGCGACGCCGGTGGCGGTGCCTGCGGCTGCCGCGGCAGTGGCCGGGGCCGCTGCCGTCGGTGCAGGGGCGGCGGTCCTGGCCAAGGCGCCGGCACCCGAACCGGCGCACGCGGCTGCCAAGCCGGCCGCCAAGCCAGAGCAGAAGGCGGCGCGCAAGGAAAGCAGGAAGGAAACGAAAAAGGAAGCACGCAAAGACGTGAAGAAGAAATCCGCCGAACACGCCAAAAAGCGTACCGACAAGAGTTCCAGCAAGACCGCTGCAGCCCACGGCCGCAAGCACGCTGGTGCGGGAGCGGCTAAATGAGGGGTTTCAACCTGTCGCGCTGGGCGCTGGAACATATCCCGCTCACGCGCTACCTGATCGCCGCGCTGCTGATCGGCGGCATCCTCAGCTACAACGTGCTCGGCCAGGATGAGGATCCTCCCTTCACCTTCCGCATCATGGTGCTGACGGCTTACTGGCCCGGCGCCACCGCGGTGCAGATGGCCCAGCAGGTGACCGATAAGCTCGAGCGCAAACTGCAGGAAACGCCGTCGATCGACAAGATCTCGAGCTTTTCCAAGCCCGGCGAAACCACCGTCATCCTCGAACTGAAGGAATCGACCGCGCCGAAGGACGTGCCGCCGACCTGGTACCAGGTACGCAAGAAGGTCGGCGACATCGCGGCGACGCTGCCGGCCGGCGTGGTCGGCCCCTTTTTCAACGACGAATTCGGCGACACCTACGGCTCGATCTTCGCGCTGTCCGGCGATGGGTTCACCTATGCCGAGATGCGCGACTATGCCGACTTCGTGCGCCAGCAGTTGCTGGCCGTGCCGCTGGTGGCCAAGGTCGAGCAGTTCGGGGTGCAGGAAGAAAAGCTGAACATCCTGTTCTCGCAGCAGAAGTTCGCCCAGCTCGGCGTGCCGATGGACACCATCGTCAACCAGATCGCGACCCAGAACGGCATCGAGGCCTCGGGCGTGCTGGTCACGCCGGGCGAGAACCTGCAGGTGCGCGTCAGCGGCGGCCTCAGGACTCCGAAAGACCTGGAAGACCTGAGCCTGCGCGCTAACGGCACTACCATCCGCCTGGGCGACTTCGCCCACGTCGAGCGCGCCTACCAGGACCCGCCTCGCGACAAGATGCGCTTCAACGGCAAGGAAGTGATCGGCCTGGGCGTGTCGATGGAAAAGGGCGGCAATATCATCCAGCTGGGCGAGGGACTGGAACAGACGGTGGCGCGCATCCGTGCCCAGCTGCCGGTCGGGATCGAGCTGGAGCGGGTGTCGAACCAGCCGGCCGCGGTAACGGCCTCGGTGAGCGAATTCATGCACACGCTGGTGGAGGCGGTGGTGATCGTGCTGCTGGTGTCGTTCGTGGCCCTGGGTTTGCATTCGAAGCCGAAGCTGCGCCTGGACGTGCGTCCCGGCCTGGTAGTGGCGCTGACCATCCCGCTGGTGCTGGCGATCACCTTCATGTTCATGCGCGTGCTCGATATCTCGCTGCACAAGGTGTCGCTGGGGGCACTGATCATCGCGCTGGGCCTGCTGGTGGATGACGCCATCATCGCCGTCGAGATGATGGTGCGTAAGATGGAGGAGGGCATGTCGCGCTTCGAGGCGGCGACCTTTGCCTACACCTCGACCGCCTTCCCGATGCTGACCGGTACCCTGATCACGGCGGCCGGCTTCCTGCCGATCGGCCTGGCCAAGTCCACCGCCGGCGAATACACCTTCTCGATGTTCTCGGTGAACGCGATCGCGCTGATCGTGTCGTGGGTCGTGGCGGTGACTTTCACGCCCTACATCGGCTTCGTGCTGTTACGGGTTGAGCCAAATAAGCAGCCGCATGCGCCGGGTGAGAGCGCGCACCATGACGTGTTCGATTCGCCGGCGTACCAGCGCTTCCGGCGCCTGGTCAACTGGTGCGTGGAGTGGCGCATGACGACGATCGTGCTGTCGCTGGCGGTGTTCGGGCTCGGCGTGTTCGGCTTCAAGTTCATCGAAAAGCAGTTCTTCCCGGATTCCAGCCGCCCCGAGCTGATGGTCGAGATGTGGACGCCGGAAGGCACCAGCTTCGCCGTCAACGAAGCGCTGGCCAAAAAATTCGAAGCCTTCGTGCGCCGCCAGCCGGAGCTGGAAAGCGTGACCAGCTATATCGGCACCGGCAGCCCGCGCTTCTACCTGCCGCTGGACCAGATCTTCCCGGCTTGGAACGTCTCCCAGTTCGTGGTGCTGCCCAAGACCCTGGCGGGGCGCGAAACGCTGCTGCGCAAGATCCGCCAGGTGTTCAAGGACGATTTCCCGGAAGTGCGCGGGCGCGTGAAACTGCTGCCGAACGGGCCGCCGGTGCCGTATCCGGTGCAGTTCCGCGTCACCGGCCCGGACATCGCGGTGGTGCGGCGCGTGGCCGACCAGGTCAAGGACGTGATGCGCACCAACCAGAACACGGTCGGCGTCAACGACAACTGGAACGAGTCGGTCAAGGTGCTGCGTCTCGATCTCGACCAGGACAAGCTGCGCGCGCTCGGCGTGACCTCGCAGGCGGTGCGGCGCACCGTCGCCACCGTGCTGTCGGGCACGACGATCGGCCAGTTCCGAGAAAGCAACCGCCTGATCGACATCGTGGTGCGCCAGCCGCTGGAAGAGCGCTCGACCATGTCGGTACTGGCCAATACCAACGTCGCCACCGCGGCCGGCAAGCCGGTGCCGCTGTCGCAGCTGGCGCGCATCGAGTTCGTGTGGGAGCCGGGCGTCGTGTGGCGCGAGTGGCGCGAGTGGGCGATCATGGTCCAGGCCGACGTGGTGGAGGGCATCCAGGGCCCGACGGTCTCGACCCAGGTCGACGAGCGCCTGGCCGGGCTGCGCAAGATGCTGCCGGCCGGCTACCGCATCCAGCAGGAAGGCGCCGCTGCCGACAGTGCCGAAGCGGAAGCCTCGATCTCGGCCAACGTACCGCTGGTGCTGTTCCTGGTGTTCACCCTGTTGATGCTGCAGCTGCACAGCTTCTCGCGCGCGCTGCTGGTGTTCCTGACCGGGCCGCTGGGGGTGGCCGGGGCGGCGATGGCCCTGCTGGCGCTGGGCCGGCCGTTCGGCTTCGTCGCCAACCTGGGCGTGATCGCGCTGTTCGGCATGATCATCCGCAACTCGGTGATCCTGGTCGACCAGATCGAAACCGATATCGGCGCCGGGGTGCCGGCCTGGGATGCGATCGTCGAAGCGGCGGTGCGGCGCTGCCGGCCGATCCTGCTGACGGCGGCCGCAGCGGCATTGGCCATGATTCCATTGTCGCGTTCCGTGTTCTGGGGGCCGATGGCGGTGGCGATCATGGGTGGCTTGCTGGTCGCCACGGCATTGACGCTGCTGTTCCTGCCGGCCCTGTACGCGGCCTGGTTCAGGGTAAAAAAGCCGGTTAATTCGTAGGGTGGACATCCCGTGCCCACGCGAGCGTTCGCGTAACGACGGCGTTCGCGTGGGCTCGGGGAGCCCACCCTACCTATACATTGCTAACCTAAGTAATTGATATAACGTAGAAAAATCTCCGCTATAAAAACGGGGTCAATGACTAGCACGGTACGATTTAAAAATCATCCAATGCTGTCAGAAAATCCAGTAAAATATCGGGTTGAAGTTGTAGCCCCTAAACAAATGGAATGCAGGGCGGCCGGGTGTTCGATCGGGCGCCCTTTGTTTTTGTGGCAAGATGCAATCCTGCGCGAGGATGGCGAAATTGGTAGACGCACCAGGTTTAGGTCCTGACGCCAGCAATGGTGTGGGGGTTCGAGTCCCCCTCCTCGCACCACGAATAATTATTTTTTTGGACGATTTTTACAATGGCAACTGCAGTCGAAAACCTGGGTAAACTCGAGCGTCGCTTGACTCTCTCTTTTCCGCTGAGCGACGTTCGTACGGAAGTTGAAAAGCGCCTCAAGCAGCAGGCCAAGACCGCACGCGCACCGGGCTTCCGTCCGGGCAAAGTGCCGCTCAAGATGGTCGCTGCCCAGTACGGCTACCAGATCGAGTCCGACGTGCTGAACGACCGCGTCGGCGCGGCCTTCAACCAGGCAGCGACCGAAGCCCAGCTGCGCGTCGCCGGCATGCCGAAAATCGAACCGAAGCAAGATGCACCGGAAGGCATGCTGGCCTTCGACGCGACCTTCGAAGTCTATCCGGAAGTCTCCCTGCCTGACCTGGCCGGCATCGAAGTCGAAACCGTCAAGGCCGACGTCAGCGACGCCGAGATCGACAAGACCATCGACATCCTGCGCAAGCAGCGCGTGCACTTCCACACCAAGGGCGAAGCCGGCGAACACGGCGACGGCGGCGAAGCCGTCGCTGCCAACGGCGACCGCGTGACCGTGGACTTCACCGGCGTCATCGACGGCGTCGAGTTCCCGGGTGGTAAAGCTGACGACTACGCCTTCGTGCTGGGCGAAGGCCGCATGCTGCCGGAATTCGAAGCCGCGACCGTCGGCCTGAAAGTCGGCGAAAGCAAGACCTTCCCGCTGGCTTTCCCCGAGGACTACCACGGCAAGGACGTGGCCGGCAAGACTGCCGAGTTCACCATCACCCTGAAGAACCTGGAATGGGCGCACCTGCCGGCGATCGACGAAGAGTTCGCCAAGTCGCTGGGCATCGAAGACGGCAGCGTCGAAAAAATGCGCGAAGACATCAAGGTCAACCTGGAGCGTGAAGTCAACGCCCGCATCAAGGCGCGCAACAAGGAAGCCGTGATGGATGCGCTGGTCAAGCACACCGAAATGGACGTGCCGCAAGTGATGGTTGCACAGGATTCCGAGCGCCTGGCCGAGCAGACCCGCCAGGACATGGCTGGCCGCGGCATGGACGTCAAGAGCCTGCCGTTCCCGGCCGACCTGTTCGCGACCAAGGCCGAGCGCCGCGTGCGCCTGGGCCTGATCCTGTCGCAGCTGGTGGGCGACAACAACCTGCAAGCCACCCAGGACCAGGTGAAAGCCCAGATCGAAGACTTCGCGCAAAGCTACGAAGACCCGAAAGAAGTCCTGAAGTACTACTATAGCGATCGTCGCCGCCTGAGCGAAGTCGAAGCTCTTGTATTGGAAGAAAACGTCGTTAACTATGTACTTGGCAAGGCAAAGGTGACTGCGAAAGACATCGCCTTTGACGAACTGATGGGAAGCAACGCCCAAGCGTAATCGCTTGACGCAAGTTCCCTGACGCTCGGCTGCATGGAGCCGCCGCCGGTGCCGCGCTTAGCGCCGCACCGGCGGCGGCGTCCCGTAACTTTATACAAGGATAGTGACAGGTATGAATCATAATCCCGCATTGGATACCCAAGCCCTCGGCCTCGTGCCGATGGTGATCGAGCAGAGCGGTCGTGGCGAGCGCGCCTACGATATCTACTCGCGCCTGCTGAAAGAGCGCGTGATTTTCCTGGTCGGTCCTGTCAACGACCAGATGGCCAACCTGATCGTGGCCCAGCTGCTGTTCCTGGAAAGCGAAAATCCGGACAAGGATATTTCGCTGTACATCAACTCGCCGGGTGGCTCGGTCTCGGCCGGCCTGGCGATCTTCGACACCATGAACTTCATCAAGCCGGACGTGTCGACCCTGTGCACCGGCCTGGCCGCGTCGATGGGCGCCTTCCTTCTGGCTGCCGGCGCCAAGGGCAAGCGTTTCTCGCTGCCGAATTCGCGCGTCATGATCCACCAGCCGTCCGGCGGTTCGCAGGGCATGGCCTCGGACATCGAGATCCAGGCCAAGGAAATTCTGTACCTGCGCGAGCGCCTGGCGCGCATCATGGCCGACAACACCGGCCAGACGATAGAACAGATCCACAAGGATACCGACCGCGACCGCTTCATGTCCGCCGAGGAATCCGTCGAATACGGACTGATCGACCGGGTGCTGACCAGCCGTGCATAATCAAGGTAAATAGTAACGCCCGATTGTTGCTCAAAACGCCCGGTCGCGACAGCGGTTCGGGCGTTTTATTTTCAAATCGAGTAGCATGGAGATGTGTGCACTTGTTGCGCCCCTGTATTAGCGTTATATTCATTGCAATTCAACAGAAACCTGCCCCATGTCTGACAAAAAATCCTCAAGCGGCGAAAAACTCCTGTACTGCTCGTTCTGCGGCAAGAGCCAGCACGAGGTCAAGAAGCTGATCGCGGGACCTTCGGTCTTCATCTGCGACGAATGCATCGACCTGTGCAACGACATCATCCGCGATGAGACCTCGAACGTCGAAACGGTGGCGGGCGCCAAGTCCGACTTGCCGACGCCGCACGAGATCAGCGAGCTGCTGGATCAATACGTGATCGGCCAGCAGACGGCCAAGCGCATTCTGTCGGTCGCTGTATACAATCACTACAAGCGCCTCAAGCACCTCGGCAAGAAGGACGAGGTCGAGCTGGCCAAGAGCAACATCCTGCTGGTCGGTCCTACCGGCTCCGGCAAGACGCTGCTGGCCCAGACCCTGGCGCGCATGCTCAACGTCCCGTTCGTGATCGCCGACGCGACCACGCTGACGGAAGCCGGCTATGTCGGCGAGGACGTCGAGAACATCATCCAGAAACTGCTGCAGAGCTGCAACTACGAAGTCGAGAAGGCGCAGCGCGGCATCGTCTATATCGACGAGATCGACAAGATTTCGCGCAAGTCCGACAATCCGTCGATCACGCGCGACGTGTCCGGCGAAGGCGTGCAGCAGGCATTGTTGAAGCTGATCGAAGGCACCATGGCCTCGGTACCGCCGCAGGGCGGGCGCAAGCACCCGAACCAGGACTTCGTGCAGATCGATACGACCAACATCATGTTCATCTGCGGCGGCGCCTTCGACGGCCTGGCGAAAGTGATCCAGAACCGTTCGGAAAAGAGCGGCATCGGCTTCGCGGCCAGCGTCAAGAGCCCGAGCGAGCGCTCCAACAGCGACGTGCTGCTGGAAGCCGAGCCGGAAGACCTGATCAAGTTCGGCCTGATCCCCGAACTGGTCGGCCGCCTGCCGGTGGTCGCCGCGTTGAGCGAACTCACCGAAGAAGCGCTGATCCAGATCCTGATCGAGCCGAAGAACGCCCTGATCAAGCAGTATTCCAAGCTGCTCGAGATGGAAGGCGCGGAACTTGAAATTCGCCCGGCGGGCCTGCATGCGATTGCCAAGAAGGCACTGGCACGCAAGACCGGTGCGCGCGGCCTGCGTTCGATCCTGGAACACGCGCTGCTGGACGTGATGTACGAACTGCCGAGCCAGCAAAACGTGGTGAAAGTCGTGATCGATGAAAATACGATCACGAATGGCGCGAAACCTTTGCTGATCTATAGCGAGACGCCAAAAGTTTCTGGGGAAAATTAATATTTCCTGCTGTAAAAGCCTAAAACACGCTTGAAACCTGCGGTCGAGTCGGTACAATCAATCTCGACACCAGCGGGGAACGCAGTAAAAAGCCACTCGCGACTTTCGTTGCAGAGTGGCTTTTTCATTCAAAAAGCACGCTTTTGTCGAATCGGCTATAGTCAAACCCAAGTTAACAAATTTTTCATCAGGAAAAATTTTTTTGGCCGGTCTTGTGAATCGAGGGTGGGCGCCCAACATCCTCTTCACGCTTTCTATAAGGTATGCCATGACGACTACTAAATTTACCGAGCAAACGACGCTGCCCCTCTTGCCCTTGCGCGATGTGGTGGTGTTCCCTCATATGGTGATACCTCTGTTCGTCGGCCGCCCGAAATCCATCAAAGCGCTGGAAGCTGCGATGGAGCAGGGCAAGAGCATCATGCTCGCTGCGCAAAAAGCAGCTGCCAAGGACGAACCTTCGGCCGCAGACATCTACGAGATCGGCTGCGTGGCCAATATCCTGCAAATGCTGAAGCTGCCCGACGGTACCGTGAAGGTGCTGGTCGAAGGCGCCCAGCGTGCCCGTATCAATCACATCAGCGACGGTCCGAGCCATTTCGTGGCTGACCTGACCCCGATCAATTCGGAAATCGGCGACGACTCGGAAGTCGAAGCGATGCGCCGTGCGATCGTCCAGCAGTTCGACCAGTACGTCAAACTGAACAAGAAGATTCCTCCCGAGATCCTGGCATCGCTGGCCGGTATCGACGACGCCGGCCGCCTGGCCGACACCGTTGCTGCCCACCTGCCGCTCAAGCTCGAGCAGAAGCAGGTGATCCTCGAGATCTTCAACGTCGCCAAGCGCCTCGAGCACCTGCTCGGCCAGCTGGAAGGCGAACTCGACATCCTGCAGGTGGAAAAGCGCATCCGCGGCCGCGTCAAGCGCCAGATGGAGAAATCGCAGCGCGAGTACTACCTGAACGAGCAGGTCAAGGCGATCCAGAAAGAGCTGGGTGAAGGCGAAGACGGTGCCGACATCGAAGAGCTCGAGAAGAAGGTGATCGCGGCGAAGATGCCGAAGGAAGCCCTCGAGAAGGCCATGGGCGAGATCAAGAAGCTGAAGATGATGTCGCCGATGTCGGCCGAAGCCACGGTCGTGCGCAACTACATCGACACCCTGGTCGGCCTGCCTTGGAAGAAAAAGTCCAAGGTCACGATCGATCTGGAAAAGGCCGCCGAAGTGCTCGAATCCGACCACTACGGCCTGGACAAGATCAAGGAACGCATCCTCGAGTACCTCGCGGTGCAGCAGCGCGTCGAAAAACTGAAGGCGCCGATCCTGTGCTTCGTCGGTCCTCCGGGCGTGGGCAAGACGTCGCTGGGCGAATCGATCGCCCGCGCGACCGGCCGCAAGTACGTGCGCATGGCGCTCGGCGGCGTGCGCGACGAAGCCGAGATCCGCGGCCACCGTCGTACCTACATCGGCTCGATGCCGGGCAAGGTGCTGCAATCGCTGTCGAAAGTCGGCGTGCGCAACCCGCTGTTCCTGCTCGACGAGATCGATAAGATGGGTGCGGACTTCCGTGGCGACCCGTCGTCGGCACTGCTGGAAGTGCTCGACCCGGCGCAGAACCATACCTTCAGCGACCACTACGTCGAAGTCGACTTCGACCTGTCGGACGTGATGTTCGTGGCGACCTCGAACTCCTTCAACATCCCGCCGGCGCTGCTGGACCGGATGGAAGTCATCCGCCTGTCGGGTTACACCGAAGACGAGAAGACCTCGATCGCTCAGCGCTACCTGCTGCCGAAGCAGATCAAGGCGAACGGCCTGAAGGAAGAAGAGATCAAGGTCGAAGAAGCAGCGATCCGCGACATCATCCGCTACTACACCCGTGAAGCGGGCGTGCGTTCGCTCGAGCGCGAAATCTCGAAGATCTGCCGCAAGGTCGTCAAGATGCTGCTGCTGAAGAAGGACAACAAGCGCGTCATCGTCAACGCCAAGACCCTGGACAAATACCTGGGCGTGCGCCGCTACGATTTCGGCGTGGCCGAGAAGGAAAACCAGATCGGCCAGGTGGTCGGCCTGGCATGGACCGAAGTCGGCGGCGACCTGCTGACGATCGAAGCCGTGCAGGTGCCGGGCAAGGGCGCAGTGATCCGTACCGGTACGCTGGGCGACGTGATGAAGGAATCGATCGAAGCTGCGCGTACCGTGGTGCGCTCGCGTGCGAACCGCCTGGGCATCAAGAACGAGGTGTTCGAGAAGACCGACATCCACATCCACGTGCCGGAAGGCGCGACGCCGAAGGACGGTCCGTCCGCCGGTATCGCGATGACGACCGCGCTGGTGTCGGTGTTCACCGGTATCCCGGTCCGTGCCGATGTCGCCATGACCGGCGAGATCACGCTGCGCGGTGAAGTCCTGCCGATCGGCGGCTTGAAGGAAAAACTGCTGGCGGCGCAGCGCGGTGGCATCAAGACCGTGCTGATCCCCGAGCAGAACGTGAAGGACCTGGCCGACATCCCGGACAACGTCAAGAACAAGCTCGAGATCGTGCCGGTGCGCTGGATCGAAAAGGTCCTCGAAGTCGCCCTGGAACGCCAGCCGGAAGCCCTGGTCGACGTCCCGGCCGTGGCTGCCCCGGTGGCCGCGGCTGCCGAAGGGCAGGGCGGCGTGGTCAAGCACTGATCCTGCCTGTTTCACTCTGAAAAGCGCCCCTCGCGGGCGCTTTTTTCTTGCCTGTGCCTGCCGCAGTCGAATGGTTCTTCTAATTTGTTGCCCCACGGTACCATACTTGCTTGACATGAAGCATCACGCCCTTGTCTAATACGCGCTTGCGGTTTTGCCGGCGCTCGTCGCCTGGCAAGCCGGGAACGTAAATGAGGGAAAAGAGTGAACAAAACTGAATTGATCGAAGAAATCGCGAAGTCCGCGGACCTGACCAAAGCTTCTGCGGCGCGTGCCCTCGATGCGATGATCGAAGCGGTGACCAACACCCTGAAGAACAACGACAGCGTGACCCTGGTCGGCTTCGGCACCTTCACGGTCGGCGAACGCGCTGCCCGCACCGGCCGCGACCCGCGTACCAAGGAAGCCATCAAGATCAAGGCAGCCAAGGTCCCGAAATTTAAGGCTGGTAAAGCACTGAAAGATGCAGTAAACTAATGCCTCTTCTGCGCTGACACGCAGAGGTTGGTAGTGCCAGTATTTCGTGGAGCGGTAGTTCAGTTGGTTAGAATACCGGCCTGTCACGCCGGGGGTCGCGGGTTCGAGCCCCGTCCGCTCCGCCACCCATCCCAGTGCCAATGTCTGGCCGGATGAAGCGGTTTGCGAAATACACGAATTTGGAGCGGTAGTTCAGTTGGTTAGAATACCGGCCTGTCACGCCGGGGGTCGCGGGTTCGAGCCCCGTCCGCTCCGCCAGAATGTAAGAGAAGTGTCCCCTCCGGGCGACGCGGCTGAAAAAAAGGCGAACCCGAGGTTCGCCTTTTTTTTTGGTTTTTTTGTGAATGCATCTTCAACCTTGATTGGCTGACCATGTTTGAATTTATCCGTACTCACCAGCGTGTCATGCAGATCCTGCTGCTGCTGCTGATCCTGCCGTCCTTCGTCCTGGTCGGCGTCAGCAGTTACCAGGATCGCGGCGGCAGCAGCGATGGTGTGGCGACCGTGGACGGGAAAAAGATCACCCAGCAGGAGTGGGAAAACGCGCAGCGCCGCCAGATCGACCAGGCGCGCCAGATGATGGGCGCCCAGTTCGACCAGAAACTGTTCGACACGCCGGAAGCGAAACAGGCGATCCTCGATAACCTGGTGGCCGAACGCGCCATCAACGCCGAAGTCGCGCGCAGCAACCTCACCGTCAGCGACGCCGTGCTGGTCAAGGCCATCTCCGACATCCAGCAGTTCCGCAAGCCGGACGGCAGCTTCGACAAGGAAGGCTACTACGCCGCGATCGCCGCCCAGGGCATGAACGAGCAGCAGTTCAACGCGCGCATGCGCCACGACATGGCCGTGCAGCAGCTGGTCGGATCGATCCAGCAGACCGCCTTCGCCCCGCGCACCGTGTCGAACCGCCTGTCGGACATCAACGACCAGGAACGCGAAGTCCAGGAGCAGCTGTTCCCGGTCGCGAACTTCGTCGGCCAGGTGAAAGTCACCGACGACATGCTGAAAGCCTTCTACGACAAGAACGCCACCCTGTTCCAGGTGCCGGAAACCGTCAAGGCCGAATACGTCGTGTTCAACGCCGACGCCGTCGAGAAATCGGTGACCGTCTCGGACGCCGAGATCGCCGACGCCTACAACAAGAACAAGGCCCGCTTCACGACCGCTGAAAAGCGCAGCGCCAGCCACATCCTGATCAACGCACCGGCGGGCGCCAAGCCGGCCGACGATGCCGCCGCCAAGGCCAAGGCGCAAGCCATCCTGGATGAAGTGCGCAAGAACCCGGCCGACTTCGCGAAGATCGCCAAGGCGCAGTCGCAGGACCCGGGCTCGGCCGAGCTGGGCGGCGACCTCGGCAACATCGAGCGCGGCGTGTTCCCGGCCAAGCAGGTCGAAGACACGATCTACAGCCTGAAGGACGGTGAAATCAGCGGCCTGGTGCGTTCGGATTTCGGCTACCACATCATCAAGCTGACCAAGCTGACCCCGGCCACGCAGAAGAGCCTGGAAGATGCCAAGCCGGAAATCGCGGCCGAGCTGAAGAAGACCAAAATGTCGTCGAAGTATTCGGAACTGGCCGAGACCTTCTCGAACACCGTGTATGAGCAGGCCGACAGCCTGAAGCCGGTGGCCGACAAGCTGGGCCTGACCATCCAGACCGTGGACGGCCTGACCCGCACGCCGAATCCGGCACTGGGCACCTCGCCGGTCAACAACGACAAGTTCCTGAAGGCGATCTTCTCGAGCGACGCGCTGACCAACAAGCGCAACACCGAAGCGGTCGAAGTGGCGCCGAGCACCCTGGTGGCGGGCCGCGTGGTGGCTTCCAAGCCGGCGTCCAAGCGTCCGTTCGCGGAAGTCGAAGGCATCATCCGCCAGCGCGTGACCCAGGAAGAAGCCACCCGCCTGGCACGCCAGGCCGGCGAAGCCAAGCTGGCCGCGGCCAAGGCCTCGGGCGACGCCAGCGGCTTCGGCGACGTCAAGGTCGTGTCGCGCACCAAGGAACCGACCATCAACCAGACCGCCGCGCTGGCCGTTCTCAAGGCCGACACCAGCAAGCTGCCAGCCTACGTCGGCGTCGAGTTGCCGGGCCAGGGCTATGGCGTGTACCGCATCGCCAAGGTGTCGCAGCCGGCCCAGCCGGACACCGCGCGCCGCCAGCAGGAAGCCGAGCAGATCGCGAATGCGGTCGGCGGCGGCGAGACCTACGGTTTCGTGGAGGCGCTGAAGCACAAGGCCAAGGCCAAGATCAACGTCAAATCGGCCGACCTGGGTGTGAAGCAGGATCAGTAAGCACCACGTAGTCAGCATCACGTCTACGGCAAAAAGCCCGGTCCGCGCAAGCGGCCCGGGCTTTTTTCATGGCGGATGCGGCCGCCTTATTCGAAGGTGCCGCGCCCGGGCGCGGGCGCACCCGTGCGCGGAAAGCTCAAGCTGGATGCAGGTGGCGCGCGGCCGCGAGGAAATCGTCCGGGCCGATGTCTGCCAGTTCCAAGGCCTCGGCCCCCGCATACTGGGCAAAATTGCGGTCGATCGAACGCAGGTAAGCCGGGTCGTAGTGCTCGACCAGCAGCTGGTCGACCAGTTCCGGCATGCGGCCGCCGTTGGCCAGCCCGTGCCACGCTTTGATCTTGGCGTGGCCGTGCAGTTGGACCAGGTGGTCGAGCTGGGTGTTCAGCGCGGCCGGGTCGGCGGCGAAGTGCTCGTAGTCTTCCATCAGCAGGCGCACCCGGTTCGGGCGCGACAGCTGCAGCGCGATGCAGGGCGAAGCGCGCATGCGCGCCATCACGGCGTCGGGCACGCGCAGGTTGCCGACCTTCTTGCTTTCCGATTCGACGAATACCGGGCGCGCCGGATCGAAGCGCCGCAGCAGTTCCCAGATGCGGGTCTCGAAGGCTTTCTGGCTCGGCTGCGGTTCGTTCGGCAGGTGGCCCAGCACCGAGCCGCGGTGCGCCGCCAGCTGCTCGAGATCGAGCACTTGGGCGCCGATCGAATCGAGCACCTGCAGCAGGCGGCTCTTGCCGCTGCCGGTGGTGCCGCAGATCACGCGGAAGTCGAGCTTGCAGGGCTGTTCCAGCGCCGCGTTGACGTGGCCGCGGAAGGCCTTGTATCCGCCCTCCAGCTGCACTACCGGCCAGCCGATCTTGGCGAAGATCAGCGCCATCGAACCGCTGCGGTTGCCGCCGCGCCAGCAGTAGACCAGCGGCTTCCAGTCGCGCGGCTTGTCGGCGAACATGGTCTCGACCGCGTGCGCGATGTTTTTCGCCACCAGCGGCGCGCCCAGGCGCTTGGCTTCGAACGAGCCGACCTGCTTGTAGGTCGTGCCGACCAGGATGCGCTCGGCGTCGTTCAGCACCGGGCAATTGATCGCGCCCGGAATGTGATCGAGCGCGAACTCGGATTCGCTGCGCGCATCGATGATGGTGTCGAAGTCGTCGAGCAAAGGCAGGATGGTGTCGAAGTTCAGGACTGCAGGGTATTTCATCGAGTTCTTATTCTTTGATCAGCGGCGCGAATTGCGGCCAGATATTGTTGAGGATGGTCGGATGCGCGGTCGCCAGCGGATGCAGGCGGTCGGCCTGGAAGTTGGCCGGTTCCTGGGCCACGCCTTCGAGCATGAAAGGCACCAGCGGCACCTTCAGCTCGCCGGCCAGTTCCTTGTACATGCCGGAAAAGCGTTCGGTGTAGGCGCGGCCATAGTTCGGCGGCATGCGCATGCCGACCAGCAGGACCTTGGCACGGTTCTTCTGCGCCAGCGAAATCATGGTACGCAGGTTGTCTTCCGCGGCGTTCACCGGCAAACCGCGCAGGCCGTCGTTGGCGCCCAGTTCCAGCACCACCAGGTTCGGCTTGTGCTGCTGCAGCAGGGCCGGCAGGCGCGTACGGCCGCCGCTGGTGGTGTCGCCGCTGATGCTGGCGTTGACGATGCGCGCATCGATCTTCTGCGCCTTCAGGCGCTGTTCCAGCAGCGCGACCCAGCCGCTGCCGCGTGCCAGGCCATATTCGGCCGACAGGCTGTCGCCCACCACCAGTACGGTTTTTGGTGCAGAATAGGCACTCCCCGACGCCGCCAGCGCGAAGGCCGCGAGGGCACCTACGGTATATTTTTTGAGACGAGCAAGCATGCGTGATATTCCCGAGGCTACAAAAGGTGACAGCGTAACATTGGATAAGGAAAGAGGACGGCCTGCGATCGAGGTGATCGGCTTGTCGAAGCGGGTGGCCGACGCCAGCGGCGAACTCACCATCCTGCACGACGTCGATTTTACCGTGGGCGCGGCAGAGACGCTTGCCCTGGTGGGCGCCTCGGGGTCCGGCAAATCCACGCTGCTCGGCCTGCTGGCCGGCCTCGACACGCCATCGAGCGGGAAGGTGCTGCTCGACGGCACCGATATCTTCGCCCTCGACGAAGACGGCCGCGCGGCCTTCCGCAAGGCCAAGCTCGGCTTCGTGTTCCAGTCGTTCCAGCTGCTGGCGCACCTGAACGCCGTCGAAAACGTGATGCTGCCGCTGGAACTGCGCGGCGACGCCGACGCCCGCGGCAAGGCCGAAGCCATGCTCGGCCGCGTCGGCCTCGGCAGCCGCCTGCGCCACTATCCGAAATACCTGTCCGGCGGCGAACAGCAGCGCGTCGCGCTGGCGCGCGCCTTCGTCACCGAGCCGCCGCTGCTGTTCGCCGACGAACCGACCGGCAGCCTGGACGCGGCCACCGGCGAAGCGGTCATCCAGCTGATGTTCGAACTGAACCGCGAGCGCGGGTCGACGCTGGTGCTGGTGACGCACGATCCGGCGATGGCGGCGCGCTGCGGGCGTACACTGACCATTGCGGCGGGGCGTTTGCAAACCTGAGCATGGATCGCGCCTATGTGATGAACAGCCTGCTCGTGGACGATGGGTCATGCCGGGACATCAACTTCTCGCAGTGCATCTCCACGCATGGGGCGAAGTCGCTGCTGGACACCCTCTCGGCGTTCTGGACGCTGACGGAGGCGACGGATGCCGAGGGTGAAGACGTAGCCGATGCCTGTCTCGGCGCATCGCTGAGCCGGCAGGAGGGGGCGTTGCGAACCCTGTGGCATGGACCCGGTCTGTTGCGTGACTTGCAGGCCTTTCTTTACTGGCCAGCCCATGACCAGGTGTTTTGCGAGCTGACCTTCTTTCCCGAAGCCCTCGATGTGCCGGGGTTCACGCTGGAAGGTTTGTTGACGCAGCTGGCCACCTTCGTGCGCGTCACCGGATCGCGAGAATATTACGTTCGTTTCGAAAACGCCGCGTGGCGTCACGGCTGCCACGACAGGGACCAGGGCGTCATTCTGTCTCACCTGTCCGTCCCCCTGCCGCTGGCGTAGCCGCTACCAGCCTATTGCGTTCGGCCCGGATCGCGCGCGGCAGCTCGCCCGCCGTCAGGCCGATCGGCCCGGCGCCATCCGCCACCAGCCGGTCCGCCGCGGCCCCGTGCAGCCACACCGCACCCAGCGCCGCTTCCCACGCCGGCCAGCCTTGCCCCAGCAGGGCGCCGCACACGCCGGCCAGCACGTCGCCGCTGCCGCCGGTCGCCAGCCCGGGATTCCCGGTGGGGTTGATCGCGACCTCGCCGTCCTGGCGCGCGATCACGCTGCCGGCGCCTTTCAGCACCACCACCGCATTCAGGCGCTGCGCCAGTTCACGCGCGTTTTCGAGGCGGTCGGCCTGCACGATGGCGGCGGTCACGCCGAGCAGGCGCGCCGCTTCCAGCGGGTGCGGCGTCAGCACCACGGGCCCGTCGTGATGGGCCAGGCGCGCCTGTAGGTCGGGGCTGGCCGCCACCAGGTTCAGGCCGTCGGCATCGAGCAGCAGCGGCCCGCTGCCGTCGATCACCTTGCCGAGCAGGCGCATGGCTTGGCTCGAATCGCCCAGGCCGGGCCCGGCAACCACCGTGCGCCGCTCGAACGCGAATCCCGCCGCGTCGCGCAGCATGATTTCCGGCTGCAGCGGATCGACGCCCAGCGCCGCATCGAGGGCCACCAGGAACACCCGGCCGGCACCGGCGAACAGCGCGCCGCGCGCCGCCAGCAGGCCTGCGCCCAGCATGCCCGGCGCGCCGCCCAGCACCGCCACGTCGCCGAAGCTGCCCTTGTGCGAATTGCGCCGCCGCGGCGCCAGGCAGGCGCCGAACAGCGCCGGCGTATTGCACCGGACCTGCGCCGCCTCCCGCACCGCGACGTCGAGCAGGTCGACGCTCACCCGGCCCGCGTAGTCGCAGCCGTCGCCCGTATGCAGCCCCGGTTTGTCGCCGAGGAAGGTGATGGTGTGGGTCGCGGCGACCGCCACCCCGCCCGGGCCGACGATGGCGCCGGTATCCGCATCCAGGCCGCTCGGCACGTCCAGCGCCAGCACCGGGCCGCGCATGATATTCACCTGTTCGGCCAGCTGGCGCGCCTGGCCGGTCAGCGGGCGGGTCAGGCCGATGCCGAACAGGCCATCCACCACCAGCGCGTACTGCGCATCGGCCGCGACGGCATCGATGAAGCGCAGGCCGGCGCCGCGCGCGCGTTCCAGCGCCGCCTGGGTTTCCGGCGAGGGCGTGCTGCCGGCCAGGTGCACGACCTCGACCGTCCAACCGGCTTCGCTCAGATGGACCGCGGCTTCCAGCGCATCGCCACCGTTGTTGCCGGGACCAGCCAGCACCATCACTGGTAATGACAGGTCGGCCACGGGCCGGCCTTTCAACAAGTCCAGTGCTCGGGCCGCTGATGCGGCGCCGGCGCGCCGCATCAGCGTGCCCGGCGGGAGGCCGGCCTGGGCTGCCTGTTCGATGGCGCGGATCTGGGCGACGCTGTAGAGCTGGGTGTCCATGCAAAGTCCGATGAAGAGGGTAGACATGCATTTTCGCTAAAATCCGTCCGGCGTGCTGCACGCGACTACAATAGGCGCAGCGACCGAATGGAGACATGGATGGCAGAGACAGGCATGGACTGGCAGTTCTGGATCGACCGCGGCGGCACCTTTACCGACATCGTTGCCCGCCGCCCCGACGGCGGCCTGGTGACCCACAAGCTGCTGTCCGAGAATCCGGAACAGTACCGCGACGCCGCCGTGGCCGGCATCCGCCACCTGCTCGGGCTGCAGCCCGGCGACGCCATCCCCGGCGGCCGGGTGGAGGCCGTCAAGATGGGCACCACGGTCGCCACCAACGCGCTGCTCGAACGCAAGGGCGAGCCCACCGCGCTGGCGATCACGCGCGGGTTCCGCGACGCGCTGCGCATCGCCTACCAGAACCGGCCGCGCCTGTTCGACCGCCACATCGTGCTGCCCGAGCTGCTGTATGCGCGCGTCATCGAGATCGACGAGCGCATGGGCGCCCACGGCGAGGTCGTGCAGGCGCTCGACCAGGAAGCGGCCCGGCGCGCCCTGCAGCAGGCCTACGACGACGGCCTGCGCGCGCTGGCCATCGTCTTCATGCACGGCTACCGCTACAGCGGCCACGAAGCGGCGGTGGCACGCATCGCGCGCGAGATCGGCTTCACGCAAGTGTCGGTATCGCATGCGGTCAGCCCGCTGATGAAGCTGGTGGCGCGCGGCGACACCACCGTGGTCGACGCCTACCTGTCGCCGATCCTGCGCCGCTACGTCGACCAGGTGGCGGGCGAGCTGCCCGGCGTGAATCTGCAGTTCATGCAGTCGAACGGCGGCCTGACCGATGCGCGCGCCTTCCAGGGCAAGGACAGCATCCTGTCCGGCCCGGCCGGCGGCATCGTCGGCATGGTGCGCGCCAGCCGCCTGGCCGGCTTCGAGCGCGTGATCGGCTTCGACATGGGCGGCACCTCGACCGACGTCTCGCACTACGCCGGCGAATTCGAGCGCGTGTTCGAGACCCAGGTCGCGGGCGTGCGCATGCGCGCGCCGATGATGAGCATCCATACGGTGGCGGCGGGCGGCGGCTCGATCCTGCATTTCGACGGCAGCCGCTACCGCGTGGGGCCGGACAGCGCCGGCGCCAATCCCGGCCCGGCCAGCTACCGGCGCGGCGGGCCGCTGTGCGTCACCGATGCCAACGTCATGCTCGGCAAGCTGCAGCCGCGCCACTTCCCGCACGTGTTCGGGCCGCAGGCGAACGAAGCGCTCGACGTCGACGCGGTGCGGGCCGGTTTCGCGGCGCTGGCTGCGGAAATCGGCCGCGCCGGCGGGCAGGCCGCGCCGTCGCCCGAATCCGTGGCGGAAGGCTTCATCCGCATCGCCGTCGGCAACATGGCGAATGCGATCAAGCAGATCTCGGTGCAGCGCGGCCACGACGTCACCGACTACACGCTGACCAGCTTCGGCGGCGCTGGCGGCCAGCATGCCTGCCTGGTGGCCGATGCGCTGGGCATGAAGACGGTGTTCATCCACTCGCTGGCCGGCGTGCTGTCGGCCTACGGCATGGGCCTGGCCGACCAGAGCGCGATGCGCGAGCATGCGGTCGAGCGGCGCCTGGACGCCATCGGCGAGGGCGAGCTGGCGCTGACGCTGGAAGGACTGGCCGGGACCGCGCGCGAGCAGCTGCTGGCGCAGGGCGTGCAGATCGAGCGCATCGAACTGCTGCATCGCGTGCACCTGCGCTACGAAGGCACGGATGCGGCGATCGTGGTCGCCTTCGGCAGCAGCGAAGCCATGCGAGCACGCTTCGAGCAGGCGTACCGGCGCCGCTTTTCCTTCCTAATGCCGGATAAGGCGCTGGTGGTGGAAGCGGTGTCGGTGGAAGCGCTGGGGCGCTCGGACGCGCCGCCGGAGCAGCCGCTCGACGCCCCGCTGCGCGAGGACACGCCGGCGCCCTGCGAAGCGGTGCCGATGTTCGGCGACGGCGCCTGGCGCGCTACCGGCGTCTACCTGCGCCGCAGCCTGGCGCCGGGCCACCGCATCGCCGGGCCGGCCATCATCGCCGAGGACAATGCGACCACGATCGTGGAGGCGGGCTGGCAAGCCGAGGTCACGCCGTACGACCACCTGGTGCTGCGGCGCGTGGCGGCGCTGCCCGAACGCCACGCGATCGGTACCAGCGCCGATCCGATCATGCTCGAGATCTTCAACAACCTGTTCATGTCGATCGCCGAGCAGATGGGCCTGCGCCTGCAGAACACGGCGTATTCCGTCAACATCAAGGAGCGTCTCGACTTCAGCTGCGCGATCTTCGATGCGGACGGCAACCTGGTCGCGAATGCGCCGCACATGCCGGTGCACCTGGGTTCGATGGGCGAGAGCATCAAGGCCGTGATGCGCAAGAACGCAGGCCGCATGCAGGCCGGTGACGTGTTCATGCTGAACGATCCGTACAACGGCGGCACCCATCTGCCGGACGTGACGGTGATCTCGCCGGTGTTCGACGAAGCCGGCAAGGAGAACGGGGAGCCGGACCTCCTGTTCTACGTCGGCTCGCGCGGCCATCACGCCGACATCGGCGGCACCACGCCGGGCTCGATGCCGCCGGATTCCACGCACGTCGAGGAAGAGGGCGTCCTGATCGACAATTTTAAATTGGTCGATGGCCGCGACGCTCAGCTGCGCGAAGCCGAAACGCGCGCGCTGCTGGCCGGCGCACGCTACCCGGCGCGCAATCCGGACCAGAACCTGGCCGACCTGCGCGCCCAGGTCGCGGCCAACCAGAAGGGTGTCGAGGAACTGCACAAGATGGTGGCGCTGTACGGCCTCGACGTGGTGCGGGCCTACATGGGCCACGTGCAGGACAATGCCGAGGAGGCGGTGCGGCGCGTGATCGGCGCCCTGAAGGACGGCCGCTTCGTCAACCAGCTCGACAACGGCGCCCGCATCGAGGTCGCGATCCGCGTCGACCAGGCCGCGCGCAGCGCCGAGATCGACTTCAGCGGCACCTCGGGCCAGCTGCCCAACAATTTCAATGCGCCGTCGAGCGTGTGCATGGCGGCGGTGCTGTACGTGTTCCGCACGCTGGTCGAGGATGCGATCCCGCTGAACGCCGGCTGCCTGAAACCGCTGAAAGTCATCATCCCGCCCGGGTCGATGCTGAATCCGCATTACCCGGCCTCGGTGGTATCGGGGAACGTCGAGACCTCGACCTGCATCACCAACGCCCTGTACGGCGCGCTCGGCGTGATGGCGGCCAGCCAGGGCACGATGAACAACTTCACCTTGGGGAATGCGCGCTACCAGTATTACGAGACCATTTCCGGCGGCTCAGGCGCCGGCCCCGGCTTCGACGGCACCGACGTGGTGCAGACCAACATGACCAACTCGCGCCTGACCGATCCGGAAATCCTGGAGTTCCGCTTTCCGGTGCGGCTGGAGAGTTACGCGATCCGTCCCGGGTCGGGCGGGGCGGGGCGCTGGCATGGTGGGAATGGCGGGGTACGCCGGATCCACTTCCTGGAGCCGATGACGGCGGCGATTTTGTCGAACAACCGCCTGCATGCGCCGTTCGGGATGGCTGGCGGGGAGCCTGGGAAAAAGGGACGGAATCTGGTCGAGCGCGCGGATGGGCGGGTCGAGGAGCTGGGGCATATCGGGAAGACCGATATGGGGCCGGGGGATGTGTTCGTTATCGAGACGCCGGGTGGTGGGGGTTACGGCACGCCCGGATAAGCGCGAGCCGATGCTTCGCGATAGGGTGGACGGCTGTGCCGTCCACGCGGCGAGTGAGCGGCAGCCATCACGTGCACGAGATCGGAGCTCGCGCCAATCGACGCGTGGACGGGGAACCCGTCCACCCTACCGTCAACAGAGGGTCACGTCGAAATACCGTACTTCCGCTTGGCTGCCGCAAACTCCGCCTCCAGCGCCGCCAGCCGCGGATGCGACGCATCCAGCCCGCGGATATGCGCCAGCTGCTCGCCGCACAAGCTCCCCAGCGGCTCGTCCCAACCCATCTCCATCACTTGGCGCAGGATGCCGCCGACCAGCGCGATCATCACCTGCAGGTTGTTCGGCGCCATGTTGAGCGCTTCCAGCAGCGTCTGCACCGCGCCGCGCACGTCGCCCATGTTGCGCTTTTCGTCGGCGATGCCGAGCAGGATCTGGGCCTGGGCGCGCAGCTGCTTCACCATGCCTTCGGCGAGGTCGGGGCGGCCGGCGTCCACGAATACCTCGGTGGCCTGGCGCGCCGACACGCCGGCGTCTTGCGGCGTCGCCGTGCCCAGTCCCGCCATCATCACGGCGGCGGCTTCGTCGTCGAGCCGGTGCGCCAGGCAGGCGCGCGCCAGGTCGGCCCGCACGGCGCCGGACAGCGCGCTGCCGCCGCGCACCGCGTCGACCGCCTGCTTCAGCTGCGCCACCGCGCCGGCGCCGTTGCCGCCGGCGTCCTGCACCAGCGCGCCGGCGAGGGCGGCGCAGGCGGCCGTCTCGGGGGCGCCCTGCAGCGAACGCTCCATGTCGCGGATCACGCCGCCGGCCGCCGATGCGTCGCCCCTGGCGACCAGCGCCTTGACCAGGCCGAGGTGGTCTTGCGGCGTGCGGAATGCGGAATGGCGCGAGCGCGCTACCGCTTGACGGTAGGACTGTTCGGCGGCGGCGGGGTCGCCGGCGTCAAGCGCGACCTCGCCCAGCCGGCGCAGGCGCCCGACCATGTGCGGCGAGAGCGCCACCGCGGCCGCCAGCACCTTCTGCGCCCCGGCGTGGTCGGCGCGCGCTTCGTGGCAGCGCGCCAGCAGGTCGTAGGCCCCCATCAGGCGCGGATTGTCGTCGATCAGGGCGTCGAGCAAGGCCGCGGCTTCGGCTATGCGCTCCTGCTCGACCATCGCGCGCGCCAGTCCGAGTCCGGCCCAGCCCAGCGGCCGCGCTGCCAGCACCTCGCGGTACACGCGTTCTGCTTCGCGCGGCTCGCGCAGCGAGGCGTGCAGCTCGGCGCGCAGGCGCGCGAAGTCGAAAGCGAAGCGCGGCCTGGCGCCGGCGCCGTCGATGCAGGCCTGGATCGCAGCGCGCGGCTGGCCCTGCGCCACCAGCTGGTAGGCCGGCAGCAGGGCGGCGCGGCGCTCGAGCGCGCGCGTGATGCGCTCGTGCAGCATGCCGGCGGTAAAGGGCTTGAGCACGTAGTCGGTGGGCGCCAGCTCGGCCGCGCTGACCACCTTGTCGCGGCTGCCCTCGGCGGTCAGCATGATGAAGATGGCCCAGGGCGGGATAATGCGCTCGCGGCGCAGGTCTTCGAGCAACTGCTGGCCGTCCTGGCCCGGGCCGCCGAGGTCGTATTCGCACAGGATCACGTCGAAGCCACGGCGTGCCAGCTGCCTGACGGCGGTGCCGGCGTTGACGGCGAACTCGACGCGCGTGATGCCAGCCCCGTTGAGCATGTTCTGCAGGTTGGCGCGGATGCCCGGATTCGGGTCCACGACCAGTACGCTCAGCTGAGCACTCGACTGAGCATGCTGCAAGGCGTTTTGTGGCGTAGTTGGGCTGGTTTCGGGCATCGTCGTTCTCGTCTGGACCGCACTACAATAAGCGATTCCTCGTCACCCTGCCAAGCGTGTGGGGGCACGGTGCCGCGGCCGAGGCGCTTCCAGAGTGTCAACAGTGGCCGACACTGTATAATAGCGGGCTATCTTTCACCCGCAGCCACGCTGCATCAACCGACTGTTTAGCCATGTTGATTCTGCCGGGTTCCAACGCCCTCTCTGCCTTCCGTAGCAACCGCCTCCTCGCGCAACTGCAAGCCGTCGCCCCGACGATTGCCGCCGTGCAGGCACGTTACTACCACTTCATCGACGCCAGCAGCCCTCTCACCACGGAGGATACCGAGCGTCTGACGGCCATGCTCACCTACGGCGAGCCTGTGCCGGAAACGCAGTACGAGGGCGTGACCGAGGAGTTCTTCGTCATCCCGCGCCTGGGCACGATCTCGCCCTGGGCCTCGAAGGCCACCGATATCGCCCACAACTGCGGCATGGCCCACATCCACCGCATCGAACGCGGCGTGGCCTACACCGTGGTGCTGAAAAGCGGCATCCTCGGCACCGGCTTTGGCGCACCCAAGAAGCTGCCGGACAACGAAATCGCCGCCGTCTCGGCGCTGCTGCACGACCGCATGACGGAAACCGTGCTGCGCAACGCCGACCAGGCCCAGGCGCTGTTCACCGAACTCGAAGGCCGTCCGCTGGAATCGGTCGACATCCTGGGTAGCGCCGGCCGCAATGCGCTGGTGCAGGCCAATGTGGACATGGGACTGGCCCTGGCCGAAGACGAGATCGACTACCTGTTCGACGCCTTCACCCGCGTGCAGCGCAACCCGACCGACGTCGAACTGATGATGTTCGCCCAGGCCAACAGCGAACATTGCCGCCACAAGATCTTCAACGCCGAGTGGACCATCGACGGCGTCAAGCAGGACAAGTCGCTGTTCGGCATGATCAAGAACACGCACCAGCTGCAGCCGAAGGGCACGATCGTGGCCTACAGCGACAACTCGTCGATCATGGAAGGCGCGGAAGTGATGCGCTTCTTCCCGCAAGGTGAAGCCCACGAATACAGCCCGGCCACTCAGCTGACCCACACGCTGATGAAGGTCGAGACCCACAACCACCCGACCGCGATCTCGCCGTTCCCGGGCGCCTCGACCGGCGCCGGCGGCGAGATCCGCGACGAGGGCGCGACCGGCCGTGGCGCCAAGCCGAAGGCCGGCCTGACCGGCTTCACGGTGTCGAACCTGAACATCCCGGGTGCCGAACAAGCCTGGGAAACGCCGGCCTACGGCAAACCGGAACGCATCGCCTCGCCGCTGCAGATCATGGTCGACGGCCCGCTCGGCGGCGCCGCCTTCTCCAACGAATTCGGGCGTCCGGTGCTGGGTGGCTACTTCCGCACCTACGAGCAGAACGTCGGCAAGACCGCGCTGGGCGACAACACCGTGTTCGGCTACCACAAGCCGATCATGATCGCCGGCGGCATCGGCAACATCTCGAACGAACACACCCACAAGAACGACATTCCGCCGGGCAGCCTACTGATCCAGCTCGGCGGCCCCGGCATGCGCATCGGCATGGCCGGCGCGGCGGCGTCGTCGATGGCGACCGGCACCAACACCGCCGACCTCGATTTCGACTCGGTCCAGCGCGGCAATCCGGAGATGGAGCGCCGGGCCCAGGAAGTCATCAACAGCTGCTGGCAGCTGGGTAGCGCCAACCCGATCATCTCGATCCACGACGTCGGCGCCGGCGGCATCTCGAACGCCTTCCCGGAAATCACCAACGACGCCAAGCGCGGCGCCACCTTCGACCTGCGCAAGGTACCGCTGGAAGAAAGCGGCATGTCGCCGCGCGAAATCTGGAGCAACGAGTCGCAGGAGCGCTACGTGCTGGCGATTTCTCCCGACGACCTGGCGCGCTTCGCCGCCATCTGCGAGCGCGAGCGCTGCCTGTTCGCCGCGGTCGGCGTCGCCACCGAGGAACGCCAGCTGCGCCTGATCGACCCGCTGACCAACACCTCGCCGGTCGACATGCCGATGGACGTCCTGCTCGGCAAGCCGCCGAAGATGTCGCGCAACGTCGAGCATGTGCAGAACGACTTCGCGCCGGTCGACGTCACCGGACTGGAGCTGACCGAAGTGGCGCGCCGCGTGCTGCTGCTGCCGACCGTGGCCGACAAATCCTTCCTGATCACCATCGGCGACCGCAGCGTCGGCGGCATGAGCGTGCGCGACCAGATGGTCGGCCCGTGGCAGGTGCCGGTGGCCGACGTCGCCGTCACCACCATGAGCTTCGAAGGCTTCAAGGGCGAGGCGATGGCGATGGGCGAACGCACCCCGGCCGCCGTCATCGATGCGCCCGCCTCGGGCCGCATGGCCGTCGGCGAAGCGATCACCAACATCGCCGCGGCACCGATCGCCGACATCACCGACATCAAGCTGTCGGCCAACTGGATGGCGGCCTGCGGCCAGCCGGGCCAGGACGCCGCGCTGTTCGACACCGTCAAGGCGGTCGGCATGGAACTGTGCCCGGCGCTGGGCGTGTCCATCCCGGTCGGCAAGGATTCGCTGTCGATGCGCACGACCTGGAACGATAACGGTGAATCGAAGGCGGTCATTTCTCCTGTCTCGCTGATCGTCTCGGCCTTTGCCCCGGTGGGCGACGTGCGCAAGACGCTGACCCCGCAGCTGCGCACCGACCTGGGCGACACCTCGCTGATCCTGATCGACCTGGGCCGCGGCAAGAACCGTCTCGGCGCCTCGGCGCTGGCGCAGGTCACCGGCCAGCTCGGCAACGAGACCCCGGACCTCGATAACCCGGCCGACCTGAAAGCCTTCTTCGCGGCCGTCCAGCAACTGAACGCGGACGGCAAGCTGCTGGCCTACCATGACCGTTCCGACGGCGGCCTGTTCGCGGCCCTGTGCGAAATGGCCTTCGCCGGCCGCGCCGGCGTCTCGGTCAACCTCGACATCCTGACCATGGAAGGCGAGCACGCCTCCGACCACGGCGACGCCAAGAACTGGACGGCGCAGGTCGGCGAGCGCCGCAACGAGATGACGCTGCGCGCGTTGTTCAGCGAAGAGCTGGGCGCCGTGATCCAGGTGCGCCACGACGAGCGCAGCGCGGTTATGAACGTGCTGCGCAGCTTCGACCTCGGCGCCTGCAGCCACATCATCGGCAAGGTCAACGACCGCGGCGTGATCGAGTTCACCCGCGACACCAAGGTCATCTACCAGGAGCGCAGGAGCGCGTTGCACCGCCTGTGGAGCGAGACCAGCTGGCGCATCGCGCGCCTGCGCGACAACCCGGCATGCGTCGACCAGGAATACGAGCGCCTGCTGGACGAACAGGACCCGGGCTTCACGCCGAAGCTGGTGCACGACACCGAGGTCAACATCGCCGCACCGTTCATTGCCACCGGCGCGCGTCCGAGCGTGGCCATCCTGCGCGAGCAGGGCGTCAACTCGCACATCGAAACCGCCTGGGGCATGCACCAGGCCGGCTTCAAGGCGGTGGACGTGCACATGAGCGACCTGATCGCCGGCCGCGTCTCGCTGCAGGACTTCAAGGGCCTGATCGCCGTCGGCGGTTTCTCCTACGGCGACGTGCTGGGCGCGGGCGAGGGCTGGGCCAAGACCATCCTGTTCAACGCCGCTCTGAAAGAACAGTTCGCCGCCTTCTTCGGCCGCGACGACACCTTCGGCATGGGCGTCTGCAACGGCTGCCAGATGATGAGCAACCTGAAGGGCATCATCCCGGGCGCCGAAGCCTGGCCGAAGTTCACCCGCAACAAGTCGGAACAGTTCGAGGCGCGCTTCGGCATGGTCGAGGTGCTGGATTCGCCGTCGATCTTCTTCCAGGACCTGGCCGGCACGCATGCGCCGCTGGCGATCGCCCACGGCGAGGGCTTTGCCGATTTCTCGCAGACCGGCGACCTGTCGAAGGTCGTGCAGACCTTGCGCTATGTCGACAATCGTGGCCAGGCGACCGAGGCGTACCCGTTCAATCCGAACGGTTCGCCGGGCGGCCTGACCGCGGTGACTACGCCGGACGGCCGCTTCACCGTCATGATGCCGCACGCCGAGCGTGTGCAGCGTACCGTGACCATGTCCTGGCATCCGGATGCCTGGGGCGAGAATTCGCCCTGGGCACGCATGTTCCAGAACGCGCGCAAGTGGGTCGGCTGATTTGATTTGATGTGATGCGTCACGAAAAAGCGCTCCCTTGGGAGCGCTTTTTTTACCGGCCCGCGCCGATCGTCAGGCCGGATTGTCGATCTCCGGAATCCCGCTATTGCGGTCGGCATAGGCAGCCTTGAAGGCCGGCCGCTGTTGCCAGCGCTGCCAGTAGGCATCCAGGAATTCGAAACGCTCGTCGAGCGGCGTGGCGATCACGGGGAATTTCGAAAACGCGATGGCGGTTGCCAGCGTGATGTCGGCAAACGTCGGCTGGTCGCCGCCCAGCAGCCATTGGCGTCCGTCCGACAGCTGCTTGTTGACCAGCGCGGCATGCGCGATGGCTTCCTTGCGGCAGTGCTCGCCCCATGCCTCATTCTTCGTGAGTTCCAGCTTGAAACCCAGGCCGGTATGCAGGACGTGGAAGGCCGTGGTCAGGCGGTACAGGATGTGGACCCAGATGCGGTGGTCCCACATGCTGTCCAGGCCCTGTTCCAGGGGCGTGTCGCCGGTGAGCTTGCGGCCCGGGTAGGCCTGGTCCAGGTAACGGACCACGGCGGCGGTCTCGGAAATATAGCTGCCGTCAGCCAATTGCAGGGTCGGGGTCTCGCCCCACTCGTTCATTTTGAGATGGCGCCAGCCGCGTTGCTCGCCGACCGGCGTCATGTTGTAGACAGTCTCTTCGAATTGATCTGCGATTCCCTTTTCATGCATGAACAGGCGCAGGCGCTGGGGGTTGGGAAATGCGGATGGCGAAGTAAAGACACGTAGTTTGGTAGTCATTCGGGCGGTTCCTCGGTTGTGTTGTTCATGAAGCCGTGCCTCGATAAGACGGCCCGGCCGCACCGTCTGCTTGATGAGGCAATGAACAGACTGTACCAGTCCTGCATAGAATCCATCGCACGATCCCCGTCGTTCGCCGCGGCAGCGATTGGACGGTCAGGCGTTTGCGCTGCAACAGGACGGCCATCGAGGCGCTCCTCAGGCGGGAACTGTCAGCCTTATCGATGAGTCCAAACGACGCATATGGACACGGCGACGAAAGGTGAGGCGATGGGAACGCGACTCGGTGAGCTGGTGGAGCGCTTCGGTGGACAACTTGCGGGCAGTCCGGACGTCGAGGTCACGGCGATCGCCTCGCTCGAGCGCGCCGGGGCGTCGGAAATCAGCTTCCTGAGCAACAGCAGGCTGCGTACCCTGGCGCTGCAGAGCCGGGCCGCCGCCCTGATCCTGTCGCCCCAGGACGATGACGCCGTGGCTGCCGGTTACGCGGGCGCCCGCATCGTCACCGCCAATCCCCATGCGTATTTTGCGCAGGCCGCGCAATACCTGGTGCGGGCAAGCGAAGAACCGGCGGCGGGCGGCATCCATCCCACGGCGGTGGTCCACGGCACGGCAAGCGTCGACCCCACGGCCTGCATCGGCCCGCACGTCACGGTAGAGGCCGGCGCGACGATCGGTGCGCACGCCGTGATCGATGCCGGTTGCTATATCGGCCGCGACGCCGTCATCGGCGACCATACCCACCTGTTCGCCAACGTGAGCTTCCACGCGCGCTGCGTCATCGGCGCACGCGGCATCATCCACGCCGGCGCCGTGATCGGCGGCGACGGCTTCGGCTTTGCCGTGGACGACGGCGTCTATATAAAAATCCCGCAGGTCGGCCGCGTGCTCATCGGCGACGACGTCGACATCGGCGCCAGCACCACGGTCGACCGCGGCGCCCTGGACGACACCGTCATCGAGGACGGCGTCAAGCTCGACAACCAGATCCAGATCGGCCACAACTGCCGCATCGGCGCCCATACCGCCATGGCCGGCTGCGTCGGCGTGGCCGGCAGTGCGGTCATCGGCCGGTACTGCACTTTCGGCGGCGCGGCCATGGTCAACGGCCACATCGACATCTGCGATCATGTCGACATCACCGCCGGCACACTGGTCGCGCACTCGATCAGGGAGCCGGGCCGCTACACCGGCTATTACCCGATAACGCGCAATGCCGAGTGGGAGCGCAATGCCGCGCTGCTGCGCAATCTGCCGGCGCTGCGCGACAAGATCCGTGCACTGGAGCGTGCGCTCAAGGCGCTCGGCGGCAGTGAGGACTGACGGGGCATTAGAGCGAGACGCCGATCGTCAGCGTCACCACGTAGCCGTTGACCGGGTCGCCAGTGACAGAGGCGATTTGCAGCGAAGTGCCGTCGCTGAACACGTTGTCGGTGGCGTAGCTAATGCTCGACAGGTTGCGTGAACTGCTGGCATAGGCGGTCGTCGAATACGCTTCGTTGAGCGTCGCCATCGGAAAAGTGAATTGCGAGGTCTTGACGCGGTTGGCGGCGCTGGTGGCCTTGGCCAGGCTGGGATAGACCTCGAAGTGGATGTGCGGCATGCGGCCGGCGTAGCAGCCGGGGAAGATGGTAGTAAAGGTCACGATGCCGCTGCTGTCGGCTTCCTGCACGCCGCGCAGGTAGTTTTCCTTGGTCAGGCCGGTGGCATACATCGAATAATTGCCGTCGCGGTCGCAATGCCAGAGGTAGACGGCGGCGCCGGCGGCGCTGGCGCAGCTGTTGCCGACGTTGACGATCTGCAGTTTCAGCGTGGTCGGAATGCCGGCCGCGGTGGCGCTGCCGGGCGATACGCTGGTGCGGATGTCGCTGCGCACGATGCCGGACAGCGTGAGTGCGTTGGCGATGCCGCTGCCGTTGCTGTTGGTGCCGTCGCCAGGGTAGGGGCCGCCGGTCTCTTCAGGAATGACGCTGCAGGTGCCGTTGCTGCCGGTGCCTGTGCCTGTGCTCGTACCGGTGCCGGTACTGCCGGTGCTGGTCGTCCCGCCGTTGCCGGTCGTCGTCGACGCCGTGGTGGTGCTGCTACCGCCGCCGCAGCCGATCAAGGGCAGGGCGGCGGCGCCGGCAAACAGCCAGCGCAATGACTGGCGGCGGTCGGACTGGGTGGCGAGCATGCGCTCGAGGTCGTCGGCAAGGGTGGTGTGTTCGTGGTCCATGATTCAATCTTTCATCGCGCGTGGGGGCGGCCGGGGTTGTCAATACTACTTGCCGGATCGACGACATTGTCTGTTGCCCATACGTAAAGCGCAGTCAACGGCGGTAAATGAATGTAAAGACGAATCGCGATGTAAAGACGAATAGGAAACATGCGGCTACGGCGGCCAAAAAAAAGCGCCCCCGAAGGAGCGCTTTTTTCAGCTTGACCGCGTCAAGACCATGCCAGCTTACTGGATCTTGGCCTTCTTCATCAGGTCGTCGCGGAAGGCGGCAACTTTACGCTGCTGCACGGCTTCTGCCACTTGCTGCTTGACTTCTTCCAGCGGCGGGATCGGGGTCGCGCGGCTTTCTTCCAGGCGGATCACGTGGTAACCGTACTGGCTCTTGACCGGGGTCTGGGTGACTTCGCCTTTTTTCAGCGAGGTCATGGCCTTCGAGAACTCAGGCACGAAGTTCTCCGGGCTGGCCCAGCCGAGGTCGCCGCCATTGGCTGCCGAACCCGGGTCTTTCGATTGCTTGGCCAGGTCTTCGAACTTGGCGCCGCCCTTCAGCTTGGCGATGATCTGGTTGGCTTCGGCTTCGGTCGCGACCAGGATGTGGCGCGCGTGGTATTCCTGGCGGCCGCCCTGTTCAGCCTTGGCCTTGTCGTACTCGGCCTTGATCTGGGCGTCGGTCACCGGGTTCTTCTTGATGTAGTCCGCCAGCATCGCGTTGATGATGATGCTTTGACGGGCATTGTCGATCTGGTTCTTGACCTCCGGGCGGGTGCCGACGCCTTGCTTGTCGGCTTCCTGGATCAGGACTTCACGGCCGATCAGGTCCTTCTTGATCGCATCGCGCAGTTGCGGCGAGTCGGTCGCTTTGCCTTGGGCGACGACTTGCTTGACCAGCTGGTCGACCTTGGACGCCGGGATCGGTTTGCCATTGACGGTCGCAACGTTTTGCGCGAACGACGGCAGGGCTACCATCGCGGTCATGGCTAACAAGAGGCGGGCTGGCTTCACAATCATTTATTCGATCCTATTTGTTCCCGGCAGCGCAAGGCCACCGATGTTCAACATAATGTCGCGATGCGACGCAAACCGGCGGTCGGTGCCGCCGGGATACCAACATCTTACTGTACCTTCGCCTTCTTGACCATTTCCTCTTGGAAGGCTGCCAGCTTTTGCTGCGACAGCGAATCCTGGATCTGCGGTTTGACTTCATCCAGCGTCGGCAGTTTCGCCTGGCGGATGTCGTCCAGCTTGATCACGTGGTAGCCGACCTGGGTCTTGACCGGCTTCTCGGTGACCTGGCCTTTTTGCAGGCCGGTCAGGCCGGCAGCGAATTCCGGCGGGAAGGACGACGGGCTGGCCCAGTCGAGGTCGCCACCGTTGTTGGCGGAGCCGGTGTCTTTCGATTGCTTGGCCAGGTCTTCGAACTTGGCGCCGCCCTTGATCTTGGCGATCACGGCGTTGGCGTCGGCTTCGTTGTCCAGCAGGATGTGGCGAACGTGATATTCCTTGTCGCCACTGGTCTTGACGAAGCGGTCGTACTCGGCCTTGACTTCAGCATCGGTCACCGGATGCTTGGTGATGTAGTCGCGGGCCAGGGCGTTGATGACGATGGTCTGGCGGGCGCTTTCCAGGGCTTGCTTGACTTCCGGGTTCTTGTCGTAGCCTTGCTTGACGGCTTCCTGCATCATCACTTCGCGGGCGATCAGCTGCTGCTTGACTGCTTCGCGCAGTTGCGGCGAATCCTGGCCCTGGCCCTGGGCCACGACTTGCTTCACGGCCTGGTCGGCGCGTGCGGACGGGATGGCCTTGCCGTTGACGACGGCGAGGTTCTGGGCGGATGCTGGCAGGTTTGCAAAGGATGCGGCGATAGCGATCAAGGCTAACAGCAGCCGTGCTGGCTTAAAAGTCATGTTGTTTCCTGTGAGGGGGTTGCTTGGACGAGATTGGATTAGTTTTTTTAATACGCAGCAGATTTTCAAACAGATTACTTAAGATTCCCTGAAAGCTCCGGCCATCAGGACAGCTCGGATGGTGCGTGTGCGGTAATCGCCAGCGCGTGAATGTCGGTATGCATCATACCTTGCACGGCATCATATACCAGCCGATGGCGCATGACCAGTCTGAGGCCCTCGAAGCGTTCAGAAACGATCTTGACCCTGAAGTGGCCACCGCCGGATGCCGCGCCGGCATGGCCGGCGTGCAGGTGGGAGTCGTCGCCGACTTCTAGTACGGTCGGGGCCAGCGCGTCGGCCAGCAGCATGTGGATACGTTCGACTCGGGTCTGGCTCATACGATATCTTCCGGTTCTTCCTGCATATGTTTTGACAGCATCAGCGTCTGGATGACCACGAACGCGAAGAACAGGCCGGTGGCGCCGAACATCTTGAAGCTGACCCACGCGCTGGTATTGCCCTTGAAGACGATGAAGGCCATGACCAGGTTCAGCACGCCCATGGCGGCCATGAAGGCGATCCAGGCGTAGCCGACGCGGTCCCAGACCGCGTCCGGCAGCTTGATCTGCGCTTCCATACCCTTGCGCATCAGGTTTTTGCGGAACACCACCTGTGCCACGAACAGTACGACCGCGAACGCCCAGTACAGGATGGTCGGCTTCCACTTGATGAAGTTCTCGTCGTGGAAATAAATGGTGGCGCCGCCCATCACGACGATCACCGCCAGCGACAGCCACAGCATGCCGTCCACCTTGCGGCCGCGGACCAGCAGGTAGCCGATCTGCAGCACTGTGGCGACGATGCCGACTGCGGTGGCCAGGATGATCGGCGATTGTTCGGGCGTGATGCTGCCGCCCGCGATCAGGCCGCCCATGTACTCGAGCGCCAGCGCATGCGCGGTATCCTGGTTGCTGGTGCCGAAACGATAGGCGATGAAGAACAGGATGACCGGAAACAGGTCGAACAGGAATTTCATGTTACGGAAACGTCTTTCAGGTCAGGCAGGTTCGAAGCGCATCGCTGCGGAGTTGATGCAATAGCGCAGGCCGGTCGGCGGCGGGCCGTCCTCGAAGACGTGGCCCAGGTGCGCATCGCACACGGCGCAAATGATTTCGGTGCGCACCATGCCGTGCGTACGGTCGACCTTCTCGATCACGTTGGCCGGGTCCAGGGCCTTGAAATAGCTGGGCCAGCCGCAGCCGGATTCGAACTTGGCGTCGGATTCGAACAGCGGGGTGTCGCAGCAGACGCAATGGTAGATGCCGTGCTCGTGATGGTCCCAGAACTTGCCGGTGAAGGCGCGCTCGGTGGCCGCGTGGCGGGTCACCTGGTATTCCATTGGATCCAGCTTGGCACGCCATTCGGCGTCGGTTTTGGTTACTTTTTCAGTCATCGATGTCTCACTTGTATACAGAGTTCAGGAAGAGCAGCTCACCTCGAGGTGGGCTGCCCAATCCGGCGGCAGCGCCGCGTAGGATTCGTTCTCGGGCTGCTCGTCGAACGGACGCTCGAGCACCGCGAGCAGGCGCGCCACTTCGCTGAAGTCGCCATTCTGCGCCTTTTCGATCGCAACCTGGGCCAGATAGTTGCGCAATATGTATTTGGGATTGACGCGGTTCATGGCCTCGCTTCGATTTGCATCGACGCTCCCTTCCTGACGCAAGCGTTCGCGGTAGAGCACGGCCCAGGCATCGAAGCCGGGACGGTCGAGGAACAGGTCGCGCAGCGGGGCGTCGGCCGCTTCCCGCTCCGCATCCGCCACGTCCAGGCGCAGGCCGCCCAGGCGGCGGAAGAACAGCGTGAAGTCGACGTGGTTCTCCTGCATCAGCTTGAACATGTGGTCGAACAGCGCGCGGTCATCGGCCTGTGCCGTCGCCAGGCCCAGCTTGGCGCGCAGCAGTTCGTCGAACTTGTCGCCGTAGGCGTCGACGTAGACTTCGAGCGCGGCCTGGGCGGCCTCGGTATCGCCGATCAGCGGCAGCAGGGCGTTCGCCAGCGCGTAGCAGTTCCAGTGGCCGACCGGCACCTGGTTGGCATACGAATAGCGGCCGCCCTGGTCGGTGTGGTTGCAGATGTGATCGACGTCGAAGGCCTCCATGAAGCCGAACGGGCCGTAATCGAGGGTCACGCCCAGGATCGACATGTTGTCGGTGTTCATGACGCCATGCATGAAGCCGACCGCCTGCCAGTGCGCGATCATGCGCGCAGTGCGTTTGGTGACTTCGCCCAGCAGGGCCAGGTACGGGTTCTCGGCGCCGGCCAATTCCGGATAGAAGTCGCGAATCACGTAGTCGGCCAGGATGCGCAGCTCTTCGTGCTTGTTACGGTAGTGCCAGTGCTCGAAGGAACCGAAGCGCACGAAGCTGGGTGCCATGCGCGTCACCACGGCAGCGGTCTCGACGGTTTCGCGCATGATGCGCTGGTTGGAGCCGGTCACCATCAGGGCGCGGGTGGTCGGCACGCCCAGGGCAGCCATGGCTTCCGAGCACAGGAATTCGCGGATCGAGGAACGCAGTACCGCGCGGCCGTCGCCCATGCGCGAGTAGGGCGTCATGCCGGCGCCCTTCAACTGCAATTCCATCGGTCCTTCAGGGGTGGCCAGTTGGCCCAGCAGGATGGCGCGGCCGTCGCCCAGCTGGCCGGCCCAGTGGCCGAACTGGTGGCCGGAGTACACCGCGGACAGCGGCTTGGCGCGCGGCGGCACCGCGTTGCCGGTGAACACGGCAACGAAATCGTCATGCGCCAGGTCGGCAGGATCCAGACCGACCAGGGCGGCAGCCTTGGCGCTGGCCGCGACGAAATACGGCGCGGGCATCGGCGTCGGCATCAGCCGCGTGTAGAACGCGGGTGGCAATTCAGCGAAGGAATTGTCGAGTGGCAGGTCGTCAGCAGTAATGGTCGTTCCAGTCGGTGGCATTGCAGGAATGTCGCGATTCTACCGTAAGCGCGCCGATTCTATGGGTCCGCTTGCAGGCCGGCCAAAGCACGTTACATTCGGTAACGGATTGCCGGCATGCCCCTTGCGGCAATGCAGCATCGAAAACCGTTGACGATTTTCGCACGACCGGTCGAAACTGAGCCGTAAACATCATCAGAGGAGATACGCCGTCATGCAGAGCCCGCTTCAAAGTCCGGTGCAGAGTCTGCTCATGGGCCAGATGATGCACCAATCGCTGACCATCTCGAGCATCCTGCAATTTGCCGCGCGCCACTTTGGCGCCAGCGAGATCGTGTCGCGCCGCGTCGAGGCGGACCTGCACGGCGAGCTGCACCGCTACACCTACCGCGATTGCGAATTGCGCGCGCGCAAGCTGGCGCAGGCGCTGGGCAGGCTGGGCGTCGAGAGCGGACAGCGGGTCGGCACGCTGGCCTGGAACGGCTACCGCCATCTCGAGCTCTACTACGGCGCGTCGGGGTCCGGTGCGGTGCTGCACACGATCAATCCGCGCCTGCATCCCGAGCAGATCGCCTACATCGTCAACCACGCGGAAGACCAGGTGCTGTGCTTCGACCTGACTTTCCTGCCGCTGGTCGAGGCGATCGCCGCCGCCTGCCCGACGGTGCGCGCCTTCGTGCTGATGAGCGACCGCGCCCACATGCCGGCCAGCACGCGCATCCAGGACCTGCTGTGCTACGAAGACCTGCTCGATGCCGAGGACGGCGCTTACGCCTGGCCGGAGATCGACGAGAACGCGGCCGCGTCGCTGTGCTACACCTCGGGCACGACCGGCAACCCGAAGGGCGCGCTGTACTCGCACCGCTCGACCGTGCTGCACGCCTATGCATCGGCCCTGCCGAACGTGCTGAACGTGGGCGCCATCGATACCGTGCTGCCAGTAGTGCCGATGTTCCACGTGAATGCCTGGGGCTTGCCGTATTCGGTGCTGCTGTCTGGCGCCAAGCTCGTGCTGCCGGGCGCCCAGCTCGACGGCAAGTCGCTGTACGACCTGTTCGAGGGCGAAGGGGTGACCTTCTCGGCCGGCGTGCCGACCGTCTGGCTGGGCCTGATCAATTACGCGATCCAGAACGACCTGACATTCTCGACATTCCGGCGCACCGTGATCGGCGGCTCGGCCTGCCCGCCGGCGATGATGGACACGCTGATCGACCGCTTCGGCGTACAAGTCATCCACGGCTGGGGCATGACGGAAATGTCGCCGCTCGGCACCACCGGCGGCCTGCTGGCCAAGCACCGCGCGCTGCCGGTCGAAGGCCAGCGCGCGATCCTGCAGAAGCAGGGCCATGCGATCTATGGCGTGGACATGAAGATCGTCGACGACGCCGGCGTTGAACTGCCCTGGGACGGCCAGGCATCCGGCCACCTGCTGGTCAAGGGACCGTGGATCATTGCCAGCTATTTCCGGGACGAGGGTGGCGATCCGCTGGTGGACGGCTGGTTCCCGACCGGCGACGTGGCGACCATCGACCCTGACGGTTTCATGCAGATCACCGACCGCAGCAAGGACGTGATCAAGTCCGGCGGCGAGTGGATCGGCTCGATCGACATCGAGAACATCGCGATGGCGCACCCGGCGGTGCTGCAGGCGGCCTGCATTGCCATGGCCCACCCCAAATGGGACGAGCGGCCGCTGCTCTTGGTGGTGCGCCGGCCCGGCCAGGACGTCGGGCGCGAGGAGATGCTGAAGTGGTTCGAGGGCAGGATCGCCAAGTTCTGGATGCCGGACGATGTCGTGTTCGTCGACGCGCTGCCGATCGGCGGGACCGGCAAGGTCCAGAAGAACAAATTGCGGGAGCAATTCAAGGACCACCGCGGAGTATAAGAGCGCGCTCGCGTAGGGTGGACGGGTTTCCCCGTCCACGCGTTCAACCGGCGCTTGCACGCCGGGTTAAACCGCACGTATCACCGCGCGGGCGGCACAGCCGCCCACCCTACGATCGGTTATAGTGCCCGTATTGCCTTATCATTAATACAGAGACATACATGAGCGCAGATTACCAGCTCCGCAACCGGATCGCCGTCATCACCCTGAACAACCCGCCGGTCAACGGCCTCGGTCGCGAGACCCGCAGCGCCGCCGTGGCCGCCCTGCAGCGTGCCCAGGCCGACGACGCGGTGCAGGCCATCGTCATCACCGGCGCCGGCACCGCCTTTTCGGGCGGCGCCGACATCCGCGAGTTCAATTCACCCAAGGCGCTCACCGAACCGACGCTGCACACCCTGATCCGCGTGGTCGAGGAATCGAGCAAGCCGGTGGTCGCCGCCATCCACAGCGTGTGCATGGGCGGCGGACTGGAGCTGGCGCTGGGCGCGAATTACCGGGTGGCGCTGCCCGGCGCCCAGATCGCGCTGCCGGAAGTGAAGTTGGGTCTGCTGCCGGGCGCCGGCGGCACCCAGCGCCTGCCGCGCGTGCTGGGCCTGGAGCCGGCCTTGGACATGATCGTCTCCGGTACGCCGGTCCTGTCCGAAAAACTGGCCGGCACGCTGCTGTTCGACGACCTGCTGCCGGCCGGCAGCGACGTGGTGGAAGGGGCAGTCGCTTTCGCCGAACGCGTGGCCGCCGTGCGTCCGCTGCCGCGCGTGCGCGACAACACGATCGAGCAAGCCGGCCTGGACGCATTCCTGGCGGCGGCACGCGCCAGGGTACAGGCCGCCGCCGGCCCGTTCCCGGCGCCGCTGGCCTGCCTGGACGCGGTGGCCGCCGCCGCCGCCATGCCCTTCGAGGAAGGACTGGCCTTCGAGCGCGACCGTTTCATGGCGCTCGCGGAGACCGTCGAGTCGAAGGCGCTGCGCCATGCCTTCTTTGCCGAGCGCGCCGCCGCCAAGGTCCCGGACGTGCCGGCCGATACGCCGGTGCGCCCGATCGCGGCCGCGGCGGTGGTCGGCGCCGGCACCATGGGCGCCGGCATCGCCATGAATTTCGCCAATGCCGGCATCCCGGTGACCATCATCGATACCGAGCAGGCCGCGCTCCACAAGGGCCTGGCGACGATCCGCCGGAACTACGAAAGCAGCGTCAAGAAGGGCAAGCTCGGCCAGGACCAGTTCGACCGGCGCATCGGCCTGATCCGCACCACGCTCGCCTATGAAGACATTGCCGCGGCCGACATCGTGGTCGAAGCGGTATTCGAAGACCTGGCCGTCAAGGAAACCGTGTTCCGCCGGCTCGACGCCGTCATGAAGCCGGGCGCGATCCTGGCCTCGAACACCTCGACGCTGGACCTGAACCGCATCGCCGCCTTCACCGCCCGCCCGCAGGACGTGATCGGGCTGCACTTCTTCAGCCCGGCCAACGTGATGAAGCTGCTGGAAATCGTGCGCGGCGCGCACACCGGCAAGGACGTGCTGGCCACCGCGCTGGCACTGTCGAAAAAGCTGAAGAAGACCGGCGTGGTGTCGGGCGTGTGCGACGGCTTCATCGGCAATCGCATGGTCGAGCAATACATCCGCCAGGCCGGCTTCCTGCTGGACGAGGGAGCGCTGCCGCAACAGGTCGATCGCGCCGCCGAAGCCTTCGGCTTTGCCATGGGTCCGTTCCGCATGAGCGACCTGGCCGGCAACGACATCGGCTGGTACATCCGCAAGCGGCGCCAGGTCGAGATGCCCGACCTGAAATACTCGAAGACCGCCGACCTGCTGTGCGAGCAGGGCCGCTTCGGCCAGAAGACCGGCGCCGGTTGGTACGACTATGTGGCCGGCGAGCGCGCGCCGTTGCCGTCGCCGCTGGTCGAGGACATGATCACCGGGCACGCGGCCGGCCTGACCATCGAGCGCCGCATCGTCGGCGACGAGGAAATCGTCGAGCGCCTGGTGTACGCGCTGGTAAACGAGGGCGCCAGGATACTGGAAGAGGGCATCGCCCTGCGCGCCTCCGACATCGACATGGTCTACCTGTCCGGCTACGGCTTCCCGCTGCACCGCGGCGGGCCGATGTTCTATGCGGACACGGTCGGCTTGCCGGCGGTGCTGGCGGCAATGGAGAAGTTTGCGCGCGGCTACCACGGCGATGCCTGGACGCCGGCGCCGCTGCTGGTGCGGCTGGCGGCCGAGGGCAAATCCTTCAACGCTTAGTGTGGTCGCTTAATCCCGAGATGCGGGTAGGGTGACGCTCGTGCTAGGCTCGTTACACTTTCGTTAACGAGCCGACATGAAGAACGCCCTGCTGATTGCCACTGCCTGCCTGCTGGGACTGCTGTCCACGACCGGCGCCTCGCTGCCTTATCCGATCCTGCCGCCGCTGTTCGTCCATGGAACGGCGGACGGGCTGACCAATTTCCTCGGGCTGCCGCCCAAGCTGCTGTTCTCGGTGGCGCTGATGGTGAACCCGATCGGGCTGCTGATCGGCACCGCGGTGCTGGGCTCGCTATCGGACCGCTTCGGACGCCGGCCGCTGCTGCTGGGGACGGCGGCCGGCGCCGCGCTCGGCCACGTGCTGACCGCCTGGGCCCTGGCCAGCCATTCCTATCCGCTGTTCCTGCTGGCGCGTTTCGGCACCGGGCTGCTCGAAGGGCAGAGCTCGATCGTGCGGGCGATGCTGGCCGACGGCCTGCAGGGACCGCTGCGCAACCACGCGCTGTCGTGGCTGAACGGCGCGCTGACCCTGGGCTGGCTGTTCGGGCCGCTGCTGGCCGGCCTCACCGTGGGCTGGGGCGTCACGGTACCGTTCTATATCGCCGCCGGCGCGCTGCTGCTCGGCGCGTGCCTGGTGACGATCGCGCTGCCGCGCCAGCCGCGCAGCCACGGACCGTCGTGGTGGCAAGTGGCGCGCGAACGCCACGCCTTCAACCTGCTGCGCCATCCCGGCCTGCGCACGCTGTTCGGCGTGCAACTGGCCTACACCTGCGGCGTCACGGCCTTCTATGAGTTCTATCCGCTGTGGCTGGTCGAAGTCGGCCATTACGACACGCGGTCGATTGCCCTGGTAAATGTCGGCATGTGCGGCATCATGACCGGTGCCGCGCTGTTCGCCGGCCGCCAGAGCCGCTCCGATCCGCTGCGGCGCGCCGGCCTGCTGGCCGTGGTGGTGGCGCTGGCGATCGCCTCGCTCGGTGCCGGCAACCTGTGGATCGGCATGGTCGGCATCATGGCCTTCGGGCTGCCGCACGCGTTCTACAACGCCGTGATCCAGGTATGGGCCGCCGACCGCTTCGGCGGCCATGGCCAGGGCGCGGTGATGGGCCTGCTGTCGACCACCTTCTGCCTGGCGAACATCCTGATGGCGGCGGCCGGTGCCGTGCTGACCCTGTTCGACACGCGCCTGGTGCTGCTGTTCGGCGCCGCCATGACGGCATGGGCGGCGACCCGCATGCGCGCGTGGAGCCGCGCGCCGGCGCCGGTCGCGAGCGAGGCCGCGGCCGAGAGCGTCAAATAGGAACGGCGGCGGCGGAACAGGCCACCATCGATGGCGGCCTGTTCTCGGACGGTCGTATTGACGGCCGCTTCAGTCCGCCGCGTAGATATTGTTGTCCTTGGTCTCGCGCACGAACAGCGCTCCGATCACGACGCAGATGGCTGCGATGATGATCGGATACCAGAGACCGTAGTAAATGTTGCCGTTTGACGCCACCAGCGCGAACGAGATCGTCGGCAGCAAGCCACCGAACCAGCCGTTGCCGATGTGGTAGGGCAGCGACATCGAGGTATAGCGGATGCGGGTCGGGAACATCTCGACCAGCATCGCCGCGATCGGACCGTACACCATGGTCACGAACAACACCAGGATGAACAGCATCAGCACCAGCATCGGCCGGTTGATCTGCTCGGGATCGGCCTTGGCCGGGTAGCCGGCCGCCTTCAACGAGGCGCCGAGGTCTTTCTTCAGCGCCGCTTCGCGCGCCTTGCTGGCCTTGTCGAAGTCCAGTCCGTCCGCCGTCATGGTGGCGTTGAAGGACGGGTAGACCTTGTCGCCAATCTTGATGCTGGCAACCGTGCCGGCCGGCGCGTCCTGGTGGGTGTAGCTGACCGAGGCGGCGGTCAATTGCGCGGTGGCGATGTCGCACGACGATGGGAACTTGGCGGTGCCGGTCGGGTTGAACTGGAAGCGGCAGGACGCCGGATCGGCCACCACCACCACCGGCGCGTTGTTGATCGCGCTTTCCAGGGCCGGGTTGCCGTAGTGGGTGACGGCCTTGAAGATCGGGAAATAGGTGAGGGCGGCGATGGCGCAGCCGCCGAGGATGATCCACTTGCGGCCGATGCGGTCCGACAGCGTGCCGAAGAAGATGAAGAAGGGTGTGCCCAGCGCCAGCGCGACGGCCAGCATGATGTTGGCCGATGCCGGTTCGATCTTGAGGGTCTGGGTCAGGAAGAACAGGGCGTAGAACTGGCCGGTGTACCAGACCACGGCCTGGCCCATCACCATGCCGAGCAAGGCCAGCAGCGCGATCTTGCCGTTGCGCCAGGTCAGGAAGGCTTCGCTGAGCGGTGCCTTCGAGGTCTTGCCTTCGGCTTTCATCTTCGCGAAGGCGGGCGATTCGGCCATCGACATGCGGATCCACACCGATATGCCGAGCAGGACCACCGACACCAGGAAGGGAATGCGCCAGCCCCAGGCGTCGAAGGAGGCGGTGTCCATCGAGCTGCGTACCCCGAGGATCACCAGCAGCGACAGGAACAGGCCCAGCGTTGCCGTGGTCTGGATCCAGGAGGTGAAGTAGCCGCGCCGGCCTTCGGGCGCGTGCTCGGCGACGTAGGTGGCGGCGCCGCCGTACTCGCCGCCCAGCGCCAGGCCCTGCAGGATGCGCAGGCAGACCAGCAGGATCGGCGCGGCGATGCCGATCGACGCGTAGCCGGGCAAGATGCCGACGATGAAGGTCGAGCCGCCCATGATCAGGATCGTGACCAGGAAAGTATATTTGCGGCCGATCATGTCGCCCAGGCGGCCGAACACGAGGGCGCCGAAGGGCCGTACCAGGAAGCCGGCGGCGAAGGTCAGCAGCGCGAAGATGAAGGAGGTGGTCGGGTCGCCGAGGAAGAACTGCTTGCCGATGATCGCGGCAAGCGAGCCGTACAGGTAGAAGTCGTACCATTCGAAGACGGTACCGAGGGAGGAAGCGAAGATGACTTTCCGTTCTTCCCTGGTAAGCCCGCTGGAAGGCGCTGCCTTCCCGCCGGCGGCCATGCCGGGTGTGATCGCCATTGTAGTCCCCATATTGTAAGTTTGACGTCCTCGCGGCGGCGTATTTACGCCGGCCGCGGAGCGACTGTGCGCCGCGAAGCTTACGCGGTGCTGTCTTCAAACTTACAGGGCACTGACGGTTCCACCAATCTAGACTGGCTTCCACTCTCCCGGGATGGGAGGAGAACATCGAACGGAGAAGTCGATCCCAGTCTCGATCAGGGTCAAGATATTCTGCACAGCGCGCTCAAGTTCATCCTGGTTGCACCAGTATTCCGCGAGCTTCCCTAGAACTATATATGAAGAGCAATTAAATCCATCTTCGATATCGTTGAACCAGATTGCCCGGTTGCCGATAATGGCCACCACCCAGAATCCTCCGCCGGGGACACCGTACGATGTTTCGCTCCATTTTTCAGGCGTGATCTTGACCGCTTCCCACAAGCGGAAAATGTGCGGACTCATCCGGCCCTCGGCGTCGATGATTCTGTCCCATAGTTCGGCTTCTGAAATTGGTTCCCAGTCCATTGTCTCTCCAGTGATGGCATTTGCGCGCCAGCTAGCGTTCCGACTAATGCCATGCATGCCGAAATGGACTGAGGACGACGCTTTTTTCTATTCCAATAAGTATGCATCGTACACGACAGCGGCCCCCAGGCGCATCGCCGAACCCACACCGATAGCACGGTTGAGCCAGGTGTAACGCGGATCGGCTGTTTCGAAACTCATCGTCAAGCGAAACGTATATTTGGCGGGATCGACCGGGTTGCCCTTGGCGACTTCCGCCATCACTTCGGGCGGTCCGTAGCGAAAACCCTTGGTCTGCAAGTAAATCAGGGCGCCGTCGTTGGTCTTGAGCAGGTAGCGGGTGTCGATGATGGCAAGCCCCTGGGCGGTAACGACCTGCCAGTCCGCACCATTGTTGAGAATCGTTCCTTTCAGCCGCTTGCCGTCGAAACTGCCGCTGGTGATCGGAATGATGCGGCGGCGCCCCAGATCGCTGGTGGCGCCCAGTTCCCAGATCGGCGCTTCCAAATTGACGCTGAAACGCGCGAGGTGCTCGAGCTTCGGTTTGGGTGGCTGGAAGTCCTCCTTGCCGGCAGCGCACGCCGACCCATGGCCGGCGATAAGCGATACCAATGCAAAAACAAGGGCAAAGTATTTTTTCATGTCTCCTCCGGGTTCGATCTTTTTTTGAAAATATCAGGCAGGCTGATACTCAGTTCATACTATCCGGGGGCATGCGCGTTGACAAGTCAACGCGCATGTTATTCAAACCATGGCAGCGCCGGACGACTCGGGCCGCCGCGCAAGGAGTTGAGACAGCCGTTGCAGACCCGCCTGCAACTGCCCACGGTCCTGGATGCTGCCCAAGGAGATCCTGATGGCGTTCACGGATCCGCCGCCCATTGCGAAGGCCTCCGCCGGCGTGACGGCAATACCCTCGCGGTCCGCCGCCCGCGCCAGCTGCGATGCCGTCCAATACGCCGGCAGCTCGAGCCATACGTGCAGGCCGTCCCCGGCGCCGCTGTAGCGCCCGGCGAGGATGTCCCGCGCCATCCGGTGGCGCAGGCGGGCCTCGCCCCGTACGCCTGCCAGCAATCCATCGGCCGAACCGTCGAGTATCCACTGGGTAGCCAGGGCGGCCGTCAGCGGCGCGGCCATCAGCGCGAACGCGCGCAGCGCGACCAGGAAACGCTCGCGCTCGTGCGAATCGCGCAGCAGCACGAAGGCGACCCGCAAGCCTGGCGTCAGGCATTTCGACAGGGTCGAAATGTAGACCACCTGGTCCGGGGCAAACGTGGCAATCGGTGGCGGCGCTGCCTCGGCGAGGCGCCAGTAGGGATCGTCCTCCACGATGCGGACCTTGCAGCGCTTGGCGACGGCGGCGAGGGCCTTGCGGCGGCGCTCGGGCATGGTGATGGCGGTCGGATTCTGCAATGTCGGATTCAGGTAGACCAGTCCCGGCTTGTGCCGCGCGCACGCTTCTTCCAGCATCTCGGGCACCATGCCGTGCCTGTCCGCTTCCACCACGACGATGTGGCGGCCGAATTGGGCGGCCGCGGCGCCCAGGCCGGGATAACTCATGGGCTCGGCCAGGATGACATCGCCGGGCGCCGTCAGCGCAAGGATCGATGCGGCGATCGCGGCCTGCGCACCCGGGCAGACGACCAGCTGGCGCGCATCCAACTGTCCGAACATCGGTGCGAGCCATGTGGCGCCGGCCTTGCGGTCGGCGTCGCTGCCGCCGCCCAGGTGATAAGTCATCAGCAAGTCGTTATCCGTCCGCATGAGTACCTGGGACAAGCCCTGTTTCAGCAGGTCGTCGAAGTCCACGCCATCCGGCGGTGGCGGGGTATTCATGCTAAGGTCCAGGACCGCGGTCAATTCGACTTTCGGCGCCGCGACATACGTGCCGCGAGCGCCGCGCCCCTCCAGCAGCCGGCGGCGCCTGGCTTCGTCGTAGGCGCGCGTGACCGTGGTCAGGTCGACGTCCAGTTGCGCCGCCAGGCGGCGCTGCGGTGGCAGCCGGTCACCCGGCTTCAGCGATCCGTCCGCGACCGCCGCCTGCAGGGCATCTGCGATCTGCAGGAAGCGTGGACCGCCCTGCACGGCCAGCCGTGGCAACCAGGGCGGGACATTTTCACCTTGTATGGCTTCTAACTGGGACATTATGTCTCAATGTATGGAAATTGCTTTTAAGTAGAATGCCGCAGAACGTGCAGCGGCGCCATGCTTGCACGGCGGTCGCCGGCGTTTTCTCTTCTCTCATCCGCAGTCGGACATCACGCTTTCGTCTTAAGTCATAGCCTGGAAAACATTCAAAATGATGGATTGGGTCCCTGTAGTCTTCGTTATATTCAAGTTTCTGGTGTTAGGCATCGGCATGTTCTTCGCCATCAAGTGGCATTACGACCAGGGGAAGAAAGGACGGCAGCGCGAGCGGGGCGAGGTTCTGCGCACGGCCGCCAAGGTGGCGGTGGGCTTCGTGCTGGCGCTGGTGGTCCTGGCCGTTCTTACCTTCGTCCTTGGCCGCAAGCTTGGTCTGGATTTGAACTTCTCTTGAGCAGTCCGCCATCACACAGGGCTGTCACCGGACGCCATGTTGCGAAATGATGTAAAAATTAAATAGCTACACGGCAAACGACTCGCTAGAATGCCGACGCTCATCCCTTGTTCAAGGAGTCGCCCATGGCCCGTCGGATAATTGTCGTTTTCCTTGCTGCACTCAGCCTGTTCGGCAACCACGCCTGGGCGGTCGAACGCGGTGCGCTGTTCAAGGTCAGCGGCCATGGCCATACGATGATGTTGTTCGGCACCATCCACATGGGACTGCCCGAATTCTTCCCGCTCGACGACAGCGTCACCAAGGCCCTGGCGGCCTCCACGACCCTTGCGCTGGAAATCGATCCGACCGTACAGACTGCCGAGATGGCCGCGGCGGTGCAGCGCATCGCGCTGACCACGCCCGCCATCGCCGCCGCCATGCCGCCTGCGCTCGGGCCGCGCCTGACGCGCCGCCTGGAGACGCTGGGCGCGCCGGCGACGCTGTCCAGCCAGCTCAAGCCGTGGATGCTGCTCATCACGCTGACGACGGTCGAGTACGCCAAGCTCGGTTACCGGCCGGACCTGGCCGTCGATACCCACCTGGCCCGACTGGCACACGAGCGCAACGTCAAGGTCATCGCGCTGGAGACCGTCGAGAGCCAGCTCGACCTGTTCGACCGGCTGCCGGTCGCCGACCAGTGGACACTGCTCGATGAAACCCTGGCATCGCTGGATTCCGGTGAAGCGCAACAGGAAATGGTATCCGTGACAAAGGGGTGGGCCAAGGCCGATCATGCTGCGCTCGACGCCCTGGCCCTCAAATACGAGCAGGACCCGCGGCTGTCGTCGCAGATCCTGCAGCGCCGCTTCCTGAGCGAGCGCAACGGGCCGATGGCCGACAAACTCGACGGCTTGCTGCGCCGTGAACACCAGACGATGGCGGCGGTGGGACTCATGCACTTGATCGGCAAGGACAGCCTGCCCGCGCTGTTGCGCGCCAAAGGCTTGAAAGTCGAGCAGGTGTACTGATCGGGCTAGGCGGCGACGACGCGGTTTTTCCCGGCCCGTTTCGCTGCATAGAGCGCCTTGTCCGCTGCATCGAGCAGCGACAGCGTATCGGTGTCGGCCCGCTCGAGACAGGCGACGCCGATGCTGACGGTATAGGCCGGCAGATCGGTCGTTTCCTTGGCCTCGGCAACCCGGCTGCGAATGCGCTCGGCAGTCGCCAGCGCGGCATCGAGGCCGGTGTGCGGGAGCAATACCACGAATTCCTCGCCGCCAAAGCGTCCGATAATGTCCTGGGTGCGCAACAGACGCGTCGCCTGTGCCGCAAAATCCACGATGACCTGGTCGCCGACGAGGTGGCCCAGCGTGTCGTTGATGGCTTTGAAGTTATCCAGGTCCATCATCAATATCGCCATCTGCTTGCCGTGTCTTCGCGATGCGGCCATTTCCCGCTGCATCATCTCGAGCAAGGCGTCGCGCCGGTAGGCACCCGACATCGGGTCGTGCAGCGCCTGCGACTCAAGGCGGCTCTGCAGCTCCCGATTGGCCATCATCAGGAATCCCAGGCTCATCGCCACCAGCGAGAACGGGAATGAGGTGAAATAAACGTCGTGGATGGCTGAGGTGTCATTTTGCAGCGTCAAGGTGCCGTCGTATAGCAGCACCGCGATAAAGCGCGTGGCCATCACACAAGCGGTAGCGGCGTAGATCGCACAGGTGAACCACTCCGGAAAGCGCTTGACGCGGTAACCCAGGATCCGTTTGCAGCATGCCGCAAACAATACGGTCAGCAGGCTGCTGACGACGAGCACCCGGCCACGGTAGTCATCGACGATAAAGGTCACCCAGGCCAGCGCAAGCGCCGCGACGCAGAGTAGGGCGACGAGCAGGCGTCCGCTCGACGCGAGCTTGCCGAACAGCCCCAGGCTGTAATGCATGAAGATCACGCCTGCCGGAATAAGGAGGTTGGGCAGGTAGCTGGAAAAGAGCACCGGCACATGGTCGCGCGTTGTGAAACCGACGGCACCCACGACCATCAGCAGACATCCCCATCCCCATTGGGCCAGGCCGGTGATGGTTTTCGGGAAGCCCACGCGAATGGAGAAAAACAGGAACGCGCAGAGCAGGCCGAATGCGGCGGAAATGATGATGAACGAGTTGGCGTCAATGCCGAGCATAAGCACGCGGACCTTTTCGGAAAATGCCGTGCCCAGAACGCCTGCGCAGGGCTGCGGTCGAGCGTGAAAGCGTCGACGCAGCGTGTACGAAAAATACAATTTTAACAGGAAACATTGTTTCTAGTTAGCTACGGTTTAGTATTGGACGTATATGCGAACGCAGACATGAACGCTACGGCAGAGGTGATCTGCAGACGGTCAAGTACTCGTCGTCGCAGCTGCAAAAACAGTGGCCCCTTGGTTCTGAGCGCCAAAAGTCACGCCCCTCAGCCAGCCGGCTTCGGCGGCAGAACATCGTCCAGCTCGTCGTCCGGATCGCCTTCCTGTTCCACACCGTCCTCGGGATTGGTGCGCGCATATTTATAGGCCTGGGCCGAGCGTTCCAGCGCCAGGCCGAGTACGGCCGTCATCTCGTCCGGCGTCGCTCCTTGCTGCCACTGGCGCGCGGCAAAGGTATTGCGCAGGGTGCGGCCGCCGGCGCGCGGCACCGCTACGCCGGCGCGCTCGAAGGTGGCGCGCACCTGGCGGTAGACGGTGGCCTTGTGGAGCGTGTCGCCTTCGAGGCTGGCGGGGAAGACCAGGTCGCCTGGAATGCCCAGCTCGGCGCGCTCGCGCAGCCAGGCTTCGAGCTCGGCCACGCCCTCGCGTGGCAGCTTGGCGGTGTGCTCGTAGCTGGTGCGGTGCTTTTGCTCGGGGGTGATGTTGATCTCGATGGCGCCCTCGACGTCGGCCTGGCGTCCGATCTCGTCGACCAGCAGGCCGACCGCTTCGGCCACGCGCAGGCCGGACAGCGCCATCACGATCTGCATGGCGCGGTCGCGCCGCCGTTTCCAGCCGGCGCTGCCGCTCTGGTCGGGTGCGCGGCCGGCGGGGAGGGCGGCCAGGAAGCGCTCCAGCTCGTCGCCGTTGAGGGCGGCCATCGGCGCATCCTTGGCGATGTGGGCACGGTCGGTGGCGGCGATGGCGTCGCGTGCCGGATTCGGCGAGCGTTCCAGCCAGTCGTAGCAGCGTTCGAGCAGGCGCAGGTAGCGGTAGGCGATCTTGCTGTTGAGGTCGCGCTTGCCATTGGTGCGGTTGTCGACGAAGCGCTGCAGGTCGGCGGCGCTCACGGTCGAGATCTTGAGGCGCTGCTCGACCATCCAGGCGGCGAATTTGCCGAACATGAATTTGTAGACGGCGGCCGACTCGGCCGAGACCGGCATCGGGACGATGTCGCGCTGGCGGCTCGAGGTCAGCACGAACTCGGGCGTGACGACGAAGGCGGCGAAGGCGACGTTGGGGGCGCGGTCCCAGTCGGCCGCAGTGTGTTTGGGTTGGGTGGTGCTCATGAAGAATCCGGGTAGTGCGATCAGCCTCTATCTTGCAACTAACCGACTAAGTTCTGCAAGGGGCACACGGTAGCCCGGCCTCGCGCCGCAATTACCTGCACTATTATGCAACTAACCGATAATAACCAAAAACCACCCCAACCCCTAGCCACCAGAACGCAGCCGGCGCGGCACCGGCGGCCATATTGTGACGCATCACGACAAACGATCCGCGCACGGTCCCGTCGTGGACTCGCCATTCCTGCCCCGACACGGTATGCTCACTGCGCATTGCAGCCCAGCCGGGTTCGGAAGGATACTGGGCTGCCGTAACTCATATAAAGAAGGAATGTCATGCTGAAGCACATCGTCATGTGGAAACTGAAGGACCACGCTGAAGGCGCCGACCGCGCCGCCAATGCCATCGAGATGAAGCGCCGTCTCGACGAATGCGCCACCATCGTGCCTGGCATCCTGAAGTTCGAAGTCACGCTGGCACAGCCGGGCCTGGAAGCCACCTACGACGTCGTGCTGTATTCGGAGTTCCAGGACAAGGCCGCGCTCGACGCCTACGCGCAGCACCCGACCCACCAGGCGCTGGTCCCGTTCATCGGCGCGATCCGCGAAGGGCGCCAATGCATGGACTATATCGTTTGAGCGCATACTGGCAGCGATAGACCTTGACGACAGGTGCGGGGAGACGTCCGATGAAGGATTTCGCAGGCCGCGTGGCGGTCATCACCGGCGCCGCAACCGGTCTCGGACGCGCGTTCGCCGAGACCGCGACTGCGCTCGGCATGAAGCTGGTACTGGCCGACCTCGACGCGGATGCGCTCGAGCGCGCCACCGACGAGTTGCTTGCCGGCGGCGCCGAAGTGCTGGCCATGGTGTGCGACGTGCGCAAGTGTTCGCATGTGGAAGAACTGGCGGATGCGGCCATGATCCGCTTCCACGGTGTGCACCTGCTGGTCAACAACGACTGCGCCCGCGTGGACGGCCTGACCTGGGAACTGAGCGAAGCCGACTGGGAGCGCGTGCTCGATATCAACCTGTGGGGCGTGATCCACGGCGTGCGCATCTTCACGCCGCTGATGCTCGACTGCGCCCGGCGCGATCCCGCTTACCGGGGTCATATCGTCAACACGGCGTCGATGGCCGGGCAGGGCGCGGTCAAGGTGGCGCGGCAGGCGGTGCTGGCCCTGTCCGAGACCCTGGACCAGGACTTGCGCCAAGCTGGCGCGCCGATCGCGGCGTCGGTCCTGTGTACCGAGGATGTGACGGGCCGCGGTGACGCCGACATCGCCCGCCTCGCCTTCGATGCGATCCGCGCCGGCGCGCTTCACATCCGCTAGCTGGCCATGGCGCACCAGACGATCCTCGAATTCCCGATGCGCGGCCGCGGCACCCTCGACATCACCAGGGAAGTGGCGCGCGTGGTGGCCGAAGCCGGCGTCGAGGTCGGCCTGGCCCACGTGTTCGTGCAGCACACCAGCTGCTCGCTCCTGATTACCGAAAACGCCGACCCCGACGTGCGGCGCGACCTCGAAACCGTCGTCGCGCGCCTGGCGCCGGACGGCGACCGGGCCTACCGCCACGATGCCGAAGGACCGGACGACATGTCGGCCCATGCGCGCAGCATGCTGACGGCCACCGGCCTGAGCGTGCCGGTCGGCGGCGGCCGGCTGCTGCTGGGTACCTGGCAGGGCATTTATTTGTGGGAGCACCGCACCAGTCCGCACCGACGCTCGGTGGTGGTGACTGTGCTGGGCGGCTGATCAGGCGGCCGGCACCGCCGTGCTTTTGCTCGCGCGCCGGGCCACGGCGCGGCTGAGCTGCGGCGCGTTGCCGGCGGTGCTGTTTTCCATGGGCGGTCCCGACGAGAATTATTGGTTGTCAGGCATTTCTGGCCGTTACCGCGCGGCGGCGCAAGCATGAAGATTTACAGCAGGCCGAACCCGACCAGCAGGTCCCAGCCTGCATGCTGGACGATGCCGGCACGGATATTTCCGCGCCAATACGCCAGCACCCCCAGCACCAGGCCATGCAACACGATGTGCAGCACCGCAGCCGGGCCTTCGTAGGCGTGGCCGACGGCAAACACGGCGGCCTGGATCAGGATCGCCAGGCCGATCTTGCCGGTCAGGGTGGCAAGCTGGCGTTGCAGGTAGCCGCGGAACACGATCTCTTCGCAGATGCCGGCACTCAGGGACAGGCCGATCCAGACCAGGCTTGCGGCCAGGCCGTCGGGCGTCGCGGACAGGATCGGGTTGTTGGACAGTCCGGCGCGCTCCGGCACCAGCTGGTCGATACCGAGCGAACCGATATACACGAGCGCAATCGCCAGGACGCCGCAGCCCGCGTCGGCAAGCAGGCGGCCGGGCGTGGACGGCGCCGGTCCGAAGAATTCGCGGATGGAACGCCCGCGCTCGCGCATGCCCTTGTAGACGAAAAGCACCCAGAACCACAGGACCGCGATCATGAACAGGTCGGTCTTGATCATGCGCGCCGCATCGGGGGCCTGCTGCGCGGTGAGGTCGTGCCTGTCGTTGAGGGCGCCGAGGATCGTCAGGACCGCGACGATCCCGAACAGCGTCCAGGTGTGCCGGCGGGGCGCCAGCAAGGCCGGCGGATGGGTCTGCGCGTTGAAAACACCTGGCGATGCGGTATCGGGACGGCTCATGTCGGTGGCTCCTGGTGGTTGGGGGGTGTGGTGGGGTAGCGGCTCAGCAGCGATACGAAGAAGTGCAGTGCGGCGCTGGTACGGTCAAGTTCGCCTGTGCTCATGTAGTCGAGCACCAGGCCGTCGATCACCGCACTGCACAGGGTGGCAATCGTGCGGCGCTCGGCCGATGCGGGAATGCCTTGTTCGATCAGTTCAAGCCAGCTGGCGCTGGTATCGGACAGGTACTGCGCATACACCTGGGGATGTTGCAGCGCCAGTACCTGCACTTCGAACAGCAGGCGCACGTAACGCAGGTTCTCGCGGTCGCTCACCCATCCCCACACCGAGACCATGTCGGCCCGGCCCTGCGACGTCCGCATCATCCCGACGACCGACTCCTGTACGCGGCTACGCGCGTGCGCCATCACGGTGGCGATCAGGTTTTCCTTCGATGCGAAGTGATAGATCAGCAGCCGTGCACTGGTGCCGATCTGTTCCGCCAGCGGGCGCAGCGACAGTTCGGCCAGCCCGTGGTCCAGGAAGTATTCCAGCGCCTTGTCGCGCAACTCGTTTCTTTTGTCCATGAAACGGACGTTACATGAAACAGTCGTTACATACAATTGATTTAATGTGTCGCTGCCGAATGATTATTTTCACAATTTTGCGTGCTGCCAGTGCAATATTGCTGGTATCGTGTTGGGCGTTCCGGCCCATCCATCCTGCCCATGCCCGCAATGCCACGTCATCGACTCCGCTACGCCCGCGCCGCCGTTCCCTTCCTGCTGCTCGCACCGGTCGCCGCGCTGGCACAATCCGCAGCGCCGCCCGATGCGGCACCTGCCGACAAGCCGGTTACCACCGAGACCACGCCGACGCAGAAGGAAGCCATCCAGACCGTCAAGGTGACAGGCGCCGCCGCCAGCTACGACGCGCGCCGCGACGACACCGCCAGCAAGACGGTCCTGAGCGCCGACGAGATCCGCAAGTACGGCGACGACAATATCTTCGACGTGCTCAAGCGCGCTCCCGGCATTACGGTCACCGGCAAGACCCTGCGCATGCGCGGCCTGGGCGCCGGCTATACCCAGATCCTGGTCAACGGCGACCGCCCGCCGCCCGGCTTTTCGCTGGATGCGCTGACGCCCGACCAGATCGAGCGTATCGAGATCGTGCGTGCGGCCAGCGCCGAGTTCTCGATGCAGTCGATCGCCGGCACCATCAATGTGGTGCTGCGCAAGGTCGTCAGCAAGCCGCAGCGCGACCTGCGCCTGAGCGTCATGCGCTCGCAGGAAAGCCGCAACCTGAACGCCGGCGGCACGCTCGGCGACCGGAAGGGCAACCTGTCCTACTTCCTGAACGGCAGCCTGTACGCCGGCGAGAACGCCTTCACCAACCGCAGCGCCGATTACTTCTATGCGCCCGACGGCACCCTGGTGCAGGCGCGTGAGACGCCGTACCAAGGCGCCGGCAATTACCGCGGCATCGCGCTGTTCCCGCGCCTGTCGTGGAAGCTGGAGAACGGCGACGAGCTGAATTTGTCGGCGGGGCTGCAGGCGACCCGCTCGACCTGGGGCGGCAATACCTTCAACACCAACCTGGTGGGCAGCTTTCCGGATCCGGACTACGTCGAGTACTACCAGAGTTCGCCTACCAGCAGCCGCATGCAGCGGATCGAAGGCAACTGGGTGGCCAAGCTGGCCGGCGGCAAGCTGGACCTGACCCTGTCGACCGAGCGCAACCGCAACACCAGCGACGCCTACAACGACCAGTACACGGCCGGGCGCGCGCTGCGCTTCCTGCGCGACTGGGACAGTGAGACCAACGGCCGCCGCAGCAGTGTCCGCGGCAAGTATGCGCGCTCGCTGGGCGAGGGCCATGCGTTGACGACCGGCTTCGATACCAGCGTCCAGACCAGCGACGAGGTGCGCGACCGCAACGAGATGCTGGGGACGGCAGGGGTTATTCCGACCTCGACCCACGTGGTCGAAACCTTCTCGCCGAAGATCACGCGCCTGGCCGGCTACCTGCAGGACGAGTGGAGCATCGACAGGCAGATGTCGCTCTACCTGGGTGGCCGCTGGGAGGGTGTCAAGATCGACAGCGAGGCGTCCGGCCTGGCGCCGACCCGTTCCAACAGCCACGTCCTGAGCCCGGTGGCCCAGGCCCTGTACAAGTTCTTCGGCGCCGACGGCAAGGCCAACGGCCGCCAGCTGCGCCTGGCCCTGACCCGCACCTACAAGGCGCCGACCATCGAGCAGCTGACCGCGCGCCGCTACGAATCGGCGCTGAACACGCGTTTCAATGCCGATTCCGCCGGCAACCCCGAGCTCCAGCCCGAACTGGCGAAAGGCCTCGACCTTACCTACGAGCATTTCCTGCCGCAAGGGGCGATGTTCTCGGCCAGCGCCTCGCGCCGCGAGATCACCGACTACATCCGCACCCGTCTCGACCTCGATCCCGATGGCCGCTGGGTGTATCGCCCGGTCAACGACGGCGACGCGCTGGTGCGCTCGTTCGAGGCCGAGCTCAAGTTGCCGGGCAAGCTCTTGATGGAGGCGGCGGCCGCCTTCGACCTGCGCGCGGCCGTGACCCGCAACTGGTCGGACGTGGCATCGGTGCCGGGGCCGGGCAACCGGCTCGACGCCCAGACGCCGATGTCGGCCAACTTCGGCATCGACTGGCGCAAGGGCGACCTGAGCATGGGCGCCAGCCTGGCTTACCAGCAGGGCGGCTGGGTGCGCATCTCGGAAGCCCAGAGCCAGCACCAGCAGACCCGGCGCGACCTCGACGCCTTTGCGCTGTGGAAGCTGAACCCGCAATACCAGTTGCGGCTGTCGGTGAATAACCTGCTCGGCATGGACAACGCGTCGGACCGCATCTACGAGGATGCGAGCGGCACCTCACGGGAGATCGGGCTCAGCCCGGGCTCGCCGCGGGTGGGGCTGAACCTCGAGATGAAACTTTGAGATGACGGGGGCGGCTTAATCGGCCAGGCGCGCATCGTTGCCGACCATGCGCTCCAGCCGTTTCTGCGACACCGGCGGGCTGAAATAAAAGCCCTGCATCTCGTCGCAGCCGTGGTCGCGCAAGAAGGCGAGCTGCTCGCGCGTCTCGACCCCCTCGGCGATCACCTTCAGCTTCAGGTTGTGGCCGAGCGCGATGATGGCGCGCGTGATCACGGCGTCGTCGTCGCCGCCGTCGCCGACGTGGTGCAGGAAGGAGCGGTCGATCTTGATGTAGTCGACCGGGAATTTCTGCAGGTGGCTCAGGCTCGAATAGCCGGTGCCGAAGTCGTCGATGGACAGCCGCACGCCCAGCGCTTTCAGGCCGGCGAGCGCCTGCAGCGCGTCGTCCCGGTGGTCCATCAGCTGGCTTTCGGTCACCTCCAGCTCCAGGCTGGCCGGGCGTACGCCGTGGCGCTGCAGGGTGGCGGCCAGGAGGTCGACGAACTGGCGCTGGCGCAACTGGCGCGCCGACAGGTTTACCGAGATCACGAAGCCTTCCATGCCGATCCCATCCAGCGCACGCAGTGCGCCGCAGGCTTCGTCGATCACCCATTCGCCCAGCGGCACGATGAGTCCGGTCTCTTCGGCCACCGGAATGAAGCGTTCCGGCGCCATCAGGCCGTGCTCGGGATGATGCCAGCGCACCAGCGCCTCGGCACCCACCACTTTGCCGCTGCGCAGGTCGACCTTGGGCTGGTAGCCCAGGCGCAGCTCGCCGTTGCCGATGGCGCGGCCCAGGCTCGCTTCGAGCTGCAGGTGTTGGTGCACCACGCGGTTCAGCTCTTCCGAATAGAACTGGCAATTGTTCTTGCCCAGGGTCTTGGCGTGGTACATGGCGGCGTCGGCGGCGCGCATGACGCGGTCGAGCGTATCGCCGTCGCGCGGGAACAGGCTGACGCCGATGCTGGCGCCGCTGGCGATTTCCTGGCCGGCGGCAAGGATCGGCTGCTCGATGGCGTGGCGGATCCGTTCCATCATGTCGCCGACGTGGGTGACGCTCGGCTGGTCGCGGATCACGACCACGAACTCGTCGCCGCCCATCCGTGCCACCGTATCGTCTTCGCGCACGTTGGCGCGCAGGCGGTCGGCGATCGCGTGCAGGACGGTATCGCCGGCATCGTGGCCGAAGCTGTCGTTGATGTACTTGAAGTTGTCGAGATCGAGGAAGGCCAGCGCGCCGAGCGTGGCGTCCTGCACGGCGTCGTCGATCGCGTGGCGCAGCTGTTCCTGCAGCAGGGTGCGGTTGGCCAGGCCGGTCAGCGGGTCGTGATGCGCCAGGTGGTGCAGGCGCCGCTCGTAATGGCGGGCTTCGGTAATGTCGTTGATCACGGCCACGAAGTGGGTGACCTGGTTTTCGAGGCTGGCGACGGGGTCGATCCGCAATTCGTTCCAGAACACCTCGCCATTCTTGCGGCGGTTACGGATCACTGCGCGCACGCTTTCGCAGCGCTGCAACGCGTGGTCGATGCGGCGCTGCTCGTCGGCATCGCAGCCTTCGATGCGCATGAAACGCGGATCGCGGCCCTTGATCTCGGCCAGCATGTAGCCGGTCAGCTGTTCGAAGGCCGGGTTGACGTACTCGATACGATTCTCGCCACCCTCGCGGCAGGTGATCAGGATCGCGTTGACGCTTGAAAAAATAGCGCGTTCGCGCACGCGGAGGTCGCGTTCGGCCTGCTTGCGCTTTGAAATGTCGAGCCCGGTACCGAAGATGCACGGCAGGTCGCCCAGGCTGGTGCGCGCGCAATGGAACAGATAGGGGGTGCGCTTGCCGTGCTTGCCGACCAGGTCGGCCTCGTGCATGGTGGGGCCGTCGGCGAAGGTATCCAGGATCCTTTGCACGATGAACGGCCGCTCGGCCTCGTCGAAGAAATACTGGACGTCGGTGCGCGTCATTTCCTGGCTGGTGCGTTCCAGCGCCGTCTCGAGCTGGCGGTTCCACAGCAGCAGGTGGCCGCTCTGGTCGATCACGTAGAACACGCAGGGCAGGCCTTCGATGATCTCTTCGATGGCCAGGTCCTGGATCAGCGCGTAGCGCGGCGGCGCGATACCGGTGCGCGGCACCACGATGACGCTGTAGGCGCGCGGGCCGCCGTTGTCGAAGGACTGCGGGGCGATCGTGATGCGTACCGGCAGCGCCTTGCCGTCGGCGCAGCGCAGGCTGCCGGAAAATTCGCTGTCGGCGCGCGCCGCCATCGGCAAGGAGGCGTCGCCGGGCTGGTCGAAGGCGAGGATGCGATCGAGTGCCTGGCCCTGGATGTCGCGCGGCGTCAAGCCGGCCAGCTTTTCGCAGGCCTTGTTCCAGGTAATGACGACGCCGTCTTCGCCGACCACGAAGACGGCCAGGGGCAAGGGTGAGGGATTCATTGCGGAATCTCCGCCGGACTGCGCCCCTCCGCGCTGGACGGGCAGGCAGTTATGCGGCCATCATAGCGCAGTGATCCTGTTCATGATCTCCGGCGGGCGAAGCGTGCGGGGCCTTCCCCTGGCAACGTTCAGGCGGCCTTTTCCGCGCAGGGTTGCAGGATGCGCTCGTGCAATTCGGGTTCGGCATCGGCGTACAGCTTGACGACCGTCGAGGTGCGCGTGCCGTAGCCCGGAATCTCGATGCAGACGGCCGACAATTGGCGCTCGACCTCGATCGGCACGCCGGTGTCGGGCAGGCGCAGGTCGGGTGCACGGGTGGTGTCGGCCAGCATCTCGAAATAGGCTTCCTCGGGCGCGCCCTGCAGCAGCAGGCTGGCGAATGCCGCCTTCGTGCGCAGGACTTTCGGCCAGGGCGCATCGAGCAGGCCGTTCGAGATGCCGTAGATGCCGGGTTCGAGCGCCTTGCCGTTGCGCGCATCGGCGTCGCCGCGGTTCGAGAACCAGTACAGGCCGTCGCGGTCGCCCAGCACCAGGTTGAAGCCGTTGTAGGCGCCGGCGCCGGGGGCGATGCGGGCCAGGTAGGCCGGCGCGTCGAGGTCGCCCTTGAGGTAGTCGGCGACCAGGGCGCCGCGCGTGGGCGCGTCCTCGCGGCGCTCGCCCGGCGCGCGGATATTCGTCAGCGCGGCGAACCTGGGGCCGTGCGGGCCGTGGCGCGTCACGCCCATCCAGCTGCCGCCGCCCTGCAGGTCGCGCCCGGCGATGATGTCGGGGTCGTCGGGCCAGGGGCCCGCCGGGGTGGCCGGGCGGTCGTAGAATTCGTCGCGGTTGGCGCAGGCGATCACCGGCACGCCGGGAATCACGCGCCACGCGAAAACAATCAGGCACATGGGTTCAGGTCCATAAAAACTTCGGCGCGGCGCGGACCCGTGATGAGGGTATCGAGTCCTGCATCGCGTGCGGCGGCCTCGAGCGCGGCGCCAAAGGCGTCGTCGGTAGACGGGTAGACTTCCATCCAGGTTTGCAGGCCGTCGCGGATTTCCGGACGGCGCTTCAGTTGCGGCACCACGGCGTGGCGCGCGGCGAGTGCGGCCTGCAGGGCACGCACGCGCGGTTCGAGCGCGGCGCTGTCCTGCTCGCGCACTTTATAGTAGACGTACAGGTCGATCATGGCCGGTGCGCGGGGCAGGCTTCAGGCATCGATCGCGTCGAGCGCATACGGCAGCGGCAGGAAGGACAGCGCGGTGCCGCCGGCCGAACCGTGGCGCACCTCGCTGTCGATCGCGGCCAGCTTGATTTCCACCAGCACGTCGGCGCCGCCGTTGCCGTTCGGCGCGGCGTTCACGATCATGCCGCAGGGCTGGTCGGGATCGGCGCTCGAAAACACCTCGTCGCCGGGACGCGCGGCGGCATTGTCCAGCGTGGCCAGCGCCATGCGGCGCTTGAGTTTGCCGAGGTACTGGCTGCGGGCGACGATTTCCTGGCCCGGGTAGCAGCCCTTGCGGAAGTTGACGCCGCCGATCAGCTCGAAGTTGACCATCTGCGGCACGAACTGTTCCTGGGTCGGCTGGCTCACCTGCGGCACGCCGGCGTGGATGGCGGCCAGCTGCCAGGCCGCGTTGCCGCCCAGGGCCAGCTGTTCGCGCAGCGCCGGCAGGGCGGCGGCGGCCGTCTCGGCCGAGGTCAGCCACAGGTAGCGCGGCGCGCCAAGGGCGTCCGCCAGGCGGATGACGGTGCCGGCAGGGCCTTCCACCTTGGCATAGGGCGCCGCCGGCAGCTCGGCCACATGGGCGCGCAGTGCGCTTTCCGCCTTGGCGCCGCCGAGGCCGAGCACCGCCACGCGCTGCGCTTCCTCGGTGGCATCGCGCAGCTTGGCCTTGGCGCGCAGCACGAACATCGACAGGCGCTTCTGCAGCGGCGCCTGGATTGCGCGCGGCAATTGCAGATAGATGCCGTCCGCCTCCTTCCACATCAGGAAGGTGGCCATCAGGCGGCCTTTCGGGGTGCAGTAGCCGGCCAGGCGGACGTCGCCCGTGCCGAGGTGCTCGACGTCGTTGGTCAGCTGGTTGTGCAGGAAGGAGGCGGCATCCTCGCCGGCCACGCCGATCAGGCCCAGGTCGGTGACCGGGGCGACGAAACCGGCGGCCAGGTCGGCCGCGCTCAGTACGCGGCCGAAGTCTTCGATCTGGGTGGCTTCGTCGGGATGGAAGCGGGCGCCGAGCGGCGACAGGTGGTCGATCCAGGAATTCATGCTCATAGGGCTACAATACGCGGGTTATTATTGCTGATTACTTACGGCGAATGACTTACTAATAACGCAGCAGGGCTATATCATTACGGGCTCATTATAGAGATGTCGACAAAATCGCGCCGGGGACGGCGTAAAAACAAACCCTCGAGCATGGCATTCTTAAAAAAAATCATCGTATCGGGCGTGATCGTATCGGTCGCGGCCGTCGCCGGCTTCCAGTGGTGGGCCGGCCGGCCCCTGACCAGCGCAAGCGCCGCGGTCATCCCGTTTGCGATCGCGCCCGGCAGCGGCGTCGGCGGCGCCACCCAGCAGATGGCAGTAGCCGGCGTGCCCGTCAATACTTTCCTGTTCGGCGTGCTGGCGCGGGTGACCGGCAAGGCCGGCCAGATCAAGGCCGGCAGCTATGAGCTGAAGCCTGATACCTCGCCGCGGCGCCTGCTGACCCAGTTGGTGCGCGGCGAGTTCGCCCAGGAGTCGCTGACCATCATCGAAGGCTGGACCTTCCGCCAGATGCGCCAGACCGTCGATGCCGCGCCCAACCTGAAGCACGACACCGCCAAGCTGACCGACCAGGAACTGCTGGCCAAGGTGGCAGGCGCGGATGCGAAGTTCGACGGCCCCGAAGGCCTGTTCTTTCCGGACACCTACCTGTTCGCCAAGAACGCCAGCGACCTGAGCATCTACAAGCAGGCGCACGAGATGATGATGAAGCGCCTGAACGCCGCCTGGGACAAGCGCGAACCGGGCCTGCCCTACAAAGATCCGTACCAGGCGCTGGTGATGGCCTCGCTGGTGGAAAAGGAGACCGGCCAGAAGGGCGAGCGCGCGATGATCGCCGGCGTCTTCGTGAACCGCCTCAAGACCGGGATGCTGCTGCAGACCGACCCGTCCGTCATCTACGGCATGGGTCCGAAATACGACGGCAAGATCCGCAAAAAGGATCTCGAGACCGACACCCCGTACAACACCTATACCCGCGCCGGCCTGCCGCCGACGCCGATCGCGCTGCCGGGCGTGCAGTCGCTGGCGGCGGCCCTGGCGCCGGCCAAGACCGAAGCCCTGTATTTCGTGTCGCGCGGCGATGGCACTAGCCATTTCTCGGTCAACCTGAACGAGCATAACAAGGCGGTCGACCAGTACATCCGCAGTAGCGCCGGCAGCGAAAAGCGCTCCAATCAATAAATGAATAAAAGAAGCAACCATGAATAGTAGTGACCAGGCGGGCAAGGCGCGCGGGCGTTTCATCACCTTCGAAGGCATCGACGGCGCCGGCAAGTCGACGCACATCGGGTTCATCACCGAGTACCTGAAACGCGCCGGCAAGACCGTGGTTTCCTCGCGCGAACCGGGCGGCACGCCGCTCGGCGAAAAACTGCGCGACCTGCTGCTGCACGAAAAGATGCACCTCGAGACCGAAGCGCTGCTGATGTTCGCCAGCCGGCGCGAACACATCGCCCAGGTGATCGAGCCGGCGCTGGCACGCGGCGACTGGGTGCTGTCCGACCGCTTCACCGATGCCAGCTTCGCCTACCAGGGCGGTGGCCGCGGCATGGACCGCGCCAAGATGGAGGGGCTGGAACAGTGGGTGCATCCGCATCTGCAGCCCGACCTGACCCTGCTGTTCGACGTGCCGCTCGAAGTGGCGCGCGCGCGCCTGGACGCCACCCGCACGCTGGACAAGTTCGAGCAGGAAGAAGCCGACTTTTTCGCGCGCTGCCGCAACGAGTACCTGCGCCGCGCCGCGGCATCCCCGGAACGCATCGTGGTGATCGACTCGACGCAGTCGATCGACGACGTGCGTGAAGCGCTCTTGTCAGCGCTGGAGAAACTGGATTGAGTGGCATGATCTACCCATGGCAAGAGCAGGCCTGGGACCAGTTGCAACAGATGCGCGTGCGCCTGCCGCATGCGATCCTGTTCTACGGCCCGGCCGGCATCGGCAAGGCTGACTTCCTGGAAGCCTTTGCCCAGGCCCTGTTGTGCGAAAACGTGCGCCCTGACGGACGGGCCTGCGGTACCTGCGCCTCCTGCGGCTGGTTCGCCCAGGGCAACCATCCGGATTACCGGCGTGTGCGCCCGGAAGCGCTGGAAGACGAGGTGCCGGCGGCAGACGGCGACGACGCGGCGGCCGGCGATGGCGACAAGAAGTCGAAATCGTCGAAAACCGCATCCAAGGACATCAAGATCGAGCAGGTGCGCGCCCTGGCCGACTTCATGAACATCTCGACCCACCGCCAGGGCTTGCGGGTGGTGGTGCTGTACCCGGCCGAAGCGCTCAATATGCCGGCCAGCAATGCCCTGCTGAAAACACTGGAAGAGCCGCCGCCCGGCACCGTGTTCCTGCTGGCTTCCAACGGCCTCGACCGGCTGCTGCCGACGATCCTGTCGCGCTGCCGCAAGTTCGCGCTACCGACGCCCGACCACGCCAGCGCGCTGGCCTGGCTGCAGGCCCAGGGCGTGAACGACGCCGACGGCTGGCTGCGCGAACAGGGCGGGGCGCCGCTGGCGGCCCTGGCCCAGGCCGAGAGCGGCAGCCGCGAGGAACTGGACACGCTGCTGCAGATCCTGGCCCAACCCAGCGTCGATAGCGCGTTGCGCGCCGCCGACAAGCTGAGCAAGGCGCCGCTGGCGAATCTTGTGGCATGGCAGCAGCGCTGGCTTTATGACGTATTTTCGTACAAGCTGTCCGGTACGATCCGCTATTATCCGCGTTACCAGCGCGAACTCGCGGCGCTGGCCGGCCGGATATCGACGCCCAAGCTGATGCGCGCGATCAAGTCCGCCAACGAACGCCGCGCAGTGGCCGATCACCCGTTGTCGCCGAAACTGTTTGTAGAAGACATGTTGCTTGATTACACTGCGTGCTGCAGCTGACAACCCCCGCTGCGCCGAACCGATGAAAGGAATCCGATGAGCGGCTTGACCGTGGACCCGAACGCCGCGCAGGCACCGCGCCCGTCCGTGCTGTCGCTGGCCATCAAGGAAAAGGCGGCGCTGTATGCCGCCTACATGCCTTTCCTGAAGAACGGCGGCATGTTCGTGCCGACGACCAAGCCCTACAAGATCGGCGACGAGATCTACCTGATCCTGTCGCTGATGGACGATCCCAACAAATACCCGATCGCCGGCAAGGTGGCCTGGATCACGCCCGCCGGCGCCAACAACAACAAGGCGCAGGGCATTGGCGTGCATTTCCCGGCTGACGAGACCGGCCAGCGCGCCAAGCTGCGCATCGAAGAAATCCTGGGTGCCGCACTGCGTTCCTCGCGCGCCACCCACACGCTTTAATTCCTCCACGTTCTTTTTTATGCCGTCCTACGTTCACCGCCTCGCCCGCATCGAAGACCTGCCCGTCATCGTCGACATCTACAACTCCACCATCGCCTCGCGCGAAGTCACCGCCGACACCGAACCGATCACCGTGCAGTCGCGCGAAGGCTGGTTCGCCGACCATACCCCGGAACGGCGCCCGCTGTGGGTGATCCACGATGCCGCCGACACGGCGGACAACCCGGCAGTGATCGGCTGGCTGTCCTATTCGAATTTCTACGGGCGCCCGGCCTATTCGGGCACGGCCGAGCTGTCGATCTATATCGCCGAAGCATGGCGCGGCAAGGGCATCGGCAAGTATTGCCTGGAGCAGGCGATGGCGTTCGCGCCGAACGTCAACGTGCATACGCTGCTCGGGTTCATCTTCGGGCATAACGAACCGAGCCTGGCCCTGTTCCGCAAGTATGGTTTCGATACCTGGGCACATTTCCCGCGGGTGGCGAACCTGGATGGGATCGAGCGCGACCTGATCATCCTGGGCAAGCGCGTCGCGTAGGGTGGGCACCACGTGCCCACGCGGACGTATGCGCGATGGCGGCTCCCACGTGGGCACAGGGTGCCCACCCTACCTTCAATTCGGGGCTCGCGTACAATGTCGGCATGTATATCGATTCCCACTGCCACATCAATTTCCCCGAGCTCGCCGCCCGGATGCCCGAGATCCTCGCCAAGATGGCCGAGAACAAGGTGACCCACGCCCTGTGCGTGTCGGTCGACCTGCCGGACTTTCCTGGCGTGCTCGCGCTTGCTGAGCAATATCCTCATATATATGCGTCGGTCGGCGTCCACCCCGACTACCAAGACACGCCGGAGCCGAGCGTCGAGCAGCTGGTCGAGATGGCGAATCACCCGAAGATCGTCGCCATCGGCGAAACCGGGCTCGACTATTACCGGCTGGAAGGCGACCTCGAGTGGCAGCGCGAGCGTTTCCGCACCCATATCCGCGCCTCGCGCGCGACCCGCAAGCCACTGATCATCCATACCCGCGCCGCCAGCGCCGACACCATCCGCATCCTGCAGGAAGAGGGTGCCGGCGTGGAGCAGGGCGGCGTCGCCGGCGTCATGCACTGCTTTACCGAAAGCCTGGAAGTCGCGCAGGCGGCGATCGAGATGGGTTTCTATATCTCGTTCTCCGGCATCGTGACCTTCAAGAGCGCCAAAGACCTGCAGGCCGTGGCCAAGGCGCTGCCGCTGGACCGGATCCTGATCGAAACCGACTCACCCTATCTCGCGCCGGTGCCCTACCGTGGCAAAATGAACGAGCCGGGCTTCGTGCCGCACGTGGCAGAGTTCCTGGCGACCCTGAAGGACGTGCCGCTGCGCGAAGTTGCCGACCGCACGACCGAGAACTTCCACACCCTGTTCAACGTGCCGAAGGACTGACCCATGCTGCTGCGCCGCGCGCTGTATTCGATCCTGCTGTCCGCCACCGCCTCGCTGGCCATGGCGGCCACCCCGGCCCAGGTCAGCAACTTCTTCCGCGCGGTACAGATGGACGATGCGCGCACGGTCAAGACCATGCTCGGCGCCCAGGTCGACCCCAACGACACCAATCCGATCGGCGGCGAGCCGGCGCTGGTCCTGGCCCTGCGCGAAGGGTCGATGGCAGTGTTCCAGACAGTGCTCGAGCATCCCGGCACCCGCGTCGACACACCGGCGATCAACGGCAACACGGCGCTCATGATGGCCGCCTTCAAGGGCAACCGCCCGGCCGCCGAGGCACTGATCGCCAAGGGCGCGGCCATCAACCGCCCGGGCTGGACGCCGCTGCACTATGCGGCCGCTGCCGGCGACGACGCCATCGCCGGTCTGCTACTGGAGCACGGCGCGAAGATCGACGCGCTGTCGCTGCGTGCCAGCGGCGGCTACACGCCGCTGATGCTGGCCGCGCGCGAAGGCAAGGAGGAGACCGCGCGGTTCCTGCTGGAGCACGGCGCCGATCCCCGCCTCAAGAATGGCGAAGGCCTCACCGCGGCCCAGATCGCCGCCCGTGCCGAGCACCCTTCACTGGCCAAGGCGCTGACGCGCTGAAGGCGGGTCCGGTCCCCCATAAGCGCCGAACTGGACCGGAAAAGTTCGTTTCCTCAACGCATCAATTCTTTCTCGACATGGCGATAATGGCTACGTGATCAATAACACGGCGCCAGCGATAACGCGGCCTCCACTAAAGGAATTCCATGCTGAACGAACGCGAAATCGAGAGCTGCTACCTGGGTCAATTCATCCCGGTCCACTACCATCACAACATGCTGATGGACCATAACCGGATGCACAGCTTCAAGTCGGCGATCTTCCACGCCGTCAAGCCGGGCGCCAAGGTGCTGGAACTGGGTGGCGGTACCGGCGTGCTCTCGTTCTTCGCGGCCCAGCAGGCCGACAAGGTGTATTGCGTCGAGTTCAATCCGGATATGGTGCGCGAGGCGCGCCGCTTCCTGGCGATGAACGAGAACGGCCATAAGGTCGAGGTCGTGCACGCCGACGCCTTCGACTACCTGCCGCCGGAGCCGGTCGACATCGTGATCTGCGAAATGATCCACGTCGGCATGCTGCGCGAAAAGCAGGTCGAGGTGATCGAAGCGTTCAAGCGCCGCTACCTGGCACGCTTCGGCGGCCCGCTGCCTGTGTTCCTGCCGGAAGCGGTCATCATGGCGGTCCAGCCGCTGCAGGCCGAATACGATTTCGAAGGCTTCCACGCGCCGATCATCCAGTTCCAGCCGACCAACGTGGTCTACCCGGGCACGGTCGAGCTGGCCCAGCCGGGCGTGTACAGCGTCCTCGACTTCAGCCAGCCGGTCGATTCCCTGATCGCCTGGGAAGGCCAGTTCCTGGTCGAAAAGGCCGGCAGCCTGAACGCGCTGCGTTTCATCACCAAGAACGTGCTGTCGATCATCGAAGAGCGCGGCACCACGATCGACTGGCTGAACCACTACATGACGCTGCCGCTGGCGCGTGCGCTGGACGTGCAGCCGGGCGATATCGTGCAGGTGAGCTTTGCCTACCGCGCGGGCGGGTCGATTCCTTCGCTGGAAGCATCGATCCGGACCGAGGTGGTGGCGAAGTATGAAGAGCAGGTGGTAGAACGGGCTGCCGAGGCCGCATTCGCCTGATTGCAGGCCACGTTTATTAGCCTGGAACCGTCGCCCCTGCGCAGGGCGACGGCTGTGTCTGCACCGTTCGCCCCCGCATTTCCCCCACTCATCGTTCCCACCTTCCATCCATCGCATCCACGTTGCCGCTCCCGGTCGACGCGCCTACAGTAAGCCCATCGTCCAACCCACCCTGATGGAGCCAACAATGCTGGGTTTCCTGGTCTGGCTGTTCCTGCTCTTCCTGTGCTGGCCACTCGCGCTGCTGGCACTGGTGCTGTATCCGGTGTTCTGGCTGCTCCTGCTGCCATTCCGCCTGGTCGGCATCGGCGTCGAGGCCGTGTTCGAACTGCTGCGCGCGATCGTCATGCTGCCGTCGCGCGTGCTGGGCCGGTAAATGCGTTGTTGAGAATCCAGTGTGCGTCCATTAACAGACGCTCGAGGAAACTTGGCTTATCGTCAACCTTACCGATGGCTGTCATCCGTCAGCCATGCTTATAAAGGAAAACGACTATGCGCCTGGACGTCTATCGCAGAGCCGAACACGACGGTAAATTCTCTTACCTGGTGGTTCCGGAAACGAAGAACATCCCCGAAGAAGCGACCAACACCGACTGGGAAGTCGAAGCACGTGCCGTCGAAGTCGACGACAATGCATCCGACCTGCCGGATTACCAGATCGAGAACGTGAGTGGCCAGCTGGCCGAAAAAGGGTACGCCGTAACTTCCCTGACGCATTAATCCTCACCGGCTTGTAGCTCAGTCACGACAGACTGTGCCACCGGGCCGCCACTGCACCGCCAGTCCGCCAATCGGCAGACCGGTGGTGCACGCCTGTTTCTGCCCTATGGTATCCTTGCGCCTCGATGAAATGCGTTCGGAGGCGTAATGAAGTGGGCAGTGGTCGGTTTTCTCATCCTGTCGGTGTTGCACATCCATTTCCGCGGGAAGGTCCGTCTGCCGTTCGGCCGCCAGCTGTTCGACCACTCGTCGTTCATGGCACCGATCAATATCTTCATGCACTTGTTCTCGCGGGTGCCGAGCACGCCCTACATCCCGGTGCGCGAATTCCCGGAACTGGCGGTGCTGCAGCAGAACTGGCAAGTCATCCGTGACGAAGCCGAAAACCTGCTCGCCCTCAAGAAGATCAAGGCGTCCGAAGAGAACAACGACGCCGGCTTCAACTCCTTCTTCAAGACCGGCTGGAAGCGCTTCTACCTGAAGTGGTACGACGCCAGCCACCCGTCGGCCGAGCGCCTGTGCCCGCGCACGTATGCATTGTTGAAAAATATCCCGTCGGTGAAGGCCGCGATGTTCGCCGAACTGCCGCCGGGCGCCAAGCTGAACCCGCACCGCGACCCGTTCGCCGGCTCGATGCGCTACCACCTGGGCCTGGCCACGCCGAACGACGACCGCTGCTTCATCGACGTCGACGGTACGCCGTACAGCTGGCGCGATGGCGAAGGCGTGATCTTCGACGAAACCTATATCCACTGGGCCATCAACGGCAGCGACAGCGACCGCGTGATCCTGTTCTGCGACGTCGAGCGCCCGATGCGTTTCCGCTGGGCCCAGGCGGTCAATCGCTGGCTCGGCCGCACCATGATGACGGCGGCGGCGTCGCCGAACGAAACCGGCGACCAGACCGGCCTGGTGAGCAAGCTGTTCCGCATTTCGCACGTGATGGGGCAGTATCGCCGCCGTTACAAGGCGTGGAACAAGACGGCGTACAAGGCGACCAAGGTTGCCTTGATCGTGGGGCTGGCGGCGCTGGTCTACTACATCTGAAGCAGTATCACCAACCGGGTTGGGACACTCGACCGGATTCGCGCCGTCAAGCTGCTCCGCAATAAAACAACGTCGTCCCTGCGAAGGCAGGGACCCAAGTTTGCAAGCGTTACCTCAACGCGAACAGAAACTGGGTCCCTGCTTTCGCAGGGACGACGTGCATGTGCTATCGATTCTTGTTGCGTCCAGTGACGATCACAGGTTGAACGGCATCCGCACCATCAAGGTGACATCCGGCGTATCGCGCGTCATGCCGGCGCCGACCGACAGGTTCAGCGTGCGGTTGTTGCTCAGGCGATAGGAGCCGCCCAGCAGCAGCGTACCGAGCTGGATACGCACCGAGCCCGGGATGATCTGGCCGTTCTGGCGCATGCGCGACACCGAGCTGTGGTCGTAGCCGATACTGAACGAGGCCTTCTCGTTCAGGGCCAGGCCCATGCCCACGTTGAAGCCGAACACGTTGCCGGGATCGATTTCGCCCAGCAGCTCGCGTTCGCCGTTCAGCACGGTGCGGTAGATATTGCCGCGCTTGAAGTTCTTGGTGTAGCTGAAGGTGCCGAAGAAGATCGCCGGGTCGGACGGCAGCAGCCAGGTCACGCTCGGCTGCAGCGAATAGAACCCGGAGCCGGTCGGCAGGTCGAGCGGCAGGCCGGTGCCGGTGACGTTCTGGCCGACGCAGCGGCTTGCGCAGTCAGTGACGACTTCGAACGGGTCGCGGCCGGTGCGCGACTTGAAGCGCATGCCGGCGATGTAATAGGGCTTGTCGACGCCGCCGTCGTTCAACTGGTAGCGCCAGCCGAGTTCGACGTCGCCGATGCCCTTGCCGCTGGTCTGGAAGGCGCGCTCGGCGGCGGTGCCGGTGAAGATCTCGCGGCTGACGGTCGAATCGCTGCGGTAGACGTAGGGAATCTTGGCTTCGATTTCGAAGCGGTTGCCAACGCCATAGCGGAAGGTAGCGGAACCGGTCGTGCTGTTGCGCTTGACTTCGCGCACGTCCAGCAGGCCGATCAGGATGGCGGGAATCACGGTGTAGCCGACCAGGGCCACGCGGTTGCTGGACGAATAGCCGTACTGGATCGACGGTTCGAACACCACCTTGCCATGCGGGGTCAGGACGCCCGGCGTTTCGAAGATCGGCGCCACTTCGGGCTGGCGTTGCTGGGCCTGTTCCGGCGCGCGGCCGACGGCGCCCTGGGGCGCTGGCGCAGCCGCGGCGGTGCTGCCGGTGACTGGTGCCGGCAAGCCGGCCTGCGGCGCGTCGGCACCGCCGGTCCCGCGCAGCACATCAAGCGGCGTGCCGGCGGTAACGCTGTTCGCGGGCGCGGCGCCGCCTGGTGCTGGGCTGTCTGCCCAGTCCGTGCCGACCACCGGACCGGTGCCGCGCAGTCGCTCGAGTTGGGATGGGCTGGCCGTGCCCACGGGCGGCTTGACGCCGCTGGCGCGCAACTGGCGCTCGAGGTCGTCGACGCGGGCGCGCTGTTCTTCCAGCTGTTGTCGCATGATTTTCAACTGCGCGGCCAGGTCGGGCGCGGTCTGCGCGCCGGCCGGAATACAGGCTAGGGCCGCTGCGAGCCCAATCACGCTGTACAGCGCTGGAATTTTTTGCATCTTTTCTTGCTCCGGTTGTGCCGTCACCTTCCGGTCGCGGCGGTGTTGAGTGCGTTCGACAGTGTCGACTGGAAGTTCATGGCTTGCAGCATGCCCCGGGTGTCGACACTGGCGTTTATTATAGTTGCATTATTAATAATCTGATTGTTCAGGCTGTTTTGAATCACGGTACCGCCCATGGCGCCGGAGCCGAGCTGGACGTTGAAGACACCGTTGCCGTTCTGGATCAGGTTCAACTGGTTCGCGGCTTCAGGCGACAGCGTGGTCCTGCCGGCGGCAAGGCTGCCGAGATCGCCGAAGTTCATGCTGGTGGTCGCCGCCACGTTGCCGTTGACGGTGACGATGCGGTCGATCCCCAGCGAGACGGCGAGGCCGCTCGGGTCGGTGAAGCCGCCGCGGTAGTCGTCCAGCGAGGCCGGCGCGACGGCATTCGCGTCGCTGAAGCCGGCGGCGGCGCGCGGGGCCGCATCGGCCGGGGCCGCCATGCCGTTCATGGCGAGGGCGAGGGCGGCGCCGGCCAATCCGATCTGGAGGATGGTGCGCATGGATTCTCCTGTCAAAAATCGCCCGGTCCGAACTTCGGCAGCGAGCTGATGTCCAGCACCAGGCGGCTCATCGCCTGATCGAGCGGCGCGCGCGGCGCGGCACGCCAGTCGGCGGTGAGGTTGAATTGCGGCCGGGTCGGCGATTCGTGGATCACGAACAGCAGCTTGGTCGGCCAGATGGCTTCGAAGTGTTCGCGCGTGATCGCGCGCGTGCCCGCCGACGGATCGCCGATCAGAAGGCGGCCGTCGTCGGCACCCTTGATCACCACGAAGTGGTTGTAACCTTTTTCGGTCACCAGCACGATGGCGGGGAGTTTGGCCTCGAACAGCTTGTCGAGGGGCTGGCGGAAGCCGTCGGACTTGAAGCCGATGGTCGCCAGGTAGCGTTGCATGTCGAGCAGCGAAAAGCCTTCGCGGCGGATCTTGGCCTGGTCGCCATGTTCCCACATGGCCTGGAAGGCGGTGGTTTCGCTGATCGGATAACCGTAATGGTGGGTCAGCAGGGTGGCCAGCGCGGCGGAGCCGCAGCTGAAGTCGTACTGCTGGCGGGTGGTGGAAAGAAAGCGGAGTTCTTTCAGGCTGTGCATCGGCACGCGGTAGGTGGGACCGCTGGCAAGCGACATGTCGGCCGCTTGGGTGCCCGCGGATCCCAGGAGCGCGCACGTGACGAGAGTTGCGAGTGACAGTGCGCTGCGTTTCATTTCATCTGCAGGTTGATGATGGTGGCGTTCTGGATCAGGACGTTGGCGCCGCTGTTCTGGATGACCACCGGGATACCGGACATGTTGGCAAAGGAACCGGAATCGATGATGTTGTTACCGGTCATGACGTTGACGGCGCTGTTGCCGTTGACGCCGCCTTCAAGGTTCGCGGTGTTGTTCGTGGTATGGGTATCGGTGCCGCCACGTTGCCGCTCGAGCTTGGCGCTGCCGTCGTCCTGGGTGGCCTGCACCGCCTCGTGGCCGCTGCTGATCCCGAACTCGGCCCGGAACAGCGAACGCGCATCGGCCGTGCGGGCGTCTGCGGGCTGGTCCGTGGCGGCCGAGGCCGCGGAGGCAAGCGTCACGAGCGCTGCAAAGGCCTGAAGCTTGGCCCAGGCGTGGAGCGCCTTGCGTTGAGAGACTGGATGCTGCATGTTCTACCCCCTTGCGACAAAAAAAACTGCCGCACCTCGCAAGAGGCACGGCAGTCAAGCTCGGATTACAGGTTCATGTTGGCCTGGACGTTCACGCTCTGCTGGACCATCGAGGAGATGCCGGTGTTCTGGCTGATCACCGAGATGCCTGCAGCCGATTGCGCGGTGCCGTTCATCGTGTTCGACATGTTGAAGGTGCCGCCGCTCACGGTGTTGGAGCCGCCCATGCCGCCGGTGGCTGCGCCGCCCATGCCACCCTGGCCGTAGCCGGTGGTGATGGCAGCCAGGTCGCCGCCGCGGCCGCCGGTGGTGGTGCCGCCCGAACCGCCGGTGCCGCCGTTACCGGCAGTCGAGGCGCCCGAGGTAGCCGAGCCGGTGGTCGCCGAACCGGTGGTTGCCGAACCGCCTGCTGCACCCGAACCCGAGGTGTTCGAAGCCAGGCCGGTGTCGCCAGCCGAGCCGCCTGCTGCGCCAGCACCGCCGGCACCTGCGGTGGCGGTGCCCGAAGCACCTGCACCGCCCGCACCGCCGACGCCGCCGGTGGTCGAACCGCCGGCACCTGCGGTCGCCGAGTGCGAACCGCCTGCGCCGCCTGCACCGCTGGTGGCAGCGCCGCCAGCTGCACCCGAACCTGCGCCGTTCGAAGCCATTGCACCTGCGCCGCCTGCGCCGGCCGCTGCACCTGCACCGCCTGCGCCGCCGGTACCGCCGGCTGCACCTGCTGCACCCGCGCCGCCTGCGCCGCCGGTGGTGGTACCTGCGGTCGCCGTGCCGGCGCCGCTGGTGACTGCGCCGCCGGTCGCGCTCAGGCCGCCCGTGGTCGCGGTGCCGCTGGCGCCGCCGGTGCCGGTGCCGTTCGTGCCTTCAGTGCCGGTGCCCGGCATGCCGCCGGCGCCCGAGCTGGCGTAGGAACCGCCGGCGCTGGCCGGGGCACCCGAAGCGCCGTTCGACGCGGTGGCACCGGCATTGCCGGCGGTACCGCCTGCCGCACCCGAACCGCCTGCGCCGCCCATGCCGCCGGCTGCGCCGGCTGCGCCTGCACCGCCCGCGCCGCCTGCTGCGCCGCTACCGCCGGTGGCGGCGCCGCTGGTGCCGCCTGCACCGCCGGTGCCGGCCCAGGCACCGCCGGTCGCGCCGCCGCTACCGCCGGCAATCGCGCCGGTCGAACCGCCTGCAGCGCCGGTCGACGAGCCGCCAGCCGCGCCTGCACCGCCTGCGCCGCCGGTCGAGCCGGCTGCGCCGCCTGCTGCGCCCGAACCGCCTGCGCCGCCCGATGCGCCGTTACCCGAGGTGGCGCCCGAAGCCAGGCCGCCTGCGCCGCCTGCGCCGCCGGTTGCCGAACCGACCGTGGCACCGCCCGCGGTCGCGCCGGCGCTGGTGGCGTTGCCGCCTGCCGCACCGGTTGCCGCATCGGCGCTGCCGCCTGCCGCGCCGGCGCCGCCGGTGGCAGCGACGCTGCCGCTGGTGCCCATGGCGCCGTTGCCGGCCGTGGCTGCGCCGCCGTTGGCGCCGCCGTTGTTCACGACCTGGTTACCGATGTTCGACACGGTGTTGCCCGAGACCGAGCCGCTCAGGTTGCTGGTGGCGTTGGCGGTCGAGGTGTTGAACGAGTTGGCCAGCGACGAGCTTGCATCGCCGCCGTTGTTGGCAGCTGCGGCGCCCAGGCCCGATGCTGCGGCGTCGCCGCTGCTGCGGTTCTGGCCCGAGCTGTTGTTGTTGGTCGTGGTGTTGGTGGTGGTGTTGGCCGTACGCTGGCTGTTGTCGTTGCCCTGGTTCGAGTTGTTGGTGCTGGTGTTGGTGGTGGTGGTGCGCTGGCTGTTGTCGCTGCGGTTGCTGCTGTCGGTGCTGGTCACCGAGCGGTTGCTGCTGTCGGTCTGCGAGTTCGACGCGGTGTTGCCGCTGTTGCTGCTGTTGTTGCCTTGGTTCGAGTTGTTGCTGGTGCGCGAGCTGCTGTCGTTGCCCTGGTTCGAATTGTTGGTCGACGTCGTGCGGGTGCTGTTGTCGTTGCCCTGGTTCGAGTTGTTGGTCGACGTGGTGCGCGAGCTGTTGTCGCTGCTGTCGGTGTTGGTCGTCGTGGTGTTGGTGCGGGCGCTGTTGTCGTTGCCCTGGTTCGACGCGTTGGTGCTGGTGGTGTTGCTGGTGGTGGTGCTGGCGGTGCGGGTGCTGTTGTCGTTACCCTGGTTCGAGTTGTTGCGGCTGCTGTTGTCGGTGGTCGAACGGTTGCTGTTGTCGGTCTGGGTGGTCGAACGGTTGCTGTTGTCGGCCTGGGTATTCGAGCGGTTGCTGTTGTCCGTCGAGGTCGTCGAACGATTGCTGTTGTCAGTCGTGATCGTGCTGGTGTTGGTGCTGCGGTTGCTGCCGTCGGTGTTGGTGGCGGTGTTGCCGCTGTTGCTGGTAGCGGTGTTGCCGGTGTTGCTGTTGTCGGTAGCGGTGTTGGTGGCAGTGTTGCCGGTGTTGCTGTTGTCGGTAGCGGTGTTGTTGCTGTCCGTGGCACGAGTCGTGTTCTGCGTGACCGTGCTGCCGCCGCGGCCAACGACGGAATCATCAGCTTGGGCGCTCAGCGAGAAAGCGAGCGAAATGGCGGTCACGAGCAAAGTCTTGTTCATTCGAGTTTCCCCTCTGGGTGTTGGTTGGTAGTAGGCCGGCTGTAGCGCCGACTTCTTTCACTTTGCACAACACGTGCCAGCCATACTGTCGAGTTCGCTAAGTATTTGTTTTTGAAGGCTTTGCCAGATTCATCCGACACGAATGTCAGACTCAGTCTGATACGATTTGCCGAAAATGCCGATTAAGTGTCACAGAAGTGGTACAGGTGTGTAACGAAGGGTGTGGCAACACACAGAGTTTTCTGGACACGTGTAACACCCTGTTACGAGTGTAAAAATCGGTTATTTGCTATATAAATCAATAACTTACTATGCACGGAAAAGTTGTGTCACAAGGGCGACGACACACCTGTAGGACAAGCCGAAAAGGATGATTGCAGGATATATTTCGATGTGACCGGGCGTCAGGAGGGCTCGGCTTGGTGGCAGGCTGGAGGAACGAGAATTGCCGCCGCGTGCGGGTCGCGGCGGGCGAATCCGGCGCGGCGGAAGATGCCGGCGCCGTCGGTAATAGAAATCCGGATGACAGGCGTCAGGAACGCATGCCGTGCTTGCTCAGGAGGCGGTACATGGTGGTGCGCGACACGCCGAGGTCGCGCGCCGCGCGGCTGACATTCTGGCCGCTGCGGTCGAGGCATTCGCGCAGCGCGGAGCGCTCGGTGCGCAGGCGGGCATCGTCCAGCGCCGCGGGCGCCATCAGCGAACTGGAATGGCCGAGTCCAAGGTCTTCGGGCATGATGAAGCGCCCGTCGGACATCACCAGCGCACGTCGGACGCGGTTGATGAGCTCGCGGACGTTGCCGGGCCAGGTATGCTCCAGGATCGCGGCGATGGCGCGGTTGGAAAAACCCTTCAGGCGCGGCGACTTTTCGTTCGCATACAGGTTGAAGAAATGTTCGGCCAGCACCACCAGGTCGTCACGCCGTTCGCGCAGCGGCGGGACGGTGACCGGCAACACGGCGAGACGGTAATACAAGTCCTCTCGGAAATTGCCCTTTGCTACAGCTTCCTGCAGCTGCACGTGCGATGCCGCCACCACGCGCACATCGACCGCGATGTTCCGGGTACTGCCCAGGCGGCAGATGGTCTTTTCCTGCAGGAAGCGCAACAGGTTGGCCTGCTGGTCCTTCGGCAGGTCGCCGATCTCGTCCAGGAACAGGGTGCCGCCGTGCGCCGATTCGATCAGGCCGGCCTTGCCCTTGGTGGCGCCGGTAAAGGCGCCACGCTCGTAGCCGAACAGTTCCGAGTGGATCAGGGTCGGCGAGATGGCGCCGCAGTTGATCGGCACGAAGGGGCCGTCGGCGCGGTCGGAGTAGGTGTGGACGGCCTGCGCCGTGAGTTCCTTGCCGCTGCCGCTTTCGCCCCAGATCAATACCGGCGCCGCCACCTTGGCGACGCGCTCGACCTGGGCCCGCAGGCGCACGATGGCGTCGCAGTTGCCGATCAGCGGCGAGCGCGCGTCCCCGTCCGCCGCGGCCGGCTCGGTACGGCGGCGCAGCATGGCCCAGCCGTGCGCATGGCCGAGTGTGTGGGCGAGGCGCACCGGATCGACCGGCGCCGTGTGGTAATCGCACAGGTGTTCGACCACCAGGTCGCGGCAGGGTGCGCTTTCCAGGTCGCGCGGACGGAAAACGCCGACCCACTGCATGTGACCGTGGCGGCGCAGGAAGGTATCGAGCTCGGCCGACCGGTACGCTTCGCGGTCGTGCACCAGCAGCCCGACCAGGTAGCGCTGGCTGCGCAGTTCGCGGGCGGCATCGGCCAGGGTTGGCACACTGCGAATCTCCCAATCGCCCATGGCTGCGTCGAGCAGGTCGTCGGCGTCGGATTCATTGGGAGTAATGCACAGCAGGCGTTTTCGGATCATCCATCCTCCAGAAGCATCATATGGCACCGTCGCTGCAAGGAGCAGCGATGGCGCCATATCGAATGTTTATTTTACAAGTGTAACTAAATGTTAGACATGCCATTTTCATACGTTTCCGTGGCAATTTCTACACATCAGTTAAGTTTTCACTAACATTATGCCCATCGATAGGAGAAAGTGGCGGACGATTCAAATTCCTGCCGAGAGTGAAGATGTGCAAAGATACGGAACGCCGCGTCGCGCAAGGCCCCCAGCCACTTTTGGTATCAACAAAAAGTTCCTTTGGGCAATGTGTAACGCCGGATTGACAGGGTGACGCTACAGGTGCAACCTGAAAGTTACAGGTTCGTGACTTTTGGTATATGGAAAATTGCCAGGGAGGGCCGTATGGACGAGGCGCAACGGGGATTCATCAGGCAGGTACTGGACAATGGTAGCGACCTCACGCTGGCGACGATCCGGCCGGACGGCTATCCGTAGGCGACCACGGTCAGCTTCGCCTGCCGCGACATGACGCTGTACGTGGGCATCGGGCGCCACAGCCAGAAGGCGGACAACATCCGCCACAATAACAAGGTGTCGCTGACGGTCAACCTGCCGTACCGTGACTGGCGCGACATCCGCGGCCTGTCGATGAGCGCGCATGCCGAGATCCTCGACGATCCGCAGGAAGCCGAAACGGCGCGCGCCTGCCTGGAGGCGCGCTTTCCGGATGTGTCGGAGTGGGTGGGGCCGGACATGGCGGCGGACGTGGCGTTCCTGCGCATCCGCCCGATGCTGGTGTCGGTGATCGACTATTCGAAGGGCTTCGGCCACACCGAACTGATCGATGCGGGAAGCGACTGACAAAAGGTCCAGTCAATCGCTTCGGGGAGGCAGGTCTCAGGCGCGCGGGCGCTGGCGGTGGAACACCAGCGGGCTGTACGGAATAGCCGACGGCGGCGGCGATTGCAGGATGTGCGGCTTCATCGCGCCGATGATATGCATCTCGCACGGCTTGCAGTCGAACTTCAGCGTGTACTTTTCCTCGCCGCTGACCAGGGTCATCGGCTCGGCCCGCACCTGGCCCTGCACACCCTGCACGCCCTTGGCTTGTTTCGGGCACAGGTTGAACGAGAAGCGCAGGCAGTGCTTGGTGATCATCAGCGGGACTTCGCCGGCTTCCTCGTGCGCCTCGTAGGCGGCGTCGATCAGCTGCACGCCGTACTTGTGATAGAAGGCGCGCGCCTTGTCGTTGTAGACGTTGGCCAGGTAGCTGAGCTGGGTCTCAGGGTAGGTCGGGGGCGGGCTGGCGACGGCGGCCCGTTCCGGACGCTCCCAGCTGCCGAGGCGCGCCGCTTCATGGGCAGCGACTGCGTCGCGGCGCAGCGCATTGATGGCACTCGCGGCCACGAACCAGGGTTGCGACAGCTGCAGCGTGACCGAACCGGCTTCGAACATCGTGTTGCCCAGCTTGCCCAGGCTGGTGCGCAGCGCGCTGTCGGCCTGCGCCGCTTCGCGTGCCGGCTGCAGGGCGATCAGGGCGTCGGCATGGCTCTCGATGCCGTCCTCGTCGCGCAGCTGCAAGCGCAGGCCGCCTTCGATCTCGGACAGGGTCAGGTCGACGCCGACGCGGCGCTCCGACGACTTCTTGGTCAGCTGCGCTTCCCAGGTATGGTCGCGGTTGCGGTGGATCACGCTGCCGACCTTCAGGCCCGGCAGGTTGGCCAGGGTCTCGTTGGGGAACACGCGCCAGCGCTGGCCGTCCTCGTCTTCACCCAGCTTTTGCACGGTGTTGGCCTGGATGCCGACCGTTTCGCGCTTGTGCATGTAGTTCAGGCCATCGCCGTTGGCCATCGCACTGTGGGCGACGATGTCGAAATTGTCGCCGCCGATGCGCACCACGGTGCCCAGTTCCACACCCACGTACTTGGGTGAATCGAAGGCGCCGATGGTCTGCTGGCGGCCCTGGGCAAAGTAATCGGTGTGGCCGCGGTGGAAATTCTTGTCCACGTCCGGCGTGAACAGCACGCGGGTACGGCCGCTGGAAGCGCGCGCCAGTTCCGGACGGCGCTCCAGGATCTCGTCCAGCAGCAGGCGGTAGTGGGCGGTGATGTTCTTTACGTAGCCCATGTCCTTGTAGCGGCCTTCGATCTTGAACGAGCGCACGCCGGCATCGATCAGCGCTTCCAGGTTGCGGCTCTGGTCGTTGTCCTTCATCGACAGCAGGTGCTTTTCGTAAGCCACCACGCGGCCCTGGCCGTCGGACAATGTGTACGGCAGGCGGCAGGCCTGCGAGCAGTCGCCGCGGTTGGCGCTGCGGCCATTGTCCGCATGCGAGATATAGCACTGGCCGGAGAAGGCCACGCACAGGGCGCCGTGGATGAAGTATTCGAGCGGGGTATCTACCTCTACACGGATCTTGCGGATCTGCTCGATCGTCAGTTCGCGCGCCAGCACCAGCTGGCTGAAGCCGACCTGGGACAGGAATTTCGCCTTTTCCAGCGTGCGGATGTCGCACTGGGTACTGGCATGCATCTGGATCGGCGGCAGGTCGAGCTCGAGCAAACCCATGTCCTGGATGATGAGGGCGTCGACGCCGGCCTCGTACAGCTGCCAGATCTGCTTGCGCGCCGTCTCCAGCTCGGCATCGTGCATGATCGTGTTCATGGTCACGAAGATGCGCGAACGGTAGCGGTGCGCGAATTCGACCAGCGCCGCGATGTCTTCCAGCGGGTTGCTGGCATTGTGGCGTGCGCCGAAGGCGGGGCCGCCGATGTAGACCGCGTCCGCCCCGTGCAGGATCGCCTCCCGGCCGATCTCGGCGGTTTTGGCGGGGGACAGCAGTTCGAGCTGGTGGGCGAGCAGTGACATGGCGGGTTCCTGGAAGGTGCGGCAGACGCGGAAGGCGGAAATTATAGCCAGATCAAGGGCTTATGTCACTGCACGGGGCGCCGGGACGGGGTGGTGTACGATTTCGATAGATTTCTGCTTGCTGCTGAGAAATATAATACGGCCAGACTAGTCACACTTTTATCATCACGCTTTCGCAAGAGGACCATGCAGCGCAAACACATTGTCATCACCGCAGCCGCCGTCGCGCTCGCCGCTCTGCTGGCCGCAACCAGCTACGCCAGCCCCTACTGGAACCTGTATCGCCTGCGCGACGCCGTGGCCGCGCACGATGCCGACGCCGTAGCTGAGCATGTCGATTTCCCCGCCTTGCGCGAGAGCGTCAAGACGCAGATGATGCTTGTCATGAACGAACGTGCGGCATCCGCAGGGGGCGCAGACAACCCGTTCATGGCGCTGGCACCGGCCTTGATGGCCGCCATCGCCAATCCGCTGATCGATGCGATGGTGTCGCCGGCCGGCGTGACGGCAATGCTGGAAAACGGCGAAGTGAACATTGCACGGCCCTCGGCGCCCGTGCCGGGCGATGCCGGCAAGCGCACATCCGACTGGTCCCTGCGTTACCGCAACTGGAGCAAGGTGGTCGTCACCATGAACGTGCCCGGCAGCGCCGGCTTCGTGTTCCGCCGCGATGGCCTATGGAGCTGGAAACTGGCGGCGCTGGAAGTGCCGCGTGACGCGTCACGAAAAAACTAGCTTGAAGGCAGGCGCAGGATGTTGGCGCCGATCGAGGGCTCCTCGCGCCGTTCCAGCCGGGTGCCGTGCACGCTGATCCAGCCGGGTGCCGTGCACGCTGATCGTGACCTCGAGCGAACCGCGGCCGACGGCCAGCGCCAGCAGGTGCCCGCCGCTGACCTGGAAGTCCGGCCCGCCGCCGACGCCATGCGCGTGAATCGACGGCTTGCCATCCTTCCATGCCAGCGTGCCGTTAATCCCGGTCATCTCGCGGTTCTCGAAGGTGGCCGGATCGTAATCGCGCTTGGCGAAATCGAAGAAGCCGAAGGTGACCTTGCCGGCGAAGCCGAAGCCGGTGAAGCTGGCACTCGGGATGTCTTCGCGCAGCGCCAGCGCTTCCAGTTCGGCGAACAGGTCGTCGCCCTCGGTCAGCACCATCAGGTAGCCGGCCGGCGTGCGCATCGATTTCGCGGCGCCGCTCATGCCGCGGCTTGCCGGCTGCGGGTCAGCCGCACCGCGATCGATTTCGCCGCCGGCACCTTGCTGTCCTTGGCATAGTGCCACAGCGGCAGCAGCGGGTTGCATTCCGGGTAGTAGCCGGCGGTGCAGCCCGGCGGCACCGGATACTCCACCACGCGCAAGCCGTCGACGCGGCGCTCGACGCCATCTTTCGCCACCGCGCTGGCCTGCACGATGTCGCCGTCGCTGAGGCCCTGGGCGTCCATGTCCTGGCGCGCCATGAACAGCACCATGCGGTCCTTGACGCCGCGGAAGCGGTCTTCATGGCTGTAGATCGTGGTGTTGAACTGACCGTCGCTGCGTACCGTGAACAGGCGCAGCACGTCGGGGCTCTCTTCCTTCATGTCGGGATCCGCGGCCAGGCCGTCGGGCACCGTGAAGTTCGCCTTTTTGGTCGGCGTGTTCCATTGACGCTGGGACGCCGCCACCGGCTTGCGGAAACCGCCCGGCGTCCACATGCGTTCGTTGAAGTGGTTGAAGATCTCCGGGTAGGTCGCGGCGATGGCGTCGCGCACCTTGCTGTAGTCGGCCACCCAGCCGTCCCAGTCGACTTTCGGATTCGGCGCCAGCGTGGCCTTGGCCAGGCGAGCGACGATCGCCGGCTCCGACAGCAGCGTGTCGGCGGCCGGCTCGGCGCGCCCGCGCGAGCCGTGCATGCAGCCGGTCGAGTCTTCCATCGACACCGCCTGCTCGACGCCGTTCTGGCGGTCGATCTCGATGCGCCCAAGGCAAGGCAGGATATAGGCCGCCTTGCCGTGCACCAGGTGGCTGCGATTCAGCTTGGTCGAGATCTGCACCGTCAGCGGCAGCGCGCGCCAGCCGGCGTCCATGGCGCCGTGGTCGGGCACGGCCCGTACCAGGTTGCCGCCCAGGCTGATCAGCGCCTGCACCTTGCCGGCCTGGATCCCTTCGCAGGCTTCGATCGTGTTCATGCCCTTGTCGCGCGGCGGCTCGAAACCGTATTGTTCCTTCAGCTTGTCGAGCGGCGCCAGTTCCGGTTTCTCGGTGATGCCGACGGTGCGCTGGCCCTGCACGTTGGAGTGGCCACGCACCGGACAGATGCCGGCGCCCGGCTTGCCGATGTTGCCGCGCAGGAGCAGGAAATTCACCAGCATCTGGATGTTCTGGACGCCGTTGCGGTGCTGGGTCAGGCCCATGCCGAAGATGCCGATCACGGCATGCGAGCGCATGTAGACCTGGGCCGCGCCTTCGATGGCGGCGCGCGTCAGGCCGGATTCGCGTTCGATCTCGTCCCAGCCGAGCGCGCGCGCCGCGGCCGCCAGTTCCTCGAAGCCGTGGGTGTGGCCGGCGAGGAAGGGCGCGTCGAGCGTGCGGCCGGCGTGCGCGGCCATGGTGGCATCGTCGGCTTCGATCACGGCCTTGCACAGGCCCATCAGTGCGGCGGTGTCGCCGCCGGCCTTGACCTGGTGGTACTGGGTGCTGATGCAGGTCTCGCTGCCGGTCAGCATCTCGAGCGGCGATTGCGGATTGGTAAAGCTGACCAGGCCGCGTTCGCGCAGCGGGTTGAAGGTGATGATCTCGACGCCGCGCTTGCGCGCTTCCTGCAGCTGGTGCAGCATGCGCGGGCTGTTGACGCCGACGTTCTGGCCGAAGAAGAAGATGCAGTCGGTCTTCTCGAAATCGTCGAGGGTGACGGTGCCGATCGGCACGCCGATCGACTTCGGCAGCGCCACCGAGGTGCTTTCGTGGCACATGTTGGAGCTGTCCGGCAGGTTGTTGTTGCCGTACATGCGCGCCAGCAGCTGGTACATGTAGGAGGTTTCGAGCGAGGCGCGGCCCGAGCTGTAGAACACCACCTGCTTTGGATCGAAGCCGCGCAGCTGGGCGCCGATCTCGTCGAAGGCCTGGTCCCAGCCGATCTCGGCATAGCGGTCGCTGGCGGCGTCATAGCGCAGCGGCACCGTGAGGCGGCCAATGTTTTCCAGGTCGTGGTCGTTCCAACTTTCCAGCTCGCGCACCGTGTGCTTGGCGAAGAATTCCGGCTTGACCACCTTGCTGGTGATTTCCCAGGCAGTGGCCTTGGCGCCGCTCTCGCAAAATTCGGCCGGGTGCGGATGCGCCGGCTTGGCCCAGGCGCAGCTCGTGCACATGAAGCCGTCCGGCTTGTTCTGCTTGAGGAGGAGGGCCGAACCCTCGATCGGTACCCGCTGCTCCAGCAGGATGGTGGTGACTTCCTTGATCGAGCCCCAGCCGCCGGAAGGAAGTTTGGGTTCGTTTTTGCTGCCGTCCTTGATCATGATGCTTGCCCTGTCGTGGTCTCCGTGCCGTCAGCGTGCGTCAGCGGAGGGGCGATGTCTGTTCGCAAGCGCACACGGGCGAGCGCATTGACAGCATTCGCAATCAAATCCGTCAAATACGTGCGCCGCTGCACAGACGGGTCGGTACGGCACAAGCATGATGGCATCTCCATAACCGAAAGCGAACGACCATGACGACTCCCGCTGAAATCCGTCCCATTCCCTACGCGCCGGCCTATGAGGTGCCGGAAGACGAGGAACAGGTCACCACCTTCGACCTGAAGGACACGATGCACGGCATCTCGGTCAAGACCTTCCAGGACTCCGGCCGTGCGATCCGCAGCGTGCACGCAAAGACGCACGGCCTGCTGGTCGGCGAACTGACCGTGGAAGGCGGCCTCGCGCCGGCCTACGCCCAGGGCCTGTTCGCCCAGTCCGGCCGCTACCCGGTCGTGATCCGCCTGTCGACCACGCCCGGCGACATCCTCAGCGACGACGTCTCGACGCCACGCGGGCTCTCGATGAAGGTGGTCGGCGTGCCCGGCAGCCGCGTCGAGGGCAGCGAGGATGCCACTACCCAGGACTTCGTGCTGGTCAACGGCCCGGTGTTTACCGCGCCGACCGCCAAGAAATTCCTGGGCAGCGCCAAGCTGCTGGCATCGACCACCGACAAGGTGCCTAACCTGAAGCGCGCCTTCTCGGCGGTCGCGCGCGGCGCCGAAAAGGTGATCGAGGCGGTCGGCGGCGAGAGTGCGACGCTGAAGTCGCTGGGTGGTCATCCGGAAACCAACCCGCTCGGCGAAACCTATTACAGCCAGGTGCCGATCCTGTTCGGCGACTACATGGCCAAGGTGTCGGTGGCGCCGGTCAGCCCGGATCTCACCGCGCTGAAGGATGCGCCGGTCGACCTGAAGGACAAGCCGGACGGCCTGCGCGACGCGGTGGTCGATTATTTCTCCGGCCACGGCGGCGAATGGGAACTGCGCGTCCAGCTGTGCACCGACATCGACAAGATGCCGATCGAGGACGCCTCGGTCGAATGGCCGGAAGACCTCAGTCCCTACGTCACGGTGGCGCGCCTGCGCGTCGCCCCGCAGGAAGCCTGGAGCGTCGAGCGGGCCCGGAAGATCGACGAAGGCATGCAATTCAACCCATGGCATGCGCTGGCCGCGCATCGCCCGCTGGGTTCCATCATGCGTGTACGCAAGGAAGTGTATGCAATGTCAAAACGCTTCCGCGCCGAGCGCAACGGTGTCGAGATCGCCGAGCCGAGCTCGGTCGACCATATTCTCGACAAACATTGAAAGGAACAACCATGAAGACCAAACTCGCAATCGTACTGGCCAGCTTGCTCGGCGCCGGCCTGGCCCAGGCCCAGAGCCACTCGGTGGCCAATTACTCTAACCCGCCCAACACCCAGGCCGACAGCAAGGCTGGCACCGACGCCACTCCGGGCCTGAGCGCCACCCATGCGCGCCAGGACGTGCATCACGCCAACCAGAACAAGCCGAACGGGAAGCACAAGAACATCGGCAAGGGCGTGAAGTCGAAGAACGGCGCCGATAGCGCCACCACCAACCAGCCCAAGCCAGGTGCGGAAGCAACGCTGCAGAAGGATCCTTCGGAGGCGCAGGATCCAGCGCAGCAGAAGGCGTTCAATTCGACGTCGTCGACGGGCTCGAGCACTTCGGGTTCGAAGTAATCATCTTCTCGGCCGAGGTAATAATCGGCTCGGCCGGCAGGTGCTGCATATAGCAGTGCCTGCGACCGAAGCACGTCGCCCCTGCCTGCGCAGGGGCGACGTTTATGCGCTAGCTATAGGGAAGAAGACTGGCGGAAGGCAGAAAGAGTCGAACTTACAGGAGAGCGGCTGACGCCCCCCACTGGGTTTGAAGCCCAGCCCCATCACCGGATGAGAATGCCTTCCTTATGTGCCGGTTTGATGCCGGCTTTGCGGTACTGAACCGGGGTCAGAGCCCAATCGTCAAAACCGGGCTCTGACCCCTACTGCCAACTGACCTGCGGACGCAGCATGTGGCTGTTGCGGACGCGGCGAGTATAGCCGACGCGGTCGAAAAACTCCAGAATCTGGATCGCGCGCTTGCGTCCCAGGCCGGTGGCGTCGCGGAAGGTGGCGGCCTGCACGTCCGGCAGGCCGGCCACGATGTGCGCCAGTTCGGCCAGCGGCGCCGGATGGTAGAACAGGTCGGGCACCACCTGGCTCAATTGACCCGCGCGCGCCAGCTTGCGCAGCAGCGCGCGCACGGCATCTTCCGCCACATTGTAGGTCTTGGCCAGGTCGCGTACCCAGGGCGGATCGTAGCGGCCGGCCTGCAGCGCCGGCAGCAGGCGTGCGGCCAGCGCTTCTTCGGGCGCGCTGAGAGCCACGCTGTGCCCCGGCAGGTGCAGGCTGTGGCCGGTGCGGGCCAGTGTTCCGGCGTCCAGCATGCGCGCCGTGAGGCCGCTCCACAGGGCGTCGCTCGCATCCGGCGCCGCCATGCGCTTCAGGCGCCACAGTTCCGGGCCGGCTTCGTCGGGCTGGCGCGCATGGAAGTCGGCCAGCACGGCCAGCACCTTGTCTTGCAGCGGCGCCAACATCGCCGGATCGACCAGCAAGGTGTCGCCGCCGGGCAGCGGCAGGCGCAGCGTGTCGGGCGGCAGTGCCAGCCACTCCAGCGGCACTTGGGTCAGGCGCACCAGCTCGGCGCCGCTCAGGCCCGAGGCACTGGCGCGCAGCAGCGGCGCGGCGTCGCCGTCGTCGACGAAGGCGGCCAGCGCGTCCAGCCAGGCCAGGCGCGCCGGGCTCCGGCGCTTGCGCGCTGCGCCGAACGGGTCGAGCACGACGCCGCCGCCGATGGTCTGGGTGGCCTGGGCATTGCGCAGCACGAAGCGGTCGCCCGGCACCGCGTGCAGCGCCTGCTCGAACACCAGCTGCACGCGGCCGCGCTGGCCGGCCTGCAGCTGCTCGGCGTCGAGCGGCACCACGTTGGCGGTATGGTGGGCAGCGCCGATGTGCACGTGCACCGGGCTCCAGGCTTTCAGGGCGGCGCCGGCATCGTCCAGCAATTGCAAGTCGACGTCGAGGCGCTCCGAGCACGCGCCCATGCGCGGGTCGACGATCCAGGTGCCGCGTTCGATGTCTTCGCGCGCCACGCCGGCCAGGTTCAGCGCCAGGCGCTGGCCGGCCAGGCCGCGGTCGGCGGCGCGGTTCTGGGCGTGGACCGCGCGCACGCGCGCCTGGCGGCCCGAAGGCGCCAGCACCACGCTGTCGCCGATGGCGACACTGCCCGCCAGCGCGGTGCCGGTGACGACCGTGCCCTGGCCGGACAGCGTGAACACGCGGTCGACGCCGAGGCGGAACAGGCGCGCCTCGTCGCGCGCCGGCAGGGACGCTTCCAGTGCGCGCAGGTGGGCCAGCAGGGCGGCCACGCCGGGGTCGCCCGGGTCCGTAGCGCGAGTGGCGAACATCGGCGCGCCGGCGAAAGGCGTCGCCGCCAGAAGGGCGCGGATCTCGCCTTCGACCTCCGTGATGCGCTGGGCATCGGCGCGGTCGGCCTTGGTCAGCGCCACCACGCCGCGGCGCACGCCGAGCAGTTGCAGGATGGTCAGGTGTTCGCGTGTCTGCGGCATTACGCCGTCATCTGCCGCCACCACCAGCAGGGCGACGTCGATGCCGGTCACGCCGGACGCCATGGTGCGGATGAATTTTTCGTGGCCGGGCACGTCGATGATGCCCAGCACGTGGCCGTCCGACTGCGACGGTAAATAGGCGTAGCCGAGTTCGATCGAGATGCCGCGCGCCTTTTCTTCCTTCAAGCGGTCGGTGTCGACTCCGGTCAGGGCGCGTGTCAGCGTGGTCTTGCCATGGTCGATATGGCCTGCAGTGCCGAAGATCATGCTGCCGAGGACGCCAGCTGCGCCAGTTGGCGGATGAACACGTCGCGCTGCGGCTCCTCGAGGCAGCGCAGGTCCAGCCACAGGGTGTCGTCGGCGATGCGGCCGACCACCGGACGCGGCAGGGCGCGAAGGCGCCGTTCCAGCACGCCGAGCGGATTGCCGCGCACGCCAGCCCCGGCGCGGATCGCCAGGCCATAGCTCGGCAAGCGGTCCACCGGCAGGGCGCCGCTGCCGATCTGGCTGCTCATCGGCGCGGCCGCCACCTTGTAAGCGGTGCCGAGCGCTTCCTGCAGCGGCGCCTGCAGCGCTTCGGCCAGCGCGCGCATGGCGGCCGCCGGACGGGTCAGCAGGCGCAGCGTGGTCAGGCGCTCGGGCAACAGGTCGGGCGCGCGGTACAGGTTCAGCACCGGCTCCAGTGCCGCCAGCGTCAGTTTCGATACGCGCAGCGCGCGTTTCAGCGGGTTCTTCTTGATCGCCGCGATCAGGTCGGCGCGGCCGGCGATGATGCCGCATTGCGGGCCGCCGAGCAGCTTGTCGCCGCTGAAGGTGACCAGGTCGGCCCCGGCCGCGATGGTTTCCTTGACCGTGGTCTCGTGCGGCAAGCCGTAGCGCTCCAGGTCGACCAGCGTGCCGCTGCCGAGGTCGACGGCGATCGGGATGCCGCGCTCGCGCGCCAGCGGCGCCAGTTCGGCCACCGTGACTTCCTTGGTGAAGCCGGTGATCGCGTAATTGCTGGTATGGACCTTGAGCAGCATCGCGGTCTGTGCACCGGCGAATTCTGCATAGTCCTTCAGGTGGGTGCGGTTGGTGGTGCCGACTTCGCGCAGGATGGCGCCGGCGCGGGTCATGATGTCGGGGATGCGGAAGGCGCCGCCGATCTCGACCAGCTCGCCGCGCGAGACGATCACTTCGCGGCCGGCGCCGAGCGCGTTCAGCATCAGCAGCACGGCCGCCGCATTATTGTTGACGATGGTGACGGCTTCGGCCCCGGTCAGCGCGCGCAGCTGGGCCTCGACCAGGTTGTCGCGGTCGCCGCGGCTGCCGGTCTCGAGGTCCCATTCCAGGTTCATCGGCCAGCGCAATGCTTCGACCACGGCCTGCACCGCTTCATCGGGCAGCAGCGCGCGCCCGAGGTTGGTGTGCAGGACGGTGCCGGTCAGGTTGAACACCGGGACCAGTTTCGAAGCGTTGTTGCTGCGCAGGCGCGCGTCCAGCAGCGCCAGCAGCGCGGCCGGCGCCGTATCGAGCGCTTCGCCGGCCAGCAGGCGCGCCCGCACCTCGCTCAGCACGGTACGCAGCGTCTCGACGCTCTGTTCGCGCCCGTATTGCGCCAACAGCGCTGCGCAGGCCGGATCGTCCAACAGCACGTGCACAGCAGGCAAGCGCAGGTTGGGAGGTGCCGCACCATCGGCCGCCATTACGCTTGTTCCTTCATCATGCGTCTTCCTTGAGCCACAGCAGCGGGTTACCGCTGGCGCGTGCATAACCCGCTTCCGACACCAGCACGTCCAGCATCATGCTGGCCAGGTCGTCCGCCACCGGCTCGACGTGGAAATCGTGTTCCTGGTTGAAGATCTTGCGGTAGGTGTGGCAGTCGTCGCAGGTTTCGGCGCGCGCGACCTTGGACGGGTCCATGTTCTTGTAGCCCGACTTGCCGGCCTTGGCGGCGGCTTCGTTCTCGAGTTGCGGGTCCTCGTCCTTGCCGATCAGGCCCTGGTAGGCGATCTTGCCGTTCGATTCGCAGCACGAGCACTTTACGCGCACCATGTGCCATTCGCTTTCGCAGACGCTGCAGTGCAGGTAGCGGTAACCCTGCGACTGGCCGCCGATCCTTACCACGCTGGCAACCGGATGCGAACCGCACACCGGGCACAGGGTGCTCGTGACCAGCGGCTGGGCCCAGGCGGCATCCAGCTGGCCGGCCATCAGGCTCCAGGTGACTTGCAGGGCCGCCGCGATGAACGGCGCGCGCAGCGGGTCGGCGCCTTCGTCGAAGCTGCCGAGGATGGCGTCGGCGATGCCTTCCAGCTCGGCGCTCGGGGTGGCGCGCAGGCTGGCGACGGCCGGCGCCAGCTGCGGCGGGGCATCCTTGGCGGCTTCGAGCGCGTCGAGCAGACTGGCGAACACGCCGAGCCAGACGGCGGGACGGGCGCCGGTGGCCGGCAGTGGCGGCATGTTGTGGTCGTGCGCGAGCTTCAGCGCGCTGTCGTCCGGCAGCGCGACGCCGGTAGCGCCCAGGCGCGTAACGACGCTGTGCTGGGCGTCGGCGACGCAAGCCATCAGGGTCAGGTAGCCCTTGAGGGCTTCCTCGACCGGAATGCCGGGCACGTCGCCGGCGGCCAGGGCGCGCAGGCGCGCGGCGCGGGCCTGGTAGAGGGACGCCGGGTGCGGCAGCAGCAGGCGCGGGATGGCGTTGTGATCGAGGCTTTCGATCTCGCCGGGTTGGAGTAGACGTTGTACCAAGGGAATCTCTCGACTAAAAACAAAGGCCGGGTCGCGTCGGCGAACCCGGCCTATTCTAAATGAATGGTGCGAAGTGCGTTGGAAGCCGCTTTTGTTGGCTCTCGAACGTCGTTCCCGCGGAGGCGGGAACCCAAGTTGCGCGCGTTACCGAACTGCGTGCAACTTGGATCCCCGCCTTCGCAGGGATGACGTTCGAGGGCTAACGCAGCAATCAAGCCACCACGATGGCCTTAATGACCGCTATCACCCTTCTTCATCACCTCTTCGAACCACTTCGGATGGTGCTTGCGCGCCCAGCCGTAGCTGACGAAGCCGCGCGTCATCGCGCCGATCGAGCCCTTGATCCACAGGCCGGCGTAGATGTGCACGATGATCGCCGTGATGATCACGAAGGCGAAGAACGCATGCATCAGCGACGAGAAGCGGATCAGGCCGATCGGGAAGAAGTGCGAGAACCACTCGCGCCAGATCACGATGCCCGACAGCAGCAGCACGATCATGCACACCACCAGCGTGAAGAACAGCATCTTCTGGCCGGCGTTGTACTTGCCGATGCGCGGCAGCTTGTCCTCGCGGTTGGCCAGTACGTCGCCAATCTGCTTCAGCCACTGCTTGTCGCCGTCCTCGAACTTGTTGTGGGCACGCATGCGCAGTGCCAGCAGCATGAACGAGACGAACATCACCACACCGAAGAACGGGTGCAGGATGCGGGTCCATTGGCCGCCGCCGAACAGCAGCGCCAGCCACGACATGGCCGGATGGAACATGGCCAGGCCGGTCAGCGCCAGCACGATGAAGCAGATCGCCGTCAGCCAGTGATTGCTGCGTTCGTTGGCCGTGTAGCGCTGGATGACCGGATTGCCGTCCTTGTCATGGCGCAACTTGATCAGGTTGCCGTCTTGATCACGCTTCATGCTTTTCCCCTTTCAACTGGCGGGCTTCATGCAGCGCCTCGGCTTCCTCGTCCTTGCTGACCTCGTTCGGGCCGACGCGGGTGTAGTGGAAGAACCCGGCGACCGCGGCCGCCGCCATACCCAGCAGGGCCAGCGGCTTGGTGGCGCCTTTCCACAGACCGACCATCGGGCTGATCGACGGATTGTTCGGCAGGCCGTGGTACAGCGCCGGACGGTCCGCGTGGTGCAGCACGTACATCACGTGGGTGCCACCCACGCCGGCCGGGTCGTACAGGCCGGCGTTCTCGTAGCCGCGTTCCTTCAGGTCTTCGATACGGCTGGCAGCGTGTTCCTTCATCGCCACCTTGGTACCGAACACGATGGCGCCGGTTGGGCAGGTCTTGACGCAAGCCGGTTCCTGGCCGACAGCCACGCGGTCCGAGCACAGGGTGCACTTGTAGGCGCGGTTGTCTTCCTTCGAGATGCGCGGAATGTTGAACGGGCAGCCGGTGACGCAATAGCCGCAGCCGATACAGTTTTCCTCGTGGAAGTCCACGATGCCGTTGTTGTACTGCACGATCGCGCCCGGCGACGGGCAAGCCTTGAGGCAGCCCGGCTCTTCGCAGTGCATGCAGCCGTCCTTGCGGATCAGCCACTCGAGGTTGCCGTCGTTGGTCTCGTGCTCAGCAAAGCGCATCACGGTCCACGACTTCGGGGTCAGGTCGAGCGGGTTGTCATACACGCCCGCGTTGACGCCGACTTCGTCGCGCACGTCGTTCCATTCCATGCAGGCGGTCTGGCAAGCCTTGCAGCCGATGCACTTCGAGACGTCGATCAGCTTGGCGACCTCGCCGGCCGCCGGATGACGATTGGTCGGCGGTACCGTCGTGGTAGCGGAAACCCGCTTGATATCCAAAGATTGTAATGCCATAAATATTCTCTCGGGAGCCTTATGCCTTCTCGACTTTCACCAGGAACGACTTGAATTCCGGGGTCTGCGAGTTGCCATCGCCCACGACGGGGCTCAGCGTGTTGGTCAGGTAGCCAGGCTTGGTCAGGCCCTTGAAACCGAAGTGCAGCGGAATGCCCACGGTATGGGTTTCCTTGCCGTCGATCTTGAGCGACTTGATCCGCTTGGTCACCACGACCTTCGAAATGATATGGCCGCGCTTCGAGCTCACCTTCACCGTCTGGCCGCTGCTGACGCCGATCTGCTTGGCCAGGGCTTCGCCGATCTCGACGAACTGCTCGGGCTGGATAATCGCATTCAGGCGCACGTGCTTGGTCCAGAAGTGGAAGTGCTCGGTCAGGCGGTAGGTCGTTGCCACCACCGGGAACTCCTGCGCCGTGCCGAACTGCGCACGGTCACCCGGGAACACGCGGGCGCCCGGATTGCTGGTCGCCTTTGGATTGTTCGGGTGCATCAGGTTCTTGCCGACCGGGTTCTCGAACGGCTCGTAGTGCTCGGGGAACGGACCTTCGTTCATCTGGCCGCGGGCGAAGAAACGCGCCACGCCTTCGGCGTTCATGATGAACGGGTTCATGCCGTTGGCCGGATCCTCGTCCAGCTTGAAGTCCGGCACGTCCGGACCGCTCCAGGTCGCACCGTTCCAGGCCACCAGCTTGCGCTTCGGGTCGAACGGCTTGCCCTTGATGTCCGCCGAGGCACGGTTGTACAGCACGCGGCGGTTGGCCGGCCATGCCCACGCCCAGTTCAGGGTGTTGCCGATACCGGTCGGGTCGCTGTTGTCGCGGCGGCCCATCTGGTTGCCGGCCTGGGTCCAGCTGCCGCACCAGATCCAGTTGCCCGAGGCGGTCGAGCCGTCGTCGCGCAACAGGCCGAAGCTACCCAGCTGCTCGCCTTTCTTGGCCAGCACCTTGGTCGGGTCTTTCGGATCGAGCACGTCGGCCAGCGCCTTGCCGTTGAACTCCATCGCGAGTTCTTCCGGGGTCGGGCTGCTCGGTTTGGCATACGGCCAGGTCAGATTGACGATCGGGTCCGGGAACTTGCCGCCGTCCTTCACGTACGCCTGCTTCATGCGCAGGAACAGCTCGGACATGATCTCGATGTCCGAACGTGCCTTGCCCGGCGGCTCGACGCCTTGCCAGTGCCACTGCAGCACGCGCGACGACGACACCAGCGAACCGCGCTCTTCGGCGAAGCAGGTGGTCGGCAGGCGGAACACTTCGGTCTGGATCTGGCTTGGGTCGACTTTGTGGAACTCGCCGTGCGATTTCCAGAACTCGGCGGTTTCCGTTTCCAGCGGGTCCATGATCACCAGCCACTTCAGCTTGGCCAGCGCTTCGGTGGTCTTCTGCTTGTTCGGGGCCGACGCGATCACGTTGAAGCCCTGGCAGATGTAACCGTTCATCTTGCCCTGGTGCATCAGCTCGATCGCCTGCAGCAGGTCGTACGGCTTGTCCAGCTTCGGCAGGTAGTCGAAGGCGAAGTTGTTGTCGGTGGTGGCAGCATCGCCCCACCAGGTCTTCATCAGCGAGACGTGGAACTTCTTGTAGTTCTGCCAGTAGCTCAGCTGGTTGGGACGCAGCGGCTTTGAGGCGCGTGCCTCGATGAACTTGCCGAAGTCCTGTTCCGCTTCGAACGGCAGTGTCATGTAGCCGGTCAGCAGGTTCGACATCAGGCCGAGGTCAGTCAGGCCCTGGATGTTCGAGTGGCCGCGCAGCGCGTTCATGCCGCCGCCTGCCGCGCCGATGTTACCCAGCAGCAGCTGGACCATCGCGCCGAGGCGGATGGTCTGGGCGCCGGTCGAGTGGTGGGTCCAGCCCAGCGCGTACAGGATGGTCGCGACACGGCCCGGGACCGCGGTCGATGCCAGGGTCTCCGCCACTTTCTGGAACTGTTCCGGCGCCACGCCGCAGATCTGCTGCACTTTTTCCGGCGTATAGCGGGAATAGTGCTGCTTCATCAGCTGGTACACGCAGCGCGGGTGCTGCATGGTCGGATCGACCTTGGCGAAACCGTCTTCGCCGATCTCGTAGTTCCAGCTCGTCTTGTCGGTGTACTTGCCGGCCTTCTCGTCGTAACCCGAGAAGATACCGTCGTTGAACTGGTAATCCTCGCGCACGATGAAGGACATGTCCGTGTAGTTCTGGACATACTCGTGCTGGATCTTGTCGTTCGTCAGCAGATAGTTGACGATCGCACCCAGGAATACGATGTCCGTGCCGGTACGCGTCGAGACGTGGAAGTCGGCGACGGACGCGGTACGGGTAAAGCGCGGGTCGACCACGACCAGCTTCGCTTTATTGTGGGCCTTTGCTTCGGTGACCCATTTGAAACCACACGGGTGTGCTTCAGCGGCATTGCCGCCCATGACGAGGATGACATCGGCGTTCTTGATGTCTACCCAGTGATTCGTCATCGCACCACGGCCAAACGTCGGGGCAAGACCTGCCACCGTCGGACCGTGTCAAACACGCGCCTGGTTATCGAATGCGAGCATACCCAAAGACCGGATCGTCTTGTGGGTAATGTATCCTGCTTCATTGCTGGCAGCCGATGCGGCCAGCATGCCGGTGGTGAGCCAGCGGTTGACGGTCTTGCCGTCCGGGGTCTGCTCGATGAAGTTCGCGTCGCGGTCTTCCTTCATCAGCTTGGCGATACGGTCGAGGGCCTTGTCCCACGAGATCTTGGTCCACTCGTTGCTGCCCGGTGCGCGGTATTCCGGCTCCAGCAGGCGGCTCGGGCTGTGGATGAAATCGACCAGCGAAGCGCCTTTCGGGCACAGGGTGCCGCGGTTGACCGGGTGGTCCGGGTCGCCTTCAATGTGGATGATCGAGGCCGCAGCGTTTTTCGCGCCGTCGCCAAGGCCATACATCAGGATGCCGCAACCGACGGAGCAGTAGGGGCAGGTATTACGGGTTTCAGTCGTGCGGGCCAGCTTGTACTGCCGGACTTCGGCCAATGCCGTAGCCGGGGTAAAGCCGAGCACTGCCAGACTGGAACCCGCGATCGTCGCGCCAGAAACCCGAAGGAACTGGCGCCGTGACATCTGGTTCATGAATAATCCTTCTAACGGGAAAGTATTGCTCCGCTACTTTACCACTCTATAGAAACCTTGGTGCTACCATGTTCGAAAACAGGTCTGTATGGACGGAAAAATACGTAGTATCCACAACGTTTCTCCGTGGCTTTGTGTATTGCTTTGCAACCATTAGTTAGCTGATTTTCTTTTGATGAAACTACCGATTACAAATGATTCCGAACAAGAATCGACCGGAGAATTGCCGAAAACGGCGCAAGCACGCCGTGTAGCGCGGATGAAACACGGCGTGCTGAGTGAGGCCGACGACCTCGTTGTCGAGGAGCATCCCATTGCGATGACGTATAACGGGATATCACACGCAGTGATGATGGCCACCCCGGCCGACCTCGAGGATTTCGCGCTCGGCTTCTCGCTCAGCGAAGGCATCATTGCCCATCCGGGCGAGTGCTACGGCGTCGATGTCGTCAACGGCGCCGGCGGCATCACGGTCGAGATCGAGATCGCCAGCGGCGCGTTCATGGAGCTCAAGGAGCGCCGCCGTACGCTGGCCGGCCGTACCGGCTGCGGCCTGTGCGGGGTCGACAGCCTCGACCAGGTGTGCCGGCCGCTCCCGACGCTGGCGCGCGCGCAAGGCTTCAATACAGAAGGCGTGCGGCGCGCATTGAGCGAGATCGGCCCACGCCAGGCGCTGACCCGCCTGACCGGCGCCGCCCACGCGGCCGCGTGGTGCGGCATGGATGGCGAACTGCGCATCGTGCGCGAAGACGTCGGCCGCCACAATGCCCTCGACAAGGTGATCGGCGCGATGACGCGCGCCAAGGCCGCCCCTGGGGATGGCTTCCTGCTGATTACGAGCCGGGTCAGCTTCGAGATGGCGCAGAAGGCCAGCCTGGCCGGCGTGTCGGCGCTGGTCGGCATGTCGGCGCCGACGCTGGCCGCGGTCGAACTGGCGGAGACGGCCGGCATGACGCTGCTGGCGTTTGCGCGCGGCAGCGATTTCGTCTGCTACACGCATCCGGACGGCTTGCAACTGGACAGCGCTTGCCAATCGCCGCCGCCTGGCGCAGCATGAGTGTCCAGGATGATCCACCAGACGTGTCAACTAAGCGTGTTAACTAAGCGTGTCAACTACCAGGAGAGCGGCAATGATCAAGGTGAGCGTGATGTACCCGAACGGCCCGGACGCCCGTTTCGACACGGCCTACTACGTGGAGCGCCACATGCCGATGGTGAAGGAACGCATGGGCAGCCAGCTGCGCTACTACACGGTCGACGTGGCGCTCGCGCCTGGCTCGACCGATCCGAATGCGCCCTACATCGCGATGGGGCACCTGTTCTGCGACTCGGCCGAAGCCTTCCAGGCCGGCTTCGGGCCGCACACGCAGGAAATCATGGGCGATATTCCGAACTACACCAACCAGAAGCCGGTAATCCAGATGAGCTCGGTGGCAGTCGGCGCGCCCTGAGCGGCGCGGCGCCCCGGCTTCATCCCGACACCAGCGCCAGCAACTGGCGCCGGTCGTCCGGGCGCTGGACCTGGGCCGTAACCCGGTCCCACAGCAGGAACATGCCATAGGCCCACTGGGTCATCAGTTCGGCCTCGGCCGCCGGCTTGTCCGCTAGGCCGCCCAGCAGGCGCCCGATCTCGGCGCGCGCCTGTTCGGTCACGTGCTCGTAATTCCACTCATCCTTCGGCAGCATGCGCTGGCGCGCACGGTAGCGGCGCGCGCGCTCGGCATCGCTCATCGCATCATCCTTGGGTGGGCGGCCGCGCTTCTTGGCACGGTTCGGGTCAAGCGGGAGTTCGATGGTGCGCTGGTCTTCGGGATGCTTCATGAATCGGCGTGCGTCATTGTGGATGAGATCGATTATTCGTGATGCATCACGCGATAGCAAGCACCGCGCGCAAGTTCATTTATCGTGGCGCATCACGAAAAATGCGGGAGCCAGGCGGAGTCACCCTGGAACGCCGCGCCGATCCCCCTGCCTAAAGGAGATGTGCGAAAGGAGGGCGATCATGGCATCCAGGGACATTGCGATTGCATGCCAGGGCGGCGGCAGTCATGCGGCTTACACCGCCGGCGTGCTGCCGGTACTCTTGGGCGAATTCGACAACCTGGCGCGGGCCCATGCGGCCGCCGGCCAGGCGTACCTCGAATCGGGCACCGAAGGCGGCATGGAAGCGCCGGTACTGGTTGCCATGAGCGGCACCTCGGGCGGCGCCATCAGCGCCTTGCTGGGCTGGTACGGCTTCATCACCGGCGGTGCCGACGAAGCCAGGCGCCGGCTCGACGCTTTTGGGACAGTAACTCGGCCACGCACTGGGCCGAGGCCACGCTGAACCACTACGCGCGTGCCATCGGCGATGCCACGTCGATGTTCGGCCTGGACGTGAAATCCAGCCCGTACGCGCACACGATGCAGGGCCTGGAATGGTTCAGCGCTTGGTCCGGACAACCCGTGGATGCGGCCCGATTACTTCGCGCTGCCGCAGCTGCTGCGTCCCGCCGTCGATTGGCAACTGATCCACGCCTGGGGCGAGTTCGCCAGCCTTCCGCTGGAAGTGCGGCGTTGGGTCCGCAGTGAGCTGCAGGCGGCCATGTTCGCGCCGGACGCACCCTGCCAGCACAGCTACCGTGCCGAACGCTTGGCGATCGAACAGCGGATCGAGGACAAGCTGGGCGCCGCCGAACGCGTGTTGGACCGCATCGAGCGGCTCGGCCTCGGTGACGCCAGCCTGCTGGTTGCCGCCTTCGGCCGCTGGCAACCGCCGCCGCTGCGCTACGAGGCGCAGGCGCTGGAAGCGCTGGCCGGCGCGGTACAGGCGGTCACGCAATGCATCCCGCACCTGCTGATCGGCGCGGTCGAGCTGCACGAGGGCGATTTCGTGGCGTTCAGCTCGGAACGCGGGGGCGACGACGGCGGCATTTCGCTGGACGCCGTGCTGGCCTCGGCGGCGGTCCCCTGGCTGTTCCGGGCGCGCATCATGCGCGGCCTCGACCCGGACACGCTGGCGCCGCGCGAGCTGGCGCTGTGGGATGGGCTGTTCTCCCAGAATCCGCCGGTCAGGGATTTCCTGTCCGGGGTGCTGGACGAGGCCAAGAAGCCCGACGAGATCCGGGTAGTGCAGATCAACCCGGCCCAGGCCAAGGTCGAAGCCGGCGCAGCAGCGGGAAGCAGCGCAGTGGGAAGCGGCGCCAAGGCGGCTGCCTGCCGGCCGGCGGCGTGGCGGCGCTGGCCGACGCTACCCGTACCGGCGAGCGTGTGGAGGCGGCGCCGGCGACGACGCAGGTGCGTCACTGAGCGGCCACTGAGGGGGCGCGCATCGGGGAGTGTTCAAATCATGGGGTTGGCGCTAAGCTGTCCGCTTTCCATCATTTCATGATGTCCCCATGCCCACCACTCAGCATCACCCGAATGCCGCCCTGGCCGGCGTGCCCGGCAGCCGCCGGCGGCTCGACACGCCGGCCCTGCTGCTCGATCTCGATGCGATGACGGGCAACATCGCCCGCATGGCGCAGTTTGCGGCGGGCCGGGGCGTGGGGCTGCGGCCCCACGTCAAGACCCACAAGTCGGTCGAGATCGCGCGCCGCCAGCTGGCGGCCGGGGCCATCGGCCTGTCCTGCGTCACCCTCGGTGAAGCGGAGACGATGGCGGCGGCCGGACTGCCCGGCGTGCTGATCACCTCGCCGATCGTCACGGCCGGGAAGATCCGCCGCCTGGTCGAGCTGGCGTCGCGGGCGGCGCCGGGCGAGGTCATGGTGGTCGTGGATCATCCCCGCAACGTCGACGACCTGGCCGCGGCCGCCGGCGCGCTGGCGCATCCGCTGCACGTGCTGGTCGACTACGCGGCCGGTTACGGGCGCACCGGGGCGGCGGATGCCGCCGCGGTGCTGGCGCTGGCACGGCGCATCGAGAGCCATCCCACGCTGCGCCTGCGCGGACTGCAAGCCTATGCCGGCAACATCCAGCACATCGGCGAGCGCGAACGGCGCGCGGCCGCCGCCGCCGCGGTGCGGTCTTCGGTGCGCCAGGTCATCGACGCCGCATCGGCCGCCAACGTCCGCTTCGGGATCGTCACCGGCGGCGGCACCGGCAGCCACGACCTCGACGCGCACGACGACCTGTTCACCGAACTGCAGGTCGGCTCGTACGTGTTCATGGACGCCGACTACAGCGCGGTACTGGCCGAGGACGACTCGTCCACGGCCTTCGACGTGGCCCTGCTGGTGCAGGCCGCGGTGGTCAGCGTGAACCAGCCCAGTTCGGTCACCGTCGACGCCGGCACCAAGGCGTTCGCCACCGACAGCGGCGTGCCGCTGGTCGCGGGCGGACCACTGGCGGGCGCTGCCTACGTCTTTGCCGGCGACGAGCACGGCAGGCTGGCGGTGGATGGCGGCCGGCGTCCGCAACTGGGCGACCGGGTCGAATTCACGACCCCGCACTGCGACCCGACCGTCAACCTGCACGAGGTCTACCACGTGGTCAGCGGCGATACCCTGGTGGACATCTGGCCGGTGAATGCCCGTGGCCGCTGAGGGAGCGGCAGGTATAATCGCGCCCATGAGCGACCCAATGAGCGACTCCACGCGCGACAACCCGGCACCCGTCCCGGCACCGACCCTGTCCGACGTCGCCGCCCTGGCGGGCGTGTCGCGCGCGATCGCCTCGCGCGCGCTGTCGGCGCAGCCACGCCCGGTGTCGGCCGACAAGCGCGAACGCGTGCTGCGTGCGGCCGAGACGCTCGGGTTCCGCCCCAATTCACTGGCGCGCGGGCTGGCCAGCAAGACCGTCAACCTGGTCGCCATCCTGGTCAACCATATCCACGACCTGTCCGACCTCGACCTGTTCGACCTGCTGCTGGCCGACATCCAGGCGATCGGCAAGCAGGTGATCTTCATCCGCGTGGGCGCCGGCGGCGATGCCGAATCCTTCCTGCGCGACGGCGTCGCCTACCACGTCGATGCGGCGCTGGTGTTTTCCGACTTCGCCGACGCCGCCAGCGTGCGCCGCATGTTCCGCAACAATGCGGTGCTGATGCTGAACGGCCACCACGATCCGGGCGCGCCCTCGGTGACGATGGACGAAGACCAGGGCATCCGCGAAGCCGTGGCCGATGCGGCGGCCAAGGGCGTACGCAGCGCGCTGCTGCTGACCGGCCGCACGATGTCGCTGGTGGAGCAGGCGCGCATCGCTTCCTACCGCGCGGCGCTGGCGCAGCACGGCATCGACCTGCTGGGGGAGTTGGCGGGCGATTATTCGTATGCCAGCGGACGCGCCCTGGCGGACAGGATCGAGGTCGAGCGTACCGGCGCCGTGTTCTGCACCTCGGATGCGATGGCGATGGGGGTGCTGGATGCGCACCGCGCGCACTTTCCGCGGCACCGGCCGGCACGTTTCCGCCTGTACGGCTTCGACAACGTCTCGCTGACCCAGTTCGACGCCTATCCGATTTCCTCGATCGGCGCCGACAAGCGCGCGTATGTGGCGCAGATCGTGCGCATCCTGAACGGGCCGGCGCCGCTGGCGCAGAACAGCGAGCAGGTGCTGGTGCCGACCCGCTTCGTGCCGCGCCTCACGGGCTGACAGCAGTTGCATCGTGGGCACGGGGTGCCCACCCTACAATTATTTCACTTGCGGTGAGAGCGACGGCGGCACCGCTTTCGCACCCCACCACTTGCGGTAATTGGCGGCGTAGGCGCCGCTCCGCACGTAGTCGGCCACGAAGCCGTTCACGAACTGCAGCAGCGCCGGATCGTCCTTGGCCATCGCGATGCCGATCGGCGTGTTGCCGTACATCGCGGGCAGGGTCTCCAGCTGCGGGTTCTTGCTGGCCAGGTAGTCGAGCAGCGATGCATCCTCGATGCCGGCATCGGCGCGCTTCTGCTGCAGCAGCAGGACGCCGTCCGGCGCGAAGTTGTCGGTGTAGACCGGCACCGCCCCCGGCGCCGAGTGGCGCAGGAAGGCATCCGCCGTGGTGCCGCGGCCGACCACCACGCGCTTGCCGGCAAGGTCCGCCAGCGACTTGACGTGCGCGCTCTTCTGCGCGATCACGCGCAGGCCGGCCACGTTGTAGGGCATCGAGAAATCCACCACGCGGGCGCGCTGCGGCGTGATCGAGACGTTGGCCACCACCAGGTCGAGCTGCTTCGAACGCAGCATCGAGATACGGGCGTCGCTCGAGACGTCGGAAAAGCGCACCGGCACGCCCAGGCGCGCGGCCAGCTGCTTCGCGACGTCGACGTCGTAGCCGACCGGCTCGTTGGCGGCGTTGCGGAAGCCTACCGGCTCGCCGCCCAGCGAGACGCCGATGCGCACATAGCCGCGCGCCTTGATCTCCTCGATGCGGCCGGCCAGCGCCGATGTCACCATCAGCATCAACAGGGCGCCGGCGGCGCAGCGTCCCAGGGTCGTTTTCAGTGTCAGGCCGTGCTGCATGTGCTGTCCTTTCAGGGTTTGACGGTGGTGGCGACGCGCAGTTCGGGCGCGGCCATGCGCTCGTCCCAGTACCAATAGCGGATCTCGTCGTCGCAGCGGTAGTTGACCACCTGGTGATTGCCGCTGGCGTCCATCGCGTGAATGACGACGCCGGCCAGGAAGCCGGTCTTCAGTTCGGCCAGTTCTTCCACCGCCAGCTTGACCGCGTCTTCGAGCGTGTGCCCGAGCCGCAGCGCCAGCACGATGCTGCGCGAGGTCCCGCAGCGCATCGTCATCTCGCCGGTATGGGTACAGGCTGCCGCGCCATAGCGGCTGTCCGCATAGAAGCCGGCGCCGGGAATCGGCGAATCGCCCAGGCGCCCCGGATACTTCCAGGCCCAGCCCGAGGTCGAGGTGACCACGCCGATATTGGCGCCGGAATCGCGGCCCAGGAACACCGTGGTGTCGCGCACGCGCTCCGGGTCGGTGATCGTGTTGCTGAGCGGCGCCAGCGGGATGTCCGGGAAGGCCGCCAGCTGCTGCGGCGACATCTCCTTCTGCAGGCGCTCCCACCACACGCGCTTGCTATCCGGGTGCAGCACCTCGTCGAGCGCGAAACCGCGTTCGGTGGCAAAGCGCCGTGCTCCGGCGCCGGTCAGCATCACGTGCGGCAGGTGCTGCATCACTTCGTAGGCCAACGCCGAGACGGGCAGGGTGGCCGGCACCGCCCCGACCGCGCCGACGTCGCGCGTGGTGCCGTCCATGACACCGGCGTCGAACTCCATCTCGCCCAGCATGTTCGGCCAGCCGCCGTAGCCGACGCTGCGCACTTTGGCCTCGCGTTCGACCTTCGCGATGCCGCCGACCATGGCCGGGATGGCGGCGCCGCCCCCTTTCAGCAGGTCGACCGTGGTGTCGAAGCCGGGCCAGGCTTCGGCGTTCGCCAACAGCATTTTCATGTTCATGACTTGTTCATCTTTGACAAAAATTGGGCGATACGCGGCTGCGCCAGGCCGCCGTCGAGGGCGAAGAACTGCGCCGCCGGCAGGTCGGCCAGCAGCCGGCCGCCGTCGAGGAACACGATGCGGTCCGAGATCTCGCGCGCGAAGTCGATTTCGTGGGTCACGAACAGCATCGTGGTGCCGCTGCGCGCCAGTTTTCCGAGGATTGCCAGCACCTCGGCCGTCATCTCCGGATCGAGCGCGCTGGTGACTTCGTCCAGCAGCAGGTAGCGCGGCTGCATCGCCAGGGCGCGGCAGATGCCGACGCGCTGGCGCTGGCCGCCGGACAGCTGGGAGGGATACAGGTCGGCGCGCTCGGCGAGGCCGACCGAGGCGAGCAGCGCGCGCGCTTCCTGTTCGGCGCGGGCGCGCGGCACCTTGAGGACTTCGATCGGCGCCAGCGTGATGTTCTGCAGCGCCGTCATGTGCGGATACAGGTTAAACAGCTGGAACACGGTGCCCGAACAGCGGCGCGCCAGCTGCAGCCCCTTCGGATCGTCGACGCGATGGCCGTCGACCGAGATCGTGCCGCCGTCCAGCTTTTCGAGGCCGTTGATGCAGCGGATAAGGGTCGATTTGCCGGACCCGCTGGGGCCGAGGATGGACACGACTTCGCCTGGCGCGATGCGCAGGTCGATGCCGTCCAGGATGGTGTTGCCGCCGAAGCGCTTGGATACGCTTTCGATGTGGATCATGCTACAAACCCTTCCATTCACGATGCGCGCGCAGGCGCGCTTCCACGCGCGCGCAGGCGGCGGCGATCAGCCGCGCCATCAGGTAATACAGCAGGCCGATCACCGTCCAGACGATGAAAGGCTTGAGCGTGCGCAGGTTCAGGATCGCGCCGACCTTGGTAAGGTCGATCACGCCGATCACCGAGATCAGCGAGGTCACCTGCAGCTGGTTGATCAGCAGGCCGGCCAGCGGTCCGAACCCGAAGGCGGCCGCCTGCGGCGCCACGACCCGGCGCAGCGTCTGCCAGCGGGTCAGGCCGAACACGCGCGCGGTCTCGATCTGCTCGCGCCCGACCGATTCGATGGCCGATACCGCGATGACATATATAAAGGCGGCCGTATTCCCGGACAGCGTGATCAGCGCCGCCTGCACCGGCGTCAGGTCGGTCTCCAGCAGCACCGGCAAGCCGAAGAACACCAGGAACAGCTGTACCAGCACTGGGGAATTCTTCAATAGTTCGGCCAGCAGGGCGGCCAGGGGCGCCAGCAGCGGCACGCGGTAATAGCGCAGCAGCGCCCAGCCCAGGCCGATGACGCCGCCGATCAGGGTGGTCGCGGCGAACAGGGCAACCGAGACGCCGAGGCCCTGCAGCAGCAGGAGCAGGTCGTGGGCGCTGAAGTCGGTGTAGCGCATCATCGGGCATGCTCGCGGTTGAGGCGCCGGTGCAGGGCGCCGGCCGACAGTGCCACCAGCCAGGTCAGCGCGGCATACAGGACCAGCAGCAGCGCATACACCTCGAACGGCTGGAAGGTGTCGGCCGCCACGATCTTGGCGCTGCCGGTCAGCTCGTTCAGCGTGATCGCCGACAGGATCGACGAGGTCAGGATCAGGTTGACGAACACCGACCCGAGCGGCCGCACGGCACTGCGCAGCGCGATCGGCAGCACGATGCGGTGGTAGATCGCGGCCCGCGACAGCCCGCTGACTTCGGCCGCTTCCAGCACGCCGGGATCGATCGCCAGGATGCCGGCGCGGATCGCGTCCGACGTGAAGGCGCCGCCCGCCAGCGACAGCGCCAGCACACCGGTGGCGAAGGCGCTCAGCTCGAGGCCGATTTCGGGCAAGCCGTAGAACAGGAAGAACAGCTGGACGATGAAGGGCACGTTACGGAACACGTCGACGTACACGGCGGACACGCGCCGCGCCGGCGCCGATGCCGCGGTGCGCATCAGGGCCACCAGGGTGCCGAGCACCAGGCTGCCGGCCAGGGCCAGCGCGCAGGCGAGGGCGGTGAGGCGTGCCCCGGCGGCGAGGTCGCCTAAATATGGTACGAGCGAGGTCGGATCGAACTGCAAACTGCATTCTCCCATCAAGCATGAAGCCAAAAGTGAAACCGGTTTCACTTTAAGCCCGACGAGTCTCACACAAACTGTCGGGAATTTCAAGAACAATGGCGGCTGGCGCGGCGGATCAGGCCAGCAAGGCGGCCTTCAGCGCGGCGACCTTGGCGGCGCTGGTCTGGCGGCGGCCGCCGGCGTCGAAGCCGAATTCGGCGACCTGCGGCGACGGCGCCGCCAACGGCACCGAGCAGGAGGCGTGGATGTCGGTCAGCGGCAGGCGCGCGCGCAGCGTGCCGGCATTGCCGGCGTCGATACCGGAACCGGGCATGACCGTGATCCGGCCGGCGGCCGCGTCGAAGCAGCGCTGCAGGCCATCCAGGCCATCCGGCGCTTTCCTGGCGCCGCCGGAAGTAAGGATGCGCTCGAAACCGAGGCCGATGGCGAGCAGGGTGGCTTGCGCCAGGTCCGGGCACAGGTCGATCGCGCGGTGCAGCGTGCAACCGAGCTTGCGCGCTGCCGCGTGCCGGACCAGGCGTTCCAGCGTGCGGGCGTCGAGCTGGCCGTTGTCCAGCGACGCGCCCAGCACGACGCCTTGCAGGCCGGCCACCGCGACCGCGTCGATCTCGTGCAGCATCAGCCCGATCTCGGCCTCGTTGAAACGGAAGTCGCCGCCGCGCGGGCGGATCATGGCCACCACCGGCACCGGGCTGCTCGACGCCGCGCGCAGCAGGCCGGCGCTCGGGGTCAGGCCGCCGATCTCGAGTGCGCTGCACAGTTCGATGCGGCCGGCGCCGCCTTCGAGCGCGGCGGCCAGGCCCTCAGGGTGGTCGACGCAGACTTCGAGGGTGATCCCGTCAGCCACGCTGGTTGCCCAGCTTTTCCAGTCCGAGCCAGGCGGCGCCGATCAATCCCGCTTCGGCGCCGGACTGGCCCGGCACGATCAGCGGCGCGTCGGTCTTGCGCAGGATGGCGGCACGCACCGCCGCGTCGAGGCGCGCGATCAGCGGCGCACTGTTGGACAGGCCGCCGCCGACCGGCAGGATCGATGCGCCGAGCGTATTGACGAGCATCGCCAGCGGCCCGGCCAGCAGGTCGATGAAGATGGCGACCGTGCGTTCGGCGGCGGCGTCGCCGGCCTGCCAGGCGTCGATGATCGCGCGGCTGTCCAGCGCTGGCTGGCCGAGTGCCCCGTGCAGCCGCTCGATGCCGCGCGCGCCGCCCACGGTGTCCAGGCAGCCGGTCTGGCCGCAGCCGCATCGGAAGCGCGGAATCGCTTGCGGCGGGGTGCCGGCGAACTGCGCGGCCACCGGGCCGTGGCCCCATTCGCCGGCGAGGCCGCCGGGACCGCCGACCAGCTGGCCATCGATGACCAGGCCGCCGCCGACGCCCGTCCCCAGGATCAGGCCGAACACGTTGCGGTGGCCGCGCCCGGCGCCGGCCCGGGCTTCGGCCAGGGCGAAGCTGTCGGCATCGTTGAGGATCCAGACCGGCAGCCCGAACACCGCGGACAGGTCGGCAGCCAGGGTGCGGCCATCGATGCCCGGGATGTTGGCGCACTTGATGCGGCCGCTGTCCGGATCGATGACGCCGGCGATCGAGATGGCGACGCCCTGGGTCGGGCCGCCGGCATCGATCAGCGCCTGCATGGCGGCCGCGAAAGCCGCGAAGTCGTGGGTGGGCGTCGGCACGCGCTGCGCGGCGCCGATCTGGCCGTCGGCCGTGGCGACGGCGGATTTGATGGCGGTGCCGCCGATGTCGAAGGAGGTAATCATGTTCGTGATCATAAGGGCAAAAGTTGCGGATTGCCAGAAAGATCAGAATTCATCGATTGCACCGCCTTCGTTCAAAACCGCTTCAGCAGTCCGATCTGGAACAGGTCGCGGTCGTCCGTCTGGCGGAAGGTCTTGACCCGGTTGAAGTTGAGGAAAGCGCGGGTCTGGCGCGACAGCGCGCGCTCGGCCTGGAACGACACCAGCAGGTTGGCGCGGTAATCGTTCCGTTCGCGCCGGTTCCTGGCAATGTAGGGACCGGCGCCGGCGCTCATCGAGAAGCGCGGCGTCACCTGCTGGACGTACCACAGCTGGCCGGCCAGGCCGCGGCGGTCGACCCGTGCACCGTCGTCGCCCTCGAACAGGAATTTGGCGGACAGCGCCCAGTGTTCCAGCCGCGGCCCCAGGTATTTACGCGCTTCCAGCACGGCGGCGTGGGCAACATCGGTCCCGGCCATATTGGTATTCGAATTGCCGGCCGAAACCCCGTACCACCAGGGACCGCCGGCCGGTTCGGTGCGCGGATCCGGGCCGGAGGTACCGAACTGGCGGCCGATGCCCAGCATCAGCGCGCGCGAGCGGTGCACGTCGCGCATCAGCACATGGTTGTAGCCGAGGCGCAGGTGGGTACCGCCCGACAGGAAGCCGAGCGGCAGGCGCACGGCCGCGCTGAGCAGCAGACCCCAGTGAGCGTCGTCCTGCTGGCGGCCATTCAGGGTCGTGGTGTTCATGCTCAGGTAGGGGCCGGCGCCCAGTTCGACGCTCAGATGTGCGCCGAGCAAGCGTTCCGCCAGCCATTGCGGCGCGAAGCCGTCGCGGTGATTGTTGTCGGGGTGGCCTTCGTTGTAGTAGACGAACTCGATGCGGCCGTCGCCGTACACCGCCGACAGGTAGGCGCCGTTGCCGGCGTCCGCGGGCGCGGCCGGCAGCGGCCGGTCCTGGGCCTGGAGTACCCCGCTGCAGGCCAGCAGCAAGGCGCCGAGACATGGTCGTGTGTGCATTGCGATCCTCGCGAAGTGACATCCACAACCAGTCTGGACAGTTGGAGGGTGCCCCGCCTTGACGAGGATCGCATCGAGGCCTCAGCGGTCTTGCTGCACCAGGCTGATGGCATAGCCGCCGCCGGGCGCGCAGTATTGTGTCAGCCTGGTCTTGCTGGTCACCTCCGCTTTGCGAATGGCATACGCCTGGGGGTTCTTCTCGTAGTGCGCATCCTTGGCGTCGGCATAGATCGTGGCGGCGTAGCGCTTTCCGGGGGTGAGGAAGCCGAGATCGATGCTGGAGGTGCGCCCTTGCTCGTCGCAGGTACTGCCGACGAACCAGCTGCTCTTGCCCTTGGCCTTACGCGCGATGGTGATGTAGTCGCCCGGCTCGGCTTCGAGTACCTTGGTGTCGTCCCAGTCCACGGCGACGTCCTCGATGAACTGGAAGGCGTCGAGGTGTTTTTCGTAGGTCTCGGGCAGGTCGGCCGCCATTTGCAGCGGCGAGTACATCGTCACGTACAAGGCCAGCTGGCGGGCCAGGGTGCTGTGGACGAAGGAGGTATTTTGCGGGTTGTAAGCGCTGATCTTCGTCTGGAAAATGCCGGGCGTATAGTCCATTGGCCCGCCGATGAGACGGGTGAACGGCAGAATCGTGGTGTGGTCCGCTGCGTTGCCGCCAAACGACTCGTATTCCGTACCGCGCGCGGACTCGTTGCCGATGAGGTTGGGATAGGTGCGCGACAGGCCGGTCGGGCGCACCGCCTCATGGGCATTCACCATGATCTTGTACTTGGCCGCCTCGGTGATGGCGTAGAGATAGTGGTTGTTCATCCACTGGCCATAGTGATGTTCGCCGCGCGGCAGGATATCGCCCACGTAGCCGCTCTTGACGGCGTTGTAGCCGTTGTCGACCATGAATTTATAAGCCGCATCCATGTGCCGCTCATAGTTGCGCACCGATCCGCTGGTTTCATGATGCATGATGATTTTGATGCCCTTGCTGGCCGCGTAGCGGTGCAGTTCCTGCACGTCGAAGTCGGGATAGGGCGTGACGAAATCGAACACATAGTCCTTATGCTGGCCAAACCAGTCTTCCCAGCCTGTGTTCCAGCCCTCCACCAGTACCGCGTCGAGATGGTGCTTGGCCGCGAAGTCGATGTAGCGCTTCACATTGGCGGTGTTGGCGGCGTGGGTGCCGTTGGGCTTGACCTTGGCATAGTCGAGGCTATCGAGCTTGATGTTGCCGCCGTCGGTGTAGGCCCAGGTGCTGCGGCCGGTGATCATTTCCCACCACACGCCGACGTACTTCATGGGCTTGATCCACGACACGTCCTTGTACCTGGTAGGTTCGTTGAGGTTCAACACCAGCTTCGATTCAAGGATATCGCCCGCCCGGTCGCTCACGATGATCGTGCGCCAGGGTGACAGGAACGGCGTCTGTATGTAACCCTTGTCGCCGCGCGCGTCGGGCGTCAGGTGCGATTCCAGCACCATGTTCTTGTCGTCCAGGTCCAGCGACATCGTCGAGTAGTCGATCAACGCCGCCTCGTGCAGGTTGATGTACAGGCCGTCCGCGCTCTTGAGCATGAGGGGCGTTTGCACCCCGGTGGGCGAAAACGTGGTCTGGGAGGCATTCGGCGTCACGGCCGTCTTCATCAATCCCCGCACTTCCGACAGCTTGGAGGTCGTGGTGTTGTACTCCTGCGTGTCGTAGTCGCCGGGTAGCCAGAAAGCCTTGTGATCGCCGGCCAGCGCAAACTGCGTGCGCTCTTCCTTCACCACGAAATACGCCAGTTCGGGCTGCTTCGGGAAGTCGTAGCGCAAGCCGATACCATCGTCGAACACACGGAAGTGCAGCAGCATCGTGCGCTTGGTCGCCGCTTGCGTGAGCGTGACGGTCAGCTCGTTGTAGTGATTGCGAATCGTCTTGACTTCGCCCCACACCGGCTGCCAACGCTCGTCGAAGGTGGAGGTTTTGCTGGCCGCCACCGCGAAGCCCTTCGTCAGGCCGGGACCATCCTTGAGTTCCAGGCCCAGGCGGCTGGGCTTGATTACCGGACGGCCTTTGTAGGTCAGGCTATAGGTGGGCGCACCGTCCGCCTGCAGCGAGAAGCTGAGCGTCAGGTTGCGGTTGGGGGATTGGATATCCTCGGCCTGGGCCGTGGTCGCCACCAGGCAGGCACCCAGCAGCAGGTATCGGGAAAACCGCGGGGAAAACAGCGGGATTGTGGAGCGTGGTCGTGCTGAGTTAGTCATTGGTGTCTCTTGTCGTTGTGTGGTCATCAGGCGGATGCAGCTTCCTGATGTTTGTCCAGGCAGTCTTCGTGGCTGCTGAAATTCGAGGCGCAGGCGTTCAGGAAGTGGTCGATCCTGCCTTCCGTATGAAGATCGCCCGTGCCAGGCTGGTTTGGTGCGAGCGGAGGGAACGCACCGTATCCCGCCAGCAGGCAATGCCACGAGACCGCGCTGAAATGCGAGTTCCCCTGCGTGCGGGCGATTTCCTTGACGATGTCCGCCCTGTCGAACCAGGCCTGCAACAGGGAGCCCAGCGCGTCCGACAGGTGATCGTTTTCTCGGTTGGCGTGCCAGTAGTCGCTGTCCGAGCGGGTATTGAGCTTGTAGTGGGCGACGATATAGTCGCGCACCCTCTCGAAGCGTTCTACGATATCGTTATTGAAGCTCGACTGGTGCAGCGCCGTGAATTGGCCCTCCTCGAAACACGCCATGAAGGACTCGATCGAGACCTGTACCAGATGCAGGGCAGTGGCTTCAAGCGGTTCGATGAAACCTTGCGCCAGGCCGAGTGCGAGGCAATTCCGGCTCCAGTGGCGCTCTACCTGTCCAACCCGCATTTTCAGGTGCCGTGCCTCCCCCTGGTCGGCGCCCAGACCGAGCGTGCGTCGCAATTCGGCTTCGGCCTGGTCGGCGGAGAGGAATGCGGCACTATAAACATACCCGTTACCGACACGATTTGTCAGCGGAATGTGCCAGGACCAGCCGGCCGACAGGGCGCGCGACACGGTCTGCACCGGCAGCATTGTGCGCGCCGGCGGCGCCGTCGGGATCACGACGGCCGCATCGTTGAACAGGTTGTTACCGAAACTTTTGAACGGCACGCCCAGCTCCTGTTGCAACAGCAGCGACTTGAAGCCGGTGCAGTCGACGAAGAGATCCCCTTCGATGCGCAAGCCGCCGTCGCCAAGCACGGCGACGATGTCGCCCTGGCCGTTCAGCGCGGCCTTGCGTATGGTGGCCTCGACCAGTTTGACGCCACGCGACACGGCATGGTTCGCCAGGTACCTGCCCAGACGCGCCGAATCAAAGTGATAGCCGTAGGCGATGTCGAACGGGAAGTGGGCAGGGGGGAGCGGGCCCTTGGCCTGGGCGGCGAGCACGCCACCCAGCAGGAAGCGCTCGGGCAGCGTGGTCACGTCGAGGCCCAGCCTGCGGGTCATGCAGTTGACGAAAAAGGCCTGCTGGTTGAACGTGTCGATTCTCGAGAAGAACGGATGGCTGTAGGCGCCGACGCCGGACGCCGGAGACCAGTCCTCGAAGCGGATGTTAAGCTTGTAGGTCGCATGGCAGGCCTTCATCCACGCGGCTTCTTCCACGCCGATCTTGCGGAAAAAATTTCTGAGGGAGGGCGTGGAGCCTTCGCCCACACCGATGATGCCGATCTCGGGGGACTCGACGACCGTGATGCGTGCACGTCCGTCGCCCCAGCGGCTGGCCATCAGGTTGGCGGCCATCCAGCCTGCAGTGCCGCCGCCGACGATCACGATCTCGACAGGTTTCGATATGCCCGTCATCATCTTGCCCTCATGACGGCGGCCAGGTAGTCGTCGTGGGACATGAAGCCTTCCAGGCCCTTGGCCTTGGCCGCCGCCATCTCCGCCAGCGTCCTGGCCAGTTCGTCGGGCGCGAACGCGTCCGCAATCGGATGGTGGTCGGCAGGCATCACACCCTGTCCGACCAGGACCTGGAGCCAGGAGGCATCCTTGAAGATATCGTAGGGATCCTGGAACAGCCTGCCCGTGGCGCGGAACAGCGCGATCTTGTCGCGCAGCCGCTGCGGCACCGCCATATGGCGGACGTCCTGCCAGAAGCCGGTGTCGGGGCGTTCGTTGACGTGGTAATGCAGGATGATGAAGTCGCGGATCGTCTCGTATTCCAGCGTCGACTGTGCGTTGTATTCGTCCACGAGCGCCTGCGTGATGCCTTCATGCGGAAACAGCTTGAGCAAGCGGACGATGGCCGACTGGATCAGGTAGATGCTGGTGGACTCGAGCGGCTCGAGGAATCCCCCCGACAGGCCGATGGCGCAGACGTTCTTGGCCCAGGTGTCGCGCACGCGACCGGTGCGGAAGCGGATCAGCTTCGGTTCGGCCAGTGCTGGCGCCGGCAGGCTGGCCATCAGCGTGGCCGTCGCCTCGTCGTCGCTGATATGCCGGCTGCTGTACACCAGGCCATTGCCGATCCGGTGCTGCAGCGGAATCTGCCATTGCCAGCCCGCCCGATGCGCGATCGAACGGGTGTAGGGCAGGGTTTGCGGCAGCCGCTCCGACGGTACGGCGAGGGCGCGGTCGCACGGCAGCCAGTGCGACCAATCTTCATACGGCACGTCGAGTTTCTGCTGGATGAGCAGGCCGCGCATGCCGGAGCAATCCACGAACAGGTCGCCGTGCACCTCGCGCCCGTCCTGCAGCTTGAGCGTGCGCACATGGCCCGACTCGGGCGCAAGCAGAACGTCCGCAATCAGGCCTTCGGTCCGCCGTACCCCGTTGGCGACGCAAATCTTGCGCAGATACCGGCCGTACAGGCCCGAGTCGAAATGGTAGGCATAAGGCACATCGAGAAAAGGATCCTGGGTACGCGGGCGGCCGAACCGGCCGGTCTTGCAGGCCAGGTAATTGAGGTCATAGTCCCACAGGCTGCGCGTCTGGCCCAGGCGTAAGCCGCGGGCCCAGAAGTGCTGGAAGTCGCAGAAGGCATGATTGCGCCCGGGCACCCCGAACGTATGGAAATACGATTCGCCCGGAACGCGCCATCCCTCGAAGCGGATCGCCAGCTTGATGCTGCCATTGGTTTCACGCAGGAACTCGCTTTCGGAAATGCCCAGTACGGCATTCAGATGATGAATCGGCGGAATCGTGGCTTCGCCGACGCCCACGGTGCCGATCGTCTCGGACTCGACCACTTCAACGGCAACCTGGGTGCCCAGGACCCGCCTGATCAATGCCGCGGACATCCAGCCTGCCGTTCCACCGCCGACCACGACGACCTTTGCGATGCGCTCGGGCATAGGCAACCTCCAACAAAATAAAGACGAAAAAAGCCCGGGCAGCGGAAGCTGCCTGGGCTGGTAGGGCTTACAGTTGGATCACAGGGAGTACTTCAGCGAAAGCTGGTACCTGGCGCCGTAGCGATCGTACTGCGTGATTTGACCCGAGGCGGTATCGATGGTGGCATCGTTCTGCTTGCTCAGGTTCTGGGCCTGCAAGGAGATCCGCAGTCCCCTGAGTTGCTGGTTGTCCCATCCGGAGAAGTCATAGCTCACCTGGGCGTCCCACAGCGTCAGCGGCTTGCGGTTGGCCGCCGCCAGCGTATTGCTGCCGGCGCGTGCTTCCGACAGGAAGGCCGAACGCCGGGTGCCGGCCAGGCGGGCGCTGAAACCACCCTGTTCATAGAACGCCGTCAACTGGTAGGCGTGCTTGGACAGGCCCGGGATGCCGGCGCCGTCGCTGAGGTTTCCGTTGTTCAGCGAAGCGTTGGCCACGACGCCGAAGCCATCGAGACGCCTGCTGATCAGCCGCAGAGGCAGCGTCGCGGCCACTTCAAGGCCCTCGACTTTCCCCTTGAGGCCGCCCTCGTAGAAGGTATTGACGCCCTTGAATGTGGCCGGCGTGTACACCTTGCCGTTGGTATCGACGCCGATGTGATAGCTCGGAATGTAATACTGCGAGTAATCGACCACCTCCTGGCTGGAGCGCGACCAATTGACGATGTCCTTGTAGAACCCGCCAATGCTCACATAACCGTCCTTGGCGAAGTACCACTCATGGGCCAGGTCGAGCTGGTTGACCTCGTTCGGGCGCAGCTTGGCATTGCCGGTGTTGGACAACCATGGGCCGCGGGCAGGGTCGGTCTGGGTCACCTCGGAGACGTTCTGGCGGAACTTCACCGAACCGCCCGGCTTGAGGTAGTCGATACGCGCACGGCTGATGGCCTTGCTGGCCGCGAACCTGATCATCTGGTTCTGGCTGACCTCGAAATTCACGTTCAGGCTGGGCAGTACCTTGTTGTAATTCGCGCCGTCTTCGACCGGCGTTGCCTGTACGAACAGGTTGGCACCGGTCAGGGCGGTGTAGCCGGTGGAGGATTGCCTGGTGTTGATGAACTGCAGGCCCGCGTTACCGAAGGTGTTCACCGAGCCGAGCTGGCCTTCGAACTCCGCCTTGGCAAAGACCGTGGCGATCTTTTCCTTGACCGAATAGGTATCGCCCAGGCGATCAGGCTCGAGTTGCTGCGCATCCCAACGGCGGAAGCTGCTGGAGTTGAGCAGCCCCTGTGCATCGTAGGCCACGATCTGCCCCAGCCCGGCCCAGGAAAGGTCCGCCACGCCTCGGCGAGCGGACTCCGGGATCGGGCCGTCGTTTGGCCAGGTGTCGGCTGTCAGGAAGTAACCATGGTTATTCTTGGACTTCTTGTGATCCGAGTACAGCAGACCGAAATTGATCGCGTTGACCCAGCCGAAGTCGAGTTTGCCCGTGGCTTCGAGGCGCACCGAATTCAGGTACTCGTCGAAGACGGCGGTGTTGACGAAGCCGTCCTGCGCCTGGGCATAGCCGACCAAGGGGTTGCCGGAGACCGAGGTCTGCAGGCCCGGGATCGGCGCCAGCGAACCGCCCCAGGCTTGCGGGCCCGCAAGGCGGACCAGGTTATAGTCGGCAAAGTCGGTGCTGTTGTTGCTGAACATCAGCCCCGTGGGCGTGACGGCCCAATCGCGAACGGTACCAGCGCCCGTGGTCGACAGGCCAGGCCGGCCGACACCCGCGTAGCTCTCGCCCGTTTCATCGGTCTTGGTGGTGTCGCTATGGGCCATGTCGAACTTGACTTGCCACCTGTCGCTGACCGCCAGCTTCATGTTGACGCCGTAGGTACGCAAGGTGCCCTGCTTGTCGGTCGGGTCGGCACGCAGGACCGTATTGTAAGCACCGCTGCGGCCCGACTGGGCCACGCCGTTGACGACAGGCCCGATCGTCCCATCGGGCAGGTTCTGCTGGAGGCCACGCTTGATGCCCTGGTCGCGGAAATTGATTAGAAGGGCGTCAAAGGCGATGTTCACCGTGTTGCTCGGCTTGAATTGCAGGACGGCGGATGCAGTCTCGCGGGTCAGCACCGACGAATGCGAGTAGACGGTCATGCCGTTCGGCGTCAACACATTGCCGAAGTTCGGGTTCGGGTTCCAACCCCACACGCCCATTTCTTCCGACTGTGTGGGCGAGTTCGTCTTCGCCAGCGCAATGGCGAGGCCCACGGTATCCTTGGCAAAGTGGCGAGAGTCGCTGAAGGCGAACCGGTAGCCCCTGTTCTTGTAGTCCGGGTTGTTCGACGCCAGGCTGCCTTTCTCGTAGGACGCATTCACCGTCGTGGATCCCTTGCCGTCCAGCGGCCGGGTCGTCCGCAGGTCCACCGTGCCGCCGATGCCCATCGCGCTGAGGCTGGCGTCCGGCGCCTTGTAGACCACGGCGCCGCTCATGATTTCGGCCGGATACAGGTCGAATTCCACGCCGCGATTGTCGCCGATGCCCAGCAGCTCGCGGCCGTTGAGCGTGGTGCCCACGTAGTCTTCCTTGAAGCCACGGACCGAGATGCCACTGGTGCGGCCGGCGACGCGTTCGCCGGCAAGTCCGGGGATGCGCGCGAGCGACTCGGCAATGCTGGTGTCCGGCAGCTTGCCGATGTCCTCGGCGGTGACAGCCTCGACGATGGTCGAGCTGCTGCGCTTGATGGCTTCGGCTTTCATCAGACTCGCACGGAACCCGGACACGACGACGACCTGTGCGTCGGCATTGGCCGCTTCGGTGCTGTCTTGCGCTTGCGCCATGCCACTGGCTACGAGCAGGGATACGGCGCAGGCGATCGCAGTCGGCCGGAGCAGACGCGCTTCGGTGGACGAACACGGCGGTCGCTGCATGCCGAGTGTCTGCGCCGGGGAGGACATCGTGATTTTCTCTTGTTTCAAAGCGGTCTCCTATTGGACGGGCTAACTACGTGCCTGCCCGCGCCAAAATAGTTATTGTTTAATATTGCACGCAGGACAAAACATTACATACGATTGCAAACCATTGCATTAATAATGTTTCATTTGTAGTTATGTAACGACAGTTTGCATTCGATTGCACGGTGGCTGCTCCTGTGCTAGTTCGGATTGCACAAGATGGTCCGGATCCGGATTGAGTCAGGTAGCGGCGGGACTGCCACGCTGCTAACGGCATAAAACTAGTGACGAAGGAGGGCGCTCGGACGCGCCGGCAATGCGCCGGGTGATTGCCGGTACGGGCATCCAGTCGAGTAGCTCAACTACAGCCACGTGTGCCCAGCGCGGTAGCAGCGTTCGATGGCATGAAACGGAAGCATGTTGGTGTGACGCGTCACGCAATTGCTGAAGCAAGGGCCGGCGAAACAGTACGGGCTGCGGCAAACGCTGCGCGAACGCTCCAGTGTCAAACATCGCATTTCGTAACGCCAAGGCTCACTGAGTGAGCGGCTTGCACGTGCGGAACCCCGGCAGCAGCTTGCGCGTCCTGATGTGAGCGGACCGAGCACATGGCTGCGATCGTCAAAGAACAAATCGATGCATTACGGAAGACCGTCGACGTCTTGAAGAACGAACGCGACCGTATCAGGCCAGCGCTTCGGACCGTGCATGGGCAGTTCGAGGCCCGCAGCGCCGACCGGCCGTGGGCAACCATATGCGCAGACCATTTGCGTCATGAGCAGTAGCACCGTCGGGTCGAAGCGCTAGCACGACGAACATGTCTCTGCGGATGAGACAAGGTACGACGATGCATTGCGAGCAAGTCAGGAATTTGCCTCGGAAAGCCATCGGCAGCTTTTAAGCGGGCGGATGCGCACAACAACCACAACTTCGCATTCTTGGTAGTTTCGGGACGGTGTTGCGTGCATTCGTATTCTTAGTTATTGAATATTCCATTAATTCGTGTTGCGTTTGCAAACTACCCTTGAGTGTTGCGCATGCGCCGGTGTCGAGCGCAACGCCTGTCAAACGCAATCCGTTTATTTCCAGCCTTGCTGTTGCGTGAAGCGTCCGGTCGGTCGAACCTGTTCAATGAGAACTTGTTGCAGGGCATGAGCTGTCAGGCATAGCCACAATTTGCGTCGCTGTGGCGGTAGAAGGTGTTGCCAAGACAGCGCTAGCATCGCCAGCCGTTTTTTCGAGGATGGCAGCAATCAGGCCGTGCTATGCTCGAAAAAGAGCCCGCACGGCTTTCCCTCTGAATCCATCTTCAATCTGTCTTATTCAGAGTTCAAATGGCCCATGCCACTACGCTCCAGCCGGGGCAAATCCCTCACCGTTTCCGCGTCACCATGGCCACAAGCAGACATCCAGAGCGAGACTGCTTGGTCTTGTGGCTGGGCCTGACAGCCGGAATGCGCGTTACCGAAATCGCACAAATCGAGGTTAAGATGTGCTGTTTCTGTCAGGCTCGCTGCGCGACGAAATCAGCCTGCGCGCGGTGATCACAAAGGGATGCCGGCAGCGCTGCATGTACCTGCGCCACGCAAAGGCCATTGATGCGCTTGATCGATACCTGGACTACCGGATTGCGCGGCGCCTGCGCACGACTGGCGATCCGGCCCGCTATCGAGACCCGGAGCCGGCGAGCAAGCTGATCCTGACGTATTAGCGTGTTAAGCGGAGTGCGACACTTCTGTTTCTCTTAGAATCAAGTGCTTGGGGTAGACAATGTGTCGCTCATCGAATCGGCGGTTAACGACAGTTCAAGGCCTGAAGTGTCCACAGATCGCCGCCCGCTAAGCTGGGGTGATCCAAGTCATATGGGATCGCCAGCGTTGACGCTGTTAGACGTGCCAGCACCGATCAGTGGTGAGCATACTGGCCGCAACCCGACTGGTCGCAGCAAGCTCGGCTGCAAACGCCATCTAATGGGGGGATTACCGTACTTTCCGTATCTCAATTAGAAAATTTTATTTCTGTCTTGCTCTTGCCGTTGGGGGAGGCAATCGCGTTACCAGAGCTCTTGGAAGCTTGGCCCGTCGGAAATTGGTGGCTGAGCTGGTCGACCGATTGTAATTGTCACAGGGATTGGAAAGTCAACACCCACCATTGCTACCTCGCCTTGTTTTAAATTGGGAAGAAATGCGGCGGCAGAACGATCTAATTCGCCACACGCTCGCTCGACAATTTCTCGGTCGCGGTCATTGGTTAACCTGTGTACCAACAACGTACCCATCTGACTTAAAACGCCTTCGGTAATGTCTCTTGGCCTTTGTGTGGCAAGGCAGATGTTCAACCCATATTTTCGTCCTTCTTTCGCAATCAACTCAAAGGCATCCAAAGTTTGCAGGTCGTCCTCATTTCCAAGCGTTTTCCCAAGAAAATTATGTGCTTCATCGAGAATAACCAGTAATGGTTTTAATCTGAAAAACTCACCTCTAGCTCGTTGTAAGAGTAGTCGGCCAATTGCATTGGCAATAACTTCCCGAGCATTGAATTCATAGCCAACCGAACTTAGACAAATCCTGAAAAGACGTTCGTCACTTTCCAGAAACTTATCAAAGCTCTCCACGAGACTGGGAAGATCGGCTGGCGGGCTAAACACACAACTGAGGGATTTGGACTCCATCACGCTCATGATTCGCGTCATAAGTGAGGAGCAGTAGGACAATTCATTGCTTGCCCCTCCCCAGCGGTCTAATTTTTCCGCGCCCGCATCAGGATAGCAGCATTCCTGCACGACTTGTCGAACCAAAAAATTTGGATCAAATGGTTGACTGGGGTTGCCTACCAAACTGGCATTATTCCCAATCTTCATAGCCTCGCGATAGACTTGCTTAGGTTGATTAACCTTCTGTACTAGTCCCTTAGGAAATAAATTTGGCGCAAGCGCTGCTAACCTTAAGCTTTTGATTGCCTCCCTCAGCTTCGGGCCTTGGGTTTTTCCAGAGGGCTGAAAGAGTGCGATGAAATCTGACTCTGTAAAGCTTGTCGGCGGGATAGAGACCTCTTTGGAGTCGCCATTGCGACGAATAGGTTCACCTAGGTGATAGTGGACTGTATCTTGCCCGCTGAGTGAGCGATACTCTCCCGTCGCATCAATTAGAACAATTTTGGAGTTAAACTTTCTGCATTCTTGGATCAGCTTAGAGGTCGTCCAGCTTTTGCCGCCGCCGGTCGATCCCAAAATTGCGCAATGTCGACCAAACAGTTTTTCCGGGGTAACAGAGATCGGGAAACCATTGTCACCCGAAACATGGCCCAGGTCGAAGGCAACACGCGGCACCCTGCCATCGACGCCAGAGGAAGTCAAAAGAGGAATTTGAGAAATTAATGACGCAGGAGCTGAGTAAACTCGGTCACCAAGTCGCGGATAGGAGCTTACCCCAGCAGTAATTTTGAGGCTTCTAGGATTTATCGAGCCGAGTAGACGAATGACCCCGATAGCATCAATCTGATTAATGCCTGCGAAATCTTGAGAAATCTCGCTGCGATCTCTATCGGGAAGACTAACCTCAACCATGCGACCGAGCAAAACCGCTTGTTGACCTTCGATTAAAATCAGTTCGCCAACCTCACCCTTTCCATAGCGATTTTTCCCAAGGTAGCGTCCGCTGACCTCGCCAGCGTGTGCTAGATTAGTTTTAACAAATTGTGCACCGATACTTGAAACTACGCCAATTTTCAGCGAGTTATCTAAAATTCCATCAAGTTGCATTCGTTACGCCCTCCCGCCAACACGACGTACCGCGTTCGCAAGTTGCTCTGCAGGGGATGCGGAGCGTAAATGCGGAATGTAACCGACAAGGTCGCTAAACGAGCTGTTTATAAAATGGATGTCGAATCCTTGCTGCGCTAAGTCATGCATTTTTTCCCAATAAGGGCTTGATCCATTGTGGCCACGATTATGGATATGAGCAATGCATTGGAAATCGCAGAGAATAAGTTTTAAGCTAGGATTGGATTGGATGGCAGAGTAAATTGGCTCCGATAAATGATCATCGTTGAAGCCAAATCCAGAAATCATCAAGCAGCTATTAGGTTGGCGTAAAAACTCTAAAAACCTTGAGAGAAGCTCCAAGTGGGGTTGGAGAAATGCTTGCTGATATTTGCCTTTTGCAGGGTAGATTAGACATGCGTTAGCTGGCCTCGGCGCAATGTCTTCATAAATATCCTTGCCTTCGCGACTCCAACTAACGGAGCCATGGAGCTTTAATAGTTGGTAGACCCCCTCCGCAAATTCATGACTATCTGTTTCGCGCCGTACAATATCATAGGTAAAATGTTTTCCATCAAATCTTCGGCGTCTGGTGTGCGAAAAGCCGTCAATGGTTACCATTCCTAAATCGGATGCTGCAGTTTCGAAGCACATGTCGTAATTGGTTGTAAATACTTTTAGGCGTGGGTCTCTAACTCGACGTCTAGCAAGCTTTTGTAATAGATTTCGATAAGAGGAGATGTCTGAAGCTGGGTTCGTCAGAAAGTCTGAGCAAGCACGGAGGATCAATGCTTTGACGTCATTGACAAATGTACTGACGACATCATTTTCAGTAAACGCCAAGTATGAGTCACATTGCGACAAAAAATGTTCAATGTTAGGATTATCCCGCTCGCCATAATGCACGATATCAAGAACACGCGCAGCATTTTCTGAAAGCACATCCTGGACATCCGGGCACATTGCTTGCTGCCAAAGGTCCCACATACTGGGACCACCGACTGGTCCCAACGACGTACCGCTACCAGCGAAAAAACCGACATTTGGAATTTGCAGAGCCGTAGAGAACATTTCCGACAAGGCACTGCGACTGGCGCCGATGCCGGATTCATCCACTTCATCTGTTTCCTTTAAAACCTTAAAGGCTTGCGCAGTCAATGGCTGCCACTCCATCATCCCAGGGGGCAGGTAAGCTTCCTGCCCCTTTAAGGCCGCGTTGATAGGAGAGGGGGGAACTTTAAATGTCATTACAAGGATCCTGTATGTGTGCAAAATTAATGCTAACCCAGAGTGCAAAAAATATAGATACCTGTTTGCATCTTCAGTCGAAGGGCGCGGCAAGGTGATCTCAGATCCTCAGCAAAGACTCAGTGCGACATACGTCTGGAGCATTCTGGGACAGCCAGCTGCCAAAAAGTGGGAATGGTGGCTGATGGCTGAATCCGGCTGCTTGAGCTTAGCATGGCATCGTGCTAAACCGAAAAACCAAAGAGGATCACTACGGCAGAATCGAATCTAAGCGCAAGTCTCTCTGGAGCATAATATAGGAGCAGTCAAGCTCACACTAGGTCAACTACGCGATCTTCAAAAAGGGTTAAGCATCTTTGGGCGACATTAGCTTCGAAGTTTCAGTTAGAACCTTAATCACACTTTGGTAGGTTTTCGCGTCACTATAGGTAAGTTTTTTGCCTTTGCGTACTTTTAGCCACTTCTGTGCAGGCTGATATCCGCCGATACAACATTCCCACGCTATGGTGGAAACATTGCTAAAGTACTGCTTGGCATTAATCCATACCTTGTCGTCGCAGAATAAAGCACGGTCAATCACATTATCTCCCTCTCCCATAAGGGGAAATGGCGTAGCACCCACTGCATCAGGCTCCATGAGATGAAGTTGGCGAAGTTTTTTGCCATTCAGTGAATACCGCCAGAACTCCTGAGACGAACTAGGCCATGGTATTCTAGCGAAATCAACCCGCAGGAATTCTGCATTTTCCTGCCGATAAGTATGTGAATACAGAACTCCATATACGTAATCAAAAACCGCTAGCTCATCTGGAACGCCCTGTGTATTATCGCTTCCTAATTTTTGCAACTTCGCATATATCTCAGGTTTGAAGTTGACAGTCGGATGAGAGTCGAAATCATCTTCAGAAGGATAAATATACAGCGGGAAATGGTAAGACTGAACGGTATTCTCTGCCGCCTTCATCTCGGAGGGGCAGTCTACGACAAGGAAATGATCCACGTTTCCCGACTTGTTTTGTCGACCTGACAGCAATGCCACGTTTTTTCGTCCGATCATATGCTTCATCAGTCCAGCCCGAGAGTCTCCTCTCGGAATAATTTTATTAATTTTGGCAAGAGGATAGTAAGCGTACCGAAAATCGAAAGGGCGATATGCGATTTTCACTATATCCTTGGCTACAGCAGGTGAGAAATTATCGCGTTGTTCTCTAATCTGCCAGTCGCTTGTCTCATTGAATTTATACTTTTTGAGTAAAGCGTTATCTGCTAAATTTAGTACGTCATCCACCATTTGAATTGCGTCTTGCTCTGTGAAATGGTTTGTGAGTAATAGCTTGTCTTTTCGGAACTTTATGCCGCTACGGCCCTCCACAAATAACTCTAATAGAGAAAAACCACTTTTGTAATTAGAATCCTCAGCAAAAGGACGATTTGTGAAAAAATGATAGTCGCCCTGTAAGTTGGCTGGAGAGAAGTCGATTGATGCGATGGTGTTGCTAGAAAGCCAATCGTACTTAAAGGCACGTGTTCCCCAGATGTCCTTTACGAATACATCGGCTAAATCATCGCTTTTTTCAGTTTTAACAGCAACTGTGATCGCAACGCCCTGTTTAATATCAAATACATTGGCGTCAATTCCGCCATCCGGTGCTCTTTCTTTTTTATTAGAGTCGCCGTGCAAATTAATAATGTAGATTTTATTAAATGTTGTGCGAAGGTGCTCGCGCATTTTTCTATGAACAATTCCGTCAACGAACGAATTGTTTGTAATCATAGCTACAATGCCAAAATTGTTTTTCTCAACAAAGCTTTCCGCTAAACGCAAGAATTTGACATAATCGTCCGATAATGCATTCTTACTTGACTCCGCGAGATTTTCTTTATATGGGGCAATAAGGTTATTAATCCAAGGGCTTTTGTTGCTGCTGCTTGAAGAATATGGAGGGTTACCGACTACGCACATTATCGGCATATCTCGTTTTATAGTATTTGCTTGCTTCACTTCGTTCGAGAGCCACTGTGCAAAAGGTAGGGTTTGATTGGCGGGATCACCTTCCTCAAGTGAGTTTGTCAGGTAGACAGAAAGACGTGGTGCAGCATTCGTAGGTTTATATCCCATTTCCGTCAGCATCATATCTAGCTTCATGTGACACATTGCATAAGAAGCCATTAAAAGCTCGAACCCATGCAATCTAGGTACAAGATGCTCTTCGACATAGGAAGACCACATGCTAGGAGCAACATCTTGGATTCGAGGTGCAATAACTTTTACGATTTCAGACAAGAATGTGCCGGTGCCAGTTGCTGGGTCAAGAATCTGGACACGATGGACCTCTTTTTCTATCGAGACGGTCTTTCCCTTTTTATTTGTTTGACCTACGTCCCAAGTAATCTTTGATTTTGACGTATCTGCAAGTCCATCAGCGAGTTTAAAGTCTCGCTTTATGATATCGTCGGCTGCTCGTACTATAAAGTTGACTACGGCTTCAGGTGTGTACCAAACCCCGCGAGCGGTTCTTTTCTTTGGATTGTACTCGGCAAGGAATGTTTCATAGAAGTGAATAAATGGATCGCGACGCCCTCCAAGTTTTCCAAAGCCTTCCATAATTTTACCGACATCCGCCGCCTGAAAAATAGTTGCCAAATCATCAATTATCCAAGCAATGCGATTGTCTAGGTCATATCCAGCAAGATAGGTAAAGAGGCTGCGCAAAAAAGGGTTGGATTTAGGAAGAAGAGTAAGCGCTTCCTGACGACTAAAAGTGTCGAGAGACGTATCATGAAGACGAGCCGCAAACATCCCGTAAGCGATGGTCTCAGCATAAATGTCAGAAAAATCTTCTTTACTGATATCATGAATCAAATGCATTTTGAAAGCTTCATATTGATTAGATATCTCTGTTTCAGTATCGCCGTCAGCCATAAGCGCATTAAATAGTACAGTCTTAATCAATTGCGCTTTCCCAGCCATTTTATCAGCGAGGATCTGAGGACTAGTGATCCGTTGAGGTTTCACATTGGCAAACTCGGTTAGCCAGTTTTCCAACTTTTCGTAAGTCTCTGGTTTGGGCTGTATGCCAAGAAGATAGTCCGCAATTGTCACTGAACCTATTAATTGGCCGTTTCGATAGAAGTCCCAGTCCAGACAATTTGTGTAGATAAGATTAGGCAAGGCCTTAAGGTAACGTTCCTGCTGGTTTTTGTTAGCATCTTTCATTCCCCGCGTGCTAATTCCAATATCCTTCGCCTCTAAGTGGCCCACTACGAGGTCACCGCGATGAACGATAAAATCAGGTGCCCCACACGCGACGCGCTTTGGTTCGTTAACCGCTCGCATGTTCCCGGGAAGTGCGTTGAAAAGCGCTTCTATAGCCGGTCTATAAGAGTGTTCGGTAGCAATGCCGGTCTTGTAAATTGCTATGACCCGCTCTATGAAATTTTCAATAATTGTCAAGTTATATTTCCTTTAATTTTTTGGCGTGGAGCGCGATGTAGCTCCTGTTTAAACTCATCCGTTAGAGTGTATTGCGTTGTTTGTGCTGTGACAACCAATAGTTCATTTGCGAAACTTAGGGAGCCAAACGAACCTGTCGACGTACCCCAGAAGATTAGAGAGCAGGTAAGGGAAAGGATCGCCTGCTCAATGTCAGCTCGACTCTCGTGGTGGATGCCGCAGCCAGTGTGAAACGCCCCGGCTTTCGTAGAGGCCGGTTAGTTTGAGTTCGGCCGGAACAGCCTGACTGCTCAACTGCTTGTAATAGTTTGCCTCAGCTTCCGCTGGCGGTATATAGCCGAGCGGCTCCAGCAAGCGGTGGTGGTTGAACCAGGAAACCCATTCCAGCGTGGCCAGTTCAACGGCCTCACTTGTTTTCCAAGGAACGCGGCGGTGGATCAACTCAGCCTTGTAGAGCCCGTTGATGGTCTCGGCCAGGGCATTATCATAGCTGTCGCCTTTGCTGCCCACAGAGGGCTCAATCCCGGCTTCTGCCAGACGTTCGCTGTACTTTATTGACACGTATTGCGAGCCCCTATCGCTATGGTGGACCAAGGCATTTCGCTCGGGCTGACGCGCGTACAGTGCCTGCTCCAGCGCGTCGAGCACGAAGTCGGTCCGCATCGAGCTGCTTACCCGCCAGCCGACGATACGTCGAGCAAAGACGTCGATAACGAAGGCAACGTAAACGAAACCCTGCCACGTTGAGACGTACGTGAAATCGCTGACCCAAAGCTGGTTTGGCCGCTGCGCCTTAATTTGGCGATTGACCCGGTCGAGCGGGCACGGCGCCTTTGCATCGGGAACCGTTGTGCGTACGACCTTGCCGCGCATGACGCCTCGCAGGCCGGCTCTGCGCATCAAGCGCCCCACCGTGCAGCGGGCTACATCAGTGCCCTCACGCCGCAGTTTGCGCCATACCTTGTCAGCTCCATAGACCTGCATGTTCGCTTGCCAGACTCGTTCGATGTCGACGCCCAGCACGTCGTCACGCCGGACACGTGCACAACGCAACTCAGGATTGCGCCGCTGCGCGGCGTAACGCCAGTAGCCGGACGGCGCGACCTGCATCACCCGGCAGATCGGCTCGACGCCGTAAGCATGGCGGTACTGGTCGATGGCTGCCCTCACGGCTTGAGGCGGCGGTCGAGCTCCGCCTGGGCGAAAAACGCACTCGCCAGACGCAGGATCTCGTTTGCCTTACGCAGCTCCCGCACTTCTCGCTCCAGCGCCTTGGTGCGCACTTCCTCGGCAGTGGTTGGACCGGGACGCTGGCCAGTGTCACGCTCTTGCTGACGTACCCAGCGGCGCAATGTCTCCGGCGTGCAGCCGATCTTGGTCGCGATCGACGTGATGGCCGCCCACTGCGACTCATACTCACTGCCAGCCTCGCTGACCATGCGCACAGCGCGCTCGATGACTTCAGGGGAAAACTTGGGTTGCTTCTTCATAGCTCCATTTTCTCAAAGAATGGAGCCTCTACAAAACCCGGGGCGGTTCATAATGGCTTTTTAAGCCGCTGTTGATGGCGAGCCGTCAAAGATTTTTACGAGCTCAGATAACGACGGAATTGAATCGTAGTTTCTAAAGCGGAGCTTCCGGTCTAGTAAAAACGCCTGCATCCCGAACTCGCGAGGGCCCTCGACATCAGCTTTGACGCTATCGCCAATCATAACGACGTCGTCGGACGCACATTGCAGCCGCTGACAGACGCTAGCATAAATGGCAGGGTTCGGTTTGATTGCCCTCGTCTCAAAGCTCAAGGCGTAAGCATCAAAAACGAACGGCAATACCGCTGCGATGGGCGCGGCATAGTCGAGCATCAAATTTGAACACAGTGCTACTTTAAAGCCACGGTCTCTCAAGCTTTGCAGAACGAACAGTGCTTCTGGGAACGGCGTAATCGACGCAATTTCTGCCCTTAAGTCATTATATAGGCGCTCATAGTCAGCGTCACTCAGCAGAATCCCTAATAAGTCAGCTGCTTGGCGCAAGTTGACCGGTTGGCTCATCAGAAGGACTGCGTCGCTCACGTCAGGCTTCCGACCCTGGCGGGCTCCAAGCTGGATCAGCTGACGAAACGGCCTACGCTTGTCGCGAATCTCGACCACAGTACCGTAAGCATCTAATAAAATAACGCTGACCGGATTGATATTGAATTCCCTCATGTCTTTTTAGACCGGTATGTCGCCTTAGGCATGAGCATGCCTATAGTACGGGAGAGGTTTTATACGCGAAAATCGTCGCTTCACTCGCAGGTGGTGCTAACTGCACGCCCCACCGCCTAAGCTTTTCCATTGCTAGTTCGAGCCGATATTGCCTGATGCAGCGGAAGAGTTCTTCATCAGAAATTTCTAACGGAGCATCCGGAGGATTTAGGAGGTGCAAGACGAGCTCAAGCGGCAAGCGCAAAAACTCTGGCTCCGTCTCTGCATCGGCGTTCAGAACGCGTTCGACATCCTGGAGTGCCTCGTCCAGCCACTGGTCAGAGAGGTTCGAGGGTAGGGCAGCCGACGGCGGATTATCAAAGATCTCCCGCCTTAGTTGCATTGAGTCATAGTTTCTTGGACGCATAAGGTAGCCCGTGTACAAAGTTTGAGGCGTAGATGCCGTGGCCTATTTTGCCCGATTCTTCGATGATCTGGGCATGAGACTTGGTGGCAAAGATGACAATGCACAGCAGCTTATAGGGATTGGCGCAGCAATCCGTGCTTGCCGCCGAGATCAAGGCATTTCACAAGAAGAGCTTGCTTATAAAGCCGAGATTGACCGCAGCCATATGGGCAAGATCGAAAGAGGTGAGCGGAATGTTAGTCTCCTGAATCTGATCCGTATATGTGCAGCACTGCACACCCTCCCGTCTAAGATCCTTGCTTCTGCTAACTGCTAAAGGTGGGTGAGGCGACTGGCGACTATGTGGGCGGCCAAGCAAATTGCTCTTATTCAATGTTGGTCCCGCCTTTGACTTCGCTCAACGGTACGGGAGTCGGGGTCAATGGGCGAACAGTAGAGTTCGGCAGTGCCCCCAGTGCGCCAAGGCTGTCTCTCACAGAACTATAGTCGTTATAAAACTTACTCCACTTGCTAAATCCGCCTAGTTCACCGACTGCGCGCAGCATAGCAACATGTGAAGCCGTCAAGAGCTGGACTGCCGCCTCTAGCTCGGCGATGCGCGCATCTTTCGCGGCCAGCGCAACACATTGTTCTGTCCCGGACATGCGGGAAACCCGGCCGCTCCACCGACGATACATGTTCTGCTGCTCTCGGTACTTTGAAAGCAAAGCCATACGCGCTGGGTGCCGCGTGATCGAAGAAGCCGCAGCGAGCGATGGGTGAAGTCGCGCAACTGCTCGTGCCGTGATGTCTGCATCCTCCGCAAGCAACTGTTCAAGAATTTTTACCATCGCATTGTCTGCAAATGTTTCGTTATTTTCTGCTTTAGTCATCGATTATTCCGGGTAAATCGGCATGCGAAAGGTCCACGCCATTAGGGAATGCTGCCTTGCCCGCCGGCGTAGCCAATAATGTTTGCACGCCGTTAAGCCGCTGCTCGGCATGCTCAAGTTGGTTCCGCCAACCTGTGCTGTTGGAGGGCCGTGCTTTAATGGTCTCGATCGCGCCCTTGAGCTTTCCTTCGAGGCGGATAAGGTTCGATCGATTCTCGGGCAGGTCAGTCGCCGAAAGGTGGCGACAGCCAGAAAAACATTCAAGATGTTTGGGGCAGGGGTCGACTGTGAATGAGTTTAGACAGTGACCGTAAGGAGTGGCGTGGAAACCGTCAGCCTCTGCGCGCAGGAATTCATAGGCAGCAGCGTCACCTTGGCGCCGCTGGATCTGGCGGAAGGAGTCAACAATCGGACCGTTGGCCTTCCCAGTGGCGATCATCTTCGCAACCGTGGTTGCTTTTTCACCCAGCATGATTTCCAGATCGTCATCGATCTCGATTTGATAAAGTTCTTCCGCCAGGCTACGGTGGTCATACTCATAACTCTGAGCCACGCTCCGTCGGTTGTATCGCTTAGAGATAATTGTGTCGGCCACTCCTAGACGAAACAACTCCGTGTTTTGTAAGTGACGCAGCGAATGCGCCTCGATCTTCAAGGCGCGGTCCTCGTCCGTCTGGCCATACCGTTCGAAAATCGAAGACGCTGATTTGTGTCCACCAAGCGATAATGCAACGAACGTCGGATCGGGACGATTCACCGAAATATAGCGGGTAATATCACACAACCCATCGTTGCGTTCTTCTGCGAGGGATCGTTTCGGATGGAGAAACAAGAATTCCCACGGTTGGACTGCTCCGGTCGCCAATGGCATTGGATCCAAATCCGATGTTTTTGAGGGCGTTGCCGTCCTGATGAAGTCCTCTAACTCCCCAATGCACAGGTATGTTTCTCGCCAGTTCATTCGACTCCCGCCAGCAATAGACGCACCATTCGCTGAACGGAAGCGAAGTGCATACTCGCCACTATCAATTTGCTTTTGGAGTCGGTTGCCGAACATATAAAGTGCCATATCGAGCTTACCGTTCTGGTTCCGATAGGTTTCAAACTGGAAGCGGTGAAGCTTTTCCAATACACCGAAGTCAAAATCCTCCCGGTATCGGTCAATTAAAGGCTGACGGTCCATGTCGAGCCAAAATGGATTGCCTGTAACCTGGGAATACAAATCGGTCAAGGGAATGACATCGCTGGCCTTGTACCATGGAAGAATGCGCCCGGTTTCGCACTGCAATTTGAGAGTGTTACGGAGCGGCTGCGTAAGACGGGCGATCCGATCAAGCGACTCCGTAAGAATTTCACGAAACATCTCAGGGACGGATTGCGTGTTTTCCCGCAGGACCGCGCTATCCGACTCTTCTATTTGTTGCTTTTCAGCGAAGTGGCGTAGCATTAAGGAGGAGGATATTCCTCCAGCCTCTCCTGCAGGGCGACCTCTTTTGTCCAGGTAGGTACGTTCACGTTTCCAGTCGAACGGAAGCAACGCTGCCTCACCAACACGCAACCCAGTAATAATGATCGTGCGGATCGCAGCAAAGCGCAGCTCGTCCATAAACGTACTCGGCTTTTCCGTCATAGAGATTCGCACCAATTCCCAAAAAGCGCGCCTTTCCGGCAGTCGCTCGGCCCGCTTCCGCTGTTCAAGGCTATCTCGCAACTCTTCTTTGGACATCGTGTGTTTTGACCTCACACTACGAACCGGTATCCGGGCGATTCCGAGCATGGGGTAAATTTGTCCTACATCGCAAATATGGTGTTGGTCAAATACGATCTTAGCCAAACCGACGACTAAATCCGCGAGCTTGCCAGAAGCTTGGATGTCCTTGGCAACGCTAATGGCAAACCTTAGGTCGTCCAATTGCAAAGCCCACGGCTCATTTTCAGTGCAACTAGCGACAACGCGCAAAGGGCGAAGAATGCTTTGGATAACGTAACCAGTCGTGTTTCGCTTAAAAAATAATTGAACAGCCACCGCAGCCTTAATGAAATCTTGCCAGGCGATTGAGAGTGGTTTTCGGATAAAAGGCTGGAGATTGTCTATGGCTCGCTGCTTGTTTACTATCGCCAGTACCTTTTGCTCTGTGCCGAGGTCGCGCAGATAATGATTTGGTGGCGGAACGTCACCGGCAGCCGCAGTAAGATTCCACCCAATCCCGTCCTCGGCAGAGCCTGTGTCGTCCAATGTAATGTCCCAGTCGAGTCCTTTGGACTTAACCAAGTCCCGCCCAAGATCAATAAAAGCAGCAAATGTTTGACTCATTCTGGACTCGTTTCCAGTTCTTCAATGACGTTTTGGATTTCTGCAATGGTTCGCTGCAATTGCAAGTACGCGGGCGAGCGTACGTCACCCCGCGAGCTTTGATCAAAAAACAGCACGACTTCGCGCATGTCAGCAAGCACCTGCTGATGGATTTCTCGATTATGAAGTGGCATGAAGCGCCGGCAGCCATAGCACGATGCGACGGGGTTATAAGGGCAGGAGGGTTGACCGGACGAGCAGCCCCCAATCCCCGCGATTGGAATTCCATGAGGGACACCCGCAATCTGTCGCTCACCTTTAAGCTCAGACAACTCCTCGGATGATATGAACCGGTCATGGGCAATTTTGGCGACACGGCGATACACTTCGGACGCCCCAAGCGCTCGGTTGACACGCTCGGCATGAGACGCGGCGGTAGCGAAGTACACCAAGCCAGTGTTGACTTGGGAGTGTCCCATAAACTCTGCAAGTTCTTCGTGGCTCGCACCGGCGTCAACGAGGCGTTGCGCAGCCGTATGGCGGAGGTCAGTTAGCGTTCCACGTCCATCCGATTCAAGCAGTTTACGCACGAGTGACGAGATTCTCTTTCCAACCTCATCCGTGGACTGGACTGAAAAGAACTTGGCATTTGCATCGGCACCACGAGCCTCAAGTTTCGATTTTAAATAGACGAACAACGGCGTCCATTCAACCTTCACCCGTCGCGGCAACTGTTTTCGCTTCGTATCGCTGCGCTGTTTGGCCATGTGAAACGTTAAGTGAACGGACTTATTCGTCTTATCGTCTTCCGACCAGATTCTCACATTGCCAAAAGTAAGCATCGCTATCTGAATTCGGCGCATGCCGAACTGGTACGAACACAGCAGCATCGCTGCGTCGACAATTTTTTCGTGGCTAAGAGTCGCTTCGCCAAGCGTCGTAAGTTCCGCCACCATATCATCTAAGTAGCGAACAAGTATAGCTTCCTCGTCTACAGATAAGAAAACATCTCCTGAGCGGACGCTTGCGTATTTGTCCTTTGCTGGTAGGGGCAGGGCGTTCTTCAAATACGTTTGGTATTCATCAGACCAGCCGTAAAGGCGGAGAGAGCACAGTAATTGCAGAATATATTTTGCGCATTTGTAGGTGCCTTCGTGCAAATCGCGGGCGCGTAAAGTTTTCCATACTCGGGCAATTCCAGTTGGACCCGCATTAACTAGCGCTGCGATATCCGCAGAATCTAAATGCTGTGCAGCTGATACATATCCGGCAGCAGTGCTGGCGATTACGTCCTGTGCCAAAATATACAAGAAGACATGTTTAAGGATAAAAGAGCAATCGTTTTCAAATCTCGCAAAATTTACGTGTATCTTCTTCCCGTACGCTGAAATTGGAAATATCCCCAAAGCTGCAGGATTCCGAATTGATCGAATCGTATCGTAGAACTCATCATAGTAACGAATAGCCGGCGGAAGCGCAGGCAATAAACGGCATAGTTCACGTAAGATGCTCGGGGTCGACGAATCATTCTGAAATAAATCCCGTTGTGTCAACACTGCGTATTCACTCATTTAGTGTTCTTTCGGTAAAGCGCGCAGCAGTGCTACGCGGTCGTCGAATGCGCTATTCCAGACCGTTGCCAGTCTGTCTTCGAACACGGCTCGGGCATAACGTGAAGGCATAGCAGAGGTCTTTGCCCAGCCAAAGAACGTGCGCAGCTGTTGGAGCGCTTCATCCATTGGATTATTGTGCTCTAAGAGCTGATGAAGCCGCATGACCGCACAGGTGTGGCGGAGATCATGAGGAGTGACGGAGTCCTTGCCCGTCCGACTCTTAAGTTCCGCTAAGGCGGACTGGGGCATTTCACTTGAGATTTGTGCGAAAGCTTTTGTAATTGCTTCAGTTGACAATGGCAAATTTGACTGTGAATTAAGTAAAAATGAGTGCTTTGGGCGCCCCCGAAAATTTTGGGTGTATGTGTCCAGAATGCCAACGATGGCCTCGCTAATCGGAATTTGACGGTACGAAGCCGCCGTTTTGATTCCTGGCCTTGAGTAGCGAGGATCAGTGGCAGCGTCCTCGTAAGGATTTTCCTGTACGTTTAGCCAATAGCGATCTCTGTTCGCTTTACGGTCAAATCCGCTCTTAACAGTATCCGCTGGTAGCAGGAGGACTTCGCCGCGACGTAGTCCTTGGTGAAGCATCAAGATGAACGCAACATATATTCGCCACCGCGTCCGTTCCCTCGGAAACGGATTGGTCTGGGATTCCGGATCAACTATCTGATACAGGGATTCGACCGTGCTAGCGGGCAGGGATCGTACAGCTTCGACTGGCTTCCGGCGATACACGTGGAACTGGCGATACAGCGAGGAAAGACGATGAAGTCGACCTTCAATGTTATGTAGTCGCGCGCTGGCGTCGCTCCGTGATATCCATCCTACGACTGACGACACAAACGTAATTCCGGTATCCCATCGTTGTTGGTCAGCCTCAGTAGTGGTTGGCTGGTTACGGAGTGATACGAACCAGGATTCTAGGATCGACCCGAGGGCGTCGTCATCGAAGCGGCCCAACGCATCATCGAGTGCATTCGGGCCAAAGCATTGGTCCGCATATCGATAAAGATCCTCAATGTGGCGCAGCTTCTTGCTGTGCGTAGATTCGGCAAGCTGTCCGGTCATTAGAGTTGACCAGATGGTTGCCCAGTAACGTGGCAAACCTCTGCTGTCGACTAGAAGCGGACTGCGGAGGTTCGGAGGGGTGTCTTGACCGTGAAGCTGGAAAAACATCTGACGTGTGGATAGGTATCTTGGCAACACTGAAAGATACCATTTACACAGCCGATGTTGCAAACCGTCATCAGGACTGGCACGTTTGGCGCAACACCCTGTAAACTACCAGTCATTCGCATAATCTATATTATGTCAAATACGTGTTATGAAAAGGCGTCGCAACGCCCTCGGAGCAGTCCTACATGATCCCTTTTCCACTCGCCGACCCGATGATCTCGTCATAACGCTCGTTATCGGTCTTGTGCAGATACGCCGCCGTCGTCGCGATATTCGCGTGCCCGGCCGTGTCCTGCAGCGTCTTCAGCTGCACCCCATTATTCGCATGGTTGGTCAGCATGCTGTGGCGCAGCCAGTGCGCCGACGCCTGGCGCAGCGTCGCTGCGGTGTCGCCGTCGCCCTGGGCATCGGCGGCGCGCGCGGCGTCGGCGAACAGCGCCTTGATCGCTTCCGACGCCGCCTCGTCCGTGATGCGCGCCAGTTCACGCGAGCGGCTCGACAGGACCAGCGGCGTGCGGTCGGTGCGGCTGCTTTGCGGCAGGAGTTCGAAGGCCTGGCGGTAGTCGCGGAAGGCTTCCAGCATGTCGGGCGGCACCGGCAGGCGGCGCGGTTTATTTCCCTTGCCGGTGACGTCGAGCCACCAGCGGCCGTTGCCTTCGGTGTAGATCGAGCCCATCGACGCGCTGACGATCTCGTTCAGGCGGGCGCCAGTGTGGGCAAAGGCCACCAGCAGGAAGCGGTCGCGCGCGCGGCGCCGGAACGCCGCCGGGGTGTCGGCCGGACGGCTGGACACGGTCTGCAGGGCCAGTGCGATCGCACCCTGGGTCAGGTAGCGCGTGATCCGGCTGGCCGACGGCGCCCGCACGTTGCGCACCAGTGCGCCCGGATTGCGCCGCAAATAGCCGGTCTGTTCGGCAAAGCCCATCAGGCCCTTCACCGCGATCATGGCCTGGCGCCGGCTGGGATCGGACAGCGGCCCGGTGAATGGCCGGTACTGCGGATGGCTGCGCGGCCATTTGGTGGTCGACACCCATTCCGGCGGCGGATTCTTGAGGAATTCCTTGTAGCTGTTCAGGTCGGCGACGTTCAGCTGCACCAGGGTTTTCTTCGCTTCCTCGCGGCACCAGGTCAGGAAGCGGAACAGTTCCTTTTGCGTGTTCTGGATCGATTTCGCACTCAGCTCGCCGTGGGCGATGAATTCGCGCGCCAGCTCGATGTCGGTGGTGGCTTCGGTGATGGCATCGTCGGCCAGGCGGTACATCTTGACGTGCATGCGCCCGCTCTCTCCGGTGCTGATCTCTTCCGGTCGGGACGGACCCAGGTCGATGGGGGTAAAGTCTGGCATACGGTGCTTGTGAATACGGTTTGACGGGCTGGCAGGGCTGTATCTATGTACAGTATAGCATTCGAGCCCTTCCAATATTGAACTCGACAATACATTTGGTAATGTCGAGTTAATCACTGCATGAGAACCTGAGATCTTTGTTGTCTAGCCTGCTTTGCACCGCACTGTTGGATCATAAAACCTCCCGTGGACGGACTCCACGGGAGTGCGGCTGGATTATGAAACGACGTCAAGCTTTCAGAAGTTCACCTTGAACTGCACGCCAAGCGTACGCGGTTCGTTCAAGATGCCGGTCAGGTTGTCGAAGTCGATCGCGCCGACGACCTGCACGCGGTCGGTGATGTTGCGTGCGAACGCCGCCACTTCGTATTTCCCGTCGCTCCATTTGTAGCCGATGCGTGCCCCGCCCTCCACCAGGGAGCGCGCCTTGTATTCCTTGGCCTCGTACAGGAACATGTTGTAGGTGCTTCGGTAAGCCCAATCGGTGGACGCGGAGAAGACACCGTTTCCGACCGGCGTGCTGTAGAACAGGGAAAAATTCCCCTGCCACTTCGGGGCGCGCGGCAGCGGATTGCCATCGATGCGCACGGTGCCGGGGAATGGCCCCGCCGCATTCGTCACCGTACAGCCAGCGCGTCCACCGGTATTCGCAAAGTTGCCGCATTGCTGGACGAACAGCGACGCATCCTTGATCTCGGTGTCGTTGTAGCTCGCGCCGACCGTCATGCGTAGGGCATCGCTCAACACTGCCTGGAGGTCGAGTTCGACCCCCTGCCCTGTCACCTTGTCGGCATTGATCAGCTGGTTCATGTTGACCACGCCGCTGCCCGCGGTCAGCTGCTTGTCCTTGACCCGGTATTGAAACACGCTGGCCGACACGCGTGCGCGGCGGTCGAACAGTTCTTCCTTGATGCCGGCTTCGAACGACAGGGCTTTCTCGGCGCCGGCGAACGACGGCCGGTCGGCCAGGCCGTTCAGGCGGCCCTGCATCGACGGTGCGCGGTAGCCGGTGGCGATGCGGCCAAACAGGTTGGTGTCCCTGTCGAGCGCATAGGTGCCGCTCAGGTCCCAGCTGACGTTGCTCGAATCGTTATTGATGACGAACGGACCGGCCGTGGTGGCTTCCACGCGCTTGGCCGAAAAGTCCTTCGAATCGCTGGTGTAGCGCAGGCCGGCACGCAGCTTGAGCTTCTCGCTGACGGTGTAGTTCAGCGAGCCGAACGCTGCCCACGATTTGGTCGACTGGTCTTGCGTCGCGTAGAACGGATTTTGCGGATTGCCGGGTGCGAGCGAATCGAAGCTGATGCTGTCGATGCGGATGTCTTCATTGAAGAAGAACAAGCCGCCGATCCACTGCAGCGGCCCTGGCGTGTTGGACTCGGCACGGAATTCCTGGGTCAGCTGCCTGTGGTTGGGCAGCACGTCGGCGGTCTCGACGACGAAGGGAATGTAGCCCGGCCCCGTCGGCTGGGCGTACACCGCGCCGTATCCGCCGTCGACGTCGGCGCGGCTGTAGAATGCCGCCGTTTCGTAGCCGGTGATGGAGTGCAGCGTGACCTGGTCGAGATTCCAGCGCAGGCGCAGGTTCGCGCCGTGGGTGCGCAGGGTCTGCTTGTTGATGCCGTCGGTCGGGTAGGAGCCGTAATCGAATCCATCCACCAGGTCGCTGGTGCCTTGCTTGATGATATTGGCGCGGAACAGCGTCGCGTTGTTGTCGAGGTCGCGGGCATGCACGTTCAGCAGCGCGCTGAAGGCCTTGTTCGGCTGGAACAGCAGCTGGAGGCGGCCGGCGTTGTCGTGATAGCCTTCCAGGTCACGCGTCCCGGTCGGACGCGGATTGTGCACCCGGTCGTCGCGGTTCTGCGACTGTAGCGATACGCGCGCGGCAACGGTCTCGCCCAGCGGGAGATTGAAGACGCCCTCGGCATTCTTGGCGCCGTAGTTGCCGGCCCCGATGGTCAAGTAACCTTCGGTCTTGAACACCGGGCGCGCCGAATCGAACTTGATGACCCCGGCGGGCGAATTACGGCCGAACAGCGTGCCCTGGGGGCCGCGCAGGACTTCGATCCGTTCCGTGTCGAAGACCGGGAAGCCTTTCAGCATCGGGCTCTCCTGCACGATATCGTCGACGACCAGACCGACCGGTTGCGATGCATTCAGGTCGAAGTCGGTGTTGCCCTGGCCGCGAATATAGAAACGCGGGAACGAGCGTCCATAGTCGGACTCGACACTGAGGCTGGGTGCACGTCCGGACAGGAAGCGGATGTCCTGGCCGCCGGCAGTCAAGGTGTCCAGCCGGTCGCCACTGACGGCCGTGATCGACATCGGCACCTCACGGATGTTCTCAGCCCGGCGCTGGGCAGTGACGATCACCACATCCAGGCGCTGCGTGCCTTGCACGGCATTCGCCTGCGCGGCAGGGGCGCTTTCCGGCGCGACGCTTTCTTGTGCCCAGGCGGTATGCATCGGGAAGGCGCCGACGATGGCTAGACACACGAGACTACGGCGGCCTGCGCGCGGCAGGGACATCTGGATTCGCTTCATTCTTTTCCTTGCGCGTTCTTGTAAAGACGCAAGTTTAATATTTTGATATGCGCTCTCCAAGGAAAAGTTGGCGCGGTGATGCTTTTTTGCGAATTTGAACAAGCTATCCCGCCTGCGCGCATTCCCTTCTCCGCCCGCCCGCGTTTCAACCGTGTTTGCACCCATCGCTGACGTACGGGACAATGAGCGAAACGACAACGTCATCCGAAAGGAGCATCGATGAGCATTACAGTCAAGAACACGACGCCGGACACCACCAGGGTCACCCTGTTCGGCGAACTGCAGGACGGCACCTTCGACGCCAAGGTCATGGGCGAAACCGACGTGCCCTACTCCCGTTACTGGGACAACGAGGTCGAGCAGCGCATGGTCTATATCGAGCCGGACGCCGACCAGCTGAAGGCGATCCTGGCCGCGCTCAACGAGCGCCGCCTGACCATGGAGCAACTGGTCGAGTTCGGCAGCGCCGGCGGCGGCACCTCGGACATTCCGGTTTGACTATTCATATGGAGGACGCATCATGAGCGGTACGAACAGCACAACCCCAGGCGCCAGCCATACCTCCAGCGACGGCGAGTCGGTCACGATCGGCGTCGGTAACCCGACCAGCGGCGAGGAAGGCGCTACCCTCACCCACGAAACCATGCAGGAAACCGGCGGCAGCGGCGGCGACGCCCTGACCAAGCCGAGGGACGTGGAAACGGCACCGCCGGACCCGGTATCGTCCGAGGCCGCGCAGCGCCAGCAGGCTGACACCGCTCCGGCGCCGGAAGCTGCCGGCAGCGATGCCACCGCGATCGGGCGCGGCTACCAGGACACGCGCAGCAGCCAGGCCGGACGCGGCGAAACCGGCCTGGGTACGCCGGAAACCGGCGGCAACCAGGACGAAAGCGACCTGCCGCCACCGCGCAAGAACTGAACTAGCCCGATCAGGCCGCCTGCGCCATGCGCAGGCAGGCGTCGGCGCATGCGCGACAGGCCTTGGCACAGGCCTGGCAGTGGTCCATCTGGTGCTTGCCGCATTCCTCGGCGCAGGCGGTGCAGACTTCGGCGCACAGGCGGCACAACTGCTGCGCAAAGTCGCTGCCGCGCGCCATGAAGCCGGCGGCAGTGCGGCAGATCTGAGCGCAATCCATGTCGTGGGCGATGCAGCCCGCCATCATTTTCACGTCGTCTTCCTGCAGGCAGGAGGCGGCGCAATAGTCGCAGGCGGTAGCACAGGCATAACAGGCGTCGATACAGGCTTTCAAGGGGTCTTGCAGCATCTTACTCTCCATAGCGGCTCCAAAACCCCAGCTTAGCATGCAAGCATTTGTCCAAATGCGACGTTAGGCCGGAGAAACACGGGGCTGTCGGAACGGCCCCGCCGGCGCTTACTTCTGCGGGGCCGCCTTGACGACCGCCCCGCCCTTCATCACGAAGGTCACGCGCGTCAGCTCGGCCGGATCCTGCAAGGGATCGCCGCCGACCGCGATCAGGTCCGCATACTTGCCGGGGCTGACCGAACCTATGCGGTCTTTCCAGCCCAGCAGGTCGGCACCATTGATGGTGGCGGCCTGGATCGCCTGCATCGGCGTCATGCCGTACTTGACCATGTAGTAAAACTGGCGCGCATTGTCGCCGTGCGGGTAGACGCCGGCATCGGTGCCGAACGCCATCTTCACGCCGGCGCGGAAGGCTTTCTGGAAGTTCTCGCGCTGGACCCGGCCAACCATCTTTTCCTTTTCCAGCGATTCCGGCAGCATGCCGGCCTTGGCGCCTTCCTGCAGGATGTAGTCGTCGTTGTAGATGTCCATCACCACGTAAGTGCCCTTTTCGCGCGCCAGGCGGATGCCTTCGTCGTCGATCAGGCTGCCGTGTTCGACCGAGTCGACGCCGGCCAGGATCGCATCGCGGATGCTGCTGGCGCCATGCGCGTGGGCCGCCACCTTGCGGCCCAGTTTATGGGCTTCCTCGACGATCGCGCGCATTTCCTCCAGCGTCAACTGCTGGGCGCCGGCTTCGTCGCCCTTCGAGAGCACGCCGCCCGAGGCACAGATCTTGATGGTGTCGGCGCCGTACTTGGCCATCTCGCGCACCTTGGCGCGTGCCTGCCACGGTCCGTCGGCGACGCCGTTCTCGGTGTAGTGGTAGTCGGCCGGCAGCAGGTTGTTGTCGCAATGACCGCCGCGGATGCCGATCGCGTAGCCGGCCACGCGCATGCGCGGCCCGGTGATCTCGCTGTCGTTGATGGCGTCGCGCAGCGCAATGTCACCGAAGCCGCCGGCGCCGACGTTGCGCACCGTGGTGAAGCCGGCGTCGAGCGTCAGCTTCGCCGCGTGCACGCCGTACATGGCGGCGCGGATGTCGGACACGCCCAGCGACTGGTAGCCGTGCAGTTTCGGGTCGCCGGTCAGGTGGACGTGGGCGTCGATCAGGCCGGGCAGCACGGTCGCGTGTGACAGGTCGATGCGCTCGGCGCCGGCCGGCACCAGCACGTTGGCGGCCGGGCCGACGGCGGTGATGCGTTGGCCGCTGATCAGGATGACCTGGTCGGCCAGCACCTTGCCGGCGACGACGTCGACCAGTTTGCCGGCGCGCACGGCGACCACGTGTTCCGCTGGGGCTGCAGGGGTGGCCGGGCTCTGGGCACCGGCGGGCATGGACGCGACAGCGCCGAGGGCGGCCAGCATGGCCGCGAGGATGTTGACTTTCATGGACGCGAACTTTCGATGGTGTCGATGGACGGAGAAACCTGGCGATCGGTGGCGGCCTGCAGCGCCAGCCGCCGCCAGTTGCGCCACGAGACCACGGCGTTCAGCCAGAAGCCGGCGTACAGGACCGCGGTCAGATACAGGCCGCGGCTGGCATACAGCGGCACGGCGATGGTATTCACGAGCAGCCAGAAGCCCCAGTTCTCGACGCGGCGCCGCATCATCAGCACCTGGGCGATGATCGAGAACACCAGCACGGTGGAATCGGGGAACGGCGCGAAGGCGTCGGTATGGAAATGCAGCAGCGCGCCGTAGGCGACGGTGCCGGCGATGCCGAGCACGGCGGTGCCGAGCAGGCTGGCGCGGCTGGCATGGGTGATCGGCAGCGGCTTGCCGCGCGCGCCGCGCACCCAGGCCCACCAGCCGTAGAAGCTGGTGGCGACGAAGAACACCTGCAGCGCCACGTCGGCGTACAAGCGGTTTTCGGAGAACAGCGCGCCGAACAGCGCGCAGCCGATGATGCCGGTCCACCAGGTATGGACGCTGTTGCGGCCGGCCAGCACGATGGCAAGGGCGGTAAATATGTTGGCCGCGATCTCGAGCGGTCCGATCATCCTGCCCTGCCCCTGCTCAGCTTCATCGATGCCCCTTATTCAAGAAGCATGTACTGTACGCCAGCCGCGCTGTTCCTTGCAAGTAAGTAATAAACCTGGAACTTAGAGCTTGATCGTCGTGTGCTCGCTGTCGAGGTCGGGTTTCTGGCCGGTGATCGCGGCCTTGGCCATCGCGAACAGTTGCACCATCTTGCTGTCGTGGTTGTCCCAATACTCGGCCGAGTGCGGATCGACACGGACCAGCACGGCGTGCTCGTCGTCCGGACCGGCCGGGAACCAGGCTTGGGCGCCGGCATTCCACTTGCTGCGAATGAGTTCGCGATCCACCACGCGTTCGGCGGTGCCGCTGATCGAGACGTACAGGCTGTCTTTCGGTTCGGCGAAGGCCAGGTTGACCAGCGGACGGTGGGCGATGCAATTCCACAGGCCGGTCAGCGTCGAGGTGAAGAACCAGATGCCGCCATCCTTGTCGACCTCTTCCTTGGTCATCGGCTGGCTGAGCAGGTGGCCGTGCTCGTCCTGCCAGGTGAACATCGGGAAGCGGACGTCCGCGATCTTGGAGGTCAGGGCGGCGACTTTATCGCTGTCATGGGTGCTCATAGTGTGTCCTTGTCATATATGGTCGAGCTGTCATTGTGCGCACAATCAGATGCCGCGTCCGTGCGGCGGCGAACCATGGCGCGAATGGCACGGTATGTCCTGATCCGCAGCCTGCAAACAGCTGTGCGATCGCCCTATCGAAGCAATTTTTGAGACGAGTCAACGGTCTCGGAGAGCGGGAAAAATGCCGGACGGCAGCGCAATATAATGGAGCCATGCGCCAGATTGCCGTGCGCATCGCCGCCGCCAAACGAGCATGGAGCAGCCCCCACATGATCCGCCCCGACCGCCATGCAAGCACAGCCACGGCAAGCGCGCGCCATTCCCTGCGCCGGCCCCCGTACACCTGCCGCACGTCCTGTACCGCAGGCTGACGGATGAAACATGGGCGCCAATCATCCTGCCGGGATTCCCATGTCCGCAACGGGCGGACCTGCACGACTCGTCGTGCACCTCGTGGAAGGCCTGGACAGTGCCGATCTCGAGAACGGCCTGCTCAACCTGATCCGGCACCTGCCGCCCGAGCGCTACCGCCACGCCATCGTCTGCCTGCATGACCGCGGCGACTACCAGGCCGGGATCCGCGAGCACGGCGTCGACGTCGTCAACCTGAACAAGGCCGAGGGCCGCGATCCGCTGCACTACCTGCGCATGTTCCGCGTGCTGCGCCGCCTGCAGCCCGACCTGATCCACACCCGCAACCGGTCCGGCCTCAAAGCGCAGATCATTGCCGCCCTCGCCGGGGTGCCGCTGCGGGTACATGCCGAGCACGGGCGCCAGCGAGGGGATTCCGCCGGCACCGCCATGCCGGAGCGCAGCCGCAGGCGCTTGCCGGGCTTGCTGCTGCGGCGGCTGCTGTGTCCCTTCATCGACCATTTCATCGCCGTCAGCAGCGACCTCGAGCAGTGGCTGGTGGAGTCCGTCGGTGCCGAGCCGGCCCGCGTGTCGCAGATCGCGAACGGGGTCGATAGCGTCCAGTTCCACCCGCGCCTGGGCCCGGCCGCGGCGGTGGGTCCGCCCGGCTTCATGCACGACAATGCCTTCGTCATCGGCAGCGTCGGCCGCATGGACGATACCGCCAATCATGCGACACTGGTCGGAGCCTTCCTGCGCCTGATCGCTTCGCCACACCCCGCCCATGCGCGGCTGCGCCTGCTGATCGTCGGCGACGGTCCCGCGCGCGCGGCGTGCCAGGCCCTGCTCAATCGCGCCGGCGCCGCCCAGCGTGCCTGGCTGCCGGGCACCCGCGCCGACCTGGCCCAGCTGATGCGGGCGATGGACCTGTTCGTGCTGCCCTCGCTGGCCGAAGACCGCTCGAACGCGATCCTGGAAGCGATGGCGAGCGGCCTGCCGGTGGTGGCCACCGCGGTTGGCGGCAATACCGAGCTGGTGCACCCGGGCTTTACCGGCATCCTGGTGCCGCCGATGGCGCCCGAACTGCTGGCCTCGGCAATAGCCGACTACTGCCGCATCCCTGAAATGGCCGTACGCCATGGTGCGCGCGCGCGCAGCCAGGTCATCGCGCGCCACAGCATGCCGGCCATGGCACGCGACTACCTGGCGGTGTACGATACCCTGATCGATACGCTGACCCACCGTCTCGACGCCGGCGCCAGGCCGGCAGCGCCCGGCTTCGACGCCCCCGATGGCGGCCGCGAGTCGTGAGGCGGTGTCCAAGCTCCACCGAATCGTCTATAGTGATGCCTCCTTACAATTAACGTATTGGCCACGCCGACACCCGTGCGGGCCTACACCAGAGACATGAAATTTGATGTAGCAATCGTCGGCAGCGGCCTGGCCGGCCTGTCGGTGGCCCTGCACCTGGCCCAAACGCGCAAGGTCGCGATCATCTCCAAGCGCGCACTGCTGGACGGCGCCAGCAACTGGGCCCAGGGCGGCATCGCCGCCGTGCTCGATTCCGGCGATAGCCACGACCAGCATATCGCCGACACCCTGGTCGCTGGCGCCGGCCTGTGCGACGAGACGGCCACCCGTTACATCGTCGAGCACGGCCGCGAAGCGATCGAATGGCTGATCGAGCAAGGCGTGCCGTTTACCCGCGATGAGACGGCCGAGCTCGGGTTCCACCTGACCCGCGAAGGCGGCCACAGCCAGCGCCGCATCATCCATGCCGCCGACGCCACCGGCCACGCCGTGCAGGTGACGCTGGAACAGAAGGTGCGCGCGCATCCGAACATCACACTGTTCGAGCATCACTGCGCGATCGATGTCATCACCTCGGATAAGTTGACCCCGACCGGCGTACACAGCGGTGCGCCGGCGCTGGTGGGCCAGCCGCGCTGCCATGGACTCTACGTACAGGACGAGGCCAACGGCAAGGTGCTGACCTTCGAAGCCGAGCACACCGTGCTGGCCACCGGCGGCGCCGGCAAGGTCTATTTATATACGACCAACCCGGACACCGCCACCGGCGACGGCATCGCCATGGCCTGGCGCGCCGGCTGCCGCGTGTCGAACATGGAGTTCATCCAGTTCCACCCGACCTGCCTGTACCACCCCTACGCGAAATCCTTCCTGATCAGCGAAGCGGTGCGCGGCGAAGGCGGCCTGCTGAAACTGCCGCCGGAGGCGGGCGCGGCCGGCGGCACCCGTTTCATGCCGGCCCATGACGAGCGCGGCGAACTGGCCCCGCGCGACGTGGTGGCGCGCGCCATCGACTTCGAGATGAAGAAGCGCGGCCTCGATTACGTGCACCTCGACATCACCCACCAGCCGGCGGAGTTCATCCAGGAACATTTCCCGACCATTTATGCGCGCTGCCTGGAGCTGGGCATCGACATCACCAAGGAACCGATCCCGGTGGTGCCGGCGGTGCACTTTACCTGCGGCGGCGTGGTGACCGACATGGCCGGCCGTACCGACATCCCAGGCTTGTACGCGGTCGGCGAGACCGCCTATACCGGCCTGCACGGCGCCAACCGCCTGGCCAGCAACTCGCTGCTGGAATGCCTAGTCGTCGGCCGCGCCTGCGCGCACCAGATCGCCGCCACCCCGCCGCTGGAGTCGCCGCAGCTGCCGCCGTGGGACGAGAGCCGCGTCACCAATGCCGACGAAGAAGTCGTCATCGCCCACAACTGGGACGAGCTGCGCCGCTTCATGTGGAATTACGTCGGCATCGTACGTACCACCAAGCGCCTGGAACGCGCCCAGCACCGCATCAAGCTGCTGAAGGAAGAGATCGACGAGTACTACCGCAACTTCCGCGTCACCAACGACCTGCTCGAACTGCGCAACCTGGTCGAAGTCGCCGGCCTGATCGTGCGCAGCGCGCTGTCGCGCCATGAAAGCCGCGGCCTGCACTATTCGCGCGACTATCCGGACACGCTGCCCAAGGCCTTGCCGAGCGTCCTGACCCCGCGCAGGCACTGATGACGGCGCCGCACAATACCCAGAAGCTGAGCCCGTCGACGATCCTGCTGCTGAGCGTCCCACCATTGATGTGGGCCGGCAACGCCATCGTCGGCCGCCTGGTGCGCGAGGCGGTGCCGCCGATGACCCTCAACCTGCTGCGCTGGGCGATTGCCATGGCGGTGCTGGTGCCGCTCGGACGCGCCGCCTTCCGTACCGGCAGCGGCGTCCTGCTACACTGGCGCCGCTACGCGCTGCTGGGACTGCTGGGCATTGGCATGTACAACTCTCTGCAATACCTAGCGCTGCAGAGCTCGACGCCGATCAACGTCACCCTGGTCGCCTCCGGGATGCCGGTGTGGATGATGCTGGTCGGGCGCCTGTTCTTCGGCGTCGCCGTGCGCCGCTGGCAGGTGGCGGGCGCGGTGCTGTCGATCCTGGGCGTGCTGGTCGTGCTGTGCCGCGGCGACGTCCACCAGCTGCTGGGCCTGCGCCTGGTCGCGGGCGACCTGTACATGATCCTGGCGACCATTGCCTGGTCGTTCTACAGCTGGATGCTGCTGCAGTCGAAGGATGTGCCGGCCCTGCGCGGCGACTGGGCCGCCTTCCTGCTGGCCCAGGTGGCCTACGGCTTGCTGTGGTCGGGCCTGTTCAGCGGGGTCGAGTGGTCGCTCGGTGCGCATCTGATCGTGTGGAGCGGACCGGTACTGGCGGCGCTGCTGTTCGTGGCCCTGGGGCCGGCGGTGCTGGCCTATGCGCTGTGGGGCGTAGGCGTCGGCCGCGCCGGACCCAGCGTCGGCGCGTTCTTCGTCAACCTGACGCCGCTGTTCGCCGCCTTGCTGTCGTCGGCTTTCCTCGGTGAATCACCACATGCCTACCACGCCCTGGCCTTTGCGCTGATCGTCGGCGGGATCGCCGTCTCCACGCGTCGCTGATCCGTCACTCGGGCGTCATCGGTGGCGCCCAAAATGATACGATCACATGCGAAGGAGAACCTATGATGGCCGAAGCATTTAATACCCACGACCATGCGGCCAGGATCGCCGAATTCCTCGACCGCCATCCGCACGCCCTGGTCCTGACCGGGGCTGGACTCTCGACTGCCTCCGGCATCCCCGACTACCGCGACCGCGACGGCACCCGGCGCGGCAAGCCGCCGATCCACGGCCCGGATTTTCGCAAGTCCGAATTCGTGCAGCGCCGCTACTGGGCGCGCAGCATGATCGGCTGGCCGGTGCTGTCGCGCGCCCGGCCGAATGCCGGCCACGTCGCAATCGCCGGCTTGGAAGCCATCGGCCGCATCGGCTCGGTGCTGACCCAGAACGTCGACGGCTTGCACGGCCAGGCCGGCAGCCACGCCGTGCTCGAGCTGCACGGCAATATTCACACGGTGGTGTGCCTGGAGTGTGCGGCGCTGTTTCCGCGCGCCTTTATCCAGAAGCAACTGGAAGATGCCAACCCGCAGATGCTTGGCGCCAACGCGACCCCGCTGCCGGATGGCGACGCCTCGGTGGAACCGACCGAGCTGGCCGATTTCCGCCTGCCCTGGTGCACCTGCTGCGGCGGCACCCTGATGCCGAACGTGGTCTTTTTCGGCGACAACGTCCCGCCGGCACGTACGACCATCGCGCTGGCGCAGATGGAACGCGCGGACGCCTTACTGGTGGTCGGTTCCTCGCTGATGGTGTATTCGGGCTTCCGCTTCTGCCGCATGGCCCAGGCCAGCGGCAAGCCGATCGCCGCCATCAATCTCGGGCGCACCCGTGCCGATGACCTGCTCGATATCAAAATCGAAGACTCGAGCGAACGCGTATTGCCGCTGGCGCTGCAACTCCTGGGCGCCGGCCGGCGTCCAAGCGAGATGCCGTCGCTGCCGCTCGATGGCGGTCATTTATGAGCGTTCATCCGTGAGCGCGGTGAGGATGCGTCCATGAACAGCGATTTGCACACCTTCTTGCGCAAGCCCGGCAAGGCATACGGCGGCCTGCTGCTGGCAGGCATCGGCCTGGCGGCATCGTTCCTCTACGTGCGGGCCCATACCCGGCGCGCCGAAGCCGACAATCCGCCGCGCGGCCGCTTCATCGAGGTCGATGGCGTACGCCTGCATTACATCGAGCGCGGCAGCGGACCGACGCTGGTGCTGTTGCACGGCAATGGTGTGATGGCCAATGATTTCGAAAACAGTGGGCTGCTGGACAAGGCTGCTGCGCACTACCGCGTGATCGCCTTCGACCGTCCCGGCTTCGGCTACAGCGAGCGTCCGCGCAGCCGGGTGTGGACGCCGCAAGCGCAGGCGCGCCTGCTGCGCCATGCGCTGCAGGACATCGGCGTCGACTCCGCCATCGTGCTCGGCCATTCCTGGGGGACGCTGGTCGCGCTGTCGATGGCGCTCGAGGTGCCCGGCTTCGTGCGCGGCCTGGTGCTGCTGTCCGGCTATTACTATCCGAGCTGGCGCGCGGATGTGCCTCTGGTTTCGTGGCCGGCGCTGCCGCTGCTGGGCGACCTGATGCGCTACACGGTGTCGCCGCTGGCCGCGCGCATGCTGTGGCGGCCGCTTACCAAGACCGTGTTTTCGCCGCAGCCGGTCGATGCGCGCTTCCAGCGTACCCCCATCTGGATGCTGCTGAGGCCAAAGCAGTTGCGTGCCAGCGCCGCCGACAGTGCACTCATGATCCCGGCCGCCAAGGCGCTGGCCGGACGCTATGCGGAACTGAAGATGCCGGTGGCCGTGATCGCCGGCACCCACGACAAGGTGGTCGACTTCGGCCACAACGCGGAGCGGCTCGGCGAACGCCTGCCCCACGGCGAACTGCACTTGCAGCCCGGCGTCGGCCACATGACGCACTATGCCCATCCGGACAAGGTGCTGGCGGCGGTGGAATCGATTGCGGCCCAGGCCGGCGAAACCCGGTACCGGCGCGATCCGCAAGCGGAAGCGTTGGCCAGGGCTGCGGGCGAAGTCGGCGTCTAATTAGCGTGATGCGTCACGCGAAGTGTCGCGCGAAAGAGCGCGCAAAATACATGCGCTGACGGCGCGGATGATCGCAACATCGTTCGGATGCACGGCCACTTCCTGCAACCGCGCCGCCGGCACCAGGTGCACGGCCTGGCTCTCCCAGCCCATTTGCGCCGGATTGCCGCCGACACGACGCGCAAGGTAGTAGCGTGAATGGGTTTGGGTGCGGCTGACGTCGAGCAGATAAGCCTCCAGGCGCACCACCAGCCCCGATTCTTCGAACACTTCGCGCACGGCCGTGTATTGCAGGGTGCCGCCGGCGTTGAGCCGGCCCTTCGGAAAGGTCGCGCTGTAGCCGCCGAAGCCATTGCTCGGCGATACCAGCCAGACGCGGCCGTCATCCTCGACCACGACCGCCCCGGCGGCGGCCCGCATCCCCGGCGGCAGCACGAACGGCGGCTCGGCAATCGCCTCGGCGTCGGCCGGCAAGGTCAAGGGCTGTGCGGACACCGCGATGCCGTTCAGCACGGCCGGCATGTCGCCGCCCGGAATCACGGTCGCGATGCACGCCGGATCGGCCCAGGTCGCCGATGGCGTCGGCAGACTGGGTTGGCGGATGAGGACAGGCTTGCCGTTCTCATCCGGATGAGGGTGCCAGGCGCCGCTGCTCAAGCGATGCTCAGGCGATGATGCGCAGCGAATAATCGGTCGCCCGCACATCCTTGGTCAGGCTGCCGATCGAGATGCGGGCGACGCCGGTCTCGGCGATCGCGCGCACGGTCTGCATGTTGATGCCGCCGGAAGCTTCCAGGGAAGCGCGGCCGCCATTGATGCGCACCGCATCGCGCATCATGTCGAGGTCAAAATTATCCAGCAGGATCGAGACGGCGCCGGCCGCCAGCGCTTCTTCCAGCTCGGCGATCGACTCGACCTCGACCTGGATGGTGACGCCGGCATCCAGCGCCGTCGCCGCCTGCAGCGCCGCCGTGATGCCGCCCGCGGCCGCGATATGGTTTTCCTTGATCAGTATGCCGTCATACAACGCCATGCGCTGGTTGGCGCCACCGCCCACGCGCACCGCATACTTTTGCGCCTGGCGCAGGCCGGGCATGGTCTTGCGGGTGTCGAGGATTTGCGCACCGGTGCCCGCGACCACGTCGACGTAGGTGCGGGTGGCAGAGGCCACGCCCGACAGCAGCTGCAGGAAGTTCAGCGCCGAGCGCTCGGCGGTCAGCAGCGAGCGCGGCGAGCCTTCGATGGTGCAGACGGGCGAGTCGGCGGCCATGAGGTCGCCTTCGGCATAGTGCCAGTCGATCTCGATATCCTGGTCGATCGCCAGCATGATGCCTTCGAACCAGGGCGCGCCGCACAGCACGGCCTGCTCGCGCACGATCACGCGTGCCTTGGCGCGCGGCTGCTCGGGTACCAGCTTGCCGGTCAGGTCGCCGCTGCCAACGTCTTCCAGCAGCGCAGCCAGCAGGTTCTGTTCGAACGCGGCCTGCAGCTTTTCGTCGAACTTGCCTTCGTCGGCAAAGGGATTGCGAAGATTCGTCATGCCGGGCCGATCCCATTAAACAGTGCGGTTTCTTTTTCAAGCGCGCCGGTCGGCAGCGCTTTCGCCTTTTTCGCGGCCGCGAAATCGAGCATGCGGTCGATCGCGCGCTTGGCCTGGCGGCCGGTTTCCGGATCGACGAAGATTTCGTTATTGCCCTTCTCGAGCACGTCCGCCAGGTTCTGCAAGCCGTTCATCGCCATCCACGGGCAGTGCGCGCAGCTCTTGCAGGTGGCGCTGTTGCCGGCGGTCGGCGCTTCGATCAGGGTTTTGCCCGGCGCCGCCATGCGCATCTTGTGCAGGATGCCGTTGTCGGTGGCGACAATGAAATGGGTCGCATCCATGGTCTGGGCAGCGTTGATCAGCTGGGTGGTCGAACCGACCACGTCGGCCTGCTCGACCACGTTGCTCGGCGACTCCGGGTGCACCAGCACCTTCGCATCCGGGTATTCGGCGCGCAGCAGGTCGAGTTCGATGCCCTTGAACTCGTCGTGCACCAGGCAGGAACCCTGCCACAGCAGCATGTCGGCGCCGGTCTTTTTCTGGATGTAGGAACCGAGGTGGCGGTCCGGTGCCCACAGGATCTTCTTGCCTTCCTTGTGCAGGGCTTCGACGATGTCGAGCCCGATCGACGAGGTTACCATCCAGTCGGCGCGCGCCTTGACGGCGGCGCTGGTGTTGGCGTACACGACGACCGTGCGGTCCGGATGCTGGTCGCAGAAGGCCGCGAATTCATCGGCCGGGCAGCCCAGGTCGAGCGAACAGGTGGCATCCAGGTCCGGCATCAGGATGGTCTTTTCCGGGCTCAGGATCTTCGCGGTCTCGCCCATGAAGCGCACGCCGGCCACGACAAGGGTCTTGGCCGGGTGGTCGCGCCCGAAGCGCGCCATTTCCAGCGAGTCCGAGACGCAGCCGCCAGTTTCCTCGGCCAGGTCCTGCAGGTCGGCGTCCACGTAGTAGTGGGCGACCAGCACGGCTTCGCGTTCCTTCAGCAGCGTGCGGATGCGCTCCTTGAGGGCGTTCTTTTCGGCGATCTCGAGCGGGGACGGCGTGCGGGCCCAGGCCTCGGCGGTCGAGCAGACGCCGCCGACCGGGCGGTCGTATTCGAAGGTCTTGATGGGGGCAATGGTATTCATGGCGATGTCATCAAATTTAAATGGACGCGTGGACGGGAAACCCGTCCACCCTACCGTAACGCATGCGCTTTCGTAGGGTGGACGGCTCTGCCGTCCACGCGTTCAACCAACGGTAAATCAGTTCAGGCCTTGACTACGCAGATAATCCTCGTAATTGCCCTGGAAGTCCACCACCTGGTCTTCCTTTACCTCGAGGATGCGGGTTGCGAGCGAGGACACGAACTCGCGGTCGTGCGAGACGAAGATCAGGGTGCCGGCATATTTATCCAGCGCCACGTTCAGCGATTCGATCGATTCCATGTCCATGTGGTTGGTCGGCTCGTCGAGCATCAGCACGTTGTGGCGGCCCAGCATTAGCTTGCCGTACATCATGCGGCCCTTTTCACCGCCGGACAGCACGCGCACCGATTTCTTGACTTCGTCGCCGCCGAACAGCAGGCGGCCCAGGATCGAGCGCACCGCCTGGTCGTCGTCGCCTTCCTGGGTCCACTGGCCCATCCAGTCGGTCAGGTTGGCGTCAGTCGCGAATTCCTCGGTCGGATCCTGCGGCATGTAGCCCGGATTCGCATTCTCGGCCCACTTGATGCGGCCGGTGTCGGCGTCCAGGCCGGTGACTTCGTGGCCGCCGATCGAGCGCAGCAGCGTGGTCTTGCCCGCACCGTTGGCACCGATGATGGCGACGCGCTCGCCGGCCTCGACCATGATCGAGAAGTTCTTGAACAGGGTGCGGTCGTAGGACTTGCTCAGGCCTTCGGTCTCGACGGCCAGGCGGTGCAGCTTCTTCTCGCCTTCGAAGCGCACGAACGGATAGGCACGCGAGGACGGCTTGAATTCCTCGATCTTGATCTTGTCGATCTGCTTGGCGCGCGAAGTCGCCTGGCGGGCCTTCGACTTGTTGGCCGAGAAACGGCGCACGAATTCCTGGAGTTCCGCGACCTTTTCCTTGGCCTTGGCATTGTTCGCCAGCTGCTGGTTGCGGGCCTGGGTCGACGCTTCCATGTAGTCGTCGTAATTACCCGGGTACACCTTCAGGGTGCCGTAGTCCATGTCGGCGACGTGGGTGCAGACCGAGTTCAGGAAGTGGCGATCGTGCGAGATGATGATCATCGTCGAGTTGCGCTGGTTCAGCATGTCGCCGAGCCAGCTGATCGTGTGGATGTCCAGGTTGTTGGTCGGTTCGTCCAGCAGCAGGATGTCCGGATCCGAGAACAGGGCCTGGGCCAGCAGCACGCGCAGTTTCCAGCCCGGCGCCACGGCGCTCATCAGGCCCTGGTGCAGGTCGGTGCCGATACCCAGGCCGAGCAGCAGTTCGCCGGCGCGCGCTTCGGCCGAATAGCCGTCGTATTCCGCGACCTTGCCCTCGAGCTCGGCGGCCTTCATGTAGTCGTCGTCGGTGGCTTCCGGATTGGCATAGATGGCGTCACGCTGGGCGATCGCGTCCCACAGCTCGGTGTGGCCCATCATCACCACGTCCAGCACGCGCACGTCTTCGTAGGCGAACTGGTCCTGGCGCAGCTTGCCGAGGCGTTCGCCCGGGTCGAGCGACACGTTGCCGGCGGACGGGTCGAGGTCGCCGCCGAGGATCTTCATGAAGGTCGACTTGCCGCAACCGTTGGCGCCGATCAGGCCATAGCGGTTGCCGTCGCCGAATTTGACGGAGATGTTCTCGAACAGCGGCTTGGCGCCGAACTGCATCGTAATATTGGCTGTACTGAGCACTGGGAAAACCTTCCTGCAGGGTTGATTGCGGTGGCGTACGTGCGTGATTCGCATGATATCGCCTGATTAACCGCACATTTTACCATCGCCCTTTCGGCCGGGGTAGCCTACTCATGCCGGCGGCGATACAGATATCACCGGTAGCCTACTCAAGCAGGAGGATGGGTCAACTGGAGCTATTAGTCAGCGAGTGCTAGGAGTGAGAAGCATATATGAGGAAGGGAAGAACCAACGCCAACCCGACCATGGCTCTTCCGATGAATGCCGGTGTTGTCTCTAAGCCGGGTTCGAGAAGGCTCATTCGCCACGAGAAAATTGCGGCAGGCAACGAGACCAGAAGAATGAACAAATAAGCGACTGCGCCTGTGCCGATGAAAATGACAGCTTCTCCGTAACTGCTTCTTGTCAACCGATTTAAGAGAGGCCTCAACATGGTCATTATCATGACCATAGAACCGATTCCAAAGTACATCAAGCGCGTGGCGGTTCTATATGTCTTTTCTTTCGACATGGCACCCTCCAACTCGATAGCATTCCAATGCCAATTGATTAGACACGCGCCTTTGTCTTGTATCAGCCACGTTTTATTGTCGGGTAGTCGGATAAGGTCAGCGTCCAGCCGGATTCGCTCGAGACCAGCCTGCCCTGGGCGCCGAATGGAATCGTTACCCGGCGCGGGATGTGGCCGAACGCCAGCCCGGTCAGCACCGGGCACGGCAGGGTCTGGCGCAGGTAGGCCAGCATCTGCGCGAAATCGTAGCCATTGTCGCCCGGCGACAGGCGGTAGCCGGAAAAGTCGCCCAGCACGATCGCCCGCTGGCGCTGCAGCACGCCGGCGTGCATCAGCTGCAGCAGCATGCGTTCGATGCGGTAAGGGTGTTCGGCGATGTCTTCCAGGAACAGGATGCCGCCGTCGACCGGCGGGAAGTATTCGGTACCGGCGACCGACATGATCATCGCCAGGTTACCGCCCCAAACGGTGCCGCTCGTATCCAGCACCGGGTTGCCGGCGGCCGTGCCGGAGACGAGGTGGGTCGGGCCGGCCAGGCAGTGCCAGAAGTCGTCCAGCGTGAAGTCGACCGGCTCGGCGGCGCCGAAATCGCCGGCGAACATCGGTCCGGCATAGCTGAGCGCCCGCGTCTTGGCATACAAGCCCATTTGGAAAGCGGTGACGTCGGAGTAGCCGACGAATATCTTGCCGCTGGCCGCCATGCGCTCGAAGTCGATCTGCGGCAGCAGGCGGCTCATCCCGTACTGGCCGCGGATCGCCATCACAACCTGCACGTCGGGATCGTCGGCGGCGGCGTTCAGCTGGGCCAGGCGGCCGGCGTCGCTGGCGCCGAAGCGCAGGTGACGGGCGTCGTGGTCGTAATAGTTGTGGACCAGGATGCCCTGGGCTTCCAGGCGGGCGATGCCTCGGCCGATTGCCTCCGGCTCGGGCGCGTAGCCGCCCGGTGCCACAAGCGCAATCCCGAGCTTTTGATGCGCGATTTGTTGAAGGGTCACTGTTTGACGAAAAGCCGCGGTGTTGAGTCGGGTGCCATCTTACCGTGGGCATGGGCGTCGATCAAGGCGAGCAGGCGTTCCATTAGCTGGATGGGCAAGTCGTGGCCCATCCCTTCGATCACTTCGAGGCGGGCGCCGGGGATGGCGCGCGCGGTGTCGACGCCGCAGGCCAGCGGGACCAGTGGATCAGCGGCGCCGTGGATGACCAGCGCCGGCGCCACCACGGTGCGTAATTGCGGCGTACGGTCGCCGCAGGCCGTCACGGCCAGCATCTGGCGCGCCACTCCGCCGGGACAGCAGTTGCGGCGCAAGGCGCGCGCGACGCGCCGCCGCAGGTGCTTCTCGGCGGTCGGGTACGCCGGGCTCGACAGCGCGCGCAGCAGCTGGACGCCGTGTTCGATCATGGCATCGACGTCGCCATCGGCGCCGGGACGGCGCACCAGCGCCCGCCGCACGGCGGGCGTCGGGCCCGGCAAGCCGCGCCGGCCGCTGCTCGACATGATCGAAGTCAGGCTCAGTACCCGCGACGGGAACTTGGCCGCCATCAGCTGGGCGATCATCCCGCCCATCGACACGCCGACCACGTGGGCGCGCGCCACGCCGAGCGCCGACAGCACGCCGATGGCGTCGTCGGCCATGTCTTCGAGGCTATAGGGCGCGCGCAGCGGCAGGCGCAGCTTGGTACGCAGCCAGGCCAGTGCCAGGCTCGGTGTGCCGGCATGCTCGAACTTGGTGGACAGGCCGCAGTCGCGGTTATCGAAGCGGATGACGTAGAAGCCGAGGTCGGCGAGGCCGTCGACGAATTCGTCGGGCCAGGCGCTGAGCTGCAGTCCCAGCCCGTTGATCAAGAGGAGTGGGACGGATTTCGGATCGCCCGCGGTATCGAAGGCGATGCGGATGCCGTTGGCATTCAGACTGGGCATATCGGCTGGATTCAGGAAGGCTCGGCGGCCGCACCATGCGACTCGAAATCCAGCATAGCATTTTTACCAGCTTATGGGCGCAAGCCGGCGACCAATCGGATGCGGGCCGGCCGGCCTCAGGCGCCGCTGCCCTCGATGGCGGACGTGACCGCGGCGGCGTCGGGCGCTGCGGCCGGCGCGCGCCGGGCGGCGCGGCGTTCGGCAAAGAAGCCGCGCAGCATGGCGGCGGCCTCGTCGGCCAGTACCCCGCCGTCGACCCTGGTGTGGTGGTTCAGTTCCTCGAGCGCGAACAGGTCCAGCACCGAGCCGCAGACACCGGTCTTGGGGTCGCCGGCGGCGTACACCACGCGTGCCAGGCGCGCATGCATCATGGCGCCCGAGCACATCGCGCACGGCTCCAGCGTGACGTACAGTTCGCAGCCCGGCAGGCGGTAGTTGCCGAGCTTGTCGGCGGCGGCGCGCAGGGCCATGATCTCGGCATGGGCGGTCGGATCGTGGCGGCCGATCGGCTGGTTGTAGCCGGTGGCGATCACCTCGCCGTCCTTGACCACGACGGCGCCGACCGGCACCTCGCCTTCCCGCCAGGCCTTGCGCGCCTCGGCCAGGGCCAGGCCCATGTAGCGGGCGTCGGCCGGATCGACCGCGCACGGGGCGGCCGCGTCGGCGTCGGCGTCGGCGTCGGCAGGCAGGATGTTGGTGGCAGGCAGCGCGGTGTCAGGCATGGCTCAACCCTCGGTGATTTCGGCCCAGCAGTTCGGGGTCTCGTGCAGGACCAGCTTCTGCAGGCGCAGGCCGGTGCCGTAGCGATCGGCGTAGGCGGCTTTCAGGATGTTCCAGGCCACCTGGGCCAGGTTTTCCACGGTCGGGATACGGTCGATCACCACCGTCTTGTGACCCGGCAGCGACTGCAGGAAGCCGTGCACCGCCTCATCCTTTTCGTACACCAGGAAGGCATGGTCCCACACGTCGACCAGGTGCTCTTTCGCCAGGGCCTTGATGTCGGAAAAGTCCATGATCATGCCATTGTCGGAATTGCCTTCGACATCGATGACGGCGCCGGTCAGCGTGATCTCCAGGGTATAGCGGTGGCCGTGCAGGTTGCGGCACTGGCTCTTGTGGTCGGGAATGCGGTGGCCGGCATCGAATTCGAGTTTGCGGGTAATCGTGAGCATGTAGGGGTCGGGTCCGTGTTGCGGTCAGGGGATTTGCAGGAGTTTGTGGGTCTGGATGCTGAGCTTCCACTTGGGATTGCGGCGGCAGGTCTCGATTGCCAGCTTGGTGTTGAAGGCCGCCAGCGGGCCATCCATCGGCTGGACGTAGAAGTTGTCGAAATCGAGGCCTTCGTAGGCGGCCAGGTCCTGGCCCGCCTGCGGGATCACGACCTTGATCTCGTTGCCCTTGCCGACCACCAGCTTGCTGCCCATCTTCGGGCTGACGCAGATCCAGTCGACGCCATCCGGTACCGGCAGCGTGCCGTTGGTCTCGATGGCGATCGTGAAGCCGCGCGCGTGCATGGCTTCGATCAGGGCCGGATCCAGCTGCAGCAGCGGCTCGCCGCCGGTGAACACGACGTATTTGCTGGCCGCATAGGTGGCGGGCCACAGGCCGTCGATCTCGGCAGCCAGGGTGGCGGCATCCTTGAACTTGCCGCCGCGCTCGCCGTCGGTGCCGACGAAATCGGTGTCGCAGAACTGGCAGATCGAGGTCGCACGGTCGCTTTCGCGGCCGGTCCACAGGTTGCAGCCGGAAAAACGGCAGAACACGGCCGGACGCCCGGCATGGGCGCCTTCGCCCTGCAGGGTATAGAAAATCTCTTTGATGCTGTAAGTCACAGTAAGTTTCGCTCAGGCTTCTCGTCAACCTTCCATTATAGCGTGTGCAGCCGCGCCTGCAGAAGACCCGCCGATTTCGACTACGACGGTCGGCCGAACAAGGCCTACGCATGACTGTTGAGAATAGGCAACATATTTCGCAAAGGAAAATCGTAATCTCTATACGGAATCGTCCTAACGCATTCGTCCTAAACCTTGGTCGAAAGGTCCACCATGAAGACACTCAAGCACCCCACGCTGCACGCTGCCCTCGGTGTCCTGGTCCTGTTCGCCATGTGGCAGGCAGTCATGCTCGGCGCCGGTTGGGAAGCCGGCTCGGGCGTGCTGCACGCCAGTGTGCTGCTGCTGGTGGCGGTCACGGCCATGATTGGCACCTTGTACCGACGCGTGCGCAGCGAAGACAGTGCGGTGCGTGTCGAAGCCGACCAGTGCCGCGCCCGCAGCGCGCGCAGCCGTGCCGATGCCGCGCTGCTCGAGGCCGACCAGTTGCTGGCCCGTGTCAGCGGCCAGGGCGGTATCGGCTTGCGCCACGATCCGGTCGGCCAGCTGGGGCTGGTCCAGGCCGAGCTGATGCAGATGCAGAACGGCGCGGCCGACCCTGCGGCAGCAGCGCGCATCGAAATGCTGCGCACGCGCCTGGAACTGGTCGCGAAGGCGGTACGGCAGACCGCGCGCACCGCTGAGGCAGGCTGAGCGAGCTGCCCCGCGGTCCTGCCCGCCCTGTCCGGCGCCAGCAACGGCGCTGGAGCATCGCCCATTGCGTTTGTCCCCTATTGTTCTAGATCAATAGGGCGCTATCTGCCGTGAAGCAAAATCGGTTCTTGTCAGCAACACTCCAACCGACAGACCGAGGACGGCACATGACAAGTACCACGACCTTGCAGCGGCTCATGGATACCACGAGCACCAATCCGGATCGGGCCTTCGCCCACCAGTTGATGGAAATGCTGGCGATCCCTGTGTTCGTGCTCGATGCGACGTCGCGCGTCATGATCTGGAACCGGGCCTGCGAACGCCTGACCGGCGTGCCATCAAGCGAAGTCATCGGCACCCGCGAGCACTGGCGCAGCTTTTTCGACCAGCAACGGCCGACGCTGGCCGACCAGCTGATCCAGGAGCGCGGCGGCGACGTCGCCCAGCTGCATCTACGCCCGGGTTCGATCCATGCGTCGGGCGCGCACCTGTCGGCCGAAAGCTGGTGCGACATGCCGCGCATCGGCAAGCGCCGCTACCTGGCCGCCGATGCCAGCCCGATCTTCGACGAGCGCGGCAAGCTGAGCGCGGTGGTCCAGACCCTGCGCGACCTGACCGAGGAAAAGCAGGCCCAGCTCGCCCTCGAGCAGCTGGCCACGCGCGACGGCCTGACCGGCCTGGCCAACCGCCGCTGTTTCGACGAAACCCTGCATGCGGAGTGGGCGCGCGCGCTGCGCCAGCGCCAGCCGCTATCGCTGCTGATGGTCGACGTCGACAACTTCAAGGCCTACAACGACGCCAACGGCCACCTCGGCGGCGACGAGTGCCTGAAGCGTATCGCCACCGCCGTCTCGAGCGAGATGCGCGCCAACGACCTGGTGGCGCGCTACGGCGGCGAGGAATTCGCGGTGATCCTGCCGAACCAGTCGCTGAAGGGCGCAGCCGTGGTGGCGGAGCGCATCCGCACCCGGGTCGAGCAGCTGCAGGTGCCCAACCGGATGGCGCCGGGCGAACACGTGACGGTATCGATCGGGGCGGCGACCGCCCTCGCCTCGCCCGAGAACAGCGCCAGCGACCTGGTCGCGATCGCGGACACCGCCCTGTACCGTGCCAAGCACATGGGACGCAACCGGATCAGCCTGCCGGTGGCGCCGGAGCCGCCACAATAAGCAGAAACGAGCAAAAAAACGCCGGCGGGTGCCGGCGTTCTGCATTTCCTGCCGCTTACGCGGCTGATAGGGCTCAGGAAGTCATCTTGTTCCAGCCGTGGCGCACCGCGGCCTTCATCTTGTCCCAGGTCGAGACGCCGCTGGTGCCCGGATAGCGGCTGTCCCAGTCGGTGCGCAGGTCGGATTCGACGTCGTCCCAGTTGCGGCCCTGGTATTTCGGGTTGCGGCGCGCTTCGGTGCCGTAGCCGTAGGCCGGTGCCAGCGAGTCGTAGGTGTCGCCGCTGGTGGCGTACTGGGTGCTGTAGTGGTTGCGATAGTAGGAATCGTCATCGTCCATGTCCGGGGTGATCTTGTCCCAGCCATGGCGCACCGCGGCCTTGAATTTCTCCCAGGTCGACGGGCCGCCGGCATTGCGCGATTCCCAGTTGCTGCGCAGGTCGGATTCGACGTCGCTCCAGTCACGGTCCTTGTACTGCGAGCTGCTGCGCATTTCGTTGCCGTAGCGGTAGGCCGGCGCATAGTCGTCGTAGCTGCCGCCCAGGCTGGAATAATTGCTGTCCCAGTCCTTGCGCCAAGCGTCGTCGCTGCCCAGGCCGCTGGCACGCGAGGCGCCCATGGTGGTATCGCCGGCCAGGTTTTCGACCTGCACCTCGGTGTGGCGCACGGTGTCGTGGATCTGTTCCTGGCGCTGCGAGACTTCCTTGCCGACCAGGACTTCCTCGACCACGCGGGCCGATTTCTGCACCACGGCTTCCTCGGCGGTTTCGCGCAGCTCGATCGATTGCTCCTTGAAGGCGGCGTCGGCGCTGCTGATCGGCTGGTCGACCGGGCGGCGCTCGACGTTCACGTGCTCTTCACGCAGGCCGATGGTCTGGTCGACCGGGGTTTCGACGACGCGCGAGAAAACGCGCACGCCGCCGCGCTGGACTTCGCGCTTGCCGACTTTCAGTTCTTCCTGCACCACCGGGATGGCGCGGGAGGTGCTGTCCGACGACTGCGACAGGTCGCGCTGCATCGACTGGCCACTGGTGATGGCGGTGCCGCCCAGCGAGGCGTCGTTCGAGCCTTGCAGCGATGCGGTGCCCTGCAGCGAGCCGGGCGACGAACGCAGCTGGTCAGCGTCGCGGCCGATGCCGTCGTCAAGGTCGCCCGATTGCAGCGAGCGGCCCTGGGTTTCCTGGAAGGTGGAGGTGTCGCGCGGGACGTTGTCGCCGGTGTTCTGGGTGCCGAAGTACAGGTTGTTGTCCTGCGAACCCTGCAGCGAGCCCGGCTCGGTGCCCGGCGGCAGTGCCGATTGCTGCGACAGCGATTGCGAACCGGATTGCATCGAGGCGCCGGCCATCGAGCTGGAACCGAGCGAGGACGACTGCGGCTGGTAGGCACCGGCGCCCAGGCTGGCGGCGCTGCCGGTCAGGTCATGGCGTTCGTCGATGTCGACCGGGCCGAAGCGTTCGATGACGTCGGCGGCGCGCTCGACTTCCGGCTCGGACTGGGTGGTCAGCGTGAGCACGTGGTGGCCACGGGTGACCGCGTCCGAATAGCGCGACGCGTTGGTGTCGCTGTCGGAACCGAACAGGCCGGTGAAGAAATGCTTGATCGAAGCGCCGATGCCTTCCTCGTGGGTCTGGTCGATGCCCGGCACGTCGCCGCTCAGGCTGCTGGTCTGGCCGGTCGGGTCGGCGCTCGAGACATTCACGTCGGTGCGCGAGAAGCCGGATGCCAACAGTTCGTCCATGGCGCTCTGGGCGTCGCTACGGTTGTCGAAAACCGCTACAAGAGTATGTTGCATGATGGTTCCTCCGATGATAGGTATCACGTTGATGGTTTGTCGCCGTGCTCGTCGAAGCGCTCCACGCTGATCTGCTCCGATTTGAGCAGGACAGTTTCAGCGTGGTGCTCCTCGCGCCGGTGCCTGGTGATGCGCAGCTCTTCCTTGATGCGCAGGCGGCGTTCGACCACCAGCACTTCCTCGAGGATGGGCACCACCAGCGTGTCGCCTTCGTAACGGGTGGCAGGCGCCTGGTCCAGCGGAACGATACGGTCCACCGGGACATGGCTGACTTCCACGTCGTCGCGCAACAGGCGTTCGTCGATCCGGACAGGGTGCTCGGCGACAGTCTTGTGGATGCGCACGCCGCGGCCAGTGTCGACAGCGTGCTTCTCGACCCATGCCTCCTCCTGGTAGACGGGAACCACGATCGGTTCCTGCTTTTCCTGGTTGAGTTGCGATGGATCAATGGTCACGATTCGGCTCCTGGTCACGGCGTTGGAGCAATTGAGATTACTCCAAAGCGGCCCGTCAGCGCACACCCTAGACGCGCGGAAATAATCAATACGGATCAGCCCTCAAAGCTGGGTTCGGAGAAATAAAAAACGGGCTGAAAAGCCCGTGAAATCAAGGTTTTAGTTAGCGCGCGCACGGATGGGTCCATGGGCGCCGTGGCAGAGCGGACTCAAGCGGCTTGCGCTCTGCCATTGCGTGCGCCGTGCTCAGCCGAACGGGTTGGCTACCGTCTTGACTTCCGGCGGCGGCAGATGGTCGGGCAAGTCCTTCGCTTCCAGGCTGGCCACCACTTTGCCCAGCAGGTCGTGCAGCAGGCGCGCCTGTTCCAGGCCAGCCTTGTCGGCAGTCAGGTCGAGGTCGCCGGACACGGTGATGCGGTCGAGCCGGTTCTCGAGCGCGAGGCGGCCGATCTCGACGACGTCGGCTTCATTGTCGAAAGGAGCAAATTTGGGGTTCTTGGCAGTCATGGGATCCTCTACAGGTACAGTGATCAGTCGCGGTCGCGCTTGCGCTTGCCGCCGTTGTCGCGGATTTTCGGCAGGCGCAGCATGCGTTCCTTGTCGCGCTCGGCGAGTGCCGGCAGCAGGTTGATGCCGATGATGCGTTCCAGTTCCGTGATCGGTATCACGTTCGGCTTGGCATCCGCCTGGTTTTCGATGAACCATGCGGCACCGGCTTTCTGGCGCGGACTGTACACGACTTTGTACAGGTGCGACGGCACCAGCACCTTGCCGACCTGGCGCAGGTTGGTCCCCAGGAAGGCCGGGCCGGTGATCACGTACAGGTCGCCCTCCTGCTTCGCCATCTTGCGCACCGCGCCCTCGATCGCGGCCCATACGTAGCGGTTGTTCTCGCCGTCCTGGGGCACGATGTTGGCCAGGCTGAAGCTGTCGCGCTGGCTGCTGCGGTCCGGCATGTCGCCATTGGGCGCCATGTGGCCGCGGTCGAAGCCGCTGCGGGCGTAATCGGCCAGTTCGGCGCGCTGGGCCGGCGGCAGCCGCGGCTCGGCGTGGAAGGAATTCTCGCGCGACAGGTCCTGGGCCGCCTCGACGTTGTCGGCGCGCAGGTGCTCGGCCGACCACAGCGGGGTACGGGTCACGCCCGAATGCATGACCCCGAACACGTTGAAGCACAGCGGGCGGGTCTGCTGGGCCAACCGGGGATTGGTGATCTGGGGTGCGCGTCCGCCGACGTAGTGCACCGGGCAGGAGGCATCCTGGGCCTGGACCGCTGTTGCGGCCAGCAATCCGGCCATCAATACGGCGCGGACAATTAACTTCTGAAACATATTCACTCGATAAGATCAAACGACCTGCCATTGTATATGACCCTTCCTTGCGTTACCGCATGAGGCTGTTCAGATATACAGTGCGCACGCTTGAAATCCACTCGCCATTTCCAGGCCGAATACTATAAAATTCTCATTTCTAAAAGTTAAATAGATTTGAGCAAATAGATTGGCAGTGGACAAGCCATCCATTCCCGAGGACATCCGGCGCTTCGTGCTGACCAGTATTCCCACCGTTCCCTTCCTGGAAGCCCTGCTGCTGATGCATGCCGACCCGGCGCGCCAGTGGCGCAAGGACACGCTCGCCCAGCGCCTCTACGTGCGCGAAAAGACGGCGGACGGATTGCTGGCCGACCTGTGCGCGGCCGGGATGGCGGCGCCCTGCCCGCCGCCTCACACCGATTCCTATCGCTATGCACCGGACGGCGCCGCGCTGCGCACCCGCATCGACCGCCTGGCCGACCTGTATGCGACCCATCTGGTCGAAGTCACCCTGCTCATCCACTCTTCCCTCGATCGCAAGGCGCAACAGTTCGCCAACGCCTTCAAATGGCGAAAGGACTCCTAAGTGGCGGTTACCATCTACGTGCTGTGCACGCTCACTTCGCTGGCCTGCGCCTGGCTGCTGCTGGCCGCCTACCGCCGCACCCGCCACCGCCTGCTGTTCTGGAGCGGTGCCTCGTTCGTGGCGATGACCATCAACAATGTATTCCTGGTGCTCGACAAGATCGTCTTCCCCGACGTCTACCTGCTGCCGGTACGCCAGGGCGCGGCCCTCATCGCCATGCTGTTGCTGCTGTACGGCTTGATCTACGAAAAGGAGTGACCGTGCCCGACCTCGTTACCGGCATGATCGCCATGGCCTCGCTCATCATCGGGCTGTTTTTCCTGCGCTTCTGGCGCAATACCAAGGACCGTTTCTTCCTGTATTTCGCGCTGTCCTTCGGGATCGAGGGCGTGCACCGCATCGTCACCACGCTGACCTACGACGAGCACGAAGAGTCGCCGCTGCACTACCTGGTGCGGCTGCTGGCGTACGGCTTGATCCTGTGGGCGATCCTGGAAAAGAACCTGCCATTGCGCCGCGACAAGTCCTAGCGTGCGCCCTCCCGCATGGGGCCGGGCACATAATGGGCCATCGAAACATGCAAAGGAGGCAATAATGACTGCACCGACCCAACAGGATAAAGACCGCTCGGAAAACCTGCTCCCGCCCGATGGCAAGGATGATGGCCAATTCAACGTGGCCGAGGAAGTCAACCTCGACCAGCAGGGCGACATGGCACGCCAGGTCGGCAAGGCGCCCAAGGGCATCGCCTCGGACGCCCTCGCCGATTCGCTGAAGGACGACGGCGCTACATCGTGACGCCCATGCGCAGGCCTTCGATCGTATGGGCCTGCTCGATACTCTCCAGTTCCGGCACGATGCGGCAGCGCAGGTGGCAACGCACGGCCTCGGGCAGCGCGTCCCAGTAGTCTTGCGTCACCTGCAGGTCGTGCTTGTCGGCGTTGCGCCCGTCCGGTGCATCGACACCCAGCACGAATACCGGACGCGACTGGTTGGAACGGTTGGCGGTGCCGCGGTGGATGGCCAGCGCCGAGCGCGCCGAGATGTCCCCCACTTGCGGCAGTTTGCGCTGGGCGCGCGCCTCGTAGCGCGCATAGTGCGACTTGTCCGGGAACATCGGGTCGCCGTCCGCCAGGTCGTCCCATTGGGTGCCGGGGGCGATCTCGAACGGCCCGATCTCTTCGGTGACGTCGACCGTGGTGATGTTGAAGGCGAGCGAATTCAGGCGCCGCCCCACCAGGGTTTCCGGCGGCGCCGGGAAGTCGCGGTGCCAGGGCTGGTGCATCGCGCCCGGGAACGGAATGTCGAAGCCGGCCTCGACGATCTTGTAGTCCGGCCCCAGCACCGCCGAGCATACCGCCACCACCCACGGGTGATTCACAATGTCGACGAAGCCGGACAGGCGTTCCGGATGCACCTCGACGTAGAACCGGTTCGGGCCGCGTTCGAGCGCGCCGCGCGGGCTGCGGCGGGCCTCCGCGAACAGGCCTTCGATGTCCTGCTTCAGGCGCCCGACCCACTCGCGGCTGAAGGCGCCTTTGCAGGCGATGATGCCGTCACCGTACAAGCCGCCCATGATGGCGGCTACGTCATAGTCGGTGCGCGGGCTTGCTGTGTCCATGGTCTCCTCCGATGTTCGATTGCGGTCCTCAGGCGGCTCATCCTACCGGAAACCGCAGGCGCTGGCACGCACCCGACAGCCCGTGCGGTAATTGACATTCACTCCGAGTCCTCCTACAGTCGCAGCCAGGCTGACCACTCTGACAATATATACATGTATCTCGCAGCACTCGGCCTTCAGCCGGCCTTGCCCGTCCTCCTGCGCGCCGGGAGGCCCCATGATTGATCACGACCACGGCCGTGTCCTGTTCCTGTGCGACCGGCCGGTACCGGATCCGGCGGTCGGCAGCGTTGCCGCCGAACTGGGCTACGAACTGATACGCGCCCGCAGCCTCGAAGAAGCCCTGGTGCATGCCGGCAGCGACGGCTTCGCACTGATCCTGGCCGGCTATTCGGGCAACGTCGATGCCATGTTCGCCAGCGTGCGCGAACTGCGCGGGCGCCTGCCGCACACGCCGCTGCTTGTGCACGGCATCCCGCCGAATCCGCCATTTTCGCTGGAGTCAGTATTTGAAGCCGGCGCGCTGGCCGTGCTCCACGATCCGGTTTCGGTGCCGATCCTACGCACCAAGGCCAGCTTCTTCCTGGAAGCCTACGCCAGCGCGGCCAAGCGGCGCCGCGCCGAGGCGGCGCTGCAGGAAACCCGCGCCCGCCTCGAATCGACCATCGCCAGCGCCGAAGTCGCGGTGTGGGATTGGGACGTCGTGCGCGATCGCGTCACCGGCGACCTGCGCATGACCGAACTGTTCGGACTGGACCCGGAAACCGCCGACGGCGCCCCGCTGTCGCGCTATTTCGACGCCGTCCACCCCGACGACCTGGCGCCGACCGAAACGCGCCTGCGCCATGCACTGGAAACCGGCGCGCCCTACGACGCCACCTTCCGCGTGCGCACCTTCAGCGGCGGCTGGCGCTGGTTGCTGGCGCGCGGCCGGGTCGAGCGCGGTGGGCGCGGCGCGGCGCGGGTACGCGGCGTGGTGATCGACGCCACCTTGCAAAAGGAATCCGAGGCGCGCCTGCAGGCCAGCGAAGAGCGCTACCGCACCCTGTTCGAGTCGGTCGACGACGGCGTCTGCCTGATCGAGATGCTGTACGACGCCACCGGCAAGCCCTGCGACTACCGCTTCCTCGAGGTGAACCAGGCGTTCGAGCGCCATACCGGCCTGAAGGACGCCGTCGGCCACACCGTGCGCGCGCTGAATCCGACCCACGAGCAGCACTGGTTCGACACCTATGGCCGGGTGGCCCGGACCGGCGAGCCGGAACGCTTCGTCAACGAGGCCGCCGGCCTCGGACGCTGGTACGACGTGTACGCGGCGCGCGTGGGTGCGCCCGGCAGCCACCGCGTGGTGGTGCTGTTCAGCGACATCACCGAACGGCGCCGCACCGAAGTCGAATTGCGCCGCCTGGCCGACGACCTCGCCGAGCAGGACCGCCTGAAAACCGAGTTCCTGGCCACCCTCGCCCACGAGCTGCGCAATCCGCTGGCGCCGATCCGCAGCGGCCTGCAGCTGATGCGCCGCGCCAAGGCCGACCCGGCGGCGATCGCGCGCGTGCAGGACATCATGGACCGCCAGCTCGACCACCTGGTGCACCTGGTCGACGACCTGCTCGACATCGCCCGCATCACGCGCGGCCAGGTCGACCTGAAACCGGCCCTGATCGACCTCGCCGACGTCCTCAACGCCGCGGTCGAGACCAGCATGCCGCTGATCGAAGGCGCACGCCACCAACTCGACGTGCGGCTGCCGGCCGCGCCGCTGACGCTGCACGCCGACTTTACCCGCATCACGCAGGTGATCAGCAACCTGCTCAACAACGCGGCCAAGTACACGCCGCGCGGCGGCGCCATCGTGCTGGCGGCCGAGCGCGACGGCGACACCGCCCTGATCGCGGTGTCGGACAACGGCATCGGCATCCCGCCCGAGGCGCTCGACGAGGTCTTCAAGATGTTCACCCAGGTGTCGCAGCACGCCCAGCACATCCCGGGCGGACTCGGTATCGGGCTGTCGCTGGTGCGCAGCCTGGTGCAGTTGCATGGCGGCTCGATCACGGCGGCCAGCGGCGGTACCGGCCAGGGCAGCGTGTTCACGGTGCGGCTGCCGCTGGCCCGGCCGGCGGCTGGGGAAGCACCCGCTGCGGCGCCGGTGGCGCAGTCGGAGGCCGCAAGCGCCGCGTCATCGCGCCTGCGCGTACTGGTGGTGGACGACAACCGCGACGCCGCCGAGACCCTGGGGGCGCTGATCGGCATGATGGGGCACGAGGTCGCGGTGGCCAACGACGGCCACCAGGCACTGCGCATGATGACGGCCATGCTGCCGCAGGTGGTGTTCCTCGACATCGGCATGCCCGGCATGTCCGGCTACGAGGTAGCGCAGGCGGCCCGGCGCGACCCTCGCCTCGACGCCACCCGGCTGGTCGCCCTGACCGGCTGGGGCGGCGAAGCCGACCGGGCGCGCACGCGCGAGGCCGGGTTCGACGAGCACCTCACCAAGCCGGCGACGGTGGCCGCGATCGAGGGCGTGCTGGCCAAGCTGGCGTAGGATGGACGGCTCTGCCGTCCACGCGGTGATCGTTAGCGCATGAACGACCGCAAACCTGCACGGCGCCGCGTGGTTTCCTGCACGGTCTGAACGCGTGGACGGCAAGCCGTCCACCCTACCAGTAGAGCGCCATCAGCCGCTCGGCCATGCGCGGCCAGCACAGGCGCGCCGCTTCGGCGCGCGTGGCCCAGCGGAAGCCGTCGGTCTCCGGTGTCGGCTTGCCGGTCACGTGGTGCGGAAAAAAGCTGTGGCAGACCAGGTGGTCGAGCGTCGGCAGTTCATCCCCGGCGTCGACCCGGAACAGGTGCAGCGCCTTGTCGCGCCGGTACGCAATGCGGCCGATCTCGACAAAGCGCTCCGCCGCGAACACCAGGCCGGTCTCCTCGCGCAGCTCGCGCATCGCCGCCTCCAGGGCGTTTTCGCCCAGATCCTGCATGCCTTTCGGAATGTCCCACTTGCCGGTGCCGGTCACATGGCACAGCAGCAGGCGCCCCTGCGCGTCCACCACCAGCGTGCCGCAGGAAATCCCCTGTTCCTTCGTCGCTCCCTTCATGTTTTCCCTTGCATGATCGTCACGGCAGCGCCCGCGCCACTGCGCCGAGCGCCTGTTCCAGCGCTTCCAGGCTGACCGGCTTGGTCAGGTGCTGGTCGAAGCCCGCTTCCTGCGACTGCTGCTGGTCGCTGTGCGCGCCCCAGCCGGTGAGCGCGATCAGCACCACCTGCTGCATCGTGCCCATGCGCCGGATCGCCCCGGCCAGGTCGTAGCCGTTCATCCCGGGCAGGCCGATGTCGAGGAAAGCCAGGTCGGGCTGGAATGTTTCGGCCAGGAACAGGCCTTCCGGGCCGTCATGGGCGACGCGTGTGGTGTGTCCCAGCAGCTGCAGCAGCGCGGCCAGGCTTTCGGCGGCATCCTCGTTGTCGTCGACCACCAGTACCCGCAGCGGCGCCGTGGCTGCCGCCCCGCCTTCGGCGCCAACCTCCTCGGGACGCGCATGCGGGGTGCCTGGACGCAGCGGCAGGCGCACCGTGAAGGTGCTGCCCTGCTTCTCGCCGCCGGAAAAGGCGCTGACGCGGCCGCCGTGCAGTTCGACCAGGCGCCGCACCAGCGACAGTCCGATGCCGAGGCCGCCCTGGGCCCGGTCGAGGCTGCCGCGCACCTGGGTGAACATCTCGAACACCGAGCCGATCGCCTCCGGCCCGATGCCGACGCCATTGTCGGACACCGCGATCACCGCGTGCCCATCCTCGCGCCACGCCGCCAGCCGGATAGTGCCCCCGTGCGGGGTATATTTGGCGGCGTTGTTCAGCAGGTTGGACAGCACCTGCACCAGGCGCGTGACATCGGCCTCGAGTTCCAGCGGATCGGGCGGCAGGTCCACTTCCAGCCGGTGGCCGTGCGCTTCCACCAGCGCCGCGCTGGTCTCGACCGCCATGCCGACGACCGTATGCAGCGGCACCGCCTCCTTCTTGAGCTCGATCTTGCCGCGCGTGATGCGGGCGATGTCGAGCAGGTCGTCGACCAGGTGGATCAGGTGGCCCAGCTGGCGGTCCATCATGCCGTGCACGCGCTTGGTGGCGGCCGTATCGCCGGGCGCCATGCGCAGCAGGTCGAGCCCGGTGCGGATCGGCGCCAGCGGATTGCGCAGCTCGTGCGCCAGCGTGGCCAGGAACTCGCTCTTGCGCAGGTCGGCCTCCGCCAGGTCGGCCGCCACCCGGCGCAGCTCGTCCTCTGCACGCTTTTGCTGCGTGATGTCGCGCGTGATCGTGGCCAGCCCCAGGTTGTTGCCGTCGCCGTCGCGCACCGCGAAGCCCTTGAAGTACACCGGCAGCGGCGCGGCGCCGTTCGGCTGTGCCAGGCGCAGTTCGCCCTCCCATTCGGCCTGGTCGCCGGTCAGCGTCGCCATCACCTGCTCGATGACGAAAGGCCGGTCTTCGCGCGGGAAGAAATCGATCATGCGCCAGGCCGCGATGTTGGTCTGCGCGCCCAGCCCCGCCATGCGCCGCCCGGCCGGGTTCAGCCAGATGCCGCCGGCGTCGGCGGTGAAGATGCCGATGAAGTCCGAGGACTGCTCGGCCACCGCGGCCAGGCGCCGGATCCCGGCCTCGGCGCGGCGGCGGTCGCTCTCGTCGCGGAAGTACAGCGCGGTGCCGCCCTCTTCCATCGGGAAGGCGTTGATCTCGAACCAGCGTTCCTGGCCCGGATCGAAGGTCTCGATGCGGCTGGCGGCACGCCCGGTCACGCTGTTGCGCAGCGCGCTTTCCTGGGGCGTGCCGCGCAGCGCGCGGAACAAGTCCCAGAACTGGGCGCCGACCAGGTCTTCGTTGCGGCGCTGCGTGACGTCCTCGGCGGCGCCGTTGGCATAGGTGATGCGCCATTCGCGGTCGAGCGCGATGAAGCCCTCGCTCATGCTGTCCAGGATCGCGCGCGAACGCTGCTCGGCGGCCTGGCGCTCGACGGCCTCGTGGCGCTGGCCGATCACCAGCGACGCGGTGTTGGCCAGCAGCGCCATCGCGGCCTGTTCCTGCGGCGTGGCGTGGCGACGGTCGCGGAAGTACAGCGTGAAGGTGCCCAGTACGTCGCCGGACGGCGCCAGGATCGGCATCGCGCGGCTGGCCCGCAGCCCGTGGGCGCGGGCCAGTTCGCGGTGGCCTTCCCACAGCGCGTCGTGCTCGATATCGGCGCAGTTGACGGTGGCGGCGCGCCAGGCGGCGCTGGCCGCGGCGGCGCCCACCGGCCCGACCCGGATCGCATCGACGCCGTGCTGGAAGCCGGCCGGCAGGGACGGCGCCGCCGCATGGCGCAGGCGCCTGCCGTCGGGCGTCATCAGCTGCACCGAGGCCAGCGCCGCGCCGCCGCCGTAGTCCTCGGCGGTGCGCGCCAGCACGTCCAGCACGTCGCCGAGCGGGGCGTCGGTGACGGCCAGTTCCAGGGCGCCGCGCTGGCCTACCGCCAGCAGGTTGGCGCGGGTGCGCTCGGTGACGTCGACGCCATGCAGCAGCACCCCGTCCACCGTGCCGTCCGGCTCGCGCAGCGCCATGCACACGAAGTCGAGGAAATGCTCTTCCAGCGCCGCGCAGCCTTCGCCGCCGCGCAGCACCACGCGCACGTTGTGGCCTTCGAGTGCCTGGCCCCTGGCATACACCTGGTCCAGCACCTCGATGAACTCCTGGCCGTCCAGCTCCGGCATCGCGTCGCGCAGCGGCAGGCCGTCCAGCGCGCGCCCGCAGGCCAGTTCGCGGTAGCGCTGGTTGGCCATCTCGATCACGTGGTCGGGGCCGCGCATCACGCCCATGATGGCCGGCGCGCGGTGAAAAATGTCGCGCAGGGCGGCGCGGTGGCGTTCCTCCTCGACCCGGGCCAGCTGCGCGCTCTTGCGGTACAGGTCGATGAACACCGATACCTTGGCGCGCAGCACCACCGGGTTGAACGGCTTGGTCATGTAGTCGACCGCGCCCAGCGCATAGGCGCGCTCGAGCGGAAACTCGTCGGCGTCGCCGGCGGTCAGGAAGATGATCGGCAAGCCCTGGGTGCGCGGGTGCTGGCGGATCAGTTCGGCCAGCTCGAAGCCGTTCATGGTGGGCATGCGCACGTCCAGCAGCACCACCGCGAAATCGCGCGCCAGCACTTCGCGCAGCGCCGCCTCGCCCGAGGTTACGGCGACCAGTTCGCCGACGCCGGTCAGGATCGCCTCCAGCACGGCAAGATTCGCGGGCTGGTCGTCGACAAGGAGGATGTTGGGGGTGTGGTCGGTGCTCATCGCGCCGCAGGCTCCGCGGGCATTAGGATTGTTAATAAGGCAATGTAGGCGCGAAGCTGCTGAAAGTCAATTGTGCGCGGCAGTTTAACGTGGGACTCCAGACTAGGCGGTTCGTTTCATGCACCATGCCTGGAGTTTTGCCGATGCCTTTTTCGTTTCACCTGCCGTTTCATTTCCCATTGCGCGCTGATGGCCGCGCGCTTTCCTTCCTGAACAATTCGCTCGAAGCCTGGGCACTGGCGCTGGCGGTCACGGTGCTTGCCGCGGCCGCCATGCTGTTCCTGCGCCGCTATGTGCTGCGCCACGTCGCCGCGAATGCGCGCAAGGCCGAGACCCATATCGACGACTTCATCGCGGCCATGCTGTCGCGTACCTATTTCGTGTTCATCGCGGCCTTCGCCATGTATTTCGGCAGTACCTTCCTCGACCTGAATACCAAGCGCGATTTGTTTGTAGCGCGGGTCGCGGTCGGGGCCCTGCTGCTGCAGCTGGCAATCTGGGGCGACGTCGGCCTGCGCGCCTGGCGCGACCGCCTGCGCCTGGGCGGCGACGGCGAACGGCGCGCTTCGCGCAGCGTACTGACCTTCATGCTGCGGCTGGCGCTGTGGACCATCGTCACCCTGATGGTGCTGGATAATTTCGGCATCAATATCACGACGCTGGTGGCCAGCCTCGGCGTCGGCGGTATCGCGGTCGCGCTGGCGACCCAGAACATCCTCGGCGATTTGTTTGCCTCGCTGTCGATCATGCTGGACAAACCGTTCGAGATCGGCGACTTCATCATCGTCGGCGACGTGCTGGGTTCGGTCGAGCATATCGGCCTGAAGACGACGCGCCTGCGCGGCCTGGGCGGCGAACAGGTGGTGTTTTCCAACGGCGACCTGCTCAAGAGCCGCATCCACAACCACAAGCGCATGGAGACGCGCCGCAATGCCTTCGTACTGCGGGTGGCCTATGGCACCAGCGAGGAGCAGCTGTGCCGGGTGCCGCGCATCATCAGGGAGATCATCGGCACCAAGCCGAACATCGATTTCGAGCGGGCCCACTTCTTCCGCTGGAGCGAGTGGTCGCTCGACTTCGAGATCGTCTACCACTTCCGCAGTCCGGACTACATCCTGCACATGGATGCCCAGCAGGACATCTTCCTCGACATCTACCGCCGGTTCCAGCAGGAAGGCATCCAGTTCGCCCACCCGATGTCGATCGTGCGCCTGGGCGAGCCGGTGCCGGGCAGCGCGGCAGCGGGACGGCCGGCGGGCGCGATGCCGCCGGGGCCATCGTTTCACTAAAGATTTTGAACATTGGTTACACACGGAGGTTGACGGACTCTTCCTACATGGCGGCCTCAGCGTGTCCTATTCCGCGTCTTATGCCTGACGCATAAGATGACTTCACCTCAACGAGGCACCCAATGTGAACTACTAAAGGAGAACGATCATGGCATCGAACAACCAGGGCGGAAACAAGGGTAACAACCAGAGCGACACCTCGAACCGCGGCTTCGCCTCGATGGATCCGCAGAAACAACGCGAAATCGCTTCCGAAGGCGGTCGTGCGGCCCATGCCTCGGGCAACGCTCACGAGTTCAACTCGGAAGAAGCACGCCGTGCCGGCTCGATGAGCCACAAGAACGACGGCAACCAGCAAAGCCAGGGCGGTGGCGGCAGCAAGCAGTCGGGCAACAGCACCCGCGGCGGTACGCCGGAACAGCACGCCAAGGCCGGCTCGCAGAGCCACAAGAACGACAAGTGATCGTTCCACGGGCCAGTCCCGTGCAACAGCCGCCGGCATTGCCCGGCGGCTTTTTTTTGTATTCACGACATCACTTCCGCTTTGCTCAAGCGGCCACAGCTATAAATGGCATGCATGACGCGGCACGGCAATCGTGCGGGGGCCAAGGGGCGAATAGTGATATATTTTTGTCACAATATCAGCACACAACATGTTGAAGCCGTGTGCGGAATGTTTTGTACGACGTGCCATCGGTACGGGCAGGACCAGAAGAATTACTACTCATCATTTAGGATAAATCAATGAAAAAGAATGTTGCCATCGTCGGAGCTGGTTTTTCCGGAGCTGTCGTCGCCAATCAGCTTGCGCAGGCGGGGTACAACGTCGAAGTGTTCGAGTCCCGCTCCCATATCGCGGGCAACTGCCATTCCGAGCGCGATGCCGAAACCAACGTCATGCTCCACGTCTACGGTCCGCACATTTTTCACACCGACAATGAGCGCGCCTGGGAATTCATCAATCGCTTCGGCGAAATGATGCCGTACGTGAACCGCGTCAAGGCGATCACCAACGGCCGCGTCTTCACCCTGCCGATCAACCTGCTGACGATCAACCAGTTCTTCAACAAGACCTTCCGCCCGGCCGAAGCCGAAGCCTTCATGGCCGAGATCGGCGACAAGACCATCGAGAATCCGCAGACCTTCGAAGAGCAGGCGCTGCGCTTCGTCGGCCGCGAGCTGTACGAAGCCTTCTTCAAGACCTACACGATCAAGCAGTGGGGCCTGCAGCCGAGCGAACTGCCGGCCAGCATCCTGAAGCGCCTGCCGGTCCGCTTCAACTACGACGACAACTATTTCAACCACAAGTACCAGGGCATGCCGAAGGACGGCTACACCGTCATCGTCGAAAAGATGCTCGACGTGCCGGGCATCCAGGTGCACCTGAACACCAAGTTCGACCCGAACGCGAAAGGCGACTACGACCACGTGTTCTACAGCGGCCCGATCGACGCCTGGTTCGGCCATACCGAAGGCCGCCTGCCCTACCGTACGCTGGACTTCGAAGTCTTCCGCGATTCCGGCGACTACCAGGGCAACGCGGTCATCAACGTCTGCGACAACTCGCAGCGCTATACCCGCGTCACCGAGCACAAGCATTTCGCACCGTGGGAAAAGCACGAAAAGACGATCTGCTACCTGGAATACAGCCGCCAGTGCGAGCCGGAAGACACCCCGTACTACCCCATCCGCCAGGCCCGCGAAAAGGCCCAGCTCGAAAAGTACGTCAACCTGGCCAAGCAGGAAACCAACGTCACCTTCATGGGCCGCCTGGGTACCTACCGCTACCTGGACATGGACGTCACCATCAACGAGGCGCTGATCACCGCGGACAAGTTCCTGGAGACCGCGCAGGCCAAAGGCGCCATGCCGGCGTTCGTGATCGATCCGCTGGCCTGATTCCCAGGCTTCAGCTAAGAAAGGCGCTTCGGCGCCTTTTTTGCGTTTACGGCGCTCCCGAGTGCAGGTTACCAGTACGGTGGCCTACCTTTCCGTGATGCGAACGATTATTCTCGTTCGGCGCGCGGGCGTGGGAGGCGTAGGCAGCGGACTTGCCGGTAGGGTGGACGGCTCTGCCGTCCACGCGTCAGCGATCGGCACCTCGCGACACAGACGCCCCGTAGAACATCCGGAGGCTGTAGCGATTCCCGCTGAGGCCCCGTTCAGGCGTTACCTGGACGCGTGGACGGCATTGGCGCTGCGTCGTCGCCCTTGTCGGGGTATAGCCGTCCACCCTACCTTGTACCGTCCTCCGTTCGAGCATGCGCTAATTCACAGTATGCACTTCATTATCGTGACGCGAACGAAAACAACCGATCACTCTACCGTGGCTGAAGATATTTGTCCCGACGAAAAAAACCCGCCGGTGCAAGCGCACGGGCGGTTCTGGGCGGACGGGCCGGAAGGCCCGTTCAGTCCGGCTTAGCCGGCAGCTTGCGCCGGCGTATCGGTGACACGCGCAGTCTTCAGGTTGGCCGCGACCGGCAGCACCTCGACGGCGTCGTTGGCGCTGACTTCGACATTGGCCGCGTTCAGGCGCTCGGCCTTGTTCGATGGCTGGGTCGACTGGATGATCTCGTGCATCGCGTTGGCGGTCTTGTCCCACGAGGTGTTGGCCACGACCTTGCGCATGCGCTCCGCGAGGTCGGCTTTCTGGCCGTCGTTCAGGGCCAGCATGCGATCGCAGGCGGCGATGAACTCCTGGGCGTCGTTGGCGATCTCGACCACGTGGCTGTACGGGACCTTGACGTCGGTGATCGGGGTCGAGACCGACGGCAGCTCGGCTGCCATGTATTCTAGCACCTTGGTCGGGCTGATGAACTTGGTCGACTCGTTCAGCGCGAACGGCAGCAGGCAGACATCCCAGCCGGCCAGGAACTTCGGCAGCTCGTCGTAGGTGCGCTGGCCCATGTAGTGGATGTTGGCGCCTTGCGGCAGGTTGGCCGGGTCGATCTTGACGACGGGGCCGACCAGCACGATCTGCCAGTCCGGACGGGCGGCGGCGACTTCCTTGATCAGGTCGGTGTCGAAGCGCTCGTCGATGACGCCGTAGAAGCCGAGACGCGGATGGGCGACATCGGCCTGGGCCGGGTGGCTGTTCGACTTGTCCAGTGCCTGGCGGAAGTGCTTGGCGTCGACGCTGCTCGAGAAGCAGTAGGCGTTGGCGTGGCGGGTACGCTTCGATTCGTACAGGCTCGGGCCGCCGGTGAAGCAGATATCGGCGATGTTCAGCAGTGCGCTTTCGCGCTGCAGCAGTTGTTTCGGCGGATTCTTGAAGGCAGCCAGTTCGTCCATGCAGTCGTAGATGACCAGCGACGGCTCGAAGTTCTGCAGCAGCGGCAGGGCCATCGGGGTGTAGAACCACACCACTGGACGTTCGCCTTGTGGCACCAGGTCGGCCAGCAGGGTCTGCAGGGTCGGCAGCTGGTCGTCGTGGAAGCCCCATTGATGGATCGGGGTGTGCGGGCGGCACACGGTGATGTTCTTGGCGACTTCGGTTTTCTGCAGGAATGCCTGCCCTTCATGGTGCACCGGTTCTTCGACGAACAGGATGTTGTAGTGTTCCGCCAGGCGCGTCATCAGGTGCTGGGGACGCTGGAAGACAAAATCCCAACGCAGGTGGCAAAACACGATCAGGGTCGGCATGTTCAAGTTCCTTTCGCCTTCGTGGCGTTTCTAGTTAATCTGGATTGCGACCGGCGGGTGGCGCACGCTCTTGGGAAGCGACGCTCTCATCGCAGCGGACATGCAATCCTAACATGCAATTTTCCCAATATTTTTCGTTTGTGCAGCGCAAAATTTCTATTTGTGAGTTGTTTGCCAGTGCAAGCCCTGCTCTCCCCTATGGAAAGCCCTGTTTTGCAGGGCTGATGTAGGTCGCGTCCTACATATAGAAAGGGTAAAACCGTACGACGACTCATCCTGTACGCCTTGCGTGCGCATCCATGAGCAGCCCCATTTCCCGTACCGGAGCGGGGCTGCGCATGCGTCGCGCTATCTGATCAGGCAGTCAGGTAGGGTTCGGCGCCCTGGGGTTCGCCCTCGTCGTCGAAGCCGGTCGCCACCAGTATGCCATCCAGGCCGACAGTGGCGAGGGCGTCGCACAGGTCCTCGAGCTCGATTTCAAGGTCGTCGGCCAGGTCGACCGGCTTGTCGATGGTCGCCAGCGGCGCGCCGCCGCCGAGCGCGTACAGATTGATGCGCAGCGCCGCATGGTCCCCGGCCTCGACCGGCGCCACCACCGCCTTGATGCGCTCCGGCTCGAGGTCCTGGCCGTCGAGGCGCCAGTTGACCTCGGCCAGCGTGGCCAGCATCGCCAGCTCGGACACACCCTGCTCCATCGCCCCGTAGAACAGGTCCTGGTACAGGAAATTGAGGTCGAGTTCGGTCGGCGTGCGCGACAGGTTGCGCTGCAACAAAGGCGCGATGCTGCCGGCCCACATCCGGTAGCGCGCCAGTCGTCCCTCGAAATAGGCGTCGGCCGCTTCTTCGTCCTTCGGCACACGGTAGAACGGGTCGTCGGCGTGCTTGAGGGAAAAACCGAGCAGGAAGCGCAGTTCCATCGCTTCTTCGTGGGCGTCGGCCAGGCCCGGCTGCCAGCCGCGCATACTGGCTTCGATCGCCGGCGCGGCGACCAGCTTTTTCGAGCGCATCGATTGCAGCGCCTCGCGCAGCATCTCCTGCAAGTCGCTGTAGCGTACCGCTTCGACCTCGTCGAGGTCGTACAGGTGGCGCACCAGCACCACGCGCGCATCGGCACTGGCCAGGCCGGCCTGGCGGAAGCTGTCGTTCAGTTCCTCGAAGGCGGTGTCGTCCTGGAACACGTCGGCCTCCACCAGGCCGCCGGTACTGGTGACGAACATCGGAATCATGAAGGCGTCGATCTCGAGTTCCTCGTCGCCCTCGTGCGCATGCACGGTCGCGGCTTCTTCCTCGATCTTGTCCCGCAGCCAGCGGCAGGCGCCCGGATCGGTATAGCGCGCCAGTTCGATGGCGCCGTACAGCACCTCGTCGTGCTTGCGGCGCAGCGCGCGCCGCACCAGGGTCTGCACGTCCTGCTCGCGCGCGGCCAGCACGGCCGGCTCGAGGTCTTCGCGCTCGGCGATCTCGAGCGCGAGATCGACCAGGTTCTGCGCCAGCGCTTCGTGGTCGGGCTCCGCCGCCTGTTTCACGGGCTTGCGGGGTGCGGGGCGCTTGTTTTTGGGCATGGCGAAATCATAAAAGAGTCATTGAGTCGCCATGGTAACAGGATGAAAATAGGCCGCCAAACGCGACTGCCGCCTTCAGCGCGGCAGGCGGCTATTAAGATGTGCGGTAAAGAACTCGGGACGCAGCTTGCGCGTGACTTCCAGCACCGGCATCACGTGGTCGAGGTGGTTCAGCAGCGCGGCGCGGGCACGCGCCGGATCCTGGGCCTCGATCGCGTCCACCACCGCCCGGTGCTCCTCGAGCACGCCGGCCATCCTGCCTTCCAGCGGCAGGGTCAGCTGGCGGTAGCGGTCCATCTGGGTCTTGGCCTGCTGGATGATCGGCCACACGCCGGGATAGCCCGACAGCTCGGCCAGCAGCGCATGGAAGCCCTCGTCGGTGCGGTGGAAGCCGTGCAGGTCGTTGGCGGCGATCGCCACTTCCTGCTCGGCCAGGGTCGCGCGCAGGCGCGCCACGCCCTCGGCACCGGCGCGCAGCGCCGCCTTTTCGATGATCGCGGTTTCCAGCGCATGGCGCACCAGGTTGGCTTCTTCGAGCGCGTCCAGCGGAATGCGGGCGACGAAGGTGCCGGAGCGTGGGATGACTTCGATCAGGCCTTCGTCGGCGAGGCGCTGCACGGCTTCGTGCACCGGCGTGCGGCTGGTGCCGAACTCCTCGGCGATGTCCCGTTCGACGACGCGTTCGCCCGGCAGCATGGTCATTCCGACGATGCGCTGGCGCAGGCACAGGTAGACCCGGCGCGCGGCCGTGAGGCAGGGGTCGGCAAGAGGTTGCGGTGGTGTCGGCGTATTCATGGCTCGTAGTCTAGCGAAAACTCGGGCATTCTAGCGTCACAGCGGCGCCGGCATGGCATCGAGCGGGATAATCGCGCCGCGCACGCGGATCACGGCGCCGGCCAGGCGGTGGCCTGCCCTGGCCGCCTCCTGCGGATCCTTGCCCGACAGCCGCGCCGCCATGTAGGCCGCGCCGAAGGAATCGCCGGCCGCCGTGGTGTCGACCACGTCCTGCACCGGCTCCGGGGCCACCTGGTGCAGGCTATCGTCGGCCCACACCACGCAGGGGTCGGCGCCGCACTTGACCACGACTTCGGCGACGCCGTAGCCGCGGGTGCGCTCGATCACCTGCTGCACGCTTTCCTGTCCGTACAGGGCGATCTCGTCGTCCAGGGTCAGCAGCGCGATGTCGGTGTTGGCCAGCACGCGGCGGTAGACTTCGCGCGCGGTCTCCGCGCTTTCCCACAGGCGCGGCCGGTAATTGTTGTCGAACACCACGCGGCCGCCGCGTGCGCGGCACTGCGCCAGCGCCGCGATCAGCAGTTCGCGGTCGGCCGGCGCCAGGATCGCCAGGCTGATGCCCGACAGGTACACCAGCGGCGAGGCCGCCAGCTGCACCAGCACCTTGCCGGCCTCCGGCGCTTCCAGCCAGTGGCGCGCCGCCGAGTCCTTGCGCCAGTAGTGGAAGCGGCGTTCGCCGTCGGGGTCGGTCTCGATCATGTAGATGCCCGGCAGGCGCTCCGGCAGGCGCTGCACGCAGGACGTGTCGATGCCCTCGCGCTCCCAGCTGGCCAGCATCTCGGCCGACATGCCGTCCACGCCCAGCCCGGTGACGTAGGCGACGCGCACCCTGGCCGGATCGAGCAGGCGCGCCATGTAGACGGCGGCGTTCAGCGTATCGCCGCCGAAGCGGTAATCCATGGTCGCGGCATGGCCGGCGCTGCCGGCGGCGGCACTGCGCTGCAGCTCGATCATGCATTCGCCGATGGCGTAAACGGTTTGGGCTTGCATCGTGCTCCTCAAATGGTGTTCTGTGTCGTGAGAGTGAAGTAAAACGCCCCGCCCGCCGTGGGGCAAGCGGGGCGCCGGCGGCACCCGGCGGCTGCCGGGCACCGATGTTACCGCTTATTTACGCGAGGCCCAGGTCGAACCGAAGAAGTTCGATGCGCCGATCGACGGGAAGTCGACGTAGGCCTTCGAGCAATCCACGACCTTGGACGGGTCGACCGCCTTGGTCGGCACGCCGTTGATCACGTTGCGGTTCTCTGCATTGGCGATCAGCGGCAGGTTGACGCCCTTGATCGTCAGGTTGGCATCCGAGGTGGTCAGCGTGATCTCGTCCGGCGAGTCGGCCACGACGTTGGTCATGGTCATGCCGAGCGGGTACTGCGGGTTGTTGTAGCCGCCGGTATTCGCCTGGAAGCCCTGCAGCTTGACCGCGCTCTTGCCCTGGATGCGCACGTTTTCCATGGTGATGTCATGGAAGTTCGGGAACAGCGGGCCGGCCGCCGGCAGTGCCTTGGTCGAGTAGTACGGGGTGAACAGCAGCGCGTTCAAGCCTTCCTTGATGCAGATGTTCTTGTAGCGAACATTGCTGACCTCGCCACCGCGGGCATAGTCCGACTTGATCCGCAGGCCCTCTTCCGAATCCCAGAACGAATTGTCGTAGATGTCCAGGTTCTTGACGCCGGCGTTGGTCTCGGAACCGACCGAGATGCCGTGGCCGTAGTAGATGTGGTTGTGGGCCACGATCATGCCCGCCTTGCGGTCGGCACGGACGTCGCGTGCGCCGTCGATGCCCGGCAAGCCGGAGCCGCTTGGGCTCGGGTTCTGGCTGCCCTTGAACGCCATGTCGTCGTCGCCGGTCGACACGTAGTTGTAGGCGAAAACGAAGTTCTTCAGGTAGCCGTCAAAGGAGATCTTGGCCGCCGACTTGGTGGTGGCGCCGGTGGTCAGCGCGACCGACGTCGCTTTCGAGGCCGAACCCGGGTCGAAGGCGTCGGTGTTCTTGACGTTGTCTTCGGTGAAGGTGTCGCCGTTGTACAGCGGGTTGCCGTTGCCGGCCGGGTTGGCGAAAGCCGCCAGTGACGGCGTCTGGACTTTCACGCCCCACACGGTCAGGCCATCGACGCCGCTCGGCACGACGTGGAAGTTGGCGCTGTTGTTCAGGCTGATGCGATACAGGGTCAGGTTCTTCGCGTAGTTGAACACCATCATGCGGAAATTCGACTGCGAACCGTAGCCGGTAGTGCCGTTCTGGACCATGTTGCCCAGGAAGGCCAGGTCCCACCAGGTCATGTTGCGCACCGACGATTTCGAATCGACGAAGGTGCCGCCGTTGTCGCAGGAGGTGCCGTCGGCCGCCTTCTTGCCGGTCAGCCAGGCCGCGTAGGTGTTCGAGCAGGTCATGTCGACCTTCATCAGCGGGTACAGCGCGTCGGTGGTGACGATCTCGGCGTAGCCGCGGCTGTCGATCGCGCCGTCGCCCATCACGGCCGAGTTGACCAGGTTGTCGCCGCCGATCAGCGGCAGGCAGTTACTCGAGGAACCGGCCTTGGTGGCCGAGGTCGCAGTGTTGGCGCAGTACTTGCCGGTGGTCTTGTCGGCCACGTAGGCGGCGGCGTCGCGGGTGCCGTACAGGGTTACGCCCTTGTCGATCCACAGCGTCACGCCGGACGGCAGGGTCAGCGGGCCGGAGATGAAGCTGTCGCCCACGCCGCTCGAATTCACCACCAGGCGCACCGCGAACTTGCTGGCCTTGTAGTCGGGCTTGGCCAGTTCCTCGCCCGACACGCCGGCGATGTTGACGTTGGCCACGTTGGCGGCCTTCTGCGACGCGGTCGCGGCGGCGTCGGCCGCGGCGATCTTGGCGCCGACTTCGGCTTCCACGGCGGCGCCGCAGGCGTTCAGCGCGGCCTGGATGCGGTCCTGGTCCGGGTTGACGACGGCGCGGTCGACCGCGACGGCGACGCCGGCCTTGGACGGATCGGCTTCCGGCGGCAGCGAGCCGTCGGGACGGCGCACCAGCTTGGGCGAGGCTTCCAGCGTGGCGCAGACCTGGGCGTCGGTCGGCAGCTTCGGCTCGGCCGGCAGGTCCGGATCGAAGGTGGTGGTGCCGACCTGGTAGACGGCGCCCGCGCTGTAGCTCACTTTCGAGGCGTCCGAGCCACCGCCGCCACCGCCGCCGCAGGCGGCCAGCGAGGCTGCGATGACGAGCATCGGCAGGACGATTTTGGTCTGTTGCATGGTCATTGTGTGTCTCTTTGTATTTCTGGTGGGTGCAGCAAATTAGAAGCGGGCGATCAGGCCGATACCGAAGGCGCGCGGGCTGTTGCCGGGGGCCAGGAAGGCGTCGTCGCGGCCGATGTTGTTGCTGTCGATCGGCGACTGGCCCAGGTTCACGTTCTGCTGGGCGTGGTTGCGGATCTTGGTGTAGTACACGTACGGCGCCAGCAGGCGGTTGAAGTTGTAGATCGCGCCCAGCGAGTATTGGTTGGCGCTGTAGTCCTGCGGGCTGCCGAAGGTGGTGTTCTTAAGGTTGAACAGCTTGCCGGCCGAGCCCATGATGCTGAGCTTGCCGATGTCCTGGGCGATCGAGACCATGGCGGCGTTCTGCTTGGCAGTGCCGTAGGCGACGCCGCTGTAGTAGTTGCCGGCGGTCGGGACCGCTGCATCTTCAAAGCCGTACTTGCCCTGCTCGAAGCCGACGCCGATGGTGGTGCCGGTATGCAGCTTGTAGCGGGCGATCACCTTGGCGAACTCGGTCTTCACGCCCGACGAATCGAGCAGGCGGAAGCCGTAGCCTTCGGTCAACGCGACCGTGTCGATGCCGGTATTGTTCTGGCGGTCGTAGCCGGCGCCGACGGTCAGCGGGCCCCAGGTGTACTTGGCGGCGACCGACCAGCGGCCGCGGTTGGTGTTGCTGGCCTGGTCTTCGTCGAAGCCGTAGGACGCGCCGACCTGGAGGCCGTAGTATTCCGGCGAAATGTAGTGGGCCGAATTCTTGTAGCGCGCTTCGCCGCGCGAGAAGATGCTGTCGGTGTTGCCCGACATCTGGGCCGAGGTGTTGTTCCACACGTCGAGGCCGTGCACGGTCAGGCCGAGGTTGCCGCCGAACTCGCCGCCCGAGCCGATCAGGCTGCGGTAGACCGAGTCGTTGTTGCCGACCACGAACTGGCCGAAACGCTTGCTTTCGATGCCGACGTAGGTGTTGCGCGAGGTCAGGGTCGACGACTCGCCGCGGTTGTTCACGCCGCCCTGGTCGAAGTTGTTGAGGGCGGCCTCGATCTGCCACACGCCCTTCAGGTCGTCGGTCACGCCGATGTTGCCACGGAAGCCGAGGCGCGAATTACCGTCCGAAACGCGGCCGCGGCTGCTGTACGGGGTCGCGCCGCCTTCGGCCTGGACCGATTCCAGCTGGCCGTTCAGGAAACCGTAGATCGTGGTATCCACTTTCAGGTTGGCGAGTTCACCGAGCGTGGTTTGCGCCAGCGCAGCGTTCGAAAGGCATGCCAGGGCGGCCGCCGCCAGGATGGTCTTCCTGGAGATAAAGTGCGTCATTTAAAATCTCTTGTCTTCTTGCTTGGGTTAGTACAACGAAACTCAGGATTGCGCCGTCGTTGCCGACGGGGTGATACCCAGGGGCGGTTGCGGTCCGCGTTCGCGCACCATCAGCCACACCACGACTGCCGCCAGCAGGTCGAACACGGCCAGCACGCCGAACAGCGGGCTGAAGCCCACTTGCGTGACCGCGATGCCGAACAGCAGGGTGAACAGCGTTGCGCCCAGGTAGCCGGACATGCCGGCCAGGCCCGTGGCGGTCGCCACTTCATGTCTTCCGAACACGTCGGAGGTAATCGAGTACAGTGCGCCGGACAGGGTCTGGTGCGCGAAGCCGCCGATGCACAGCAGCAGGATCGCGGTGTACGGGCTCGCCACCAGGCCGACGCAGCCCGGCGCGATCATGCACACCGCGCCGATGCCGACCACCCACTTGCGCGAGGCGAACACCGAGACCTTGAAGCGCTTGTGGATGATCGGCGACAGGTAGCCGCCCAGCACGCAGCCGATGTCGGCGGCCAGGAAAGGCAGCCAGGCGAAGGCGGCGATCTCCTTCAGGTCCATGTGGCGTTCGGTCGCCATGTACAGCGGGATCCAGGCGTTGAAGGTCTGCCAGGCCGGCTCCGACAGGAAGCGCGGGATCGCCACCGACCAGAAATTGCGGCTCTTGACGATCTGCTTCCACGAGGCCTTGGCGACCTTGTCCTGCGGGCGGTCGTCCTGGCCTGACAGGATGAAGTAGCGTTCGGCGTCGGTCAGCTTCTGCTGGTCGCGCGGGTGCTTGTAGAACAGCACCCACAGCAGGGTCCAGACCACGCCGATGGCGCCGACCACGACGAAGGATATGCGCCAGCCGCCGTGCAGGATGGTCCACACCACCAGCGGCGGCGCGCACAGGGCGCCGATCGAGGAACCGATGTTGAACCAGCCGATGGCGACCGAGCGCTCCTTCGGCGGGAACCACTCGGTGGTGGCCTTGACGCCGGCCGGGATGCCGGCCGCTTCGGTCAGGCCGAGCAGGCCGCGGAAGAAGGCCATGCTTTTCCAGCCCGTGGAAAAGGCGGCGCAGGCGCAGGCCACTGACCAAGCCAGTGCGAACACGGCGAAGCCGATCTTGGTGCCGACCGCATCCAGCACGTAGCCGGCGATCGGCTGCATCAACGCATAGCAGACCTGCCAAGCGACCACGATGTATGAGTACTCTTGCTTGTCGAAATTCAGGTCCGTCATCATGGTCGGCGCCGCGACCGACAGCGTATTGCGCGCCAGGTAGTTGACGATCAGGCCGAGCGTCACCAGGCCCACCATCCACCAGCGCATGCCTTTCATTTTCTTCATGTCGTGTCCTCCAAATCCTGTGTTTACGCGCCGACTTATGCGCTGACTTACGCACCGGCAGGCGCGCAAGGTCCCGGGCCGCTGTACGCTTGCGCGTTCGCGGCCTCTATCGCTTTGGTTCGGGTGGGTTCAGCCGCTGCCGGTTAGCCCAGCAGTTCGCGGATGCCGCGCCGCCTGATCTGCTCGAGGGCGACCGTGACCGCGTAGGTCAGGCCGGGAACCTCGTTCAGGTCCCTGCCCCACAGCCTGGTATTGGCCAGCCAGCCCGAGGCCAGCTGCGCCATCGACCAGGCGCCGCTGTCGACCTTTGGCCAGGACTGGCGGAACCAGTCGAGGTTGGCCGCATCGTCGGACAGCTCGATCAGGTCGCCGCGGTACAGCGCCATGGTCGCGGCCAGGGCCAGCACCAGGCGGCGCGGCAGGCGGCCGGCGTTCAGCTCGGCGTAGCGCAGCAGCTGCGGCATCACGCGCGCGGCGAACTTGCTCCAGCTGTTGAGGGCGATCGAGGCCAACCGGTGGTGGATCGAAGGGTTGCGGAAGCGCAGCAGGACGTCGTCGGCGAAGGCTGCCAGTTCCTTGCGGTCCATCTCGAGCGCCGGGATGATCTCGTCGGAGATCGCGGCACGGAGAAAAGGACCGACGCCGCTGTCGTCGACCGCCGGGCCGACCGCTTCCAGGCCGGCCAGCAGGGCCACCGGCACCAGCGTGGTGTGGCCGCCGTTGAGGATGCCGACCTTGCGCTTTTTATAGGGTGTGATGTCGTCGACCAGCTTGACGTTGAGGCCGGCGCCTTGCAGCTTGAGCTCGTCGCCGATCCAGGACGGGCCCTGGATCACGAACAGGTAATAGTATTCGGCAGCCACCAGGAAGGGATCGTCGTAGCCCAGTTCATCCTTGATTTCCGCCGCGTCGCCCGCCGGGTAGCCGGTGACGATGCGGTCGACCAGGGTCGAGCAGAAGGTGCAGGCGGCTTCGATCCACTCGGCGAAGCCCGCTTCCAGCGACCACAGTTGCGCGAAGTGCAGTACCGCGGCTTTCAGGGCCGGGCCGTTCCTGTCGATCAGCTCGCACGGCAGCAGCACCAGGCCCTTGTCCGTGGCGCCTGCGAAGGCCTGATAGCGCTTGAACAGGAGCTGGGTGAGCTTGGCCGGGAAGGTGCTTGGCGGCGCATCGTCGAAGCGGTCGGTCTGGTTGACCGCGATGCCGGCTTCGGTGGTGTTCGATACCACGAAGCGCAGGTCGGGATTCGCCGCCAGCGCCAGGTAGTCGGCATACGCCGTGCCGGGGTCGATCTCGCGCTGCACGCACTCGACGGTGCGGTATGCCTTGACCGGCTGGCCTTCCTCGTTCAGGCCGCGCACCAGAACGGTGAACAGGCCGTCCTGGGTGTCCAGCAGCGGCGCATTCGAGCCGCCGCGCGGACGCACGACCACCACGCCGGCATCCAGGCCGGTACGCTCGTTCAGCAGGTCGATCTGCCAGTCGAAGAAGCCGCGCATGAAGTTGCCCTGGCCGAACTGGAGGATCTTGATGGGCAGCGCGAACGGGGCGCTGCGTTTCAGTTGTTGCATGTGTCTCTTTCTTATAGCTGTTCGCATGATCCCTGCTTCCGCGTGGACAGCAGAGCTGTCCACCCTACGAAGCCGTCCGTAGGGTGGACGGGTTTCCCGTCCACGCGAACGTTCGCATCGTGCCGGCGCATTTACAGCGAAATATCGCGCTTCCAGAAGATGAAGTCGTACTGCTGCAGCCGGTCCGCCTTGCAGGTGTACTTGCCGCCGGCCGTAGCCACCACCATGTCGAACAGTCCACGCGCGACGTCCGGCAGCGGCTTGCCCTCGATGACCGGACCGCAGTCGTAGTCGATCATGTCGGACAGCTTGTTGGCGACCCGGGTGTTGCTCGAGATTTTCAGCACCGGGACGATCGGGTTGCCGGTCGGGGTGCCGAGGCCGGTCGAGAACAGGACCACGTTGGCGCCCGAGGCCACGATGCCGGTGACGGATTCGACGTCGCCGCCCGGGGTGCACAGCAGGGACAGGCCCGGCTTGTCGGTCTGCTCGGCGTAGTCCAGCACCGAGACGATCGGCGAGGTGCCGCCCTTCTTGGCGGCGCCGGCCGACTTCATGGCGTCGGTGATCAGGCCGTCGCGGATGTTGCCCGGGCTCGGGTTGTCGGCGAAATGGGTGCCGACCGCCAGCGCGCGCTGCTCGAAGTCGCGCATCATGCCCAGGAAGCGGCGCTTGTCCTCGTCTTCCACGCAGCGCTCGATCAGGTTGGCTTCGACGCCGCACAGTTCCGGGAACTCGGCCAGGATGGAGGAGCCGCCGACGGCGACCACCATGTCCGACACGTAGCCCATCGCCGGATTCGCCGAGATGCCCGAAAAGCCGTCGGAACCGCCGCATTTCACGCCGATCTTCAGGTGCGACAGCGGCACCGGCTGGCGGGTCACCTTGTTGGCTTCCTTCAGGTGCGACAGGGTGTCCTGCAGCACCGCCTTCATCATCTTTTCTTCGCTGTCCCACTGCTGCTGTTCATAGATCAGCACCGGCTTGTCGAAGTTTGGGTTCTGCTTGGCCAGCGCTTCCTTGAACATGGCGATCTGGGCGTTCTGGCAGCCCAGCGAGAATACGGTGATGCCGGCCACGTTCGGGTGGTCGGCATAGGCGGACAGCACGCGGCACAGCGAGCGGGCGTCGGCACGGGTGCCGCCGCAGCCACCGTTGTGGGTAATGACGCGCACGCCGTCGAGGTTCGGGAACGGGCGCACCACCGGCTTCGGTGCCTCCATGTCTTCTCCCAATAACTGGAACGTCAGCGACGCCAGGTCGTCCTGGGCATAGCCGAGTGGACGCTCGAGCGCATTGCGCAGGTGCTCGACGTTGCGGTTCTCGCAGAACACCAGCGGGAAGATCAGCCAGTAATTGGCGGTGCCGACGCGGCCGTCGGCGCGCACCACGCCGTCGAAGGTGGCGCCGCCCAGGTCGGCCACGTCCGGCGGGGTCCAGGTGTAGGGCTTCGACTCCCCGATTTCGACTTCGGCGGCATGGTGGGCCAGGTTCTCGGTGGTGACCGCTTCGCCCTTCCTGATCGGCTGGGTCGCCTTGCCGACGGTGACGCCGTACATGGTCAGCAGGTCGCCGACCGCGAACGCGCGCCGGGCCAGCTTGTGCTTGGTCTTGATCGGCGTGGCGACGAGGATGTTCTCGTCGTTCCACGTGACGACTTCACCCGGCGTCAGGTCGGTCAGGGCGACCAGCATGCTGTCGTCCGGGTGAATGCAGATTACTTTTTGCATGAAGGTGCGCCCTATTCTTTCCTGTTGCAGGCCGCGATTAGAGGCCGAAGTAGTTCTTTGCGTTGTCGTAGCAGATGCCGCGCACGACCGTCGACAGCGCCTCGAAGTCATTGGGGTACTCGCCGCCTTCGACCCATTCGCCGAACTGGCGGCACACCAGGCGGCGGAAGTAGTCGTGGCGCGGGTAGGACGCGAAGCTGCGCGAGTCGGTCACCATGCCCACGAAGACGCCCAGCACCGAGTGGTTGCCGAAGGCCAGGATCTGCGCCAGGTTGCCCAGTTTATGGTCGTTGAACCACCAGGCCGGGCCGAACTGCACCTTGCCGGCGACGCTGCCGTCCTGGAAGTTGCCGATCATGGTCGACAGCACTTCGTTCATGGCCGGGTTCAGGTTGAACAGCATGGTCTTCGGCAGCTGGTCGTTGGCGTCCAGCGCGGATAGCAGCGACACCAGGCCGTTCGAGGTGGTCATGTCCGAGATCGAGTCGAAGCCGGTGTCCGGGCCCAGGGTCTGCAGCATGCGCAGGTTGTTGGAACGCATGGCGCCGATGTGGAAGCACATGGTCCAGCCGAATTTCGCGTACACGGTGCCGATGCTTTCCAGCAGGCCGCGCAGGTACTGGGCCTGTTCCAGTTCCGACAGTGTCTCGCCGGCGATGCGGCGCGCAAAAATCGATTCCAGCTGGTCCGGGGTGGCGGCGACGACCGGCAGCGGCATGTCGATCGCGTGGTCCGAGATGCGGCCGCCGCGGTCGTGGAAGAATGCCACGCGCTTGGCCAGCGCCGCCATCATCGAGGCGAAGGAATCGATCTTGATGTCGGACACCGCGGACAGGCGGGTCACGTAATCGACGAAGCCTTCCTTGCCGATACGCATCGCATTGTCTGGACGGTAGGCCGGCAACACGCGGGTCTTCAGGCCGGAAGTGGCGATCTCGGCGTGCTGCAGCAGGTCGTCGGCCGGGTCGTCGGTGGTGCAGGCGATTTCGACCTTGGCCTGCTCCAGGAAGGACCAGGTGTCCATCCCGGCCAGCTTGGCGTTGGCCTGTTCCCAGATCGCGTCCGCGTTCTTTTCATTGATGATCAGGTCGATGCCGAAGATGCGGCGCAGCTCCAGGTGGCTCCAGTGGTAGATCGGGTTGCCGATGGCGAGCGGCAGTACCTTGCAGAAGGCATCGAACTTTTCGCGGTCGCTGCGGTTGCCGGTGCAGTATTCCTCGGCGACGCCGGCGGTGCGCATCAGGCGCCATTTGTAATGGTCGCCGGCCAGCCAGAGTTCGGCGATGTTGCGGAACTTCTTGCGCTCGGCGATTTCGCCCTGCTGCAGGTGCGAGTGGTAGTCGATCACCGGGAGGTCGGCCGCCACTTCGTGGTACAGCTTGCGGGCGACGTCGGTGGTGAGGAGGAAATCCTTGTCCATGAATGCGGTCATGCTTGTTACTCCTTGCGCTTGGTTGCGGTGCGCCCTTGGCCGGCGCTTCTGATATATCAGAATGGTATGCCTAATATATTACATACGCAAGATCTTTCCTTCTCTAAAGGTAACAAAAACAGGCAAATTGGTCAGACCAAACAACAGAACTGTTCTGTTCATTATCGCGCAAAAGCCATTTTGGCCCAACCAATCTCTCGTTTGTTCTAACTAGAAATAAAAATTTTCAATGAATGACAAACGATCAATAAATTGCCCGTAGATCTTGCTGGCCAAAACGAGGATATGACCGCCCAGACGCGGGATGTTATGCTTCGGCCGTCCCTGTGAAGACGCACGAATACAACACCAATGAACCACCAAGGAACCATCCCCCATGTTTGAACGCCTTTTCAAGCTCAGAGAAAGCGGCAGCGACGTCCGTACCGAAATGCTGGCCGGACTGACCACGTTTCTGACCATGGCCTACATCATCTTCGTGAATCCCTCCATCCTCGGCGACGCCGGGATGCCGAAGGAGGCCGTGTTCGTCGCCACCTGCCTGGTGGCGGCCCTCGGCAGCGCGGTAATGGGCCTGTACGCCAACTACCCGATCGCGATGGCGCCCGGCATGGGCCTGAATGCCTACTTCGCGTATGCGGTGGTCCAGGGCATGGGGGTGTCGTGGCAGGCGGCGCTGGGCGCGGTGTTCATTTCCGGCTGCCTGTTCATCCTGGCATCGCTGTTCGGCCTGCGCGCGATGATCGTCAACGGCATCCCGCACTCGCTGCGGGTGGCGATCACGGTCGGCCTGGGCATGTTCCTGGCGCTCATCGCACTCAAGAATGCCGGCATCGTGGTGGCCAATCCGGCGACCCTGGTCAAGGCCGGCGACCTGCACCAGCCGGGTGCGATCCTGGCCGTGATCGGCTTCCTGCTGATCGTCACCCTGGACCGCCTGCGCGTGCGCGGCGCGATCCTGATCGGTATCATGGTGGTGACGGTCCTGAGCTTCTTCTTCGGCGGGAATACTTTCCACGGCCTGGTCTCGGCACCGCCGTCGATCGCCCCCACCGCCCTCGCCCTCGACATCCCGGGCGCGCTGGCGGTCGGTATCCTGAACGTGATCCTGGTGTTCTTCCTGGTCGAACTGTTCGACGCCACCGGTACCCTGATGGGCGTGGCCAGCCGCGCCGGGCTGCTGGTCGAAGGCAAGATGGAGCGCCTGAACAAGGCCCTGCTGGCCGACAGCGCCGCCATCGTGGCCGGCGCGGCGCTCGGCACCTCGAGCACCACCGCCTACGTGGAAAGCGCGGCCGGCGTGCAGGCCGGCGGGCGCACCGGCCTGACCGCGCTGACGGTGGCGGTGCTGTTCCTGGCCTGCCTGTTCATCGCGCCGCTGGCCGGCGTGGTGCCGCCCTACGCCACTGCCCCGGCCCTGCTGTTCGTCGCCTGCCTGATGCTGCGCGACCTGGGCGACATCGAATGGGGCGATACCACCGAGGCGATCCCGGCCGCCATCACCGCGCTGGTGATCCCGTTTACCTATTCGATCGCCGAGGGCATCGCCTTCGGCTTCATCACCTACGCGGCGCTCAAGCTGACCACAGGGCGCGCGCGCGACGTGGCGCCGGTGATCTGGGTGATCGCCGCGCTGTTCACTTTCAAGATCGTCTACGTCGGCACCTGACGCGGCTTTGGCCAGTTCGATCTTCGCCACAGCCGGCCAAAGCCGGGCGGCGCCACCCGCGTGACGCCGCCCGTCAGCCCTGCGCCGGCACCAGCCCTTCGCGCAGCATGCGCGCGAAGTCGTCCGGCGCCACCGCCTTGCTGTAGTAATACCCCTGGATGATGTCGCAGCCCATTTCGGCCAGCACGGCCAGCTGGCCGGCGGTCTCGACGCCTTCCGCGACCACGGTCAGGCGCAGGCCGTGGGCCATCGCGATGACCGCGCGCGAAATGGCGAGGTCGTTGTCGTCCTCGAGGATATCGTCGACGAAGGACTTGTCGAGCTTGAGCTTGTCGACCGGGAAGCGCTTCAGGTAGTTCAGGTTGGAGTAGCCGGTACCGAAGTCGTCGATGGCAAGGCGGATGCCCATCGCCTTGAGCTGGGCCAGCAGTTCGTAGCTCTTGCCGGCGTCGGCCATCGAGGCGCTTTCGGTCAGTTCCAGTTCCAGCATGGCGGGATCGACGCCGTAGGCTTCCAGGATGAACTTCAGGGTGCCGACGATCTCGTCGGAAAACTGGTAGACCGACAGGTTCACCGACACCGGCACCACCGGTAGCCCGGCTTCCTGCCAGTGGCGGATCTGGGCGCAGGCGGTCATCAGCACCCAGGTGCCGATCGGGAGGATCAGGCCGCTCTCCTCGGCCAGCGCGATGAAGGTGCCTGGCGAGACCATGCCGCGCTCCGGATGGTTCCAGCGCAGCAGTGCCTCGGCGCCGACGATGGTGCCGCTCGCCAGCTCGACCTGGGGCTGGTAGTGCAGCACCAGTTCGTTGCGGTCGACCGCGCGCCGCAGCGCCGTCTCCATCTTGAAACGGTGGTTGGCATCGCGGTTCAGTTCGCGGCGATAGAAGGCGTAGCGGTGGATGACGCCGTCGGCGGCCAGGCGCTGCGCCGCTTCGGCACTGCGCACCAGCGCCTCGTAGTTGTCGCCGTCGTTCGGGTAGACCGCGATGCCGACGCAGGGATCCATGTGCAGCTCTTCGCTGCCGTACGCATAAGGTGCGCCGAGCGCGGCCAGCAGGCGGCGCGCGGCGGCGGCGAGCGCTTCGTTGTCCGGCCGCAGGGCCACCAGCACGAAACTGCCGTCCGAAAAGCGCGCCACGGCGTCGCCATTGCCGATTTCACGCATGCGCGCCCCGGCCTGCTGGACAAGCACCTGGTCCGCGTTCGGCCCCAGCGTCTCGCGGATCAGCGGCATGCGCACGAAGCGCAGCAGCATGAAGCCGAGTATCTGGCCGGTCGCCCTGGCCTGCGCCTGCATCTTGCGCAGCTGGTCGCGCAGCAGCAGGCGGTTGGGCAGGCCGGTCAGGGTGTCGAAGTTGCTGACGTAGCGCAGGCGCGCTTCGGCGCCGCGCAGTTCCGTGGTGTCGATGCCGGTGCCGAGCACGTATTCGATGCTGCCGTCGGCGCGTTCGAGGCGCGCATGGTTCCAGATGATATTGCGCAGCTCGCCGTCACGGGTGCGGAACTCGCCCCGCAGCCGCGCCGGCAGGCTGCCGGCGGCCAACTGGTCGAACATGCGGTGCAGCACGTTCTCGTCGTGGGCACCGCGCAGCACTTCCCAGCACGGGCGGCCGATGGCTTCGGCGACCGGCCAGCCCAGCGTTTCCTCGCAGGCGCGGTTGAACATCACGATGCGCCCCGCCGGATCGGTCAGCAGGACCAGCGCGCCCGCGGTCTCGACCACGGCGGACAGCCGGTTGCGTTCCGAGCGCAGCGCATCGGTGCGTTCGACCACCAGGGCTTCCATGCGCGCATACTGGCGCGCCCGCTCGAGCGCCGGTGCAATCTGCCTGGCAATGCCGTCGAGCAGGCTGCGGCGCTCGTCCGCCAGCGGGGCCGACGGCAGCAGGTGCAGCATCCCGGCCGGCACCCCGTCCTGGCCCGGCGGCAGCGGCAGGTGCCAGGCACCGAGCGGAAGCGCCTCGGGCGCCTCGCCGAAGCCGCGCGCCGCCAGCAGCCGCGTATCGCCGCCGGCGTCGAAGACGCTCAGCCCGGCCGCCTCGATGCCCGGCAAGGCGGCAAGATGCTCGACCGCCGCCAGTGCCACCGCGTCCTGGCTCATGGCGGCGTTGAGCGCGCCGGCAATTGCGCCCAGTATGGCCAGCGCACGCACCGATTCTTCCAGCCCCGCCTGCTTTTCGGCGAGCGCGGCATTCATGCGCAGCGTCTCGTCGTGGGTGGCGGTGAGCAGGTCGAAGATCTGGCGGCGTTCGGCCGTCATCAGCTCGAGACCGGCCGGCTCGCCGGCGGCGTCGCCGTCCTCGTTGCGGCGCAGCAGACCGCGCAGGCGGGTGCGCAGCTCGGCGGCTTCATACGGTTTGCGGACAAAGGCGTCGGCGCCGGCTTCGAGGCCGCGCACGATATCCTGCAGCGTGCTCAGCCGGGTCAGCAGCAGGATGGGGATGGCCGCGTAGCCGGGGTCGTCCTTCAGCGTGCGGCACAGGGTAAAGCCATCCATTCCAGGCATGGCGATGTCGCTCACGACCAGGTCGGGCCGGCGCTGTCGTAACCGGGCCAGCGCGTCGAGGCCGTCGACTGCAATGTCGACTTCCCAGCCGACTTCCTGGTTCAGCATACGGGCCAGGTGCTGGGCCTGGGTCGGGCTGTCTTCCACCACCAGGATGCGGATGTTCCCAGGCGTTGCCTCTTGCTGCTTCGTTGTCATTGTCCAGTCACCGATGAACTCGCGCCACGCTCGCATGTTGCGCCGTGATAACTTGCATTCATGATACCTAGTATGTCGAAACCATAATATTTACAAAGATATTGATCAAGCAATATCTTTGTATTGACCGTGCCGTGCCTTGTGACGGCGCTATGGCCGCGTATGCACTCCCCGAGAGCGGTCATAGGCACGTGAGGGAGAGTGGAACGTCACGAATCAAATGTGTAGTGTAGCGAATCCAACGACCTACAAGCTCACACATTGTTGCAGAGAGTCAACAATATAAGGCTGAATGTGACATATTCAGCCGGCCAGGCCGTGTTGCATCGCGTAGCGGATCAGTGCCGCATTCGATGACAGGCCCATCTTGCGGAAGATGCGGCTGCGATACGTGTTGACCGAGCTGATGCTGATACCGAGCTCGGCGGCCACCTGCTTGATCTGGAGCCCGGAACCGATCAGGGCAACGATTTCGCCCTCGCGCGCCGTGAGGCTGTGGTGCGCCGGGCGCGGCGACGGGCAGGCGGCCTCGCGGGCCAGCAGTTCGCTGACGCGCGGGCCGAGGTAGGCCCCGCCCTGGGCGGCGCGGCGCACGGCGTCGGTCAGCTCGGCAGCCGCGGCGGCCTTCGAGACATAGCCGAGCGCACCGGCGCGCAGGGCCGCCAATGCATAGCGCTCCTCCGGGTGCATGCTGAGCATGACCACGCGCAAGTTGGGGAAATGGCGCCGCAGCTCGGCAAGTCCATCGAGCCCGTCACAGTCGGGCAGGCTGATATCGAGCACGACCACGTCGGGCCGCACCTGTGCGATCAACGCAAGGGCCTGTTTCAGGTCTGATGCCTCGCCGACGATTTTGAGGTCGGCGCTGTGCCTGGCGATCTTCTTGATTCCCTCGCGAATCAATTCGTGATCCTCGGCGATGACTACCCTGATCAAAATGCTTCCTTCTTACATCCACGCTGGTATGTCAGCGAACGGGGCGCATTCTTTCATCTGTCGACTGACATTGCAAACATAATTATTCATGACTTAACAATTGTATTACTTTGCCTGGTAACTCCTGGACATAAAATTCATGCACGAAAGGTTCTCGAGGCATGCTTTGGGCTACAATGACGCCTCCGCCGGACGTCAGCGTACCGGTGGACCATCCATGAACGAAGGCTGTCCATCGTCCGCTGCCCATTCGGCGCGCACATGGCGCATACGGCAGCCGTATAGATGCCTATGAAATCTTTCTCGATTCTGGCACTGGCCCTGGCCAGTGCCGCCGGCAGCGCCGCTGCCGCGCCTGACGATCTCGGCGACACCGCACCGTCGTCCACCTATTTCACCCAGGCGCCGTCCAAGCCGATCCCGGAGGGCAGCAACTGGTACACCTCGGCCGAACTCGGCGCCATCAGCACCAGCGGCAATACCAGCGGTACCTCGGTGACCGGCAAGGTCGACGCGCGCCATGAAATGAGCAACTGGAGCAACGAATACATCTTCAGCGGCTATTTCAAGGAAGACGAGATCGACAACGGCGACGGCACCCGCAGCCGTACGCGCTCGGCCCAGCGCTACTCGGTGTCGGCGAAGGCAGCCTACAAGCTGCTGCAGGACGGCAATCGTGCCTTCCTGCTCGGCTCCCACGTCAGCGACAAGTTCGGCGCCTATACCCGCTATTCGAGCCTGTCGGTCGGCTACGGCACCCAGATGCTGCGGCGCGAAGACCGCACGGTCGACGTCGAAATCGGTCCGGGCGTGTTCCATGGCGTGACGTCGGAATCCCGTGTCGAATCCGGCCTGACGGTGCGCGGCGCTGCCCAGCTGCGCTGGCGCGTGAGTCCGTCCGCGGCATTCAGCCAGACCGTGAGCGTGGAGCGCGGTACCTCGAACATGCACTCGGTGGCCGAGACTTCGCTCAGCACCAAGATCAACGGCACGATGCAGATGAAGGCGGCATTCAGTGCGCGCAACGACACGAACGTGCCGGATGAGAAGAAGAATACCGATACGCAGACGTCGCTGACGCTGGTGTATTCGTTCTGAGTCGACTGACGCTTGATCGTCAGTCCATAAACATCGTCCCCGCCTGCGCGGGGACGACAGCTACGCAGTGCTACATTACTTCTTCAGCAGGACCTTACCCTTCAGCTGGATGGTGCCCTTGCCGGTCGCCATGTCTTCGCCGCCTAGCAGCGCGCCGCCACCGGTCGCCTTGAAGTAACGGCCGGTACCGCCGGTGATCTGGAAAGTCGCGTTGCTGAACACGTAGTTGGTGCCTTCGCCGGTCGGCACGAACTGGCCGCTGTACGACGCGAACAGCATTTCGCCGGTCAGCGTGGTGATCAGGAAGCGGCCGTCGCTGAAGGTGAACGAGGTGCCGCTCGGGGTGATGCAGTCGCTCGACAGGAAGCTTACCTTGCCCAGGACATTGCTGTCGCCGTAGCCCAGGATGGTGCCGCCGAATTTCGACTCGCAACGCAGCGACGGGCCAGGGATTTCCTGCAGCGTGCCGTTCAGCTCCAGATCCTGATAGCTCGACTGGCCGGCGGTGGCGGACAGTGCGGCGGACATCAGGACGGATGCGGTGGCGATACGCAGGACGGTTTTGAGCATGGTGCTTCTCCGAAATATTGAAAGAGGCCAAATAATATCTTTTTTGAATCCTGAACAGCGCACAAATACGTTTTTATGTTGAAATTTTAAGACACTCGGCTCCATCTTGTTGATATCAAGGCAAGTTCGCTTGATATGAAGCCAGCATACATGCCGCGCCGGAGGCATAGCCTCCGTGCAGCAGGATGTGCCCTCCTCACGGTGCGGCTGCCACCGTGCCTTTTTTCGACGGACCGGCCAGCGCCAGCGCGATCAGGCTCAGCAGCGCGGCGGCGCTCAGGTACCAGCCGACGTAGTGCAGGCCATAGGTTTTCGCCAGCCAGGTCGCGACGTAGGGGGCCAGCGAGGCGCCCAGGATGCCGGCCAGGTTGAAGGTGAGCGAGGCGCCGGTGTAGCGCACTTCGGCCGGAAACATTTCCGACAGCAAGGTGCCGAGCGGTCCGTAGGTCATGCCGATCAGGCACTGGCCGATCACCATGAAGGCCACCACGCCGGCCAGCTTGCCGCTGCCGAACAGCGGCCCGAACGCCAGGCCGAAGACCGCGATCGCCACCGACACCAGGATCATCGCCGTGCGCCGCCCATGGCGGTCGGCCAGCACCGCCGCCAGCGGGATCGTCAGTCCGAAGAACACGATCGCGATCAATTGCAGCACCAGGAACTGCTGGCGCGAGTAGCCGAGCGCGGTGGTGCCCCAGCTCAGCGTGAACACGGTCATCAGGTAGAAGATGACGAAGGTCGCCATCGCGGCCAGCGTGCCCAGTATCAGCGGACGCGTGTGGTCGCGCAGCACCGCCGCCACCGGCAGCTTGACGCGCTCGTTACGGTCGAGCACCGCCTGGAAGGCCGGCGTCTCGGTGATCTTCAGGCGCACGTACAGGCCGATGAGCACCAACAGTGCGCTCGACAGGAAGGGAATGCGCCAGCCATAGGCGAAGAAGTCGGCGTCGCTCATCAGCTGCGACAGCAGCAGGAAGATACCGCCCGACAGGAAAAAGCCGATCGGCGCGCCCAGCTGCGGGAACATGCCGTACCAGGCGCGCTTGCCCGGCGGCGCGTTTTCGGTGGCCAGCAGCACCGCACCACCCCATTCGCCGCCCAGGCCCAACCCCTGGCCGAAGCGGCACAGCGCCAGCAGCAGCGGCGCCAGGGTGCCGATGGTGGCGTAGGTCGGCAGCAGGCCGATCACGACGGTGGACACGCCCATGGTCAGCAGCGCCGCCACCAGCGTGGCCTTGCGACCGACACGGTCGCCGAAGTGCCCGAACACGGCCGAGCCGACCGGGCGCGCGAAAAACGCGATGGCGAAGGTGGCCAGCGACGACAGCGTTGCCGCGGCCGGGTCGGCGGCCGGGAAGAAGAGCTTCGGGAACACCAGCACCGCGGCGGTGGCGTAGATATAGAAGTCGAAGAATTCGATCGTGGTGCCGATCAGGCTGGCAAACAGGACGGTTGCCGGGCGGTTGGTGGCGCTGCCGGCGCTCGGGGGCGGCTGTTTGCTCATGCGCGCTCCGCCTGGCTCAGCGCATCGGCGACTTCGCGGCTGTCGGCCGGGCGCACCACGCGCGCCACTTCCTTGCCATCCTTGAGCACCACCACCGTCGGCCACAGCTTGACGCGGAACGAACGTCCCAGCGGCCGGCCCGGTCCATCCTCGACCTTGATGTGCGCCGCCTGCGGATGGGCGGCCACGGCCGCCGCGATGTCGTCGCGCGCGGCGTTGCAGTAACCGCACCAGTTGGTCCCGAAATCGAGGGCCACGATACCGGCATGCGCGTCGATCGCGGCGCGCTCGGGCTGGGTGGTGTCATAGGGCTTGGTCATGCAGGGTCTCCTTTACCGTCTTGTTAAGGCAATGACAATAGAGTACCGCAAAATGCCGCCTTCGGCAGCGTCTGCGCCGCCATTGCCCTTGCTGCAAAGAATGCGAACTCAAGGTGAAGCAGCGAACGGAAGCGCTGCCCGGCGGATGGCATCCTGAAACCGGTATAAACGTAAAGTAAAGGAGCCCATCATGTCCGACGATCTGCACAACCGTGGTCCGCAGGACCGCAGCCGCATCAATCTGCATGAGCCGTGGGAAGTCCAGTACTGGACCAAGACCCTCGGCGTCTCGAAGGAAGAACTCGAGCGCGCGGTCAAGTCGGCCGGCAGCAGCGTGAACACGGTGCGCCAGCACCTGACCGGCAACAAGCACTAAGCGTTACCGCTCTACTCCACGCCCGGCAGCGCCGGGCAGGAGCATGCTCCGCCATCTCCCCGTGCGCGACACGCGCCCATCCTCCATGCCGCCGTACCGGCCGCCCTCCAGGGCGCGCCTCGACGCAACCTGATTCGAAAGGAGCCCAATGACTATCCGTGGCTATTTCACTTCCCTCGACATAAGCTGGACCAACCTCGCCTTCGCCATTGGCGCGGCGGTCGTCAGCTTCACCCTCATCCACGGCGCCGTGATGCTGTTCCGGCGCCGCCTCGACGCGCTCGACGGCCCGCGCGCCCACAAACCGCTGATCGACGTGCTGCGCCACACGCTGGCGCGCACCAGCAGGCTGGCGATCCTGGCGACCTCGGTCCTGATCGGCGTATCCGTACTCAACCTGCCGCCGCCCTGGGATACGCGCGTCGGCCACCTGTGGTTCCTGACCCTCGGCGCCCAGGTCGCGCTGTGGCTGCACCGCGCGATCGACGTCAGCGCGCGCCGCTATTTCCAGGTGCACGGCAAGGGTCGCGAAGACGACCAGGTCTCGGTTGCGCACACCCTCGTCATCTGGGCGATGCAGTGGAGCGTGTGGACCATCTTCCTGCTGGCGATGCTGTCCAACCTGGGCATCAACGTCACCACCTTCGTGGCCAGCCTCGGCATCGGCGGCGTGGCCGTCGCGCTGGCGGTGCAGAACATCCTTGGCGATTTGTTCGCCTCGCTGTCGATCGCGCTCGACAAGCCCTTCGAGGTGGGCGATTCGATCTCGGTGCCGGAGTTTTCCGGCTCGATCGAGCACGTTGGCCTGAAGACGACCCGCATCCGCGCCCTGTCCGGCGAGCAGATCGTGATCGCCAACGCCGAACTGCTGCGCAAGGTGGTGCACAACTTCAAGCGCCAGTCGACCCGTCGCGTGCAGTACACGCTGCGCGTGAATCCGTCCACCGCGCCCGAGCTGGCGGCCAAGGTGCCGGAGCGCCTCGGCGCCATCATCCAGGCCAAGGACCAGGTCAAGTTCGACCACGTCAACCTGACCACGATGACCCAGGACTACATCGAGTACGACATCGTCTACAACCTGCAGGACGCCAACTACGGCCTGTTCCTGTCGACCCAGCAGGCGGTGCTGCTGGAAACCATGGAGATGCTGCGCGCCCTGGGCATCTCGACCGCGCCGCGCGTACAGGAATTCACGCTGCACGAGCAAGCCGGCAAGGGCGACGCCCGTACGCCGGCCGGCGCCGAGGGTGTCAACGCGCCCACCTACGGGATTCCTGGCGGCACGCGGGCGCCATCCCTGATCCGTGGCGCCTAAAATTCCCACTCACGTTTCAAAAGGAGAAAGCAATGCCCGAAGAGAAGCAATTCCCCGCACAGCAACAGCAGCCCCCGGGCACCGAAGCACAGCTGACCCCGAAGGCCGACCACGGCGAAAACAGCTACGTCGGCCGCGGCCGGCTCGAGGGCAAGGCGGCAGTCATCACCGGCGCCGACTCCGGCATCGGCCGCGCCGTCGCCCTGGCCTATGCGCGCGAAGGCGCCGACGTCCTGATCGGCTACCTGAACGAGGACGAGGATGCGCAGGAAACCGCGCGCCTGGTCACCGAGGCCGGCCGCAAGGCGGTGCTGTTCCCCGGCGACCTGTCCGATCGTAACGTGTGCCGTGCGCTGGTCGACAAGGCGGTGCAGGAATTCGGCCGTATCGACGTGCTGGTGAATAATGCCGCCTACCAGATGAGCCACGAATCGATCGAGGAGATCCCGGACGACGAATGGGAACACACCTTCGCGGTGAACATCAGCGCGATGTTCTACATCTGCAAGGCGGCGGTGAAGCACATGAAGCCGGGCTCGAGCATCATCAACACCACCTCGATCAATTCCGACAAGCCGACGCCGCAGCTGCTGGCCTACGCCACCACCAAAGGCGCGATCGCCAACTTCACGGCCGGCCTGGCGCAGCTGCTGGCCGAAAAAGGCATCCGCGTGAATTCGGTGGCCCCGGGTCCGATCTGGACCCCGCTGATCCCGTCGACCATGCCGCCGGAGGAGGTCGAGAGCTTCGGCGCCGAGACGCCGATGAAGCGTGCCGGGCAGCCGAAGGAACTGGCCCCGGTGTACGTGATGCTCGCGACCGACGAGGCAAGTTACGTGTCGGGCGCCCGCATTGCGGTGACGGGCGGCACCCCGATCCTGTAAGTACATCCGAAAAAGCGGTGCCGCACGCGTCGCGCTCATCACGCGCCGACGATCATCGCGTGGACGGGGAACCCGTCCACCCTACGTTTTTGTTCGCGTCACGGAAATTCGCCCTGAATTTCCGTTCCCGTCACGGTAAATCACCTCAAGCATCGTTGGGCAACTGGCTGCCCTGCCCCGGCGGCAAGGGTTCCTGCTCGGGTTCCGGCATCGGCGCCTGCTCCGGGCTCGGCCGAACCGGCTCGTCGGCCGGCGCGCCGCCTTCCTGTTCCATGTCGCCGCCCTCTTCCATGTCTTCCTCGACCGGCACTTCCTCGCGGCGGATCACCGGCGCCGCCTTCTGGCCGCCAGGGAACAGCGCGTCGGCGCTGACCTTGCCGCTGGCGAGCGCGTCCTTGAAGAAGTCGCCGACCAGCAGGAGCGCGCTGTGGCCGCCCTGGCCCCAATAGTTCGAGCGCATCGTCACACGGTTGTCGTTGAAGCCGACCCAGGCGCCCGCCACCAGGTTCGGGTGCATCATGATGAACCAGCCGTCGGCATTGTTCTGGGTGGTGCCGGTCTTGCCGGCGACGTCGGCGGTGATGCCGAACTTGTAGCGGATCGCGGTGCCGGTGCCGCGGTTGATCACGCCGCGCATCATGTCGAGCAGCGTGACGGCGGAGGCCTGCGACAGCACGCGCTGCGGCTGCTGCGAACCGAAATCGGCGATGACCTTGCCGTCGCGGTCGGTGATCCTGCGCACGAACACCGGGTGCCGGTATTCGCCCTGGGTGGCGATGGTGCAATAAGCGCTCACCATTTCCAGCAGCGTCACCGGGCTGGTGCCGAGCGCGATCGACGGCACCTGGGCCAGCTTCGACTGGCGCACGCCCATGTTCTGAGCCAGCTTGACGATCGGCGCCACGCCCACGTCCTGCATCACCTGGGCGGTGATGGTGTTCTTCGAGAACACCAGCCCGTCGCGCATCGTCAGCGTGCGTCCGGTGGTGCCGCTCATGTCGGTCGGGCGCCAGACGGTGCCGTCACTAAAGCGGATGCTGGTAACAGCGTCGCGGTAGGGATGCTCGGGGGGGATGCCCTTTTCCAGCGCGGCCGCGTAGACGATCGGCTTGAAGGTGGAGCCGGGCTGGCGCGCCGCCTGGTTCACGTGGTCGTACTGTTCGCGCTGGAAATTGCGGCTGCCGACCCAGGCCTTGACTTCCCCGCTGGCCGGATCCATGGCGACGAAGCCGGCTTCCAAGCGCGACTTGGCGACTTTCAGGTTGCGCATGAACTCGCGGTTGCCCTTGAGCCGCTTGAGTACGGCCTCGGGCTTGTCGCCGGCCTCGACCGCCTTGCGGTATTCGCCCGATTCGCGCACGAAGGCGTTCAGCAGTTCGCCGTGCGACTGCCAGAAATACTCGAACGGCGTCACATTCTCGCGCATCGCGATGTAGGTCTGCGGCTGGCTGGCATTCACCTGCCAGGAATGGGCCCAGTCGACGTCGGCGATCGCCTGCAGCGCATCGGCCTGGCGTTCCACCGCGCGCACGGCGTCCTGCTGCAGGTCGTAGTCGAGCGTGGTCTGCACCACCAGGCCGTCCTGCTGCAGGTCGGCGTCGTTCTTGTCGGCCCATTCGACCAGCCAGCGCCGCACGTAGGCGGTGAAGTGGTCGTCCTTGCCGGTGCGCTCGGGCTGGCGCGTGAAATGCAGGCCCAGACGCCGGCGCGACAGCTGCCTGTAGCGGTTCTCGTCGAAGGCGCCGGCCTTCAGCATCTGTCCCAGCACCACGTTGCGGCGCGCCAGCGAGCGTTCCGGATTGGTCACCGGATTGTAGTAGGCGGTGCCCTTCAGCATCCCGACCAGGGTCGCGGCCTCGGTCTCGTTCAGCTGCAGCGCCGGCTTGTTGAAATAGGTGCGCGCCGCCGCCTCGATGCCGTAGGTGTTGTACAGGAAGGGCACCGTGTTCAGGTAGGCCTCGAGGATCTCGGTCTTGCTGTAGGTGTTCTCGATCTTGAAGGCGGTGATCAGTTCCTTCAGCTTGCGGTTGATGTTGCGCGCGCGCCCGATCTCGTCGCGGAACATGTTGCGCGCCAGCTGCTGGGTAATGGTCGAGCCGCCCTGCGCATCGCCCTTGACGGTGGCGACGAAGGCGCCGGCGGTGCGGGTGAAGTCGATGCCGTGGTGTTCGTAGAAGCGGTGGTCCTCGGTGGCGATCAGCGCCGTCACCACGTGTTTCGACACCTGCGACAGCGGCACCCTGTCCTGCACCCCCTGCTCGAAGCTGGCCAGCTCGCGGCCGTCGCTCGAGACGACCACGGTCGGACGCGCCACGCGTGCCTGCTTGACGTCCTCGATGCCCGGCGTCAGCGGGAACAGGATGGCGATATAGATGACGAACAGGATGAGCAGCAGGATGAAGGCGCCGCCGACGATCCAGAGCCAGCGCTGCACCGGCGGCTTCTGCATGAGCAGCCCGTGCGCCCGCGCGTACTCCTGCCGTGCGCGCGCCCCGGCGCGGTCCAGCAGCCTGCGTTCGCGTCCATTCCATTGCTTGCCGTTGTTATGGTCATCCACTTCGGTTCCTGCCTGCTACATATTAATAGAGCTGCAAGTATAGCTGACGGCGTGTAAATGCACGGTGCACAAGAGTACGCACGGCGCTCAGGCCGACGCCGGATGGGGATCGACGCGGCGCCCGTTGCGCAGCAGCGCTGCGACGGTCGGCCCGGGCTCGGCCTTGCCGTACACATACCCCTGCACCTCGTCGCAGCCGCGCCGCTTCAGGGTGTCGAGCTGGGCCTCGGTCTCGACCCCTTCGGCGATGGTGCGCATGCGCAGTCCGCGCGCCAGTTCGATGATGGCCGACACCATCGCCGCGTCGTCCTCGCTGCAGGCGATGTCGCGCACGAAGCTGCGGTCGATCTTGAGCACGTCGACCGGGAAGCGGCGCAGGTAGGACAGGCTCGAATACCCGGTCCCGAAATCGTCGATCGACAGTTTGAGACCCATCCGTTTCAGCTCGCACATGCTGCGGATCGCGTTTTCGACGTCTTCCATCACCAGGCTCTCGGTGATCTCGATCTCGAGCGAGGATGGCGGCATCCCGGTTTCCTCGAGCACGCGTTCGATCTGGCGCACCAGCCCGGGGTCGGCGAACTGGCGCGCCGACAGGTTGACCCCGACCCGCAGCGGGCCGTAGCCGGCGTCCTGCCAGTCGCTGTGCTGGCGGCAGGCGGTGCGCAGCACCCAGGCCCCGATCGGGACGATCAAGCCGGTTTCCTCGGCCAGGTTGATGAAGCGGTCCGGACGCACCATGCCCATGCTCGGATGGCGCCAGCGGATCAGGGCCTCGACCCCGACCACCGAACCGCTGAGCAGGTCGACCTGCGGCTGGTAATGCAGCTCGAATTCGTTCTGGCTGAGCGCACTGCGCAGCGCCATCTCGAGCGCCAGGCGGTCGCGCGCCCTGGCATTCATGCTGGGGGTGTAGAACTGGACGGTGTTGCGCCCGGTCTCCTTGGCGCGGTACATCGCGACTTCCGCATGCTGGATCAGGGTGGCGGCGTCGTTGCCGTCGAGCGGAAAACCGGCCACGCCGGCGCTGCCGGTCAGTACCAGCTCTTGGCCGTCCAGTACCAACGGGTGCGCCAGCGCGGCCAGCACGGCGCGCACGGTGGCGGCGGCCTCGCCCTCGTCGGCGCGCCCGGGCAGCACCAGCACGAATTCGTCGCCGCCGGTGCGCGCCACCGTGTCGCTGCGCTCGACCGCGCCGGCGATGCGTGCGGCGACCGCCTTCAGCAGCCGGTCGCCGGCCTGGTGCCCGAGGGTGTCGTTGACGAACTTGAAATGGTCGAGATCGAGCGCGGCCACCCAGACCGAGGCCCGCCCGCCCGAGAAATTCAGCGCACCCTCGATCCGGTCGTGCAGCAGCGAGCGGTTTGCCAGGCCGGTGAGCGTGTCGAAGCGCGCATGCGACTCCAGTTCGGCCTCGTAGCGCTTGGCCGTGGTCACGTCGTACTGGGTCATCACATAATGGGTGGTCCGGCCTTCGCGGTCGTTGACCGGCGCGATGTAGACTTCGGCGAACAGTTCGCGTCCGTCCTTGCAGCGCAACCGCATCGACGCGTGGCCTTCGCGCCGCGCGCGCATCGCGCTGCGCAGTTCGGCCACCGCGGCCTGGTCGGGCTCCTTTTCGCCCAGCTCGAGCAGGCTGCGCCCGACCACCTCGGCGCCGGCGTAGCCGCGCATGCGCTCGAAGGCCGGGTTCACGTGCACGATCGGGAAGCCCGGCCGGGTGGCGCTGATCAGGATCACGGCGTTCGCGCTGGCGTCGATGGCGCGCCGGTACAGGCGCAGGTCGACCAGGGCGTCGAGCAGGTCGGCGGTGCGGCGCGCGACCAGGTCCTCGATGCGGCGCGTGCGCAGTACCCGCGACTGGACGTAAGCGGCCGTCGCCAGGCTGACCAGCGCTCCCAGCACCAGCACCATGAACGACGCCGCTCCGCTGCGTATCTCGGTGGAGCGGCCTGTCAGGCGTACTTCCCAGGACTGGCCCGCAATCGCGAAGCGCCGGGTCGTGTTGAATACCGTGCCGTCGAACCAGCCGTGCCAGGCCGGCAGCAGGCTGCGCTCCAGCGCGTCGTTGCGGAATGCCAGCGCCGGTCCCGCCGCCGTAGGGCCGTGCAGTTCGATGCGCATCCCGGCACGGTCCAGCATGCGCGCCATCGACAGCGTGGCCGCGGCCATGGCGGCGACGTCGATCACGACCGCGGTATCGCCGCCCACCGCGGCGTGGCGCGCCAGGCGGTCGGCCGGCGCCGGGCCCGTCTCGTAGAAAGGCTGCACCACCACGATGCCCATATGGTCGTGGCGCTGCACCAGCGGCAGCATGACCGTGGACACCGGCCGGCCGCTGTCCAGCGCGCGCAGGAACGCGGTCTGCTCGTCAGGGAACGACAGGGCGTCGTAGCCGAGCACAACCTCGTTACCGGCAGCCGGCTCGATGTATTCGACCACCAGGTAGCGCGCACGTTGCGCGGCGCGGACCAGGCCGCCCTCCTCGCGCTCGACGATACGGAAGCCCGGACGGGCGCGTCCCTGGGCACGCTCGTAGGCGGCGCGCTGGTCTTCGGTCACGATGCGTTCCAGGGCGACGGCCTGGACATACGGGTGGTTGTCCAGCAGCGGACCGACGAAGGCGCCGAACTGGCTGCGGTCGACCTGCCCGACCGAGGCAAACAGGGCGCTGGTCGCATGCAGTACGTGCATGGCGTCCTCGAAGCCGCGCCTGATGGCGGCACTGCGGGCGTCGCTGAATTGCGTGAACTCGGCGCGCGCGCGTTCCCGCTCCCCCGTGCGCGTATCGATGAACATGAACGCAGTGATCCCCAGTCCTGCCACAAGGGTCAGGACAGACAGGAGTGACGGTAGCCGCATGCGTCGACGGCCGGGGCGCGCATTTCGGATGGACATGACCCATGCTAGCAGGGTTCAGCCGATATGCACGCTGTATTGAGGCTCGGTCCGCAGTGCTCAGTCTTTGGCCTCGGCCGGCGGCTTGACCCGCCCCAGCTGCAGCCGCGCCAGGCATGGATACAGCGGCGGGCTGATCGCGCGCGCGACCACGAACGACACCAGCGCGCATGCCATCAGGCTGAGTACCATCGCATGGCCGTCGACCATCTCCATCACGATGATGAAGGCGGTCAGGGGCGCCTGCGTGGCGGCGGCCAGGAAGCCGACCATGCCGAGCGCTATCAGCGCCGGCACCTGGGCGTGGTACAGCAGCAGCGCGATGTCGTTGCCGAGCGCGGCGCCGATCGCCAGCGAAGGCGCGAAGATGCCGGCCGGGACGCCGGACCAGGTGGTCAGCCAGGTCGCCAGGAACTTGAACAGCGCGTAGGCCGCCGGCATCGTGCCGCTGCCCTCGACCATGGCGCGCGTGGTGCCGTAGCCGGAGCCGAAGGCGGCGCCGCCGGTGACCAGGCCGATCACGGCCACCGCCAGCCCGCAGCCGGCCGCGAACCATACCGGACGGCGCGCGCGGAAGCGCGAAAAGCGGTCCTGGCCCTGGCCCGATAGCGAGGCGATCAGCAGCCGCGAGAACAGGCCGCCGGCGATCCCGGCCACGACCGCCAGCAGCAGGCCCGGCCACAGCAGGCCAAGACCGATCGAGGATGCGTGGATGACGCCGAAATAGGCGCCGTTGCCGTGCGCCGACACCGCCACCAGGCCGGCCAGCACGATGGCGGCGATGATCAGGCCGCTGCTCCTCTGTTCGGGCGCGCGCGCCAGCTCCTCGATCGCGAACATGACCCCGCCCAGCGGCGTATTGAAGGCGGCGGCGATGCCGGCGGCGCCGCCCGCCACCAGCAGGCCGTGCACGCCGACCGCCGCGCCGGGCGGCATGTTGGCGGGCATGAAGCGGCGCGCCTGCAGCATGATGCCGGCCGCGATCTGCACCGACGGGCCTTCGCGCCCGAGCGACAGCCCGCCCAGCAGGCCGCCGGTGGTCAGCAGGATCTTGGCGACGCTCAGCCGCAGCGAGACGAACAGCCCGCGCTCGGCCTCGCCGACGCGCGGCTCGAGCGTGGCCATCACCTGCGGGATGCCGGAGCCGGCCGCGCCGGGGGCGAAGCGGCGCGTCAGCCAGACCACCGCGGCCGCGCACAGCGGGGTCCACAGCAGCGGTGCCCAGGCCGCCTGCCGGCGCAGGACGGCGAACTGGGCGCTGGCGGTCTCGGCCAGCCAGGTAAAGCCGACGATGGTGAGTCCGGCCAGCACCGCCAGCGCGACCACCAGGCCGCGCACCGCCCAGACACGCCAGTCGGCCAGTTCGCGCCGCAGCGCGTCGTCCCACTCGCCGGGCGAATTCATGCGTCCGGCATCTTCGGTTGCCGGTTTTCCGCTATCATCCTGCCATGTCCCCATCTTCAGATCCCATTCAGGCTGCGGAGCCGGCGTCGACCACACGCGTGCTGCGCCAGTTCCGTATCGTCTTCAATTCCGTCAAAACCCACTTCCGCCAGGTGGAGCGCGAGGCCGGCGTCGGCGGCGCCCAATTGTGGGCGCTGTCCGTGATCGAGCGCCGGCCCGGGATCGGCGTGACCGAACTCGCGCGCGAGCTCGACATCCACCAGTCCACCGCCAGCAACCTGATCAAGGCGCTCTGCGAGCGCGGCCTGGCCGTCGCCGCGCGCGAAGGCATGGACCGCCGCAGCGTGTCGCTACGTATCCTGCCACCCGGCCAGGAAGTGTTGCGCAGCGCCCCGATGCCCTTCGCCGGCGTGCTGCCGGACGCCCTCTCGAGCCTCGACGAAGCCACCCTGGCCCGCCTCGAACAGGACCTCGGCAAGCTGATCGCCCTGCTCGAAGCCGACGAGTCGGTCGGCAAGGTGCCGCTGGCCCAGCTCTGACGCGGTTACCCTGGATTAATCGGAAAAAAAAGGCTCCCGGGAGGACCGGGAGCCAAAAGATACATCGTATCCTCATCGCTGATCGCAACGGCGGCGTCATGCTGCCCTGCTCACGCTTCTATGATGACATGGATGCTGTGCTTAAGGCAAGTACATTTGATGAAATGTATGTCAGTGCACCTGCTCCACCGCGCACTTCGACTTGCTGCCACGGATCTCGCAAGTCGTCTTCTCGTTCCCATCCCGGTCATGCACGACCACGTGCCAGGTGTCGGTCCCGGTCCGTTCCATGGTCATGAAGCCGAAGCCGTCGATCCAGGAACTCATCGCATCGACGCGCGCGCCCGGCGCCGGCAGCATGTCCGGAATGGTGGCCGGCAGCGGCACGATGTCTTCGGCGGTGCCGGCGAAACCGGCCACGAACTGGGTCGGATGGTCGGTCGCGAAGCTGGTCTGTTCCCACAGGTGCACGTGGCCCGACAGCAGCACGTCGACGCCGGCCGGCAGCAGGCGCGGCGTGAACGGGCCGAAGACCTGGATCAGGCCGGCGTCGCCGCCGAACAGCTTGACGGCGCCGGTGTCGGCATTGCGTTCGGCGCCGAAGTTGTAGAGCGGATGGTGGTCGACCGCGATGCTGTGGCGGGCACGCTTCGACAGCGCCTCGATCTTGCGCCAGGTGTCGGCATACTTGTCCAGCCGTGCGTCGCCCGCCTTGAAGCCCTTGTACGAGGTGTTCGCACTGTCGAACACCAGGAACTGGGCGTCGGCGCCGATCGGCACCGCGTAAGGGTCGGCGTAGTCGGCCACGGCATCCTGGGCCGGATCGTCGCAGCTGCGGCCGTTCATCGGATGCGGGTCGAGGAAACGCCACCATCCTTGGCCGCCGCGCACGCAGGTTTCATGGTTGCCGCGCGCCATGATCCACGGTGCGGCATCCAGCAGCGCCTTGCCCGGCGCGAAAAAGTCGGCTCTCCACGCATCCCAGCCATACCCCCACGGCGAACCGGCGCAGCCGGGCCGGTCGGCCGGGCACGGCGCTTCACGGTAGTGGAAGTCGCCCACGTGCACGACCAGGTCCGGCTTCCAGGCGGCGGCGCTGGCGGCCACGCGCGCAAATGGAAAAGCCTCGGGGTCGTTGCAGGCCTGGTATTCCTTGTTCTTCAGGCGGCAGCCGGTGTCGCCGATCACCACGATGCGGCGCGGCGCGGCCTTTGGCAGCGGCAGCGCCTGCCTGGCGATCGCTACGCGGGTTGCGCCCGCGGGCAGCGCCGTCTCGCAGGACAGCACGGCTGTCGAGTCCGGACCCTGCCGCGGCTTGCCGTCGTCGCCGGCGCGCAGCGGAATCGCGCCCCAGGGTGCGCGCACCGCCATCGGCGCGGCCTTGCCGTCGATCTCGATGGTGGGACAGGATCGGGCGGTGGTGATGGCACGGGCGATCGCGGCGCCGTCTTCGCCGACGATCACGAAGGCGGCTTCGGGCGGATGGGACGGCGGGATGCTGGCGCAGCCGCCGAGGATGGCGAGCAGGCTTGCAAGAGACACTGAGCGGAAAACGGGCATGGGCCAGCCTTGTTCAAAATTGCGAATTTACCACATTCAACGTGGCGTCCCCGCATCTACCCAAAGTACATAATCTTTCGGCATATAAGCATAGGCGTAATCGGTATTGGCGAAGAGTTTGACCAACTGCTAAGCTTGCGCCCCCTCGACGGCCGCAGTGCCGTCGCCACATCCTTCCTAATATATATGAGCACCAAACATAACAAGACCAATCCCTCGCCGAATCGCTCACGTGGGCTGCTCGCCCTGACGCTCGTCGCCGCCAGCTTCCCGGCCGCCCAGGCCCAGACCACTTCGGCCGCCCAGCCTGCCGCAGGCGCCGACACCCCGGCCAACACCGTGGTCGTCACCGGCACCCGCTCGCTGAACCGCCGCAGCCTGGATACCGAATCCCCGGTCGACGTCATCTCCAGCAAGGACCTGCTGAGCACCGGCTCGGGCGAGCTGGCCACCGTGCTGTCGCGCCTGCTGCCGTCGATGAACTTCGCGCGCCCGACCGGCGCCGACGCCAGCGACGCCGTGCGCCCGGCCCAGCTGCGCGGCCTGTCGCCGGACCAGACCCTGGTCCTGGTCAACGGCAAGCGCCGCCACACCTCGGCCGTGGTCAACGTCAACGGTACCCTCGGCCGCGGCTCGGCCCCGGTCGACCTGAACGCGATCCCGCTGGCCGCGATCGACCACATCGAAGTGCTGCGCGACGGCGCCGCCGCCCAGTACGGCTCGGACGCGATCGCCGGCGTCGTCAACATCATCCTGAAGCGCGGCGCCGACGGCGGCGACGTCGAAGCCATGTACGGCGTCTACGACAAGGGCGACGGCGACCAGACCACGGTGCGTGGCTCGACCGGCTTCAAGCTCGGCGACAAGGGCTGGGCCCGTGTCTCGGTGGAAGCGGCCAACCGCCTGGCGACCAACCGCGCCGGCGTCGACCCGCGTCCGGCCGCCGGCCCGCGCCAGGGCTTCGTCAACCAGCGCTACGGCGATCCGGACAGCAAGCCGAAGACCCTGTTCCTGAACAGCCAGTACAGCATCAACGACAACATCGACTGGTACGCCTTCGCCAACTACGGCGAGCGCAAGACCTCGGCCGCGGCGACCTACCGCACCGTCACCGCCGCATCGGCGGTGCGCCAGCTGTATCCGGAAGGCTTCCTGCCGCTGCAGGACAGCAAGTCGACCGACAGCTCGCTGGTCACCGGCCTGCGCGGCGAACTGGCCGGCTGGCGTTGGGATGCGAGCCTGAACTACGGCCGCAACCGCTTCAATCTCGACATCGACAACACCGCCAACTACGCCCTGGGCAACGCCAGCCCGACCAGCTTCTACGCCGGCAAGCTGACCTCGACCCAGGAACTGGCCAACCTCGACGTCGCGCGCGATATTCCCGTGTCGTGGATGGCCGGTCCGCTGACCGTGGCACTCGGCGCGGAAGCCCGCTACGAGTCCTACGAGATCGGCGCCGGCGAACCGAATTCCTACTTCGGCAGCGGTTCCCAGGGCTTCTCCGGCTTCCGTCCGGAAAACGCCGGCAAGAACAGCCGCAACAACCAGTCGCTGTACCTGAACCTGGAAGGCGACATCCTGAAGGACCTGTCCGGCTCGCTGGCGGTGCGCCACGAGCGCTACAGCGATTTCGGCAACACCACCTCTGGCAAAGGGTCGCTGCGCTACGCCTTCACGCCGCAGTTCGCGCTGCGCGGCACGGTGTCGAACGGCTTCCGCGCGCCTTCGCTGGCACAGGAGTACTACACCATCACCACCACCAACTTCCTGGTGGTGAACGGCGTCAACACCCCGATCGAGACCGGCACCTTCCCGGTCAACAGCGTCGCCGCCGGCGCCCTCGGCGCCCAGGCCCTGAAGCCGGAACGCGCCCGCAACCTGAGCATCGGCGCGCAGTGGCAGCCGATCCGCAACTGGACCACCACCGTCGACCTGTACCGCATCGACATCGACGACCGCATCGTGTTCTCGTCGAACCTGCAGCTGGCCAATGCCCCGGCGCTGAACACCGCGCTGCGCAACCAGGGCATCTTCGTCGGCGCGGCGCGCTACTTCACCAACGCCGTCGACACCCGCACCAAGGGCGTGGACGTGGTCAGCACCTACCGCCTGCCGCTGCAGCAGGGCGCGCGCGCCGACTTCACGCTGGCCTACAACCACAACGACAACGAAGTGCGCAAGGTGGCCGCCAACCCGGCGATCCTGGCTGCCAACAACCTGACCCTGGTCGACCGCCAGTCGATCAACCGCCTGACCGTCGGCTCGCCGAAGGACAAGCTGACCCTGTCCGGCGACTACACCCGCGGCGTCTGGAGCGGCCGCGCCAACCTGACCCGTTACGGCAAGTTCACGGTGCCGCAGAACGACCCGGCGCTGGACCAGAACTACGACCCGCAGTGGGTGCTGGACGTCTCGGCCAGCGTGCGCGTGGCCAGCAACTGGCGCGTGACTCTGGGTATCGACAATCTGACCAACCGCTACCCGGCGCAGGTAACCTCGGCCGGCAACCTGAACGTGAATGGCACGCAGCCGTACAGCATCTGGGCGCCGAACGGGTTCAACGGGCGCTTCCTGTACGCCAAGGCTGGCTACAGCTGGTAATCTCGCTTGGATAGGTCGAGATAAGTTAGCGTTAATCCCGTCGTCCCCGCGAAGGCGGGGATCCAAGTTCTGCGTGCGTTACGACTGCTCGACAAACTCGGCTCCCCGCCTCCGCGGGGACGACGTTTATCCGCTTACAAGACTCGTCACGCCTTTCGGGAGCCGGCGTCAGGACCGGGCCACGGTACGGATCATGTCGAACGGCGAACTGGCGCCAGGCCCCGAGCGCGAGGACAGCAGGCCGCTGTCGAAGCGGCCGAAGCCGGCATGCGCCTGGTCCGGCCGCGGCGTGCGCCAGCCGCGCGCCAGGGCGTAGCGCTCGTCGTCGGGCTCGTCGCCTGGACTGTCGCCGGCGCGGCGTGTTTCCAGCTGGGTCACGCGCGCGCTCAGTGCCGCCACCGTGGCCCGTAAAGCGGCCAGTTCCTCCTCTTTCTGATGCAGTACGTCGTCGTGCGCCGCCTGCAGCGCCGCGATGCGTGCCTTGATGCGCGCATCGGCATTGGCGTGCAGGCGCTCCGCCAGCTGGCCGACCACGGCGCGCAGCGCCTCCTCAGTATCGTCGCGCTGCAGGCCGACGTCCGGATCCTCGTCGCGCAATTCGCGCAGGTATTTGTGGATGGTCGACTTGGAGCCGCTGTCGCCTAGCGCATGGCGCACCGCATCGACCGACGGATACTTGCCGTCCGCCAGCATGCGGTCGCGTACCGACCTGACCTGTGCCTTCGTGAGTCCGCTTCGCGCCATGATCCGCCTCCGCTATTCGAGAATGCCGTTCAAGAGCTGGCCTGCTCCACCAGTCCGCGATGCTGTGCCCGGTTCAGTTTCGGATGCACGACCGGCACTGTCAACATCGTGCTGCCCACGGCCATCAGCAGCAGCGCCGTGAAAGTCTCGCTGGTGATAATGCCCTTGTCGAGCAGGATGTTGGCAAAGATGATTTCGATCAAACCCTTGGTTTGCAGCAGCCAGCCGATGATCGAGGCTTCGCCGCGCTTCCACTTCAGCATGCGGCCGGCAATGTGCGCACCGGCCAGCTTGCCGCCGACCGAGGCGAACAGCAGCAGGCCGCCGACGAAGAACACGGCATAGCCGCCCATGTCCCATTTGGTGCGCAGGCCGGTACTCAGGAAGAACACCGGCATCAGCACCAGCAGTACGTTCTTGAACAGCGCATCCAGCTTGTCCTGGCCGAACCAGTCGGCGTCCATCACCACGCCGGCCAGGAAGGCGCCGACCATGAAGTGCAGGCCGGCCCAGTCGGCGCCGAAGCCGCAGGCGATCAGCCAGATCATGGCCACATACCAGCGGTCGGGTTGCGGCAGGCGCGCCATCAGGCGCCGGAACACCAGCGTCAGCAGCGCGAAGCCGGCCAGGAAGCCGAGCTGGCGGCCGACGCGTTCCCAGTCGAGCATGATCAGGGCCAGCACGCCCCAGATGGCGACGTCGTCGAGGCTGGCGTAGCGCAGGATGCGCTGGCCCATCGGCTGGCGCAGGATGTCGAGCTTTTCCATCAGCAGTACCAGCACCGGCAGCGCGGTGACGGCGCAGGCCATGCCGGTTCCCAGGGTGAATTGCCAGACTTGGGCCTTGGGCCCCATCCAGCCCGGATAGGCGACCAGCAGCAGCGCCGCCCCGCAGCCGAGCAGCAGCGGCATGCCGAGCGACAGGCCGGCGGTGGTGACGCTCTCGCGGCGGTAGGTCCACACCTTCTTGAGGTCGAGCTCGATACCGGCCAGCATCACGAACAGCATCACGCCCCATTGGGCGATGCCGTTCAGGGTTTTCATGACGTCCGGGTTGAACACGAACTTGTGATATTCGGGAAACATCGCGCCGGCCACACCGGGGCCGAGCACGATGCCGCCGATGATCTGGACGATGGCGAGCGGCGCAACATAATCGGTGCGGCCGAACCGCCACACCAGATACGGCAGGCTGAAGATCAGCAGCATCGCCAGCAGGAAGATCTCGGTGGTACTCATACGTCTCCTTGATGTTATGTAATTATGTAACGCTATGATCTGCCTATGCTAGCGGACAATTGAATTTTTGAAAACCGAGCAGGCTGATAGGTCGGCTGATAGGTGCCGCACGCCTGGGGGCATGCGTTTTGTGCAATTTGACGATGCTTGATAGAATTTCGCTTTCATTACCTGTGCAATTCCTATGGAACCGACTGCCCTGCTCGCGGACGACACCCGCCTTGCCGTCCTCGAGTCATATGGCATCCTCGACACGCCACCCGAGAAAGCCTTCGACGACGTGGTGAAGCTGGTGAGCCAGCTGCTCGACGCCCCGATCGCGGTGGTAAACCTGCTTGCCCGCGGCCGCCAGTGGTTCAAGTCGGAGATCGGGCTCGGCGTCCGTGAAATGCCGCTCGACGACTCGATCTGCAAGTTCGCTCTGTTGGAAGAGTCGCGGATGGTGGTGCCCGACACCCTGGAAGACCCGCGCTTCAGCTGCAATCCGCTGGTGAGCGGCACCCCCGGCTTGCGTTTCTACGCCGGCCAGGTACTGAAAACGCGCGATGGCGTCCCCCTGGGCACGCTGTGCGTACTGGACACAGCCCCACGGCCGCAGGGGCTGACCGCGCAACAGGAATTCGCGCTGGCCACGCTCGCCCAGCAGGTCATGAGCCAGATCGAATTGCGCAAGGCGCTGGTCGACCAGCAGGCCTTGATTGCGCAACAGGCGGCGGCCCAGGAAGCGCTGCGCCAGGCCGACCGCAAGAAGGACGAGTTCCTCGCCATGCTCGCGCACGAACTGCGCAATCCGCTGGCGCCGATCACCTCGGCGGCCGCCATCCTGACAAACTTCAAGTTCGACGAAGCCATGGTCAGGCGCGCCAGCGCGATCATCTCGCGCCAGGCCAGCCACATGACATCGCTGATCGACGACCTGCTCGACGTCTCGCGCGTCACCCGCGGCAAGGTCGAACTCGAGCTGGTCGAGCTCGACATCAGGGACGTGGTCGCCGATGCCGTCGAACAGGTGCGTCCCCTGGTCGAGCGCCACGGCCACACGCTGGACCTGCGGCTGGCGCCGGGCCAGGCGATCGTCAGCGGCGACTGCAAGCGCCTGGTGCAGGTGGTGGCCAACATGCTCAGCAACGCCGCCAAGTACACGCCGGACGGCGGCCGGATCGACGTCGCGCTCGATATCGGGCCCGATACTGGGGCTGACACCGTGGCGCTCACGGTTCGCGACAACGGCATCGGCATGACGCCGGAACTGATCGGCCACGCCTTCGAGCTGTTTTCGCAGGGCGCGCAGGGGCTCGACCGCAGCCAGGGTGGGCTCGGCATCGGCCTCGCGCTGGTGAAGAGCCTGGTCCAGCTGCATGGCGGCAGCGTCAGCGCCGAAAGCGGCGGTACCGGCATGGGCAGCACCTTCCACATGACGCTGCCGCTCGCGGCGCGCTCGACGCCGCGGTGTGAAGACCAGCGTGGCGGAGCGGGCGAGCGGCAGGCGCCGGCGCTGCGCGTCGGCATCGTCGACGATAACCAGGACGCGGCGGTGACGCTGGCCCTGTTCCTCGAGGCCAACGGTCATACGGTCACGGTCGCCCACTCGGCCGGCGCCGCCCTCGCCGGCTTTCCGGCTTTTGCGCCCGATGTCTGCCTGCTCGACATCGGCCTGCCCGACATGAACGGTTTCGAGCTCGCGCGTACCCTGCACGGCGGCGGCGCTGCGCGTCCGGTGCTGATCGCCGTCACCGGCTATGCCCAGGACAAGGACCGCGACGCCGCGCTGGCGGCCGGGTTCGACGCGCTGCTGGCGAAGCCGGTCAGCCTCGATACGCTGAACGCGGTGCTGGCGCGCGCCGGGCGGCGCCGCAGCCTGGCGGCCCCGCTCACGCCGCCGGTGCCGGCATGAACGAGTTCAGGTTCAAGGTATTCCGCAGGCTGGTTGCCGTGACCGGGCGTCCTGGCGCCTGGCAGGCGTTTTACCTGGGTGCCGACGGCAAGCGGCGCCCGGCCGATTTCGTCCTGCCGGGCGACGTCGCCGCAGACGATCTGGCCGACTACCTGGCCGACCTGTTCCACGAGGATGCAGCACCGGGCCACGACAGCGTGCGACGGCTGCCCTGACCCGGCTTCATTCCAGTCACACCCGCGGCGTGTCGGTCTCGCGCGCATACACCTTGTACTGCGCCACCGACCTGGCGAAGGCCCGCAGCGCCGCCGGCAGCTGCGCCGGGTCGGCCACGATCAGCCCCGGATCCGGTTCGCCGCCCGGCAGCGCCGCCGGAATGCCGGCCGCAACCACCAGCTGCCGCCCTGCCCCCAGGATCAGGAAGGCCTTGTCGTGGCGGTAGGCGTCGCGCACGAAGTCGAGGACGCGGCCGTCGCGCGCCAGCGCCGCCGCCGACCCTTCGCCGGGCGCCACCACTACCGCGTCGTACATCACCGAGGGCGTGGTCTCGACCGTCACCTCGACGTCGAGCGGCTTGTCGTTGACGGCTTTCAGTTCGCCCAGGCGCAGGCCGACGATGCGCGGCTGGGCGCCCTCTTCCAGCAAAAAGGCGTACAGGCGGCGCACGGCGGCGGCATCGACGCCGTCGCCGGCCACGATCGCGATGCGGCGCGTGCGGATGCCGGTCTTGCCGGGATGGGCCAGCAGCGACAGCGACGGCGACGGCGGGTAGTCCGGAATCGGGGTGTCGTTTACGCGCGGCAGCCGCGGCGGCACCGGGATGCCGAGGCCGTCGGCCACGGCGCGCGCCAGGCCCCCATCGACATTGGCCAGGCCGGCGACGATGCGGGCGCGGATGGCCAGCGTCTGAACTCTGGTTAATTCGAAGCGGAAGGCGTCGACGATGTGCTTCTGTTCGACCGGCGTCTGGCTCTTCCAGAACAGGCGCGCCTGGCCGTAGTGTTCGGCGAACAGTTCCGGCTTGCCGCGCACCTTGCTGGCATCGATGTGCTCGGCGTAGCTGACGAAGCCGCGCTGGCCGGCCTGGAACGGGCAGCCGCCGGCCAGCGAATTCGGCTCGTAGGCCACGCGGCCGCGGTTGATGGCCTGGCGGTGAAAGCCGTCGCGCTGGTTGTTGTGGACCTGGGCGACCGGGCTGTTGATCGGGATCTCGTGGAAGTTCGGCCCGCCCAGGCGCGTCAGCTGGGTGTCGACATACGAGTGGATGCGCCCCTGCATCAGCGGGTCGTTGGTGAAGTCGAGGCCCGGCACCAGGTGGGCGGTGCAAAACGCCACCTGCTCGGTCTCGGCGAAGAAGTTGTCCGGGTTGCGGTTCAGGACCAGCTTGCCGACCGGGCGCAGCGGCACCAGTTCCTCGGGCACCAGCTTGGTCGGATCGAGCACGTCGAATACCTTGAAGTCGGCCGCCTGCTGTTCGGTGAAAATCTGCAGCCCGAGTTCATACTCGGGGAACTGGCCGGCCTCGATCGCTTCCCACAGGTCGCGCCGGTGGAAGTCGGGGTCGGCCCCGGCCAGTTTCACCGCTTCGTCCCACACCAGCGAATGGGTGCCTTGCAGCGGGGTCCAGTGGAACTTCACGAAGTGCGACTCGCCTTGCGCATTCACCAGGCGGAAGGTGTGTACCCCGAAGCCCTGCATGGTACGGTAGCTGCGCGGGATCGCGCGATCCGAGTTAACCCACAGCAGCATGTGGAAGATCTCGGGCGACAGCCCGGCGAAATCGTAGAAGGTGTCGTGCGCGCTCGAGGCTTGCGGGATCTCGTTGTGCGGCTCCGGCTTGACCGCGTGGATGATGTCCGGGAACTTCATCGCGTCCTGTATGAAGAACACCGGGATGTTGTTGCCGACCAGGTCGAACACGCCTTCCTCGGTATAGAACTTGGTGGCGAAACCGCGCACGTCGCGCACGGTGTCGGCCGAACCGCGCGAGCCGGCGACGGTGGAAAAGCGTACGAACACCGGGGTGCGCTTGCCTGGCTTGGAGAACAGCGCCGCCCGCGTGAGGCCGGACAGGTCGCCATAGTTCTCGAAGTAGCCGTGGGCGCCCGAGCCGCGCGCATGCACCACCCGTTCGGGAATGCGCTCGTGGTCGAAGTGGGTGATCCTCTCGCGAAAGATGAAGTCTTCCATCGCGGTCGGGCCGCGCAGGCCGATCTTCAGCGAATCCTGGTTGTCGGCGACCTTGACGCCCTGGTTGGTCGTGAGTTCGCGCTTGGTATCGTCGACGCGGACGCGGTCGAGCGGGCCGTTGAGCGGATTCTCGCCGATGTCGGGCTGGCCGTCGCCGGTCTTGCGCGAGGCGATGTCTTCTGTGGTCGTGCTGGCGGTGGCCAGCGGCGTGTCCGGCACGAACACTTCGCCGCGGTGGGCGGCGTAGGCGGCCAGGCCGTATTCGAGGCCCTTGGTCGCGTTGTAGGGACGGTCGGCGGCGAGTTCCTTGTCTTCGCTGACCTTTTCCAGCAGCCGCTCGCTCTCCGGCGTGTCGGTACCCAGGCTTTCCGGCGGGTTCGGGTCGGACGGACCGCCGACGGTACCGAGGATGGATCCGGCGCCGTCAAACGGGCCGTTGGGAGCGAACGCGGGGTCGTTGGGGTCGTGCTCGTGCGTGGCCATGCATCACCTCGTTGGGTTGTGATGGAAAAGGCGCACACAGTCCGGTTGTGCCTACTGGAAAAATGTCTTGCGTCCGGCTAAACGTGTACGCGATAGCCGAGTCTGCTTGCATAGAGGTGCCGGGTATTTGAGGGATGCCAAACGAAGCTGCTGACGAGGGAACCGTCGAAATAGCCCGTCGCCCCTGCGCAGGCAGGGGCCCAAGTTATAGGCGCTAACGTGACGCCGGCAACTTGGACCCCTGCCTTCGCAGGGGCGACGAGTTATCACTGCCGACTCAGAGAATTACTTGACCCGCTGCTTTTCCAGCTTGCGCGCCAGCGTCCGCCGATGCATCCCCAGCCGCCGCGCCGCTTCCGAGATATTGAAATCGGTCTCGGCCAGCACCTCGTGGATGCGCTCCCACTCCAGCGTCTTGATCGAGGTCGAGCGGTTGGTCAGCTCCACTTCGACGTTGCCGGCCACATGGTCGAATGCGGCTTCGATGTCGTCGGTGTTGGATGGCTTGGCCAGGTACTGGCAGGCGCCCAGCTTGATCGCCTCGACCGCGGTGCCGATGCTGGCAAAGCCGGTCAGGACCACGATCAGCATCTCCGGGTCGTGCTGGTGCAGCATCTGCACGCAGGCCAGGCCCGAGCTGTTGCCCTTCAGCTTGAGGTCGACCACGGCATAGCCGGGCGAATGCCGCTGCAGCAGCTCGGTGGCTTCTTCGAGGCCGGGGGCCAGCAGCACTTTATAACCGCGCCGCTCGAACGAGCGGCCGAGGGTGCGGGCGAAGGCATCATCGTCTTCGATGATCAGGAGCAGGCGCTCGCCATCGAAGGCGCTATCGGTATCGGGGTCGGTATCAGTGTTGGACATGGTCTGGTTTCTTGTCCAGGGCAATCGCCGACAGCGGCAGGGTCAGCCTGACCTCGGCGCCACCCTCGGGACGGTTGGTGGCGGCGACGAAGCCGCCCAGCGTGCGCGCCACGCTCACGGCCAGGAACAGGCCGAGGCCGCCGCCGGGACGGCCCTTGCTGGACTGGTAGGGTTTGCCGAACTGGGCCAGCATGCTGGGCGCGAAGCCGGGGCCGCGGTCGCGCACGGTCAGGGTCAGGGTGCCGTCGTCGACGCCCGCTTCCAGGCTGACCCAGTCGGGCGAAGCTTCGAGTGCGTTGTCGAGCACGTTGTCGATCATTTGCTTGAGGGCCGAATCGAAGGCCACCGGCAGGTCGTCCTCGATGTGGTTGTCGTAGGCGAAATCGCGCACCGGGCGGCTGTCCTGCCACTCGTCGACCAGCTCGTCGAGGAAGCTGCGGATGGTGGTCCTGACCGCCGACTCGCCGCGCGTTTCGCCGGCCGACAGCAGGATGCTGGTGACGATCGACTTGCAGCGCTTGAGCTGGGTCTGCATTTCGTTCAGCTCTTCCAGCAGTTCCGGGCTGCGCTTGAACTCGGGCATCCGTTTCCAGTCGCCCAGGATCACGGACACGGTCGCCAGCGGCGTGCCGAGCTCGTGGGCCGCGCCCGAGGCCAGCAGGCCCATGCGCACGATGTGCTCTTCCTCGGCGGCGCGCTGCCGCAGGTCGGCCAGCTGCGCCGCCTTCACCCGCAGCGTGGTCGAGATGCGCGAGATGAAGACCACCAGCAGCGCGGCGTTCAGCACGAAGCAGATCAGCATGCCCTGCACATACAGGCTGGCGATGCCGCGCGCGTGGTCGAACGGCAGCGGCAGCGGCTGGGCGAAGATCGAGAGGCCCGCCAGGCAGGCCAGCGTGATGCCGACGATGGTCCAGGTCGACCACGCTTCCAGCAGCACCGCCGACAGGATCACCTGCAGCAGGTACAGGAACGCAAACGGATTGGTGGTGCCGCCCGACAGGTAGAGCTGGATGGTCAGGCTGGCGACGTCGACCAGCAGCGCAAGGAACAGTTCGTTGTTGTTGACCGGGCGGTGTTCGTGCCAGCGTAGGTGGCTGGCGACGTTGAAGGCGATCAGGCACGCCAGCACTTCCAGCATCTGCACCAGCGGCAGCTGGACGCCAAACACCAGGATGGCGGCGGCGATGGTGGTGACCTGGCCGATGACGGCAATCCAGCGCAGCTCGATCAGCTGCAGCATGTTCTTGTGGCCGGCCGCGTATTCGACGTCGGCAGCGGAGTGCGCGCGCCGCAGCGCGGCCGCTATCGGTTTGCCGTCAGTCGATGCGCTCATCGTCGTTTGCCCTTGCCTCTTTCTCGAATGCGGCCGAGCCGGCGCGCATGGCCCACCACCACGCACCGCCGACCATCAAGGCAAGAGCATACCAAGTGATCGCATAGACCAGGTGGCTGTTCGGGAAATTCACGACGGTGAGACCGCCGACCGGGCGGTCGGGCGAATCGGGCGGGTTCTGGTTGGCGCCGGCGTCGACGAAGAACGGCGCCGCCTGCGGGACGCCGCGCGCGGCCGCGATCGCGCGGATGTCGCGCACGAACCAGCGGTTGGCGGTGGGGTCGTTGTTGCGGGTGAAAGCGCCGCCCTGCTCGCCGATGCGCAGCAGGCCGGTAATCGTCGTGGCCGCGATGGCGGTTGTTGCAGCGCAGGGCGCCGGGCCGGCTTCATGTGGCGCGTAGCGCGTCGGCGCGCCCAGGTCGGACGGGATGAAGCCGCGGTTGACGATGATAATCTGGCCGTCACTGGTGCACATCGGCGTCAGCAGCCAATAGCCGCTGCCCTGCTCGGTGAGCGCCTGGACGGGGGTGGTAAGGTCGTACAGATAGGTGCCGCGCAAGACGGTGCGACGGTATTCGTCGCTGGCGGCGGTGATGCCGGCCCAGCGCGCCGGGGGAGGCGGCGCGGCCGGGGCGGCGTGCACGCGTGCTTCCACGCGTGCGATGAGGTCCAGTTTCCATTGCAGGCGGTAGACCTGCCAGGTGCCGAGCCCCGCGAAAATCACGATCAACAGCAGCGCAAGGACTGCCAGGAAGGGGTTGAACCGCTTGCCGGCGGAGCCAGGTGCCGCTGCTTGATCGCTCTCTCGCATCGATGCTGCTTACTGCATGTCGTGCACGGCGGATCCGTCGTTGCTCATGTGCGGCATCATGTTGGCGTTCATGTGCATCATGACCCAGATCGAACCGACCATCACGATCGCCAGCAGGATAATGGTGAGCAGCATCGCCATGAAGTTCCAGCCGCCTTCCGACTTGGTGTTCATGTGCAGGAAGTAGATCATGTGCACGACGACCTGGACGGCCGCGAACGCGAGGATCACGTACTTGGTCGTGCCCGGCTGCAGCTGGTGGGTCATCACCAGCCAAAACGGGATCGCGGTCAGGATCACCGACAGGATGAAGCCGATCCCGTAATCCTTCAGGCTGCCGTGGGCATGCAGGTGTTCGTCATGATCGACGTGGTGGCCGTCGTGGCCGTGGCCGTGTGCGTGGTGCAGGTCGCTCATGGCAGGACTCCAATCAGGTAAACATAGGTGAACACGCCGATCCAGATGACGTCCAGGAAGTGCCAGAACATCGACAGGCAGGTCAGGCGGCGGTAGTTGGCGCCGTTGATGCCGTGCTTGCCGACCTGGAACATCAACGTGATCAGCCACACGATACCGAAGGTCACGTGCAGGCCGTGGGTGCCGACCAGCGCGAAGAACGAGGTCAGGAAGCCCGAACGCCACGGGCCGAAGCCTTCGTGGATCAGGTGCGTGAACTCGTACAGTTCCAGGTACAGGAAGCAGGCACCCAGGATGCCGGTGATGCCCAGCCAGATCTGCGTCTTGCCCACGTTCTTCTTGGCCGCGGCCAGCATGGCGAAACCGTAGGTGATCGACGAGAACAGCAGGAAGCCCGTGTTCAGGGCCACCAGCGGCAGGTCGAAGATCTCGGCGCCCGACGGGCCGCCTGCGTAGTTGCGGCCGAGGACGGCATAGGTCGCGAACAGGCAGGCGAAGATCAGGCAGTCGCTCATCAGGTAGATCCAGAAACCGAGCAGCGTGCCCTGTTCCGGATGGTGTTCGCGCACGAAATAGCGCGAGCTTGCGTCGGCGCCGCCGACGGCGCCTGCAGTGGTTGCTTTGATATCAGACATGGGCATTCAGCAGTCGGGTGTGGGCTTCTTCCGTACGCGCCACTTCTTCCGCGGGGATGTAGAAGTCGCGCTTGTAGTTAAAGGTGTGGTAGATGATCGCGGCCAGCATCGCGATGAACGATGCGCCCACCAGCAGCCACATGTGCCAGATGATGCCGAAGCCAACGCCGGCCGACAGCACGGCGATCACGAAACCCGCCCAGGTATTGCTAGGCATGTGGATCGCGACGAAGTCGTTCAGCGGACGCTGGTAGCCGTTCTTCTTCATGTCGGCGAAGGTGTCGTTGTCATACACCACCGGGGTGAAGGCGAAGTTGTAGTCAGGCGGCGGCGACGAGGTGGCCCACTCCAGGGTACGGCCATTCCACGGGTCGCCGGTCACGTCGCGCAGTGCCTTGCGGTTCAGGATCGAGACGGTGAACTGCATCAGCATGCAGCCGATACCGGCGGCGATCATCAGGGTGCCGAACAGCGAGACCTGGAACAGCCAGTGGATCGACGGGTCGTCGAAGTGGCTCATGCGGCGGGTCACGCCCATGAAGCCCAGGATGTACGGCGGGATGAAGGCGAACCAGAAACCGATCGACCACAGCCAGAAGGAACGCACGCCCCACTTCTTGTCCAGCTTGAAGCCGAACATCTTCGGCCACCAGTAGTTCACGCCGGCGAACAGGCCGAACAGCACGCCACCGATGATCACGTTGTGGAAGTGCGCGATCAGGAACAGCGAGTTGTGCAGCACGAAGTCGGCTGCCGGCACCGCCAGCATCACGCCGGTCATGCCGCCGATGGTGAAGGTGATCATGAACGAGATGGTCCACATCATCGGCAGTTCATAGCGGATGCGGCCCTTGTACATGGTGAACAGCCAGTTGAACAGCTTGGCACCGGTCGGGATCGAGATGATCATCGTGGTGATGCCGAAGAACGAGTTCACGCTCGCGCCCGAGCCCATGGTGAAGAAGTGGTGCAGCCACACGAGGTAGGACAGGACCATGATGACGGTGGTCGCGTACACCATCGAGGTGTAGCCGAACAGGCGCTTGTTGCAGAAGGTCGGGACGACTTCGGAGAAGATACCGAAGGCCGGCAGAATCAGGATGTAGACCTCGGGGTGGCCCCAGATCCAGATCAGGTTCACGTACATCATGGCGTTGCCGCCCAGTTCATTGGTGAAGAAGTGGGTGTCGAACAGACGGTCCAGGCCCAGCATCGCCAGCACGGCGGTCAGGATCGGGAAGGCCATCACGATCAGGATGTTGGTGCACAGTGCGGTCCAGGTGAAGACCGGCATCTTCATCAGGCCCATGCCCGGCGCGCGCATCTTGACGATGGTGACGACCAGGTTCACGCCCGACAGCAGCGTGCCGACACCGGCGATCTGCAGCGACCATATGTAATAGTCCACCCCAACATCCGGACTCGCCAGGATACCGGACAGCGGCGGGAAGGCCAGCCAGCCGGTGCGGGCGAATTCGCCGACGAACAGCGATGCCATCACCAGGGCGGCGCCCATCGCGGTCATCCAGAACGAGAAGTTGTTCAGGAACGGGAAGGCCACGTCGCGCGCACCGATCTGCAGCGGCACGATGTAGTTCATCAGGCCCGTGATCATAGGCATCGCCACGAAGAAGATCATGATCACGCCGTGGGCGGTGAAGACCTGGTCGTAGTGATGCGGCGGCAGGAAGCCGTGCGAATCGCCGAACGAGAACGCCTGCTGGGCGCGCATCATCAGGGCGTCGGCGAAGCCGCGCAGGAACATGACGAGACCGAGGATCATGTACATGATGCCGATCTTCTTGTGGTCGATACTGGTGAACCAGTCCTTCCACAGATAGCCCCAAAGTTTGAACTTGGTAATGGCGGCGAGGACGACGATGCCGCCCAGGATCACCGCGATAAAGGTACTGATCAGGATCGGCTCATGGTAGGGAATCGCTTCCCAGCTGAGCCGACCGAAGATCAACTTCGCTAAGTCAAATTGCTCGTTCATTGTGATTACTTCTTCTTCACAGTTTCGTTGGGCGTGGTGCAGACCTCGCCATTTGCCTGAGCCAGGCGGGTAGCCGCGGTTTGCGGCATGCGGGCCATGGCCATTTCATGCGACTTGCGCGCATCGTCCATCATCATCTTGTCCATGCAGACGACGCCGTCGGCGACGCAGCGGTTCAGGACGCGATAGAACAGGTCGCCGTCGACGCCGGCGTAGCGGCGCACCGGATCCTTGATGGACGGCTTTTCCAGCGTCACGTAGTTGGCGCGGTCGAGGTTGCCGCCGCCGGCTTTCACCGACTGCACCCAGCCGTCGAAATCGCCCTGGGCGACGCCGCGGTAGGCGAACTTCATGTCCGAATAGCCCGCGCCGCTGTAGTTCGACGAGATGCCGAAGGACGTGACCGGCTTGTTCTGGACGGCGTTCAGCGTGGTCTCCATGCCCGGCATCGCGTAGATCATGCCGGCCAGTTCAGGAACGTAAAACGCATTCATGACCGAGGTCGCGCTGATCTTGAAGCGCACCGGCACGTCGACCGGCACCACCAGTTCGTTCACCGTCGCGATGCCCTGCTCCGGATAGATGAACAGCCACTTCCAGTCCATCGCGACGACCTGCACCACCAGCGGCTTGGTCGACGCCGGGATCGGACGGCTGGCGTCCAGGCGGTCGAGCGGACGGTAGGGGTCGAGCTTGTGGGTGGTGATCCAGGTGATCAGGCCCAGCACGATGACGATCAGGAGCGGCGCGCCCCAGATGACCAGTTCGAGCTTGGTCGAGTGATCCCAGTCGGGTTCGTAGGCGGCCTCGGTATTGCTCGCGCGGTACTTGCGGGCAAAGTAGACGATCAGGAAGATCACCGGGACGATAATCAACAGCATCAACAACACCGAAACGACGATGAGCTGTGCCTGCTGTGCAGCGATGTCACCGGACGGATTCAGCACCACCGTGTTACAGCCGGAAAGCAGCGCTGCAGCCAACGGGGCGAGGAACAGTCCTCGACGGAGGGTTTTAGGAATCATGCTTGTGTTTTACGTTACATGGGAAAGATAACATGATAATGTAACGCCAAAGGAGCACGTTTGGCGATTGGACGTTTTGTCCCACCCCGCCACCCCCCGTGGCAGTCGCAGTCTTTCCAATCGGTTCCAAACGTGCAATGAGCTGAACTTCGAACCGGAGACGAAATATGCAGAGCACGAACACGACGTACGGCGACGCAGGCGCCGCTCCCATTACCAGCCCGCAAAGCGGTGCACGCAACATCAACGCTCGCGACGGCCACGTCTCTCCGGGTGACATCGCCGTCGGCGTGGTCATCGGACGCGCCTCCGAGTATTTCGACTTCTTTGTCTACGCCATCGCCTCGGTGCTGGTATTCCCGGCGGTGTTCTTCCCGTTCGCCGACCGCCTGCAGGGCACCCTGTACTCGTTCGCCATCTTCTCGCTCGCCTACATCGCGCGTCCGATCGGCACACTGGTCTTCATGGCCATCCAGCGCCACTTCAGCCGCGAAGTCAAGCTCACCATCTCGCTGTTCATGCTGGGCACCGCCACCGTCGCCATTTCGTCGTTGCCGACCTATGGACGCTGGGGCGAATGGTCGATCATCGCACTGGCGGTCCTGCGCTTCGCCCAGGGCGCCGCGCTCGGCGGGTCCTGGGACGGCCTGCCTTCGCTGCTCGCACTGAATGCGCCCGAGGGCAAGCGCGGATGGTACGCCATGCTCGGGCAATTGGGTGCACCGGTGGGTTTCATCATCGCCGCCGGCATTTTCGCCTACATGATGAGCCAGTTGTCGCAGGACGATTTCCTGGTCTGGGGCTGGCGTTTCCCGTTCTTCGTCGCCTTCGCGATCAACGTGGTCGCCCTGTTCGCCCGCCTGCGCCTGGTATCCACCCACGAGTACGTGCACCTGCTGGACGAGCACCAGCTCGACGCCGTGCCGGCGCGTGAAGTCTTCGGCAAGCAGTGGACCACGATCGCCCTGGGCGCCCTCGCCGCCCTGGCCAGCTATGCGCTGTTCCACCTGGTGACCGTGTTCCCGCTGTCCTGGATCCAGCTGTACGACACCCGTTCGGTGGCCGACTTCCTGGTGGTCCAGATCTGGGGCGCGGGCGTCGCCATCCTGGGCGTGCTGGCCTCGGGCCTGATCGCCGACCGGTTCGGCCGCCGCAACACGCTCGGCACGCTGGCGATCCTGATCGCGATCTTCTCGTTCTTCGTGCCGACCCTGATCGACGGCGGCGTGTCGGGCCAGAACACCTTCATCCTGCTCGGCTTCCTGCTGCTCGGCCTGTCGTATGGCCAGGCCGCCGGCGCCGTCACCTCGAACTTCCTGCCGCAATACCGCTATACCGGCGCCGCCTTCACCTCCGACCTGGCCTGGTTGGTGGGTGCAGCGTTCGCCCCGCTGGTCGCCCTGGGCCTGGCGGCCAACTTCGGCCTCGGCTACGTCAGCCTGTACCTGCTGTCGGGTGCGGTCGGCTCGCTGGCGGCGCTCAGCCTGAACCGTGCCCTGGAGATCAGGAACTGATCAGGAACTGAGCAGGCACTGAATCAGCAGAGCTTGTGCCCCGGTCGATACCGGGGCTTTTTTTTGCACAGCCGTGCGCTGCGTCCACGGCGGCGCAGTGATAATGCGTCATCCAATGGATGGAGGCCGCCATGCAGCGTCGCCGTCTTCTCATGCTCGGCCTTGCCTCGGTTCTCCCCGCCGCGCTGCCCGCCTTCGGCGCCGGGTTCGCTGCGCAGTCAGCTTCACCGTCCGCTTCACAACGGGACTCCCCGGAATTCTGGCAGCGCCTGCAGGGCGGCGGACTCCTGCTGCTGGTCCGGCATGCCGCCACCGCCCCGGGCATCGGCGATCCGTCCGGCTTCGAACTGGCCCAGTGCCGTACCCAGCGCAACCTGTCGGCCGGCGGCCGGCGTGATGCCGAGGCGCTCGGCGCAGCGGTGCGCGCCCACGGCGTCCCGGTCGGCCGGGTGTGGTCGAGCCGCTGGTGCCGCTGCCTGGACACCGCCAGCCTCGCCTTCGGCCGGGTCGAACCCGAACCGCTGCTCGATTCACTGTTCCAGCAGGACGCCGGCCGTGTGCGCGCCGCGACTGCCGCACTGCGCGCGCGTCTGGCGATGCCGCCAGCCGGCGCCAATACCGTGCTGGTCACGCACGACATCAATATCCGCGCCCTGGTCGACGAATCGGTCGCGCCCGGCGAAGTCCTGGTCCTGCGCGCCGCGCCGAGCCGCCTGGAAGTCCTCGGACGCCTGTGGCGGCCCGGCTGATCCGCATTCTCACTCTCGGAAGTCACCATGAAACGCCCGTTTTTGCTCTCCGCCCTGCTCTCCACCCTGCTGGCCGGCACCGCCTGGGCCCACCATGGCTGGAGCGAATACGACGACAAGAAGCCGCTCGAGCTCAAGGGCACCATCGAATCCTCGGGCTACCAGCAGCCGCACGGTTTCGTCGAGCTCAAGACCGCGGGCAAGACCTGGCACGTGGTCCTGGCGCCCCCGGGCCGCATGGAGAACCGCGGTCTTGCCAAGGACATGCTGGCCGCCGGCACCGCCGCTACCGTCTACGGCTATCCGCACCGCACCAAGCCCGAAGAATTGCGCGCCGAGCGCATCACGATCGCCGGCAAGACCACCGAGCTGCGCTGACCGTGCTCGAGGGCGCGGCGCCGGCCGGCCTGGCCGGCCTGGCGGAATGGATCGCGGCGACCGCCCCGGCCCAGGCCATGCGCACCAACGCCTGGTTGTACCCGGCGGTCGAGACCGTGCATATCGTCGGCTTCGTGCTGCTGGTGGGCGCGGTGGAGATGTTCGACCTGCGCGTGCTCGGGTTCGGTCGCGCGTTGCCGCCGCGCGAACTGGCGCGCCACCTGTTGCCGTGGTCGGCTGGCGGCCTGCTGCTGATGGTGCCGAGCGGGCTGCTGCTGATGTCGGCGCAGGCGGCCGACATGCTGCGCAATCCTGTGTTCCTGCTGAAGATGGGACTGGTGGCGTCGGCCGGGCTGAATGCGCTGGCCTTTCACCTCGGGTCGTGGTGGCGCACACGCGGCAGCGTCGCGCCGACCGTCGCGGCGCGTGTGAACGCAGCGCTTTCGCTGCTGTTCTGGGTGGCGGTGATTACGTGTGGACGAATGCTGGCCTACGTGTGAGCCTGCCGTAGGGTGGACGGCCAGCCGTCCACCCTACATCAAGCGCCTATATCAAGCGCCCCGTCTGCATTAGCCCAGCGCGGTATCGAGCACCGTCATCAGGATGAAGCCGAACACCAGCGCCCCGCTGGCCCAGGTGCCGTTGCCGTTTTCCTGCGACTCCGGCACCACGTCGTTGACGATCACGAACAGCATTGCGCCCGCGGCGGCCGCCAGCGCAAACGGCAGCAGGCCCGCCGAGACACCGATGACGGCCACCCCGGCCGCCGCGGCGATCGGCTCGATCACGCCCGACAGCATGCCCAGCGCCGCCGACAGCACACGGCCATAGCCGACCGTGCGCAGGGCCAGCGCCACCACCAGCCCCTCCGGCACGTCCTGGATCGAGATGCCGGTCGCCAGCGAATTCGCCTTGGACAGGTCGATGCCGCCGTAGGCGACGCCGATCGCCAGGCCTTCCGGCAGGTTGTGCAGGGCGACGGCCCAGACGAACAGCCAGGCACGCCGCATCGAGTGCGACAGGCGCGCATCCTCGGTGTCGAGGATGCCATCGGTGCTGATGAAGCGGCCCATCAGCAACAGCAAGGTGGCGCCGATCATGATGCCGGCACCGACCGTCAGGCTCGCACTCCAGTTGCCGGCGCCGGCGGCCTTGGAGGCGGCCAGCGCCGGGATCACCAGCGAGAACGCGGTCGCGCCGAGCATCACGCCGGCGCCGAACCCGAGAAAGCAGTCGTAGGTGCGTTTCGAGAAATTCTGGGAAAACAGGATCGGCAGCGTGCCGAGCGCGGTTGCCGCAGCGGCGGTACCGCCGCCCAGCAGCGCGGCGCGCAAATTCGGGGAGGCATGCGCGATCTGGTCGACCAGGCCGGCGATGATTAGCAGGCAGCCGAGCACGCAGATGAACATGCCGACCGCGCGGCGCGGGGTCGACAGGCGTGCAATGCCGCCCGCGGGCCGGGCTTTATGCGCATGAGTTTCCATATTAATATCCTAAACGAAAAACAGCGCCGCACAGCACGAGGCTGCGCGGCGCCGGCTGCCGATACGAAGCCGCGTCCTGCGGGCATTCGCATCGTGACAGGCGTACCGCGACCTTATTTCGGGGCGCCCGGGCTGGGGATCGCGCCCGGCTTGACGGTCAGCCCGTCGGCCGTGGTCTGGTTGCCCATGCCCAGTTCGGCCCCGGTCGGCGGATCGACGGCCGGATTCGACTGGGTACGCTCGGCCATGGCCTTGAGGACGTCGATGTCCTTGGCGGACAGCTTGACCTCCGCTTCACCGGTGCCGCCGTCGACCGCCATCTGCTTCTCGCGGTCGGTGACGAATTCCCACTGCTCGCCCTGGTTCCACGAGCCGCGCATTTCGCCGGGGCCTTGGGACATGTTGAAGTAGGTGTTGGCAAAGCGCGGGTCGACCGGCGTTTTCCCTGGCGGGAAGTTCGGCGAGATCGCATACAGCGCTTTTTCGAAGGACTTCTGGTGCGCCACTTCGCGCGTCATCAGGAAGGTTAGCGCTTCCTTCACGCCCGGGTCTTCGGTCAGCGCGATCAGGCGCTCGTAGACGATCTTGGCGCGCGATTCGGCGGCGATGTTCGAACGCAGGTCGGCGGTCGGCTCACCGATGGTGTCGATATAAGCCGCGGTCCAGGGAACGCCGGCCGAGTTGATCAGTGGCGTGCCGGCGCCGTACAGCACCTGGGTCACGTGGCTGTCGTTGCCTGCGCCGTTCAGTTTCCGGTACAGGTCGGCTTCGGAGTCGATCGCTTCGGCCAGCTGGCCCTTGGCGCCCTTGTTCAGCATCGCGATGATGTGACCGATGATTTCGAGGTGGCTCAGTTCTTCGGTAGCGATATCGTAGAGCATGTCCTTGCGGCCCGGATCGTCTTCGCTGACGGCCTGGGTGAAGTAGCGCATGGCCGCGGCCAGTTCGCCCTGCGGGCCGCCGAACTGTTCTAGCATCAGGTTGGCCAGGCCCGGATTCGGTTCGCTGACGCGCACCGTGTACTGCAAGCGTTTGTTATGTGCAAACATTGGTAGTCCTCCGATAAAGTTATGTATCAGAAATGTCTTGCGGAGATACTCCTGATTCGGGGAAGGTCACAGTTGTCCTGTGACTAACCATGGACCCATCATCGCAGGCTGAAAATTTGTCGGAATCGGAGGGTTTGCCGTGTCTGTGTAGGACAAACGACGACAGCCTGTCGAGCTAGCTTGATAGCAATGTTATTATTCAAATTTTATTGATGATAGCTTTTAACAATGACGATCATAGTCTGCTGTGGCAGCGTTTACTAAGCTGTAATACACTGATTTAATTCAATTTTTTCCCTGTTTGGAAACTGAACAATGATTGCTTCCGATCTCATCCTGCGCGATGCCTCTGCTGCCGACGCCACTGCCATCGCCGCGATCTATAATCACTACGTGGCGACGACGGTGATTTCGATGGAGTCGGATCCGGTCGGCGCCGACGAGATGGCACGTCGCCTGGCCGATGTGCAGGGTGCAGCCCTGCCTTGGCTGGTCCTGGTCGACAATGGCACCGTCCTTGGCTACGCCTACGCCAGCAAATGGCGCGCCCGGCCCGGCTACCGTCATGCGGTCGAGTCCAGCGTCTACGTCGATGCCGCGCAGCGCGGCCGTGGCCTGGGATTGACGTTGTACCGCGCCCTGATCGCGCGCCTGACCGGGCGCTTCCACTGCGTGATCGGCGGCATCGCCCTGCCCAACGCCGCCAGCGTCGCCCTGCACGAACGCCTCGGCTTCCGCCAGGTTGCCTGCTTCACCGAGGTCGGCCACAAGTTCGGCGGCTGGGTCGACGTCGGCTACTGGTAGCTGCACCTGCCCGCAATGCAAGCAATGGAAACACATGCCTAGGAGACTGTGGGTCGCGAGCTGACAACCCCTTGCGTGGAATTCCTACGTGCGCGTCATGGTATTAAGCATAAGATGGACATATCGACAAAACCACTGGAGCAGAAGATGTTTTCTCTCAAAAAACTGAGCCCGTCCATCACCGACATGATCCGCTTCGACCATTCGCACGTGATGGTCACCTTCCACCAGTACACCCGCGACAAGCGTCCGAGCGTCAAGAAGGCATTGGCCGAGACCATCTGCGATGCGCTGGAAATCCACGCCACGCTGGAAGAGGAAGTCTTCTACCCGGTCATGCGGCCGAAAGCCCACGACCAGAAAGTCATGGAAAAGAGCGAACCCGAGCACGACGAAATGCGCGCCGTGATCGCTGAACTGCGCCGCACCGATCCGAAGTCGCCGCGCCACGACGAGCTGGTATTCGAACTGATGCGTGACGTGGTGCACCACGTGGCCGACGAGGAAACCGTGCTGCTGCCGGATGCCGAGCGCACCCTGAGCAAGGACCGCCTATCCGAACTGGGCGCGCAGATGACCAAGCGCCGCCTGGAACTGGTGACGCCGAAAGCCGGCAAGATTGCGAAAAATACCGCGGTCGGCTTCTCCGGCAGCACCGCCGCGCTGGTAGTCGGGTTGGCGAGCGCGCTGTTTGCCGCCAAGGCGTTCGGCCGCAAGACTGCCTGATCTCACGGCTCCAGGCCGGAGCGCCGGCCGATCACCGCCCGCGAGCGCATGAGCGCTGGCGGGCGTTTTTACAGGTATCTGTCGACTGGATAGGTTAAACGCAGATTCGGCATCCGTACTCGCAGCGTTATGCCCCCATCCATCGCATCAGGTGAGGCACCAGCCAAGGCGCCAGCAAGGCCGTCAGCACCCCGTTGACGCCCATCCCCAGCCCTGCATAAGCACCCATTTCCGGACTGACCTGGAAGGCGCGCGCGGTCCCGATGCCGTGCGAGGCCACGCCCAGCGCCAGGCCGCGCGCCGCATGCGATTTCACACCCAGCGCATTCATCAGGAAGCGCGCGAAAATGGCGCCGAAGATGCCAGTGCAGATCACCAGCACCGCCGTCAGTGCCGCCACCCCGCCCAGGTTTTCGGAGATCGCCATCGCGATCGGCGTGGTGGCCGACTTCGGCGCGATCGAGGCAGCCAGCTGGGGCGAGGCACCCAGCAGCAGCGCGACGCCGACCGCGCTGACGATCGCGGTGACGCAGCCGCACACCAGGGCGCAGGCCAGCGGCAGGAGGTTGCGGCGCAGGCGCGGCACCTGGCGCGCCATCGGCACCGCCAGTGCGACCGTCGCCGGCCCTAGCAGGAAGTGGACGAACTGGGCGCCGGCAAAATAACGCTGGTAGGACATGCCGCTCGCCGTCAGGACCAGGCTGATCAGGGCGATGGCGATCGCCACCGGATTGGCCAGCGGCGAGAAGCCGCAGCGCGCGTATACCCACTGCGCGAACAGGTAGGCGCACAGGGTCAAGGTCAGGCCCAGCAGCGGCGAGGCCGACAGGTAGACCCAGAAATGGCTGAGTTCCGCGAAATTAAACACTGCCGTCCTCCTTGTTCGGGGCCGGCGCATCGATGCGGCTGCCGAAGGCTTGCAGGACCAGGGCGGTGACGGCCAGCGTGGCGAGCGTGCTGAAGATCACCGAGGCGGCGATCGCCAGCCAGTGGCCGCTGCCGCTGGCGGCGGCGGCGACGATGCCGACCCCGGCCGGCAGGAACAGCAGCGACAGGTGGCGCAGCAGCTCGTTGGCGCCGCTCTCGACCACCTCGTGCAGGCGCGGCCAGGCGACCAGGGCGACCAGCAGGGCCAGCATCCCGGCCACCGGGCCGGGCACCGGCAAGCCCAACAGGAACACCAGGCCCTCGCCCAGGCACTGGAACGCGAGTAAGACGGCAAACGCTTGCAGCAAGATTTCTCCTCATCATGGCGGCGGCGGCGCACTAGCGCGCCGACCTCGACCGCCCGAGGCTTCAAGCATAACAGCTGGATTCAGAAGCGGCGGCTCAGGGTCATGACCAGGGCGCCACTGCGGCTCTTGCTGCCCGACAGCGGACGCAGGTCGGTGCGCGGCATCGCGCTGGCGTAGCGGTCGAGGGCGCCGCCGGCGCCGAATGCGCGGCTGTAGGTACCGGACAGCGCCCAGCCGCCTTCGAACCTGCGGCTCAGCCCTGCCTTGAGGTCGTGCCAGTCCATGCCGCCATTGCCGGCGCCGGCGATGCGCCCGTCGCCGGCATGCAGGTTCAGGGTCATGGCAGCGCCGATCTCGTGCTTGACGCCGACGTCGAGGTAGCCGGACCCGCGCGCGTCGGTGATGCCGAAGTCCTGGGTGATACGGGAAGCCCACGTACCCGCCGACCAGCCGCTCGGACGGTGGTAATCCAGGCTGAACTCGGCTGCCGGGCGGCTGTCCGACTGGCGGATGCCGCGCCACACGTATTGCGAGTCCAGCGTGGCGGTGGCGGTGATCCGCGCCACGCCGGCGGAATACGGTTCGATGCTGCCGTTGCCGGCAGCATGGGCGTCATACGATGCGAAGCTCAGGAGCGCGAGCGGCAGTAGCCGTTGTACAAGGGTCATGGGATAGCGGGAGTCGTCGAGAGGTGCGGGCGAATTACATTCCTCACGGAAATTCTATGCGGAATGGAGCGACTTTTGGTTGCTTCTCAGGCAGAAAAATGACCGAGACCGATGATGTGAGGCGCGTATGCAACAGGGATGCCAGGGATGGCTGACAGGCTGGCAAGTTGTTGAAAATACGGCTATATGACAGGTTCTATGAGAACGATATGCAAACAGAACTGGGGCAACATCGCTGTACAGATTGACGATGTGGTAACTGATAGTAACTAAAACAATGTCGCCCCTGCGCAGGCAGGGCCCAAGTTGCCAGCACAGCATTGATGCATGCAGCACTTGGCCCCCTGCCTGCGCAGGGGCGACGGTGGCAGTACTGGTATTTCAGGCAGCGGTTTTCAGTGCCCCTCGACGCAGCTGGTCGCGCTCCATCGACTCGAACAATGCCTTGAAATTGCCCTCGCCGAAGCCGTCGTCGCCCTTGCGCTGGATGAACTCGAAGAATACCGGTCCCAGCTGGTTTTCCGAAAAGATCTGCACCAGCAGGCGTTTGCTGTCGCCCTCGACCTTGCCATCGACCAGCAGCCCGCGCGCCTGCAGCGCGCCGACGTCCTCGCCGTGGCCCGGCAGGCGATCGGCCAGCATTTCGTAATACGTCGCCGGCGGCGGCGACATCAGCGGCACGCCGCTTGCGCGCAGGCCGTCGACGGTGGCGTAGATGTCGTCGACCAGCAGCGCGATGTGCTGGATGCCCTCGCCGTTGAATTTCAACAGGAATTCTTCGATCTGGCCGCCGCCGGCCTGGCTTTCCTCGTTCAACGGGATGCGGATCTTGCCATCCGGCGCGGTCATCGCTTTGGAGGTCAGGCCGGTGTACTCGCCCTGGATGTCGAAGTAGCGGATTTCGCGGAAATTGAACAGCTTTTCGTAGAAACCGGCCCAGTAGGCCATGCGGCCGCGGTAGACGTTGTGGGTCAGGTGGTCGATGATCGACATGCCGTGGCCTTTCGGGCGGCGCTCGGCGCCTTCGATGAATTCGAAGTCGATGTCATAGATGGATTTCCCATCTTCGAAGCGGTCGATCAGGTACAGCGGCGCACCGCCGATGCCCTTGATCGCCGGCAGGCGCAGCTCCATCGGACCGGTCGGGATCTCCATCGGGATCGCGCCCAGTTCGAGCGCGCGCGCGTAGGCCTTGTGCGAATCCTTGACACGGAAGGCCATGCCGCAGGCCGACGGGCCGTGCTCGGCCGCGAAATAGGCGGCGTGGCTCTTCGGCTCATTGTTGATGATGAAATTGATTTCGCCCTGGCGGTACAGCGCCACGTCCTTCGAACGGTGCACGGCGACCTTGGTAAAGCCCAGTGCTTCGAACACGGGTTCCAGCACGCCGGGGGTGGGCGACGCGAATTCGACGAACTCGAAGCCCATCAGGCCCATCGGATTCTCAAACAAGTCAGCCATGGTGTCTTTCCTCATAATGTTGTAGTTTCATCTCCTCCACCGCATCCGCCCGGTTCTATTCGGCGAATACGTCGGCAATCAAGCCCCGCAGCCATTGGATGCCGGGGTCGTGGTTGAAGCGCCGGTGCCAGAACACATTGGTCTGCAGCGTCGGCAGCTGCAGTGGCGGTTCGATCCACTTCAATCCAAACGGTGCCGCGGCGCTCTCCGCGAGCTTTTGCGGCACGGTCACCACGAGATCGGACGTGGCGACGATATACGGTACGGCGGTGAAATGCGGCACCCGGAACCTGGCGTTAGCGGTCACGCCCGCCTTTTCCAATAACACATTAACCCTGTCATAAGGGCTGTGCGCCGCGTCCACCCCCAGGTGGGCCGCCGCCGTGAAGCGCGCCAGGTCCACCGTCCCGCTCGCCAACGGATGTCCCTTGCGGAACATGCTCACGAAGGCCTGGCGGAACAGCTGCCGCTGGAACAGCGCATCCGACATGTCTTCGAAGGCGCCGATGGCGAGGTCGACGCGGCCGGTCTCCATCTCGTCCTTCAGCCCGATGCTGCCCGCGCGCACCGAGGCGATTTCCACGTTCGGCGCTAGCGTTCGGCAGCGCTCGGTCAGCACCGGCATGAAATACACCTCGCCGACGTCGGTCATCGCCAGCGTGAAGCGGCGGCGGCTGGTGGCCGGGTCGAAGCGGCTGCGCTGGCTGAGGGCGAGCGCGACCTGCGCCATCGCGGCGCCGATCGGCTCGGCCATCTGCTGGGCCAGCGGCGTCGGCTGCATGCCATGCGCCGTGCGCACGAACAGCTCGTCGCCGAAGGTGCGGCGCAGGCGCGCCAGCGCATTGCTGACCGCGGACTGCGTCAAGCCCAGGCGCCGCGCCGCGGCCGAGATCTGGCGTTCGCGGTACACCTCCTGAAAGACGGACAACAGATTCAGGTCGATGCTAGAGGGTTCGATCATGCCGGAGATAGGGTTATTGATGTGCTGAATAGTCTACATTTTTCTATTCACCTCGTAAAATGTCCGGCCCTGCTGCAGAATGAGGCAAAAGAGTCAGGAGACCCCCAATGCACCCTCAGGAAGGCTATTTATCCGGCTTCGGCAACGAATTCTCCACCGAAGCCCTGCCCGGCGCCCTCCCCGCGCACCGCAATTCGCCCCAGCGCGTGGCCTACGGCCTGTACGCCGAACAGATCTCGGGAACGGCCTTTACCGCGCCGCGCGGACAGAACCGGCGCTCGTGGCTGTACCGCATCCGCCCGGCGGCGATGCACGGCGCCTTCCGCCCGCTCGCCGGCGGCCGTATCGCCAGCGACTTCGAAACCGGCGCGCCATCGCCCAACCAGATGCGCTGGAGCCCGCTGCCGGTCCCGGATGCCCCCACCGATTTCATCGACGGCTGGGTGACCATGGCCGGCAATGGCGCGGCGGCGGCGATGAGCGGCTGTGCGATCCACCTGTATGCGGCCAACCGCTCGATGACGGGCCGCTATTTCTACTCCGGCGACGGCGAGCTGCTGGTCGTGCCGCAGCAGGGCCGCCTGGAGATCGCCACCGAACTCGGTTTGCTCGAGGTCGAGCCGCAGCAGATCGCCGTGATCCCGCGCGGCGTTCGCTTCAGCGTCGGCCTGCCCGACGGCACCGCGCGCGGCTACGTCTGCGAGAACTTCGGCGCCCTGCTGCGCCTGCCGGACCTCGGCCCGATCGGCTCGAACGGCCTGGCCAACCCGCGCGATTTCCTGACCCCGGTGGCGCATTACGAGGATGTCGAGGGCGAATTCGAGCTGGTTGCCAAGTTCGGCGGCCGGTTGTGGTCGGCCCGGATCGGCCATTCGCCGCTGGACGTGGTGGCCTGGCACGGCAACTATGCGCCCTATAAATACGACCTGCGCCACTTCAACACCATCGGCTCGATCAGCTACGACCACCCGGATCCGTCGATCTTCCTGGTCCTGCATGCGCCGACCGATACGCCCGGCGTGGACAGCCTCGACTTCGTCATCTTCCCGCCGCGCTGGCTTACCGGCGAGGACACTTTCCGCCCGCCCTGGTTCCACCGTAACGTGGCGAGCGAGTTCATGGGCCTGATCCACGGCGCCTACGATGCCAAGGCCGAAGGCTTCGTTCCCGGCGGCGCCAGCCTGCATAACTGCATGAGCGGACACGGCCCCGATGCGGCGACCTTCGACAAGGCCAGCGGCGCCGATACCAGCCGTCCCCACAAGGTCATGGACACGATGGCCTTCATGTTCGAGACGCGCAACCCGCTGGTTGCAACGGCGCAGGCACTCGCCTCGCCCCAATTGCAGGGCAACTACCAGGACTGCTGGGCAGGCATCAGTAAGCATTTCGACCCGGCGCGTCCCTGAACGCGCCTTGAAATGCCCGTTTCAGCCGTGTGCTCGTTGGCGCGCGCTGGCCGGCATGCGATGATCAGGCCGAATCGCGTTGTAATCGGCATAACTCATCCTGACATCGCATGACCGACATCATCATCATCCTCGTTCTCATTCTTCTCAACGGCGTCTTTTCGATGTCGGAACTGGCCGTGGTGTCCGCCAAGCGTCTGCGGCTCGAAAAACTGGCGGCGGAAGGCAGCGGCGGTGCGAATACCGCGATTGCCCTGGCCGACGATCCCAGCCGCTTCCTTTCCACCGTCCAGGTCGGCATTACCCTGATCGGCATCTTCAACGGCGCCTTCGGCGAAGCCTCGCTCACTGCGCGCCTGACGCCGGCCCTGGCCGAACTGGGCGTGCCGCAAGCCTGGGCCCGCTCCACCGCGCTGGGCGTGGTCGTGGTGGCGATCACCTTCCTGTCCATCGTGCTCGGCGAGCTGGTCCCGAAGCGCATCGCGATCCTGTATCCGGAGTTCATGGCGACCGTGGTGTCGCGTCCGATGCACTACCTGTCGCGCATGATGCATCCTTTCGTCGCTCTGCTCGGGATGACCACGGACTTCATCATGCGCCTGCTCGGCATGCGCCAGCGCAAGGACGAAGTGCCGACCGAGGACGAAGTCACCGGCATGATCCGCGAAAGTACCGACGCCGGCGTGTTCGAGCGCACCGAATACGACATCGCGGCGCGCGCCCTGCGGCTGGACGACTGGCACCTGCGCGCCTTGATGACGCCGCGCATAGATCTGGAGTTCCTCGACCTCGGCGAGCCGCTCGAACGCAGCCTGCAGCGCATCGCCGAATCGCCCTACAGCCGCTTTCCGGTCTACCGCGGCGACCGCTCGCAGGTGGTCGGCGTGGTCCGCGCACGCAACCTGTTCGAGCAGGCCATCCGCGCGCAGACCCTGCAATCGATCGACGTCGGCGCCGCTGTCGAACCGCTGCTGTTCGTGCCGGAATCGGTCAGCGCGATCGACCTGCTGGAGCAATTGAAGATGCACCGCGCCGAACTGGCGATGATCGTCGACGAATACGGCGATATCCAGGGCATGATCACCCTCACCGACGTGATGGGCGCGCTGGTCGGCGAAGTCCCGACCGGCGAAGACCACGACCCCGGCGATGGCGTGCGCCGCGAGGATGGCAGTTGGCTGATGGACGGCGGCATGATCCTGGACCGCTTCCGCTACCTGACCGGCGTCGAGTTCGTGTTTCCCGACGAGGATGCGGCGGCTTACCACACGCTGGCCGGCTTTGCCCTTTACCGGCTCGGCTACATTCCGAAAGTCGGCGAGACCCTGGAGTGGAACGGCTGGCGTTTCGAGGTGGTCGACATGGACGGCAACCGTATCGACCGGCTGCTGGTCGTGCCGGGCAAGTTGCAGGACGAGGGTGAAACCCGGGCCGCCTCTCCTGCCGGCGGTTCGGCGAATTAGCCTGTTGTCGGCTTTTGCTTGCCGGTCCGGGTCGATCGGCCTTGCCTGTGTTGGTGGCTGGTGTTATGTTGTTTTCGTCGAATGTCGGTTAGTTGCATAATTATCCTAAAGAAGAGTTGCTTGTATCTTGATGTGCTGGTCAAACGAAGGACGCTGGTTACAATGTTTGGTGAGACTTGTGCGCGCAAGAAGCACAAGCAAGCACGGCGTTACCAAGGAGGCTCCCATGCATGTCGACTGGATCCACTTCACGCCGCTGGCCTCGCTCGGCGGCGGCATCCTGATCGGCCTGGCGGCCGCCCTGTTGCTGCTGGCGAATGGCCGCATCGCAGGCATCAGCGGTATTGCGGGCGGGCTGCTGCGCCCTGCCGGCGGCGACATCGGATGGCGTCTCGCCTTCCTGCTCGGCCTGGCCAGTGCGCCGCTGGCGTGGCTAGCCGTCGGCGCGATGCCGCCGGCACAGATCGACCATTCGCCCGCCCTGCTGACGATTGCCGGCCTGCTGGTCGGCGTCGGCACCCGCTTCGGCTCCGGCTGCACCAGCGGCCACGGCGTGTGCGGCATCGCGCGCCTGTCGCCGCGCTCGCTTGCCGCGACGGCCTGCTTCATGGCGGCCGGCTTCCTCACGGTTTTCGTGATGCGTCACATAATCGGAGCCTGATGCCATGCCGCTCGTTACCGCTTTCCTTGCCGGCATCCTGTTCGGCAGCGGCCTGATACTGTCAGGAATGACCAACCCGGCCAAGGTGCTCGCCTTCCTCGACCTCGCCGGCCGCTGGGACCCGTCGCTGGCCTTCGTGATGGTCGGGGCGATCCTGGTCGCGGCGATCGGCTTTCGCCTTGCCGGCCGACGCGGGCGCTCGCTGTCCGGCGGCAAGCTGCACCTGCCGGGGACCATGGGGATCGATCGGCGTCTGATGCTCGGCAGCCTGACTTTTGGCGTCGGCTGGGGCCTGGTGGGCTACTGCCCAGGTCCGGCGATCGCCACGCTGGCCGTCGGCGGGCGGCCGACGCTGATGTTCGTCGGCGCCATGATTGCCGGCATGACCGTGTTCGAGGTCATCGAGCGCCTGGCTTGCATGCGCGCCGCGCGCCTGCATCCGCCCGCGCACGCCGGGGAATAAGACACCGCGCAAGCCGGCTGGCGTGCGGCGCTCCGCCATTGGCGGCACCAACCTATACTGGGCCGGCGCATGCGCCGCTGCGGCTACACCGGCCCCGGCGCATGGCGCGATACTCTACTGAGGGAACACACCATGTGGAAATCACCGTGGCTCCGCTGGGGCGCCGCACTCGGTTTCGCGCTCGGCGGCTTTTTCGACGGCATCCTGCTGCACCAGATCCTGCAGTGGCATCATCTGCTGAGCCTGGTCCGTGGCCTGGACGACTTGCGGGTGCAGGTCTTGTGGGACGGCTACTTCCACGCGCTAATGTACGTGATCGCGGTCGCCGGCCTGTGGGGCATGTGGCGGGCGCGCCGGCGCGGGGTCCAGGCGCCGCCGGCGGCCGTGCTGGCCGGCGTGCTGATGCTGGGCTTCGGCACCTGGCACCTGATCGATGCGGTGCTGTCGCACTGGATCCTCGGCATCCACCGCATCAGGCTCGACAGCCCGCAACCGCTGGCGTGGGATCTGGCATGGCTGGCGGTCTTCGGGCTGGTGCCGCTGTTCGCCGGCCGCCTGCTGCTGCGCCAGGGGCCGGCGCGTCCGGGCGGCGCGGCGGCCGCGCTGTGCCTGCTGGGCGCACTGACCGGCGCCGCCGGCGCCTGGGCGCTGCGCGAGCCGCCGGGGCAGCGCTTGACCACCGTGGTGTTCGCACCCGGCACCGGGGCGGCGCAGGTGTTCCGGGCACTCGATGCGACCGGGGCGCGGCTGGTGTGGAGCGACCGCAGGATGGGGGTGGTCGTGGTGGATGTGGCGCACGGGCAGCGCTGGCGCCTGTACCGGCATGGGGCGCTGCTGGTGGGCGGGACGGTGCTGGGAGCGGGGTGTGTGAGCGCGAGCGGGGCTTGAAGGCAGCGGCCGCCGGTGCATGCAGACGCTCCCGTCGTTCCGGGCATCGCCCGAAACGACTCCCCGCGCAGGCGGGAATCCATGCCGAGCTCGGCGAAGCCGGTATGTCCGATGAGGTCCCGATCGATCCGGGACAGCGGATTCTGTTCTTCAGTATGGGTCCTTCCCTGCGCGGGGACGACAGCTGGAAGCGATGCCTACATACCGGGCCCGCCACCACCCGGACCACCACCGAAGCCGCCGCCTGGACCGCCAGGCCCGCCCGGCGGCGGACCGCCGCGCCAGCCTTCGCCATCCGGACCTTCATGGCCGCTGCGCGGGCGCTGCGGCACGCCGCCGAAGCGCCATGATAGGCCGACGTAGGCGATCCGTCCATCGAAGCGGCGGATCGAGCGTTCCTTCAGCGTGGCCGAGTCGGTAACGGTTTCCATCTTCTGCGAGCTGAACACGTCGGTCACGTTCATGACCAGGGATAGCGTCGGCGTGATGTTGCGGCGCCAGCTCAGGTTCAGGGTCGACATCGGCTGGCGGTAACCGGTGCCGGCAAGGGTCTTGCCCTGGGCGTTGATCATCAGCTGCAGGGCGTCCTGCGGCGTCAGCTGGTAGTTGACGCGGCCGCGCACGCTCAGCGAGTTGGCCGTGCGGCGCGTCTCGGCGCCGTTCAGGTCGATCTGTTCCTGCTCGGTAAAGGCAAGGTTGCCGCTGGTGTTGATCGACAGCTTCGGCGTCAGCTTGCCGCTCAGCGTGAATTCGAGGCCGCCGGAACGGTTGCTGCCGCCGTTTTCCAGTGTCGTCAGCAGGGTGTTCTCGCCCACCAGGACCTGGCGGCTGCGGATCGTGTCGCGGTCGTTGCGGAAGTAGCCGCGCAGGTTGGCGTCCAGGCCGCCGGCCTTCGTTTCGTAGCCGATCTCGAAGGAATCGGTCTGCACCGGCTTCAGCATCGGATTGCCGCTGCTTTCGTTCAATTCGTCGACATAGACGACAAAGGGATTCAACTGGTTGGCGTTGGCACGCCGCAGGCGGTGCGAATACGCGAAGCGCAGGTTGCTCTTCTCGCCCAGTTTATAGGTGGCGAACGCGCTCGGTATCCAGTTCAGGTAGCTGTTGGTGGCGCTCAGTGCGGTCGTGACCTGGTCCAGGTCGAGATGGGTGTACTCGGTGCGCAGGCCGACCAGCGCGCCCCAGCGCTCGCTCAGCTTCCATTGGTAAGAGCCGTACAGGGCCACGTTCTTCTCGTCGACCTGGAAGGCGTTGGTGCGGCGGCCGTTGGCCACGTCCAGCGCCGTGAGCGGATCGACGTCGAAGTAGCGCGTGTCGAAGTCGCTCTGGTTGTCGGCGATCTTGTAGCCGAGCTTCAGGATGGCGCCGCCGTCGAGCGGGCGCTCGTAGTCGCCGGTGTAGTCGACGATGCGGGTGCTGTTCGCCACCGACTGGCTGCTGTCAGCGCTTTCCGCGTTCGGCGGCGTCACCAGATAGGTGTTGGCGTAGCGGGTATCGTTGTCGTTGCTGCTGCGCGAGACGCGCAGGTCCATGCGGAACAGTTCGCCGATCTTTTCGCCCTTGTGGTCCCAGCGCAGCCCGCCCATGCCGTTGCTGTTGTCGCCGTTGCGGCGGGTGGCACGCAGGTAGTCGCTGGTGGGCACGCCGTCGGCGTCGACCTGGTAGCGGTCGAGGCCAGTCTGGTCGTTGGTGCGCTGCATGAAGCCGACGTTGGCTTCCAGCGTGTCGTCGTCGTTCAGGTTGTAGGTGATCTGCCCGCGCAGGCCGGCGCTGTCGTTGAGGCCCGTGCTGGTCGAGGTCTGGCTGCTGTGGCGATCGGCGCCGGTGACCGGGTCGATCTGGTCGCGCTCGGTGTCGCCGGTGGAATTGCGGCCGTCGTGGCGCACATTGACGCCACCCTGCATGCCCCAGCGCCCGGTGTTGTACGAACCGTTGACGGCCGAGTTGTAGCGGCCCGCCGTGCCGTAGTTGGCATTGACCACGCCGAAGCCGCCGGCGCGGCGGTTGCGTTTCATGACCAGGTTCAGGATCGGACCGCCGCCGCCCTCGTTGCCGAACTCGGCGCCGGGATTGTTGATGACTTCGATCGAGTCGATGTCTTCCGACGGCATCGCCTGCAATGCCGGGCCGCGGTTATCGCCCTGCAGCATGGCCGATGGCTTGCCGTCGACCAGGATCTGGACATTGCTGCTGCCGCGCAGCGACACCGTGCCGTCCGGGTCGACCGATACCGAAGGCACGTTGCCCAGGGCGTCTGCGGCGGTGCCGTTGGTGCTGCTGACGTCCTGCTTGACGTCGTAGACCTGGCGGTCGATGCGGTTGTTCTGGCGCTCGCCGACGACGTTGACCGAGGTGACCTTGCCGGTGGTCGCCGGGCCGGTGGCGTTGGTGGCTGCGGTTGCTGTGGTGGTGGCCCCGGCGACGGCGGTGCCGGTGCCGGCGGTGGCCTGCGCCTGCGCCAGGGCCGGGGCCAGCGTGGCCAGTGCAAGTGCGACGTAATGCAGTTTGAAGGAAGAAATGCGATGGACCATCTGTGGGCTTGTCCCGAAATCAGCGTATTGAATTAAGTTTCCAGATTTTAAGACAACCCTTTCGGCTTGGCGGAATGGGCCGTGTAAAGAAAAGTAAAACAGCCGTCTCCTCTGCCCGACCGTTTCCTTTAGAATCCTGTCTTTTCCAACAAGTATTTTCATCCTGGCAGATCCGATGGCCTCAGAAGACAACCACCTCCACCGCGGCCTCAAGAACAGGCACATCCAGCTGATCGCGCTCGGCGGCGCCATCGGCACCGGCCTTTTCCTCGGCGTGGCAGAAAGCGTCAAGATCGCCGGCCCCGCCGTGCTGCTCGGCTATGCCGTGGCCGGCCTGATCGCCTTCCTGATCATGCGCCAGCTCGGCGAGATGATGGTCGACGAACCGGTGGCCGGTTCCTTCGGCCACTTCGCCGACAAATACGGCGGTCGCTTCGCCGGCTTCGTCTCGGGATGGAACTACTGGGTGCTGTACGTGCTGGTCAGCATGGCCGAGCTGTCGGCGGTCGGCATCTACGTCCAGTACTGGTGGCCGGACGTGCCGACCTGGGCCTCGGCGCTGGCGTGCTTCTTGTTGGCGAATGGCATCAGCCTGATCAACGTGCGCGCCTTCGGCGAGAGCGAGTTCTGGTTCTCGGTGATCAAGGTGGCGGCGGTGGTGGCGATGATCGTCTACGGCGTGTTCCTGCTGCTGAGCGGCGGCGCCGGTCCGCAAGCCTCGGTGGCCAACCTGTGGCAGCACGGCGGCTTCTTCGCCCACGGCGTCAAGGGGCTGGTGATGTCGATGGCGATCATCATGTTCTCGTTCGGCGGCCTGGAGGTCATCGGCATCACGGCGGCCGAAGCGGCCGACCCGAGCCACTCGATCCCGCGCGCGACCAACCAGGCGCTGTGGCGCATCCTGGTGTTCTACGTCGGCGCGCTGGCGGTGCTGCTGTCGCTATACCCGTGGAACCAGATCGTGCCCGGTGCCAGCCCCTTCGTCCTCATCTTCAAGGCGCTGGATGCGAACATCGTGGCCCATGTGCTGAACCTGGTGGTGCTGACCGCGGCGCTGTCGGTCTACAACAGCTGCGTGTATTCGAACAGCCGCATGATGTACGGCCTGGCGACCCAGGGCCATGCGCCGAAGTCGCTCTTGAAAGTGAACGAGCGCGGCGTGCCGCTGGCGTCGCTCGGCGTGTCGGCGCTGGCCACCGCGCTGTGCGTCGGCGTGAATTATGCGTTCCCGGGCAAGGCGCTGGGCATGCTGATGGGCCTGGCGGTCTCCGGCCTGCTGATCAACTGGACCATGATCAGCTGGACCCACCTGCGCTTCCGCGCCGCCAAGCGTGCCGCCGGCCAGGGCACCACCTTCCCGAGCCCGGCCTACCCGCTGACCAATTACCTGTGCCTGGCATTCCTGGCCGGGATCGTGGCCGTGATGCTGGCGACGCCGGAGCTGCGCGTCTCGGTGTACCTGATTCCGGCGTGGCTGATCGTGCTGGCGATCGGTTACCGGCTGGCCGAGGGGCGGCGCAGCGCATCGCGGGCCGGCGCCCCGGTCCGATAATAACCGTAGGGTGGACGGGTTTCCCGTCCACGCGCCCCGTCAGCCCTGCTTGGTCACCTCGAACGCTGCGCCGGTCTCCATGAAATGGCCGCCGGCCACGTAGTGGATGCTGCGCTTGCCGCCCTCCTCCATGTGCCAGTGGCCGTCGGTGAACACCGCCGGATCGGCCCATGCGCCCACGACTTCGCCCAGGAACAGATCGTAGGCCTGCTGGATGTGCGGCTCGGGAATCAGGCGGCATTCGAGCCAGGCCAGGCAGCCCTCGACCAGCGGCGCGCCGGTGTGTTCGCCGGGCGTCCATGCGATCCCATGGACGGCGAACTTGTCGATCTCGCGGCCGGATTCCGAGCCTACAGCCAGCGTCAAGGCCGCCAGCTCGCGCGAAGGCACCGCCAGCACGAACGCGCCGGAGGCTTCGATCAATCCGCGTGTGAAGGTCGACTTGTCGATCACCACGGCGACCTTGGGCGGCGCGAAGTCGAGCGGCATCGACCAGGCGGCCGACATCACGTTGGCCTTGCCGGCGTGGGCGCTGCTGACCATCACGGTGGGACCGTGGTTCAGCAGGCGGTAGGCTTTGGCCAGGTCGACCGGCACGCGGGTGGGTTGCATCGTCATCGGGACTTCCTTATTGCGTTGGATTCATTGGAAAGTCCCATTATCGCGGCAGCGGCGCAAACCTGCTGGGCGGGTGCTACACTCGCCGGCCCAACCACAGGAGCACGACATGGAACACGAAGCATTCATCGACAGTCTGAAGGCGGACGGCTTTGCCGACCCGGTGCTGGTCGAGCGCGCGCCGGACACCGGGCTCGACGACCACACCCACCCGTTCGAGGCCAGGGCGCTCATCCTCGACGGCGAGATCACCATCGTCGCCGGCGGCAACGCACGCGTCTACCGGCCGGGCGACGTGTTCCACCTGCGGCGCGACGAGCCGCACGCCGAAAGCTATGGTCCGCAAGGGGTGCGCTACCTGTCCGGACGGCGCTAGGCGCTGCGTCCGATGTTGCTGAGCGGTATTTGGCACGACCGGGTACAATCCAGTCGTTCAAAACACCTAAGGAGAACGACTATGTCGGGTTACAGCATCAACATCGAAGAAAAGACACTGGCTGGTAATAATTTCCGTGAAGTGCTCTACACCACCGCGCGCAGCCAGCTGGTCATCATGACCCTGCAGCCGGGAGAGGACATCGGCCAGGAAAAGCACGAAGGCCACGACCAGTTCATCCGCGTCGAAGCCGGCAGCGGCGAAGCGATCCTGGACGGCGAGAAGCATGCGCTGGAAGACGGTACCGCGCTGGTGATCCCGGCCGGCACCGAGCACAACGTGATCAACACCTCGTCCAGCGAGCCGCTGCGCCTGTACACGCTATACACCCCACCCGAGCATCCGGACGGCATCGTGCATGCGACCAAGGCCGAGGCCGACGAGTACGAGAAACAGCACGGCCATCACTGATATGGGTCCCCGCGTGCGCGGGGACGACGTTCAGGGGGGCACATCGGCCCCCATCACCCCGCCCCGGCAGGCCAGCCCGAAGCGGGTCATCTCGCATTCGCGCCGGATGCACTGGCCTTCGTCGTAGCCGAGCGCCCGGCACTGCAGCAGGGTTTCCTCGCGCCGGCGCCGGTCCGACTGCACCCGTTCCACTGGCGCTCTCGACGCCGCTTTCGACACGGGATGCTCGCGCCGGATGCCGGGCATCGCCGGCTCGGTCGACACCGGCGCAGCCGGCTTGATGACCTCTTCCAAAATGGTCGGGGCCGGCCGCGGCGAGGACAGCACCGGGGCCAGAGTCGGCGCCGGAGCGGGCACGGGGGCCGGCGTCAAGGCCGGCGAACCCGCGGCCGGCGTCCCGGACGTTGACGTCGCGGCGTCCGGCACTCCCGCCGCCGTAGCGCCGGCCGCCGGAACGCCGGCCGCCACCACCTCCATCGCACCGTCCACCCGGCGCCCCTCGATCCTCCACAGCGCCCCTGCCGCCACCAGCGCCAGCACACCGGCGCCGATACTCCAGCCGAACACCCGGCGCCGCCAGCGCCCCGCCTTTTGCTGCGCATCCGCGCGCGCCGCATCCTGGCGCATCAGTTCGGCGAGCCAGTCCGGTTCTGGGGCCGTGGCGGCGTCCTGGGCCGGGTCGACCGACGGCTCGACCCGGCTTTCGGGTTCGGGTAATCTTGCAGTCGCATCGGGCGCCTCCCGGGCGCGATGCCAGACCGCTGGCCGCGCCGTGTGCGCAGCCGGCTCGGCTTGCGGTTCAGGCGGTGGTCCGCCCCGCGGCCGCTTGCGCCCGTCGAAGCCGGGCGGTGCGGCGCCGCTGTCGCCGATATCCTGCAGGAGTTGGGTTTTCATGGTGCGCTCGACGTCTGCCTCGCATGATCGCAGTCTAGCCGATCATGGAGGCAGCGCCAGCGCACCCGGCAATAGGCGAATCAGAGCGTGATCGCCACTTTCATGGCCGTGTCCGCCAGCGGCGGCAAGCTTACTTCCAGCAGGCGGCGCTTGGCGTCCCAGGCGAACGGCAGCGTTTTGCCGGCGGCCTGGACCGCGCGCGGACGGGCGCCGACGTTGTGCACCTTGAGTGCGAACGTGCGCGCCAGCGGCGTCGCGTTGGCACCACGTTCCGTGCGCAAACCGATCTCCAGCCGGCCAGCGCCGGCCTGGCTGTCGAAGCGCACCAGCGTCGACTGGCCCGATTCGAAGGCATGGGCGGTGGCGCCGTCGTCATCGTACAGCTGGCCCGCCGAGGCGCTGACCGAGGCGTCATGGTAATAGTGCAGCTCGAGCGCCTTGCCGCTGTAGTCCTGGGTGCTGTGTACGACCTTGGCCAGCGGGATGAAGGCGCCGGCGCGCACATAGGTCGGGATGTGCTCGGGCACCGTCGACACCGTCTCGAGGATGCCGCCGCGGTGCGGCTGGTCGCTGTAGAAGTCGAACCACACGCTGCCCGGCTTGCCGCCCTGGTTGGGGAAGTAGACTTCCTTGCGCAGCTGGCCGGCTTCGACCACCGGCGCCACCAGGAAGTCCGGACCCCACAGGTAGGTGCTGGAGATGGCCGGGGTCGGCACCATGTCGTTGTCCGGCTCTTCGAACAGTACCGGGCGCATCAGCGGCATGCCGGTGCGGCTGTTCTCGAATGCGGCCGTGTAGTTATAGGGCAGCATCGCGTAGCGCAGGCGCACCGCCTCGCGCGCCAGCGCTTTGGTCCGCGCCTCGCGGAACACCGGCTCGGCCGGCACCGCTTCCTGCGCGTGCGGGCGGAAGACCGGCTGGAACACGCCATACTGCAGCCAGCGCACGTACAGCTCGTCGTCCAGCACCGGCCCGGCAAAGCCGCCCAGGTCCGAGTGCATGTAGGCCTGGCCCTGCATGCCCATCTGCAGCGAGATTTCCATCTGCGACTGCAGCCCGCCCCAGCCGCGGCTGACGTCGCCCGACCACGGGATCATGCCGAAGCGCTGCGAGCCCGAGTAACCCGAGCGCATCAGGATGAAGGGACGCTCCTTCGGGAAGTCGCGCGCGTAGCCGTCGGCGATCAGGTGCGCCCATTCGTGGCCATAGATGTTATGGACCTCGTCGGCGGCGCCGGTGGCGTGGCGCGCCGCACTCGGGTGCATCTCCGGCTCGCCGAGGTCGCCCCACCAGCCGGCCACGCCGCCGGCCTTGAGTTCCTTGTAGATGTCCCAGAACCAGTTGCGCGCGGACGGCTTGAAGACGTCGACCAGGCCGGTGTTCCCGAAATAGAAATCGAACGTGAAGGGCTTGCCGTCCTTGTCCGTCGCCAGCACCTGGCGCTCGGCCGCTTCCTGCCAGCGCTTCGACGTCGTGAGCACGAAGGGTTCGGTAATCACCACGGTCTTGACGCCCTGTCGCGAAAAGTCGGCCATCATCTGTTCCGCGTGCGGGAAGCTGTCGCGGTCCCAGGCCAGGTTGCCCATCGTGCCCTTGACCGTCTTGCCGAACCAGTACAGGTCGAGCACGACGGCGTCGAGCGGGATGTCGTCGCGGCGGAACTGGTCGACCACGGCGCGCGTCTCGGCTTCGCTGTGATAGCCGAAACGGCTGGCGAAATTGCCGAAGGCCCAGCGCGGCGGCAGCGGCTGGCGCCCGGTCAGTCGGGTAATGCCGTCCATGACCCCAGCCCAGTCGTCGCCGGCGACCACCTGGTAGGTCTTGCGGCCGCCCGGCGTTTCGAAACGCAGCGTGCCGTCCTTGCGGCTGTCCATGTCGAGCCAGCCGGCCTGCGGATTATCGAAGTGAATCGCATATTTGCGCGAGGACAGTGCCATCGGGATGCCATAGCCCATCTGCTCGGCGCGGTTGGCAAAGCCGTAGGAGGCCTTGTTATACAGGCGGAAGCGGTTGCCGCGGCGGTTCATGCCAACCGCGCGCGAACCGGCGCCGTACAGCACCTCGTCGGGGTCGAGCGCGAATTCGATCGCCTGCAGGCCGTCGGCCCGGCCGAAGCCGCCCTTTTCCGCGACCAGCGGCTTGCCCTTGTAGCTGTAGCTGATGCGGAACGGGTTCTTGTCGACCGTGACCGTGATGCCTTCCGTGACCAGTTCGATGCGGCCGCCGCTTTCCTTCACCGCCGCCTTGCCCGCGCCGGGCGACAGCACCACGGCATGCGAGGCCGGCACCGGCGCATCGCCACGGGCCACGAAGGTGGTTTCGACGATGTTCGGCGCGTAGGGCTTGATGACGTAGCGGCCGTCGCTGGTGGCGATCTCGAGGCCGGCACCGTTGCCGCTGAAGCTCTGGAAAGTGCGCTGGGCGTTCTGGGCGGCGGCAAGCGGGCTGGAGGAAAGTGCGGCGGCCGCGGACAGGGTCCAGGCCAGCCGGTGGAAGGTGGGAGTGGTCATGGTCTCGTTTTGATTGGAATTATTGCAGGCGAGAGCATGCCAGAATTCGCAGGCTTCAGGTAGTTAATTTACAAGCCACTGGAGGGCCCGAAGAAATCACCCGAGAATCTCCGTAGTTTGACTACTTAAACTCGGCACGAAATCATCCGTGCGGCAGCCCGGCCATTCTCCGGTCAAAATAACACCATCGAAACACAGGAGTCTGCGCATGCGCGTCGCCACATTCAACGTCAACGGCATCGGCGCCCGTATCGGCGCCCTGCTGCAATGGCTCGAGGAAACCCAACCCGACGTCGCCTGCCTGCAAGAGCTGAAGGCACCGCAGGAAAAATTCCCGGAAGCGGCCATCCGCGAGGCCGGCTACTACCCGATCTGGCACGGCCAGAAAAGCTGGAACGGGGTCGCGATTCTTGCCCGCATGGGTAACGGAATGCAGGAACCGCAGGAAGTCACGCGCGGCTTGCCGGGCGACCCGACGGACGAACAGAGCCGCTACCTCGAAGCCGCGGTCAACGGCATCCTGATCGCCTGCCTGTACCTGCCGAACGGGAATCCGGCGCCCGGTCCCAAGTTCGACTACAAGCTGGCCTGGTTCGAGCGCTTCCACAATCGCGCGCAGGAACTGATGGACAGCGGCACGCCGGTGATCCTATGCGGCGACTACAACGTGATCCCGACCGAGCGCGACGTCTACAAACCCGAGCGCTGGGTCGACGATGCCCTGTTCCGCCCAGAATCGCGCGCCGCCTACCGCAAACTGCTGGACGCCGGCTGGTACGACGCGCTGCGCGAGACGCATCCGGACGAGACGATCTACACCTTCTACGATTACATGCGCGACGCCTACGGCCGCAACGCCGGCCTGCGCATCGACCATCTGCTGCTCAGTCCAAAGCTGGTGCCGCACCTGAAGACGGCCGGGACCGACCACGCGGTGCGCGGCCGCGAAAAGCCGAGCGACCACGTGCCGACCTGGGTCGATCTCGACTGGCCGGCCTGAGGCTGGGCGCTAAAAGCCAACGTGGCGGCTAGTCGCGCGCGAGCGCGGCCAGCAGCTTACTGATGTCGACGTGCCAGAAAGCGGCGCGCAGCGGATACGGCGCCGCGCACGGTACGGCCAGCGTCGCGCCGTCCTTCAGGCCCAGCACGACCTGGTGGCGCGCCGTGCACGCGGCGCTCATGGCGGCGCCGGTACCGGGGTGGCCGGTCAGCGGCAAGCCTTCGACGGCGGTGACATGGGCATCGCGGGTAAAGGTCTTGCAGACCTTCATGCCGTCGAGGACGACGCCGTCCGGCACCGGCGCGCTGCCACTGCGCCCGCCGCAATCGTCCTTCATCAACTTGACGATGGCGCGCAGCACCATCGCGTCGCGCTCGGCCTGGGTCGGCGGCGCCAGTCTGGCCAGGCCGGTTTCGTCCAGCAGCGCCGCCCATTGCGCATCCATCGGGCCGGTGCCGTTCAGCAGATGCGCAACCTGGCTGGATACGCAGCGCGCGGACGGCGCGGTGCCGCAATCCAGCGCCTGCGCGAAGTCCGGCTGGGCGCCGGCCTTGAGCGCGGCATAGAAGGCGTCGACGCGGGCCAGCGCCGAGCCCGGCCCCTCGCGCGCGGCCAGCCCATAGGCATAGACGGCCAGGCCACACGCGTATTCGAGCCGGTTCACGCCGATCTGGCGCGGCGTCAGCGCCCGCCAAGCCTGGCCGTCGGTATACAACATGCAGGTCGACAGGGCGCGATCGAGGTCGGCGCCGGCCTCTGCCGGCGTCATCCAGCCCTCGTGCACCGAGGTCACCCAGCGCAGGAATTCGCCGCCGCCCTCGTGGATCAGGCACGCGTCGGGATAGGCGTCGACGGCGTCACGCATCTGGAAGCGGTGGCTGAATTCGTGCGCCACCAGCAGGGTCAGCTGGGCGTGTTCCTAGGGACCGGGGTCGCGCGGCCAGTTGTACAGCGACAGGCGCAGCACGTCGCCGGCGTCGCCGCCGATACGCGGTCCGCCGGGGTCCGCCACCAGGCCCGCGGCCAGCATCGGCGGCTTGAAGTCGGCATGGGGCAGCGCGCCGCGCAGGTAGGCGACGGTACCGTCGGCAACCTGCCTGATCCGGGCCAGTGCCGCCGGCGACAGGCGCGGGTCGAAGTAGCCGGGCGTGCCGAAGGCGGTCTTGCCGGGCGCGCTCGCCAGCAGCAGCACCGAACTGTCCTCGCCCGCCGCGTCGGCCGCATCCCGGTAGGCCTGGCCGCCGGCCGCGACCCAGGGCGCTGCCAGGCGGTAGCGCGGCTTGCCGCAGCTGTCGGCAACTGCATAATTGGAGAGGTGGGCGTACAGGCCCTGCCCCAGCGGGAAGGCGGCCGGGTAACCGGCCTGCTCGGTCGCGGCGGGTACGCGGAAACGCAGTACCGCGCAGCTGGCATCGAGGCGCGCCAGGCGGTCGGCGCCGGCGCTGCCGCAGGCGTCCAGCGGCTGCCACGCGCGGCGCATGCGGGCGCCGTCGCTGCCGTTCTTGGTAAAGGCAAGGCCGTCACAGCCGGGCGGCAAGGCATAGCTGACTTCCAGCGCGTCCGGCGCGGCCAGGCGCAGTTCGACATTCACCGCGGGCGCGGCCGCCCCCGCGGACAGCACGCCAGCCAGCAGCGGCGACAGCAACAACGACGGCGTCAAGCTGCGCATGCGCGCCTCCTCGATGATGATTTCAGGCGGGGCGCAACGGCTGGTCCAGCGTCATCCCGAGCCGCAGTCCGCTGTCGGTGACGCGCTCGATATCGGGCGTGTAGCCATCCTCGATCCAGCGCAGGGCGATGTGGATCACGCCGCCGACGATCCCCGCCTGCAGCAGCGGGTCGGCCACCGCTTCGGGCGACTCGATGACGCGTCCGACTTCCTCGCCGATCGCGCGCAGCGCGGCGTCGAAGGCCTTGTCGACGGCGCGGCTGACGCCCCGGATCTCGACCAAAAACACCCGCGCCGAACGCGGCTCGCGCTGCAGCGCCGCGAAATAAGCGTGCAGCATGGCGCGCGAGCGTGCCTCGCGCGTCGGCTCGGCGGCGCGCGCCGCCGCCATGATCTCTTCCATGACCGCATAAGTCACCGCGTTGAAGCAGGCGATCAGTAGTTCTTCGCTGTTGGCGAAGGATTCGTAGAAATAGCGTTCGGTCAGGCCGGCGGCTTCGCACACCGCTTTCACGGTCGCCTGGCGGTAGCCGCGCTCGCCGTAGACAGCGACGCCGGCGGAAATCAGCTGGGCACGGCGCTGGGCACGCCGCTCGTCCTGGGGGATGCCGCGATACGGCCGGGCTGGGGTGGGTTCTGGAGGCATCCTTCTATTTTGGCACAGAATATTGTCTTTCAGATTTTGACAATGTAGAGTGTCAATCTTAAAAATCGACAAGATCCGAGACAGCATGTTCCTCGACCCTGAACCGCTCGACGTATTGATCGTCGGCGCCGGCCTGTCCGGCATCGGCGCCGCCTGGCATCTCCAGAAGCGCTGCCCCGGCAAGACCTATGCCGTGCTCGAGTCGCGCGCCGCCATCGGCGGCACCTGGGACCTGTTCCGCTACCCCGGCGTGCGCTCGGATTCGGACATGTACACGCTCGGCTACGGCTTCCAGCCCTGGACCGCGGGCAAGGCGATCGCCGACGGCCCCTCGATCCGCCGCTACATCGAAGACACGGCGCGCAAGAGCGGCATCGACCGCCACATCCGCTTCAATCACAAGGTGGTGGCTGCGCACTGGTCGAGCAGCGAGGCGCTGTGGCGCGTCGAGGTCGAGGTCGACGGCGCCGTCCAGGTCCTGCAGACCCGCTTCCTGTACATGTGCAGCGGCTACTACAGCTACGACGAAGCCTACCGGCCCACGTTCTCGGGCGAGGACAGCTTCCGCGGCCGCATCGTGCAGCCGCAGTTCTGGCCACGCGACCTGGAGTGGCGCGGCAAGCGGGTGGTGGTGGTCGGCAGCGGCGCCACCGCGGTGACGCTGGTACCCTCGATGGCGGCGGAGGCCGCGCACGTCACCATGCTGCAGCGCTCTCCGACCTACATCGTCAGCCGCCCGTCCGAATACCGATTTGCGCAGAAATACCGCCGCTGGCTGCCGGAAAAGGCGGCCTACCTGGCGACCCGCTGGCGCGTGATCGTCGAAAGCATGCTGCTATACCGCGTCACGCGCGCCAAGCCGGATCTGGCCAAGCAGAAGATCGTCGCCATGGCGCGGCGCCAGCTGGGCCCCGGCTACGACGTCGACACCCACTTCACGCCGCGCTACAAGCCGTGGGACCAGCGCGTGTGCGTGGTGCCGGACGGCGACCTGTTCAAGGCGATCCGGAGCGGGCGCGCCTCGGTCGTCACCGACCACATCGAGCGCTTCGACGAACACGGCCTGCTGCTGAAATCGGGGCAGGCGCTGGCGGCCGACATCGTCGTGCTGGCGACCGGCCTCAAGGTCAAACTCATGGGCGGCATCGCCATCACGGTCGACGGCCAGCCGTTCAGGGCGAACGACGCCATGTCGTACAAGGGCATGATGCTCAGCGGCCTGCCCAACTGCGTGATGACCTTCGGCTACACTAACGCTTCCTGGACACTCAAGGCCGACCTGACCGCCGAATACGTATGCCGCCTGCTGCGCCACATGGACCGTCACCGCCAGGCCATCGCCGTGGTGCACCGCGAAGCCGGGGTAGAGCCGCGGCCCTTCCTCGGCTTCACGTCGGGCTACGTCCAGCGCGCCGCGCGCGAACTGCCGCAACAGGGTTCGCGCGCGCCCTGGCACGTCCACCAGAACTACCTGCAGGACATGCTCACCATCCGTTTCGGCCGCATCGCCGACGGCATCATGCACTTCGGTGCCAAAGGAACCCTGCCATGACCTCTTCCTCGCTGAACCTGAACAACCGTGTCGCCGTCGTCACCGGCGCCGGCGGCGGCATCGGCCGCGCCACCGCGCTGTCGCTGGCGCGGCGCGGCTGCCACCTGGCGCTGGCCGACATCGACGACGCCGGCGTCCAGGCCACCGCGCGCGATGCCCAGAGCCTGGGCGTGCGCGCCAGTGCGCACCGCCTCGACGTCGCCGACCGCGCCGCCGTCGCCGCCTTTCCGCAACTGGTGGAGAGCGTGCACAAGCGCGTCGACCTGTTGATGAACAACGCCGGCGTGGCACTCGGCGGCACCTTCGAGCAGGTGGCGGCGGACGATTTCGACTGGCTGATGGAGGTGAATTTCCACGCCGTGGTGCGCATGACGCGCGCCTTCCTGCCGCACCTGCACCGCAGCGACGACGGCCGCATCGTCAACGTCTCGAGCATCTACGGCATCATCACTCCGCCCGGCCAGGCCGCCTATGCCGCCAGCAAGTTCGCGGTGCGCGGCTTTTCCAACGTGCTGCGCAACGAACTCGAAGGCAGCAGCGTCGGCGTGTCGGTGGTGCATCCGGGCGGGGTCGCCACCTCGATCGCGAAGAATGCGCGCATCCCGGCCAGCGCCCCGCGCGAGGAAGTCGAGCGCGGCCGCAAGAACATGGAAAAGCTGCTGCGCATGCAGCCGGACGAAGCCGGCGAGATCATCGTGCGCGGCATCGAGAAGCGCCAGGCGCGCATCCTGGTCGGCAGCGACGCCAAGGCCGCCGCGCTGCTGGAGCGCCTGGCGCCGGTCGGCTACTGGAGCCTGCTCAAGAAGGCGATGAAACGATGAGCGTCGTGCTGACACTCCTCGGTTTCCTGGGCGGCATCGCGGTGGCCGGACTGGCGGGCAGCTGGCTGGTCACGCTGGCGCTCAAGCGCAAGGTCGAATCGCTGCTGCCGCCGAAAGGCCGCTTTGTCGACGTCGCCGGCGCCCGCCTGCACGTGCGCGAATTCGGCGAGGGGCCGGCGATCCTGATGATCCACGGTCTGGGCGGCCAGATGGCGCACTTCACCTATGCCGTCACGGCGAGGCTGGCCGGGCGCTTCCGGGTGGTAGTGGTCGACCGACCGGGCAGCGGCTGGTCCACGGCGAGCGGCAGCGCCAACCTGTCGGCCCAGGCGGCCACGCTGGCGGCCCTGGTCGAGCGCCTGGCGCTGGGCCGGCCGCTGGTGGTCGGCCACTCGCTCGGCGGCGCGGTCGCGCTGGCACTGGCGCTGGACCACCCGGACAAGGTCGCCGGCCTGGCGCTGCTGGCGCCGCTCACCTACATGCCCGAAGGCGAGCGCGTACCGGAAGTATTTGAAGGCCTGATGGTGCGCTCGGCGCCGCTGCGCACGCTGCTGGCCTGGACCCTGGCCACGCCGCGCTCGATCGGCAAGAGCAAGCAGACCCTGGACCAGGTGTTCGGCCCGGACAAGGTACCCAACGATTTCGGCATGCGCGGCGGCGGCCTGCTGTCGCTGCGCCCGGCGGCCTACTTGGCGGCATCGAACGACCTGCAAGCGCTGGACGGCCGCCTGCCGCTGCAGCAGGCGCGCTACGGCGAGCTGCGACTGCCGCTCGGCATCCTGTTCGGCCGCGACGACCGCATCCTCGACTGGCGCCACAACGGCCAGGCGCTGGCGGACAAGGTCGGCGGCGCGCGGCTGGAACTGGTCGACGGCGGCCACATGCTGCCGGTGACGCAGCCGGACGCCTGCGTCGCCCTGATCGAGCAGATGGCGCAGGCCAGCGTCCTGGCCGGCGGCGGCGCCCAACCGGCTGCCGGCGCGCGCTGATTGCGCCGCCTGGGGTAGAGTAGCGCCATGGACCTCGACCGCATCCTCATCGCCACCGGCGCCATTTCCGCCTTCCTCGGCGTCGGCCTCGGCGCCTTCGGCGCGCATGGCCTGCGCAAGCGCCTCTCGCCCGACATGCTGGCGGTATTCGACATCGGCGTGCGCTACCAGCTGGTCCACGCGCTGGCCCTGCTCGCCGCGGGCGCGGCGGCGTCCAGGTTGTCCGCGGGCGCGCTGACGGCCGCCGGCGTGCTGTTCGTCGTCGGCACCGTGGTATTTTCCGGTTCGCTGTATGTGTTGGCCCTGAGCGGCCGCAAATGGCTGGGCGCCATCACGCCGCTCGGCGGACTGGCGCTGCTCGCCGGCTGGGCCAGCCTGGCCTGGGCCGCTCTCGGCGCCTGATCCGCGTCACGCCGCCGGCGCCAGCACTTCCATCAGCGATTGCAGGTTGTAGGGTTTGCGCAGCACCACCGCGTCCGGCCAGTTGTTCACTTCCCCGGTACCGGTGGCAAACACGATGCGGATCGCCGGTGCCTGCGCGCGCGCCTGGGCCGCCAGCAGGTCGCCCGACATCCCCGGCAGCATGACGTCGGTGATCAACAGATCGGACGCCCCAGAAATCAGCGCCAGCGCGCCTTCGGCGTCGGCCGCTTCCGCCACCTCGTGTCCCAGGTGGCGCAGCAGCGCGGCGGTGGCCTCGCGGATGTCGTCCTCGTCCTCGACCAGCACGATGCGCAGGCGTCCGTCGTTTGCGGCGGCAGTTGGAGGCGGCAGCGCCTGCGTGGCCGCCGGCTGCACCCGGCCGCGACCGGCAGCGATCACCTGGCGGATGCGCCGTGCCAGGCTTTCGCGCGTGTACGGCTTGCCGAGCAGTTCGACCCCGGGGTCGAGGCGGCCGCCGTGGACGATCGCGTTCTCGGTATAGCCGGAGGTGAACAGCACCGCCAGGTTGGGCAGCCGTTCGCGCGCCATGCGCGCCAGCTCCGGACTGCGCAGGGTACCGGGCATGACCACGTCGGTGAACAGCACGTCGATCGGCACGCCGGATTCCACCACCGCCAGCGCGCTGGCCGCATCGGCCGCCTTCAGCACGCGGTAGCCGAGCGCGGTCAGCATTTCGACCACGGTGGCGCGCACCGCCTCGTCGTCCTCGGCCACCAGGATGGTCTCGGTGCCGCCCACGGCCTGCTGCGGCTCCAACGCGCCGACCGCCTCTTCGCCGGCCAGGGTGCGCGGCAGGTAGATCTTGACCGTGGTACCCTGCCCGGCTTCGCTGTAGATCTTGACATGGCCGCCGGACTGCTTGACGAAGCCGTACACCATCGACAGCCCGAGGCCGCTGCCCTTGCCTTCTTCCTTGGTAGAGAAGAAGGGTTCGAAGGCCTTGGCCAGCACCTCGGGCGCCATGCCGGTGCCGGTATCGGTCACGGCCAGCATCACGTACTGGCCGGGCGCCACCTCTGCGTGCGAGCGGCAATACAGGTCGTCCAGCACGGCGTTGTTGGCCTCGATCGTCAGCCGGCCCGCCGCCATGCCGCCGGCGCTCATCGCGTCGCGCGCGTTGATCGCCAGGTTCAGCAGCGCGTTCTCGAGCTGGGCGACGTCGATCGCCGTGTTCCACAGGCCACCCGAGATCACCAGCTCGACCTCGATTTCCTCGCCCAGCGAGCGGCGCAGCATGTCTTCCATGCCGATCACCACGCGGCTGAGCTTGACCACGCGCGGCTCCAGCGGCTGGCGGCGCCCGAACGCCAGCAGGTAGCTCGCCAGCTTGGCGCCTTTTTCCACCGCCGAACGCGCGTTGGCGATCCAGCGCTGCAGGCTGGGACCGTCGCCGTCCATCTCCATCAGCTGCAGGTTGCCGGAAATGATCTGCAGCAGGTTGTTGAAGTCGTGCGCCACCCCGCCGGTGAGCTTGCCGACGGTCTCCATCTTCTGCGCCTGTTGCAGCGCCAGCTCGGTGCGGCGGATCTGCTCGGCCTGCTCGCGGTCGGCCGTGATGTCGCGCCCGATCGCGTGGATGAGGCCGGCGTCCGGCGCGGCATTCCAGGACAGCAGGCACCAGCTGCCATCCTTGCGCCGCAGGCGGCTCTCGACCTTGTGGATGGACTGGCCACGGCCCAGCATGGCCATCTGGGCGACGACGGCGCCCTGGTCTTCCGGGTGCACCAGCTCCAGGTGGTTGCGGCCGACGATATCGGCCTCGCTCCAGCCGAGCAACGCGCCGAAGGCCGGGCTGACCGCCTGCACGACGCCGTCGAAGCCGGCCACCAGCATGATGTCCTTCGACAGGCGCCACATGCGGTCGCGCTCGGCGGTGCGCTGTGCCACCGCCTGCTCGAGGCCAGCGTTGAGCTCCGCCAGCGAGCGCGCCGACTGCTTCTGCTGTTCGATATCGGTATTGGTGCCGATCCAGTACAGCACCTTGCCGCCGGCTTCGCGCACCGGCACCGCACGCGACAAGTGCCAGCGGTAGCCGCCGTCGCGGGCGCGCAGGCGCAGCTCGGCCTCGAACGCGCCGCCGGAGGCCACCGCGGTGGCCCAGCGCGTGGTCAGGCTGCGCAGATCCTCGGAATGCACCATCGCCGTCCAGCCGATGCCGGCCAGCTGCGCCGGCGCCAGGCCGCTGTAGTCGACTGCGCGCTCGTTGAACCAGTCGGCATGACCGTCCGCGTCGGTGGTCCAGACCTGGTGCGGCATCGACTGGGCAAAGGTACGAAACTTGGCTTCGCCGGCACGCTCCGCACGTTCGGCGCGCACCCGCTCGGTGACGTCGCTGCCCTGCACGAAAATGCCGAACACCTCGCCGTCGGCACCGCGCAGCGGCTGGCACACGAAATCGACAAAGACCTGGCGGCGGTTGCCGCAAGGTTCGGCCAGCCACAGCTCGCGCGCCTGGGCCGCATGGGCCGTGCCGCTGCGGTAGACGCGGTCCAGCAAGCCGATCACGCCCTGCGGCAGTGTTCCCGGCAGTGCCTCGCGCACCGGTTTGCCGACCAGCGGACGGCCGCTCACCAGCGCCCTCCAGGCCGCGTTGGCCAGCTGGAACACATGGTCCGGGCCGTCCAGCTGCAGCATGAAGCCGGGCGCCTGCTCGAACATCGCCTGCAGCCGCGCGCGCTCGCCGTCGCGGTAGTGATCGATCAGTTCGCCCAGCTGGTCACTGAAGGCTGCAAAAGTACTGGCGGGCGCCGCTACTTCTTTCAACATCTTGTCACTGTGAATATGATCTTGTGAAGTAAGCAATTGTATCCGGCTTTGCATTTCTGGGCGGCACAATTTAGCGCTCAGTCAGCAGACCCGCCGTGGGGCCGCGCCAGGGACCGCGCTTCGCTTGCCGCAATCGACGCTGCATCGCTGCGCTGCGTGCTACCGTCGCAGCCTGCGCCTGTGGGCGATGTGGCCGCCGACGCACGGCGGCGTGCTGCAGTACAGCATCGAAATAGTTCGCCAACCCAGCCGTGCGAAGCGTTGCCGCACTTAATATGTTCCCTGCCGCACATACCTTACCGAGGGAGAAAGCGAATATGAGCCAGAGTGAACCTCTGTCGCTGCACGTCCCGGAGCCTACCGGCCGCCCGGGTTGCAAGACCGATTTTTCGTATCTACAAATGAGCCCTGCCGGCTCGGTGCCGCGTCCCGGCGTCGACGTCGGCTACCAGGACACGGCCGCGATCGCCGCCACCCTGATCCGCGTCCTCGACGAGGACGACAATGCCGTCGGCCCATGGGACCCGGCGCTGGACCGCGAGACGCTGCGCTTCGGCCTGCGCACGATGATGAAGACGCGCATCTTCGACGCGCGCATGGTCATCGCCCAGCGCCAGAAGAAGCTGTCGTTCTACATGACCTCGCTCGGCGAGGAAGCCATCGGCACCGCGCATGCGCTGGCGTTGGAGGATGGCGACATGTGCTTCCCGACCTACCGCCAGCAAAGCCTGCTGATGGCGCGCGAGTACCCGCTGGTCGACATGGTGTGCCAGCTGCTCTCCAACGAACGCGATCCGATGAAGGGCCGCCAGCTGCCGGTCATGTACTCGGTCAAGGCCAAAGGCTTCTTCACCATTTCCGGCAACCTGGCGACCCAGATCCCGCAAGCGGTCGGCTGGGCCATGGCGTCGGCGATCAAGGGCGACACCAAGATCGCCTCCGGCTGGATCGGCGACGGCGCCACCGCCGAGAGCGACTTCCACACCGGCCTCACCTTCGCCCACGTCTACAAGGCGCCGGTGATCCTGAACGTGGTCAACAACCAGTGGGCGATCTCGACCTTCCAGGCGATCGCCGGCGGCGAATCCGTGACCTTCGCCGCGCGGGGCGTCGGCGCCGGCATCGCCTCGCTGCGCGTCGACGGCAACGACTTCCTGGCCGTGTACGCGGCTTCCTGCTGGGCCGCCGAGCGCGCCCGCCGCAACCTGGGCCCGACGCTGATCGAATGGGTGACCTACCGCGCCGGCCCGCACTCGACCTCCGACGATCCGTCGCGCTACCGTCCGGCCGACGAATGGACCTACTTCCCGCTGGGCGACCCGATCGGCCGCCTGCGGCGCCACCTGACCAAGAAGGGCTGGTGGTCCGACGCCGAGCACGAGGCCCTGCAGGCCGAACTGGAAGCCGAAGTCGTGGCCGCGCAAAAGGAAGCCGAGCGCCACGGCACGCTGATCGACGGCCGCGTGCCGAGTGCGGCATCGATGTTCGAGGACGTCTATGAAGAGATGCCCGCACACCTGCGCCGCCAACGCCAACAACTGGGGGTTTGAGGTGAAGAGAGACATCGATAAAGACGCGGTGGCCGTGGATGCCGCTGCGCAGGAAGCAAAAACCACATCCATGACGATGATCCAGGCCCTCCGTTCGGCCATGGACGTCATGATGGAACGCGACGACAACGTGGTGGTCTACGGCCAGGACGTCGGCTATTTCGGCGGCGTGTTCCGCGTCACCGACGGCCTGCAGGCCAAGTACGGCAAGCAGCGCGCCTTCGACGCCCCGATTTCCGAGGGCGGCATCGTCGGCACCGCGGTCGGCATGGCCGCCTACGGGCTACGCCCGGTGATCGAGATCCAGTTTGCCGACTATTTTTATCCGGCGACCGACCAGATCGTGTCCGAAGCGGCGCGCCTGCGCTACCGCTCGGCCGGCGACTTCACGTCGCCGCTGACGATCCGCATGCCTTGCGGCGGCGGCATCTACGGCGGCCAGACCCACAGCCAGAGCCCGGAAGCCTTTTTCACGCACGTCTGTGGCCTGCGCACCGTGATGCCGTCGAATCCGTACGATGCGAAGGGCTTGCTGATCGCCTCGATCGAAAACAACGACCCGGTGATCTTCCTGGAACCGAAGCGCCTCTACAACGGGCCTTTCGACGGCCACCACGACCGCCCGGTCGTGGCATGGTCCAAGCATGACATGGGCAAGGTGCCCGAGGGTTACTACACGGTACCGCTGGACAAGGCGGCCGTGTTCCGTCCCGGCGCCGACCTGACCGTGCTCACCTACGGCACCATGGTGTGGGTGTCGGAAGCGGCGGCCAACGAAACCGGCGTCGACGCCGAGATCATCGACCTGCGCACGCTGTGGCCGCTCGACCTCGACACCATCGTCGAATCGGTGAAAAAGACCGGCCGCTGCGTGATCGTGCACGAAGCGACCCGCACCAGCGGCTTCGGCGCCGAACTGGCGGCGCTGGTGCAGGAACACTGCTTCTACCAGCTGGAAGCGCCGATCGAGCGCGTCACCGGCTGGGACACGCCCTACCCGCACGCCCAGGAATGGGCGTACTTCCCGGGACCGGACCGCGTGGGCGCGGCATTCAAACGTGCGATGGAGGCGTAAGCGATGGGCATTCATGTAATCAAGATGCCCGACCTGGGCGAAGGCATCGCGGAAGTGGAAGTGGTGGCTTGGCGCGTGCAGCCGGGCGACGCCGTCACGGAAGACCAGGTGCTGGCCGACGTCATGACCGACAAGGCGACCGTCGAGATTCCGTCGCCGGTGCACGGCACCGTCACGGCGCTGGGCGGCAAGGTCGGCGAATCGCTGGCGGTGGGGGCGGAGCTGATCCGGCTCGAGATCGAGGGCGCCGGCAATGTGGCTGCTGCCGCGCAGGGGGCGCCTCAGGCCACCGCACAGGCTGCAGAGCACGCCGCGGCGGCCGAGCCGGCGTCGCAGGCGGACCTGGCCCCGAACCGGGTCGGTCCCGACATGGGCACCAAGGCTGCGGCGCAGCCGGCGGCCGCCACCCCGGCGCCGGCGGCCGTGACGCGTGAGCCGGCCGCTACCCGCGGCGCAGGCGCGCCACGCAGCGCGCAGCCGCAACGCCCGGCCTTCCGCGCCCAGGGCGACAAGCCGGTGGCCGCGCCGGCCGTACGCAAGCGCGCCTGGGACCTGGGCATCGAGCTGCAGTACGTGGCCGGCAGCGGCCCCGCCGGACGCATCACGCATGCCGACCTCGATGCGCACGTGGCCGGCCGCGGCCGCGCGCCGGGCACCGGCAGCCAGGCCGACGAACGCTACGCCGAGCTGTCCGGCGAAGAAGCGGTGCCGGTCATCGGCCTGCGCCGCAAGATCGCCGAGAAGATGCAGCAGGCCAAGCGCCAGATCCCTCACTTCACCTACGTCGAGGAAATCGACGTCACCGAACTGGAAACGCTGCGCAACCAGCTCAACGCGCGCTACGGCGCCGAGCGCGGCAAATTGACGCTGCTGCCGCTGCTGATGCGCGCCGTGGTCCTGGCCGTGCGCCGGTTCCCGGAAGTGAACGCCCGTTACGACGACGTCGCCGGCGTGGTCACCCGTTACCAGCCGGTCCACCTCGGCATCGCGACCCAGACCGAGGCCGGTCTGATGGTGCCGGTGGTCCGCAACGCCGAGGCGCGCGATCCGTGGGCCAGCGCGGCCGAGATCGTACGCCTGGCGGAAGCGGCGCGCACCGGCAAGGCGGCGCGCGACGAGCTGTCCGGCTCGACCATCACCATCACCAGCCTGGGGCCGCTGGGCGGCATCGTCCACACCCCGGTCATCAATCACCCGGAAGTGGCGATCGTCGGCGTCAACAAGATCGTCGAGCGGCCGGTGGTGCGCAACGGCGGCATGGTGGCGCGCAAGATGATGAACCTGTCGTCCTCGTTCGACCACCGCGTGATCGACGGCATGGTGGCGGCCGAATTTGTCCAGGCGATCCGCGGCTACCTCGAGTGCCCGGCGACCCTGTTCGTGGAGTGAACCGATGACCACGCAAAGTACAACGCTGTTGATCATCGGGGGCGGCCCCGGCGGCTACGTGGCCGCGATCCGCGCCGGCCAGCTCGGCATCCCGACGATGCTGGTCGAGGCCGAAGAACTGGGCGGCACTTGCCTGAACATCGGCTGCATCCCGTCCAAGGCGCTGATCCACGCGGCCGATGCCTTTCACCAGGCGGCCAGCTACAGTGGCGAGTCCGCACTCGGCATCCGCGCCGGCGCGCCCAGCATCGACGTCAACAAGACGGTCGGCTGGAAGGACGGCATCGTCAAGCGCCTGACCGGCGGCGTCGGCACGCTGCTCAAGAAGAACAAGGTCAAGGTAGTGCGCGGCTGGGCCACCATCCTGGACGGCAAGACGGTCGAGGTGCGCCAGACGGCGCAGGGTGACAATGACGGCGAACCAGTGCGCATCCGCTGCGAACACCTGCTGCTGGCCACCGGTTCGCAGCCGGTCGAGCTGCCCTTCCTGCCCTTCGGCGGCGCCGTGGTGTCCAGCACCGAGGCATTGTCGCCCGCCAGTGTGCCCGAGCACCTGGTGGTGGTCGGCGCCGGCTACATCGGCCTGGAACTCGGCACCGCCTACCGCAAGCTGGGCGCGCGCGTCAGCGTGGTCGAAGCGGCCGGGCGCGTCCTGCCGGCCTACGACGACGAGCTGGTGAAGCCGGTGGCGGCGTCCCTCGAGCGTCTCGGCATCGAGCTGCACCTGGAATCGAGCGTGCTCGGTCCGGCGGCGGACGGCCAGGGTGTGCGCATGAAGAATGCCGGCGGCGAGGAAGTCACGCTGGCCGCCGACCGGGTGCTGGTGGCCGTCGGCCGGCGCCCGAGGACGGAAGGATTCGGCCTGGAGAGCCTGCTGCTCGACATGAACGGGCGTGCGGTGCGCATCGACAACCAGTGCCGCACCTCGATGCGCAACGTGTGGGCGATCGGCGACCTTACCGGCGAACCGATGCTGGCCCACCGCGCCATGGCGCAGGGCGAGATGGTGGCGGAGATCATCGCCGGCAAGCGCCGCCATTTCATGCCGGCGGCGATGCCGGCGGTGTGCTTCACCGACCCGGAAGTGGTGGTGGTCGGCCTGAGCCCGCAGGAGGCGGTGCGCCAGGGCCTGGATTGCCTCAGCGCCAGCTTCCCGTTCGCCGCGAATGGCCGGGCGATGACGCTGGAGGCGACCGACGGCTTCGTGCGCGTGGTGGCGCGCAAGGACAACCACGTGATCGTCGGCTGGCAGGCGGTCGGGGCTGCGGTGTCGGAATTGAGTGCGGCGTTTTCGCAGTCGATCGAGATGGGGGCGCAGCTGGAGGATATCGGCGGCACCATTCACGCGCATCCGACGCTGGGCGAGGCCGTGCAGGAAGCGGCGTTGCGTGCGCTTGGCCACGCCCTGCATATATAAACGTAGGGTGGGCACACCGTGCCCACATGGAAGCCGCCTCTGAAATGGTTTCCGCGTGGGCTCGAGGAGCCCACCCTACATCCTTCGGCTAACCGCCGCCTATTTCTGTTTCTGGTCGTTTAAGGCATCGCCTTCCGGACGCGCGTCGCCGGCGGACTGGCGGCTGCCCGCATTCCCGGTGCTGAGGCTGCCGAGGCCGGCCATGCCGGTCTGGATTTCGCCGGCTTCCTCGCGGATGAAACCGGCGCCCTTGTCCTGGTCCGAGCCATCGCTCAGCAGGTCGTCGGTACGCACGTCGGCCTGGGCATTGCCGCTGCCCGCCAGCTGGTTGTTGCCGGCCTCGGCCATGCGGCCGACGTCGCCCGTGCCGCCGGCGCCCATCGTGCCGATCGAGGTGCTGCCCTGCTTGGTGACGTTGTCGTAGTTGCGGCCTTTGGCGTCCTTGCCTTCGCTTTGCATCGACATGATGATCTCCTTTACGTGAATAATCTTGTCATTCATGATAGACCGCCTGGCAAGAATGGCAATCGGCACGCGCCTGGCCGCCTTGTAGGAGTGGTCTCGCGCGGATGTGCTATAAAACGCATGCCAAGACTGCCCAGAACACAACAATGACTGCACCCGATATTCTCGTCCTGTACGCCCACCCTGCCCCGCAGCGCTCGCCTTTGAGCCGCCGCCTGGCCGACGCCGCGCGCGCCATTCCCGGCGTCGCCGTCCAGGACCTGTACGAACTGTATCCCGATTTCGACATCGACCCCGACCACGAACGCAGCCTGCTGGCGGCGGCCCACCTGGTGGTGTTCATGCACCCGATCCGCTGGTACGGCATGCCCTCGATGCTGAAGGAATGGATGGACGTGGTGCTGCGTCCCGGCTGGGCCTACGGCCAGGGCGACTGCGCCCTGCGCGGCAAGGGCTGCTGGCTGGTGACGACCACCGGCAGCGGCGCTGACACCTTCCAGGCCGGCGCCCTGCACGGCCATCCGTTCGACGCCTTCCTGCTGCCGATCCGCCAGGCCGCCGCGCTGTGCGGCATGGACTGGCTGGCGCCGCTGGTGCTGCACGGCGCCGCCGACGCGTCCGAGGCCGTGATGGAGGCCCACGTCCATGAATTCACGCGCCGCTTGTCCGGCTATGCCAGCCAGGCCGCCATGAAGGAGGACCGCCATGGAGCATAGCCTGCTGCTGAATGCCTGTGTCTACCTGGCCGCGGCCGTGATCGCCGTGCCGCTGTCGAAGCGGCTCGGCATGGGGGCGGTACTCGGCTACCTGGTGGCCGGCATCCTGATCGGCCCGTTCGGCTTCAAGCTGATCGCCGAGGCCGAGGATGCGCTGCACTTCGCCGAATTCGGGGTGGTGCTGCTGCTGTTCCTGATTGGCCTCGAGCTGGAACCGAGCCGCCTGTGGGCGCCGCGCCGGCCCATCTTCGGCTGGGGCGGCGCCCAGGTCGGGCTGGTCGCCGCGGTGCTGTTCGGCGCCGCCCTGCTTGCCGGGGTAAGCTGGAAGATCGCGCTGATCGCCGGCCTCGGACTGTCGCTGTCCTCGACCGCAATCGCGCTGGCCTCGCTCGACGAACGCAACCTGATGCCGACGCCGGCCGGCCAGGCCAGCTTTTCGATCCTGCTGTTCCAGGACATCGCCGCGATCCCGATGATCGCCATCGTGCCGCTGCTCGGCATTCCGGAAAGCGCCGGCGGCGGCGGCAACGCCTGGATCGCCGTGGTCAAGGTGATCGTGGTGCTGGCCGGCCTGGTGATCGGCGGCCGCTTCCTGGTGCGGCCGCTGCTGCGCTTCATTGCCAAGACCGACGCCCGCGAGATCTTCACCGCCTTTGCCCTGCTGCTGGTGATCGCCATTTCGCTGCTGATGCAATCGGTCGGCGTGTCGATGGCGCTGGGCGCCTTCATGGCCGGCGTGCTGCTGGCCGACTCCGAATACCGCCACGCGCTCGAGACCGACCTCGAACCGTTCAAGGGCCTGCTGCTCGGACTGTTCTTCATCGCGGTCGGCATGTCGGTCGACTTTTCCGTGTTCCTGGCGCGCCCGGCCATCGTGCTGGGCCTGGTCGCCGGCTTCCTGGTACTGAAGATCGGCGTGCTGTATGGCCTGAGCCGCGCCTTCGACATGGCGCGCGGCCAGCACCTGCAGTTCGCGCTGATCCTGTCGCAGGGCGGCGAATTCGCCTTCGTGGTGTTCGGCGCCGCCGCCACCGCGCGCGTGTTCTCGGCCGAAGTGGCGTCGACGCTGGTGGTCGTGGTCGCGCTGTCGATGGTGGTCACGCCGCTGACGCTGATGGCCTACGACCGCGTGTCGGCGCGGCGCCAGGGCGCCAAGCGCGACGACCAGGCCGACGAGATCGAGCCCAACGAGGACCACGTGATCATCGCCGGCTTCGGCCGCTTCGGCCAGATCGTCGGCCGCTTCCTGAACGTCAACGGCGTCAGCCTCACGGTGCTCGACCACGACCCCGACCAGGTCGACGTGCTGCGCCGCTTCGGCTTCAAGGTGTTCTACGGCGACGCCACCCGCGCCGACCTGATACGCGGCGCCGGCGCCGCCAAGGCGCGCGCCCTGGTGGTGGCGATCGACGACATCGAGGATAGCCTGGCCCTGGTCGAAGCGGTACGGCGCGACTATCCCGACCTGCCGATCTTCGCGCGCGCCCGCAACGTCACCCACTATTACCAGCTGATGGACCGCGGCGTGCAGATGATCGAGCGCGAGACCTTCGAGGCCGCCGTCAAGCTGGGCCGCAGCGTGCTGACCGCCGGCCTGGGCCAGAGCGCCTACCGCACGCGCCAGACCGCCGACAAGTTCAGGAAGTACAACCTGCAGAATGTGCTGGCCGTCTACCCGTACTACAAGGACCGCGATACCTATGTGTCGATGGCCAAGCGCGGGCGTGACGAGCTGGAGACCATGATTGCGCGCGACCGCAAGGCGGTGGAAGACGAAACCGGGCACGACTGGGATTGAAGGCCTCCGCGAGGACGATAGCCGCATGCAAACCGACGACCCGCGCCTGACGGCGATCGAAGTCGATGGCCAGAAGCTCCATGTGCCGTCGCCGGCGGCCTGGACGGCGCTCCGGGAGGACCCGACCCTGGACGGCAAGCCGCTGGGCACACTGGAACTGCTGCGCGCGAAGGTCGGCGCGACCGCGCCTTATCCGGAAATCGTCGCCGCGCTCGGCATCCTGCATGGACGGGTCATGTTCTATGAACTCCTGCGCGTCGAGGGTTTGCTGTACCGTGTATTCGTCGAGGCCGTATTCTGCGATCACTGCGGGCATCGCGCACGTATTTCAGCGACTCCGGGCATGTACACCATCTATATCGGCTGTGCCGACATCGAGGCTGCACGGGAGCGTGGCTATCGCCTGCCGCGGCAATCGTGCCACGCGTGCAAGCGCCTGCTCGAGCGCCGGCGCACTGTCTGGCAGGTCAACGATTGAGCATGCAACCCGAGGCCCGGGCGCCGGAGGTAACAGTCGTTCCCGCGCAGGCGGGAACCCATGCCGATCTTCCGAAGCCGGTATTCTGGAGACTCTGCACAGCGTCCGAGGTGCTGAGTTCTGTCACACGGTATGGGTCTCTGACTGCGCGGGGACGATGCTGAAGGCGGTCGACTGCGTTCGAATCACGCCCCTGCCGGCCCTTCCTGCTCCGTCCACGTCGGCCCCTTCGTCACCGGCTTGCCATAGACCCAGTCCAGCCGGTCGATGCACATCCGCCGCGCCGTCTGCGCCAGGTCCCAGGCGTGGTACACGATCCAGGCCTCGCTGCCGTCCGGCGACTGCGTGAACGAATTGTGCCCCGGCCCCAGCAGCTGGCCGTCGCGCGGGGTACGCATCAACAGCGCCTGTTCGCCGCCCTCGGGCCGCGTGTATGGCCCGAGCGGATGGTCGGCCACCACGTAGCTGACGCCGTAGTTGTCCTTCTCCCAGGCGCCGCCACTGTAGAAGCAGTAGTACCTGCCGCCGTGGACCTGCACGGCCGCCCCTTCGACCGTGTGCCAGTCGTACACGCCGCCGTACATGCTGCGCCCCTTGCGGAACACGTGCCAGTCGTGGTGCGGGCGCACCACCACGCGCGGCGCGCCCGCCAGCGTCGTCATGTCGAGCAGGCGGTCGACCACGATGCCGGTGCCGGCGCGGTGGTCGCCCTCGAGCTCGACGAAGTCGACGCAGTAGAACAGGTACCACTGGCCGTCCTGGTCGCGGAACGGATGGGCGTCGATGGAGAACGGCTGGTCCGGCACCAGCAGCTTGCCGGCGTCGACGAAGGGGCCGGCGGGATGGTCGGCCAGCGCCACCCGCAGCTTCTGGTCGGTCCCTTCGGCCGCGCCCGCTCCGGACGAGTAATACATATGGAAGCGGCCGTCGTGGAAGGCCACTTCCGGTGCCCAGACATGCATATCATCCGAGACGGCGCCGGGCGGCACCAGCGCATGGCCGAGCGCTTCCCAGTGCACCAGGTCGGTCGAGCGCAGCACCGGCACCTGGCGCCCGTCCGCACTGCCCGGCCCGGTGCCGTAGGCGTAGTACACGCCCTCGTGGCGCAGGACGAAGGGGTCGGCGAACACGTCCGGGTAGACCGGATTCACATAAGTCGTCATGGTTGAGCTTTTAAAGCGATTCAAAGCGAAAAGCGCAGGCCAAGGCCGTAAGTGGTCGGATTGTAGCGGATGTCGCGCGGGCGGATCGGATCGTTCAGGTAGCTTTCGTACTTCTCCTTGGTGATGTTGATGGCGTCGAACTGGATCGAGACGTTCTTGTTGATCGCGTAGGACAGGCTGAGGTCGACGAAGGTCGCGCCCTTGACGATGCGGTCCTGGCCGAAGCGCGGCTCGGCGATCTGGTCGACGTAGTCGCCACGGTGAGTGGCGCTGAGGCGGCCGGTAAGTCCCATGCCCTCGTACAGCAGCGCGGCGTTGTAGTTCTGCTTGGCGACGTTGGTCAGCGCCGTGGTGCGGTATTGGCCACCCGAGACCAGGGTCTGGTTGTCGCCGTCGATCCAGGTGTAGTTGGCCTGGACGCCGAAGCCGCTCCAGAAGCCGGGCAGGAAGTCGAAGAACTTCTGCACGCCGAGTTCGGCGCCACGCAGCGTGCCCTTGCCGGAATTCTGCGGCCGCGTCACGCGGTAGGTCTGGCCGTTGATCACCTCGGCCGACTCCAGGTTCTGCAGGTAGCCGTCGATGTCGCGGTGGAACAGCGCGGCCTGGACGAAGCCGTTCTTCGGGAAGTAGTACTCGAGGGTGGCATCGCTGTTGGTCGACTTGGTCGGACGCAGGCCCGGATTGCCGGCGCTGCCGGTCGCGGGCGAGTTGACCGTGCCCGGGATCAGGTTGAGCGCCGGATTCAGGTCGGCGAAATTCGGCCGCGTGATGGTCTTGCCGACCGAGACGTGCGACTGCAGGTTCTCGCGCCAGCCGATCACGGCGGCTGCGCTCGGAAGGAAGTTGTTCTCGCGGGTGGTCTCGTTGAGCGGGGCGATGAGGTTGCCGGTACGGACGTTGCCGCGCAAATCGCGCGTGACGTGGATGTAGCGGCCGCCCACGGTGCCGCTCAGGTCGATGCCGGCCAGCTCGGTCTTCCAGCGCGCCGCCAGGTAGAGGGTGGTACTGCCTTCGCGCTGGTCGAAGGCGCGGATCGGATCGTCGGGCACGCGGCCGGGCGCGACGCCGTAGGCCGTGCGGACGGCATCGGCCTGGTCGATCAGGAAGTCGCGCGAGGGTGTCAGCCACGGGCCGCCGAGGCGGTCCAGGCCCGGCACCAGCGATTCGAAGCCCGGACCGAACACGCTCGACGGCGTCGGCCGCACCGCGCCGGGATAATCGGTGGCGCGCTCGGCGCTGTGAAAGCTGACGCGCCGCTGCGACAGGCGCAGGCCGGCGTCGATGCCGCTGAACAGGCCGTCGCCCAGGCGGTACGAGGCATCGTTGCGCCACTGGACCTGCTCGCCCTTGGATACGCCCCAGTTCTGCACCATCCCGCGCAGCACAAACTGGCTCGGGTCGCGCAGGGCGTCGTTGCTGTAGGGGGTGTAAACCGCGTTGTAGCCGCCATGGCCGTCGCCGCCGCCGGCATAGATACTGGCGCTGGCGCCGGGGACCTGCTGGTCGACGATGACGGTGTCGTTGATATAGGTCGACTTGGTCAGGGCAACCGCCGAGATCAGCTTGACCGGCCCTTCGCGGTATTGCAGGTTGAGCTCGCCGAAATGCTGGACCGTGTGCTCCTTCGCGCCCCACGAGCTGGTGGCGATGTAGGGCGTGCCGTCGTAGGGGCCGCCGGCGCCGGTGGCCGTGACCAGTGCCGACTGGATCGGGCACACCGCGCCTTGCGCGATGGTGCTGCAGTAGCTGCCGGCCGGCGCCAGCACCACGTTGCTGAGGCTGGTCGGATTGGTGGCCAGGATGTAATCGACCTCGCTGCGCTGGCGGTAGCCGGTGCCGAGGTACTGGGCGGTCAGCTCGAGCGTCGGGTTGACCTTCCACTGGAATGCGCCATGGATGCTGCCGCGGTCGCGGTCGCCCGCGTTGTAGATGCCGCCGACGTTCGGGAACTCGCCCAGGCGCTGCCCGGCCGCCAGCGCGGTGGTGCGGCTCTCGTCGAGGCGGTTGGCGGTGCCGTCCGGGTTGACCACGAACAGCGCGTCGGGCCGGTCGACCCATTGCACCGGATAACCCCAGTGCTCGCGGTTGAAGGCGACGTCGATGAGCGCGCCCATCTCGCCCATGCCGGTATTCCAGCGGTTGCTGACCGAGAAGCCGCCGCCCGGGTTGTTCTTGTCCTTGGTGGCGCTCGAGCCGTCCACTTTCTGGCGCCGCTCCTCGAGGTAGCCGGTGGCATTGAAGCCCTTGAGGTCGAACGGCGCGCGCAGGCGCACGTTGATGCTGCCGGCGATCCCGCCTTCGATCTGGCTCGGGGTGACCGACTTGTATACGTCGAGCCCGCCGATGGACTGCACCGGCAAGTCCTGGTAGGACAGGCGGCGGCCGGTGCCGGTGAAGATCTCGTTGCCGTCGAGGGTCGTCGCCACGTCCGGCAAACCGCGGATGATCACCTGGCTGGTTTCGCCGCGGTCGCGTCCCACCTGCACGCCGGCGATGCGCTGCAGGGCGTCGCCGGCGGCGCGGTCGGGGAACTTGCCGATGTCCTGGGCATTCACCGAATCGACCACCTGCACGGAATCGCGCTTGATCGCTTCCGCGCTGCGGATGCTGCTGCGCAGCCCGCTGATCTGGACTTGCTGGATCTGCTGCCCCGCCTGGGTCTGGGCCGGCTGGGTCGGCGCAGCCGGGCCGGGGTTGCCGGCCGGTGCGTCCGCGGCGGCGGCCTGGCCGGCGTTCTGGGTGTCTGTCTGCGTGCCGGGCGGGTCCTGCACGGCGGTCTGGGCAAAGGCGGCGTGGGCGGCAAGGATCAGCACGGCGGCGCACACGGGTTTGAGCCGCAGGCTGGTTGCATAAGAAGTCATCTGGGTCTCCGGATTGTTGTTTTATCTATCCAGAAACTAAAGCAATCTCGTCCGCGGCGGCGCCCGCTTGCACCGGATTGACGCGTCCGCGCCACAGTGGCGCCCGCTTCCGGTGCGCGCCTTGACAGCGCGCCCGGCAAACCTTATTGCAGGCCCGCGTGCACCGCCTCGCGCGTGCGGCTGGGCGCGAACGCCAGCCCGGCGTCGTCGAACAGGTAGGCGTGGCCGGCGTCGAAGCGCAGCCCGACCCGCGACCCCACCGCGGGCACGGCGCCGCCGGCATTCACCTTGGCGGCCAGCGTGCCGTCGACGCCCGCCACCTGCAGGTGTACCAGCACGACGTCGCCCAGGTATTCGACCAGCGCCACGGTGGCGGCGATACCGCCCTCCACCGCGCTCGCCAGGCGCAGGTGCTCGGGGCGGACGCCCAGCGTCAGCGCGGCGCCGGCGCGGACCCGTCCGACGTCGGCCGCCACCTCGGCGACGCTGCCGTCCGGCAGGCGCACTGCCGCCGTGGCGCCCTCCTCGCCGGCCAGCGTGGCCGGGATGAAGTTCATGCGCGGCGAGCCCAGGAAGCCGGCCACGAAGCGGTTGGCCGGCCGCTCGTACAACTCGAGCGGCGTGCCGGCCTGCTCGATGTGGCCGCCGTTGAAGACGACGATCTTCTGGCCGAGGGTCATCGCCTCGACCTGGTCGTGGGTCACGTAGATCATGGTGCTGCCCAGCTCGCGGTGCAGGTGGGCCAGCTCGACCCGGGTCTGGGCGCGCAGCGCCGCGTCCAGGTTCGACAGCGGCTCGTCGAATAGGAACACCTCGGGTTTGCGCACGATGGCGCGGCCGATCGCCACGCGCTGGCGCTGGCCGCCGGACAGCGCCTTCGGCTTGCGTTCCAGCAGGTGCTCGATCTGCAGGATGGCGGCGGCGCGCCGCACCCGCTCCGCGATCTCGGTCTTCGGCACCTTGGCCAGCTTGAGGGCGAAGCCCATGTTCTCTGCCACCGTCATGTGCGGGTACAGCGCATAGCTCTGGAACACCATCGCGATGCCGCGCCGGGCCGGGTCGACGTCGTTGCAGGGCTTGCCGCCGAGTTCCAGCGTGCCGGCGTTGATGTCTTCCAGGCCCGCGATCATGCGCAGCAAAGTGGACTTGCCGCAGCCAGACGGGCCGACGAAGACCACGAACTGGCCGTCTTCGACGTCGAGGTCGATGCCCTTGATGACCAGGTTGTCGCCGTAGCGTTTTTGAATGCCGCGCAGCCTTACGGATGCCATATCTTCTCCATATTCTTGTTATCCCTTGAGGCCGCTCGCGGCGAGGAAGCCTTGCGTCACCTTCTTCTGGAACACCACGTAGGCGAGCGCCACCGGCAAGGCGCCGAGCAGCGCCGCCGCCATCAGCTGGGCGTAGCGCACGCCGAAGGCATCGTAGGTCTGGGTCAGGCCGAGCGGGACCGTCATCATGTCGTTGGACGTGACGATGATGAAGGGCCACAGGAAGTTGTTCCAGGCCGCGATGAAGGTCACGATCGCCATCGCCCACACGATGTTCCCGGAAATCGGCAGGTAGACGCTCCACAGCACGCGCAGCGGGCCGGCGCCGTCCATCGTCGCGGCTTCGCGGAAGTCGGCCGGGATGCCGTCGAAGAACTGCTTGAACACGTAGATGACCACCGGCGACACCACCTGCGGCAGCACGATGCCGGCATAGCTGTTGATCATGCCGAGCTGGTTCATGGTGCGGAACAGCGGCACCAGCAGCGCTTCGAAGGGCAGCAGGAAGGCCAGCATGGCCAGCGCGAACAGCAGTCCCTTGCCGCGGAAGCGCAGCTGCGAGAACGCATACGCCGCCATCAGGCTGATCGCCATCGTGATCGCGGTGACGGCCAGCGCCACCAAAGCGCTGTTGAACAGCCAGCGCACCAGGTTGCCGGCGCCGAGGGTCTTGGCAAAGGCGTCCAGGGTCCAGGTCTGCGGCAGCCAGTAGAAGTCGGCGGACACGGTTTCCAGTTCCGGCCGCAGCGCGGTGCTGAGTGCCCACAGCAGCGGCGCCGCCCACAGCGCGGCCAGCACGATCGCGCAAATCGCGCCGATGACCGTCCAGCCCAGGTTCGATGTCGACTTCATGCGTCCCGCCTTTCCATCCAGCGTACCACCCAGGCCTGCAGCAGCGACAGCAGGATCACCACCGCCACGAAGGCCATCGCGATCGCCGCGGCATAACCGGCGTCGCTCTGGGTGAACGCTGTCTCGTACATATAGTGCAGGGTCACGCGCGTGGTGTTGAACGGACCGCCGCTGGTGAGGATGTAGGTCTGGCCGAACACCTTCAGCGAGGCGATCAGCTGCAGGATCAGGCAGGTGGTCGTCACCGGGCGCAGCGCCGGCCAGGTGATGTGGGCGAACAGGGTCCAGCCGCGCGCGCCGTCCAGGGCCGCGGCTTCGTACTGCTCGGCCGGGATGTTGCGCAGGCCGGCCAGGAACAGCAGCATGTTGAAACCGACCGTCCACCAGATGGTGCCGATCGCCACCGCCGGCAGCGCCCACACCGGGTCCGCCAGCCAGGGGCGCTGGCCGCCGAGGATGTGGTTGACGATGCCGCTCGACGGCTGCAGCATCCAGTCGGCGATCAGCGTCATCACCGAGATCGGCAGCACGAAGGGCAGGAAGAACACGCCCTGCAGCCAGCCCTGCGCCGCAACGAAGCGGTTGACCAGCAGCGCCATCAACAGCCCGAGCGCGGTCAGCGGCACCACCGTCAGCAGCGAAAAATAGAAGGTGTTGCCAAGGGCATCCCAGAACGAGGCGTCATGGACCAGCGTCGCGTAGTTGGCCAGGCCGACGAAGGCGTTGGTGCGGGTCAGGCTGCTCTCGGTGAGGCTGAGCCAGAAGGTTTCGATGGCCGGCACCAGGAAGAACAGCAGGAAGGCCAGCAGGAAGGGTGCCAGCAGCGCCAGCGCCGGGAGGTTTTCGCGGCGGGCGCCGGCGGCGCCGGCGAGCGGGGGAAGTTCGGTACGTTCCATCGTCTCCCCTCAATAGCGCGGTGGCGCCTTGCGCACCAGCCGCGCAGACTCCGTCTCGAAACGGCGCATGGCCTGGGCCGGCGTCATGTAGCCGTACAGCGCCGCCGGCATGAACTTCGAAGCGATCGCTTCCAGCGGGCCGGCCGCGCCCATGTACCAGCCGTCCGGGTCGTAGATCACGTTGTCCGCGGCGGCCGCGTACATCGCGTTCGGCATCAGCGATTTCACCTCGGGCGATGCCGCCACCGGGCGGTAGGCCGGGATGTGGCCACCCTCTGCCCAGCCCATCGAGTGTTTGCTGACGTAGGCGATGAACTGCATGATCGCCGCGACTTTCTGCTTCGACGGTTCATGTCCCGGATTGGCCGGCATGGCGAAGGCATGCGAATCGGCCCAGGTGCTGGCGTTGGCGTACATTTTCGGGAGCGGGACGATGCCGTAGTCGAAGCCGAGTGTGCCCGCCTTGGTGGCACGCACCAGTTCCGGTACCTCCCACACCCCGTTCAGCATGAAGGTGGTGCCGCCGCCCATGAACTGGCTGGTGGACGCCGGGTAGTCGAGTCCGACCTGGGCATAGCCGCGCCGGAACCAGGTGGAAATCGTCGCCAGCGTGGACTCGCCGGCGGCGCCGTAGATGAAGCGGCCGTCGCGGATGATGCCGACCTGCTGCTGCGCCAGCATCGAGGTCCACAGGCGCCAGATCGCGTAGGAGCTCTGGCTGCTCTCCATCGTCAGGCCGGGCTTGCCGGTACGTTCGGTGGCGATGCGGAAGGCGTCGCCCAGCGCGTCCACACCTTCGATGGGCTTGAGCTTGCCGTCCACGCCGAGCAGGCCGGCCTGGCTGGCCAGGGTCTTGTTGTAGTACAGCACCAGCGGGTGCATGTCGATCGGCACCGCATAGGCGGCGCCCTGGTAGTTCGACTTCTGCCACTGGCGCGGCAGGTAGTCGGGCCCCTGCAGCCCGGCCGCCGCCATTTCGCCGGGAGCGATCGGGCGCAGTACGCCGCCGCCAGCCAGGTTGACGATCCGCGACAGGTGGACGGTGGCCAGGTCGGGGCCGGCCCCCACCACCGACGCCGTGATCAGCTTGGTATAAAAGGGTTCGCCCCACTTGAGCGTCGTGCTCACCACCCGCACGTCGCGCTGGCTGGCATTGAAGTCTTCGACCAGCGCGCGCATGCGCGCACCGTCGCCGCCGCTGAGCAGCGTCCACATCCTGACTTCCTGCTGCGCCCAGGCCGGTGCAGCCACCAGGGCACCCGACAGGACGACAGTGGTCTGCAGCAGCGCGGCGGCGAGATTTGATCCTCGTCGTGCCACATCGTCTCCCTATTTTTTATTAGAGAGTCCGCGCTGCCTCGAGCGCCTAACAAAACCTCCATGGCTGCGTTGCATCGTCTCGCCGTACTAGCGTACTGTCTTCGACGATGCGCCTTGCCCTGAAGGTTCTGTTAGACGCCCTGGCTATATAGGCGGTCAAGCCACCTTTTTGCGTGCGCGCGGACCCGTTGCGCCCCTTCCACGGCGTTCGAATCCCGGCGGATTGGCCGGTCCCGGACCCTGCGGCGGTTGGCGCTCACCGGGATAGGCTAACACTTCTGCCGTTTCTCCGACGCGCGTCCATTCAATCGGGAAATCCGGACCGCGCCGGGTGCGCCAGCGTTCGTCGTGGCCGAGCGGGTCGAGGTGCCAGTTGTAGCGCAGCGCATCGGGCCCGCGGGTGGCCGCCGCCAGTGCCTCGATCGGCGCTTTCGGCACGCGGTCCTCGGTCAGCAGGCCGTTCTTTTCGAGGAAGGTGTCGGTCAGCTGGGTGTAGCAGAAACCCGACAGCGGGCGGCAGCGGTGCAGCGCCGTCATCAGTTCCTGGTAGCGCGCCAGCAGCTCCTTGCCGTCCTTCGCGGTCGAATAGCCCCAGCCTGCGTCGCTACCCGCCGCGGCCGGCGTCGGCAGGCAGGCGATGCCGCCGAACTCGGACAGGAACAGCGGCTTGCCCTGGCCGCTGAAACCGTCGATCACGATGCGGCGGCGGTCCGGCTGCACGTGTTCCAGCGTGTAGGCGACGCGTTCGCGGGTGCCGTAGCGCTCGATCAGCACCTCCGGGTCCTGCTCGTAGTCGTGCACGCAGACGAAGTCGCCGCACGGCGCTTCCCAGCCGTCGTTGCCGACCACCGGGCGGGTGCCGTCGAGCGCGCGCGTCATGTGGTACAGCGCGCGCACGAAATCGACCTGGCGCCGGTCGTTCATCAGTTCCGGCACGCCCCAGGATTCGTTGGTCGGCACCCAGGCCACCACGCAGGGGTGGGACACGTCGCGCTCGACCAGTTCCTTCCACTCTTCCATCACGGTGTGCACGGTGGTGCTGGAGAAGCCATAGGCGGACGGCATCTCGGCCCACACGCACAGGCCGAGCACGTCGCACCAGTACAGCCAGCGCGGGTCTTCGGATTTCTGGTGCTTGCGCGCGCCGTTGAAGCCGAGGCGCTTGATCAGGAGGACGTCGTGGCGCAGCTGGTCGCTCGAGGCCACCATCAGGCTGTCCGGCCAGTAGCCCTGGTCGAGCACCATGCGCAGGTAGTAGGGGCGGCTGTTGAGCACGAAGCGCTCGCCCTCGACGCTGACGGTGCGCAGCGCGGTGTAGCTCTGCACGGCGTCGAGCAGGTTGCCGTCCGCCGTGCGGATCTCGATCTCGGCGTCGATCAGCTGTGGGTGTTCCGGACTCCACATCCACTGGCCGCGGGCGTCGTCGATGCCGGGATCGGGCAGCTGGAAGATACGCGACAGGCGCGGCCCGGTCAGCAGGCAGCGGTCGTCGACCAGCAGGCGGTCGCCCATCTTGAGGCGGACGTTGGCGACGCCGCCCGCGGGCACGTGGGCGACGTCGGCGTCGAGGCGGATCTGCCAGGCGGCGACGTCGGCGATCCAGCGCAGCTGGGTGACGTGGACGCGCGCCACCTTCTCGATCCAGACCGTGCGCCAGATGCCGCTGGTGCGCGGGTACCAGATCTTGTGCGGCTCGGCTTCCCAGTCCATCTTGCCGCGCGCCTTGTGCATGTCCTGCGGGTCGTCCTCGGCCTGCACCACGACTTCGAGGCTGGAACCGTCGAGGTGGCGCGTGATGTCGACCGAGAACGGGCTGTGGCCGCCGCGGTGCTCGATCGCGAAGCGGCCGTTGACCCAGACCCGGGCGTTATAGTTGACCGCGCCGAAGTGCAGCATCAGGCGCTCGTCCGGCCCAGGGGCCATCGAGGGGTCGAGCAGGAACTGGCGCCGGTACCAGACGCGGCGCCGGAACCCGCGGTCGTGCACGCCGCTGGCGCGCGCCTCGGGAGGATACGGTACGTTGATCGTGCGGTCGTACGGCACCTCGGCCGGGTCGGCGTACGCCGCCGCGTCGTCGAGCATGGCTTGCCATGGACCGTCCAGGCTGCGCCAGGCGGCGCGTCGCAATTGGGGGCGGGGGTATTCCACGTTGTGACTCCTGTTGACTTCTTGTCTCTCGCTGCATGCGACCCACTTTAACGACCCGCTTCCGCCGCTGGCAAGGGCTTTCGTACGCGATCATGCAGATCGTATATCCGACGCGACAGCCCGGAAACCGCGATCCGGGTGAACAGCGCGCGGCCGCTGCCGCCCATCGCGACCAGCCCCAGCCGGGCCGGTCCAGGGCGTCCCTTGTCCAGGCGGTGCGTCCACACGGCGCCGCCGACCCAGGCCCGGCCGTCCTGGCTGGAATACGCCGTATAACGTTCCAGGTCGCCGTCGCGGCGGACATCCAATCGTAACCAGGTGTGAGGGCCGGGCGTGCCCGCCAGTGTATTACCGTAGCGTGGCCAATCCGGCGGCACCGGCGCCATCTCCTTGCCGAACTCGACCTGGCGCAGGCCGCCGCGCGCCAGTTCCACCAGCTTGACGTAGTTGTCGTCGTCGCGCATCACAACCAGCCCGGCCTGGGCCGAAGCGCCCTCCTTGACCTCGAGTTCGAGCTCGGCTTCGATACGGTAGTCGCCGCTGCGCGGCAGCGCCGCCTGCAGCACGCTGGCCGTGTTGGTGTCGACGTACAGGTCGCCCGGCTCGACCGGCAGCGCCAGGCCGCGCGCGTCCGCGGTCGCGGCCAGGGCGGCGTCGGCGCGCGGGCGCAGCCATTGCCAGCGTTCGTCGAGGCGCGGGTCGCGCAGCGTGTCCGCCCACAGCAGCGTGGCCTGCTCATTGGGCAGCAGCGCGGGCGGCGGCATCGGTGTTCGAGGCGCGGGCGCGGCGGTGCCCGCCGTGACGATCGGCGCCGCCATCGGGCCATCGTTGGGCGCGCGTCCGTCGCCTGCCACAGGCCAGCCGTCGACCCAGTCGATGCGCTCCAGCATGGCCAGGCGCCGGGTCAGCTTGTCCTTGGCGCTGAAGAAGGGTTCGTTCTGGTCGATTGCGTGATAAATGGTCCACCAGCCGCCGGCGGCATCCTGGAACACCGTGTTGTGGCCGGGTCCGACCCAGCGGTTGCCGTTCTGGAGCAGGAAGGGCGTGCCGCCGGCGCGGCCCTTGGCCATGTCGTTGCCGAAGCGATCGAGGAAGGGACCTTCGGGCGTACGGGCGCGGCCGACGAACACGCCGTAGCCGGTCAGCGGGCCGTTGCAGCAGTTGGTGGCCGAGGCGAACATGTACCACCAGCCGTCGTGCTTGACGACGTCGGTGCCCTCGTAGCGGCCGTCGGCGCCGACCCGGATGGCGTCCCCGTGCACCGCCATGCCGTCGCCGTCCAGCTGGCGCACCCAGATGCCGCCGCCGTAGCTGCCGTAGTACAGGTACTTGCGGTCGCCGTCGACCACCACCTTGGGGTCGTAGACCCAGTGGAAGGCGCAGCCGGGGCCGGCGCGCTGCGGCCCCACTACCGGCGCACGGCTGGCGCGCCAGGGTCCGGCCGGACTCTCGGACGTGGCCACGCCGATCGCGCTGTCGCTGCCGCAGCCGGGTTCCGGGCTGTGGGCGTCGACCACGTCGGTGACGGTGAAGTAGAGGTAATAGCGGCCGTTCATGTACACCGGTTCCGGCGCCCACAGCCCGGACGTCGGGGCGGCCAGGCCCTGCGGCCGGTCGGTAAAAGCGTCGGCCACGAAATCCCAGTGCACCAGGTCGTTCGAGCGGTAGACCGGCATCATGCGGAACTTCCAGCCGCCGTCGCCCTCGTGGCCGGAGCGTTCGCGCTTCGAGACCGGATCGCTGGTGCAGTACAGGTACCAGGTCGGCTTGCGTGCGCGCGGATCGCGCAGCACGGCCGGGTCGGCGCAGTTCTGGGCAAGTTCGCCGCTGGCCAGGCGCACCGGCAGCGGGTTCTGGTACTGGGTTGGCGGCGTCGCGGGCACAGCTGCGGCAGCGCACAGGGGCGCGACGCAGGCGAATGCCGCCATCCAATGGCCGAGTCGGGTCATGCTGGGTCTCCTTTTTTGTTGTCGGGCGAGCTTACTGCAAGCGCTCCGGTCCATGTTGCACGCTTGAAAAGCGCGCCGCAAGAGATATTGAACGCAATTGGCCGCCCCGCCGGCAAGGCCTCCCGCGCTCTGGTATCATTGCACCCATTTCGATTCGCCCCATTTCCCCCAATGCCCACAAGGATGACTTTCCGTCATGGTCGTACCGCTGCGTTGGCGGCCATGCTGGCTGCGAGTTCGGCCGCTACCCTGCTGCCGGCCGCCGGCCAGGCTGCCGACGTCGTCCTGCGCCCGTGGCCGGCCGGCCACCCGACCCCGGCCCTGAAGCTGGTCGGCCTGGATGGCCAGCCGTGGGACCTGGCCCAGCTGCGCGGCAAGGTGGTGGTGGTGAACTTCTGGGCCAGCTGGTGCGGCCCGTGCGTGGCCGAGCTGCCGGTACTGGGCGGCCTGGCGCAGCGGCCGGCGTGGCGCGGCAAGGTGGCCGTGGTCGGCGTCAACTACAAGGAATCGCTGGACACCATCAAGGACTTCAGCGGTGCGCGCAGCATTCCCTACCCGATCCTGCGCGACCGCTCGGGCGACATGTTCAAGGCCTGGACCGCCGGCGTGATGCCGACCACGATCCTGGTCGACCGCCAGGGCCGGGCGCGCTGGCGTAGCGCCGGCGAGATCGATGCCGGCGACACCGGCCTGCAGCGCAGCATCGACGCCCTGCTGGCGGACTGACCGCGGCAGTCGCGGCCCGACGACAGCGCAGGCGACACCGGATCTTTGCACGACTACATTGCACGACTAATAACCAAGGAAAAAACGAGCATGACTGACACCAACCACCTCCGCCGCACCGTCCTGAAAGCCGCCGGCGGCCTCCTGCTGGCAAGCGCCCTGCCGCGCACCCTGCTGGCCCAGACCGCCGCGGCGGCGCAGGAACGCCACTTCGACCCCAAGCCGGGCGAGTGGAAGAGCTACGAGGTGGTGACCCAGGTGAGCCTGCAGCGCGCCGAGGGGCCGTCGACGGTATGGGTGCCGCTGCCGGCGCTCGACACCGACTGGCAGCGCACGCTGTCCAACAACTGGACCGGCAATGCCAAGAGCGTCAAGGTCGGCAACGACAGCCGCTACGGCGCCAAGTACCTGGTCGCCCAATTCGACGGTTCGGCCCCGCCGATGCTGGAAGTGGTGTCGCGCGTGCAAACCCGCGACCGCGGCGAAGACTGGAAGAAGGCCACGCCGGGCAGCGAGTCGGCTGAAGACCTGCGCCTGTGGCTGCGCCCGACCGACCTGATGCCGCTGGACGGCATCGTGCTCAAGACCGCCAACCAGATCGTGGCCGGCGCGCGCACCGACGAAGACAAGGTGCAGCGCATCTACGACTGGATCCTGTTGAACACCTTCCGCGAGCCGAAGGTCAAGGGCTGCGGCCTCGGCGACATCAAGACGATGCTGGAAACCGCGAACCTGAGCGGCAAGTGCGCCGACCTGAACGGCCTGTTCGTCGGCCTGTGCCGCGCCGTCGGCGTGCCGGCACGCGACGTCTACGGCGTGCGTATCGCCCCGAGCGCCTTCGGCTACCGCGAGCTGGGCGGCAAGCCGGCCGCGCTGCAGGGCGCCCAGCACTGCCGCGCCGAGGTCTACCTAAAGCGCCACGGCTGGGTCGCGATGGACCCGGCCGACGTCACCAAGGTGATGCGCCAGGAAACCGCCGACTGGATCAAGGATCCCGACCACCCGATCGTGGCGCCGGTGCGCAAGGCGCTGTTCGGCGGCTGGGAAGGCAACTGGATGGGCTACAACTTCGGCCACGACGTGCGCCTAGAGGACTCGAAGGTCATCGGCAAGGTCGGCTTCCTGATGTACCCGCAGGCCGAGAACCGCGGCGAAGCCTACGATTCCCTGAACCCGGACGCGTTCAAGTACACGATCACCTCGCGTTCGATCTGAGATTGCAATCGACGATGTCCCGCCCCGATCCAGTGACTGTCTCGAATTCCGCCGCCGGCAGCGAACGCAAGGCCGGCCGCCTGGTCGCGCTGGCCGTGGTGGCCTCGCTGCTGGCGTCCACCTGCTGCGTGCTGCCGCTGGTGCTGGTGCTGGTCGGGATCACCGGAGCCTGGATGTCGATGCTGGTGGCGATGAAGCCGGTGACGCCGTACGCGATCGCGGTCTGCATCGGCGCGCTCGGCTGGGCCGGCTGGCTGCTGTTCAAGCCGGCCGCGGCTTGCGATATCGAGGACGGCAGCTGCGCCACCACCCGCCCGGTAGTGCGCCGCGTGTTCGTCGTGTGCGCGCTGCTGATTGCCCTGCTGCTGAGTTTCCCCAAATTTGCACCGCTGTTCTATTAAACCCTAGATGCCATGATGACCAAGTCCCTCCTCGCCCTGCCGCTGCTTGCCACCCTCATCGCCGCGCCGCAGTTCGCGTTCGCCAAGCAGCAGACGGTGTCGCTGAACGTGCCGACCATGGATTGCGCGACCTGCCCGATCACGATCAAGGCGGCGCTGAGCAAGGTGCCGGGGGTGGCCAAGGTCAAGGTCAGCTACGAGAAGCGCGAAGCGGTGATCGTGTATGACGATGCGCAGGCGACGGTGGCCGACCTCAAGAAGGCGACCGAGGATGTGGGGTATCCGGCGATGCTGAAGATGGCGCGATAAAGTAACTTTCCTGCCGGCTTAAAAACCGTCGCCCCTGCGCAGGCAGGGGCCCAAGTCGCACGCATACCGATCGCGTTGGCAGAACTTGGGCCCCTGCCTTCGCAGGGGCGACGTTGTTTTATTGCGCGACTAAGCGCCCTTCCCCCGCCGCGGCAGCAACTCCCTCACCACCGCATTCAAGCGCTCCACCGACACCGGCTTGCCCAGGTGCGCCGAGAACCCGGCCGCGCGTGCGTCGGCGATGTCGGCGTCGCGCCGCATGCCGGTGATCGCCACCGCCGGCAGGTGCGCATACTTCGGCATCGCATGCGCGCGGCGCAGGAATTCATAGCCGTCGATTTTCGGCATCGAGATGTCCGAGATCAGCAAGTCGATGTCCTCGCGCGCGAGGATGTCCAGGCCCTGCAGCGCGCCGGTCGCCGCGAACACGGTGGCGCCGCTCATTTCCAGCAGCGACTGGAACACGTGCAGCATGTCTTCCATGTCGTGCACCAGCAGGATGCGCAGCCCGGTCATGCCCTCGTCGTCGTCGGCTGCGTCGCCCGGCATCGGGGCCGCCTTGCTGTCCAGCAGCGGCAGCCACAGCGAGAAGCTGGCACCCTTGCCGATGCCGTCCGAGGCCGCCTCGACGCGGCCGCCGTGCAGGCTGACGATCTCGCGCACCAGCGCCAGGCCGATACCGAGCCCGCCCTTGGAGCGGGTGGTTACCGACATGCTCTGGCCGTACATGTCGAACACGTGCGGCAGGAAGGTCGGCGCGATGCCCTGGCCGTTATCGATCACGTCGATCCGCACGCAACTCTCGTCGCGCGACAGGCGTGCCTCGATGCGCCCGGACTTGGGGGTGAACTTGACGGCATTGCTGAGCAGGTTCATGACCACCTGCTCGACCCGCACCACGTCGGCCAGCACGCTGGCGCCGTCGGCGCTGCCGCTCATCTCGATGGTCAGGTCCTTGGCCGCGGGGTCGCTGCGGGCGACGTCGACGATGCCCTGCACCACCGCGTCCAGCACCACCGGCGCCATCGTCAGCGACAGCTTGCCGGTGCGCACGCGCGAGATGTCCATCAGGTCGTCGATGATCTTGGCCTGGCTCATCACCGCATTGCGGATGATGGTAGCGGCGCGCACGAAGGTCGGCGACTGGCGCAGCTCGGGCATGCGCGACAGCAGCTCGACGTTAATGTGGATCATGTTGAGCGGATGGCGCAGCTCGTGCGACATCACGGCCAGGAACTCGTCCTTCAGCGCGGCCGCGTTCTCGGCGTCGCAGCGCTCGGCCTGTTCGCGGTTGAGCGCCTGCTCGCGCTCCTTGTCCTGGCGTTCGCGCGCGGTCTCGTCGCGCGCGATCTTGGCGTAGCCGTACAATTGGCCCTGGCCGTCCTCGCCACGCAGCGGGGTGGTGACGCCGCTGCAGAAGAAGCGCGAGCCATCCTTGCGCACGTGCCAGCGCTCGTCCTCGGCGCGGCCATCCCCGCGCGCACGCCGCAGTTCGTCGGCCGGCACGCCCCTGGCCACGTCTTCCGGGGTGAACAGGCGGTCCAGGCCCTGGCCCAGCATTTCCTGCTCGGTATAGCCGAACAGTTTTTCGGCGCCCTTGTTCCAGCTGGTGGCGCGCCCGGACTCGTCCGCCGTGATGATCGCGTAGTCATTGGCGCTCTCGGCCACCATGCGCATGCGCGCTTCGCTGGCGCGCGCCTGTTCCTCGGCATGGCGGCGCAGCGTGATATCGAAGAAGGTCATCACCGCGCCTTCGATGCGCTCCTCGTTGGTGCGGTAAGGCAGCAGGCGCACGATGTAGTAGCGGCCGTCGTTGCTGCGCACCTCGCGCTCGACCACGCGCAGGGTGTCGAAGGTGGCGCTGACGTCCTCGGCCAGCTGGTCGTAGTCGAGCTTGTGGGTCAGGTCCAGCAGCGAGCGTCCGACGTCGGAGGCGATGATCGAGAACAGGTCGGCCGCGCGCGGCGTGAAGCGCTTGATACGCAGGCCGCTGTCCACGAAGATGGTGGCGATGTCGATCGAGGCGATCAGGTTGTTCAGGTCGTCGTTGGCCTTGCCGGTTTCCTCGACCTTGACCTTGAGCTCGTAGTTGACGGTGACCAGTTCCTCGTTCACCGACTGCAGCTCTTCCTTGCTGGTTTCCAGCTCTTCGGTGGCCGAGCGCAGCTCTTCGTTGATCGCTTGCAGTTCCTCGTTCGAGGCGCGCAGCTCCTCGGTCGAGATCTCGGAATTCTCCAGCGTTTCCTGCAGTTGTTCGCGCTTGCGCGCCAGCTCGGCCTCGAGCTGGGCTAGCACCACGTCATGGCTGCCGTTCGGCCGCGACGGGATCGCCTTGACGGAAGCTTCCTCGACGCGGTTGAACAGCACCAGCAGGAAGTCGTTCTCAGCCTCGGGGTCGCGGAAAGGGCGCACCGTCATCGCCACCATACCCGTCGCTTCCTTGGCGGCCAGTTCGATCGGGCGGCACTCCACCGCGGCGCCGTGCTGGGTAGCGTGGTACATCGCCGAGCGCAGCTCGAGGCGCAGCTCCGGCAGCACCAGCGACAGCACGTTGCGCGACGGCTCGCCGCCGCCCATGCGCAGGAAGCGCCCGGCCTGCTCGGACATGTGCACGATATTGCCCTCGCCATCGAGCACCGCCGAGGGCGGCGCGCTCTGGGCCAGCGCGCGCTGGTGCAGCTCGGCGTAGGAGAAGTGCCGCTTGCCCGGCAGCTTGGGACGGCTGACTTCGGGCAGGCGCATGCCGTACACCGCCGACGACGGGTTCTGGTGGTGGGCCGGACGGTTGTGGATGCGGGCGCGGTAGATGCGGTTCTTCTTGTCGACCGGGACGAAGTACTCGGCCACCGATTCGGCCGACTCCGAGGTGCCCAGGAACAGGTAGCCGCCCGGTTTCAGCGCGAAATGGAAGGTCTGCAGCACGCGCACCTGGACCTCGCGGTTCAGGTAGATCAGCAGGTTGCGACAGGACACCATGTCGAGGCGCGAAAACGGCGGGTCGCGCAGCAGGTTGTGCGAGGCGAACAGGATGCGGTCGCGCAGCGGCTTGCGGATGCGGTAGCGGTCGTCTTCCTTGGTGAAATACTGGCGCAGGCGCGACAGCGCCACGTCGGTCATGATCGAGGCCGGGAAGTTGCCCGAGCGCGCGGTGTCGATCGCGCGGTCGTCGATGTCCGAGGCGAACACCTGGAACGCCGGCGGGTGCTCCATTTGCGCGGCCTGGTCGGCCAGCAGCATGGCCATCGAATACGCTTCCTCGCCGCTGGAACAGGCCGCGACCCAGGCCCGCACCTCATCGCCCGGCCACTTGTCCTTGAACAGATCGGGCACCACCTCGCGCTCGAGCGCTTCGAAGGCTTCACGGTCGCGGAAGAAATTGGTGACCCCGATCAGCATGTCGTCGAGCAGCGACTTGTGCTCGCTGGGGTCGGCCTCGAGCAGGTCGCGGTATTCGGGCAGCGTAATGCGCCTGGCGCACCTGCATGCGCCGCTCGATACGGCGCAGCACCGTGGCGCGCTTGTAGTGGCGGAAATCGTGACCGGTATGGCTCAGCAGCATCCCGATCACGTCCTGCAGCGCGCGCTCGGCCTCGGCCACGTCCTGTTCGGTGGGCGGCCGGTCGACCTGGCCGATGTCCTCGCCGCCCTGCATCGGCAGCTGGATCGTCTTGGCGTTGTCCCACAGCTCGATCAGCTTCTGCGGCATGTCGCTCACCGGCAGCACGAAGTCGACCGCGCCGGTGCGGATCGCCGCCGACGGCATGCCGTCGTGCTCGGCGTCGGCCGGCGCCTGGGCGATGGTCACGCCGCCCTGCTCCTTGACGCGCGCGATGCCGACCGCGCCGTCCGAACCGGTGCCCGACAAGACGATCGCGATGGCGCGCTCGCGGTGCACCGCGGCCAGGGTGCGGAAGAACAGGTCGATCGCCACGTGCTGGCCGCGCGGGCGCTCCAGTTCGCCGACCTGCAGCAGCCCGTCCATCATCGCCATCTGCTGGTTGGGGGCGATCACATAGACATGGCCGGGCTGGATGTGGACCTCGGCCGTGACCTGCAGCACGGGCATGCGCGTGGCGCGCTGCAGGATCGCCGCCGCCGAGCTCGGATGCTTTGGCGACAGGTGCAGGATGACCACGAAGGCCATCTCGCTGACCGCCGGCATGTTCTCGAACATCGTCTTCAGCGCCGGCAGGCCACCGGCGGAAGCGCCGATGCCGACCACGGGGAAATGCAGCGTGCTGGGAACGATACCCGGATCGTGGGGCAGCGCAACGGATTCGGCAGTGGAGTCGGACATCTTGGTAGTGACGGATGAACAAGCCATGAGTCTAGTCAATCCACGCTGCATTTTGGGGAAGTTTTGTGAGGAAAATCACAATTTTCACCTTGGTAGACTCGTCAATTTCGTCAGTTCAGTGAAGCCTGCAAATGCAATCGTTTGCGGGAATGGCACATACGTCATGGCTGGCTGTAATCGCTGTATTCCCAGGACCATGGCATGTCGGTCTCGCCGAGCGCCAGGCGCGCCAGTTCCGGATACAGCTGCTCGGCGCGGACGTCGTTGGAAAGAAACACGACGCAGCGCTGGCCCTGTTCCAGGCACAGCGCCATGTTGGCGGTCCACTCGTCGTGGCCGCCCTTGAACCAGGCCTGGCCGCTGCGGTCCCTGAAGCTCACCACCCCGAGCCCTGCCGCCAGCCCCTGCGGCCAGGCCACTGCCGCCTCGCCGTCGAGGGTCGGGAACTGGTGCTTCGAGGTGATCGGCAGCCAGCCCTTGACCAGCGCCGCGCGGCTGTCCGGACTGAGGCCCTCACCGCGCATGATGCCCGCCCACAGCTTGGCCTGGTCGGCGATGGTGGTGTCCATCGAGCCGGCCGCGCGCACCCGGTAGCGCCGCTCGTGCGGGTGGACCACGCCGTCGAAGGCATAGCCCTCGGCCGCATTCTCGGAAAACTCGGGGCGCCAGCGCATGCTGGTGCGGGTCATGGCGAAGCGGTCGAACACGCGCCGCTGCATCTCGTAGCCGACGTCCAGACCGAGGCCGGCTTCCAGCACCATCTGCAGCAGCAGGTAGCCTTCGCCGGAATAGGCGTAGCGGGTGCCCGGCTCGAAGTGGATACGCAGGCGCTCGTCGGGCTCCAGCCAGCGGAAGTTGGCGAAGCCGGCGGAATGCATCAGCAGCATGCGCGGGGTGATGCTCTTCCAGCGCGGTTCGTCGGCCAGGTCGGCGTAGTCGAACTGGCGCTCGCGGTAGAACGGCAGCGGGCGCGGCAGCAAGCGCGGCAGCGGGGCATCGAGGTCGATTTTGCCTTCGTCGGCCAGCTGCAGCACCAGGTAGGCAAAGGCGGTCTTGCTCAGCGAGGCGCCGTACATGATGGTGTCCGGCGCCAGCGGCTGGCCCAGTGCCGCGTTGCGCTGGCCGAACACCCGTACCTTGTCCACCTTGCCGCCGGCGATGGTGGCGAAGGCCAGCCCCTGTACGCCCTCGCGCCGCATGACGCGCTGGATCTCGTTGTCGGCCAGCGTGCGCGCCGGACGCATCTGGGTGCTGCAGGCCGCCAGCAAGGCCAATGGCAGGCAGGCCAGCGCAGCGCCGATTCGTTTTCTTGTTTTCATAGGGCGCCATCATGCCACGGCGGCCGGCGCCCTGCACCCCGGTTCAGCGCGCGCGCCGGTAGACCCGCACGTAATCGACCAGCATGCGCTGCGGCAGCGGCGTGGTGGCGTCAGGATATCCGGGCCAGAATCCACCCACGGCCAGGTTGAGGATCACGAAGAAGGGACGCTCGAACACCCAGTCGCCGCCGACCGTGTCCGGGCGCTCGGTGTGGTACAGGATGCCGTCGCGGTACCAGCGGATCACGCCCGGCTCCCATTCGAGCGCGAACACGTGGAAGTCGTCGGCGTAGGCGCCCTTCTCGAGCGCTTGCGCACGTCCCGGCCCCTGGGCGCCGGAATAGCCCGGGCCGTGCAGCGTGCCATGCACCAGGTTCGGCTCCTTGCCGATGTTTTCCATGATGTCGATCTCGCCGCAGCGCGGCCACTTGACGGCGCGGCAATCGGTCCCGAGCAGCCAGAATGCCGGCCAGATACCCTGCCCGCGCGGGATCTTGATGCGCGCTTCGTAGCGGCCGTGGGTGCGCTCGACCAGGTCCTGGGTCTTGATGCGCGCCGAGGTATAGGCCATGCCGCCCATGTTTTCGCGGCGCGCTTCGATCACCAGCATGCCGTTCTCGATGCGCAGGTTGTCCGGGCGCGCGGTGTAGAACTGCTTTTCGTCGTTGCCGTTCTTCGGGTCGCCGGTCTCCTCGACCCATTTGCCATGGTCGAGCGCGGGGCCGTCGAACTCGTCGTGCCAGTCGAGCACCCAGCCTGGCGGTGAAGGAACCGGGTCGGACGTTCCGGCCGGACCTTGGGCAGCTGCGCTCACGACAAGCCCGGCCACGGCGGCTGCCAGCGCATTCTTGATGTAGCGATGCATCATGTCTCCGTTATTAGTATCATTTGGAAACGATCCCAAATGGTGCTCGACTATAGCATTTTCGCTACGAGTGTTGCATGCGCCCCGCGCCGCTGGCGTCTCCCAGCGACGCCGGGCAATATTCCGTTGACAATTTTTTTTCTTGAACATAAGATTCCTGCAACTGGTATGGAAACGTTTCCATACCGGCCAAGAAAAGCTGGAGAGAGTACGGCACCGCTAGCACGGTCACCGATTCCAAGAAGAAAACAGGAGACAACAACGATGCATCACCCCAAGGTAACCCCCAAACTGATCAGCCTGGCGGTGGCCGGCGCCTGCGCGGCCTTCGTCCTGCCCGGCTACGCCCAGGACAGCAACAGCCCGTCCGACACGGCGGTGCCCACCGGCGCGGTGCAGGCCGCACCCGTCCAGCAGGTCGTTGTCAGCGGCATCCGCGCCTCGATGGCGTCGTCGCTGAACCTGAAGCGCAACGCCGACGGCATCGTCGACGGCATCGTCGCCGAAGACATCGGCAAGTTCCCCGACACCAACCTGGCCGAGGCGCTGCAGCGCATTTCCGGCGTGTCGATCGACCGCTCGATCGGCGAAGGCTCGAAGGTGACCGTGCGCGGCGTCGGCCCCGACTTCAACATGGTCCTGCTGAACGGCCGCCAGATGCCGACCTCGACCCTGGAAGACCGCAACGGCCGCGCCTTCGACTTCGCCAACCTGGCGTCGGAATCGATCTCGCAGCTGCAGGTGTACAAGACCAGCCGCTCGGAAACCCCGGTCGGCGGCCTGGGCGCGACCATCAACGTGGTCACCGCGCGTCCGTTCGACAAGATGGGCACCTGGTCCAGCATCGGCATCAAGGCGGTGCACGACACCACCAACAACAACCTGCCGGGCGACGTCAAGGCCAGCAACTCGACCACGCCGGAATTCTCGGGCATCTACTCGACCACCTCGAAGGACGGCCGCTGGGGTATCGGCATCAGCGCCAGCTACCAGGAACGCAACCTGGGCTACAACCAGGCCTCGGTCTCGAGCGGCTGGAAAGGCCCGTTCCGCGGCGACGAAAACAACTGGGGCACGATCCAGCCGGCCGGCTCGCCGGGCGTGGTCAACCACCCGAAGCCGGGCGACGTGTACGAGGTGCCGCAAAACCTGAACTACAGCTTCAGCGGCGTCAAGCGCCAGCGCACCAACGGCCAGCTGACTCTGCAGTTCGCACCGGTCAAGGACGTCACCACCACGCTCGACTACACCTACTCGGAAAACAAGATCCAGACCAAGCGCAACGACGTCTCCGCGTGGTTCAACTTCGGCCCCTCGACCTCGAGCTGGACCAATGGCCCGGTGGCGGCGCCCCTGGTCTACACCGAGATCCTGGACGGCAAGGCCGACATCGCGATGGGCGCCGGCAACTTCGCCACCAAGAGCCAGAACAACTCGCTCGGCTTCAACGCCCAGTGGCGCGCGAATGCCGACCTCAAGCTGGAATTTGACGCCCACCACTCGACCGCGGAATCGAAGGCCGACAGCCCGCTGGGGTCGTTCAACACCCTCGGCACCGCCAGCTTCAGCCGCGGCACCACCTCGGTCGACTTCTCGCAGGAATTCCCGGTGCTGAGCATCCAGGGCGCCGACTTCGTGCGAGCCCCCCAGCAGGTGACCGGTTCCAACTTCCAGAACACCTACGTCAAGAGCACGGTCGACCAGGTCCAGGCCAAGGGCCGCCTGCGCGTGCTGGAATCGTCGAACCTGAACTTCGGCCTGGGCGCCACCAAGATCCAGAACCGCTCGGCGCAGTCGAACAACCAGAGCGATACCTGGGGCGGCGCCAGCCGGCCGGAAGACTATGCCAGCAGCCTGTGGCATCCGGAAACCGTGCGCGGCTACTTCGACCAGCTGAACGGCAGCAACAACCCGAACCTGTTCAACAATTTCTACACCTTCAACTTCAACGAGGTGCGCGAGGCCGCCGCCAAGGCCACCGGCAAGCCCCAGCTGTACACGGCCAACAGCAACTTCAACACCTTCCAGCGCATCCGCGAGAAGTCGAAGTACCTGTACCTGCAGATGAATACCGACTGGGACACGGCGATGCCGATGCACACCGCGATCGGTGCCCGCTACGAAAAGACCGACGTGGTGTCCCCGGCCGACGTACCGACCGCGACCGGCATCAGCTGGGGTTCGCAGAACGAATTCAGCGTCCTGCTCGGGCCGACGGCCAGCACCTCGCTGGGCGGCAAGTACCATAACCTGCTGCCGAGCCTGGACTGGGACATGGACGTGCGCCCCGACATGAAGGTGCGCGCCAGCTACGGCGAAACCATCGGGCGGCCGCGCTACGACCAGATCGCCGGCGGCCTGGTCATCAGCCAGCTGGCGCGGGTCGAGGGCGGCACCGGCTCGCAGGGCAACCCGGGCCTGAAGCCGGTGCATTCGAAGAACCTGGACCTGTCCTTCGAGTGGTATTACACCAAGCAGAGCTTCGCCTCGATCAACGCCTTCTACAAGGACCTGGAAAACTACGCCGGCCAGTCGCAGATCATCCTGCAGCCCTACGGCCTGCACACCCCGGTCGGCGGCGCCCTGTGGAACGAAGCATTGACGCGCGGCTGCACCAGCGCCGACACCACCTGCATCCGCAACTACATCTTCCGCAACCACCCGACCGCGGCGGGCGTGACGTCCACCGGTGTCGACGGCATCGGCAACTACACCGGCACCATCGTCGGCCAGCCGGGCGACCCTGTCGCCGACTTCCGCGTGACGACCTTCTCGAACCAGAAGAAGGCCAACCTGCACGGCCTGGAATTCAACGTGCAGCACATGTTCGGCAATTCCGGCTTCGGGCTGCAGGCCAACTACACGCTGGTGCGCTCGAGCCTGAAGTACGACAATGCGTCCGTGGGCGAACAGTTCGCGCTGACGGGGCTGTCCGACTCGGCCAACCTGGTCGGCATCTACGAGGACGGCAAGTGGGCGATCCGCGCCGCCTACAACTGGCGCGACGAGTTCCTCGCCGGCACCTTCGACGGCGCCGGCCCCAACCCGGTCTACGTCGAGCCCTACGGCCAGCTCGATTTGAGCGTCGGCTACAACATCACCGAGAAGCTGTCGCTGCAAGCGGAAGCGATCAACCTCACCAACGCGACCACCCGCACCCACGGCCGTACCCGCGAGCAGGTCGAGTACGCGACCCAGACCGGTCCGCGTTACATGCTGGGGGCGCGCTACAAGTTCTGAGTGGCCGGGCCGGCCGCGGGAAAACCGTCCGGCGCAAAAAACTTGCTGAAAAGCTAGCAACTTTGCGCTAGACTCCCGTGGCCGGTTCTCTCCACAGGACATCTGATGAGCAACACCATCGAACACATCGTGGTGGTCGGCGGCGGTTCGGCCGGCTGGCTGGCCGCCGCGGTCATCGCAGCAGAACACCGCCACCTGCGCGTCACCCTGGTCGAATCGCCCGGCGTCCCGCCGATCGGCGTCGGCGAAGGCACCTGGCCTTCGATGCGCGATACCCTGCACCGCATCGGCGTGTCGGAATCCGCTTTCTTCCGCGAGTGCGACGCCGCCTTCAAGCAGGGCTCGCGCTTCGACCGCTGGGTCGACGGCAGCGCCGGCGACTATTATTTCCACCCCTTCGTCCTGCCCCAGGGCTACGGCGACGCCAACCTGGCCGCGGCCTGGCAGGCGCAGCACCGCAACGTGCCCTTCGCAGACCTGGCCAGCTTCCAGCCGCACCTGTGCGTGCAGGGACGGGCGCCGAAGCAGGCGCGCACGCCGGAATTCGCGGCGGTGGCGAACTACGGCTACCACCTCGATGCCGGCAAGTTCGGCGTGTTCCTGCGCGCGCACTGCGTCGACAAGCTGGGCGTGCGCCACGTGCTGGACCACGTCGATGCGGTGGTGCCACATGAGGATGGCGAACGGCGTGGCGACATTGCCGGCCTGCGCCTGCGCGACGGCGGCGTGCTGGCCGGCGACCTGTTCGTCGACTGCACCGGCATGCAGTCGCTGCTGCTCGGCGGCCACTACGGCGTGCCGCTGCTGCACCAGCGCCACGTGCTGTTCAACGACCGCGCGCTGGCGGTGCAGGTGCCCTACGCCACGCCGGATGCGCCGATCGCCTCGCAGACCACCTCCACCGCCCAGCGCTGCGGCTGGATCTGGGACATCGGCCTGCCGACCCGGCGCGGCATCGGCCACGTGTATTCGAGTGCCCACATCGATGACGATGAAGCCGAACGCCAGCTGCGCGCCTACGTGGCAGCGACCGGCGGCCCGGCGGACATCGTGCCGCGCAAGCTGCGCTTCGAGCCGGGCTACCGCGAACGCTTCTGGCAGCGCAACTGCGTGGCGATCGGCCTGTCGGCCGGCTTCATCGAGCCGCTGGAAGCGTCGGCGCTGGCCCTGGTCGAGATGTCGGCGGCGTGGCTGGCCGACGACATGCCGGCCACGCGCGCCGATGTCGACGTGGTGGCGAGCCGCTTCAACGAAGCGTTCACCTACCGCTGGGAACGGGTCATCGAATTCCTCAAGCTGCACTACGTGCTGTCGAAGCGCAGTGACGACCCTTACTGGATCGACCACCGCCGGCCGGAGACGATTCCGGCGCGCCTGCAGGCGCTGCTCGGCCTGTGGCGCACGCGCCCGCCCTCGCGCCGCGACTTCCCGCGCATCGAGGAGGTATTTCCTTCCGCCAGCTATCAATATATCCTGTACGGGATGCAGACCCCGTTCGAGGGCGCGCCGCGCGCATCCGACCTGCCGCAGGAGGCCGACCGCCACTTCCGCGAGGCGGCGCGGCTGACGGCGCAGATGCTGCCGGCGCTGCCCTCGAACCGGGCCCTGCTCGAGCATATCCGGCTGCACGGCTTGCAGCGCATCTGACAACGATAACAACACCAAGAGACACCATGCCCAACCACGCAATCCTGAACAACGTCGACCACAAGCACCTGCGCGTCATCACCGCGCGTGGCGCAGCCTACGGCGACGCCGTCATGTCCGCCCTGACCTTCCCGGCCGAATTCCGCGAACTGCAAGCCTCCTACCCGATCGTGCTCGCCAAGAGCGCCGACGGCACCTCCTTCGATGCGCTGGCCCTGTTCGGCTTCCAGCACGGCGAAAACCTGTTCCTCGAGGAGCGCGACGGCGTGGCGCGCTGGGACGCGCCGGCGATCCCGCTGAGCGTCGAGCGCCAGCCCTTCCTGATCGGGCGCGGCGGCGACGAGCTGTCGATCCACGTCGACATGGATCACCCGCGCGTCGCCACCAGCGAGGGCGCCGTGGAAGGCGAAGCGCTGTTCCTGACCTATGGCGGCACCACCGAATACCTGGAGCGCATCGCCTCGGTGCTGCGCACCCTGCACGACGGCCTGGACGCGGCGCGCGGCTTCACCGCGGCCCTGCTCGAACTCGAGCTGCTGGAATCCTTCGTGCTCGACATCGAACTCGACGACGGCTCGCAGAACCGCCTGGCCGGCTTCTACACCATCAACGAAGAGCGCCTGCAAACCCTGTCCGGCGAACGCCTCGAGCGCCTCAACCGCGCCGGCTACCTGCAGGCGATCTACATGGCCACGGCCTCGCTGTCGCAATTCCGCGGGCTGATCGACCGCAAGAACCGCGCGATGAACGCCTCCACGACCGCCTCCATGCACGGCCATGCTGCCAATCGATAAGCAGGTCCGCGAGCTGGCCGTCGGCGAGCGCATCCCCGACGAGCTGCTGCGCGCCACCACCCCGTACATCGTGCGCGGCCTGGCGGCGCACTGGCCCCTGGTCCAGGCCGGACGCCAGTCGACCGACGCCGCCGACGCCTACCTGCGCCGCTTCTACCGCGACGCCACCGTCAACGCCATGCTCGGCAAGCCCGAGATCGGCGGCCGCTTCTTCTACAACGAGGACCTCACCGGCTTCAACTACATGTCGGTGCGCGCGCGCCTGGACGGCGTGCTGGACGAGCTGAAGGTGCAGCGCGGGATGGAGCGCCCCGGCGCCATCTACGTCGGCTCGACCACGATCGACACCGCCCTGCCCGGCCTGCGCCAGGACAACGACGTCGACCTCGGCGGACGCGACGCGCTGGCCAGCATCTGGATCGGCAACCGCACCCGCATCGCCGCCCACTACGACCTGCCGGACAACCTGGCCGTGGTCGCCGCCGGGCACCGCCGCTTCACGCTGTTCCCGCAGGCCCAGCTGCCCAACCTGTACATCGGCCCGATCGACTTCACCCCGGCCGGCCAGGCCATCAGCCTGGTCGACTTCGCGGCGCCCGATGCGGCGCGCTTCCCGCGTTTCGAGGAAGCGCTGCGCCACGCCCAGGTGGCCGAACTCGGTCCCGGCGACGCCCTGTTCATTCCGGCCATGTGGTGGCACCACGTGGAAGCGCTCGACCGCTTCAACATCCTGGTGAACTACTGGTGGCGCCAGTCGCCCGACTGGATGGACACCCCGACCAACGCGCTGATGCTGGCGCTGCTGACGATGCGCGAACTGCCGCCTGAACAGCGCCAGGCCTGGCAGGATATCTTCCGCCACTACATCTTCGAGCCCGACGAGGCCAAGCTGGCCCACATCCCGCCGCATGCGCGCTACGCGCTGGCGCCGCTGGACGACGACCGCGCGCGCATCCTGCGCGGCCAGCTGCTAAAAAGAATCAACCGCTGAAGGAGACAAGATGGATACCAAGACCATGGACACCCAGGGCACGGGCACGCCGGTGCGCCGGATCGTGATCGCCGGCGGCGGCACCGCCGGCTGGATGGCCGCGGCGGCGCTGTCGCGCACCCTCGGCAAGCGGCTCGACATCACCCTGGTCGAATCCGACGAGATCGGCACCGTGGGCGTGGGCGAGGCCACCATCCCCTCGCTGGTGCACTTCCACCGCCTGCTCGACATCGACGAGCGCGAATTCATGGCCGCCACCCAGGCCACCTTCAAGCTCGGTATCAGCTTCGAGAGCTGGCGCGCGCGCGGCGAAGACTACATCCACTCGTTCGGCATGACCGGCACCGACCACTGGACCGCCGGCTTCCAGCACTTCTGGCTGAAGGGCCGCGAGCGCGGCCTGGCACACGACTACGGCGACTATTGCCTGGAACTGCTGGCGGGCAAGGAGCACCGCTTCGCCCACCTGCCGAACGGGGGGCTGAACTACGCCTACCACCTGGACGCCACCCGCTACGCGCGCTACCTGCGCCGCTTTTCCGAGCATTTCGGGGTCGAGCGCATCGAGGCCAAGATCGAAAGCGTTGAAGCCAGCGATGGCAGCACAGGGCAAAAGCATATTTCTGCGCTGCTGCTGGATTCCGGCAAGCGCGTCGAGGGTGACCTGTTCATCGACTGCACCGGCTTCCGCTCGCTGCTGCTGGGCCAGACGCTGGGCGTGGAGTACGAGGACTGGTCGCAATGGCTGTTCAACGACAGCGCGATCGCGGTGCAGACCGAGTCAAGCGGCCCGGCGATACCGATGACCCGCTCGATCGGCCACGACTGGGGCTGGCAATGGCGCATTCCGCTGCAGCACCGCACCGGCAACGGCATCGTGTATGCCAGCCGCTACGTCGACGACGATACCGCGCGCGCCGCACTGCTCGGGAATATCGAGGGCAAGGTGCTCACCGAACCACGCGTGATCCGCTTCAAGCCGGGCCAGCGCAAGCAGGTCTGGGCCGGCAACTGCGTCGCCCTCGGCCTGGCCAGCGGCTTCCTGGAGCCGATCGAGTCGACCAGCATCCACCTGATCCAGCGCGCCATCATCCGCCTGCTGCAGATCTTCCCGACGCACGGCATCGTGAAGGCCGACAGGGACGAGTTCAACGCCCAGGCGCACGAGGATATCCGCACCATCCGCGACTTCATCATCCTGCACTACAAGGTCACCAACCGGCGCGACACGCCGTACTGGCATGATGCCGCGACCATGGCGGTACCGGACTCGCTGCAGCACCGCATCGACCTGTTCCGCGACACCGGCCGCGTGTTCCGCCTGCAGAACGAGCTGTTCGCCGAGAACTCGTGGGTGCAGGTCATGCTGGGCCAGGGCCTGACCCCGGCCAGCCACCACCAGAGCGCCGACCTGATGGGCGACGAGGAACTGGCCGCCTTCCTGGACGGCATCCGCGCCAACGTGCGGCGCACCGCCTCGCAGCTCCCGCAGCACGCCGACTACGTCAAGCAGTACTGCGCCAGCAAGCCCTGACGGGCCGGCCTGCTTAGGTGCGCTCATGTGCGCCGCGGCGCGCGTGGACGGTCTAGTATCGGCCCATGCTCAAACAAATCGCACCCGACCTGTGGCACATGGAAGCCGGCCTCCAGGTCGCCGGCATCCCCCTCACCGCGCGCATGACCGTGGTCCGCTTCCAGGACGGCCGCGTGTGGATCCATTCGCCGGTGCGCTTCGGCCCCGAGGTGCGCGCCCAGATAGCCGGGCTGGGCGAGGTCGCCTGGATCGTGGCGCCCAACCGTGCCCACCATATGTTCATGGGCAAGTGCAAAGGGGCGTTTCCGGACGCGCGGCTATACGGCGCGCCCGGCCTCGCGCGCAAGCGCTGGGACCTGGCCGACCTGCATCCGCTCGGCGACGCTGCCGAACCCGAATGGGCCGCTGACCTCGACCAGGTGCTGGTGCGCGGCATCCCGCTCGTGAACGAAACGGTGTGGTTCCACAAGGCGTCCGCTACCCTGATCGCGACCGACCTGCTGCAGTGCTGGTGCGGCCAGCTCGACTGGCGCGCGGCGGCCTATGCGCGCCTGACCGGCGTGCGCGGGCACCTCGACATACCGCGCACCGTGCGCCTGGCGACGCGCGACCGCGCCGCGGCCAGCGCCAGCCTGCAGGCGGTCCTGCGCTGGCCGTTCACGCGCGTGATCACGGCGCACAATGCAATCGTCGAACAGGATGCGCATGCGGCGGTCGAGCGGGCGCTGGCGAGGTTCAGCCACTGAGCAGCCGCTGAGCAGCCGCTGAGCAGCCGCAGCGGTTGCCCGCCTGTAGACAAAGGATTAACATCGGTGTTTTAATTACCGGAAACACCATGTCCTCTTTCCGCCGCCTGACCGGCGCCGCCGTGGGCGTCCTGTGCGTGACCGCGGGCGCCGCCGCCGCAGTACCCGCCATCGCCGCCGTCGTCACCGACGCCTGCGCCACGCGCGACAAGTGCATGGATGCCATCATGGAGGCGGCGCGCGACGGCCGCCAGCTCGACGAAATGGCGCTGATGCGCGCGCTGCCGCGCAACTACGGCACCCGTCCGTCGCCAAGCGGCACGCATGCGGCGCCGGACAGGCGCAACGACGATGCGCTGGCCGTCGGCGAACCCGACACGGTACTGATCGCCCTGCTGCGCGACGCCAACCGCGCCGGCCTGTCGGCGCCGGAACGCCAGCGCGCGCTGGCACTGGCCTACCTGCAGGCCAACAAGCCGGCCGACGCCGAGCTCGAACTCGACGAGGCGATCGCCAACCAGCCCAGCCACGCGCCCTACTGGCTGGACCTGGCGGAAGTGTATGCGCGCCAGGGACGGCGCGACAAGGCGGCGGCGGCGCTGGTCGTCGCCACCGGCTGGACGGTCGACGCCGATGCGCTGCGCCAGGCCTACGCCCGCGCCGCCCAGCGCGGCGGCACTGGCGCGCCCTATGCCCAGGCGCTGCAGCTGCTGGGCGCCAGGACCGAGGCCCTAGCCCGGCGCGAAGCGGCGCTGGCACCGCGGCCGCTGGCCAAGGACCGGGGCGTCAAGGGCGAGCCCATGCCCATCATGCGCGTCGACACCTGCATCAAGCCCGAGTACCCGCGCTCATCGCTGCGCAACGAGGAAACCGGCATGGTCCAGCTCGACTTCCTGGTCGATGCCGAGGGCAAGCCGGTCGAGATCCGCAAGGTCCGTTCCAGCGGCTACGCGGACCTCGACAACGCCACCCTGCTGTCGCTGTCCGCGTGCAGCTTCAAGCCGCTGGTGGTCGACGGCAAGCCGGCCGCGGCCTGGGCCGCGGTGCAATACGTCTGGACGCTCGAATAAGCGCATGCAACCTCAATGCGGGCCGATGTGCTCGTACAGGATGATGCAGCCGATCGCGATCAGCACCAGGCCGCCGGCCAGTTCGGCGCGCTTGCCGACGATGCGTCCGAGGCCACGGCCGAGCATCACGCCCAGGGTGACCATCACGAAGGTGGCCAGGCCGATGGCGCCGGCGGTGGTGAAGATGTTGGCGTCGATCAGCGCCAGGCTGGCGCCGACCACCATGGCGTCGATGCTGGTGGCGAAACCGGTGATCGCCAACAGCCAGAACGAATGCTTGCTCGGCTTCTCGTCGTCGTCGTCGCCGGCCGCCAGGCTTTCGCGGATCATGCGCAGGCCCAGCACGGTCAGCAGCGTGAAGGCGATCCAGTGGTCCCAGGCTTCCACGTAGGGGGCCGCCACGTGCCCCAGCGCCCAGCCGACCAGCGGCGTCAAGCCCTCGATGACACCGAAGATGATGCCGGTGCGCAGGGCTTCTTTCAGGTGCGGACGCTGCAGGGCCGCCCCCTTGCCGATGGCGACGGCAAAGGCGTCGGTGGACATGGCGAGGGCGATGGCGGCGGTGGCGAGGAAATTCATGTGATTCTCGGGCCGGGCAGGAATGAAGGTACGCAAGCGCGGCCCGGACAGAGCGCACTGGCATACCCAAGGTCTTGCCAACCGAGACGGCTGCCCGTACCACGGCACTGTGGCGCCGAGTGTGTTGATACGGGAACTTTTCGCCGCCGGTGGAGCTGGGCGAAAAGCAGGCTACTCCCCTGTGGGATTGCGCGCATCATACTACAAGCGCAATAAAAAACCCAGCGCGGGCACGGGGCTGGCGCTGGGAAAGGGGCAGACAACTGGTAAGACAACCGGGAATCAGGTGCCGGCGTGGGCCGCCACATGGTCGGCCAGCATGGCGGCCGCGCCGCGCAGCGCCGGATAGGGTTCGGTGACGACCCAGGTCGGGACCCGCGCCAGCCATGGCTGCAGCCGGCCCTTGGCCTCGAAGCGGGTGCGGAACGCTGACGCGTGGAACAGGCGACCGAGGCGCGGCACAATGCCGCCGCCGATATACATGCCGCCGGTGGCGCCCAGCGTCAGCGCCACGTTGCCAGCCACGCAGCCCAGCACCGCGCAAAAGACGTCGACGCTCTCGCGGCAGGCGCCACTGCTGCCGTCCAGCGCCTGCGCGCTGATCCGGGCCGCGGCCAGGCGTTCGCCGCACAGGACGCGGTGGATCGCTTCCAGCCCGGCGCCCGACAACAGGCGCTCGGCCGATACGTGGCCGTATTCCTCCAGCAGCGTTTCCAGGATGCGGATTTCCTGCTTCGTGGTCGGCGCGAAGCTGGCATGGCCGCCCTCGCCCGGCAGCACGATCCAGCGTCCCGCATGCGGCACCACCGCCGACACGCCGAGGCCGGTGCCGGGCCCGATCAGGCCCAGCGGACGGTCGGGCGGCGCCGCGCATGCGGGGCCGAGCCGTTCGCGCCCTGCCTCGTCAAGGTGCGGCAGCGCCATCGCCAGCGCCGCGAAGTCGTTCACCACCAGCAGCGTGTCGAGGCCGACCGCGCTGCGCAGGGCCGCGGTCGAGAAGCGCCAGTGGTGGTTAGTCATGGCGACCACGTCGCCTTCGACCGGCGTGGCGATCGCGATCGCGGCGTGGCGCAGTCCGTCCACCGCCATCCCGCGCGCGCGGGCGCCGGCCAGGTAGGCGGCCAGCGCGGCGTCCAGGGTCGGGTAGTCGCTGCAGGCCAGCACCTCGACGTCGCTGAAGCCACCTCTCTTCGCATCCGCGTCGGCCCGCGCCTGCAGCGCGAAGCGGGCGTTGGTGCCGCCGATGTCGGCCAGCAGCCTCATTGCAGTTCCTCGCAGCGGATCGTATCGGCATCGCGCGCGGCGCCGCCGACCACGTCGACGTTGCCGAAGGCGGCCGCGAAGCCGCTACTGGCCGCCACGCTGAACGGGGTGTCGACGCGCGCCAGGTCGACGCCTGTCTTCGTAAAACAGGCCAGCGGGATCTTGACCACCTGCTTGCCTTTGCCGGCCAGGCGCGCGAACACGCGGGTGGCGTCGAGCGGCTGGCCGCAGGCGGCGCCTGCGCACGCCATCGCGATCGTCACCTTGCCGGCCGGCGCCGCCTGCACCATGGTGTCGAAGCGCAGCACGCCGTCGGTGGCCGCTAGCGCCGGCAGCGCCAGCGGTTTCGCGCCGTGGGCCTCGAAGCTGGCCGGTCCGGTCCAGGTGACCAGGCGCGCATCCTGCTGGGTCTTGATCTGGACCACGGTGGCGCTGGCGCCCGGCACGCTTACCGTCGCATTCAGGTCGGCGCCGAAGGGTCGCAACTCGGCGCCGCTCCTCAAGCGCAGCGGGAAGCTGGCGCGGTCGGCCTGGCCGTGCAGCGGATAAGTGTTGGAGGCGCTGCAGCCGCCCGCCGCGTAGGCCGCATCCAGCCGGCCCACTTGCGAGCGCTGGCCGGCCTTCAGGCCGTAGCCATAGGCGAACAGCGGCGCATAGTTGGCGTCGCCGACGTTGAGCGGCGTCTGGCACACGGTCTTCGGCCAGGAATAGGTCAGCGTGCCGCCGAAGTCGTAGCGCTTGGCGCCCTTGCCCGCCACCAGCAGGTCGGACACGCCCTTGCCCTCGCTGCCCGGCAGCCAGGCGGCGATGAAGGTGTCCGACAGGTTCAGCAGGTCGTTGACCCACAGCGGCCGGCCCGACATCAGCACCGTGATGACCGGCTTGCCTTTTCCATGCATGGCCTGCAGCACGGCCAGGTCTTCCGGATAGCGGCTGCTGTGGCGCAGCGTGCCGGAAGGGACGATGTCGCCGTCGCCTTCCGCATACGGGCCTTCGCCGATCACCGCGATCACCGCGTCGAACCTGGACGGGTCGACGCCCTTGCCGTCGATGCTATATGTAACGTTGCCGGCGCCGGCGGCCTCGCGCAGCCCTGCCAGCACGGTATCGCCATGCGGGAAGTCGGCATTCGTGTTGTCGGTGCCCTGCCAGCTCAGCGTCCAGCCGCCTGCCTGGTGCATCATGCTGTCGGCGGCCTTGCCGACCACCAGCAGGCGCCGGCCGGACGCCAGCGGCAGCGCCGGTCCTTCGTTCTTCAGCAGCACGAGGGATTCGCGCACCGCGCGGCGCGCCAGCTCGCGCGCCTGCAGCGCTTCCGGCTTGCCGGCGTAGCGGTTGGCCGACGGGCGCTGGCCGAACAGGCCGGCGCGCAGCTTGACGCGCACGATGCGCGTGACTGCATCGTCGATGCGCGCCATCGGGATGCGCCCGGCTTCCACGTCCTGGGTCGTGTTGCGGATAAAGGCCTTCCAGTCGTCCGGCACCATCACCATGTCGACGCCGGCATTGATCGCGCGCGCACAGCTGTCGTTGCGGCAGCCGGCCACTTCGCCGATGCCGTTCCAGTCGGTGACGACGAAGCCGTCGAAGCCCATCTGGTCCTTTAATATCTCGGTCAGCATGCGCCGGTCGCCGTGCAGCTTGCCGTGGTCCTGCTTGTTCTCTGTGTCGTACCAGCTGTTGAACGAGACCATCACGGTCTGCGCGCCCGCTTCCAGGCCGCTGAAGTAGCCGGGCGCGTGGATGTTCATCATCTCGCGCTCGCTGGCGCGGGTGACGCTGGTGTTGACGCCGTTCTCGGTGCCGCCGTCGCCGATGAAGTGCTTGATGCTGGCGATGACGTTGTCGTCGTCCTTGAACGCGCCCTGCAGGCCCTTGACGTAGACGCCGGCATAGTCCTGGACCAGGCGCGGATCTTCGGAAAAGCCTTCGTAGGTGCGGCCCCAGCGGTCGTCGCGCACCACGGCCACGGTCGGTCCGAACACCCAGGCGATGCCGGTGGCGCGCACCGCGCGGCCGGTGGCGGCGCCGATTTCGCCGACCAGGGCCGGATCGTGGGCCGCGCCGAGGCCGATATTGTGCGGGAAGATGGTGGCGCCGACCACGTTGTTGTGGCCGTGGACGGCGTCGGTGCCCCAGATCACCGGTACCTTGACCGCCATGTCGGTCGCCATCGAGGCATCGTAGAAGCTGTCGGCCAGTTTCACCCAGTCGGCGGGACCGGCGAACTTGTTGTTACCCGGCTTGCTGCCGCCGCCGTTCAGCACCGAGCCGAGGTAGTACTGCCTGACCTGGTCCGGCGTCACGCTCTTGATCTCGGCCTGGGTCATCTGGCCGATTTTCTGCGCCAGCGTCATCTTGCCGACGATGGCCGCGACGCGCGCCTCGAGGGCGGCATCTAGCGCGATCGCGCTGCGGATGCGAGGCCACTCGCTGAGCGGCGTTTGCGGCTTTTGCGGCGCCGGGTCGGCGGCGATGGTTGGCGCGCCGGGCAAGGCCAGCGCCACGGCCAATGCCAGCGCGCGCCGGCGGAACGGATCAAGCATGCAGGGTCTCCTATCGTATGCGGCAGCGCTTCCGGACAGCTTTGGAAACGATTCCAATGTGTACCCGGATAGTGAATGCAAACGCCGCCCCTGTCAACTCATCCGTCGCGGTGTCAGCCGGGTTCGCGCAGAAAAGCCCGGTACCACAGCGCGCTGTCCTTCAGCCGCCGCTGCTGGGTCGCATAATCGACGTGGACCAGTCCGAAGCGGCGCAGGTAGCCTTCCGACCATTCGAAATTGTCGAGCAGGCTCCAGGCAAAGTAGCCCTGGACCGGCACGCCTTTCTTGACCGCGCCGTGCAGCGCCGCCAGGTGGCGCATCAGGTAGCGCTTGCGCCCGAGGTCGCGCACTGCCCCGTCTGCCGTCACCGTATCGTCGTAGCAGGCGCCGTTCTCGGTCACGTACAACGGCCCCGGACGATAGTCGCGGTGCACGCGCTGCAGCAGTTCGGCCAGGCCCTGCGGCGCCACCGGCCAGCCCATCGCCGTGGTCTCGCCGCGCGCTTCCAGCACGCGCACGCCGAGCGGCCCGTGGCCGGGCGCATCCGCCACGGTCTCCGGGAAGTAGTAATTCACGCCGAGGAAATCGGTGGGCGCGGCGATCGCTTCCATGTCGCCCGCCTGGACCACCGGGGCGGCGGCGCCGACCAGGCGCAGCGTGTCTTCCGGGTAGCCGCGGCCGTACAGCGGATCGAGGAACCAGCGGTAGCGCAGGCCGTCGTGGCGCGCCAGCGCCGCGTGGTCAAGCGCGCTGTCGCTGGCCGGACGCAGCGGATGCAGGCTGAGCGCGATGCCGGCGCGCGCGTCCGGCACGTTGGCACGGATCGCCGGCAACGCCTTGCCGTGCGCCAGCAGCACATGGTGCGCCACCTGCAGCGCGGTCCTGAAATCGGCGATGCCGGGCGCATGCCAGCCCTCGTGGTGGCCGATCATCGCGGTGCACCACGGCTCGTTCTGGGTGATCCAGTGCCGCACGCGGTCGCCCAGGCGGCGCGTCACCGCGTCCGCCATCTCGACGAAGGCGTCGACGGTGGCGCGCGCGTTCCAGCCGCCCCGGTCCTGCAGCGCTTGCGGCAAGTCCCAGTGGTACAGCGTGGCCCAGGGCTGCAGGCCGCGCGCCAGCATGCCGTCGACCAGGCGCTCGTAGAAGTCCAGGCCCTTCGGGTTCGGCTTACCGCCCGGCCCGCCGAAGATGCGCGGCCAGGCGATCGAGAAGCGGTAGGCGTTCAGCCCGAGATCGCGCCCGATGTCGAGGTCTTGCGGCCAGCGGTGGTAGTGGTCGCAGGCCACCGCCCCGCTCGAGCCGTCGCGGATCTTGCCGGGCGTCGCCGCGAAGCGGTCCCAGATCGACTCGACGCGGCCGTCGACCTGCGCGGCCCCTTCGATCTGGTAGGACGAGGTGGCGGCGCCCCACAGGAAATCGGTGGCGAAATCGGCGCGCCGCGGCGCCTGCGGTTCGAGTCCCTGCTCGGTAGCCTGGAAGATCGTCGTCATGGTCGGGTCGAGGGTAATTTATGCGAAGCGGTTGAACGGAGGTGGAAAGGTTTCCATATCGGGCGCAAAAAAAAGCCGTGCCGGCTCATGCGGCCTTGCGCCTGGTCCCCGGCGCTCGTGCCAGCGATGCGCGCAGCGTGACGCCCACCGGGAAGTCGCGCGACACGGGCCGCTTCATGTCGTAGCACAGGTTGAGCAGGGCATTCACGCCGTTCAGCGTCATCTCGCGCCACGGCATGTGCACGGAACTCAGGCGCGGCGCCGAATAGGCCGCGCTCGGGGTGTCGTCGTAGCCCAGCACCGACAGGTCGTGCGGCACGCGGATGCCGGCTTCCTGGAAATACGCCAGCGCCCCAACCGCCATCTCGTCGTTGGCGCAGAACAGCGCGCTGCAGGGGGTGCCGGAGGCGATCAGGTCCTTGGCCGCGGCAAAGCCGCCGGCCGGCGAAAAATCGCTCTCCACGCGCCATACCTTGTCGGGGTCGATGCCGTTGTCGGCCAGCTCGCTCATGAAGCCGGCGATGCGCTCGTTGTTGTCGGCCAGGCTGCGCGGCCCCTCCACCACGGCGATCTTGCGGTGCCGGTGCTCGAGCAGCGTGCGCGCCGCCAGGCGCCCGCCCAGCACGTGGTCGACCGTGAAGCATTGCTCCGGCATCGACGCGAAGGCATGGTTCAGTGCCACCAGCTGGCCGGCCTTGGCGCCGAGCGCAGCAACGTCTTCCTCGAGCAGCGCGCTGGTCATCACGATCAGGCCGTCGCAGCCGCGTTCGATCAGGAAGTCGATGCCCTCGATCGCCTGGCGCCGCGCATCGCCGAGGCCGACGCCGAAGGCCAGCACCATGTGCAGGCCGGCGGCGCGCAGTTCGGTGTCCATGATCTGCAGGATCGGCGTGTAGAAGGTCCCGCTCAGCACCGGGATGTAGACGCCGACCATGCGGCTCGAGCCCGACAGCAGCGCGCGCGCCGCATGCGAGGGACGGAAATCGAGTTCCTCGATCGCCTTCTTGACCCGCTCGAGCGTGGCGGGCGATACCGAACCGCGCCCGCTGACCACGCGCGAGGCGGTTCCGAGGCCGACGCCGGCCAGCTTCGCTACATCCTTGATCGTCGCCACGGCGGCTCACCTCATCCAGGGTTGAACAAACAACAGTCGATACCAAACACCGAAGCATACTGCATTCGCCGCCCGGTGCCTACCTCGGGGCCGGACGCACTCACTGCAGGCGGCGCCCGTCCTGCGGGTCGAACAGCGAGACCCGGGCCGCATCGATGCCGAAAGCGACCTGCTCGCCCGGCGCGAATGCGCGCGTGTCGTGCACCAGTGCGCCGAGTGCGGCCGTACCGCAGCGCAGCCACACGACCTGGTGGTTGCCCATCGGTTCCACCAGCGTCACCTCGGCGCGCAGCGGACCGGCGCCGATGGTCACGTGCTCGGGGCGCACCCCCAGCAGCGCCGGGCCGGCGGCCTGCCCTGCCCCGGCGGCGCGCGCCGGCAGCGCGATGGCGCCGCCGCGGAAACCCCCCGCCGCATCGAGCTCGCCCTCGATGAAGGCCATCGGCGGCGATCCCAGGAAGCCGGCGACGAAGCGGTTGGCCGGACGCGCGTACACCTCGGCCGGCGTGCCGACCTGCTGGATATGGCCCTTGTCCATCACCACGATACGGCTGGCCAGCGTCATCGCCTCGGCCTGGTCGTGGGTCACGTAGATCATGGTCGAACCGAGCGCCTGGTGCAGCAGCTTGAGTTCGCGCCGCAGCTCGGCGCGCAGCTTGGCGTCCAGGTTGGACAGCGGTTCGTCGAACAGGAACACGCGCGCTTCGCGCACCAGCGCGCGCCCGATCGCCACCCGCTGGCGCTGGCCGCCGGACAGCTGCGCCGGCTTGCGCGACAGCAGCGCATCCAGCTGCAGCATCGCCGCCGCCCGCGCCACGCGGCGCCGGATCTCGTCTTTCGGCGTGCCGGCGATGCGCAGGCCGAACGACATGTTGGCTTCCACCGTCATGGTCGGATACAGCGCATACGACTGGAACACCATGCCGATCCCGCGCTCGCTCGGGTCGGCATCGGTCATGTCGCGGCCGCCGATCTCGATCGCGCCGGCGGCCGGTTCGACCAGGCCGGCAATGCTGTGCAGCAGGGTCGACTTGCCGCAGCCGGAGGGGCCGAGCAGCACCAGGAATTCGCCCGGCTCGACCTGCAGGTCGAGGCCGCGGATGATGTCCCTGCCGCCGAGGCGGATATGCAGGTCGCGCAGGTGGACGTTCGCCATCGCGGGGTCAGCCTTTCACAGCGCCGGCGGCGATGCCGCGCACGAACCAGCGTCCGGAGAAGAAATACAGGGCCAGCGGCAGCAGCGCCGTCAGGATGGTGGCCGCCATGTTGACGTTGTACTGGCGGGTGCCGGTAGTGGTGTTGATCACGTTGTTCAGCTCCACCGTCATCGGCAGGTTGTCGCGGCCGGCGAATACCAGGCCGAGGATGTAGTCGTTCCACACGCCGGTGACCTGCATGATCGCCGCCACCACCACGATCGGCAGCGACATCGGCAGCATCACCTGCAGGAAGATGCGCCAGAAGCCGCCGCCGTCGATGCGCGCGGCCTGGAACAGCTCGTGCGGCACGCCCGCATAATAATTCCGGAACAGCAGCGTCATCACCGGCATGCCGAACACCAGGTGCACCAGCACGATCGCCGGTAGCGAGCCGAAAATGCCGGCCAGCGCCATCACCCGCACCAGCGGATAGATCATCACCTGCACCGGCACGAAGGCGCCCGCCAGCAGGATCCCGAACAGCAGGTTGGCGCCGCGCGGGCGCCAGAACGACAGGGCGTAGCCGTTGACGGCGCCGATCGCGATCGCCAGCAGCGTGCTCGGCACCGTGATCCAGACCGAGTTGAGGAAGCCGCCGCGGATGCCTTCGCAGGCGGCGCCGGTGCAGACGCCGCTCCAGGCCTGGCGCCAGGGTTCGAGCGTCCAGGCATGCGGCAGCGCCAGGATGCCGCCCTGGCGGATCTCCTCCATCGGCTTGAGCGAGGTGACGACCATCACGTACAGCGGCAGCAGGAAGAAGGCGGCGGCGCTCAGCAGGAACAGATAGATGCCGATGCGGGCCGGGGTCCAGCGCCGGCGCCGGGTGCGGCCGCGTGCCGGCCGCTTCACGGGCTCGAGCGCCGGCTCGAGGGCCGGCTCAAGTGCCTGTTCAAGCGCGGTCGCGATCGCGGCCTGGTGGCTGGTCGGCGTCATGCGGCCTCCTTGCGCGCGCGCGCATAGGCATACGGCGCCAGCAGCGCCAGCACCGGCACCAGCAGCACGACCGCGCCGGCCGAGGCCAGGCCGACGTTCGAGCGCAGGAACAGGTGGTCCATGATGAACTTGGTCGGTACCTCGCTGGCGGTGCCGGGGCCGCCGTTGGTCATCGCCACCACCGCGTCGTACAGCTTGACCACGGCGGTCGACAGCAGCAGCAGGAGGGTGGCGATCGTCGGCCACAGCATCGGCAGCACGATGCGGGTGTACACCCGCCACGGCGGGATGCCGTCCAGGCGCGCCGCCTTCCAGATGTCGGGGTCGACGCCGCGCAGCCCGGCCAGCATCAAGGCCATCACCAGCCCCGAGGCCTGCCACACGGTCGCGATCACGACCGTGTAGATCACCAGGTCCTGGCGCACGATCCAGTCGAAGGTAAAACCGGGCAAACCGAGCCCGCGCACCACGCCGTCCAGGCCGTCGCCCGGCGTCAGCAGCCATTGCCACACCAGGCCGGTGGCGACGAAGGACATCGCGTACGGGTACAGGAAAATGGTGCGGAACACCCCTTCGCCGCGCACGCGCTGGTCGATGAACACCGCCAGCAGGAAACCGATGACCAGGCAGGCCAGGACGAACAGCACGCCATACACGGCTAGGTTGTGCAGCGACAGCATCCAGCGCTCGTTGTCGAACAGGCGTCCGTACTGCGCCAGGCCGATGAAGCGCCCCGAGGGGAAGGTGCGCGAGCCGGTCAGGGAAATGACCAGGGTCCAGGCGGCGGCGCCGAGGTAGGCGACGATGGCGGTCAGCGCCATCGGCAGCAGGGCCGCGTGCGGTGTCAGGCGTGTGCGTTTCAGCGCGGGCCTCATCTTAATAGCGCAGCGCCGAAGCGATGCTGTTCTGGGCCTGTTCGACCGGCATGTCGGTGTTCCAGTAGGCGGTCAGCACGTCCTGCAACGCGCCGTTCTGGTCGGGGGTCAGGTAGATCTCCATCACGCCCAGCGGCCGCGCGCGGTCGCGCGCGATCGCCATGCCCTTTTGCGCACAGGCGTCCAGGCTGGCGGGATCGGCATCCAGGCGCGCCGGGATCGACCCCTTCAGGCGGTTGAAGGACAGCTGCACGGCCGGGTCGGCGACCACGCGCGCCACCAGCTTCTGCGCCTGCAGCACCGCCGGATCCGCCGTGCGCGGGAATACCAGCACGTCGCCCTGCACCAGGTAGGGACTGGCGGCGCCCAGGCCCGGCAGGCAGCCGTAGTCGCGTTCCGGCTGCTGGCCAGCCGCCGTGAATTCGCCCTTGGCCCAGTCGCCCATCACCTGGATGCCGGCGCGGCCTTGAATCACCATCGCGGTGGCGTCGTTCCAGTTGCGTCCCGGCGCGGCCGGGTCGACGTAGCCGTGCAGGCGTTTATAGGCCAGCAGCACGCGGCGGAAGTCGTTCGAGCGGATCGCGGACTGGTCGCGGTCGCGCAGCACCCGCAGGTAGAGCGCCCGCCCGCCGAGGTTGGACAGCATCAGCGAAAACAGGATGCTGTCCTGCCAGGCCTGGCCGCCGTGCGCCAGCGGCACCAGGCCGGCCGCCTTGAGCTTGTCCAGCGCCGCGAACAGTTCGTCGACGCTTTGCGGCGCACGCGCGATCCCGGCGCGCGCGAACGCGGGCTTCGAATACCACAGCCAGGTCTGCATGTGGACGTTGACCGGCGCCGCATACCAGTGGCCGTGCACCTTGATGACGTCGACGATCGGCTGCGGCAGCGTACGTTCCCAGGCGCCGCGGCGGGCGGCGTCGTCGACGTCGTTCAGCAGGCCTTCCTCGATGATGTCGACGAACTGGCGCGAGGTGTTGAACTGGGCCGCGGTGGGCGGTTTGCCGCCGATGATGCGGTTGAGGGTGACGGCGCGCGACTGGTCGCCGCCGGCGATCGCGGTATCGATCCAGGTGCCGCCGAGGCCGCGGTAGGCCTGGGCCACCTGCTTGACCGCGGCCGATTCGCCGCCCGAGGTCCACCAGTGGATCACCTCGGCGCGCGGTCCGGGCTGGGGCGCGGCGGCCGCGGCCGCGCAGCCGGCCGCGCCGACGATTGCGCCGGTGATCGAGCCGACCCGCAGCGCCCACGGCCAGCCGCGCAGCATGGTCTTGCCTGCTCCGAGCATCCTGTCTCCTGTCGGCTGCCATTTACGCACGCATCGGATGCATGACCATGGCTTGTTGGCGGACGCGCGGTCCGGGCCGAATGTAATGTCAGTTGGAAATTAATAAACGGATTTTCCTACAAAAACCGCCGCCGATGTTGGGAAATTTCATCTAGAGCGAGGCGGCCGGATGCTCCGGACCCGGCGCCGCCTGCGCCGGCATCACCGCCAGGTGCGGCTGCTGCCAGGCCGCCAGCGCCAGCGACGCCGCCGCGACCAGGCAGGGCAAGGCGCCGGCGCGCCGCCCCAGTATTAGTCCGAGCAGCGGCAGCGCCAGGTAGAGATGCCACTCGCACGCCAGCGACCAGACCACGCCCGCGGTAACGAGGTGGGTGCCGCCGAAGCCGTTCACCAGGCCGTAGCCGGCCATCGAAAAGGCCAGCCACTGCGCCACCTCGCGCGCCACCACACGCTTCGGCTCGAACAGCGTCCAGCCGGATTCCACGGCGACCACGGCGAACATCAGGCCCATCGCCAGCGCATAGGCCGGTACCAGGCGCAGCACCCGGCCGAGGAAGAATTCGCCCCAGCCGAAGCCGCCACGCGCGGCATGCAGCTTGCGCACGAACAGGAAGGCGGTGATCATGAAGAACAGGGTGACGCTCGATTCGCCGCAGTGGGTGAACAGGCGCGACGGCGGCGCCGTCCACTGCCGGCTCGCCAGGTAGCCGCGCAAGCCGTCGATGGCCGCGTTGCGCCCGGCCGTCGGCGCTGTCGGCAGCCAGCGGCTGCAGGCGCGCACGACGCCTAGGGCCAGGCCCACGGCCAGCACGGCGAACAGCGGATCGGTCGGCCCCATCGAGCGCTCCCTCGGCAACAATGGCTCAGCTTACGCCCGTTACCGCAAGTCACTCAAGCATTTTATGGCTCAGGGCTGCAGCCGGTAGCCAACCGCGGTCTCGGTCAGCAGGTGGCGCGGCTGGGCCGGATCCGCTTCCAGCTTCTGGCGCAGGTGCCCCATGTAGATGCGCACGTAATGGCTGTTGTCGGCATGCGACGGTCCCCAGACTTCGCGCAGCAGCTGCGGCGCCGTGACCACCCGGCCGAGGTTCGCCAGCAGCACGGTCAGCAGCTTGTACTCGGTCGGCGTCAGGTGCACCGGCTGGCCATCGCGCGCCACCAGGCGCTTGTGCAGGTCGACCTCGATGGCGCCGACACGCACGCTGGACGGCGCCTCGGCGATCCCCTTGTGCTGGCGCCGCAGCGCCGCCCGCACCCGTGCCAGCAGCTCGCCGACGCCGAAGGGCTTGGTGAGATAGTCGTCGGCGCCGGCGTCCAGCGCCGTGATCTTGCCGGCTTCGTCGACGCGCGCGGACAGCACGATGATCGGCACCGGGCTCCAGGCGCGCACGGCGCGGATCAGCGCCAGGCCATCGCCGTCGGGCAGGCCGAGGTCGAGCACGATCAGGTCCGGGCTGCGGGTGCCGGCCTCGATCACCCCGCGCTGCACGGTCTCGGCCACGTGCACCTGCCAGCCTTCGCCTTCCAGCGCCATGCGCACGAAGCGCCGGATCTGCGGTTCGTCCTCGACGATCAAGGCCACCGGCGGCGGCGCCGCGGCCGGGGTGCCCGCCACGCTCACGTGCTCTCCCGCGCGCGCAGCGTGAAGCCGAGGTCGATGCGGCGCTGCGCCGGCGTGCGTCCGCCGATCACGTCCAGCAGCAGCGAGGCGGCTTCGTAGCCGATGCGGTAGCGCGGCGTGTCGACCGTGGTCAGCGAGGGCATCATCCATTCGGAAGCCGGCAGGTCGTTGAAACCGGCGATCGCCACGTCGTGCGGCACCCGCACGCCGTGGCGCTGGCAATGGTAGATGGCGCCGTGGGCCAGGTCGTCGTTGCAGCAGAACACCGCATCGCAGCCGAGCGCCAGGGTGCGCTGCATCAGCCGCGCGCCGAGCGCGATGGTCGACGGTTCGGCCGTCATCACTTCCAGCGCCGGATCGGCCAGCCCGGCCGCCCGCATCGCCTGGCGGTAGCCGTCGGCGCGGCGCAGCGTACGCTCGTCGAGCTGGGCGCCGATGAAGCCGATGCGGCGGTAACCCTTGTCGATCAGGTGGCGCGTCATGGTGCTGCCGGCGTCGAGCTGGGAAAAGCCGACCGACAGGTCTTCCTCGCCCTCGGCCAGGTCCATCATCGACACGATCGGGATCTGCAGGCTGCCCAGCACGCGCTGCACGTGGGGGCTGTGCGACACGCCGGACAGCAGCACGCCGTCCGGATTCGACTGCAGGTAGATATTCAGCAGCTTTTCTTCTTCGGCGTCGGAATACCGCGTGTTGCCGATCAGGAGCTGGTACTGGCTGGCACCGACCGCGTCATGGATACCGTCCAGCACCGCCGTGAACACCGCGTTCGACAGCGACGGCACCAGCACCACGATCACGCGCGAATGGGCCGACGCCAGCGCGCGTGCGGCGCGGTTCGGCACGTAGCCGAGTTCGATCACCGCCTGCTCGACCTTGGCGCGGGTCGTTTCCGACACCAGCCGCGGCTGGCTCAAGGCGCGCGACGCCGTCATCGTGGACACACCCGCCAGCGTGGCCACTTCTTCCAGCGTGGCGCGCCCCGTTCCCCTCACCTTCCCTGCTCCGGTTCTGTTCATTCTTCTTGTCTTGGATCCTGGCGGCAAGCACCGCCGACCCTTGATTCGGCCACGGATTGGACAACTTGTCAACTCCTGTGCGGCACGTCCTACGTCGCCACACCCTCCATTCCGATTGCCGCGCCCACCTGGCGGTCTAAGATAAAGCCTATCGGATAGTCATAAGGAGCAGCATATGCCGAGCAACCAGGAATACAAAGGCAAGGGCATCAAAGGGCGTAGTTATGATGAACTCAGCGGCGTCGGCACCAGCAGTGCCGGCAAGACCGGCACCACCGGCAACTCGAACGACGGTGGCCGCGACGGCGGTGTCGGCACCCCCGACCTGGCCGATTCCGGCAATCTGCAGCAAGCCGAGGGCCAGCCGGGCGGTACTCCGGCCCAGGGCGATTCGACCCGCAGCCGCGGCAACCGGCAAGGCGGACAAGGCTCGCCCGACGACGCCAAGTAACACAGGCGGCAGACACGTCATCTCGACCTGTCATTCCGGCGCCGAGTCCTCCACGGCGCCACCCGCCGCCCCGGCACCCTCGCCGGGCGGCGGCTCCCTGTCCACTGTCCGCCAACGCCGTTGGCGCCGTCCGCAAATCACGGGCGAGTGTCGCATATTTACCGCACCCTGTTAAATGTTGCTGTCGGGAATGATAAAATCCGCGATGGGTCGATTGCCCCGTATTGGAACCCCATGAGCAGACAGCCCACCTCCTTCGACAGCCTCCCCATCGTCCACGATGCCAGCCTTCCGGGCATTGCCGAGACCGTGGACCGTTCGCAACAGCGCATGAACGCCATGCTGGAGAGCATCGGCGACGCCTTCTTCGCGGTCGACCGTCACTGGCGCGTCATCTACGCCAACCGCAAGGCAGCCGCCTTCGTCGGTATCGAGCTGGGCGCCGGCCTCGGCCGCCAGCTGCTGGATCTGGCGCCGATGCTGGAGGGCACCGCGTTGCTCGACCACTACCGCAGCGCCATGGCCAGCGGCTGCCCCGGGGTGCTGGAAACGCTGTGGGCGCCGACCGGCGCCTGGGTCGAGGTGCGCACCTACCCGACCGACGATGGGCTGTCGGTCTATTTCCACGACATCAGCGAACAGCGCCGCGCCGCCGACGCCCTGCGCCGCAGCGAGCAGCGCTTTCGCAGCCTGTTCGAACAGGCCGGCGACAGCATCCTGATCACCGACCGCGACCTGTGCGTGGTGGCCGCCAACGCCAGCGCCTGCGCCACCTTCGGCTACAGCGAGGCGGAATTCATCGGCAGCAGCGTGCACCTGGTCGACAGCGGCTTCCCCTACGACCAGGCGCTGCTGGACAGCCTGCGCAAGGGACACACCCATCTGCTGCGCATCACCAAGCGGCGCCGCGACGGCAGCACCTTCCCGGCCGAAGTGCGGGTATCGCGCTTCGAGGACGGCGGCCAGGAATTCTTCCAGGCGATCATCCGCGACCTGAGCGAGCGCGAAGAGGCCGAACGCCGCCTGCGCCACCTCGCCACCCACGACAGCCTGACCGGGCTGCCCAACCGCACCCTGCTGCACGAACGCCTGCAGGCCGCGCTCGACGCCTGCACCGGCGAGGCCTCGGTTGCCGTGCTGTTCCTCGACCTCGACCGTTTCAAGGAAATCAACGATTCCTTCGGCCATGACCTGGGCGACGTGCTGCTGTGCGAAGTGGCGCAGCGCCTGCGCCGCGTGCTGGGTCCGGACGATACGCTGGCGCGCCTGGGCGGCGACGAATTCGTGGTGGTGGCCCCGTGCGACGGCGGTGCCGCCGAGGCCGAGGGCATCGCCGCGCGCCTGCTGGCGCTGCTGGGCGAGGCGGTGCCGGTCGGCACCCAGGACGTGATCATCGGCGCCTCGATCGGCATCAGCCTGTACCCGCGCGACGCCGCTACCCGCGAAGTCCTGTTCCAGACCGCCGATACCGCGATGTACCGCGCCAAGGCGGCCGGGCGCAACCGCTACCGCTTCTTCGAAGCAGCCATGACGGCGCGCGCGCAGGCGCGCATGGCGCTCGAGACCTCGTTGCGGCCGGCGCTGGCGCGCGGCGAATTCGAGCTGGCCTTCCAGCCGCGCATCGACCTGCGCAGCATGGCCATGGTCGGGATGGAGGCACTGATCCGCTGGAACCATCCGCAGCTGGGACGGGTCGCGCCGGGCGAGTTCATCGCCATCGCCGAGGAAACCGGCCTGATCACCGAGATCGGACACTGGGTGCTGCACGAAGCATGCCGCGCGACGCAGGCGCTGGTGGCCAGTCACGCCAGGCCGGTGCGGGTGTCGGTCAATGTCTCGGCGCGCCAGCTGGCGCAGGCCGGCTTTGTCGGCGAGGTGCGCGGCGCCCTCGAAGCGTCGGGGCTGGCGCCCTGCCACCTGGAACTGGAGCTGACCGAGAGCGCCCTGATCGAAGACATGGACCGCACCGCCGCCATGCTCGGCGAGCTGCAGGCGCTGGGGGTCAAGATCGCGGTCGACGATTTCGGTACCGGCTATTCCGGCCTGGCCTACCTGCGCCGTTTTCCGATCGACGTGCTCAAGCTCGACCGTTCCTTCGTGCTGCAGGACGACGGCCGCATCAGCGCATTCGACTTCGTGAAGGCCTTCGTCGACATGGCGCATGCCCTGCGCATGTCGGTGGTGGCCGAAGGTGTCGAGACCGCCGAGGTGCTCGACTTCCTGCGCGCCGCCTCCTGCGACGAGGCGCAGGGCTATCTGCTGGCGCGCCCGATGCCGCTCCCCGCGGTCGGCGCGCTGCTGGGCGCGCACTGAGCCATTCAGGCTGCGGCGGTGGCGCGTCCGTCGGCGCCGGCCTCGGGCGCGACCTCGGGCTCCGGGACCAGCAGATGCAGCTGGTCGTCGAGCACCTCGAAGCGCAGCGGCAGCGCCATCCTGCAGACTTCGCCGTCGGTGGCGACCTTCAGGCGCCGGCGCCCGGACAGCAGAGGACCGCGCACCGTCATGCTGCGGAAGGCAAAGGCGTCGACGTCCTCGGCTTCGCCAAGCCGACCCATGGCGCCGCGCACCAGCAGGCCGAGCATGCGCAGCTTGCCCACGGCGCGCGGCGCGATCGCGGCCAGCCGTCCTTCGTCGAGCGCATGCTGTAGCGGCGGCATGCCGACCTGCTCCATCTGCAGCCGGTTGTTGCCGACGAACAGGGTCGGCGTGCGCAGGTGGCGCGGCTGGCCGTCGAGTTCCAGCGTGATGCGCAGGTTGCGGTGGCGCCCGAGCGCGGTCTTGAGCGCCGACAGCAGCGCCACCACCCGCGAACGGCCGTACTGGCGCTTGTCGTGCTCGCGCTCTTCCAGCAGTTTCGGGTACAGGCCGACGCTGGCGTTGACCAGGAAGATGCGCTCGTTGACGCGGCCGATCTGTACCGGCCGCGCGCGCGCGCGCAGCAGCGCATGCACCGCCTCGGCCAGGTCTTCGGGAATGCTGTGGGTGCGGCCGAAATAATTGAAAGTACCCTGGGGCAGCACGCCGAACGGACAGCCGGCCTGCACCGCCTCGTGGGCCACCGTGTTGAGGGTGCCGTCGCCGCCGGCCGCGACCAGGATGCCGCCTTCGGTGCGGGCGCGCGCCGCCATCTTCTTGGCGGCGGCGCCGAGTTCGGACGCATCGTGCACCACCTCGAGGTGGCAGCGCCGGCCGGCGCCCTCCAGCACGTCGCGAATGGTCGAGCAGCGCAGATCGGTTTCGGCGTGTCCTGATCCGGCGTTCAGTACCACCAGGAAAGGCGCGTCCGGGCGCGGTTCGGTCATCTGCATACTGGGTTTGCCTCCATGGTTGAAACGGTCCATGCCAGCATAGCAGTGTTTACGGTCACCCCGCGGTCCGCTTGGCGGCCGCGCGGCCGATCGATGCGCGTGTCGTATATTTGTCGACGCGCCAAGCGCGGCATCGCGGGGTTATACTCGTCCTCGTAATTATTACCAGAACGTGACATACCATTCGGTCGGACCGAGCAAGCGCCCGGAGAGGCTACGCCACGGCGCATTCGCCGCCCTCTATCCATAGTCATCACAATGAGAATCAGCAAGGAAAAGGCCGCCGAAAACCGGATGGCATTGATCAAAGCTGCCAGCAAGCTTTTCCGCGAACGCGGCATCGACGGCGTCGGCGTCGCCGAGATCAGCAAGGAAGCGGGCCTGACGCACGGCGCGCTGTACGCCCACTTCAAATCGAAGGAAGAGCTGGCGCTCGAAGCGCTGTCATACGGCCTCGAGCAGGCCAATGCCCGCATGTATGCCTCCACCAGGGACGGCATGCCCGACCTGGGCGCCTTTCTCGACCATTTCCTGGCCGTGGAAGGCCGCGACGATTACGGAAGCCGCTGTCCGATCGCGGCCTCGGCGAGCGAGATCGGACGCCAGGACAAGGCCATCAGCGCCCGTTTCGCCGAAGGCTACATGGTGCTGGCACGCGCCTTCGAGCGCCATATCGCGGCCAACCAGCCAGGCAGCGACGCGCTGGCGCGCGGCATGGTGGCGGTGGCGGCAATGGTCGGCGGCCTGGCCGTGGCGCGCGGCGCCGCCAAGGGCAATCCGGCCATGTCGGAACAGCTGCTGAAGGCGACGCGCCAGCTGCTGGACGAGCTGATGCTCGCCGCGCCCAAATAAGAACACGTCCTTGCCAAGGAGGGCGGCCGCCCCGCAGGAGGGCCGCCGCGTCATCCCTGCCGGTTGCGTGGCTTACTTGGTGACCGCGATCTCGGTGCGGTGACCTCCCTTGAAGGTGTACAGCGTGATCGCGCCGTCGCGGATGTCGCCGCGGTTGTCGAAGGCGATATTCCCGGTCACGCCCTTGTATTGCGTCTTCGCCAGCAGCGGCAGGTACTTGGCCGGATTGGCCGAGCCGGCCTTGTCCATCGCCGCCGCCAGCAGCAGCGTGGCGTCGTAGGAATACGGCGCGATGATCTGGACGTCGATGCCGTAGCGCTTGCGGTAGTCGGCGCGGAACTTGTCCATGGCGGCCTTGCCCGCCGCTTCGACGCCGCCGGCTTCGGCACACACCACCTGGCCGTCGGCCATGGTGCCGCCGGACAGCTTGTGCATCTCGTCCGAGCAGATGCCGTCACCGCCCATCATGCGCGCGTTCAGGCCGAGCTGCTTCATCTGGCGCAGCATCGGCCCGGCCACCGCGTTCATGCCGCCGAAGAACACCAGGTCCGGCTTGGCGGCGCGCACGCGGGTCAGGATCGCCGCGAAATCGGTGGCCTTGTCGTTGGTGAATTCCTTGGCCACGACGTTCACGCCCTGCTGGCGCAAGCCGTTGCTGAACTCGTTGGCCAGGCCCTGGCCGTAGGCGGTGCGGTCGTCGATCACGGCAACGCGCTTGACGCCCATGGTCTTGGCGGCATAGCGGCCCAGCACCTGGCCCAGCTGGATGTCGTTGGCGACCACGCGGAAGGCGGTATTGAAGCCCTGCTGCGTATATTTCGGCGACGTGGTCGAGGCCGAGATCTGCGGAATCCCGGCATCGTGGTAGATCTTGGAGGCGGGAATCGTGGTGCCCGAGGTTTCGTGGCCGATCACGGCATTCACCTTGGCATCGGCCAGCTTCTGCGCCGCGGCCGTCGCCTGTTTCGGATCGCCGCCGTCATCTTCGCCAACCAGCACCCACTTCACTTTCTTCCCGCCGATGGTGGCGCCGCGCGCGTTCAGGGCTTCGATCGCCATGCGCACGCCGTTCTCGCTGTCCTTGCCGAAGTGGGCTACCGGGCCGGTCATTGCCGCCACGTGGCCGATCCGTACCGTTTCCTGGGCGTTCGCCAACCCTGCGGCGGACAGCGCCGCCATCAACAACACCTGCTTCTTCATTCCATCCTCATCTAATTAAGTGATTCTTTATGCCAAACCGATAGGGTACCGTGCTTGGTCGTAACTCACAAGTATTCCGGGGCAACTGCCGGTTTCAGGCACAATGCAGGTTTTGCCTCTCCTTCCGCACCGATGTCCGCAGACCACCCGCCGCCTCCTAGAGCGCTGCCCACGCTGAACGCCTTCACCCTGCTGCGCGGCCTGTTCCGCCGCCGGCGCCGCACCTCCGGCGCGCGCACCCCGCGCAGTGCCTTCGTCCTGGACGCCATCGACCCGGCCTGGGTGCAACGCTATCGCCAGGCGCTCGGCTTTCCCGTTCCGGAAGCGCCGTCGGCCATCCCGCTGACCTTCTATTACCTGCTGGCGCAGCGCGCCCAGGTGGCGACCATGCTCGACCCGGCATTCCCGTTCCGCCTGGCCGGCACCGTGCATGCCGAAAACGCCCTGCAACTGGGCGCGCCCCACCAGCCGGCGCTGCCGCTGGCGCTGAACACCACCGTGGCGATCCGCCCGCCCAACGAGAAAGGCGCGGTGTACGCCACCCTCGAGACCCTCGGCGAACAGGAGGGCAGCACCGTGTTCACCTGCCGCAGCACCTACCTGGTGGTGCGCGGGGGGCGTGGCGGCTATGGCCGGACGCGCCCGCCCGACACCTCGCTGCCGCCGATCGCCGCCTGGCGCCTGGCGGCATCCAGCGGGCGCGCCTACGCCCGCCTGTCCGGCGACTGGAACCCGATCCACCTGTGGCGCTGGTCGGCCAACCTGATGGGCATGAAGCGCCCGATCATCCACGGCATGCACACGCTGGGGCGCGCCTGCGCCGAACTGGAACGCGCCGGCGGCCGCCCGCTGGCCGCGCTGGACGCCCGCTTCAAGGCCCCGGCCGCCCTCGGCAACGAACTGGCGCTCGGCGCCGACCTGCACGGCGGCACTTTCGCGGTACGCTGCGGCGAACGCACCGTGGCCGAAGGCCATTTCACCTTGGGCGCCGCCGACGCTTGAACTGCGCCGCGGCGGGCCAGTCCAGCGTTTGATCCAGGTCAACCGATGCAATCGGCATATTTGTCATGCTGATTGCATCGGGGCCATGCGCTCCCGCACCGGAGCCTGCACATGAGCCCGCAGCTCGACAATCCACTGTATCGCCGCATCCTGTTGCCGACCGACGGTAGCGAGGCATCGCAACGCGCGATCCTGTCCGGCGTCGCTTTCGCCCGCGAAGTCGGCGCCGACGTAGTGGGCTTCACCGCCACGCCCGCATTCCACGTCCTGAGCACCGACCCCGACATGATCGGCGACACCGCCGAACAGTACGCCGACGCCAGCCAAGAGCGCGGACGGCGCCTGCTGGCCGACGTCGACAGCGCCGCGCGCGAAGCCGGCGTTCCCTGCACCCTGGAACAGGCGGTGTCGGACGAGCCGTGGCAGGCCATCGTCGACAGCGCGCGGCGCCTGGGCTGCGACCTGATCGTCATGGCCTCGCACGGCCGGCGCGGGCTCGGTGGCCTGCTGCTGGGCAGCGAAACCCAGAAAGTACTGGTGCACAGCGCCATCCCGGTGCTGGTGCACCGCTGAGGAAGTGCCGTGGCCGATCCGATCGATGAGCCGGCCGGGAACGCGACCGGCAGCATGGCGGGCATGGCGCCAGGGCGCCATGCTGGCGTACCGCGATACAAGCGGATCCTGGTGCCGACCGACCGCTCGGACGTGTCGGCCGTGGCCGAGCATGCGGCGGTCGAGTTCGCGCGGGTGCATGGCGCCGAGATCGTGGCGTTGTCGGTGGCGCAGACCTACCCGGCCTATGCCGCGGCCGAAGCCGCGATGGCGGTCGATCCGAACCTCGCCAGCGAAGCGCTGCGCGGCTGGGCCGAACGCAACGTGCGCCGCGTCAGCGCCGCCGCGGCCGGCGCCGGGGTCGCATGCACACCGCTGACCGTGTTCTCGCACTCGGCCAGCGACGCCATCCTCGACAGCGCGCGCGACCACGGCTGCGACCTGATCTTCATGGGTTCGCATGGCCGCCGCGGGCTGTCGCGCCTGCTGGCCGGCAGCGAGACGCAAAAAGTGCTGGCCGGCGCCGAGGTGCCGGTAATGGTGCTGCGGCCCAGGCCGGGCAGCGCCTGACCGTGCCGGAGGCTGCGATGTTCCGCCGCATTCTGGTTCCCACCGACGGTACCGAACGCTCGACCGTTGCGCTCGAAGCGGCGCTGCGCCTGGCCACGCTCGGCCAGGGGACCATCGTCGGCGTCCACGCCAGCCCGCCGCCATATGTGATGGCGCCCGAGCTCGGCCTGGCGGCACCTATCCACGACGCCTGGCGCCAGGAGCGCGAGCAGCTGGGACAGGATGCGGTCGCCTACGTCCGGCGCCGCGCCGGCGAGGCGGGCGTACCTTGCGAAACCCTGCTGGTAACCGGCCTGCCGCCGAGCGAGGCCATCATCCGCAGTGCGCGCGAGCAGCTGTGCGATTTGATCGTGATGGCCTCACGCGGACGTGGCGGCCTGGCCGGGCGCCTGATCGGCAGCGAAACCTGGAAGGTGCTCAGCCATAGCGCGATACCGGTACTGGTGCTGCGCTAGGACTGTTGTGTATATTCATGCGCGCGGGGCGCTGAGCGTGTCCAGCATCTGCAGCTCGAGCGGGCTGCGCAGCAGGTCCGGCAAAGCGGCGCCAAAGGCGCGCATGTAGGGCATCTGCAGGTGTTTGTCGAGCTCGCCGCGGTCGACCCAGTTCTCATACATCACGAACACCGAGGGGTCGTCCTGCAAGCGGTGCAGGTCGTAGTCGATGCAGCCGGCTTCGGTGCGTGTCTGCGGCACCAGGCTCAGCAGGTGCTCGTGCAAATCGGCTTCCTTGCCGGGTTTGGCGCGCATGGTGGCGATGACGGTGAGCTGGGACATGGCATCCTTTCTTGGAGGGAAAGTTCGCAGTATAGCCGCCCCCGCCATTGCCTTCAGCGCGCGCGCTGGCCGAGGCGGCGCAGGCGCGCGCGCCAGCGCTCGACTTCTTCCTCGCTCAACCCATCGGTGCTGCCGACCACGGTGGCCCTGACTGGGCCGATCCCGGCCGGCACGAAGATACTGCGTCGCACCAGCTTGAGGCTGGGTGCGCCGTGCAGCCAGCGGTAGACCGGCGCCGCCACCTGCGTGCTGACCACGATCCGCGCCGTACGGCCGCGCAGCGAGCCGTCGCCCGACAACCGCAGCGCCGACGGGTTGACCGCAAAGCCCGGGCGCGACACCTGTTCCAGGAAACCCTTCAGCATGGCCGGCATGTCACCCAGCCACAGCGGGTACATCAGCACCAGGTGGTCGGCCTGGCGGATCGATTCCTGCACGGCTTCCAACTGTGGCGGCAGGGTGCCATGGCGCCACTCGGCCGGACTGCTCAGCAAGGGAAAGGCCAGGCGCGCCGGTTCCACCAGCTCGACACTGTGGCCGGCCTCGCCGGCACCTTCGGCATAGGCGTCGGCCAGCATGTGGCACAGATGCGGGCGGCGGCAATCGGGGTGGCCCTGCACGATCACGATGCGCAGGCCCATCAGCGTACCTCGCGCGGCCGCAGCATCAGCGCCAGCTGCGCCGAGCCGTCGGCTGCGCGCAGGATCTGGAATCCGCAGCGGTGCGCCAATGCCAGCATGGCCGGGCTGCCGGCGGGCACCGATCCGCAGGCCAGCGTGACCCGGCGCTGCAGGCACAGGTCGAGCACGCTGTGCAGCAGCAGCCGGCCGAGGCCGCGGCCTTGCAGCGCCGGCCGCACCGCCAGGGCGAATTCGGCGGCGACGTTGCCGCGATCGATGCTGAGACACAGTTCGCCGAGCAGCCAGTCCCGGCCGCCAACGGCGGATGCCTGCGCCAGAACCAACCGCAGCTGCTCCCCACCGAACGTTGTCGGCTGGGAGAACGCGCGCATGCGCCGCCCGCGCTCGCCCAGTGCCTGCAGGAAGGCCGCATGCGCCGGCGTATCGCCGGGTGCCAGCGGGCGCAGCTGTAACGGCCCGAATACGCTGTCGAGGCGGCGGTCGGTCAGCGGCGCCGGCTCCGCGGAAGGCGCAATGGGCGCATCACCCCTTCCCTTGCCGACAGCGCGCAACACGCCACCGGCGGCGGGGGCCGAGAGGCGATCCGTCAGCAGGACCGGCATCGGGTCATTGAGCAGGTTTGACATGGAACCAAGCCTAGCCGTAGGGGTAAGCGTTACTTTGAGGAACATCAAAGCCGACGGTAACTCCGTTGGAATCGACCCCATCCGTGCCAACCGTGCGCACGCTATGCCACTTTGCGGAACACTTTGAGATGTATCAAACTGAGACCTTGGCTGGCGCCGACACTGCAAGCGCCGGCCCGTACCTGAGGAAAGCCGCATGAAAGCCCACGCCGCCAAGCCCACTCGTCCGCGCACCCTCGTCGCCGCGCTGCGGCATGCGCGCAAGGGCTTGTGCTGCCGTGTGCACGCGCTGCTGAACGCGCCGGACGCCGAGCTGGCGCATGCCTTCGCGCCGCTGGTGGCCGAAGTCGAGGCCGGCTTCCGGCATGAGGAACTGATCATGGGCACGCTCGGCTATGAACGCCTGCGCGATCAGCGCGCGGAAAACGCGGTGGTGCTGAGCGCCCTGCACCGGGTGCTGCCGCAGGTCGAGGCTGGCGACGCCGTGCTCGGGCGTACCGTGCTGGAAGCCCTGCTCGAGGTGCTCGACCTGCACCGGCTGAGCACCGGGGTGGCGCTGGCGGTGGCCGTGCAGCCGCCGCCGCTGCGGGTACGCGGCAGCGCGGCGCGCATCACGCAACGGGTCGGGATGCGGGCGCGGCACCCGCGCTAGCGCCCGCTGCGGCCCTTACTTGAGGCCGCGGCGCCGGCGCCGGATCGTCTGCCCGGCCACCATGAACATGCCGTCGCCCTGGTAGTGCAGGGTTTCCGGATGGCGCGGCGTAGCCAGCGCGCGCGCCGCGACCACTTCCCAGACGAAGAAATCGTAGCGCTCCACCAGGCTGTCGTCGTGCAGCCGGCACTCGAAGTGGGCATGGCATTCCCGGATCGCCGGCGCGCCGACCCGCTCGGCCGGCTCCGGCGTCAGGCCGAAGGCGGCGAACTTGTCGATATCGGCCCCGCTGGTGGAACCGACGCCCAGCACCTGTTCGAGCTGGGCGCGGGTCGGCAGGTTCAGCACGCACTCGCCGCTGGCGCGGATCAGCCCGTAACTATGGTTGGCGCGCGAGATCACGCAGCCGACCAGCGAGGGCGAGAACTCCATCACCGTGTGCCAGCCCATCACCATGACGTCGGACTCGCCTTCGTGGGCCGAGCTGACCAGCAGCACCGGGCCGGGTTCGAGGTAGCGCCGCACCTGGTCGAGGGGCAGCTCGCTTTTTCTTGTGGTATTACGCTTGTTGGCTGGCATCCTGGCTCCCGTATCGATGACTGAGGGCTATTATCAGTGCCGGACGCGTGGGCCGGCGTACGCCTGGGCGCCGCGCCGGCGCCGATGGCGTAAAATCGCCGCTCGTCATCTTCAAGGAGGCAAGGTCATGCCCGCAGTGCGCATCCACCGGTACGGCAACCCCGACGCGCTGTCGCGCCGCGCGCGCCCCGTACCCGACATCGCCGGGGCGCACGCGCCGGGCGAAAGCGGACGCGCAGCCGACCAGGTGATGCTGCCGGCGGGGACGCCCTGATCCGGACCGCCCTGACCGCCCGGCTGCGCCGCTACCGGCGCCTGCTGGCCCTGTGCGGGCTGTCGGCGCTGGCGCACCTGGCGCTGCTGGCATGGTTTGCCGGCACCGATGGCGCGCCGCCGGCCGCGCCACAGGGTAGGCCGGCAGCCGAAGACCTGGTCTTGCGCCTGATGCCGGCCGACACCCCACGACGCGAGGACGGGCGCCACCCGGCCCCCGAAACCGCGCCAGCGCCGGCCCCTGCCCCGCAGCCGCATCCGGCGCCGCTTGTCGCCCCCGCGCCGGCTGTCGCTGCCGCTACGCCGGCAGCATCCGCGGCGCCATCCCTGCCCGCCGCCGCGGCAGCGCCGGCCGGCCAGCCCGTGCCGGACAGCCCCGCCGACGCTGCACCGCTGGTGCAGATGCCCAGCCGCTACCGCGTGCGCCTGCCCGAGCCTGTGCTGCTGACCTACACGCAGACGCGCCAGGCCCCGGGCGCCGCGCCGCAGACGCTGGCCCCGGCGCATATCGACTGGCGCAGCGACGGCGAACGCTATCAATTGCAGGTGGATGGGGTACTGGGCCGGCTGTCGAGCCAGGGCGGCAGCGGCGATGCCGGCGTCATGCCGCGCAGCGCGTCCGAGGAAAATGGAGGAAGCCCGAGCGTGACCGAGTTCGACAACGGCGAGGTGCGCTTCCGTGCCAGCGGCCGCAGCGTGCCGGACAGCATCGGCATCCAGGACCGCGCCTCGCTGCTGATGCAGCTGGCCGGCATCGGCCTCGGCGAGCCGGACCAGTTGCGCGGGACAATCGAGGTGGTGGTCGCCGGCCCGCTCGAGGCGACCATCGAACGCTTCCAGGCGGCCGGGGTGGAGACCCTGGCCACCGCCCTGGGCCCGATCGAGGCCTGGCACCTGGCGCAGCCGGCGCTGCCGGGCCGGCCGCGCCTCGAGGTCTGGCTGGCGCCGGCGCGCGGCTGGCTGCCGGTGCAGCTGCGCCTGACCGGCGCCGACGGCATCGTGTCGACCCAGACCGTCAGCGCCATCGCGGCGGCGCCGGCGGCGCCGGCCGCAGCCGCTCAGTAGAGGCGCTTTGTCGCGCCTTAGTTGCGGACCCGGCGCCAGCCGGTCTTGCGCGCATCCTGGTCTTTCGCCGACGGCAGTTCTTTGGTGGTGTTGTTACCGTCGGCGGTGGTCGCCACCAGCTTCAGCGCGCCGCTCGGCAGGCGCACGATGATGAAGCCGACCGCGGCCGCGGTGTTCGACAGCGAACGGCCGCCGATCATGCCGTCGGTCTGGTCGTTCAGCAAGGGCTTGCCGGTGCAGACGTCGAGCTGGTACAGGTTGCTGGTGCCGCCGACCGAGCAGGCGCTCGAGTTGGTCGGGATGTTGCTGACCACGTTCAGCGTGCCCGAGACCACCTTCGGGTCGAGGTTGACGCGCTCGCCGCGGTTCTGGTCCAGGTCGAAGTACCAGCCGGCCTGGGTGCTGAGGTCGACCGCCGGCCCGCTGATCTTGTAGTTGCCGGCGTCGGTGGTGCTCAGGCTCTGCTGCGCCATCGATCCGGCATTGCGCCAGTCGGCCGACGAGATGCCGGTGCCGCGGTCCGTCAGCACGTAGACGCTCTGCTTGGTCACGTCGGCGATGTCGCCCAGGTCGAGCAGGCGTCCGGTGCCGAACACCACTGCGCGGGTGGTGCCGGCCGTGACCGTGCCGCCGGTGTCGCGGCTGTTCACCGCGCACAGGGTGACTTCCGGCCGGGTCGTGATCGGATGGGTGGCGTCGGCGTCGCCCATCTGCAGCACGGCCGGGGTGCCGCCGGCGCTGAAGTCGAAGCGCCACATCTTGCCCAGGTTGTCGCCGCCGTAGACGTAGGTCACCAGCGGGTCGGTCTGCGGGTTCGAGGTGATCGCGGTGATGCGCGCGAAGCCGGACGGGGTCGTGGTGTCGCCGGCGCCGGTCGAGGTCTTCTTCAGGATCTGGCCGGTGCCGGCGTCGACCACGTACAGGTAGCCCTTGCCGTCGCCGCCGGCCACGCCGTCGGTGCCGGGCACGTTGTTGTAGCCCGAGGTCAGGAACACCACCCAGCGCTCGGTGCCGCTCGCGTCCTTCCAGGTGCCGAATTGCGGGTTGCCGAACGACAGGCCGAGGTCCGGGTCCGCATTCGCGCACAGCGCGGCGTCGGCGCACAGTTCCCAGCGCGCCTTCGGCGCCGCCGGGTCGGTGACGTCGAGGGCGTAGAAACCGCGGCCGCCGGCATTCATGCCGGCCACCAGCAGGCTCTTGAACTCGCCGCCGATCATGACGTCGCCGATCTCGGGCGCGCCGTCGGTGGTGAACTGGTGGTTCAGGCCATAGGTCAGACTGGCCTGGGTCGGCAGCTTCTTCATCGTGATGCGCGGCACGTAGGCCCAGGTTTCCTCGCCGGTCTTGGCGTTGAACGCGTGCAGCATGCCGTCGTTGGCGGCCACGAACACGGTCGGGGTACGGTCCTTCCAGGTCGTCTTGAAGGTGCTGTAGGCGCTGCTGCTATAGCCCTTTCTCGGTTCGCGCAGGTAGGCCGGCTTGGACGAGGCGATGTCGCCCATGACGATCGGCAGCGGACCGCTGGCGCCGGCCGGGGTCTTGTCGGTGCGGGCGTAGGCGCGCAGCACGCTGTCGTCGGCATACGCCTGACGTCCGCGCAGCCAGTTGACGATGTTGGTGCCGCTGTTGACGATCGCCTGGTTGTCGGCGGTCAGGGCGGCGCACTGGGACAGCATGCCGCATTTGTTGTCGAACCAGGCGCGCTCGGTCGCGCTCATCGCGGCATAGCTGAAGTCCTTCAGGCCCACCGGCGCCGTGCTGGTATCGAGCATCTTGATCACGCGGGTATCGCTGGTGTTGCCGACCTTCAGGCCGACCGTGTCGGACGAGGTCCACGCCACGCTGGTGCCGACGATGCCGGTGGCCGGATCGATCTTGCGGTCCGACAGTTCGCCGAACCACTTCACGGTGGTGAAGGTCGACGAGAAGATGTCGTTGTCTTCCTGCGAGATGTTGGGGGTCGAGGTGGCGGCTGCCGCGGCGGCGCCGACGCGCACCTGGATGTTCGACAGCGCCGTGCTCAGGCCCTGCACCACCTGGGTCGGGTCGGACGCGCTGAAGTACTTGCCGTGGCCGTTGATGGCGGCGTGCCACAGGTCGTCCACGCGCGACTGGTAGGCGGCCGAGCCGCTGTTGTCGCCGGTCTTCGGATCGGGCCAGTTGTAGGCGCCGCCGTTGTTCCACGGGCAGCCGCGCGTCACGCCGTTCTTCAGGTTGAAGAAGTCGCCGCCCGGGGTCGGCAGCGTGTCGTAGTTGGCTTCGTAGTTCATGACGCCGTCCACGCCCAGGCCGAGCGCATAGGTATTCATGTGCAGGCGCTGGTTGTCGCCGTTGGCGGCGGGCACCAGGCCGCGCTTGGTCCAGTCCTCGAGGTCGGTGCGCAGCGAGGCGACGCCCGAGTTGGCGCCGCCGTTGTACCAGTACAGGGCGACGTCGGCCAGCGAGTTATAGGTCTGGGTGGCCGGGTCGACGCAGCCCGCTTCGCGGGTGCAGAAGCGCGCCGTGCTCTCGACGTTGTCGTTGTTGACCACGCTGGCGGCCGCGCCGCCGTTCCAGTAGCCGTCGGTGGTGATGAAGGTGAAGTTCTGCTGGCACGGGTACTGCACCGCCGCCGCGTCGCGGTCGAACACGTAGGGGGCAGTGTTGGCGTACATCTTGCCGATCGCGTGCAGCGCCTGGCGGATCGGGGTCGACTGGTTGCCGTTCATCCCGTACAGGCGCGCATACCAGTCGCCGCGGTTATTGCCGGAGAAGACGCGCGGCGGGGTCATCGTGCCCTCGGCCGCGGCCACCGACAGCGACACGATGCCGACGTTGTAGTTCGACGACAGCGCCTGGAAGGCCTGGCCGACCGCGGTCTTCATCATCTGGTTGCGCGACTTGTAATAGGCGTACCAGTTGGCGAAGTTGGTCATCTCTTCGTCGTAGGTACAGGTCGAGCCGGCGCAATCGGTGCGCCTGACCGCCTTCGGGTAGCTGTTGACCGCCGGCACGATGTCGGTGCGCACGAAGATCGCGGCGCCGGCGCCAAATGGGGTGGCCGAGGTCGGAATGGTGTCGATCGCACTCGCTTGCGGGGTGCTGGTCGGCTGGGTCGCGAAGCTGAGCGTGTTGTTGTTGCCGGTGACACTGCCCATGCTGACGGCCTTGCCGCCGCTGACGGCAACGTTGTCGACCAGGCAGATCACGCTCTTGGCCTGCTGTGCGCACAAGTCGGTCGCGGTGCTGCCGCCGACGTAGGCCTGGATGTCGCCGCCGCTGCCGATCTTGCCGACGATCGTCGAGGCCACGGTATTCGCGGTCAGGTTCGACAGCGCCACCGAAGCGTTCAGCAGCGTGGCGCCGCCAAGGCCGGTGGTCGGGTTCAGCACCGCGTTGCGCGAAGTACTGCCGCTAACCGTCACCAACGCGGTCGGCCGCTGGTTGGCGCTGATGACGGCGGAATCGGTTTCCACGCTGATCGCCCAGCCGCTGCGGCTGTCGTCGGACACCAGCGAGCACTGTCCCACCGTCTTGCCGGTCACGCCCGAGACGCAGTCGATCGGCAGCACCGCGACGATGTTGTTGGCGGCAAGGTTGATGTTGTAGCCCGAACAGGCCGGCACGCCGTAGCCGCTGGTCGGCGTCTTGACGCAGGCCACGTACTGGTTGGCGAGGCCGGTCTTGGCGATGATCGATGCCGCCAGCGCGGTCGCCATGGTCGCCTGCTCGCCCGAGGTGTTGGTGCCGCCGCTGGCGTTGACGGCGCCGTTGGTGATCGTGACCGAGCCGCCCGGCTCGGCCACCTTCACCGCGGTGACATTCAGCGAGGTGTTGTCGCGCGAGGCGCCGATCGTGATGGTGCCGTAGGCGGCCACCGGCACCGCGTTCGGATTGCCGTAGCGCGGGTATTTGTAGTCGCCCACGTACTTGGCCTGGCAATCGCTCAGCGCGCGGTCCTTGCACCAGCGGACCTTGGCCGGGACCGGGAAGCCGGACGGCGCGGCGGCGCCGACCGCGGTCGAGGTGCAGGTCTTCATGTTGGCGTCGCTGCACCATTCGGCCACGTTGATCGTGTAGTAGTACGGGTTGGTGGAATACGCCACCGCCGTGTAGCGCGAATCGGTCGGATAGGTATAGGTGGCGGTGTTGTAGCCGCAGTTGGCGTTGTTGGTGTCGCACCACTTCAGGTCGGGGAAGCCGGTGGCCAGGTTGCTGCTCGAGGCGCCGGCGCCCAGCAGGTTGGTCTTGTTGATGCCGAAGCCGTCGGTGGTGACCGAGGTCCAGCCGCTGGTGTAGCTGCGCGTCATCGACTGGTAGCTGGCGCCGGTGGCGTCGACCGGCGGCAGGTAGCGCACCTTCGGATCGTAGTACTGGCGGTTGAAATCGGCGCTGTTGAACGGCGGCTGGCCGATCGTGCAGCCGCGCGTGCCGCCGTTGGTGACGTTGCTGGCCATGGTGGCGCCCGCGCGGCAGGTGGAACTGTCGTCCACGTAGTCGGGCGTGAAGTGATAGGCCATCGAGCCCGAGTTGTCGTACAGCAGCATCAGGTTCGGCTTGACGTTGCCGGTGCCGTTGATGTTCAGCAGCGGCAGCTGGGCGATGCTGGTGATGCCGGCCGAAGCGCCGGCACCGCACAATTGCAGGCAGAGGAAGCCGAGGAGGCCGAGGATCTTCTTCATAAGCGGTCAGTCGTAAATGGGCCCGGAGCAGGCGCACCGGGCGGTTCTTCAGGCCGGGGCTCAGGCCCCGATCAGCACGATCATCTGGTTGGTGACGCTGGCACCCTTGGCGCCGCGCAGGCGCGCCGTGATCACGTAGTGCACCTGCGGCGAGCCGGCATAGTCTGCGGTATCGCCCGCCAGGCTGCTGCCGACGGCCACCGAACTGCCCAGCGCCATCGGATTGGCTGCCGTCTGCACGCACTGGTTCCTGGCGTCGTCGTAGGGCAGGCGCGCCAGGCACAGGCGGTGGATCACGTACTCGATCGCGCTGCCGTCCGGCGCACTGATCGACCTGCTGCCGTCCCAGAAGGCGGCGTCGCGCGGCGTCTTGCTGGTGTCCATCAGCGCCACGTAGCCGTTGAGCGGGCTGTCGGCGTTGAGCATCATCTTGCTGGCGCGCGCCGTGGCCTGCAGCCAGTCGAAGCCGGTATGCAGGCCGAGATCGACCGACTGGCTCAGCGTGGCGTCATAGGCCAGGTTGCCGGTGGCGAGCGACGTCGAATGGATCGACTTCATCAGGTAGATCGAGGACACCAGCATCACGGCCAGGATGATCAGGACCACCGGCAGCGCCAGTCCGCGCTGGCGGGCGCGCATCACTTTTTCCATGCTTCGGGCCTCCAGCCGGCGTTGCGCAGGTTGACCACCGTCTCGAACACGCGGTAACGGTAGCACTGCCACCCATTCGGATCGCCGGCCACGGCGACGTCGACGGTCAGGGGCACAGCGGTCACGTTCTGCGGCGAGGCAATCTTGAAGACCTGCGGTTTTTCGACGGTCGTGGTACAGGTGGCGCCGGTGGCTCCGCGCTCGACCGCCTTGCTGCGCGCGACCACGGCCAGGCGCACCGCGGCGACGTGCTGGTAATCGACGGCATTGCCGATCGTGCCGTTGGCGTCGGCGTCGATCATGGTCGAGGACCAGCGCATCACCTGCATGCCGTTCTGCGGCTGGAAAGCGGTGCCGGTACGGGTATCGAAGCCGTACTGCGCCTTGATCGACACGATGTTGTCGGTGACCGTCGCGGCGTCCCGCGACGAGCCGGCCATGTCGGTCGAGCGCAGCTTCAGGAAGCCGTTCGCTACCGACCAGGTATGGAAGGACAGGTCGTCCGGCCTGCCCAGGTTGAACATGCGCGCCTGGCCGCCGGTGAAGCTTGCGTCCAGGCCGCGGCTGTCGAAACGGTAGTCGGTACCTCCCACGACGTCGACGTACTGCGGGCCGGGCGGCGGCAGCAGTCCGCGTGGATTGCTCGCCAGCTGCGCCAGCGCACAGGGCCCCGTCCCCACCCCTTCCGGCGCCACCACCACCACATCGCCCTGGGAAAAGCCGTAGGGCACACGGTCGACGGTGACGCTGACGGCGTTGCGGGTATAGCCGGCCGTCAGGCGCAGGGTCGCGGTGCCGGTCAACGAGCTGCCGGCATAGAAACTGATGCGGTCGGGGGCGCTGCCGTTGGATTCGATCACCACCGGCGCCAGCGGCGTGGTCCCCACGAGCGCGCCCGGCGCCAGCGCATAGCCGCCGCTGTCGGTGAGCTTCGTGTCGCAGCCGGACAGGATCGAATCGTTCAGGCCGAAGCCGGCCTGGTTGGCGTCCCCGCTCATCGAGAACAGCGCCACCATCCCGTTCTGCATCGAATCGGAGCCGCCCAGCTCGGTCTCGCGGCTCTTTTCGGAGCCGGCCACCATGCGCACCGCAAACGCGAGCGCCAGCATGCCGACGGCCACGCTGACCATCAGCTCGACAATGGAAAAGCCGCCGGTGCGGCGCAGGGACGTGGGCGTCATGTGGCGGTGGCGAGATAGGAAGTGATGACGTGCTGGTTGGCGGCGGTATTGGCCTTGCGCGCCCAGGCGATCGTGATCGTGACACGGTTGCGCGTGGTGCCCGGGACCTGCGCCACTTCCACGCTGATGCCGGCGTTCGGGATCTGGCGCCGGGTTTCGTCGTACCAGGGCGCCAGGCTGCTGCCCGGCGTGCCGCCCATCGTCACTGCGTAGCTGCCCAGATTGGCCTGGTCGGCCGCCATCACGCCGAGCAGCTTGTCGGCGGCCATCGTGGCTTCCGCGCGCATGCTGGTGTCGGCCAGCGCCGAGTACGAGCGCGCCTGCAGGCCGACGATGCCCAGCAGGCCGACGCCGAGCAGCACCACGGCCACCAGCGCCTCCAGCAGGGCGATGCCGGCCTGGCGCCGGCGTGGAATGCGGAATCGGTATGCGATCATTGCGGTGGACATTTCTTGGGAGAGAGGTCGGCAGGATCGGGATTGCAGATGGTGGCGATTCCCGCCAGCGTCAGCGCCACGGCAACCGGCTTGAAGGCGCCGCTGCGGCGGGCCGAGGGCGCCAGCTGGATGCGGCTGATGCGCGGCGACATGCGGCCGTCGACCCAGCCCAGCGGCGTGAAATACACCTCGTCCGCACCTTCGGCCAGCACGCTGCTGACCATCGCGTTCGACTGCGGCAGGTTCGACGCGCTGCGCAGCAGTGAGCGGAAACCACCCGGCGCCTCGGGGTCCCCGGTAGCGGCCGCGGTCGGGCTCGACCATGAACCGGTGCTGTCGGTGCACGGCTCCGAATCGGTCGGGAAGCAGATGTCGACGCGCCAGTCCATCTGGCCGTTGGCGTTGTCGACCAGGACCAGGCGGCTGGCGCTGTTGTGCGCCAGCGCCTGGCTGCGCGCCATCGCCAAGCCGTCCTTGTAGAAGCCGGCGGCATCGACCGCCTTGCGCGCCAGGATCCAGTTCGACATGCTCGGCACGCCGACGGCCAGCACGATGCCGGAGATGACCAGCACCAGGGCCATCTCGATGAAGGTGAAGCCGGCGCTGCCGGCCGGCCTTACTGGACGCACTGGCCACCCTTGCGGTCGATCCAGCAGCTGGTGCTGCTGCCCCAATCGGCCGGCGCGACCGTGCCGCGCTTGCCGCCCTGGTCGACGGTGTAGGTGAAGCCGGCGGCCTTGGCGCGTCCGGTGGCGGTCACGGTGTAACCGGAATCGCTGGCGCTGCTGAAGCTGAAGGTGAAATTCTCGCCCGCTGGCGGCATGCGCGAAGGCGTGTCCTGGTCGAAGCCGACGTAGGTATGCTTGTTCGACCAGTATTCCTCGGCGCTCGTCTGCACCGACGCCAAACCGGTGAAGGCTTCGGTCAGGCGCGCGCGCATCACGTAATTGCCGTAGGCCGGAATGGCGATGGCGCCCAGGATGCCGATGATCGCAACCACGATCATCAGTTCGATCAGCGTGAAGCCCGCATTGTTTCGTTTCATGACGGCCGGTCTCTCTACATAAATTATTTCCCTACGTCAATATTAGCGCAAAATCTTCGACAATGGACCGTCGAAATGCGGCAACACATTGTTTTGTTGCGGAAAGTCGGCGCAAAAACTGCAAGCTTTTAGCATCCGATTAATGGGTTTTAACAAGGCGTCAACGGTTCTCGGCACCGACGGTCGGTTCAGGCCGTCGAGGATGCCGCCAAGCGTCTTGTCATATAGAGCGCATCGCCCGGATAAGTCGCCAACGCGGCGCAAGGGGCCCGTCCGGCATCGGCCTCGAAACCCAGGCCTTCCCAGAAGCGCCGGGTATCCTGCACCGACACCAGCGCCGCGTGCCGCAAGCCCTCCCCGGCCGCCGCGTCCAGCAACTGCTGCGCCAGGCGCCGCGCCAGCCCGCGGCCGAGCGCCCGCGGCGCCACCGCCAGGTCGTGCAGGTAGAGCGTGTCCGGCCTTGCCGCCGGCATGAAGGGCGCATCCAGCGCCGTGACCCGGCCCAGCAGCGAGGGATAGGCGAACAGGTAAGCGCATACCGCATCGCCGGCGCAGGCTACCAGCGTGGTTGCCGGCGCCGCGCGCAGGCGCGCCAGCACCACCGCCGCCGGTTCCTGCATCGCCGGCGGATAGCAAGCCGCCTGCACCGCCAGCACCGCGGCCAGCTGGTCTTCGCCCATCGGGCGTATCTGAATCGCTTCGGACTGCACTTCCCTCTCCTCGTCTGCGCTGTTCGGCCAACCCGGCATTATGCATGAGGGATCGCGGGCCGGTACGACCCCCTTCGCAGCGCGCTTGTTTACTAGCGCCGCTAAATACAGCCCGTAAATCGTCTCTCTATTGCCTGCATCAAACTTTTCAGGCTATGTTTCTACCTTGATATTTCGATGCCTGGAGCCCGCATGATTTCTCGTCCCACCCTCGGTGCCATCGCGCTGGCCGCCGCAACCCTGTGTGCCGGCGTTGCCCACGCCGCCCCCGCCGGCAGCAAAGCCGCCGAAGTCAACGTCTTCATCGGCACCGGCGGCGACGGCCATACCTTCCCGGGCGCCACCCGCCCCTTCGGCATGATCCAGCTGAGCCCGGACACCCAGGTGCGCCACTTCAAGCAGAGCTATCCGTGGGCCGCCGGCTACCGTTACGAAGACGATTCCATCCTCGGCTTTTCGCACACCCACTTCTCGGGCGCCGGCCATTCGGACCTCGGCGACGTGCTCTTGATGCCGACCGGCGACGAGCTGAAACTCGACCCGGGCTATCCGGAACGCCCGTTCAGCGGCTACCGTTCGCGCTTTTCGCACAAGGACGAGCATGCCGAGCCAGGCTACTACAGCGTCAAGCTGCTGGACAACGACGTCGACGTCGAGCTGACCGCCAGCGAGCGCGTCGGCCTGCACCGCTACCGCTTCAAGCCGGGCAGCACGGCCAAGGTGATCCTCGACCTGCGCTCTTCGATCTATGACTACGCCGGCAAGAACCTGTGGTCGCGCCTGCGCCTGCGCGGCAGCGACACCATCACCGGCATGCGCGAGACGCGCGGCTGGGCACCGGGACGCCAGCTCTATTTCGCCATCAAGTTCTCGCGACCCCTGCAGGCGCACCAGCTGCTGAACCGCGAGGAAGGCGTCGAATACCGCGGCTTCGCGGCGCCCGGCAAGACCCCGGCCGAGAAAGTGCTGGTCGAAGGCAAGGCGCTGGAGGCGACCTTCGATTTCGGCCAGTTGCAGGATGCGCCGCTGCTGGTGAAGGTGGCGGTATCCGGCGTCAGCGAAGACGGCGCCCTGGCCAACCTCGACGAGATGCCGGGCTGGGACTTCGACGCCGAGCGCCAGCGTGCCAGCCAGGCCTGGGAACAAGCGCTGGGCGCGGTCGACATCGAAGCGCCGCAGCCGATGAAGCGCATGGTGTACACCAGCTTGTATCACAGCCTGCTGGCGCCCACCCTGTTCATGGACCGCGACGGCAAGTACCGCGGCCCGGACAACGCGGTGCACCAGGCCGACGGCTTCCGCTTCCACTCGACCTTCTCGCTGTGGGACACCTACCGCGCCCTGCATCCGCTGCTGACCATCATCCAGCCCGAGCAGCGCAACGCCGACTTCGTGCGCTCGCTGATCGCCTCGCAGCAAGCCAGCCCCTACGGCATCCTGCCGGTGTGGCAGTTTGCCGGCCTGGAAACCTGGTGCATGATCGGCTACCACGCGGTGCCGGTGATCGCCGACGCCTATATGAAAGGGATCAAGGGCTTCGACCCGGCCCAGGCGCTGCAGGCGATGACCGCCAGCGCCGAGTACGGCCCCTACGGCGGCCTGCAGCACTACATGAAGCTTGGCTACGTGCCGATCGACCTCGAGCCGGAAGCGGCATCGAAGACGGTCGAATACGCCTTCGACGACTGGAGCATCGCGCGCATGGCGGAAAAGATGGGCAACAAAGAAGTGGCGGCACGCTACTTCAAGCGCGCCCAGAACTGGCGCAACGTGTTCGACCCGAAGACCGGCTTCGTGCGCGCCAAGAAGTCCAACGGCGACTTCCGCACGCCGTTCAATCCGGTACAGTCGAACTTCGGCAGCGACTATACCGAGGGCAGCGCCTGGCAGTATTCCTGGTACATGCCGCACGATAACGCCGGCCTGGTCAAGATGCTGGGCGGCGACGCCGGCCTAGTGGCCAAGATCGACCAGGTGTTCGATGCGAAAGTCGATCCGACCGTGTACGCGCACATGGAGGACATCTCCGGCCTGATCGGCCACTACGCCCACGGCAACGAACCCTCGCACCACGTGGCCTACCTGTACAACTACGCCGGCGCACCCTACAAGACGCAGGCGCGCCTGCAGCAGATCGTCGCCAGCCAGTACACCGACGCGCCGAATGGCCTGGCCGGCAACGACGACCTGGGCCAGACCTCGGCCTGGCTCGCCTTCACCTCGATGGGCTTCTACCCGGTGGCGCCGGGCACCAACGAGTACGCGATTGGCCGGCCTTTCGTCGAGCGCGCAACGCTGAACCTACCGAACGGCAAGCGCTTCACGGTGCGCGCCGTCAACTTGTCCGATGCCAACCCGTATGTCGGCAGCGTCACGCTGAACGGCCAGCCACTGGCGCGCACCTTCCTGCGCCACGAAGACATCATGGCCGGAGGCGAACTGGTGTTTACGATGCAGGCGCAGCCGAACATGGCCTGGGGCAAGGACAAGCGTGCGCGTCCTTATACACAGACGGCGTACTGATCGAAGCTGGTGGACCGGGCGTCATCTCAGCCCGCCACCGGCGTCGCCCGGGCCCGCGCATGCGACTTGCCCGGCCGGACCCGCAAAGGTGCCCGTGGCGCGTCCGGCTTGACCGAGGCCAGCGGGCCATCGTAAGGCGCCACACTGGGGTCGATCTCGACCGCCTCGGCGCCTCCATGGTCGCCGCGCAGGAACTGGGCAATCGCCAGGTTGACCAGCGCGCGTTTACCGATCCCGACATCGCCGTCCCTGTTCGTATGCAGGAACACGTAGGTGGTGCCGCCAGACGTGATGATCTCGACCTTCTTCGGCAACGAGAATCCATAGCGGCCGCTGGCCCACAGCTTGACGATGCAAGGCCCGCCATCGGGTGAAAGGAAGCTGAAGTTCATGATGCGAAGCGTAACGCCAGCGGGGCCGGCGTACGCTTCGAATTTGTTCCAAACCGTAACAGGGGCGCGGGCGACAGCGCGCCCGTCGGCTTACACGAAACCCGCCACGGCGTGCGGCAGGTACGCCGCCTCCAGCCGGGCGATCTCGTCCGCCGTCAGGTGCACCTGCAGCGACGCCACCGCGTCTTCCAGGTGCGACAGCTTGGAGGCGCCGACGATCGGCGCCGTCACGCCGGCCTTTTGCGCGACCCAGGCCATCGCCACCTGGGCACGCGGGATGCCGCGCGCCTCGGCCACCGCTTTCACCGCTTCGGCGACGCGGCGGTCGGCGTCTTCGGTGGCGGCGTACAGCTTGCGCATGACCTCATCGGTATCGGAGCGTTTGCTGGCCTCGTCCCAGTCGCGCGTCAGGCGGCCGCGTGCCAGCGGGCTCCACGGGATCACGCCGACGCCTTCAGCCACGCACAGCGGCAGCATCTCGCGCTCTTCCTCGCGGTACAGCAGGTTCAGGTGGTTCTGCATGGTCGCAAAGCGCGTCCAGCCGTGGCGGTCGGCCAGGTACAAGGCCTTGGCGAACTGCCAGGCATGCATCGACGAGGCGCCCAGGTAGCGCACCTTGCCGGCCTTGACCACGTCGTGCAGTGCTTCGAGGGTTTCCTCGATCGGGGTGTCGTAGTCCCAGCGGTGGATCTGGTACAGGTCGATGTAGTCGGTGCCGAGGCGGCGCAGGCTGGCGTCGACCTCGGTCATGATGGCCTTGCGCGACAGCCCGCCGCGGTTCGGTCCCTTGCCCATCGGGTAGTAGACCTTGGTCGCGATCACGGTGTCCTCGCGCCGCGTGAATTCCTTCAGCGCGCGCCCGACGATTTCCTCGCTGGTGCCGTCCGAGTACATGTTGGCGGTGTCGAAGAAGTTGATGCCCAGCTCGACGGCGCGGCGGATGATCGGCCGGCTGTCTTCTTCGTTCAGGGTCCACGGATGGGTGCCGCGCTCGGGCACGCCGAAGGTCATGCAGCCGAGGGCCAGCTGGGAGACCTGCAGGCCGGTATTGCCAAGTCGTTTGTATTGCATGTTCGCCTCTCGTAAAACGTCCACCTTACCAGAGCGTGCGCCGGCGTGCCGGGCAGGTGCGGCCGGCCAGGCCCGGTTTGCGTTTCCATATAGATGCAGGGCCGCGTTTTTTAGACTTTTTTTACGGCCGGCGGCGCAGACTGGGCTCATCTCAACAGCCAGGAAGATGCGATGTCAACCGCCCTTTTGCCGACCGTCCCGGAACGGAGCCGATCATGATCACCGTCATCGCCAGCGAAACCGGCGGCACGCTCGACAGCCTGCTGGCCGAGAACCTCGCCGTGGCCTGCCGCCGCGCCGGCCGCCGCGTCCTGCTGGTCGACGCCGCTCCCGAGCAGGCCTGCCGCGCCTGGGCCCGGGCACGCGCCGCCACCCATTTGCGCCCGCTGCCGGACGTGCTGGGGCTGCGCGGCATGGGTTTCGGCGAGCGCCTGGCGCGCGAAATCGAGCGCGACAGCACTACCCGCCACGACGACGTGCTGGTCGGCGCCGGCAGCTGCGACAGCCCGGAATGCCGCAGTGCCCTGGTCGCGGCGCAGGTCGCCTTGGTCCCGATCGCCGCCGCCGACGCCGACCCGGCGCACCACTACCGCCTGATTGCGCGCCTGAATGCGGCGCGCATGTTCAACCCGGACCTGCGCGTGCTGTTTGCCGCCGTCACCGACGACGGCAAGCTCGCCGATGCCGATCTGGCCCGCATGCGCGCCTACGCGCGCGAGGTGATGGGTGGCCGCCTGGCGCAAACCGTGTTGCCGGCCGCGATCCTGCGCGGGGCGGCGGCCGCCGCCGGCGCCTGCGCCTGCGATACGGACGGCGCCCGCGCCGCGCTGGACGCCCTGTGCGAGGAAGCTTTCGGCGGCCGGCGCAGCCACCACCAGGCGCGCCACCAGCCACGTTGCGGCGAGGGACAAACTGTGTAAGGATGAGCGGTCGCCACTTCCGCTCATCCCATGCGTCCCCTCGCCGCCTTGCTCGCCCTAACCGCAATGCGCGTCCCCGGCGGCCTGTTGGCCGCCTTCGATGCGCGCCTGGTCGACGCCCGGACACGCGCGGTGGACGGCTGGCGCCGTGCCGGCGCCGAATTCCTCGCCTTCGGCATCAAGGAAGCGCGCGCCTGCCTGTTCGCCGGCCTGTTCTTCGCGGCGGTGGCGCTGGTGCCGCGCACCGGCATCCTCGGCCTGCCGCGCTACGACGTGCTGCTGGTGGTGGCGCTGGCGATCCAGGCCTGGATGCTGCGCACCGGCCTGGAAACCCGGGATGAGCTGAAGGCGGTCTGCCTGTTCCACGCGGTCGGCTTCGCGCTCGAAGCCTTCAAGACGTCCGCCGGTGTGCAGTCATGGAGCTATCCGGATGTCGCTTACACCAAGCTGCTGGGCGTGCCGCTGTTTTCCGGCTTCATGTACGCGGCGGTCGGCAGCTACATCATCCAGGCCTGGCGCCTGCTGGACCTGCGCATCCGCCATCACCCGCCGCACTGGATGGCGGCGCTGGTGGCGCTGGCGATCTACGCCAATTTCTTTACCCACCATGCGATCGGTGACTACCGCTGGTACCTGGCAGCCTGTGCGCTCGGCCTGTATGCGCGCACCACGGTGGTGTTCCGCCCGCTCGACCGCGAGCGCCGCATGCCGCTGGTGCTGAGTTTCGTACTGATCGGATTCTTTATCTGGCTCGCGGAAAACCTGAGCACGTTCTGGGGACTGTGGCGCTACCCGAACCAGCTGGGCGCGTGGTCGGCGGTGCATGTGAGCAAATGGAGTTCGTGGTCGCTGCTGGTGATCATGACGTTCACGATCGTGGCGAATTTGAAGCACATCAAGGCGCGCATTCACGTGCCCGAGGCATGAAACAGAGCGCGGCCGGGAGGCCGCGCACATTACATCGAAGCGACTTCGAGCAGCGTCGGGATGCTGGCGAAGGCCACCGCTACCGGCAGTGCGCACAACACGAGCATCACGCCAATGCGCACACGGCGCGCACGCTGTTTTTGCTCGGCGAAACGGGAAAGACGAAAACCTGGATCGGATTTCATGGAGGTCCTTTCATGCATGATGAATAGCCAATCATAATACGAAGCCAACTTTACGCACACACGAATGGAACATGGCACGGCCGAAAAGCCGACCGTTTGCACGCCGCATCCACCGTGCCGTTTTTTTCGCCACCCATCCCGGAACGGCAACCGAAATTTACGTAGCGAAAGAATCAGGTTACACCGATGGCGTGCGGAAAACCATGCCCAAACAACATGAATTTGATTTAGGTCGCATTTCGTGTGTTTTCGGCCACGGGCCTTATACTAGGCGGATGCGCATACAGCTTTTCTCCGACCTCCATCTCGAACGCTACCCCGACTTCCAACCGCAGATCGCGCCGGACACTGACGTCGTCGTGCTGGCGGGCGACATCGGTTCCTACCAGTCGAACTCGCGCCTGCAGGACGACGATTTCGGCCTCGGACGCTTTTCGCCGCGCCGTCCCGGCGCACCGCGCGCGCGGGTGCTATACATCCCGGGCAACCACGAATTCGATTCGCTCGACTATGGCGTCGCCTACGCGCGCCTGCGCGCCACCTGCGCCGCCCTCGGCATCGAATGGCTGGACCGCGAAACCATCGTCATCGGCGGCGTGCGCTTCATCGGCACCACGCTGTGGGCCGACTTCGATGCGCTGGCCAGCCGCGAGACCGACCTCGCGCGCCAGATCAAGGCGCGCGAGAAGGCCTTCCGCGCCGCCAACTACTACCTCAGCAAGAACACCACGCTGCGGGATGGCGTGCCGATGCTGGCCGAAGCCCAGCGCGCGCTGTCGCTGGACTGCCAGGCCTGGCTAGGCGCCGCGCTGGCCACGCCGTTCGAGGGCACCACGGTCGCGGTCACCCATTACGCACCGAGCCTGCTCAGCGCCGACCCGCGCTACGGGCTGACGCCGGGCACGGCCGGCTTCTGCAACGCGCTCGACAGCCTGTTCGCGCATGCGCAGCTGTGGCTGCACGGCCACCTGCACTGCTTCAACGACTACACGGTCGAAGGCAAGCTGTACGGCCAGCCGTGGGCATGCCGCGTGGTGGCCAATCCGCTCGGCTACCTGAGCAAGGGCGAGCAGGAAGGTTTCCGGCCGGAACTCACGATCGAACTCTGAACCGGCCGCTGAGGCTCAGTTGCGGTCGACCAGCTTGGCGATGCGCTCGCCCACGAACGTGAATTCGGAGCGGCCCTTCAGCTCGAGCGTGGTGCCGGCGCGCGGGCCGTCCGGCACGTCGACGGCAAAGGTACCGCGCCAGTCGATGTCGGCATGGGCCGTGTCGCCGTCGAAGGCCAGGCCGCTCAGCTGCTGGGCGCGCGCCGAAAAAAGCTGGCGCCCCTGCTCGGCCAGGCCGCGGAAGGCGTCGATACCGTTCGCTTCGGCGTTGACCTCCCCGCCGGCCAGGTTCTCGAAACGCACGTCGGGCGTCAGTACCGCCAGCATGCCGTCGATGTCGAAGGCGTTGTAGGCGGCCAGGTAGCGTTCGATCACGGCTTTGCGGCTTGCGTTGTCCATGCATGCTCCTTCGGGTTGTGGGAAATTACCGGCCCTGCGTGCCACAGCACGGCCGAGGCGTCGTCGGCCGCTTTTACCGACAGGCCGGCCGCGCCGCCGCCGCGCTCCGCGGCGCGCAGCTCGGCCAGCATGGCATCGAGTCCGCGCGCCAGGCAGGCGTCGAACAGCGCGGGCGGCGTATACATGGCGTAGGGGTCGGCGAGACGATAGAAGCCGTCGGTCATCCCCAGCACGCTGGCTCCCGGCACAAGCCGCAGTGCGCTGCGGCGCGCCGCGAAGGGGCCGGCCGGGCGCAGGCACAGCACGGACGGCGCGGCCGCCAGGTTCTGCTCTTCGCGGCGCGCGCGCAGCAGCGGCAGCAGGCGCGCCTTGCGCTCGCCAGGGTCGTCCGGCAGTGTCGCCAGCACGCGCTGCAAGACCGCTTCCTGCGGATTGATCCAGGGGTCGAGGTCGCGCACCGTGCCGTCAGGCCGGCGCAGCAGGGTCTTGCAGTCGCCGAGGCAGAACAGCCGGGCTTCGTCTTGCTGTACGCGGATCCAGGTCAGCGCCGCGATCGGCCAGGCGTGCACCGGGGCAGCAGCGGCGGCGCCGAGCCGCGCGTAGTCGGCGCCCACGGCTTCGATCGCGGCGGGCACCGCGGCATCCTGCGGCGTATGCGCATCGAGGTGCGGCAGCAGCGCCGCTTCGAAAGCGCGAACGAACCAGGCGACGTCGCCGCCATCAGTGTCGACGTAGTCGCGCCCGGCCACCGAGGTGGCACCGTCGAGCACCAGGATGTCGGTGATCCCGCCGCGAACGTGCACCGCAACCAGGTCTTCGTTCGCCCTGTCACCCCCACCAGCCGACACTGCCGTCCACGCCATTCGCACGCCCCACCTTGTTGACACTTCGCTCACTATACATGAGGTCGCGGGGCCTGCGGCAGGATCCCCCGGGCAGCAAAGTACTGCGCCAGCCGCGACGGTGCGCCGGCCGGATCGCACAGCGCGACGTGGCCGTCGGGCCGTACCAGGTAGGTGGCGTCGCGCGCCAGGCCGGCGTCGTAGCAGGCCTGGGTCCATGGATAGACGTGCAGCGCCAGCCCGGCGTCGCGGCACCAGGCGACGAGGTCGGCCGCCGCTTCGCCGTACACGTGCGCCTGCCAGTCGATCGATGCCAGCGGCGCGTGGTTGTCGGGGCCTTCGTGGCCGATCCAGGGCAGGCGTTCGCCGCCGCGCACCTGGCCGGCCATGCCTTCGCTGAGCGGGCTGTCGTGGTAGTGGATCGCGGTCTGCGACAGGACGCGGAACATGAACTCGCGTGTCGGGCCGATCGCATACGCGGCCGAGGCGAACAGCGGCACCACGTGGGTGCGCACGAAGTCGGCCGCGTTGCTCTGCCTGGTGACGAGGGAAAACACGCGGTCGGTGGTCTCGACCAGCTTGCGTGCAAAGGCGATGCGTTCGACCTCGTAGGTGTCGAGCAGCGCCTGGGGCGCGCGCTCGCGCAGCACGGCGGCCAGCTTCCAGGCCAGGTTGACGGCGTCGCCGATGCCGGTGTTCATGCCCTGGCCGCCGGCCGGGCTGTGCACGTGGGCGGCGTCGCCGGCCAGGAAGGCGTGGCCGCGGCGGTAACGGCCGCTCACGCGGTGGTGCACGCGGTAGGTCGAGAACCAGTTGACCTTGCGTACTTGCAGCCCAAGGCTGGTGATGGCGTGCTGGCGCACGTCCTCGAATTGCAGCGCATGGCCGGCCTCGTTGCCCTCGGCGCGGTCAAGGCGTACCGCGCCGATCAGCCGTCCCAGGCCGGTTCTGGTGTACGCCAGCAGGATCACGAAGTCGGCATGTTCCAGCGACATGTGGATTTCGCCGTCGGCCGCCGCACCCTCACATTCGACGTCGGCCACGTAGAACACCTGGTCGTAGGTGCCGCCCTCGAACCCGGTGCCGAGCTGGTGCCGCACCACCGAGTGAGCGCCGTCGCACCCGGCCAGCCAGCCGGCCGCGCAGGTGTACTCGCCGTCCGGGCCGCGCAGGTGGGCAAGCACGCGCGTGCCAGCGCCGTCGTTTACCTCCTCGAAACCGAGCAGTTCGGTGCGGTGCTGGACGCGCACGCCGGCGGCTTCGAGGTGGCGGATCAGCAGGCGCTCGTGGCGGTCCTGCGGAAAGATCAGCACGAAGGGGAATGGCGTCAGCCGGGTGCCGGCGTCGCCGAAATCGAGGCGCGCGCGGTGGCGGCCGCGCGCCCAGACGTTGACCGCCGGGTTGCGCAGGCCGGATTCGACCACTTCCCGGTCGAGGTCGAGCTGGCGGTAGAGTTCCAGTGTGCGCGCTTGGACCGCCATCGCGCGCGAGGTCGCGCCCGGACCCTCGCCCTTGTCGACGATACGGACCCGGATACCGAGCCGCGTCAGCCACAAAGCCAGCACCAGCCCGGTCGGTCCGGCGCCGGCAATCAATACTTCGGTCTCGTCCATTCGTGCCTCCGTCGCGGTGACAGCACCTTATTGTACTGACAATTTCGGCCGCCAAGGGTTCGCCCGCGCCGCTCGCACCGCAGCGAAACAGTGCGTTACACACGACTAGGTAGAATATGACTGTCGGGTCCGCAAGGCTAGGCTTGCGGCCCTTTCAGGAGAATGAAGTGAGAATAGCGTGTATCGCCTGGGGTTCGCTGATCTGGGAACCGCGGGAACTCAAGCTGGCATCCGAATGGCACCCCGACGGTCCGCTGCTGCCGCTCGAATTCGTGCGCGACAGCGACGACAGCGACGAGCTCGCCGTGGTCATGCACGAAGCGGCGCCGCCGATGCCGACCTACTGGGCGCTGCTGGACACCAGCGACCTCGGCACCGCGCGCGAGATGCTGCGCCAGCGCGAAAAGATCCGCCCCGAATATCCGCAATGGGTGGGCAGTATCCCCAACCCCTGCGGCCCCGAGGATCCGCGCGTGGCGGCGTGGCTGCGCGCGCACGAACTCGATGCCGTGGTCTGGACCGCACTGCCGGCCAAGTTCGCCAAGGTCAGCGAACGCGCGCCCAGCGCCCACGAAGCGATTGCCTTTTTCGAGAGCCTGGACGGCGAACAGCGCCGCAAGGCCGAGGAATACGTGCGCAAGGTGCCGCCCGAGATCAGCACCCTGTACCGCAGGCTGTTCGAAGAAAAGCTGGGCCTGACGCCCGAGTAAGACCAGCGGGCCGGCGCCTCAGGCCGGCAGTTCCAGCCGGCGCGCGCCATACATCCGGCACTCGGCCGCGAGCGCCAGCAGGTTCGGATCGCGCTCGCGCGTACGCGGCAGCAGCAGCGTGATGGTCTGGTGCGAGGCATAGCGCTCGTCCAGCGGTAACAGATCGACGCGCGCACTGAAGCCGGCGACCCGTCCCGGCAGCAGGCTGTAGCCCATGCCACCTCCAACCAGGTTCATCAGCGAGAAGATGTCGCTCACGCGCAGCACCGTCTCCGGTACGTAGCCGGCCTGGCGGAACGCATGCTCGAAGCTGTGCGACGTGACAAAACCGTCGCCGAGCGTAACGAATTTCTCGTCTTTCAAGGAACGCAGGTCGACCGCGGCCTGGCCCGCGTACGGCGAGCCGAGCGGCGCCGCCAGGTAGACCTCGTCCTCGAACAGCGGTACCGCCAGGAGCTGCGGATCGTCGGGCGCGCCCTGCAGGCCGATCACGATGGCGTCCAACCGCCCTTCATCCAGGCTGCGCAGCAATTCCTGGTTCGATCCCAGCGTCAGGTCGATCTGCAGTTCCGGCCGGCGCAGCTTGAGACCCATCAGCAGCTGTGGAATACAGCGCAGCGTCAGCGAGTACAGCGAGCCGATCTTGAGGCGGGTGCCGGCGAAACCGGCCATGTCGCGCACCTTGCGGATGCCCTCCTCGGTCTCGCTCACGGCACGTTGGGCATGCTTGGCAAAGGCGAAGGCGGCCGGCAGCGGCGCCAGGTTACGGCCCTCGCGCCGGAACAGCGGGCAGCGCAAGCCTTCTTCGAGTGTGTGCAGCGCCCGGTGCACGCTGACCGTGCTCTGGCCGAGCTCTTCCGCCACGCGCGACAGGCTGTGCAGGCGCATGAATGCCAGGAACACTTCCAATTTCTTTAACGTAACTTCTTCATCGATCATTGCATTCGTCTCCCGGCGCGGCTGGGGAAGCTTATCGCAATCGTTAACCTGAGGGTAAACAATCGGCGTCCGCGTTGATTGAAGTGCCGGGCCGGCCTTCCTATGCTGTGTACAAACGCACCATATAAGGGAGACAACATGCAAAGCAAACGCTGGGACACGCGGCGCCAGGAAAAGCAGCGCCGCATCGACGCCGTGCGCCACCTGGCCGAGGGTCCCGTCATCGCTACCTCGCGCATGGTCGAAGCGCTGGAGCTGCTGGTGGTCAGCGGCGACCGCGTGGTCCTCGAGGGGAACAACCAGAAGCAGGCCGATTTCCTGGCGCGCGCGCTGGTGCAGGTCGACCCCGGCCGGGTGAATGGCCTGCACATGATCCAGCCCAGCGTCAGCCTGCCCGAGCACCTCGACCTGTTCGAGCGCGGCATCGCCAACAAACTCGACTTCGCCTATGCCGGCGCCCAGAGCCTGCGCATCTCGCAGTTCCTGCAGGAGGGCACGCTGCAGGTCGGCGCCCTGCACACCTATATCGAACTGTACGCCCGCCTGTATGTCGACCTGGCGCCGAATGTCGTGATGGTGGCCGGCTACAAGGCCGACCGCGCCGGCAACCTGTACACCGGCCCCAGCACCGAGGACACGCCGGCGCTGGTCGAAGCCGCGGCCTTCCGCGACGGCATCGTGATCGCCCAGGTCAACGAGATCGTCGACGATCCGAAAGACCTGCCGCGCGTCGACATTCCCGGTTCCTGGATCGACTTCGTGGTGCAAGCCGACAAACCCTTCTATATCGAGCCGCTGTTCACGCGCGACCCGCGCCTGATCAAGCCGGTGCACGTCCTGATGGCGATGATGGCGATCCGCGGCGTCTACGAGCGCCACCAGGTGCAGTCGCTGAACCACGGCATCGGCTTCAACACGGCGGCGATCGAACTGCTGCTGCCGACCTATGGCGAGCAGCTCGGCCTGAAGGGCAAGATCTGCCGCAACTGGACGCTGAACCCGCACCCGACGCTGATCCCGGCGATCGAATCGGGCTGGGTCGAGAGCGTGCACTGCTTCGGCGCGGAACTCGGCATGGAAGCCTATACCGCCGCCCGTCCCGACATCTTTTTCACCGGCCGCGACGGTTCGATGCGCTCGAACCGCGCCTTCTGCCAGCTGGCCGGCCAGTACGCGGTGGACCTGTTCATCGGTTCGACGCTGCAGATGGATGGCCTGGGCAACTCCTCCACCGTTACCCACGGCCGCCTGACCGGCTTCGGCGGCGCCCCCAACATGGGCCACGATCCGCACGGCCGGCGCCATTCGACCCCGGCCTGGCTCGACCTGGTGGAGACGGACGACCCGCTCCAGCGCGGCAAGAAGCTGGTGGTGCAGATGGTCGAGACCTTCCAGGACGGCAGCGCGCCGACCATCGTCGAATCGCTGGATGCCGTCGAAGTCGGACGCAAGTCCGGCATGCCGCTGGCACCGGTGATGATCTACGGCGACGACGTCACCCACGTGCTGACCGAGGAAGGCATCGCCTACTTATATAAAGCGCGCTCGCTCGAGGAGCGCAAGGCGATGCTGGCGGCGGTGGCCGGCATAACCCCGATCGGCCTGCGCCACGATCCGAAGGACACGCCGCGCATGCGCGAACAGGGCCTGATCGCCCTGCCCGAAGACATCGGCGTGCAGCGCGCCCAGGCGACCCGCTCGCTGCTGGCGGCCAAGAGCATCGCCGAGCTGGTCGACTGGTCGGATGGCCTGTACCAGCCGCCCGCCAAGTTCAGGAGCTGGTAATGACGGCGCTGAATCCCCTGCACCACGCGGCCCGCGGCACGCTGCTTGCCGCCCAGCTCGCCGGCCTGGCGGTAGACGCCCTGGTCGACGAAGCCATGCTGACCCCGAAACCCGGCCTGGTCGACATGCGCGGCAGCGGCGCCCACAGCGACCTCACCTGGCTGCTGATGTGCCGCTCGGCCTGCGCGCTGTACCCCGCCTTCCTGCGCATGGCGGAAGCCGGCGCCGGCATCGACGATCCGGCGCTGCTGCGGCGCCGCATCGGCGCCATCGGCCGCGAGGCGGAAGCCGCGATGATGGCGGCCACCGGCGGCGTCAATACCCACCGCGGCGCGATCTGGGCGCTGGGACTGCTGGTCACGGCTGCCGCGCGCGGCAGCGGGCTGGATGCCGCCGCGATCGCCCACCAGGCCGGCCTGCTAGCCTGCATCGACGACCCGGGCGCGCCCGCCAGTACCGGCAACAAGGGCGAACTGGCCTGCCGTACCCACGGCGTCGGCGGCGCCCGCGGCCAGGCCAGGGCCGGCTTCCCGGCCGTGATCGGCGCCGCGCTGCCGATGCTGCGCCTGTCGCGTGCCCGCGGCGACGGCGAAGCGCAGGCGCGCGTGAACGCCCTGCTGGCGATCATGACCACGCTGGACGATACCTGCCTGCTGGCGCGCGGCGGCAGCCGTGCGCTGCACGCGACCCGGTCCGGCGCGCGCCGCGTGCTGGCCCTGGGCGGTATCGCCACCCCGCACGGCCGCGCCGCGCTGCGCGGATTGGAGGCACGCATGCGCCGGCTGCACGTGTCGCCCGGCGGCGCCGCCGACCTGCTGGCGGCGGCCCTGCTGCTCGACCGCATCGACACCATACGGGACTAGAAGGAGACAAGAATGGAAAAACTCGAATACAGCTTCGCCGCCGGCAAGCCGGCGCAGGGGCGCACCGTCACCGGCGTGGTCGCGTCGGGCGACCTCGAAGTGCTGCTGGAACCCGGCCAGGCCGGCACCACCACGGTGGCCGTCCAGACCTCGGTCGACGGCTACGGCGGCAACTGGACCGCGCTGCTGGAGCGGGTGCTCGGCCCCGGCACGCTGCCGGCGGCCCGCATCGAGATCAACGACAACGGCGCCACGCCGGGGGTGGTGCGGATGCGCATCGAACAAGCCTTCGAGGAAGTGAAATCATGACCGACATCGACAAATTCCTGCAGCGCGACAGCTTCATCGAGCGCAACGCCCGCGGCCGCGCCCAGGCGCTGCTCGACCCCGGCAGCTTCCGCGAGCTGGCCGGTCCGTTCGAGCGCCTGTATTCGCCCTGGCTGGCGATGCAGCAGCTGGTGACCCAGGCCGATGACGGCGTGGTGGTGGCCAAGGGCATGCTGGACGGCGCCCCGACCGTGGTGCTGGCCATCGAGGGCGGCTTCCAGGGCGGCAGCATGGGCGAGATCGGCGGCGCCAAGATCGCCGGCGCGCTGGAACTCGCGGCGCGCGACAACCGGCGCGGCATTGCTACCGGCGCCGTGATCCTGTTCGAGACCGGCGGCGTGCGCCTGCAGGAAGCCAACCTCGGGCTGGCCGCCATCGCCGAGATCCAGGCCGCCATCGTCGATTTGCGCCGCTACCGCCCGGTGATCGGCGTCAGTGCCGGCACCGTCGGCTGCTATGGCGGCATGTCGATCGCGGCCGGGCTGTGCTCCTATCTGGTCGTCACGCGCGAGGCGCGTCTCGGCCTGAACGGCCCGCAGGTGATCGAACAGGAAGCCGGCGTGGCCGAATTCGACGCGCGCAACCGCGCGCTGATCTGGGGCTTGACCGGCGGCGAGCAGCGCGCCGCCACCGGCCTGGCCGACGCCTGCGTCGATGACGACAGCGCCGCCATCCGTGCTACCGTGGCGAGCCTGTTCGCGCGCGGCGTGCCGGCACGCCATCGCAGCGAACGCGCCGGCGACTATCTTTCCGCGCTGGCCGGGGCCGACACCGGCGGCCAGCCGGCACCGGGCGACGTTCGCGCCGTCTATACCAAAGGAGAAGCATGATGGGACAGCACACCACCCGCGGCGCCATGTGGCTGCGCCTGCTCACCGGCGGCGCCCGGGCGCTGCACGACTGGCCCTCGGTCCAGGTCTGCGACGCCCCACTGGCCGGCCAGCCGGCGCGCTGGATCGCCGTGGTACCCGATCCCGATAACCGCTTTCCGCGCGCGCGCAACGGCGAAGTCGGCCTGGTCGAAGGCTGGCAGCTGGCGCAGGCGGTGCAGGAAACGATCGCGCAGGACCGCGACGCCCCGGTCAAGCGTCCGATCGTTGCCGTGGTCGACGTGCCGAGCCAGGCCTACGGCCGGCGCGAGGAGGCGTACGGCATCCACCAGGCGCTGGCCGGTGCGGCCGGCGCCTATGCCCAGGCGCGCCTGGCCGGGCATCCGGTGATCGGCCTGGTGGTCGGCCTGGCGATGTCGGGCGCCTTCCTGGCCCACGGCTACCAGGCCAACAGCCTGATCGCACTCGACGACCCGGGCGTGATGGTGCATGCGATGGGCAAGGCCTCGGCCGCGCGCGTCACGCTGCGCACCGTGGAAGCGCTGGAACAGCTGGCCGAAAAAGTGCCGCCGATGGCCTACGACATCAAGAATTATGCCTCGCTAGGCATCCTGTGGAAGGTGCTGCAGCTGACCAACCTGGCGCTGCCCGACGAGCAGGACCTGGCGCTGGTGCACGGCGCGCTGGAAGCGGCGCTGGCCGACATCCGCGACGACCCGGACCGTGGCCTGGCCAAACGGCTGCAGGGACCGCACCGCGCCGCCTCGCGCCGGGTCCGTGAACTGCTGGAGACGCAATGGGAGGCCGCCGACTGACGACCCCCTGACCCGACTACCAGCGACCGCGCCACTCGACAACACTATACGCCGGCGCACACCTTTTTTCTTGCATGAAGAGGAGACGACATGATTATCTACGGAACCGCATTGCTGGCCGTGTGCCACCTGCTCGGCATCTTCCTGGGCGACCTGCTCGGGGCGCTGCTGGGCGCCAAAACCAACGTCGGCGGGGTCGGCATCGCCATGATCCTGCTGATCTGTGCCCGGCTATACATGCACAAGCGCGGCCTGATGCCCGAGCATACCGAAATGGGCGTCGCCTTCTGGGGCGCCATGTACATCCCGGTGGTGGTGGCGATGGCCGCCAGCCAGAACGTGGTGGCGGCCCTGCGCGGCGGACCGGTGGCGCTGCTGGCCGCCTTTGCCAGCGTGGCCGCCTGCGCCTGCTGCATCGCCCTGCTGAACCGCAGCGAACGTCCGGCCCCCGCCGCCGCCGGCGCCGACGCCGATACCGAACCGGGCATCGACCCGCGCCACGCCTGAAGGAGACCATCATGCTCGAACTGCTCGAAAAAACCGCCAAGCACAACGGCCTGGTCACCGCCTTCGCCCTGGTCGGCCTGGTGATGCTGGTGTCGATGTTCCTGTCCAAGAAGCTCACCTTCGGCCGGGTGCACGGCTCGGCGATCGCGATCCTGATCGGCCTCGGCCTGGCCTACTGGGGCGGCATCCAGACCGGCGGCAAGCAGGGCCTGGCCGACGTCTCGCTGTTCGCCGGCATCGGCCTGATGGGCGGCGCCATGCTGCGCGACTTCGCCATCGTCGCCACCGCCTTCGAAGTGCAGGTGGTCGAAGCGCGCAAGGCCGGCCTGATCGGCGTGTTCGCGCTGCTGCTCGGCACCCTGCTGCCCTTCGTGGTCGGCGCCAGCGTGGCCTACGCCTTCGGCTACCGCGACGCCGTCAGCATCACGACCATCGGCGCCGGCGCCGTCACCTACATCGTCGGCCCCGTCACCGGCGCGGCGATCGGTGCCAGCTCGGAGGTGATGGCCCTCAGCATCGCCACCGGCCTGGTCAAGGCGATCATCGTGATGGTCGGCACGCCGATGGCGGCGCGCTTCCTGCGCCTCGGCACGCCGCGCTCGGCGATGGTGTTCGGCGGCCTCGCCGGCACCGTCAGCGGCGTCTCGGCCGGCCTGGCTGCCACCGACCGCCGCCTGGTGCCCTACGGCGCCCTGGTCGCGACCTTCCACACCGGCCTCGGTTGCCTGCTCGGACCGTCGCTGCTGTTCTTCGCCACGCGCGCGCTGGTGGCCTGAAGTGAGCACGGCCATGCACCCGCCCTGGCGTCCGCACGACCTGCTGTTCGCCGGCACGCCGGACGGGTTCGTCGCGGCGGGCGCGCGGCCGGACTGGCTGGACGACGGCGCCTGGCTCGCTCGCGCGCCGCTGGTGGTGCGCCGCGATACGCCGGGCACCGGCCTGGTCCCGGTTGGCGCCCGCGGCCCGCTGCGCAAGCAACGCTGCGCCGGTACCCTGGCCGTGGACGCCGTGGTTCGCTGCGTCACCCCGGAACAGCTGGCCGCGGCGGTGATGAAGGGACCGGCGCTCGACCTGCGCGCCGCGGCCGACCGCCTGACCTGCATCGCCGCCCTGCTCGACCTGGCCCCGCAGCTGCATGCGCTGGGCCTGGCATGGGGGCCGGCCGGCGGCGCCGGCTTCTGGCTGGCGAGCGGCCTGCCGGTGCTGCGTCCGGACAGCGACCTCGATCTAGTGGTGCGCGTTCCGCAACCGCCGGCGCCGGCCGTAATCGCGGCCCTGGTAGCGCTGCAGGCGGAGGCCGCCTGCCGCATCGACATCCAGCTCGACACCGGCCACGCCGGCTTCGCCCTCGGCGAATACCTGCGCGGCGGCCGCGTCATGCTGAAGACGGCCGGCGGCCCGCTGCTGGTGGCCGATCCCTGGCATGGGCGGGCGGCGGCATGAGCGTCCTGTTCACCTTTCCCGGCCAGGGCGCCCAGAAGCCAGGCATGCTGCATGCGCTGCCCGCCCATGCGGAGACCGGGCGCACGCTGGAAGAAGCCTCGGCTGCGCTTGGGCGTGACGTCCGCACGCTCGACACCGAATCCGCTCTGCGCTCGACCGTCGCGGTGCAACTCTGCCTGCTGGTCGCGGGCGTCGCCATGGCGCGGGTACTGGCCGCCCACGACGCCCAGCCGCACATGGTGGCCGGCCTCTCGATCGGCGCCTGGCCGGCGGCGGTGACGGCCGGCGTGCTCGATTTCGCGGATGCCGTACGCCTGGTCGAACTGCGCGCGCGCCTGATGGAAGACGCCTACCCGTCCGGCTACGGCATGACGGCCATCGGCGGCCTGACGCGCCAGCAACTCGAACCGCTGGTGATGCAGGTGCACGGCCCTGCGGCGCCGGTCTACCTCGCCAACCTGAACGCCCCGCGCCAGATCGTCATCGCCGGCGCCCACGCCGCCATGGATGCCGTCGCCGCGCTCGCGCTCGCCCACGGCGCCCAGCGCGCCGAACGGCTGGCGGTCGCGGTACCCTCGCACTGTGAGTTGTTCGACGAACAGGCACGCACGCTGGCCTGCGCCATGGACCAGGTGGCCCTCGGCCGCCCGCGCATCGCCTATATCAGCAGCAGCGCCGCGCGCGCCCTGTTCGACGGCCGCCGCATCGGCGCCGACCTGGCGGCCAACATGGCGCATCCGGTCCTGTGGGCGGACACCGTGCGCCACGCCTGGGAACGCGGCGCGCGCCTGGCGCTGGAAATGCCGAGCGGCTCGGTGCTGACGAAGCTGACGGCGCCGGAATTCCCGGACGGGGTCGCGCTCAGTTGCGAAGGGGTACGGCTGGACAGCCTGGTCAGCGCGGTCCGCAACGACTGACGCAGTGACTACCGACCGAGCTGCCCAAGCACATCGTCCACCGCCCGCACCACGGCATCCGGCTTGAAGTCCTGGATCACGTGGCCGGCCCCGGGTACCACGCGCACGCTCGACCGCGTCGAATACGCCGCCAGCTCCTTCTGCATCGCCAGGTGCTCGGCCTCGGTCGCATTGTTCAAGGCGCTCTGCGGCTGGCCCGGCACCGCATAAGGGCTGATGCCGCGCACCAGCAGCACCATCGGCAGGTCGCCATAGCTGCGGCGCGCCGCCTTCAGCTGTTCCGCGCTAGCGTCGACGCCGTCCATCTGAGACACCAGCGCCTGCCAATAGGCGGGCCGAGTCATCGTGGCGAGGCGCGCCGCCGCCAGTTCGCGGCCATACAGCTCGCCGGTGCCACCGGTACAGTTGACGAAGCCCTCGGCGCCAAGCGACCAGCCGCGCTGCCCTGCCTGTGCGCATTGGCGCATGAAGGCGTCCATCGGTGCCATCGCCTTTTTCAGCTTCCCTTGCGAGACCTTGTCGAGGCGGTCGGTCTCGTCGTCGTGCGGTGCGTCCACCAGCACCAGGCCCTTCACCTCGTCCGGATAACGGTAGGCGTACAGCTGGACGTTGTTCGCACCGTAGGAACTACCGACCATGACGTAGGGCGGCGCAATACCGGCCTGTGCCAGCAACGCATGCAGGTCGGCCACCGCATTCGCAGACGTGCCAGGCAGCGGCGACGGGTCGCTGAACCCGAGGCCCGCGCGGTCATACACGCAGGCGCGCGTACGCTTTGCGACCTCGGGCTGCACCGCATGCCAGCTCCAGCCCGCCTCGCTGCTCGGCGCGTCGAATACCACCGTCACCGAACCCGCGCCGCTGCAGTACAGATTCAGGCGGCGCCCGCCGATATCGACCAGCTGCTGGGGATGGGCGAACGCCTGCTGTCGACTGTCGATGGCGGCGCCACTGGCGCCGCTGGCTACGCTGGCTAAGCCAACGAGGATGAGACCGGGGACGAAACGATGCATGGACGCTCCACAAACGGACAATCCGCCATGGTAGCCGCAAACACCGGCATGGAAGCTATCGAAAAATCACATCTGCGGCGCGCGCGCAAGCTCGGCGGCGGCCAGCAGCGCCATCACATCGTTGCCCTGGATCGGCTTTACCACGTGGCGGTCGAAGCCGGCGGCCAGTGCTTTTTCCCTGTCCTGGGCCTGGCCGTAGCCGCTCAGGGCGACCAGCGGCAGCTTGTGAAGGCCCGGCATCGCCCGCAGCCGCGCGGCCAGCTCGTAGCCGTCGAATTCGGGCAGGCCGATGTCGAGCACGCACAGGTCGGGGCGCACATGCTGCACGTAGTCCAGTGCCTCGCTCGGGCGGTGCAGCACGTCGGCGCGGTGGCCGAGCGCTTCGATGAACATGGCCAGGATCTGGGCGGCGTCGACGTTGTCGTCGACAATCAGCACGCGCAGCCCGGCCGCGGCCGGCACCGCTTCCGCTTCGTCGCCGGGCGCCGCCTCGGCGCCATGCTGGCGCAGGCGCGGCAGGGTCACGCTGAAACGGCTGCCCTGGCCCGGGCCGTCGCTGGCGGCACTGATCCGGCCGCCATGCAGCTCGACCAGCCTGCGCGCCAGCGCCAGCCCGATCCCGAGCCCGCCCTGCGAGCGGTCGGCGCTGCGTTCGCCCTGCGAGAACAGCTCGAAGGCACACGCCAGCAGCTGGGGCGACATGCCGATGCCGTCGTCGAGCACCTCGACGTCGACCTCGTCCTCGCGTACGTCGACCCGCACCGCGATATGGCCGCCCTCCGGGGTGTACCTGGCGGCGTTGCCGAGCAGGTTGGCGAACACCTGCACCAGGCGCTTGTGGTCGCCGTGCACCTGCACCTGCATCGTGTCCGGCGCCGGCGCCAGCGTCAGCACATGGCCCTTCGCTTCGACCAGCGGCCGTACCTGTTCCGCCGCTTCGGCGACCAGCGCCCCGATCTCGGCCGGCGCCCGGTTCAGGGTCACCTGGCCGCGCGTCACGCGCGACACGTCGAGCAGGTCGTCGATCAGGCCGGTCATGTGGCCGGCCTGGCGCGCGATCACGGCGGTCACCTCGCGCAGGCGCGCCCGGTCGGGATTGCCGATGGTGAGGAAATCGGCCGCCGCCGCGATCGGCGCCAGCGGGTTGCGCAGCTCGTGCGCCAGCATGGCCAGGAATTCGTCCTTTCGCTGGTCCGCTTCGCGCAGCGCCTCGGCCGCTTCGCGCTGCTCGGTGATGTCGGTGTTGGTGCCGAACCAGCGCTGGATCACGCCGGCCTCGTCGCGCAGCGGCACCGCGCGCGACAGGAACCAGCGGTAGCTGCCGTCGCGGCCGCGCAGCTGGAAGGTGTCTTCCCACACCACGCCGCGGCGGATGTGGTCGATGTACTTGGCCGTCATCGCATCGACGTAGTCCGGGTGATGCACCTTTTTCCAGTCGGCGCCGCAGTCGTCGGCGGGTGTGGTGCCGGTGTATTCGTACCAGCGATTGTTGTGCCAGGAAATGCGGCCGTCGGCCTCGGTCATCCAGGCCAGCTGCGGGATGTTGTCGGCCAGGGTGCGGAACTGCGCCTCGCTGCGCGCCAGCGCCAGCTGGGCGTCGCGGATCGGCGAGATGTCGACCACGTAGGCGATGCCCTCGGCATTGTCGTCCGCCGCGCCGTCGTCGACCATCGTGGCGCCCATCTGCACGCTGACGCGGCTGCCGTCCTTGCGGTAATACTCCTTGATATGGTGGTCCATGCTCCCGGTCTGGCGCAGCCGCGCCATCACGCGCGCGTTCGCCGCCTGCCACTCCGGCGGCGTCAGCGCGCTGGAAGACAGGCGTCCCGCCTCGAGGTCGGCGCGGGTGTAGCCGAGCATGTCGAGGAAATGCTGGTTGGCGTCGATGATGGTGCCGTCCATGTGGTAGCGGACGATGCCGATCACGTTGGCATCCACCAGGCGCCGGAAGCGCGTCTCGCTGGCGCGCAGGGCGTCCTCGACTTCCTGCTGGCGCGTGATGTCGAGCACGATGCCGGGCATCCAGGCGGCCTGGCCGGCCTCGTCGCGGGTCAGCTTGGCGCGCGCCAGCACGTGGCGCCAGCTGCCGTCGGCCGCACGCACGCGGTAGCGCTGCTCGAAAGCCTGGCCGGTGGCGATGGTGGTGTCGATCGCCTTGCGCGTCCGCTCCAGGTCGTCGGGGTGGATCGCTTCCAGGTAGTGGGCCAGCGGGCCGCCGACGGCGACGGCTTCGGTGGCGCCGAAGATCGTGGCCAGGTTGCGGTCGGCATACAGGCGGTCGGCGCGGACGTCGTAGGTCCAGGTGCCGATGTCGGCCGCCACCAGCGCGGCCTCCTCGCGCAGGCGCGCGTCGTGCAAGGCGGCCTGGTTGGCCTTGTGCTCGTGGGTGTCGGTGCAGGTACCGAGCCAGCGCACGATGCGCCCGGCGCCATCGCGCACCGGGAGCGCACGCCCCAGCGTCCAGCGGTAGTCGCCGCTGACGTGGCGCAGGCGGTATTCGATCTCGTAGGGCGCGCCGGTCTCGAGCGAATGGCGCCAGACTTCCCAGGTACGCGCCCGGTCGTCCGAGTGCACGATCGCGCTCCAGCGCTCGTCGTCGGATTCGCCCTCGGCGACGCCGGTGAAGTCGTACCAGCGCTGGCTGAAGTAATCGTGGCGGCCGTCCGGCAGCGTCGACCACACCATCTGCGGGACGGCGTCGGCAATCGCCCGGAATTGCGGATCCTGGCCGTCGACCGCCACGCTGTGCAGCAGCGCGCAGCTGACGCCGCAGGCGCTGCCGTCGAGATCGCGCAGCGGCGCCAGCGCCAGCCGCGCGTCCAGTCCCGGCGGCTCGACCTGCAGGGCGACACCGGCCAGCACCTGGGCCAGCACCGGCTGCAGCGCTGCCGCTACCGCCGGCCAGGCCTGCGCCAGCGGCTGGCCCAGCGCCTGCGGATGGCGCTGCGCCAGCTGCGGCAGGCAGGCGTCGTTGTACAGCAGGCGCGCTTCCGGTCCCCAGACCAGGAAGGCCGGGCTGGCGCTGTCGAGCAGGAAGCGGGCAGCGTAGCGCAGGGCCACCGGCCACGCGTCCATCGGTCCGAGCGCGCCGGCGCCGTCGCGCAGCGCGCGTTCGACGATGCCGTCGGAAGTGGTGATGGGGGGCCGGTCTTGATCTGTCATGGGGTGGGCACTAGGCGCCTGCGAGGGCGAAAGATGATGGACGAATTCTAACGGTTACTACTGAAAATGAGGATCGGCGGCAATGGCGTCAATCTGCCCATCAATTTCGTCAATTATATTACTTATTTCCAATTTGAAACATCATTAGCTGACATTCTTGCTGTAAAAACGACACGGGCCCGGCATGCATCGCATGCCGGGCCCGCTTCAGTGCTACAAGATGATCAGCTGATCGGCAGCATCAGACCGCCACAGGCATCTTCGGCAACAGCTTGTCGAGCGTGACCGGATAGTCGCGCACGCGCACGCCGGTGGCGTTGTAGATCGCATTCGCGACCGCCGCCGCCACGCCGCAGATGCCGAGCTCGCCCACGCCCTTCGCCTTCATCGGCGAGGTGGTCGGGTCGGTCTCGTCCAGGAACACGACTTCCTGGTGCGGGATATCGGCGTGTACCGGCACCTCGTAGCCCGCCAGGTCGTGGTTGACGAAGAAGCCGATGCGCTTGTCGACCACCAGCTCCTCCATCAGCGCCGCGCCGACGCCCATGGTCATGGCGCCGATCACCTGGCTGCGCGCCGCCTTCGGGTTCAGGATGCGGCCGGCCGCGCACATGGCCAGCATGCGGCGCACGCGGATTTCGCCGGTGGCGGCGTCGACGCCGACTTCGACGAAGTGGGCGCCGAAGGTCGATTGCTGCATCTTCTTGTCGAGATCACCGTATTCCATGGTGTCCTCGCCGACGATCTCGCCGGCCGATGCCAGCTCGCGCAGGTCGGTGCCCTTGCCGCCGCCGGAGACCTTGCCGTCACTGAAGTCGGCCTGGGCGGCATCGATGCCGGCCTTCTGGGCAATGGCTTCACGCAGCTTGACGCAGGCCGCGTACACGCCGGCGGTCGAGCTGTTGCCGCCCCACTGGCCGCCCGAGCCGGAGGACACCGGGAAGTTGGAGTCGCCCAGGCGCACGTTGACGCGCGCCAGCGGCACGCCCAGCATCTCGGCCGCGGTCTGGCCGATGATGGTGTAGGTGCCGGTGCCGATGTCGGTCATGTCGGTTTCGACGGTGATCATGCCGTCGCGCTCGAGGCGCACGCGCGCACCCGACTTCATGTTCATGTTGTTGCGGAAGGCCGAGGCCACGCCCATGCCGACCAGCCAGCGGCCGTCGCGCACCTGGCCCGGCTTGGCGTTGCGCTTGTTCCAGCCGAAGCGGTCCGCGCCCATGCGCATGCAGTCGACGAAGCGGCGCTGCGAGAACTTGCGCTTGCGGTCTTCCGGATCGACGGTGGTGTCGTTGATGACGCGGAAGGTGACCGGGTCCATCTTGAGCTTTTCGGCCATCTCGTCGATCGCGATCTCGAGCGCCATCATGCCCGGCGCCTCGCCCGGGGCACGCATCGCGTTGCCTTCCGGGAGATCCAGCGTGGCCAGGCGCATCGTGGTCAGGCGGTCGGCGCCGGCGTACAGCAGGCGCGTCTGGTTGACCGCGGTTTCCGGCTGGCCGTCCGGCAGGTCGCCCGACCAGCTGTCGTGGGCGATCGCCGTGATGCGGCCTTCGCGGGTGGCGCCGATACGGATGCGCTGGATGGTTGCCGGGCGGTGCGTGGTGTTGTTGAACATCAGCGCGCGCTGCAGCTGCACCTTGACCGGACGGCCGGCCGCGCGGGCGCCGAGCGCCGCCATCACCGCTTCCGAACGCAGGAACAGCTTGCCGCCGAAACCGCCGCCGATGTAGGGCGAGACCATGCGCACGTTGTCCTCGGGGATGCCGAGGGTCTTGGCCATGTCCTTCTTGCCCCAGTTGATCATCTGGTTCGACGTGTACAGCGTCAGCTTGTCGCCGTTCCAGACGGCGATCGAGGAATGCGGCTCCATCATCGCGTGCGACTGGTCGGGCGTGGTGTAGGTGGCGTCGAGCTTGACCGGGGACTTCGCGTAGCCGCTTTCGAAGTTGCCGGCGCGGGTGTCCGGCTTGTCCTTTTCCTTCGGCTTCTTGGCGGTTTCCTTGGCCTTTTCCAGGTCGTACTGGCCCTGCTCCTTGGCATAGCTGACGCGCAGCAGGGTCGAGGCGGCGCGGGCCTGCTCGAAGCTGTCGGCGACGATCACTGCCACGGCCTGGTGGTAGTGCTCGACCTTGGGGCCGGCCAGCAGGTGGGCGGTGTTGTAGTCGCCCTTCTGCAGCTTGCCGGCGTTTTCGTAGGTGACAATGGCGATCACGCCCGGTGCGCGCTTGGCGTCCGTGGTGTCGATCGACTTGATGCGGCCCTTGGCGATGCTGGCGCCGACGACATAGCCGTAGGCGGCGTTCGGCGCCACCTTGTGCTGCTCGTAGGCGTAGGGCGCGGTGCCGGTGGTCTTCAGCGGACCGTCGATGCGGTCGGTCGGCTTACCGATGACCTTCAGGCGGTCGATCGGATTGGTGGTGGCGGGTGTCGTGAATTTCATGGTGTCCCTTTCATGCCTTGCGTGCTTCCGCCATCACGGATGCCAGCGTGCGTTGCACCAGTGGTACCTTGAAAGCGTTGTCTTCGGTGGTGCGGGCGCCGGCCAGCAGCTGCGCGGTGACCGCCTGGGCGCCTTGCGCCATCGCCGCGTCGGCGGCCGCCACGCGCCATGGCCGGTGCGCCACGCCGCCCAGCGCGACGCGGCCGCTGCCGTCCGGCTGCACCACTGCCGCCACCGAGATCAGCGCGAACGCATACGACGCGCGGTCGCGCACCTTGTGATAGAAGTGCTTGCCGCCGAGCGGCTTGGGCAAAGTCACCGCGGTGATCAGCTCGCCCGGTGCCAGGTTGTTCTCGATGTGCGGGGTGTTGCCCGGCAGCCGATAAAAGTCGGCGATCGGGATCACGCGCGCGCTGCCGTCGGGACGCACGGTCTCGATGCTCACGTCCAGCAGCTGCATGGCCACCGCCATGTCGCTCGGGTGGGTGGCGATGCAGGCTTCGCTCTGGCCGACGATCGCGTGGCTGCGGGTATAGCCGCCGATGGCCGAACAGCCGCTGCCCGGCACGCGCTTGTTGCACGGCTGGTAAGGATCGTAGAAATAGGCGCAGCGGGTGCGCTGCAGCAGGTTGCCGGCGGTGGTCGCCTTGTTGCGCAGCTGGGCCGAGGCGCCGGCCACCAGCGCGCGCGACAGCACGCCGTAGTCGCGCCGCACGCGCATGTCGGCGGCCAGGTCGGCATTGCGGACCAGGGCGCCCACGCGCAGGCCGCCGTCGCGGGTCGGCTCGATCTTGTCCATGCCGATGCCGTTGACGTCGACCAGGTGGGCCGGCGTCTCGATCTCGAGCTTCATCAGGTCCAGCAGGTTGGTGCCGCCGCCGATGAAGCGCGCACCCGGTACTTTCATGACCGCGGCCGCCGCTTCCGCCGGGCTGGTCGGACGTTGATAGGTGAATGCCTTCATGCCTTGCCTCCCACTTCGGTGATGGCGTCGATGATGTTGGAGTAGGCGCCGCAGCGGCAGATGTTGCCGCTCATGCGTTCGCGCAGCTCGTCGACCGACAGCAGCGGGTGCTGCGTGATGTCGGCCGTGACGTGGCTCGGCTGGCCATTGCTGATCTCGTCCAGCACCGCCACGGCCGAACAGATCTGGCCCGGGGTACAGTAGCCGCACTGGTAGCCGTCGTGCTTGACGAAGGCGGCCTGCATCGGGTGCATCTTGTCGGGCGTGCCCAGGCCTTCGATGGTGGTCACCTCGGCGCCCTCATGCATCACCGCCAGGCTCAGGCAGGAATTCACGCGGCGGCCGTCCAGCATCACCGTGCAGGCGCCGCACTGGCCCTGGTCGCAGCCCTTCTTGGTGCCGGTCAGGTGCAGGTGCTCGCGCAGCAGGTCGAGCAGCGTGGTACGGGTGTCGACATTGGCTTCGACACGCTGGCCGTTCACGCGCAGCGCGACCTTGTGGGTCACGGGCGCCGGCGTCACCGCGGCCGGGGCCGGGGTGATGCCGGGGCCGGCCGTCTGGGCCGCGCCGACGCCGGGCATTGCCGCCGCGGTCACCGACAGCGCGCCGCCGATCATGATGCCGCGCCGGGTCTGGTTGATATCGCTGGGGTCGTCCATGAGTGCTTTCCTTTTTATTGATGGGTAACGTGCCCGATTGTCAATATTGCAGACTTCGTCACATTCATCATATTAATGGCAATTGGGCCGCAGGCTACACACGGTTGCCAAACGACCAACTTACCCGATGGTAGCGTCTGCGGCAGCGCACAAATGGTGTCATATTTGTATAGGGTTATGAATGCCACTCATCAATTGATCAATTTGACGGTGCGTGGTATCGATAGGTGCGACCTTGGGGTGCATGTCTTGCGCCTGCTCAGCGGGAGCTTGCGTGTATATCAACACAGGTACATTATTTCCTTACCTTAATGCGGAGCTGCCATGAAACCTGTCCTGTTCCTGTCCCTGCTGTGCTTCGCCAGCGCAGGCGCCCATGCCGGCGGCAACGGCGACGCCTCCGCGCCATCGCGCCTGTCGACCGACGCTTCGGCCATGGTCATCGGCGGCTCGCTGCTGTCGGTGGCCGTGGCGGGCAGCGTGGTGGTGGTCAGCGTCGCGGCGTCCGCCGAGGGCGTGGTACTGGTGCTGCAGGGCGCCGGCCAGGCCAGCACCGCCACCGTGCGGCTGTCCGGCGAGGCGGCGCGCGGCCTGTCGATCGCCGCCGGCACCGTGCTCGAGGTGGTGGCGACGTCGACCGGCCACGTGCTGGTGCTGTCGGGCAAGGCGCTGGCCTTCGTGCCGAACGAACTGGGCAAGGCGCTGCTGCACCACGAGCGGGCTGGCGCGTGAGCGCGGCGCGCCTCGGCCTGCCCCTGCTGCTGGCCGCCCTCCTCTGCACGGCGCCGGCGTACGCCGGCCAGGCCTGCAGCGAGGCCCCGCTCAGCGCCGTCGAGGTGGTCAAGTCGATGGAACTTGCGAAGCAAACCTACGAGGCGCTGGACGCCAGCGGCGGCGCCGTGGCACTGGTGGCGCGTGCCGGCCAGGACCTGAGCAAATATGGCCAGCACTATTCGCACCTGGGCATCGTGCTGCGCGACCATCCGGCCGGGCGCTGGACCGTCGTGCATGAGCTGAACGCCTGCGGCACCGCCAATTCGGAACTGTACAACGAGGGGATCGGCAACTTCTTCCTGACCGACCTGTACCGCTACGAAGCGCGCATCCTGCTGCCCGGCCCTGCGCTGCAGGCGCGGCTGGCGGGCGTGATGGCGGGCCGGGCGCCGCGCCGAATGCACGAGCCGCGCTACAACATGCTGTCCTACGTGTACTCGACGCGCTACCAGAATTCCAACCAGTGGGTACTGGAACTGCTGGCCTCGGCCGGCGCCGACCCGGGCCAGGTCGAGACCCGCACCGAAGCCCAGGCCTGGCTCAAGGCCCGGCACTACGATCCGTCCACGGTCGAGATCCCGGCCGCGGTGCGCCTGGGCGCGCGCATGTTCCGCGCCAACGTCGCCTTCGACGACCATCCGTTCGACCGCCGCATGGCCGGCCACATCGATACCGTCAACGCCGATGCGCTGCTGCGCTTCGTGCAGGCGCTCGACCCGCAGGCGCGGGTGCTGAGCGTGGCGCAATAGCGTGCGTCTTATTTCTCCAGGCCGGAATCCGGCCTGGCCTCCTTGGCGTGCAGGTCGGCCTTGACCGTGTCCGGCGCCAGGTTGTTGATCACGTTGCCGATGAATTTGCTGCTGGTCATGCCGGCGACGATGCGGTCCTTCCCGGCCTTCATCGCTTCGTAGCCTTCGCTGGCGACCTTGGTCGGTGCCGCCTTTTCGCCCAGGCCCAGCTTGCTGGTATCCATGTGGGCGCGGTGCCAGAACTTGGTGTCGACCTGGCCCGGCATCAGCAGGGTGATGGTGACGCCGCTGTCCTTGATCTCCGACTTCACCGCCTCGGCAAACGAGATCAGGAAGGCCTTGGTGGCGCCGTACACGGTTTCGTAGGGCGTCGGCATGGTGCCCGAAATCGAGGCCGTGAACAGCAGCCTGCCGGCGCCGCGCGCGACCATGTCGGGCAGGATGCGCTTGGTCAGGTGCACCTGGGAGATCGTGTTCAGCTGGATCATGTTCAGTTCCTCGGCCAGGTCGGTGCCGCCGACGAAATAGCCGCCCAGCCCCACGCCCGCATTCAGCGCCGCCGCCTCCAGCGGCCGGCCGGTGTCCTTGATCGCCGCCGCCAGGCTTTCGACGCCCTCGTATTGCGTGAGGTCGGCGGCCACCACGATCGCCTGGGCGCCGGCCGCGGTGACGGCGGCGGCGGTATGGGCCAATCCCTCGACGCTGGTGGCGGTGATGACCAGGTCGTGGCCGTCGGCGGCGAACAGGCGCGCCAGTTCGTAGCCGATGCCGCTGGAGGCGCCGGTGACCAGGGCGAGCGGGCGGGATGCTGGGGTGGACATGGTGGATCCTTTCATCTGGTGACGTTGTTCCCGCCATGTTGACCCGCGACTGGTTGCGCTGACGGTGCGCCCGCCAACGTAGCGCGGCCATCGCCGGCACTACGTATTTATTGCGCACGATTCAAAACGCATGATCAATTTATTAAGCGTACGATGTGTAAGTCAAACAGTCGTTTAACTAATTGATCAACCCATGCATCCCCCATCACCGCCGCCGACGCGCAAGCCGCGTGCCGACGGCATCCAGGCGCGCGAGCGCATCCTGTCCGCCGCGCTCGGCCTGTTCGTCGAACGCGGCTACGCCAGCACGCCGGTGCGCGACATCGCGCAGGCGGCCGGCGTGAACGTGGCCGCCATCGCCTATTATTTCGGCGACAAGGCTGGCCTGTACCGCGCCGCCCTGTTCGAGCCGGTGCACGGTGCCGGCGAAGTACAGCCGCCTTTCGACGCCCCCGGCCTGCCGCTGCGCGCGGCTCTGCACTTGTATATGCGTACCTGCCTGCAGCCGCTGGTGCAGGGCGCCGACACCCTGCTCAGCGTGCGCCTGCGCCTGCGCGAATCCTTCGAGCCGACCGGCATGCTGCAGGAGGAGCAAGGCATCCGCGAACAGGTGCATGCGCGGCTGCTGGCACTGCTGCAGCGCCACCTCGGACTGGCCGCGCCCGACCGCGAACTGCAGGCATTGACCTTCTCGATCTTCGCCCTGATCGCCTATCCCTATCACGGCCGCGACAAGATCCGCGCGGCCGACCCCGGCCTGCTCGACGCGCCGGATGCCGTCGCACACTGGGCCGAGCGCCTGGCCGGCTATGCCGGCGCGATGGTCGACTTCGAAGCCGCCCGCCGCGGCATCGCCCTACCCACTCCCGGAAACGCCCCATGACCGACAATTCATCGATCCAAGAACCCAGGCAGGACACGGCCCGGCCCGACGCCGCGCCGCGCGAAAAGTCCAACGACGAGAAACCGGACGACAAGAAGTCCGAGGACAAGAAGCCCGACGACCAGAAAGACGGCGGCAAGCAGCCGGTTTCGCCCGAAAAGAAGCGCAAGATCCGGATGGTGCTGATCGGCGCCGGCGTGCTGGTGCTGCTGGTCGGCATCGGCTGGTTCGCGTATTACCAGATCGTCGGCAAATACCATGAAGAGACCGACGACGCCTACCTGCAGGCCGACGCCGTGACGATCGCGCCAAAGGTCGGCGGCTACGTCGAGGAGGTGCTGGTCAGGGATAACCAGGACGTCGCCGCCGGCCAGCCGCTGGTGCGCATCGACCCGCGCGACTACCGCGCCCAGACCGAGCAGTTCGAGTCGCAGATCGCCAGCGCCCACGCCAACGCCGACGTCGTGCGGGCCCAGATCGCCGAGCAGGAATCGAGCATCGCCGAAGTGCGCGCCCAGCTGGCGGCGGCCCAGTCCAACGCCGCCTTCGCCGCCAATGAAGTCAAGCGCTATGCGCCGCTGGTCGAGATCGGCGCCGAGAACGCCGAAGCGCTGTCGGCACGCCGCAACCAGGCCGCCCAGGGCGCCCAGCAGGTAGCGGCGCAGCGCGCGGCGCTGGCGAATGCCGAAAAGCGCATCGGCACCCTCCGCGCCCAGGTGCGCCAGGCCGAAGCCCAGACCGGCGGCGCCGAAGCCCAGCTGAAGGCAGCCAGCGTCAACCTGCAATCGACCACGCTCACGGCGAGCATCGCCGGCCGCATCGGCGACCAGACCGTGCGGGTCGGTCAGTTCGTGCAGCCGGGGACGCGCCTGATGACGCTGGTGCCGGTGGGCAGCCTGTACATCACCGCCAACTTCAAGGAAACCCAGATCGGCCGCATGCGCGTCGGCCAACCGGCCCACATCAAGGTCGACGCCTTGCCGGGGGTGGAGCTGAACGGCCGCATCGAGAGCGTGGCACCCGGAACCGGCGCCCAGTTCTCGCTGCTGCCGCCGCAAAACGCGACCGGCAACTTCACCAAGATCGTGCAGCGCATTCCGGTGCGCGTGTCGGTCGAGGCCACGCCGGAGACGCGCCAGCTGCTGGTGCCGGGACTGTCGGTAAAGGTCGAGGTCGAGACCAAGGGCGCCAAGGACGACACCAAGCGGATCAAGAAGCAGGAAGAGAACCACCAGGATGCTGTAAAAGAGCGGGTCGAAGACCAGCAGAAGGCAGCGGGCGAGGCGCGTCGATGAGCGCCGCGCAAGCCGAAGCCGGCGCCGACGCAGGTGCCAAGGGCGCCGAGCCGCGCGCCGATGCCGGTGCCTGGCTGGCGGTCGCCGCCGGCACCCTGGGCGCGCTGATGGCGACGCTCGACATCTCGATCGTGAATTCCTCGCTGCCGACGATCCAGGGCGAGATCGGCGCCAGCGGCACCGAAGGCACCTGGATCGCCACCGGCTACCTGGTCGCCGAAATCGTCATCATCCCGCTGTCCGGCTGGCTCGAGCGCGTGCTCGGCCTGCGCACCTTCCTGCTGGTCGCGGCCGGGCTGTTCACGGCGTTCTCGGTGCTGTGCGGGCTGTCCACCACGCTGGGCATGATGATCGTCGGCCGCGTCGGCCAGGGATTCACCGGCGGCGCCCTGATCCCGACCGCCCAGACCATCATCGCCACGCGGCTGCCGCGCAGCCAGCAGCCAATCGGCACCGCATTGTTCGGCGCCACCGCCATCCTGGGGCCGGTGGTCGGCCCGCTGATCGGCGGCTGGCTGACCGAAAACCTGAGCTGGCACTATGCCTTCTTCCTCAACGTACCGGTGTGCGCCGGCCTGGTGGTGCTGCTGCTGGTCGGCCTGAAGCACGAACCGGCCAAGCTGGGCCTGATCGCGGAAGCCGACTGGCTCGGCATCTTCGGCCTGGCGGCCTTCCTGGGCGGACTGACGGTGGTGCTGGAGGAAGGCGAGCGCGAACAGTGGTTTTCGTCGAGCCTCATCATCTGGCTCAGCCTGCTGTCCTTTGCCGGCTTCCTGCTGCTGATGGCGGGGCAGCTGACCGCGAAACGGCCGGTGATCCGCTTGAGCCTGCTGCTCGACCGCCAGTTCGGCAGCGTGGTCATCATGGGCATCACGATCGGCATGGTCATCTACGGCACCTCGTACGTGATCCCGCAGTTCCTGGCCACCATCTCGAGCTACAACGCGCTGCAGTCCGGGAAGATCGTGGCCCTCGGCGGCCTGCCCAGCCTGATGATGATGCCGCTGGTGCCGCTCATGATCCGCTACGTCGACATCCGGCTCGCGGTCGGCTTCGGCCTGATGGTGCTGGCCACCAGCGCCTATCTCGACACCGCGCTCAGTGCCCAATCGGCGGGCGGTGACTTCGTGATCTCGCAGCTGATCCGCGGCGTCGGCACCATCTTCGCGATGGTGTTCCTGAACCAGGCCGCGATCCAGTCGGTCTCGCGCGAGAACGCCAGCGACGCCGCCGGCCTTTTCAACGCCGCGCGCAACCTGGGCGGCTCGCTGGCGCTGGCCGGCATCGCCGTGGTCCAGGACCAGCGCCTGTGGCTGCATTCGCGCCGCTTGGAAGAGTCCTTGAACGCCAACCGCGGCGGCGTGCAGGACTACCTGGCCGCGCAGGCGCAGGCACTGGGCGGCATGCCGCAGGCGCTGCGCACGCTGGGCGGCACCATCCAGATGCAGGCGCTGACCATGACGTACGTCGATTTGTTCTGGATCCTGTCGGTCGGCATTGGCTGTGTGATCCCGCTGGTGCTGTTCCTGCGTCCGCTGAATACAGGCGCGCCGGTCGCCGGCCATTGATTGAGGAGTGAGGTTTTGATGAAGAAGCAGATGTCCTTCCGTCCCGCCGTGGCCCTGCTGCCGTCCGTGCTCGCCGCTGCGCTGCTGGCCGGCTGCACGACCGCCGGCAAGGATTACGCGGGCCCACCGGCGGCAAGCCAGCCGGCGTCATTCGCGCGTGCAGGCGACTCGGCAGCCGACGGCCAGGTGCTGGCACGCTGGTGGCCGGCACTGAACGACGCCACCCTCGACGGCCTGGTGGACGCCGCCCTGAAGGCCAACCCGAATCTCGGCGTGGCGCGCGCGCGCCTGCGCCAGGCGCGCGCCGCGCTCGGGAGCGAACGCGCCAACGGCCGCCCGAACGGCACGGCGACGGCGATGGCCGCCCACGTGCGCCTGCCGCCGCTCGGCGACGCGCTCGGCGCCGGTGCCGAAAGCGGCGCCGGCGCGGAAGCCGATGGGGGCAGCGGCTTAGCGATCCCGTCCTCGCTCAATCTATATAGTGTCGGTTTCGACGCCACCTGGGAAATCGACCTGTTCGGCGGCCGCCGCCGCGCCGTGGAAGCCGCCGGCGCCGCAGCGGACGCCGCCGAAGCCCAGCTGGCCGACGCCCAGCTGAGCCTCACCGCGGAGGTGGCCTCGGCCTACGTCAACCTGCGCAGCGTGCAGCAGCGCATCGCGCTCAGCGACGCCGCCATCGCGCGCCAGCAGCGCATGCTGGAGCTGACCGCGCGCCGGGTGCAGGCCGGCACGGCGTCGCAGCTCGACCTGACGCGCCTGCAGGGTCAACTCGAATCGACCCGCGCCGACGCCGAGCCGCTGCTGTCGCAGCTGGACGCCTACCGCGACGAACTTGCCACGCTGGTGGGGCTGGCGCCGGGCGCACTCGACGACCAACTGGCGGCGGGCGCGCCGGTCCCGCTGCCGCCCGCCTCCGTCGCCACCGGCGACCCGGCCGCGATGCTGAAGCGCCGTCCCGACATCCGCGCCGCCGAACGCACGCTGGCCGCGCGCAACGCGCAAGTCGGCCAGGCCGACGCCGCCCGCTTCCCGCGCCTGACCCTGCTCGGCCTAATCGGCATCGGCGGTACCCATCCGTCCGACCTGACCCACCTGGACGATTTTTCCGCCATCGCCGCGCCCCAGCTGAGCTGGAATTTCCTCGACTTCGGCCGCAATGCGGCGCGCATCGAGCAGGCCGAAGGTGTGCGCGACGAGGCCGAGGCGCAGTACCGGGTAGCCGTGCTGGGCGCGCTGCGCGATGCCGAGGGGGCGTTATCGCGCTTCAAGCAGCGCCGGGCGACGGTGGCCACGATTGCGCGCGCCAAAGCGGCGGCGGAGCATGCGACCGAGCTGATGGCGGCGCGCCAGAAGGCAGGGACGGCGAGCCTGATCGATTTGCTGGATACCGAGCGGCAGCAGATTGCGGCCGAGCAGAACCTGGCGCAGGCGCAGGCGGCGTTGACTGGGGAGTTCGTGGCCTTGCACAAGGCCTTGGGATTGGGTTGGCAGGCGGAGACCACGCACACGCCGACACCCGCCGGCGCCCCCTGAATCGTCGCTCCTGCGCAGGCAGGGGCCCAAGTTGCACGCGTTTCGACGGCGCGTAAAACTTGGGCCCCCGCCTGCGCGGGGGCGACGTTCATGCGTTGCGTGGCATAATAAACGTACGCCGATGGCTCAGCGTCCTGCCCGCAACCTGGCCCGATCCAGCGGCAAATCCCGCAACCGCAACCCGCAAGCATCCGCAATCGCATTCGCAATCGCCGCCCCGGTCGGCCCCTGCGACGCCTCGCCGGTCCCCAGGAAAGGCTGCCCCGGCCGGTCGATGATCTCCACCTCCAGCCGCTCCGGCACCTGGTTGAAGCGCAGGATCGGATACTGCGCCCAGTCGCGCGTCAGGATCTGGCGTTCGTCGAAGCGTATCCGTTCCAGCAGGGTCCAGCTGGTCGACTGGACGATCCCGCCCTCGATCTGGTTGCGCACGCCGTCCGGGTTCACGACTTCGCCGCAATCGACGGCCGCCACCGCGCGCGTGATGCGCACCATGCCGGTCTCGCGCGCGACTTCGACTTCGAGGGCGATGGCGCAGAAGGCGGCCAGGTTCTTGTAGCGGGCGAAGGCGAAGCCGCGTCCGCGCCGTGGCGTCTTTTTATAGCTGTCCCAGCCGAACTTCCTGGCCGCGGCGCGCACCACGTCGATTGCGCGCGGATCGGCCAGGTTGCGCAGCCGGAACGCCACCGGGTCGACGTTGGCCGCGTGCGCCAGCTCGTCCATGAAGCTCTCGATCGAGAACACGTTGCAGTAGGCGCCGAGCGAGCGCAGGGCCGAGCTGCGCAGCGGGATGGTATCCTGGAACTGGTGCACCACGCGCGCGTTCGGCAGCACGTAATACGGAATCGCGTTGCGGTCGCCGCTGCCTTCCGGCTGCGGGCTGGGCGTCGGCGTGTCCGGCTTGAACGGCTTGTCCAGGTGGGTCGCCGCAAGCAGGTTGCCGGCCTTGCCGGGACGGGTGTTGTGCGGCGGGCTCCAGACGTCGTACTGCCAGTCGACGATCTTCCCACTGCCGTCGAGCGTGGCCCGCGCCGACGTCAGCATCGCCGGACCGAAGGGTTCCCAGCCGTTTTCGTCCTCGCGCATCCATTGCACCCGCACCGGACGGCCGGGGAAGGCGCGTGCCAGCAGGGCGGCATCCGCGGCGACGTCGTCGGCGGCGTTGTGGCCGTAGCAGCCCGAGCCCTCGGTATGGATGCAGCGGATCGTGGCCTTGTACGTGCCGAGCAGTTCGGACAAGGCATCGCGCAGCGGATACACGCCCTGGCTGTGGGTCCAGACCGTGTACTGGCCGTTCACCAGCTCGGCCACCGCGCACGATGGGCCGATCGACGCATGCAGCTGGAAAGGCTTCGAATACATGGCCGCCAGCGTGCGTCCGGCGCTGCCGGGGACGCCGCGCTCGAGGATCGGATATGGCTTGGCGGGCCAGGCGCGCACCATCGGCGCCGGCCTGGTGTCCGCCGGCAGCGTGGCCGGCGTGTCCCAGCGCGCTGCGCGTGCCAGTGCCGCCGCGGCCTTGACGGCGCGGTACTCACCATCGGCGATCACGGCCAGGAAGCGGCCGTCGCGCACCACTTTCAATACGCCCGGCAGGCGCGCGACGGCCGCGGTGTCGACATCGAGCAGGCGCGCACCCGGCGTCGGCGGCCGCACCACGCGCCCGTGCACCATGTTCGGCAGGCGCAGGTCCTGCACGTAGGCCGGCCCGCCCGTTACCTTGGCCGGGATGTCGATGCGCTGCAGCGGCTTGCCGGACACCGTGTGGCCTTCCGGCCCCCGCACCGGAATGGCCGGGTTGCAGCGCAGGTGCAGCTGCTGGCCGGCGAGCAGCTCGCCGTAGCTGGCGCGCCGTCCGTCCGGCGCCTGGAATACCCCGTCGCGCACCGTCACCGCCGGGGCGCCGATACCGAAACGCTTGGCCGCCAGTTCACCCAGTATCTGGCGCACCTGGGCCGCCGCATGGCGCAGCGCGGTGCCGCTGTCCTGCATCGAGTGGCTGCCTGCCGTATAGCCCTCGTTCGGGGTGCGCGCGGTGTCGGCGGTGACCAGCGTGATGCGGCCGGGCGCCACCAACAGCTCTTCGGCCGCCACCTGCAGCAGCGCCGTCTTGATGCCCTGCCCCAGTTCGGCCTTGCCGGTGAAGACCGTGATGCGGTTGTCGGCGTCGATGCGGATCCAGGCGTCCAGCCACGGTTCCTTCTCCAGGCTGCCGGGCAGCTTGCCCTTGTTCATCGGGGTCTCGTCCTGCGCCCAGGCCGGCCCGATCGTGAACACCACCGTCAGCGACCCGGCGGCGGCCAGCAGTTGGCGGCGGCGCGGGCTTTCCAGGCCGGCCGTCATGCCTTGCCTCCCTGCGCCGGCAGCGCATCGGCGGCGCGCCGCACCGCGCGCAGGATGCGCATGTGGGTGCCGCAGCGGCACAGGTTCGGCATCATGTGCTGGCGGATCTGGGCGTCGGTCGGTTTCGGGTTCTTTGCCAGCAGGCTTTCGGCGCGCATCATCATGCCGGCGATGCAGTAGCCGCACTGCGCCGCCTGCTCGGCGATGAAGGCCTGCTGCAGCACGCCGGGCGTCTTGGCCGTTCCCAGGCCTTCGACGGTGCCGACCGCGCGCTTGCCGACCACCGACACCGGCACCAGGCAGGACATCACCGATTCGCCGCCGAGGGTCACGGTGCAGGCGCCGCACTGGCCCAGGCCGCAGCCGAACTTGGCGCCGTTCAGCTGCAGGTCGTTGCGCAGCACATATAATAGCGGCGTGTCCGGATCGGTGTCGACGGCGTGGTCGCGGCCGTTCACGCGCAGGTGGTATGTCGTCATGGCTGCTTCGCTTTCTTGACCTGGTCTTCGATGTGCTCCCACTGCGGCTGGCCGGCGCCGTAGCGGCGCAGGTAGGCCGCCAGCGCGCCGGTTTGCTCGTCGGTGAGGATGGTGGCGAAGCCGGGCATCCAGCGCGCCGGCTCGCCGTCCGGCGGCGCGATGCCCTCAACCACGATGTGGATCAGGCTGCGCGGATCGGGGTCGTACAGCGCCACCGCCTTCTGCAGCTGCAGCGCCGCGCCCGAGGTGGCGTCGCGCCCCACGTCATGGCAGCGCGCGCAGCTATTCGCGTAAACGCTGTAGCCCAGCTGCATACGCTGAAGGTCCGGGTCGTTGGCCGTGGGTGCCGGCAAGCTGCCCGGCATGGCGGCCCGGGTCCGGCGCGGTGGCGCCTTGGCCAGGTAGCTGTGGATGTAGGTGGCGATGGCGTCGATATCCTTCGGGTCGGCCAGGCGCAGGTTCTCGACCGAGGCCTGCATCGGCCCGCCGGCGACCGCGTGGTCGGGCGCGATCCCGGTGCGCAGGTATTCGGCCAGGTGGTCGCGCGTCCAGGGAATCGGCGACGGATTATGTTCGTTCAGCGCCGGCACGTACCAGCCTTCGGCTTCGCCGCCGTCGAGGTGGCGGCTGAAGTCGGTGCCGCCCAGCTTGGTCCGCGGCGTGTGGCAGGCGGTGCAGTGGGCCAGCGCGACGGACAGGTAGGCGCCGCGGTTCCATTCGGCGCTCTGGCCGGCGACCGGCTGCCATGGCTCGCGCTTCAGGTACAGGATGTTCCAGAACGCGACCAGTGGGCGGAAGCCGAACGGGAAGGTCATGGCGTTCTGGTGGGCCGGTGCCTCCAGCGCCGGACGCGTCATGAAGTAGGCGTACATGGCGCGGATGTCGTCCTGGGCCAGCTTCGTGTAGTGGTCGTAGGGGAAGGCCGGATACAGCAGGTGGCCGTCGCGCGATACGCCCTCGCGCAGCGCGCGCGTAAAGGCCGCTTCGCTCCACTGGCCGATGCCGGTACGGGCGTCGGGCGTGATGTTGGTGCTGTGGACGGTGCCGAAAGGCGTGGCCAGCGCGAAGCCGCCGGCATAGGGACGGGAGGGGTCGATCGTGTGGCAGGCGGCGCAGGTGCCGACCATCGCCAGGCGCTGGCCGCGCTCGATGGTGGCCGCGTCGAAGACCGGCGCCGCGGTCTGCGCCTCGATCGCGGGCCGCCACATGATGGCGAAGGCGGCGACCGCGAGCAATACCAGCACGGCCAGCACGATCAGGCGGGTCCGTCGTTTCGGTGTGCGCGGGCGCGGTGCGGGGTCCATGCGTTGTCTCCGATGTAATGCATCCGATTATGAACGCCTTTGACAAAGCGATTCGTACCGCATCCGCTATTGTGCGCGCGTCAATACCATCGGCATGTGGCGAACATTGCTACTAAGACATATACTCGCTTTTTCGCCCGTCTTTCCGCCTTTTCTGCGTCCAAGGAACCCATGATCCGCCGCCCTCTTCCCGTTCTGACCCTGATGCTGTCGCTCGCCTTCGGCGCGCCGTTTGCCGCTGCATCCGCCGCCGATTCCGCAGCCGCAGCCGACCCGGCTCCGGCCCCGCAACGCGACCTGCGCGAGACCTACACCAAGTACGAGTACCGCATCCCGATGCGCGACGGCACCCGCCTGTTCACCGTCGTCTACGTGCCGAAGAACAGCGCCAGGTCCTACCCGTTCCTGATCAACCGCACGCCGTACAGCGTGGGCGTGTTCGCGGACGGCGAGCGCCACTACGGCGTCGACTGGTTCCCGAAGCAGATCGGCCCGTCGAAAGAGTTCGAGGACGCCGGCTACATCTTCGTCAAGCAGGATGTGCGCGGCCGCTACATGTCCGAGGGCAAATGGGTCGAGATGACTCCGCACGGCAAGGACGTCAAGCGCGCCGCCGGCGCGGGCACCGAAAGCCAGGACATGTACGACACCATGGAATGGCTGCTCAAGCACGTCCCCAACAACAACGGCAAGGCCGGCATCTACGGCATCAGCTACCCGGGCTTCTATACTTCAAGCAGCATTATCGATTCGCATCCGGCGATCAAGGCCGCCTCGCCGCAGGCGCCGGTGACCGACCTGTACATGGGCGACGACTCCTACCATGGCGGCGCGTTCATGCTGGCGGCGAACTTCGGTTTCTACGCCTCGTTCACCGAGCAGCAGAACCCGACGCCGCTGCCCAAGACCCGCAGCGCCTTCGACTACGGCACCGCCGACGGCTACGACTTCTTCCTGCAGCACCTGACGATGCAGAACATCCTGGGCACGCTGACCGACAACCAACGCGCCCTGCTGGCGCCGACCATCGACCACGATACCTATGACGACTTCTGGAAGATCCGCTCCATCGCCCCACACCTGAAGAACATCAAGGCGGCGGTGCTGACCGTCGGCGGCTGGTTCGACGCCGAAGACCCGCAAGGGCCGTTCACGACCTACCACGCGATCAAGAAGAACAACCCGGGCATCTTCAACGGCCTGGTGATCGGCCCGTGGGTGCACGGCGGCTGGGCAGGCCTGGATGGCAAGCGCCTGGGCCGGGTCTCGTTCGACCGCAAGACCGGCGAGGACTTCCGCGCCAACATCCAGTTTCCGTTCTTCGAACAGCAGCTGAAGGGCATCAAGCCTGCGCGGCCGATCGCCGAGGTAACGGCTTTCGAGACCGGTTCCAACGTCTGGCGCCAGTACAGCGCCTGGCCGCCCGTGCCGGCCAAGCCGCGCACGCTGTATTTCGGCGCCAACGGCAAGTTGAGCTGGCAGCAGCCGGCCGCCGCGGCATCGGCAAATGCGCCGTACGATGAATACGTGGCCGATCCGAAGAAGCCGGTGCCTTTCGTCGGCTACGCGGTCACCGACGTGCCGCAGGAGTACATGGTGTCCGACCAGCGCTTCGCGTCTTCGCGCTCGGACGTGCTGGTGTACCAGAGCGAGGTGCTGGACCAGGACGTGACGATCGCCGGCCCGGTCACGCCCAAGCTGTTCGTGTCGACCACCGGCACCGACGCCGACTGGGTGGTCAAGCTGATCGACGTCTACCCGTCCGAGTATCCGGGTGGCGAGGCGGCGGAACGCGGCCATGACATCGGCACGCCGTCCTCGCCGATGGCCGGCTACCAGATGCTGGTGCGCGGCAACCCGCTACGCGGCAAGTTCCGCAACAGCTTCGAGAAGCCGGAACCCTTCGTGCCGGGCAAGGTGGAAGCCATCAGCTACCACCTGGGCGACGTCAACCACACCTTCCGCCGCGGCCACCGCATCATGGTGCAGGTGCAGAGTTCGTGGTTCCCGCTGGTCGACCTGAATCCGCAGACTTTCGTCTCCATCCCGAAAGCGAAACCGGAAGACTTCAAGAAGGCGACCCAGCGCGTCTACCATGCGCCGGAGACGCCGTCGGGGCTGCAGGTGCTGGTGATGCCGGCCCCGTGATGGCCATCCTGTAAGCGCCGTGCTACGCTTGCCTCTTACTTCATCGTAGAGAGGCAAGCTTGAACCATCCCGTCGTCGCCCGCCTTGCCGCGGCAGTCTCGCTGTCGCTGCTGTCCCTCGCCGCCCTCGCTCAAACAGCAGCCCCGCTCAAGACCGAAGTCGCCACCCGCGTCAGCGCCATGTACCCGTGGCTGGACGCCACCTACAAGGACCTGCACGCCCATCCGGAAATCGCGTTCCAGGAAACCCGTACCGCGGCCAAGCTGGCCGCCGAGATGCGCAAGCTCGGGTTCACGGTGACCGAACAGGTGGGGCAAACCGGCGTGGTGGCGGTGCTGAAGAACGGCGCCGGCCCGACCGTGCTGGTACGCACGGAACTGGACGGCCTGCCGATGGAAGAAAAGACCGGCCTGCCCTACGCCAGCCGCGCCCGTACGAAGGCAGACGACAATTTTGTCACCCACAGCTGCGGCCACGACGTCCACATGGCGAGCTGGCTCGGCACGGCGCGTACGCTGACGGAGCTGAAACCGCAGTGGCACGGCACCCTGGTCTTCATCGCCCAGCCGGCCGAGGAAGTCGTCCGCGGCGCCAAGGCGATGCTGGCCGACGGCCTGTTCACGCGCTTCCCGAAGCCGGACTACGCCTTCGCCCTGCATTCCTGGCCGCTGGCCTACGGCACGGTCGGCTTCAACAGCGGACCGGTATCGTCGAATTCGGACGCCCTCGAGATCCAGTTCAAGGGCCGCGGCGGCCACGGCTCGGCGCCCGACAAGGCGCTCGATCCGATCGCGATCGCGGCGCGCTTCGTGGTCGACGTCCAGACCGTGGTCAGCCGCGAAAAGGATCCGAAGGAGTTCGGCGTGGTGACCATCGGCGCCATCCAGGGCGGCACGGTCGGCAACATCATTCCGGACAACGTGCAGGTCCGCGGCACGATCCGCTCGTACAGCCCCGAGGTGCGCGCCAAGCTGCTGGACGGCATCCGGCGCGTCGCCAACGCCTCCGCCGCGATGGCCGGCGCACCGGCGCCCGACGTCCAGATCATTCCGGGTGGCGCCGCCATCGTCAACAACGACGAGCTGGTGCGCCGGACCGAAGCCGTGTTCAAGGATGCCTTCGGCGCCGACAAGGCGCAGCGCATGCCGGCCATGACCGCCAGCGAGGACTTTTCGGCCTACGCCGACCAGGGCATTCCGTCGATGTTCTTCTTTACCGGCGTGTACGCGCCGGAAGCGGTGGCGGAAGCGGCGCGCCCCGGCGGCAAGCCGGTCGCGTTCAACCATTCGCCCTTCTATGCGCCGGTGCCGGAGCCGTCGATCAAGACCGCCGCCCAGGCCATGACGCTGGCAGTATTGAACGTGATGGGCAGCGCGGCGCGCTGACCGGTTGGCCGCTCAGCGCGCGGCCCCGTTGGCCCAGCCCGCGTTTTCCAGCGCGGCTGCCGCAGCCTGCTCCGCGGGTAGCGCGGCGTCCCAGCGCGCCGCATTCAGGCGCGCGCCGGTGGTCGCCGCGGACGCGTCCGAGGCCAGCCACAGCAGCGGCTCGACCATTACTTCCGGGCGCAGCAGCTGGCTGCGCACGGCATCGGGTACGCCATCCGGGATCATGCCGGTATCGGTGGCGCCGCCGGGCAGCAGCCCGTTGACGGTGACCCCGGTGCCGGCCAGGTCCTGGGCCCAGATCACGGTCTCGGATTCGAGCGCGGCCTTGGACGGACCGTAGGGCGAAAAGCCGGCACGGCGCATGGTCTCGTGGTTCATGGTGATATTGATGACCCGGCCCCAGCCCTGGCGCAACAGGTGCGGCACCGCCGCCCTGGCCATCAGGAACGGGCCGTTGACGTTGGTGTCGACGATGGTGCGCCAGGTGTCGGCGTCGACTTCCCAGAACCGCGTCGGTTCGGTCAGGAAGGTCGGGCTGACGAATTTCATCCCGCGGCCGGCGTTGTTGACCAGGATGTGCAGGCCGCCGAAGGCGGCAATCGCTTCGTCCACCAGGCGCCGGCAATCGGCTTCCTGGGTCACGTCGGCCTGCAATGCCAGCACGCGGCGCGCGCCCAGCTCGGCGTTGATGGCGTCGGCAACGGCGCGCACCTCGTCGCTCTGGCGCGCGGCCGAGACGACGACGCTGGCGCCGGCGCGGGCCAGGCCCAGGGTCATCGCGTGTCCAAGTCCGCGCCCGCCGCCGGTGACGATGGCGACCTTGCCTTCCAATGTTGCCGTTTTCATGCGTGCTGCCCTCCATGGTGTGTCGCGCCTGGCGAACCGGGGCACCATCATACCTCCATGGGACGTGGCGCGTTGTGCACGGCCGACTTACCCTGGAAGCCGTCGAACCGCACGTTCCTCAACTACTCACATGACGCAACGCCTGCTGAACGAACGGCGCATAAAACGCGATCAGGCGGCGGCTGCGCGGCAGGTGGAACAGCAATTCCATCTCGAGGCAGCGGGCGCCGTCGATGTGGCTGACAAACGACTTGCCGAGCACATTCATGTAGAGGATGTCGGCATCCTTGAGCTTTTTCGTTTGCGTGCGTCTGATCAGGATGAGCTTGGGCGGGTAGCGGTAGGTCGTGCTGCCGTCGGTCTTGTCGATCATCAGCGCCCAGGCCAGCGGCCCGTCGCCTTGCTGGACGAAAACCAGTCGCTTGCCCGTGCTCAGGTGCGCGGCGTAAGGGAAATCCGGGGCCATTGCCGCCATCAGGCGAAGATTTTCGTCGGGCTTGATGAATGCCTTGAACTCGTTGGCATTCCCGGCCACACTCCAGCGTTCCTGGTGCACCGTTCTCCAGTACTGCTTGTCGTCCACGAGCGCCTTGCTCATATCGCGAATCGGCGCGGCAGGTGCCTGGTCCCAACCGATTAATGACGGCGTCAGCACGCCTTGCGCCGATGCCTCCACGTACCAGTCGTTCATCATGGCCTCGAGTTCATACATCCAATGTTTATGTTCCGTCTCGATACGCTGCCTCAACACGGCATTCGCAGTATGGTCGAGCGGATCGGGCGTGAACGCACCGCTGGTGTCGAGTGAGCCGACATGGAGGAAATTGCGGTATTCCTTTAGGGTTTCCGGATGCTCGGACCAGTGCGCGAGTAAGGTGGAACGGTAGTTGGAACCGGTCTGGCCGAAACCGCGCCATGCCATCTGGTCCAGATCACGCCAGATCTCGCAGCGCAGTTGCTCCACGGCGTACAACTTGCCCACCTCGTTGATAAGTGGCGCCGGCAACACCTCTTTGAACAAAATCTCCTTGGCATAGAAGACGCGCCATCCGTCGTCAATTTCGCGTTCCATCAACGCCAACTGGAAATCGAACAACTTGTCGGCGTCGTTCGACAGCACTTCGCGCAGGCTGTGCGCGAACGATTCAGATTTCTCGTTTGCCATGCATCCTTTCTTTTCTGAATACCGCCAGGAACACGGAATACATTAATACAAACTCATCAGACAACCAAACGGAACAGCGACCCGTCGGCTTCCCAGCACTGATGTTCAAAGCGGTGGACTCGAGCTGCAGTCAGCTGCCTGCACACTCCAGTGCTTGCTGGACGAACGGCGCATAAAACGCGATCAGGCTGCGGCTGCGCGGCAGGTGGAACAGCAATTCCGTTTCGATGCAGCGCGCGCCATTGTTGTAACTGACAAACCATTTGCCGACTACACTCATGTAGAGGATGTCGGCATCCTTGAGCTTTTTCGTTTGCGTGCGGCTGATTAATATGAGCTTGGGCGGTCGGCGGTAGGTCGTGCTGCCGTCGGTCTTGTCGATCATCAGCGCCCAGGCCAGCGGCCCGTCACCTTGCTGGACGAAAACCAGTCGCTTGCCCGTACTCAAGTCTGCGGCATAAGGGAAGTCCGGGGCCATTGCCGCCATCAAGCGAACATTTTCGTCCGGCTTGGTGAATGCCTTGAACTCGTTGGCATTCAGGGCCACGCGCCAGCGCCCCTGGTGCACCGCTCTCCAGTATTGCGTGTCGTCCACGAGCGCTATGCTCATATCGCGAAGCGGCGTGGCGGGCTCCAGTTCCCGAACAACCAATGGCGGCGTCAGCACCCCGTGCGCCGCTACCTCCACGTACCAGTCATTCAGTTTGGCCTCAAGTTCATGCATCCAATGTTTATGTTCCGTCTCGATACGCTGTCGCAACACGGCATTGGCGGTATGGTCGAGGGGATCCGGCGTGAACGCGCCGCTGGTGTCGAGTGCGCCGACATGCAGGAAATTGCGGTATTCCTTTAGGATTTCCGGATGCTCGGACCAGTGCGTGAGTAAGGTGGAACGATAGTTGGAACCGATCTGGCCGAAACCGCGCCATGCCATCTGGTCTAGATCACGCCAGATCTCGCAGCGCAGTTGCTCCACGGCGTACAACTTGCCTACCTCGTTGATGAGTGGCGCCGGCAACACCTCTTTGAACAAAATCTCCTTGGCATAGAAGACCCGCCATCCCTCGGCAATTTCGCGTTCCATCAACGCCAACTGGAACTCGAACAACTTGTCGGCGTCATTCGACAGTACTTCGCGCAGGCTGTGCGCGAACGATTTGCAAGTCATATTTACCATAAATCCTTTCACGGTCGATGCGACCATGCACTCGAAACCAGCTGTGGAACCAGTCGGTCAGCACATCCAGCAACGCCTGCTCCTTTTCCTTACCCTTGGTTCCCGCGGCTGTAACCATGCCCATACAGAGCGCGAAAGCGGTGTGCTCGAGATAGACAACCAAACGCATGTTCCTCAACTACCTACCCGACTCAACGCCTGCTGGACGAACGGCGCATAAAACGCGATCAGGCGGCGGCTGCGCGGCAAATGGAACAGCAATTCCGTCTCGAGGCAGCGCGCGCCGTAGCTGTAGCTGACAAACCATTTGCCGATTACATTCATGTAGAGGATGTCGTCATCCTTGAGCTTTTTCGTTTGTTCGCGGCTGATCAGGATGAGCTTGGGCGGGTAGCGGTAGGTCATGCTACCGTCGGTCTTTTCGATCATCAGCGCCCAGGCCAGCAGCCCGTCGCCCTGCTGGACGAAAACCAGCCGCTTGCCTGTGCTCAGGTGCGCGGCGTAAGGGAAGTCCGGGGCCAGTGCCGCCATCAGGCGAAGATTTTCGTCCGGCTCCGTGAATGCCTTGAATTCGTTGGCATTCATGACTACAAGGGAGCGTTCCTGATACACGGCTTTCCAGTACCCTCTGTCGTCCGCGAGCGCCACGGTCATGTCGCGAACCGGCGTATCGAACTCCGGTTCCCATATGAGTAGTGGCGGTGTCAGCGTCGCATGCGCGGACGACGCCAAGTACCAAGCCAGCATATTGACGCGGCTTTCATACCACCAGTGTTTATGGTCCCTCTCGATACGCTGCCGCAACACGTCGTTGGCGGTGCGATCGAGCGGATTCGGCGTTGGCGCCGGGCCCGTATCGAGTTCGCCCACATTGAGGAAATTGCGGGCCCCCGCCAGGGTCTCCGGATGTTCGCGCCATTCTGTAAGCAAGGGGGAATCGTAACTGAAGACCTGTGGGCCCAAATTTTCCCAGATCTCCACTCGCAAGCGCTCTATTGCGTACTGCCTCCCCAATTCATTGATTAGTGGTGGCGGCAATTTCTCCTTGAACAAAATTTCCTGAGTATGAAATGCCCGCCATCCTTCGCCAACCTCAAGCTCCATCAAAGCCAACTGGAAATCGAACAGCTTGCCGGCGTCATGGGATAGCACTTCGCGCAGGATGTGCGCGAACGATTCGAATTTCTTTGTTCTCACAAGCCCTTTCTTGATGCCGCCGTGCGCTCACAACCAGCTCTTGAACCAGTCGATCGCGCCATCCAGCAACCCTGTTCCTTTTCCATACTCTTGCTTTCCGCTACCGCGGCCACGTTCGTCGCGAGCGCAAAGACCACGGCGATGATTGATGTGGGCAACGAAGCCCAAGCCACTGCAAAGCGGTGTGCCCGAGATAGACAACCAGACGCACGTGCCTCAACTACCTACACGACTCAACGCCTGCTGGACGAACGGCGCATAAAACGCGATCAGGCGGCGGCTGCGCGGCAGGTGGAACAGCAATTCCGTTTCGAGGCAGCGCGCGCCGTCGATGTGACTGACAAACGATTTGCCGATCACATTCATGTAGAGGATGTCGTCATCTTTGAGCTTTTTTGTCTGTGCGCGGTTGATCAGGATGAGCTTGGGCGGGTAGCGATAGGTCGTGCTGCCGTCGGTCTTGTCGATCATTAGCGCCCAGGCCAGCGGTCCGTCGCCCTGCTGGACGAAAACCAGCCGCTTGGCCGAGCTCAGGTGCGCGGCGTAAGGAAAGTCTGGGGCCAGTGCCGCCATCAGTCGAAGATTTTCGTCCGGCTTGGTGAACGCCTTGAATTCGTTGGCATTCATGGCTACGCGCCAGCGCTCCTGGTGCACGGCTCTCCAGTACTGCGTGTCGTCCGCGAGCGCCTCGCTCATATCGCGAAGCGGCGTGGCAGGCGCCAGTTCGCGAACGATTAATGGGGGCGTCAGCACGCCTTGCGCCGCCGCCTCCACGTACGAGTCCGTCGCGTTGGCCTCGAGTTCATACAACCAATGTTTATGTTCTGTCTCGATGCGATGCCTCAACACGCTGTTGGCGGTGCGGTCGAGCGGATCCGGCGTTGAAGCCATGCTCGTATCGAGTGCCCCCACGTCGAGAAAATTACGGTATTCCGCCAGGGCCTCCGGCTGCTCGGTCCATTGCGTAAGTAGAACGGAATGGTAGTTGGAATTCGCCTGACCAAATCCGCGCCAGGCGCTCTGGGAGACATCCCGCCAGATCTCGCAACGCAGGTTTTCGACCGCATATTGCCGGCCCAGTTCGTTGATCAGTGGCGCTGGCAACAGGTCCTTGAACAAAATTTCCTGGGAATAAAATGCCCACCATCCCTCGCCAATCTCACGCTGCATCAACGCCAACTGGAAATCGAACAGCTTGCCGGCGTCATGGGATAGCACTTCGCGCAAGATGTGCGCGAACGCTTCAAATTTCTTGGTTGTCATAAGTCCTTTGTTAATGCCGCTGCGCTCTCAGAACCAGCTCTTGAACCAGTCAATCGCGCCACCCAGCAATCCCTGCTCCTTTTCCTTGCCTTTGGTTTCCGCGGCCGCAGCCACGCTCGGACCGAACGCGAAGACGGCGGCGAGCGCCGCCATCAAGCCTATCTCACCCGATACCGCGGCGGTGATCGCGCCGCCGATCGAGGCAATGATCGCGGCGACCGTCGCTGGGAAGATAGCGACAGCGAGGGCCAAGGCGATGGCAATGCCGATCAATACCACCATGCCGATCTCCTGCGCCGTTGACCATCCTTCCTTCTTGCCCTGAACACGCACCGCCTGCATCTGTCTGGCCAGCTCGTCGGCGTCCTTCTTGGACAGTGACGGGGCCGGAACAGTTTGCGGTTCCGGTTTCGTCTCGAGCTTCTTCTTGGTATAAAAAATCAGGCCTGACTTATCCTTCGCATCGGCGACATACTTTACTTCATAAGTGGCGTTGCCCATGAATACTTCATCGGGTTTGAGTCTCTTGCGCAGCGAGCTGCTGGAACCGGCGCTCCAGCATCCGCTCTTGGCCTTACTTATGTATTCGTCAACCTCGTTTAGGCCATCCTCGTATTTTTTTCCTGACTCCCAAGATATGGGCTTCAATTCCCAGAGCGTTCCGGTATAGTTCGCCGCGTTGCTCTTCGGATCGACGTAATAGGCATCGGGGCGCAGGTCTTTCCAGGTACCGCTGCGTCCATCATTGGCCCCCCAGCCCGAACCGAAGAGTCTGACCTGATTCGCGAACTTCGAATGCACGAAAGTACCGAACAGCCAGGGCCGCACGATGTCGCCCCAGCCATCATCCGGCTCCACCTTGAGCCCCAGCGGATCGGTCTTGTTGAGCGGATCGTTGCCGGTATACGCATACATGTTCAGCCCGGCTGCCAGCCCCAGCGGGTCGGCCTGCAGATAGCGCCCCTGCGCCGGATCGTAGTAGCGATGGACGTTGTAGTACAGCCCGGTTTCCTTGTCGGCGTACTGCCCGGCCAGGCGCAGCGGCACGCTGCCCGCGGCGCCCGACTCGGCAAGCAGCACGCCGAACGCATCGAGCTGGCCGCGCCACAGGAGGCGGCCATCGGCATCGGTCACGGTGTCCACCGCGTCGCGCTGGTCGGTGTGCAGGTACTCGATGACCGGCCGAGGCCGCATTCCCGGCAGCCAGCTGCGCGTGCCGCCGTCGTGGCGCAGGCGCGCGACAGGCCGGCGCCCCAGGTACACGTATTCGGCCACGATGCGCCCAGACGCATCCGCTTCCGCAAGCAATTGACCGTCGTCGTACAGGAAATAGCGCGTCTCGCCGCCCGCCTGCTTGGCGATGCGGTGGCCGCCGGCGTCGTAGCGATAGGCCGCGCGCTCGACGCCGCGCTCGTCGGTCACGCGCTGCAATTCACCGGCGGCGTTGTAGGCAAGGCGCAGCTTGCCGGACGCCAGCACGTTGCCGATGCCGTCGACGCGCGCCGCCGACGCGCCGCCACGGTTGCCCAGGCTGTCGTACTCGACGGCGAATGCATCGTGCCCACCGCGCTGCTCGCGCACCAGTCTGCCGTGCGTGTCGTAGGTCACGTTCACCGGCGCGGCAATGGGCGCCGGTAGCGGCGCCGCGGCGTGGGCGGTGCCGATCCAGCCGTCGAATACCGACGCCCAGCCGCCCGCCGCCTGCGGCGTGGCCGCCGACGGCACCGCCACGCGCTGGAAGCGGGTGCCGCGGCCGGCCAGATCATGGTTGGCGCTGATCAGGTCCGTGCCGGTAAGGTGGCTGGCCAGCGTGCCGTTGGCGTTGTAGCGCGTCTCGCTGCGCCGGCCGTTGGCATAGGCGAACGCGGTGGGGCGCAGGCCGCCCAGCGTCATCGTATGGCGGATGTCGCTCAGCAGCGGCTTGCCGTCGAGTTCGATGCTGGTGACCTTGCCGGCGGCATCGTAGTGGTAGGCGAGTTGGGCGCCAGACGGCAGCGTCTTGCGGACGGCCTGGCGTTCGCGGTCGATGTCGCTGGCGGCCGCCAGCGTGGCCGCCGGCTTGCCGTGCGCATCGAAGATGGTGAGCTGCTTGCCGCTGATGCGGCCCCAGGCGTCGCTGCGCCACGCGATGCGGCTGTCGGCGGCGCCGCGCTCGTAGCGGGTCTCTTCGGCCAGGACGATGCCGGCGTAGCGCAACGCCAGGCGCTGCTGCACCTGCCCCGCCGCGTCGAGGTACCGGACTTCCAGCGCCCGGCCCTGCGCGTCGCGCCGCACCGTGGTGGTGGTGCCGGCGCCATCGCGCAGCGCCACCACGTTGCCGGCATTGTCGTAGCGCGCCAGCCGCAAGCCTTGTTCGGGAGAACGGGTGGCGGCGACGCGCCCGAAGTCGTCGAACCAGCGGCGCACCCGGCTGCCGTCCGGCCGCGTGACTTCCTCGACCAGGCCTTCGGCCGCAGTGTCGGTTGCGCCCAGCTGGTGGATTGCCGCCCACGGCTGGCCGGCATCCGGCCAGCGCTCCTCGATACGGCCCGAGCGCCAGTCGAGGGTCGCGCCGGCGCCGCCGTCCGATGCGCCTTTTCCATCGTAGCGCCAGGCGACCCCGCTGCCCGCCGCCGGGCCATGAAGTATCTCGGCCGTCAACCCGCGCTCGCTATCGAAGGTGCGGGTGACGCTGCTGCCGTCCGGCGCGATACGCTGCGCCAGGTTGCCGGCGCCGTCGTAACGGTAGCGCGTGATGCCGCCGCCGGGCGCATGCTCGGTCTGCAACCGTTCCTGCCCGTCATAGCGGTATTCCAGTGCATTCACCTGGCGCGTGCCGGGATCGGCCCGCCCCTTGTCGTCCAGCAGCCATGCGCTTTCGATGCGCTTGAGCACTTGCCCCGACGGCGAGAGGCGTTCTTCGACCGACAGCATGCGCACCCCGTCGGCGCTGACCGTCACCAGCGGCCGCAGCGCCGCGTCGCGTTCGCGCACTTCGGTCACCAGGTTGCCGGGTGCGACGGTCCGGGTCACGTACGAGCCGCCCTGGTCGTACTCGAACCGGGTGATATCGGAATCGGCCGGCGTCGCGGTCTTCCCGTTCGGCAGCGGACCGTCGATTTCGGCCAGCAGGCTGCGTCCCTGGACGACGCGATAGCGGTACAGGGTGGTGCGTTCGATCGCGCCGGGCGCCTCGCCGCCTGCGCCGGGCGACCAACCGCGCTCAGTGACGCTGAGCGGCTGGCCGGCCGCGTTGTAGGTGATCGTGCGCAGCACTTCACGTCCCGCCACGACGCTCGGCCAGGCGATCAGCGTGGGCTGCGTGGTGCGCCGGTCGGCATATTCGTAGCGCGCAACCAGGCGCGGCGCGGGTGCGCTGCCGGCGCCGTAGACCACGCGCGTCACGCGCACCGGGCGGCCGAGGTAGTCGACCTCGGTCTTGACGGTCTGCTGCGGCACGCCCTGCGCATCCAGGCCGGTGGTTTCCACCAGCTGGCCGGCGCGGTTGTAGCCGTAGCGCCGGTCTCCCGGCCCGCACCATGCGCAGCCCGGGCCGCGCACTTCGGCCAGCCGGTAGTCGTCGTCCTGCAACGCATAGCGGTAGCTGGTCGCCTGGCCCAGGCTGTTGGTCACGACCGTCAGGCCGGGCCGCGCGAAATCGAGCGTCACCCTGTCGCTGCCGTTCGCGTGCGTCGACAGCACCCCCTTGCCGGCGGCGTTGTATGCATAGGTGGCGAACCGTTCCGCGCCAACGCTGATGCCGGTCAGGTAAGTCGGGAACCGGGCATCTTCATAATGGTAATCGCGCACTTGGCCGCCGGCCGGGTGGCGTACGCGGACCAGGTTCGCAAGCAGGGCCCGCGCATCGGCGCTGCTTCCCTTCGGCGCACCGCTGCCGTACTCGTAGGCAAAGCGCCCGACCGGACTGTCGATGCCCTGCACGCCGCGGAAGCGGTCGGCGCGCCGCGCCGTTTCCCGATCGAGGTAGGCCAGGCGCAGGCTGCGCCCCTGCGGATCGGTGACCTTGACCAGCAGGCCGCGGGCGTCGTACAACAGGCTCACGACTTCGCCGGTGGCCGCCCGTATCTGGACCAGCTTGCCGCGCTGGTCGAACGTGAGCTCCCGGCCATCCACCCAGCGCCACACGTATTCTTCCCTGCCCCTGCGGCGTTCGACGCGGATCGCGCCGTTCGCGGGGTTGGCGCCGGTCGCCATCGAGGGGCGCAGCACGTCGCGGCTGAAGTTGCTGACGGCGCCGTCGGCCTGCACCACCTGCATGCCGCCGCTGGCGACCAGCAACTGGGTTTCATACGAGAGCTTCCAGCCGCGCCCGACGATGCCCACCGGCGCTTGGACGCCGCTGTGGACACTGTTGTAGTGGCGGACGATCTCCAGACCCAGCACGCCCGGCAGTGCCGGCATGTCTTCTTCGCGCAGGTACTTGTTGCCGCTCATGACATTGATCGGGTTGCCTGCGCCGACGTTGAGGGACCTCGCCGGCGGCAAGCTCGCGGGCTCCTCCGTGCCGATCGAACAGGTACCGCCCCCGGCCGGGCACGCCAGGGTGTTGGCCACGGGAAGGACCCATGCCGCCAGCGCCAGCAGGCTGGCCGTCAGCGCGGCGCGCAGCCGCAGTCTCGATATCGTCTTCATGTCGTCGGATCTCAGGGTGTCTGGCGATGGTACCGGCCGGTCTTTTCTCATCGGATTTCAGGTCTTTGGCTTCAGCTCCACGGTCACGCGGCGGTTCGGCGCGTAGCAGGCCTGCAGGTCGGCCCCGGTCTTGCCGGGACAAGCCTCGGGCGGCACCACGAGGTCGGCGGCGCCGGCGCCCACGATGTCGACGTGGTCCACCTTGAGCCCCTTCGAGATCAGGTAATCCCGCACCGCCTCGGCGCGCCGGCGCGACAGGTCGAGGTTGTAGGCTTCGGTGCCGATCGGGTCGGTATAGCCGGTGACGGTCATCGTGCCGAACGCAGTGCCGTTGGTACTCTGCAGGAGCTGGTCGAGCGCGGCGATGCCATCCGGCGTCAACCTGGCCTGGTCGAAGCCGAACAGCGTGTCGGCGCTCAGGTTGGCCATGATCGGTACCGGACACCAGCCTGGCGTGCCGTCGGACGGCGGTGTGCTGCAACCGCCCAGCATGCAGTCGCCATCCGGCGGCGGATCGGTCGTCACCGGCGGATCGCCGGGATCGCTCGGATTGCCGCCGTTGCCGTTGCCCGGCGAGGACACCGGGTTGTCCGGCTCGATCGCATCGGACTGCATCTGCATCGTCACGTGCGTGACCACCGGGACCAGTCCGTCGGCGATCATCGCGGTGCGCACCGCATCGCCGCCGGTATCCTGCCATTTCAGGTACACCGTGTAGATGCTGGCGACGATCGGCACCGCCGGCTTGACGCCGTAGGTGATGCGCAGCTTGATCAAGTTGGCATCCTGGCGGGTCTGGCCGGAGCTGGGTCCGACCGCATTGCCCTTGAACGCCAGCGAGCGGTTGGCGATCACGCGCTTGCCGCCGGTTTTCAGCGCGGCCTGCAAGGCCGGGTCGTTGAAATCGGCGAACGACTCCTTTGTGGGGTTCAGCATTTCAATGCGATAGCGGTTGGGCACGGCCATCGCCTTCTGCACTTCGCCCAGCGATGCGGCCAGCTTTTCGGACGTATCGCCGCCGCCGAACATCGGTACCAGCCCTTCCTTGAACGCCTGGTCGATGGCTGCCAGCTTCGCGTTGCCGGTGCTGCCCGCGCGCGCCGCCAGGAAGCCGGCATGGTCGAGCGTGTTCTTGGCGAAGAACAGCTGGCTGTACTGGATGGAGCCAAGTCCGAGCAGGGTCAGGATCGGTCCTACCACCGCCAGTTCGACCACGGCCGCGCCGCGCTGGCGCAGCGGCCGCGGGCGCAGCGGGGCGGCGGCCGGGTGCGTTGCCGGGGCGGACTCGAACCATGACGGATGCGCCAGCCGGTCACCGGGCCGCACACCCAAGCGTTCGATGCTGCCCGCGGCCAGCTCCAGCGTATGCGCGGCAAGTACACGGCGCCGGCCATCGGGCGCGCGTCCGGCATTGCTGGCACTCGCGCGCCAGGGCCGCAGGCGCGGCACGCACTTAAGGACCACGCCGTAACGGTCCAGATACAGCACGTCGATCGCGAAGCGCATGAACGCGGTATGCACGCTGGCACACCCGGCCAGCAGCAGGCCGCTGTCGGCAGGCAGGCCCGGGCGCAGCATCAAGCCCCGGAAGCGGCTGAAAAAGCTGGCGGCACGGCGCACCGCCAGCGCGTGGCTACCGCTGGCGGTGAGCAGCGTTGCGGCCGGCGCTGCTTCGGGCGAGACGGAGTCGTGGTTGGTCATAAGGGCTCGCGGTGAGGTTCGTCAGACGCCTGGATGCATGAATTTCATGACGATCGGGAAGAACAGCACGATGAAGGTGCACGGAAAAATGAACGCGATCAGCGGGAACAGCATCTTCACGGGCGCTTCCATGGCCAGCTTCTCGGCCCGCGCGAAACGCTCGGTACGGCGCTGGTCCGCCTGGGCGCGTAGCACCGGCCCCAGATTCATGCCCATCCGTTCGGCCTGGATCACCGCCGTGATGAAGTGCGTGACGTTCGGCTCGTTCAGGCGGTCGGCCATCGCGCGCATTGCGTCGGCACGCGCCTTGCCGGCACGGATATCGCGCAGCACGCGCTGGATTTCCGTGCGCAGAACGCCCCTCGGGCCCTTGGCCACGGCCTGGTTGAGCGCGCCCTGCAGGTTCAGGCCCGCTTCCACGCACAGCGTGATGATGTCCAGGTAGAACGGCAAGGTCTTGAGCAGCTCGCTGCGCCGTGCCTTCATCAGGTCGCGCAGCCAGAACGACGGGTAGAAAAAGCCCAGCAAGGCGCCCAGGCCCATCACCTGCAGGTACAGCGTCGTTGAATACCCGGCTTCGCCGGCGCGCGCGCCGTCGAAGCTGCCCAGGCCCCACCAGCACAGCAGCGCGACCAGGGCGCCGCCCAGGATGCGCGACGCGGCCATCTGCGGGGCGGTGACGGTGTAGTCCAAGCCGGCCTGGCGCAACTGCGCCTGGATCGTGGCCAGCCGCCGGGCCGAGATCAGCGGTTCGATGAAATAGCTGAGCCAGTGGATCGGATACCACACCAGGCGAAAGCCCAGCGGCGGCGCATCCTTGTACGAGCGGTCCTCCGCCGGCACGCTGGCCAGCGCGTCACTGAGCAGCCAGGCCAGCAAGGCCACCGACAGGCCGGCGGCCAGCGCCACCACCACGATCAGCGCGGTTCCATGTTCGAGCAGCATCTCCATATCGTTCTCTCGTCGATTGCTTGTCACACGTCGATGGCGATGATCTTGCGGATCACGTACACGCCCATCGCTTCGAGTACCGCCAGCACCGCCAGAACGGCCCAGCCCACGCGGGTATGCCACAGCATGTCCATCGCGGCCGGTTCCATCTTGCCCAGCACCAGCGCCAGTCCCACGGGCAGCAGGCCGACCACCCATGCCTGCAGCTTGCCCTGCGCCGTCAACGCGCGGATCTTGCCTTCCATTTGCAGGCGGCTGCGGATGGTCCCGGCCGTGCGCTCCAGCGTTTCGGCCAGGCCGCCGCCCGTTTCGGCGGCGATGCGCATGGCCGACACCACCAGGACCGTGGTCTGCGTCGGTATCCGGTGCGCCAGGTTGTTCAGGCTTTGCTCGAGCGTCACGCCGATGCGCTGCTCGCGCAGCATCAGCGAAAATTCCTGGCCCAGCGGCGCCGGGGCTTCCTGCACCAGCTGGGCCAGTGCCGAGCCGAAACCGGCGCCGGCGCGCATGCCGCCGGCCAGCATCATCAAGGCATCGGGCAGCTGCTCCTCGAACTGGCGCAGGCGGCGCGCACGCAATTGCGCGTACAGCACCCGCGGCGAGAACGCCAGCGCGGCGGCCACTGCGCATGCCAGCAAACCGCTGCCGCTCACGAGCCACGTCAGCAGCGCACCCAGCACGATCCCGGCCATGTTCAGCACGAACAGCTGGCGCGGATCGATGAACAGGAAAAACTCGCGCACCTGGAAGCGGGTGCGCTCCGTGAAGCTGGAGCGGTAGCGCTTCATCGAGCCGGTGCCGACGTCGATGGCCAGCCAGGTCAGCATGCCGGCCGCCAGCGCGATAACCACGCTGATGGCGGCGATCATGGTCGTATCGTTCATGACGCGCGGCGCCTGTCGATGCCGCTGCGGGTGCGCCAGTCGCGCCGCTCCACCTGCTCGTGGCCGGGCGGCAGCGTGGGCTTGAAGATGTGCATGTCCAGGTCGCCGCCGACGGCGCGCAGCTCCTCGTAGAAATTCGGCACCATGTCGCACCCCGTGAAATAGCCCTGCACGCGTTTCAGGCCATGCTGGTCCGGATTGCCGTAGCCCTGGCTGACGAAGCGGAACAGTTCCTGCAACTGGACCTTGCCGCTTTCCATGCCGGTCAGTTCGGTAATGCTGGTGACCTTGCGCGAACCGCAGGCGAAGCGTGACTGCTGCACCACGACGTCCACGGCGGAGGCGATCTGTTCGCGGATCGCCGTCAGCGGCAGGTCCATGCCGGCCATCAGCACCATTGTTTCGAGCCGGGCGAGGCCGTCGCGCGGCGTGTTCGCGTGCAGGGTGGTCAGCGACCCTTCATGGCCCGTGTTCATTGCCTGCAGCATGTCCAGGGCCTCGGCGCCGCGGCACTCGCCGACCACGATGCGGTCCGGCCGCATGCGCAGCGTATTCTTGACGAGCTCGCGGATCGGCACGGCGCCCTTGCCTTCGACGTTGGGCGGGCGCGACTCCAGGCTGATCAGGTGTTCGTGGTGCAGTTTCAGTTCCGCCGCGTCCTCCACCGTGATGATGCGTTCGCCCGACGGAATGAAATTCGACAGGATGTTGAGCAGCGTGGTCTTGCCCGATCCGGTGCCGCCGGAGACGATGATGTTCTTGCGCGATTCCACGCAGATCTGCAGGAAAGCGGCCATGTCCGGACTCAGCGCGCCGAACTCGACGAGGTCCTGCGAGGTGAGGCGCCGGGCGGCAAACTTGCGGATCGTCAGCGCCGGCCCCTTCAGTGCCAGCGGCGCGATGATGGCGTTCACCCGCGAGCCATCCTTCAGGCGTGCATCGACCATCGGCGACGACTCGTCGATGCGCCGGCCCAGCGGCGCCACGATGCGTTCGATCACGCCCAGGACGGCACGGTCGCCGGTGAACGTGAGCGGATGGCGCAACAGGCGGCCATTGCGTTCGATATAGATCTCGTCGTAGCGGTTGACCATGATCTCGCTGACCGTATTGTCGGCCAGAAGCTCTTCCAACGGACCCAGTCCAACCGCCTCGTCGAGCACCTGGCGGCTCAGCACGTCGCGGTCGAGTTCGCGCGGCAGGTCCTTGTCGATTTCCCTGAGGATGGCGCGGATGACGGCCGCGCTTTCGGTGCGCAGCTGGTCGTCGCTCATGCTCGACACGTCGTGGCGGCGCAGGTCCATCGTGTCAAGCAGCTTGGCATGGATGCGCTTGCGCCACTCGAATTCCAGTTCCTTGCGGCGCGGGTCGTTGCCGGGCACCAGTGCGTAGCCCGCGGCCGGGGCCTTGTCCGGCGCCGCCCCGGGCGCCTGCTGCGCCTGGGACGACTGCATGGCCTGCACCGCCTCGGCGGCCTGCGCGGCAAGGTGGCGCGAGTGTTCCAGTTCCTCGGTGGCGCGGCGGTTGCGTACCGGCGCCGAACTGGAACGCGACGTGGGCGAAGCGGCCTGCACCTGCGGCGCCTCCGGCATGCTGTTGAGTACGCGCAGCTTGTAGGCACCCACGCTGATCACGTCGCTATCGGCCAATGGCCCGAATTGCGAATCGACGCGCGCGCCGTTGACGGACAAGCCGCTGTACGCGCCCAGGTCCTGCACGATCACGCCGCCCGGCGTGCGGCACAGCCGCGCGTGCTCCTTGCTCAGGCGCCAGCCTTCGAGCCGGATGTCGCTCTCGGCGCCCTTGCCGATGATCGCTTCATCCGGCACTTCCAGGATACGCGGCTCGCCATCGGCGGCAATGATTTCAATGTCCAGCATCGTGCCCCCTATTGCCCTGCGTTGTTGGTGACCGGCGCCGATGACGGCGCGCCTGCCGGCGTGAAGACGTTCCCCGCATCCGCGCCAGGCTGCAGCGGATCCGACAGGAAGGGGGACGGCCCCATCTGATTGCCAAGCTTTTCCTTGGTGCGCTCGACGCGTTCGACCAGGCCCGGTGCGCGGGTATCGACGACGGTCGGCGTGACGAAGACCACCAGCTCGGTCTCGCGGTTCTGGAAACGCTTGGAGCGGAACAACCGGCCGAGCACGGGCAGGTCGCCCAGCACCGGCACCTTGTCGATATCGTTGCTGGTGGTCCGCTGCAGCAGCCCGGACAGCACGATGGTCTCGCCACTGCGCACGTTGAATTCGGTCTTGGTGCGCCGCGACAGCAGCGCCGGCCCACTGGCCGTGCTCACCGACGTGTCGAGGGAACTCACGTCCGAATCGATCTCGGCACGGATCACGCCGTTGCGTCCCACCTTGGGCTCGATATCGAGGCGAATCCCATACGGTTTGAAGAGGATCGTCACGCCGTTGGCATTGGACACCGAATAGGGGAATTCGCCGCCGGCGAGAAAGCTGGATTTACCGCCGCTGCGGGTGGACAGCTGCGGCTCGGCCAGGATCGCCGCCGTGCCGTTCTGCTCGAGCAGGTTCAACTGCGCATTCAGGCCCACGTTGACGGCACTCATCACGGTGAGCGCCGAAGGCAGGACCACACCCTTCGATTGATCGATGTTCGAGATCGGCGGCTGCTGGCCGGCCGGGGCCGTGATGGTGATCTGGCGGCCGCCCACGGCCGCGCCGTTGTCGCCGCGGTTGATCGGCGACCAGATCGCGCCGAGGGCGCCGCCCCCGGTCGGATTCCATTTCAGGCCCAGCTCGCGCAGCTCCGATTTGGGGAACTCCACGACCTTCACGTCCATCAGCACGGTCTGCTCCCAGCCGATCTGGCTGGTGAAATTGACGATCTGCGGATAGCGCTTGGCCAGCTCGGCGACCTTTTCGCGATCGCTGTCGGACAGTTCCTCGCCCTCGACGATCACCTTGTCGCCCACCACCGACGCCGTCGCCTTGGGAATATGGCGCAGGAAGGCCGCCACTTCGCGCGTCACCCGCGCCGTCTCGCCCGGCACGATATTGACCTTGATGCGCTGGTAGCGGCCGTCCTCGTGCCACACGAACAGCGACGACACGCCCACGCCATTGCCGAAGACGATGGTCTCGCGGCCATCCAGCGCACTGGCGCTGAGGATCTGGCCATTGCCGACGGCGATGCGTGCCACCCCCGGCGTGGCGAACACACGCGACTCGCCCACGAACAGTTCGATTTCCGAGACCGGCATGCTCTCGCCGTTGGCGTTGATCGGCGCATACGGCTCGACCGTCTTCGGCGCGGCCCGCCGCACCCTGGCACTGCCCGCCTCGGTGATCGGGTTGCGGCTGGCAAGCGGCGCCGCAGCCGGCGGCGCGGCTGCCGGCTGCTGGCCCGCGCCGCTTGCCGGCGGCGCGGCAACGGCGCGCGTGGCCGGTGCCGCGCTGAGCGGCGCGTTAAACAGCGGCGATGCCGGCTGCGCACGGTTGCCGGCCTGGGTTGTCGGCGCTTGCTGCGGTTCGGCCGGTGCGGCCGCGTGCGAGGGCGCGGTGGCCAGGGCCGCGGCGATCGACAACGAAAGCGACGAGAGCGTCGCCAGCCGGCGTGGAGGAAGGTTCAGCTTGATGATGTTCTGGCTCATGGATCAGGAAAAGTAAAGACTGCATGCCGCGCGCGGCATGGTTCAGCGCATGCCGATGATGGTGCTAACGGTGCCGGGTGCGGGCTGGTCCGCATTGCCCGCATCCTGCTGTGCCGGCACGTTCGCGGGCGACGCGGCGCCAGCGCCGGGATCGACGATGGCGCGCCCGCCGGTGCGACGCAGATACAGTGCCTCGGGGGGCACCTTGGCGTTGCCGTAGATGACCGGCACGCCGCGCCGCGCCTGGCCACCCCCCGCGGCCTTCGGCTTGCCCTGCATGCCCAGCAGCGACGCCAGGTCGTTGACGTCGGCGCCGATCGGCTGGTTGTCGTCCGGATTGCGCAGCAAAGCGGTCAGCTTGCCGATGTCGCGCGCCACGATCAGGTTCTGTGCCTGCGCCGGGGTGGTATCGATGGTGACCGTGGTGTACTGGCGCCTGTCGGCGGCGCTGTCGCCCGCGGTCTCGTCGACCTGGCGCTGGCCCGTGGCCAGCACGCGCACGCGCTGCAGCAACGGGAAGGTGAGCTTCCTGCCGTTCTGGTCGACCGTGGCGATCAGGTCGATCATGTCGCCCGGTTCGAGCAGGCCGGAAATGGAATTGATCTCGTCGACCGGCACGGTCATGGCGCGGCGGCCCGCTTCCACCCGCGCCGAGAAGGTCGGCGCCTTCTGGGGTTCCATCAAGCCCCACAGGATCATCTCGCCGGCCTTGACGGGATAGGCCAGCGGCTGGCCGTCGATGCGGGGAAAATCGTCCGGCGTGACCGCCACGGAGTGCGCATATTCGTTAGGGACATTGCGAATCGCCACATTCGTGTTGTCGAGCTTGACCCCACGCGCGATGTCGACCTTGGCCACCACCACTTGCGTGGTCTTGCCCTTGGTGCGGGCCTCGATCGCTTCCATGCGGTTGTTCAGATAACGCGAAGCGGCAAACGCGGCCAAGCCGCCGATGGCGAGCGCGACACCAAGGATGATCCAGGTTCTGCCGGGCCGGAATTGGCGCAGCCGTTTGAGTCGTTCCAGGTTCATGATCAATTCGGTAAAGAAATGGCGTGACTGATGTCGCGGTAGGCTTGCTTGAAGATATCCAGCACGATTGTGAGTGCGGAGCGCGCGCTGTCCGGGCTGGCTGCATCGCCGCCGATCGGCACGAACAGCGCGAAGGCCAGCGCCGCGCAGACCACGACGTACTCCAGCGAGGTGTGTCCAGATTGGCGGTATTTCATTTAAAAGACTCGATCGAGGTAATGGTGTTGAGAACAATGGCGACCCGGTTGTCCGGCATGCGGCTAATGACGGCGATCGCTTCGCGGCCAACGCCGCGGAAGAACATCGTGCGCCCGCCCGCCGCGCCACGCGGCAGCGCAGCCAGCGCGGTGGCACCGGCGTCGGCGGCGCGCGCTTCGCGTTCGAGCGCATAGCCTTCGCGGCGCAGCAGCTGTTGCACGCGTTCGCGGTTGACATCCTCGCTGTACGTGTTGGCCAATACGACGAAGGTGGCGTTGCGCCCGCCATCGACGGAGGTCATCGCGTTGAGCACCTGGGTGCCGGAAGGCATTCCTGACAACAGTTTTTCGTTGGCGGCGGAGCCCGAGGCACGGCGCTCCAGACTGGCGCGCACGTCGGTCACGGCGACCAGGCCGTTCGTACCACCCTTACGCGGCGACAGCTGCACCGTGATGTAGTACGCCCCGCTCGCACGGCCCAGCACGAGCCTGTCGCCCGCCCGGTTTTCAACCAGCGGGCGTGGCAGGTGATCGCGGAACCATGCCGCCGTCAGCTCCGGCGAACTGGCGGTCGTGAACCCGCGCAGCCGCATCGGCAGGCCGTTGACGTTGAGCTGCTCGCCGATGGCGTAAGGCTCGGCACCGGGTGGCAGCACCGTGTCCGGCCAATCCGGCAGGTTCTTGCCAGGCGTGCCCGTGCCCGCCACACAGACGCCAAGCGCCAGCATGCCCAATGCGACCGCGATACGGTGCCGCCAGCCGTGGCCCGCAACTGCGCGCACGCCGGCCCTCATCGCTTGCGATCCGCCGGCACTTCATCGCGCCAGAAATCCAGCTCGCCGAGCTTGGGCGGATTCGCGTTACCGTCAGGTATCGCGGGTGACTGGACGGCGATGACCGCCGCCTTGACGAGCGGTTTGGCGTTCGCCAGCATCTTGCCCGGAAACAAAACCGTCTTGTCGATGCGTGATTGCACCTGCTCGGGGTCGGCCGCCGTCCATGTGTCGGGCACCACGGCCGTGTGGCGCGAGATCGACAGGTCGATATTCTTGAACGTCTCGTAGGTCGATGCATAGCCCGGTCCGATGTCCTTCAGGTTGGCCAGCTTGACGTGAACGTTGGCCCGGTAGACACCGGTGTGTAATGCCATTTGGTCGGCAACCTTGAGCGGCACCGGCATATTGAACGGCGCGCCGTCGTCCGCGCCGCTGATCGCGTCGGCATGGCTGGTGCCATTGCCGGCCCCGAAACTGACGCTGACATCGGAAAACCGCCGGATCAGCGCCTCGCCCTGCGGGTCGACCCACATCAGGTTCTGGTTGGCCTTGAAGTCGCCCGCTTCATCGTTGGTCTTGATCGGCGCATCGGAATTACTGAAAAAGCGGCGCCGCACTTCCTGCTCCAACTGCGCGCGCGGCTTGTAGGCGCTCATGCCTTCGTTGTTCGCGATCGCTTCGAAGGCCGCGTAGCGGCTTGCCATCTCGGTGGCGTGGCTGATGCTCTGGTACTTGCCGATGAGGGGAATCAGCAGGAACAAGGGAACCAGCGCCAGGGCGATCACGACAAATTCCGTCAATGCCTGGCCGCCGCTATGCGGCCGGCGGATGCGCGCGGGATGGCGCTTCATGGCGTGCCCCGGTCGGCATTGATCGCGAAACCGCCGCGCATGTACGGGACAAACACAGCGCCGCCGACCTCGGTGTCCAGGCGCGCCTCGACCGCCTTCAGCTGGAAGCCTTCCGGCGTGCCGCTTTCGAGCAACAGGCCACCGAAGCCATCCTTGTCGACGGCGCGCAACGGCAGGAAGGATCCGCCGATGGCGTAGCATGACGTCGATGCGGCACCATCGCCGTCGATGCCCTGTGTCCAGCTGTTGCAACGCACGCCGGCAACCGTGCGCTGGGCGCCGCGCACGGGCGCCATCGCGGCGGCCTTGCGCATCTGGGGCATGGCTGCGGCGAAAGCGGGGTTGGCGGCCAGCCGCTTGAGCACGTCGGCCGGCGGCTGCACCGGCGCGGCAGCCGGTGCCGGCGCATCCGCATGGCCGTCGGGCGCGCACTCGCCATCGGCTTTTTTCGCGGCCAGGTCGATCTGGCACACACCCCTGCTCGATACCAGCAAGGCCCTGGCGTAGGGCTTGGCCAGCAGGCTGCAATCGCGCATGTCGACGGCATGCGTGGCGCCGCTGCTGTAGGTGATCTTGCGCGTGGCGGTGGCATACTGCTCTTCGCGCACGAAGGTGACGTGATCGGGCCACGCGTCCGGCGGGTTCAACTTGACGCCGCTGTCGGCAAGCGATTTCATGCAGGCTTGCACGTCCTTCTTGAGTGCGGCCAGCGCCGCGGCGTTGCCTTGCTTGCCCTCGAAATAGCCTTCGAGCCGGGCGCGGTGCACCTTGACCGTGGCCCCGCCGCCGTAGACGACATGTGCCGGGTTTGCCTTGAGGACGCTTGTTTCATATGCCGTGGTCGCATGCGCGGCGACGCCATGCAGCGCCATGCCGGATGCGACGGCCGCCGTCGCGAAGCGAGAAATAGTCATGTGGATCATGGGTTTTGCAGGGCCAGCGCTGCGGCCTTGACCCCGGCTGAATTGCCGATCAAGTGCGCTTGCCAATATGGATTGAAAAGGCTTGCCAGTTCCTTCTTCCCGTCGGCGCGCGCGGCGGGGCGCTCGAAGAAAACTTCCGAACTCGCGACGGCAGCCATCACGTCATTGGCCTCGGCGCCTTGATAGATCGCCATTTGCCCGGTCGGCTTGACGAGCGAGGTGCCGGACGAGGTGCGCAGCGCGGCACTGCCACGCGTCAAGCGGACGGCAAACTGCAGCCGCGGGTTGTCCCGCTTGCTGGCGTCGCTGTTTTCCGGGGTATAGCCAAGCGCGGCGGCGGAAAGATCGTAGAAGCTGGGCACGCCGCTGTAATACCAGTCGCCGCCGCTCTTGCTGGCGGTCTGCCTGCCGTCGCCCAGGTTGTACGCGGTCCGGCTCCGGCACCTGGCCGAAAAAAGCCTGACGACGAAGATCTCGGTGCCTAATCGACCGTCATCCCTGGCGGTCCAGCTATCGAAGCCATTCAGTTTCGTGCTGGCTGTATGGCTGGCATTGCCGCGCAAGGGAAATCCAAGAAAACATGGCCAGGGAGAGCTGTCGCTCCAGCCGCGGCTGGCGACGAATGCATCCGTAAAAGCCGCGCGTTCTTCGACTGCCTTGAAGCGGGTGCGCTCGTTGCCGGCATAGCGCCGGATGAATGGTGCGCCGTCGAAAAGAGAATAATTGTCGAGCAGGGGCACGGCATCGACCTTGACCGGACCGAGATCGGCATAGTTGGCGTCGGCCACTTGCTGCATCAGCGTTTTGCGGGCCGGCAGGAAAGCGGCGAACATGGCCGCCTGCGACGCTTGCAAGGCGGCCTTGGCAGTCTCGGTGGCCGTCATCGTCGCCTGCCCGACCGCATCGAAACCCTGTTTGGCCGGCTGGATCACCGCTTGCGCGTATTGCCACGCCATCAGCGCGCACAAGGGTTCATATTTGACCAGCACGAGGACGATCGGCACCGAATACACATTGGTGCAATTCAATGGCGTGACGCGCTGGTTGTGCTCTTCCGCATATTCCAGCCACGACGACACGCTGACCAGTTGCGCAACCAACACTTCGTTGGCGATCAGCGCGCGGTTGGTGTACGCGTCGAAATTCAGCGCCCGCGCATGCATCACCGCGGCACTGTAGGCCACGGCGTCCGCGGTATTGACCAGCTTGGTCTTTTCCGCTGTGAGCTGGCCGGTATTGAACATGAAAAACACGCCGGTCAGGCCGGCAACCAGCACGAACAGGCCGAAAATCAGTGCCTGGCCCCGTTGCCGGGCGAACCGGGGACGAGGGCGGAGTCGTGTGCGGTGCCGGACCATGAAGAACGGGAACAGCGTTTATTGCTTGCCGGTGGTCGATTGATCGCCGAACGTGGACAGCGTGTTCTTGCTGGTGTCCTTGGCTGCGGTTACCGCCTTGCCTGCTGCCGTGCCGGCCTGGGTGATCGCAGCGCTGCCATCCGTACCAGACACCTCTTTGGAAATACCGGCCATCTGGTTACGGATCGTGGCGCCGAACAACTGGGTCACGGCGATGGCCGCGACAGCGATGAGGGCAACGATGATGATGTACTCGGTCATGCCCTGGCCTTTTTGGCGACGCGACGCGAGTCTTTGTGCAGCGAGTTTGTGCGAAAACATGATTTATCCCAAAGTGTCGAAAAGAGCCTGCACTTTAATCGCACAACCGTCTCCAAAGTCTCTCTAAATGTCACACAAGAAAAAATAATATCGAATAAATTTTTTAAACGATTGAAATAGTTACGAATACCTGATCGAAAATTAAATTTCTTGGAAGCAAATAAAGTACTTATTATTCCCTTTAGAAACAATGCATTATTTAATTTACCGTTTCTCTAGAAAAATATCGGTGGCGGATTTGTACACTTAAAACGCTGCTTCGGTTTGTTAACTAATGTAATGAAGTTATCAATACAAAATATTAACAATTAATATTCTTATGAAATGAATCGGTGAGTGGCTTAATTTCAAGCCTTGATGAGAAACTTGATGAGAGGAACATAAATAGCTTGCAAGCGCTCCTTAAAGGTAGCCTTCGCCCTCCTGGGGATCGCGTCAGTTTTGGGACTGGCATCGATGCTCTTGATTGCCCTGGCCATGGTCCAAAGCGGGCGGGGCATCCAGACCTAACGCAGCGTGTGGCTCGTCGAGGACAGTTAAATCAGCTTTGTCGTATTTATGGGATGTGCGGTAGCTGCGCTCGTTCCAGGCGCAGCGTTCCGGTCCCGACATTATCGGGAAGAGCGCGCCTTCACGAAAATGGTCGAGGATCGAAGAAGGAACCGCTGGTCCAGGCTCCACGACAGCCTGAGATTGGCCGGCAAAACTTGATGGGGCGCCGGCGTGGGCCTGGCGTGGGAAGCGCACAGCCGCACACCGTCGGATGCGGGGATGGTGGTGGCAGCCTTCAGTGTCCCGAACGGCCGCTGCAATGTCGTTCGGCGGGCTCCCGCAGCAGACAGTATGCGCCGGAACAGGATGCCGGGATCGGTGCCCTCGCAGGCTAGCCTGTTGCGAGCGCGATTGTTCGTCGACAGGTATCTGCCATCCCGCCGCACCAAGTGCACGAAGCACGCATCGACCGACAGGTGCGCTACCGCGCTAGCGCTTGAGGCCGGACAGCGACTGCAGCAGGCTGGCGCGCGCGGCCGTCCAGCCGCTGCTTGCGAGCTGCGGCGCGCATTCGGCACAGGGTTCGAAGGGATTGCAGTCGTGCGCCAGCTCGACATACAGCGAGCCGGTCACCAGCTTGGCGGCGTAGGCGTCGACACGGCCGCCGCCCGGCTTGCCGGACCCGCCGGCGGCAGGGGCCTCGCCTTCCTTCGGCATCCACTTGGCGAAGGCGTCGAGCGCAACGCCGTTCGGCGCGTACCAGCGCTTCTTGCCGGGGTTCCAGCGGGCGCCGAGCGCGCGCGCTTCGTCTTTTTCTGCGTAGGGGACGTTCAGGAAGTTCATGCTGTTCGGGTGCGGATGCGTGGGGCGACGATGCTAACGTATCCGGCCCGAACTGGCAAACTGCTGCTTCGCTAACCATTAACGCTGCCGCATTACCTTTGCATCCCCCAACGCCGCACCGTCAGGCGCTCCACCTGCTGGAACACGATATTCTCGAACAGCAGCCCGATCAGGATCACCGCCGCCAGCCCGGCGAACACCTTGTCGGTGGACAGCTCGTTGCGGCTCTGGAAGATGTACCAGCCCAATCCACCCTTGCCCGAGGTGGTGCCGAACACCAGCTCGGCGGCGATCAGGGTGCGCCAGGCGAAGGCCCAGCCGATCTTGAGGCCGGACAGGATCGCCGGCAGCGCCGCCGGCACCAGGATCTGGGTCACCATGCGCACGTTGCCGAGGCCGTAGTTACGGCCGGCCATGCGCAGGGTTTCCGGCACCGAGCGGAAGCCGGCGTAGGTGTTCAGCGCCAGCGGCCACATCACCGAGTGCATCAGCACGAAGATCAGGCTGCCCTTGCCTAGGCCGAACCACAGCAGCGCCACCGGCAGCAGCGCGATCGCCGGCAGCGGGTTGAACATCGCGGTCAGCGTTTCCAGCAAATCACGCCCGACCCGGGTCGAGATCGCCAGCGTCGTCAGCAGGAAGGCGCCCAGGACGCCGGCCAGGTAACCCTGCAGCAGCACGGCCAGCGAGACGCCGATGTAGCCCGGCAGTTCGCCGCTCGCAATCCCTTCGACCAGCGCCTTGGCGGTCTGCAGGAAGCCCGGCAGCAGCAAGTCGTTGTCGGTCCAGCGGGCGACGGCTTCCCACAGCGCGGCGATCAGCCCCAGCAGGATGCCCTTGCGCAGCCAGCCGGCCTGCCTCAGGCGCTGCAGCGGCGAGACCGGCGCCACGATGCTGGCCGCTGGCACGCCCGCGGCATGTGCCGGCGCCAGCGGCACTTCGTATTCCGGCCGTACCGGCGACTCCCATTTCACATTCACGCCTGCAGTCATGATTGCACCGCCCTTCCTGCCGCCGCTTCCTCGACATGCGCACCGCCATCAGCGCCAAACAGCAGCCCATGGATGCGGCTAGCGGTCGCCTGGAATTCGGCGCCGCCGGCACTGTGCAGGCCGAACTGATGGCTGTTGATCTCGGCCCGTACCCGGCCCGGGTGCGGCGACAGCAGCAAGATACGGTTGCCGACCACCAGCGCTTCCTCGATCGAGTGCGTCACGAACAGCATCGTGAACGGGCTTTCTTCCCACAATGCCTGCAACTCTTCCTGCATGCGCCGGCGGGTCAGCGCGTCGAGCGCGGCGAACGGCTCGTCCATCAGCAGGATCTCGGGCTGCATCGCCAACGCACGGGCAATGGCCACGCGCGCCTTCATGCCGCCGGACAGCGTATGCGGATAGGCATCGGCGAACGGCGCCAGGCCGACCTTGGCCAGCCAGTCCATGGCGCGCGCCTCGGCTTCCTTCTTCGGGGTGCCGCCGGCCAGCAGCGGGAACATGACGTTCTGCTTGACGGTCTTCCACGGCGGCAGCTGGTCGAATTCCTGGAACACGACGATGCGGTCCGGACCCGGCTTGAGGATCGGCTTGCCGTCCAGCTGCAGGCTGCCTGCGCGCGGGGCGATGAAGCCGCCGACGGCCTTCAGCAGCGTCGACTTGCCGCAGCCGGATGGGCCCAGCAGCACGAAGCGGTCGCCGCGCCAGACTTCGAAGCTGACGTCGTGGGTGGCGCGCACCACGCCGCGATCGGATGGGTAATCGATGGTAACGCCGCGTGCCTTGAGCAGCGGCTCGTTCTGCACGACCTGGAAAGGCAGCACGTTCATGATGATGTTCCTTATGATGAGGTGCCGTGGAACGGCCCGGAAACCGGACCGGAATGCAGCAATCCTTGATCAGCTACCCTTGGCCAGCGCCGGATGCTCGAAGAAGTAATCGCGCCAGCTGGCCGGCTTGTTCTTGATGGCGCCCGCCTCATGCAGGAAAGTGGCCATGCCCTGCGTGTTCTGCGGCGCGACCTTGAACTGGATCTGCGGGTTCTTGATCACTTTCAGCAGGAAGGCGCGGTCGATCTTGCCCTTGGTGACGCGCAGGTAGGCGTCGGCCGCCAGCTCCGGATTCTTGGCGATCAGCTGCGCCGCCTCGTCCAGCGCCTCGACGAAGGCGCGGTAGGTCTTGGGGTTGTTCTTGACGTATTTTTCGGTGGAGTACAGCACCGTCGACGAGCTCGGGCCGCCCTGCACATCGTAGGAATTCAGGACGATATGGGCCTTCGGATTGCCCGCCAGTTCCTGCTCCTGGTAGGGCGGCGTGGCGAAGTGGCCGTTGATCTCGGTCTGGCCGGCGATGATGGCGGCGGTGGCGTCCGGGTGCGGCACCGATTGCGTCAGGCGGTCGAGGCGCGTGAACTGGCCGGTGCCCCACTGCTTGGCGGCCGCCATCTGCAGGATGCGCGACTGCACCGACACGGTGACGGCCGGCAGCGCGATGCGGTCCTTGTCGCTGAAGTCGGCAATGGTCTTGACGTTCGGGTTGGTCGAGACCAGGTAATACGGGAAGTTGCCGAGCGACGCCACGCCCTTGACGTTCTGGCGCCCCTTGGTACGGTCCCAGATGGTGAGGAGCGGGCCGACGCCGGCGCCGGCCACGTCGATCGAGCCGGACAGCAGCGCATCGTTGACGGCGCTGCCGCCGGACAGCTGGACCCACTCGACCTTGATCGGCACGCCGAGCTGCTGGCCGTGCTTTTCGATCAGTTTCTGGTCTTGCGCCACGTTCAGCAGCAAGTAGACGACGCCGAACTGCTGGGCGACGCGCAGCTGGCCTTCGGCGAATGCGGAGGCGGACGGCAGCGCCACGGCGGCCGACAGCGCCAGGGTGGCGGTGAGTTTGGTCAGGGTAAAACGCATTGGTGATCTTTCGCTGGCAGTGGTCAAAAGGCGGCTCAGAACGGCACGTCGCCTTCGATGGTGGTGCGGTACAGCTTGCGGCGCTGGTCGTCGGGGCAGCCGGCCGCCAGGTGCATCAGCGAGCGGTTGTCCCAGAACACCATGTCGTGCGGCTGCCACTGGTGGCGGTAGATATGTTCCGGACGGGTGCTGTGGTCGAACAGTTCGGCCAGCAGCGCGTGGCTTTCGTCTTCCGGCAGGCCGACGATGCGCGTGGTGAAGTGCTCGCTGACGAACAGTGCCTTGCGGCCGGTTTCAGGATGGGTGCGCACCACCGGGTGCACCACCGGCTTCACTTCGTCGATCTGGGCCTGGGTCAGGTTCGGACGCCACGGGCTTTTCTTCTGCAGATCGGCGTAGCGCGCCAGGTAGCTGTGTTCGGCCTGCGCGCCCTCGACCGCGCGGCGCAGGTGGGCCGGCAGCTGTTCCCAGGCGGTGTGCTGGTTGGCGAACAGGGTGTCGCCGCTGCCGTCCGCCGGCAGTTCCTGGGCGTGCAGCATCGAGCCCAGGCTCGGCGTCTCTTTATAGGAGAGGTCGGAATGCCAGAAGTGGCCGGCGTCGCCGAGGCCGATCGGCTGGCCGTTTTCGCGAATGTTCGAGACGATCAGGACTTCCGGCTGGGTCGGCAGCTGGAACTGGCGCAGCACGTGGATCTGGAGCGGACCGAAGCGGCGGCTGAATTCGACCTGCTGGGCCGGGGTGATGTGCTGGTCGCGGAAGACCAGCACATGGTGCATCAGGTGGGCGCGGTGCAGGCGCGCGAAATCATCGTCGCCCAGCGGAAGCGACAGGTCGAGGCCAAGGACTTCCGCGCCGAGGGCGGCGTCGAAGGGCTTGATGGCAAATTGTTGGCGTGTTTGCAATACGGCGGACATGAAAAGCCTTGCTGAGTCGTGATCCGCAAAGGTTAAGGGCGCGCGTCACGTCCGGCAACGAAGGTTTTCGTGCATCGTCATGCATTTTTCGTACTAGCGGCAGAGCGCCTCCAGCGCCATCACCGGATCCACCGCCGGCAAGCCGTCGAGCTTGACGCCGGCATCCTGCGCACGCCGGTCCATCAGCAGGCCGTCGCCGGCGCGCGGACTCGGCGCGCGGTAGGCCTCGTCGCCCTGCACCGTGTCCAGCGCCACGTAGCGCGCGCCGGCGCGGTCCAGCCTGGCCATCACATCGGGCAGCGTGGCCGCGCTCCAGGCGCCGAGGTGGGTCAGCAGCACTTGCGGGATCATGCGGCCGTACACGCGCTGCGAGACGGCGCGGGTGCGCGCGATGGTCTGGTCGACCCGTTTCAGGTAGTCGGCCTTCATAGCCGCGATCGCGGCCTGGTCGCCCTGCTCTCCCTTGTTGCGGCAGCGCGCGTAGGTGTCGGTGTAGGCCCAGTCATCGAAGCTGATGCTGACGTCTGCGATGCGGTAGCCGCGGCCTTTCAGCCAGGCGGCGGCGCCGTCGTGGCGTGCCGGATCCTTGCCCGCGTCGAGGAACGGGTAGCGCAGCACCTTCCAGTCCTGGCCACGCACGCGCGCCGCGATCGCCGGCTCGCCGGCGGCGACGTCGTCCTGCCAGGCTTGCAGTGACGGGGCCTGGCTCAGCCCCAGGTGGCTGCTGCTGTGGTTGCCGAGCGGGTAGCCGGCCTGGCGCCAGGCGTCGAGCGCGGCTTCGCTGGCAGGCTGCTCGGCGATGCGCCTGGCGTTGACGAAGCCCCAGGCCTCCGGCACGCCATGGTGCTTGAGCGTCCCGATGTAGTCGCGCGCGATGCCCGGCCAGTCCATGCCCTTAGGCAGCGGACCGTGGACCGGCAGGTCATCGACGGTGACGGCGAGGTCGAACCGTTCCACACGATCGGCGGCGGTGGCGGGCACGACGGTGGCGGCCGCGGCCAGGGCCAGCGCGGCGGTGATCAGCTTGGTCTTCAAATGATGTCTCCGGATAAGATGCGCGGTTGACTTTTTATAATCCTGCGCATTACGATGGGTCTGAGTTGAAATCGATTTCAATGGTAGCGCATACGGCCCTGCCGTGCGCGCCAATATATATAACAGACAAGAACCAGGAGACAAGATGACCCGAGCCGCTGCCGTCCGCCGGCCCACCCTTCACGCCCTTGCCGCCGCCGTCCTGCTGCTGGGCAGCAGCGCCGGCGCCGGCGCCGCAAGCACCCCTGCCATCAAGATCAACCAACTGGGCTTCCTGCCGGCCTCGCAGAAGCTGGCCGTGGTGCCGGCCGGCAGCGCCGCCCGCTTCGCCGTGCTCGACGCCGGCGGCAATAAGGTGTTCGAAGGGGACCTCGGCGCGCCCGCAACCTGGGACGCCTCCGGCGAAAACGTGCGCCTGGCCGATTTTTCGGCCTTGCGTACGCCCGGCACCTACCGCCTGCAGGTCGCCGGCCTGCCGGAGTCGGCACCCTTCCCGGTCGGCGCCGACGCCTACCGCGAGCTCGACGCCGGCGCGATCCGCGCCTACACGCTGAACCGCGCCGGCATCGCGCTCACCCCCGCCGTCGCCGGCGCCTATGCGCGCGCGGCCGGGCATCCGGACACGCGGGTCGAGATCCATCCGTCGGCGGCGTCGAGCAAGCGCCCGGCCGGCACCATCATCTCCAGTCCCAAGGGCTGGTACGACGCCGGCGACTACAACAAGTACATCGTCAATTCTGGCATCAGTACCTACACGCTGCTGGCGGCCTACGAGCACTTCCCGGGCTGGTTCGACAAGCTGGCCGTGCGCCTGCCGGAATCGGGCAACGGGCTGCCCGACCTGCTCAACGAAGCGCTGTGGAACCTGGAGTGGATGGCGACCATGCAGGACCCGGAGGACGGCGGCGTGTACCACAAGCTGACCAACAAGGCCTTCGACGGCATGGTGATGCCGGACCAGGCCACCGAGCCGCGCTACGTGGTGCAGAAGAATACCGCGGCGACGCTCGACTTCGCGGCGACCATGGCGGCCGCCAGCCGCGTGCTGGCGCCGTTCGACAGCCAGCAGCCGGGCCGCTCGGCACGCTACCTGGCTGCCGCCGAAGCCGCCTGGGCCTGGGCCAAGGCGCATCCGGCGCTGCTGTACAAGCAGCCGGCCGACGTGTCGACCGGCGACTACGGCGACAAGAGCGTCGACGACGAATTCGCCTGGGCCGCGGCCGAACTGCTGGCAACCACCGGCAAGGATGTCTACCGCGCGCAGGCGCTGGCCGGCGGCGGCAACGCCGCTCAGACGGAACCCGGCTGGGCCGACGTGCGCATGCTTGGCTGGGTGACGCTGGCGCGCCCGCATGCGCGGGTGACGGCGTCCGACGCCGCCGCGGTGCGCCAGCCGCTGCTCGCCAACGCCGACAAGCTGGTCGCGCGCTGGCAGGCCTCGCCCTACCGCGTCAGCATGGTGCGCAAGGATTTCGTCTGGGGCAGCAATGCCGTGGTCCTGAACCAGGCGATGATGCTGGTCGCCGCCTACCGCGCCGAGCCGCGCCCGGCCTACCTGCAGGCGGCGCAGTCCGCACTCGACTACGTACTGGGACGTAACGGCCCGGGCATCTCCTTCGTGACCGGCTTCGGCACCACCTCGACCATGCACCCGCACCACCGCCCGTCGGTCGCCGACGGCATTGCGGCGCCGGTACCGGGCTGGCTGGCGGGCGGCCCGAATCCGGGCCAGCAGGACAAGCAGGGATGCCAGGCGCCTTATCCGTCGTCGCTGCCGGCGCTGTCCTACCTGGATGACGCCTGCAGTTATGCCAGCAACGAGGTGGCGATCAACTGGAATGCGCCGCTGGTGTATGTGGCGGCAGCGCTGCAGTCGCTGGTGAAGTGACGATGGTATCCTGATGTCCGGACAAGCCTGTCGCCCGACCCCGGGCGCAGGCGCCGGAAAGCGCCTCAGCGCGCAGTGGCCATCATGTCGGCCACCGCGGCCACCAGCGCCGCGCCTTCGATCGGCTTCGACAGCACGCGCAAGCCGCGCCCGAGTTCCTGGATTTCCATCGGATAGCCCGATACCACGGCGATCGGCAGCTCGGGGTACAGCGGCCGCACGTGGCGGATGAGTTCACTGCCGTTCATGCGCGGCATCCGGACGTCGGTCACCATCGCATCGAAGGACTGCTGGTCGAACAGCGCCAGCGCCTCGACGCCGTCCTGTGCGGTCGAGACCCGGTAACCGGCGGCTTCGAGATAGCGCCGGAAGATATAAGTGATGGCTTCTTCGTCGTCCACCACGAGTACGTGCTTCATTCTTCCCTCTCGTCATGGCACCCTGTCCCTATGCGGGCGGGGCGCGAGCGTAAACGCCACAGGCGAATCGATCGATTATAGACAAATCGATATTCGGGTTGCGCACAATTCGTTCCAGCCGGCACATTACCGGAACGCGACATGCAATGTTGGGCGCAAACATTTTTGTTGCCGACCATGGATCGGCTGCTCTACACTGGCGTGTAAAGACGGGCGCAAGGACGCCCGCGTCAACGCATGCACCACATGCATCTGCAGCTGGAGACAACATGGAAGACAACACGATCCGCCGGATCGTCATCGTGGGCGGCGGCACCGCCGGCTGGATGGCGGCGGCGCCCCTCGCCCAGCGCCTCGGCGGCAACGCCAGCGTGACCCTGGTCGAGTCGCCCGACATCGGCACCATCGGCGTCGGCGAAGCCACCCTGCCGACGATCCGTTTCTACAATGCGCTGCTCGGCATCGACCAGGCCGACTTCATCGCCCGCACCCGCGCGACCTTCAAGCTCGGCATCGAGTTCTGCGACTGGGGCCACCTCGGCAACCGCTTCTTCCACGGTTTCGGCGACTTCGGTCCGCCGCTCGCCGGCCGCACCGCGCACACGCACTGGCTGCGGCTGGCGCGCGCCTTCGAGCGCATGCCGCCGCTGGAGGACTGGTCGATGCCGGCGGTGATGGCGCGCGAACTGAAATTCGTCCTGCCCAACAAGAGCCAGCCGGGCGTCACCGACAGCTTTTCCTATGGCTTCCATTTCGACGCCGGCCTGTACGCCAACTACCTGCGCGACTATGCCGTGGCACGCGGTGCCCGGCGCGTCGAAGGCATGATCACGGCGGTCGAGCAGCATCCCGAGACCGGCTTCATCACCGCACTGAGCCTGCGCGACGGCCGCCGCATCGAGGGCGACCTGTTCATCGACTGCTCCGGCTTCCGCGGCCTGCTGATCGAGGATACGCTGCATGCCGGCTACGACGACTGGAGCGCCCAGCTGCCCTGCAACAGCGCCCTCGCCGTGCCGTGCGCGTCGGCGCCGCGGCTGACGCCCTACACCCGCTCGACGGCAAAGGAGGCGGGCTGGCTGTGGCGCATCCCGCTGCAGCACCGCACCGGCAACGGCCACGTCTACAGCAACGCCTTCACCAGCGACGAACGCGCGCGCGATACCCTGCTGCAGGGGCTGGACGGCGCCGCGCTCGATGAGCCGCGCCAGCTGCGCTTCGTCACCGGACGGCGGCGCAAGTCCTGGATCAAGAACTGCGTGGCGATCGGGCTGTCCGCCGGCTTCGTCGAGCCGCTCGAATCGACCAGCATCAACCTGATCGAAACCGCGGTCGGCAAGCTGGTCGAACTGTTCCCGGACCGCGATTTCCGCCCCGAGCTGGCCGACGAATTCAACCGCGTGATGGGCGTGCGCTACGAATCGGTGCGCGACTTCATCATGCTGCACTACAAGCTGACCGCGCGCGACGATTCCGAATTCTGGCGCTACTGCGCCGCCATGCCGATCCCGGATTCGCTGCGCCACCAGATCGAACTGTTCCGCGAGACCGGACGCGTCACCATCCTCGACCGCGACGGTTTCGCCGAGCCCTCGTTCGTGGCCATGATGACGGGACTGGGCGTGGTGCCGAAGCGCTACGATCCGCTGGCCGACGGCGACGACCTGCGCCAGGTGCACGGCCATTTTGCCGGCCTGCGCGACATGATCACGGCGGCAGTGGCAAAAATGCCCGACCACGATACCTTCGTGCGCACGCAGGCCGTGAGCGCGAAGGCGGCCTAGCCGCCGGCGCCCGGCTCGCAAGCCATGGCGGCCGCCAGCGGCACCAGCCAGCGCTCGGCAAACCGCTCCGGCGCCTCCGGCCGCCCGAAGTAATAGCCCTGGGCTTCGCCGCAGCCGAGCGCGCGCAGCGCCTGTGCCTGCGGCTGGGTCTCGACCCCTTCGGCGATCACTTCCAGGCCCAGGTTGCGCGCCATGCCGATGATGGTGGTGACGATGGTGTGGTCGTGGCGGTCGGTCAGCATGTCGCACACGAAGCTGCGGTCGATCTTCAGCTTGTCGGCCGGCAGCTGCTTGAGGTAGGCCAGCGACGAATAGCCGGTGCCGAAGTCGTCGACCGCGATCGAGAAGCCGTCCGCCTTGAGGGTGGCCATGATCTCGATCGCGCCCTCGACGTTTGACATCAGCGCGCTCTCGGTCAGTTCCAGCGCCAGCTGGCGAGCGTCGACGCCGGCCGCGCTCGCGATGCCGCGGATGCTGGCGACGATGTCCGGTTCTTCCAGCTGGCGTGCCGACAGGTTGATCGCCAGCCGGCCCGGGAATGCCAGGCCGGCATCGCGCCAGGCGGCCAGCTGGCGGCAGGCCTCGCCCAGCACCCACTTGCCGAGCGCATGGATCATGCCGCGTGCCTCGGCGATCGGGATGAAGGTGGCCGGGCTGACCCAGCCGCGCTGCGGATCGTGCCAGCGCAGCAGCGCTTCGGCGCCGATCGCCGCGCCGTCGTCCAGGCTGACCTGCGGCTGGTAATGCAGCTGCAGCGTGCCGGCGGCCAGCGCCTGCCCCAGGTCGCCCGCCAGCTCGATCCGCTCGCGCAGCCCGACGCTCATCTCCGGCTGGTAGAACACGTGGCCGCCGAGCGCCTTGGCCCGGTACATGGCAATGTCGGCGCGCTTGAGCAGGTCGTCGATCTCGCTGCCGTCGCGCGGGAACACGGCGATGCCGATCGCCAGCCCGACCGGGAAGCTGTGGCCGCCGAGCGTCACCGGGTCGGCCATCGCCTCGTGCAGGCGCTCGGCAATGCGGGCGGCGGTGGCGGGGTCGGCGCGCTCGGCCACCACCACGAACTCGTCGCCGGCCAGGCGCGCCAGGATCTCGTCCGCACGCAGCGCCGCCTGGAAGCGGCGCGCCACCTTGACCAGCACCTGGTCGCCGGCGCCGTGGCCGTGGGTGTCGTTGATTTCCTTGAAGCGGTTCAGGTCCATGTACAGGATCGCCAGCGGATATTCCTCGCGCCGGGCCTGCGCCAGCGCCACCGCCAGGCGTTCGCCGAACAGGCTGCGGTTGGCCAGCCCGGTGAGCGAATCGTAGAGCGCCAGGTTGCGGATCTTTTCGTCGGTGGCCTTGCGCTGGGTGACGTCGGTATTGATGACCAGGATCGCCTTCGGCTGGTTGTCGTCGTCGCGCACCAGGGTCCAGTGGCCCTCCACCGTCAGGCGCACGCCGTCCTTGCGGCGCTGGCCGGCCTCGCCGCGCCACTCGCCGGTCTGCAGCGTGGCGTGCACGGCAGCGTACAGGGCGCCGGGGCCGTCGCGCACCATGCGCTCGTCGATGCACTGGCCGAGCACTTCCTCGCTGGTCCAGCCGTACAGGCGCTCGGCTCCCTTGTTCCAGAACTGGATGCGGCCGTCGATGCCGCGCACGATGATGGCGTCGCGCGCCTTGTCCAGCAGCGAGGCCTGGTCGCGGTGGCGCGCGGCGTGCAGGCGCGCTTCGTCGCGCAGGCGCTGCTCCTCGGTCACGTCTTCGGCCATCAGCAGCAGCCGGCGCTCGCCCTCGGCCAGCTGGATGCCGGCCATCGCCAGCCGCAGGCGCTTGTCCCCGCGGGTGATGCCGATGCCGTGGCGGCTGCCGCTGCAAGCCAGCAGCGTCAGCGCCTGCGCCCGCAGGCCCGGCTGCGGCAGCAGCTTGCCGATATCGAGCCCCGCGCGTTCCATGCGGCGGCAGGGGCCGGGATCGAGGCCGAGGATCGCGCAGAAGGCCGGGTTCACGCTCAGCACCACCAGCCGCTCGTCGAGCACCATCAGCCCGGTCGGCAGGCTGGCGATGATGCTTTCGGCATAGCGCTTCAGGCCGAGGATGGCGCGCCGGTCGGTGAGGTCGGTGAGCGCCCCGGCCACCCGGATCGCGCGCCCGCCGGCATCGCGCTGGGCATGGCTGAGCGCGCGGAACCAGCGGTACTCGCCGCCGGCGCAGCGCAGCCGGTAGCTGATGTCGTAGGGCGTGGCGCCGCTGCGGTCGAGGATGTGGGCGGTGAAGGCCAGCTTGGTCGGCTCCAGGTCTTCCGGGTGCAGCAGCGCCAGGAAGCCGGCGAAGTCGTCCGGCAGGTCGCGCGTGTCGCGGTAGCCGAGCAGGCGCCCGATCTGCTCGGACCAGACGAAGCGGTTGGCCGGATCCGTCAGCTTGCGCTGGCCGAGTTCGAGGTCCCACAGGCCGTCGCTGGTGGCGTCGCGCAGCAGCTCGAGGCGGGCGCGCAGGCGTGCGTTCTCTTCCTGCAGCGCCTGCACTTCATCGCAGACTTCCCGGACTACATCGCGCAGCGCCGCCTGGCGCGCCGCCAGCGGGGTTGCCTTCCGGTCGCGCCGTCCCCGGCGCTGGCATGGCATGGATCGCATCGTTGGTCCTCCCGGCAAAGCTCATCGAAGACGCGCATTCGCCAGTATGGACCCGCTCCCCGGCCGGTGTCAGCGTGCCGGCGAGCAAACTCCACCGGAACTGATGGAGATCAAGTGTTTGATAGCATTTTTACCAAGCCATCTTGTTGCGGATAAAAGCCGTCAGGCGCGCCGCATTCGCCTGGTGCTGCTTCACGCGCGGATGCTGGCCGTAGCCGGTGAACGGGAAGAACACGGTATCGATGCGGGCGTCGCCGCCCTTGCGCAGGCGCTCGACCGCCGCCGTCACGTAGCCGGGCCAGGCCGAGCCGGCGCGGGTGGCTTCCATGCTGCCCAGCGCACACACGATGTAGGCCTTTGGATACAGCTGGCGCACGCGCGCGACAAACTTCTGGTAGGCGGCGATGCGCCCCTCGTCGTCCGGCTCGGGCTGCAGGCGGTGGTCGCGGCCGATCAGCCAGCTGTCGTTCTGGAGCAGGTTGATCACGACGACGTCCGGCGTCCAGGCCGCGAAATCCCAGCGCGTGTCGTTGTCGCCGACCGCGCTCAGCTGGTCGTAGAAATCGGGCATGGTGAACGGGAACCAGCTGATCATCACGCCGATGCCGCTCTGCGAGGTCATGTGCAGCTCGGCGTCCAGCGCGCGCGCCGTGATCGCGGCATACGACATGAAGCTGTTCTTGTCCTTGCTGGCGTCGTCGCGGCCGTTGTCGGCGCCTTCGTTGCCCATGCCGCTGGTGATCGAATCGCCGAAGAACTCGATGCGGCGTGCCGGCCGCGGCGGCGGCGTCAGCAGCTCGCCGCCGTCGGCCAGTTCCAGGCCGCGGAAGGTGGTGGCGCCCTCCTCGCCTTCGGTGCGCTTGGTGATCAGGAAGCTGTGGCGGCCCGGCGCCAGGCCCTGGGCCACCAGGTAGGTCTTGTCGCCCTGGGCCGCTTCCAGCACGTAGGGATAGGTCAGGTCGCCGTCCAGGAACACGTTGAAGTAATTCTTGCCGCGCTGGTCGTCAAGGCGGACCGACAGGCTGGTGCCGGTGAAGTTGCCGGCGATCGCGGTGGAAGGCCAGGAGATCACCGGCGCCGCCGGCTTCGAGAAATCGATGCGGCCGGTGTATTGCAGGTTGCGGTTGTCCGGCGCGACCACGTTGGCCGCGCCGGCGACGCCGGCATGCGCGAGCGCCGCCAACAGCAGCGCGAGAGACAGGGTTTTCATTGAGGGGCTTTCAAAAATGCCGGCAACTCGTCCAGCGTGATCACATTCGGATGGTGGTAGACTTTGTTCTTGTGCTGCGCCGTGTTGTAGTAGTCGCCGCTCCAGAAATTGTCCTTGGCGGCGACGCCGGCGCCGGCGCGGGCGTCGTTCCAGACCGTGAACCAGAGCCAGGGCGCGCCGTCCCTGCGCATGTTGTCGGGGTCGGGGATGTAGCTGGTTTCGGACAGCGCCACCGGCTTCGGCCGGGCCGGAATCGCCTGCGCCTTGCGGTAGACCTCCGCCTGCGACTTGTAGGCCTTGGCGTCGCTGTCGTCGTAGATGTCCCAGCCGACGATGTCGACCACGTCGTCGCCGGGATACCAGGCCGCATCCTGGCCGTTCCAGACCCAGATCAGGTTGTGCAAGCCGTGCACTTTCACCAGGCGCTCGCGCATGTGGCGCCACAACAGGATGTAGGCTTGCGATTGCGCCACGCCGTCGGTGCGGGTACGGCCCCACCAGAACCAGCCGTCGCCCTTGTTGCCGGAGGCCTCGTGCAGCGGGCGCCATAGCACGCTCACGCCGGCATCTTGCAGGCGTTTCAGTTCGCCGGCGACCAGGTCGATGCCGGCGTCGAGCTGGCGGTAGGCGGCGCTGGCCGTGTCCAGGCGGCCGCCGGCGACCGGGATCGTGAAGCCGGTGTTCTTGCCCGCGTCGGGTTCGCGCACGTAGAAGTTGGCCCGGTTGGCGTCGGGCGTGCCCAGCAGCGCCGGATCGCGCCAGTGCCAGCAGAAGGTGACCAGGCCACCGCGGCGGGCAAAAGCGATCGCCTCGTCGACCTGGTGCAGGCCCTGGGCCGGTTTGCCCGGTGTGCCGGTCTGGCCGGTGTTCATGAAATCGTAGCCCATCAGGGCGGGATACTTGCCGGTGTCGGCGAACACGCGGCCGGCCATGTCGACGCTGTCGTCCCAGGTGAGGTCCTGCTGGCCGGCGAGGGTCTGCTTGCCTTGGATCGACAGGAGCCAGGTGTACAGGGCGCGGGTGCGTCCATTCGCGTCGGGATCGGACAGGGATGGCGCGGCGCTGGCGGCACCGGCCGTCATGGCTGCAGCCACCAGCAGGGTTGTAATGAGTCGGCGTGTTGGCATCGTTTGCTCGAATGGTGATCCGTAAAACCGTCGCCCCTGCGCAGGTAGGGGCCCAGGTTGGTAGCGGATCGCCGGACCTGGGTTCCCGCCTGCGCGGGAACGACGTTGATTTTTGGCGGGGTATCGCAAGCGACGCGGCTTCTACGGCGTGTACGTCCCCATCTTCACCTTCAGCAAGGTCGGCATGGCCGGCAGGTTCAAGCCGTAATCGGTCTGGTCGCCGTTCCAGTTGCGCTCCATGATCCACTTGCCGTCGCCGTCGAATCGGCCCTCTTCCACCCGCACGAACATCGACGGCTTGGCGCCGTTGGCGCCGCTGCCGGAAAACTTGACGCGCGCCTGCTGCCCGACCAGCACGAATTCGTCCGGCCCTAGCTGGGCAAAGGCGACGCCGCCGTTCGGGGTCTCGGTGCCGGCCGCGTACTCGTTCTTGTCCTTCAGGTACTCGCGCTCGCCGAACTGGAATTCGCGGAACGAGACGGTGGCGTTCCAGCCGTCCAGCGCCACGGTCTGCGGCTTGCGGTCGTCGCCCTCGGCCACGCCGCGGGTGCGGCCCTCGAAAGCCCAGCGGGCCCAGGCGCGCTCCATCGGCGCGAACACGCCGTAGACGGTGGCGAAGGGTTCGACCATGCGGCGGTCGGTGAATTTCGAGCCGAGTGGGTAATTGCTGTAGCTGGCATAGTCGATGCCGAAGGGCGCCACCCCGAGCGCCCCGCGCCCCAGGATCTGGTAGAGGTAGCGCGCGTAGCCGGCGGCGTTGCCCATCTCCGGCACCAGCAGCGGGTTGTCGGCGCGCTGGAAGCTCTCGAGGGTGGAAGCGACCTTGCGCGATTCCGGCAGGTAGATGTCCGGCGCCGCGAAGTCGATGTGCGGGGCGGCCGCCTTGTAGATGTCGATCACGTCGTAGGTCGGGCCGCCGCTGGCGAAATCCGACTTCCATGGCGGCGCAGGCAGCGGGCCGGGCTCGCGCAGCGAGTTGTTGACGAACATCGGCAGGTCGTAGACGGCGCGGCCGGCCTTGGCGATCTCCTCGATGTAGCGTGCGATGGCCCAGGTGTGGAAGTACTGCTCGGCGTAATCGCCGTAAACCTCGGCCCAGCTGCCGGCGGCCTTGCCGGACTGCGGCTTCTGGCGCGCCAGCACCTCGGCAGGCACCGGCTGGGCAAACGCCGCCTGCGCGCGCGGCGCGTAGTCGCGCGCCACGCCGTAGGTGCCGACCTCGTTCTCGACCTGGACCATGATCACCGTGCGCTGGTCGCCGTCGATCTTTTTCAGGTGGGTCATCAGCGCCACGAAGGCCTTGCGATCCGCTGCCAGCGTGGCTTCGCCGAACGGCGACAGGCAGTAGCTGGTCTTGCCATCCTTGTCGAGCATGCGCGGAAAGCGCCGGTTGTCGAGCTTGACCCAGGCCGGCGTGTAGGCCGGGCCGGTGTTCTTCCAGGTGCCGAACCACAGCAGCACCAGGCGCACCTTGTTCTGGCGCGCCTGCGCGACCAGGGTGTCGACCCACGAAAAATCGAACTGCCCTTCCTTCGGCTCGATCTGTTCCCAGGCCACCGGGATCTCGAGCGTATTCGCGTGCGCATCCTTGATGGCGGCCCAGACCTTGGGCAGCGCCGCCGGGTAGTTGCTGGAGTTGTGGGCCTGGCCGCCCAGCACCAGGAAGGGCGCGCCGTCGACCATCAGGGCATGGCGCCCGTCCTGGGTGACGATGCGCGGCAGGCCGGCGGACGGTGCCGCCTGGCCGGCGGTGGCGGCCAGCGCCAGGCACAGGCCGAGCAGGCGGGAAATACGGGAATACGCGCGGCGGCTGCGGCGGATCGGAATGCGCATGGGTCTCCTGGCTGTTGTTATCGTTATTGGCAATGTTGGAGAGGCATGCTAAGCGATCACGGACGCAATCGGCAAGCACAACATGTTCACGCTAACATATGTTGCGTTATCGGCGCTAAACACGGGAATTTCCACTTATTCCAACGTATCGGCCGCGTAAACGTAAGGACAAACGTGTATGCGAGCCCCAGCAGAACTAGACGCCACCGACCTGACGCTTGTCTATGAAGCACGGGCGTGACGGCGCCTTCTTTCCTTGCCGCGCAGGAGAAAATGCATCTGCACACAGGCCAAGTGGCAAAAAACCGAAGTGTTGTTATTTTACAAAAGCGCGCACCATGTGACACCATAAATTCCCGCTTTTAACCACAAATTTGTTAATTCCATGTTGCGGGACCACAAATCTTACGTGCTTGTAATGTCTGTCTGAAAATTTTATGGTAGCGTACAACAACCAGTGTTAATCAAACGTTCAGATGTGCTGGCTGTTACAGACTGTTAGATAAAAACATACCTCATCGGGGGAGACAAAGTGACGAAGTTCCAGAAAACTGCGATCGCCGCGGCGGTTGCGCAGGTTACCTTCCTGTACGCCCAAGCGGCATGGGCCCAGACCACCACCACCGCTCCGGCGGCAACCCCGACCACTGGCAACGTGGTGGTGGTCAGCGGCCAACGCGCCGCACTGCAATCGGCCCAGAAACTCAAACAGGACGCCGACGAAGTCGTCGACTCGATCGTCGCCGAAGACATCGGCAAGCTGCCGGACCGTTCGGTCACCGAGGTGCTGCAACGCATCGCGGGTGTCACCATCGACCGTAACATGGCGGGCGACCCCAACCGCCAGTCGGTCGAAGGTTCGGGCGTGTCGGTGCGCGGCCTGACCTACGTGCGTTCGGAAATCAACGGCCGCGACGCGTTCTCGGCCGGCGGCGGCCGCTCGCTCGGCTTCGCCGACGTGGCACCGGAGCTGATGGCCGGCGTCGACGTCTACAAGAACCCGTCCGCGGAACAGGTGGAAGGCGCCATTGCCGGCCTGGTCAACCTGCGCACGGCCATGCCGTTCGACTACAAAGGCTTCAAGGGCACGCTCGGCGCGTCCGAAAGCTACTCCACGCTGCGCAAGGGCGCACCATCCCCGACCGGCACCCTGCTGCTGTCGAACCGCTGGAACACGGCGTTCGGCGAATTCGGCGCCTTGCTCGACCTGGCCCATGCCAAGAGCCCGAGCCGTTCCGACGGCGTGGGCGTGGACCCGTACTTCCCGCACGTGAACTCGCAGGATCCGGCGCTGTACGACCGCTCCAAGACCCAGTGGATTCCGCTCGGCGTCGGCTACCGCTCGCAGGACTTCGACCGCGTCCGCCGCGGCGACTACGCGGCCTTCCAGTGGCGTCCGAACCGTGACATCACGGCCGGACTGACCTACTTCAAGACCCGCTACAAGGAAGACCTCGACGAGCACGTCGTGACCTCGGCCGAGGACAAGTGGTACCAGCAGGTGGCCAGCTCGGATTCGGTCTTCGACAGCAATGGCGCCTTCCAGAGCGGCACGATCTCGAACCCGACCTATAAAGGTTCGCCTTTCAACAGCTCGCAGCGGATCAACTCGCGCGAGTCGAGCACCCGCGACCTTGCGCTGAACGTGCAATGGCGCGTGTCGCCGTCGCTGACCTGGACCAACGACTTCCAGCACGTGCGTTCGACCACCGAAGGCTTCGACGCCGACGTGTCGACCGGCTTCATCCTGCCGAACCAGACCATGGACATGCGCGGCAAGGTGCCGCAGATCGGTCTCGGCTCGGCCGCCTACATGGCCGACCCGAACAACTACTACTGGGCTTACACCCAGGAAGCGCTGGACCGCGCCAAGGCGACCCAGAAGGCGTGGAAGTCGGACTTCAAGTTCTCCTTCGACGATCCGGTCCTGCGTGACGTCCGCTTCGGCGTGCGCATGGCCGACCGCGAAGGCGTGAACAACCGAGCCCAGAAGTTCTACAACTGGCAAGCGATCACCTTCCCGTGGATGGAAGGCTGGCAGATTCCGCACGTGGCGCGCCTGGGCGACCCGCGCTTCGCCGGCGGCGCCTCGCTGCAAACCATCGACAACTTCTTCGACGGCAAGTACAACCTGCCGGCGATGCTGTTCCCGACCGAGGAGACGGTGCGCGGCTTCCCGCAGGAGTGGGCCAAGCTGCACGCCTACCACGACGTGCTGTGCAAGGAACAGGGCTCGACCTGCGACACCTGGAAACCGGCCAGCTACGCCGACCCGGCCGCGACCAACACGCAGACCGAGAAGACCCGCGCCGCCTACGCACAGCTGCGCTTCGGCTGGGACGACCTGAAGTACCCGATCGACGGCAATATCGGCTTGCGCTACGTGAAGACCAAGAGCAACGGTAGCGGCTTTGTCTCGTTCACGCCGCCGGCGGCCACGTCGGTGCCGACCAACGTGCCGGTCACCGGCCAGGAAAAGCTGATCAACATCGCGGCGTTCGCGCAAGCCCAGTCGGCCCAGAACTCCTACGACAACTGGCTGCCGAGCCTGAACCTGCGCATGAAGTACAGCGACAAGCTGCAGTTCCGCTTCGCCGTGGCCAAGTCGCTGTCGCGTCCGGACTTCAACCAGCTGCAGGTGCAGACCACGCTGAACGCGTCGAACCAGCAGACGACCTTCAAGGACGCTGCCGGCAACACGACCGCGGTGCGTTTCGACGGTACCAACCTGAGCGGCACCAGCGACGGCAACCCGCAGCTGAAGCCGACCACCGCGACCAACGTCGACCTGACCGCGGAATGGTACTTCGCCAAGGCCGGTTCGCTGACCTTCTCGGCCTTCAACAAGGACCTGAAGGACATCATCACCACCCAGCAGTACGCGTACACGGCGAACGACGTCAACGGCAAGCCGCAGAACTTCCTGGTCACCGGTCCGGTCAACGGCGCCAAGGGCTACGCCCGCGGTTTCGAGATCGCCCACCAGCAGTACTACGACTTCGTGCCCGACTGGCTGCGCGGCATCGGTACCCAGGCAAGCTGGACCTATGTGTCGAGCGAGCGCAAGCTGAACAACCCGGTCTTCAACGCCTGGTGCTCGGGTAACGACGCGAGTTCCAACTACAACCTGTTCATCAACGGCTGCGATACCGATGGACGTGCGTTCGGCAAGACTCCGCTGCAGGGCCTGTCGCGCCACACCGTCAACCTGGCGGTGATGTACGAACAGCACGGCCTGTCGATGCGCCTGGCCTACAACTGGCGCTCGCGCTACCTGCTGGGCGTGACCCAGTGGGGCAGCCGCGGCACCAACGGCCTGAACACCAACCCGGACGCGGATCCGACCAAGTTCCTGATCCCGACCACGACCAACGACCAGGCCTACGGCCTGCCGCTGTACCAGGCGCCTTACGGCCAGGTGGACGGCTCGATCTTCTACGACTTCACGGACAAGTTCCGTGTCGGCCTGGAAGCCACCAACCTGACCAACTCGTACACGCGCCAGATCATGGAGCAGCACGCGGGCAACTTCACCCGCCAGGTCTTCATGAGCGGTCCGCGCTACACGCTGCTGGCACAGTACTCGTTCTGACCGCATGATCCGCAACGATCGTTAGTCGATCCATCCTCTTCGCCGCCGCGACCTTTACGGGTCGCGGCGGCGATTTTTTATCCAGCAAGGAGACTTCATGAACATCCAAGGCGAAATGATCATCGGCAGGCAGGCCGTGCGTGGCAGCGCCGGCACGCTGCGCGCCCACAACCCGGCCACGCGCGCCGACATCGAACCCGGCTTCGGCACCGCGAGCGCCGACGACCTGGCCGCCGCCTGCCAGCTGGCCGAGCAGGCCTTCGACGCCTACCGCGCCGTGCCGCTCGAGGAGCGCGCCCGCTTCCTGGAGACCATCGCCGACCGCATCGTCGACATCGGCGGATTGCTGATCGAACGCGCTGCCCAGGAATCCGGCCTGCCGGTCGCGCGCCTCGAAGGCGAGCGCGGACGCACCGTCAACCAGCTGCGCCTGTTCGCCAAGGTGGTCCGCGACGGCCACTTCCTGGAAGCGACGCTCGACTCCGCCCTGCCCCAGCGCACGCCGCCGCGCCCGGACCTGCGCATGCGCAAGATCCCGCTCGGCCCGGTGGCCGTGTTCGGCGCCTCCAACTTCCCGCTCGCCTTTTCCGTCGCCGGTGGCGACACCGCCTCCGCGCTGGCGGCCGGCTGCCCGGTCGTGGTCAAGGCCCACAACGCCCACCTCGGCACCTCGGAACTGGTGGCCAAGGCGGTGCGCCAGGCGGCCGAGGACTGCGGCATGCCGGAAGGCGTGTTCTCGATGGTGATCGGCGAAGGCAATCAGATCGGCGCCGACCTGGTCGGCCACCCGGCCATCAAGGCGGTCGGCTTCACCGGCTCGCGCGGCGGCGGCCTGGCACTGGTGCGCATCGCCGCGGCCCGCAAGGAACCGATTCCGGTCTACGCCGAGATGAGCAGCATCAATCCGCTGTTCCTGCTGCCGGGCGCGCTGGAAGAGAAAGGCGCCGCGCTGGCCCCGGCCTTCGTCGACTCGCTGGTGCTGGGCGTCGGCCAGTTCTGCACCAACCCGGGCCTGGTGATCGGCCTGGCCGGCCCGCAGCTGGAAGCCTTTACGGCAGCAGCAGCCCAGGCGCTGCAGGCCAAGGGCGCCGGCACCATGCTGACCGCCGGCATCCATAAGGCATACACCGACGCCATCGAGAAGCGCGGCGGCGTCTCCGGCTTGACGCTGGTCGCGCGCGGCAGTGCCGAGGGCCAGGGCTGCGCCGCCCAGGCCGCGCTCTACCTGTGCGACGCCGCCACCTTCCTCGCCAACCCGGCGCTGGAAGAAGAGATCTTCGGGCCGGCCTCGGTAATGATCGCCTGCCGCGACGAAGCCGAGATCCTGGCCGTCGCCAGCCACCTCGAAGGCCAGCTGACCGCCACCGTCCACGCCACCCGCGCCGACCTGGGCATCGCCGGCAGCCTGCTGCCGATCCTGGAACGCAAGGCCGGCCGCATCCTGTTCAACGGCTTCCCGACCGGCGTCGAGGTGTCGCACGCGATGGTCCACGGCGGCCCGTTCCCAGCCACCTCGGACAGTCGCAGCACCTCGGTCGGCGCCACCGCCATCGAGCGCTTCCTGCGTCCGGTGTGCTACCAGGACGTCCCAAGCGAACTGCTGCCGGAAGCGCTGCGCGACGACAATCCGCTCGACCTGGCGCGCATGGTCGACGGCGTGCTGCGTCCGGCCGCGTAAGCGAGTCCGTCAGGTAGTTCTGCCGTAAAAATGTCAGGCCGCTGAGCGCATCGGCGGCCTGACATCTGCGACAATCGCGCATCATCCGCATTCTCCCCCCATCATGACCAAACCATTCCGACGCATCCTGTTCACCGGCGCCGCCGGCAACCTGGGCCGCCGCCTGCGCCCGCACCTGCAACAGTTCGCCGACGTCGTGCGCCTGGCCGACCTGGCGCCGATCGGCGACGCCCAGCCGCACGAGGAAATCGTCCGCTGCGACCTGGCCGACCGCGACCAGGTGATGGCAATGTGCGAAGGCGTCGAGGCGATCCTGCATTTCGGCGGCGTCTCGACCGAGGAAGCGTTCGAGCCGATCATGCAGGCCAACATCCTGGGCATGGCCAACCTGTACGAAGCGGTGCACAAGCTCGGTATCCGGCGCGTGGTGTTCGCCAGCACCAACCACACGATGGGCATGTACAAGACCACCGACCAGGTCGACGCCGGCATGCCGACGCGGCCGGACGGCTACTACGGCGTCTCCAAGGTGTTCGGCGAATCGCTGTCGCGCTATTACTGGGACCGCTTCGGCATCGAGACCGTCTGCATCCGCATCGGCTACTGCTGGGAAGAAGCGACCAACTACCGCCAGATGGTGACCTGGCTGGGCCTGGACGACCTGGTCCAGCTGCTGTGGCGCGCCTTGCTCACGCCGCGCGTGGGCCACACGATCACCTTCGGCATCTCGGACAACGACGGCCGCTGGTGGGACGACCGCCACGCCAGGCACCTGGCCTACAAGCCGGTGCAGAGCTCTCGCCAGTTCGCGCACAAGATTGCGCAGGCCGTGAATTGGAAGGACATGCAGGACATCACCCTGACTTTCCAGGGTGGGGTGTTCCTGCATAATGGGCCGAAGTACAAGGATTGAATCCTGTGCAAGAAATGAAAAAAGAGATAAAAAAGGCGGCCGGTCGGCTGCCTTTTTTATTCGTGCTGCGCCAAAACGTCGTCCCCGCGAAGGCGGGGACGACGTTGTTTTTGTGCGCCTATATATGAGTAGCGCGGTTTCGAGGAGCCGCGCACCGCATCGAATCAGCGATCAACGGCGCCCGCTACGGGTCGCCACGTCCAGCCACACCGCGAGCGTCAGGATCGCACCCTTCACGATCATCTGCCAGTAGGTATCGACGTCCAGCATCGACATGCCGTTGTCCAGGCTTGCCATCACCAGCGCGCCGACCAGCGCGCCGTGCACGGTGCCGGCGCCGCCGCGCATCGAGGTGCCGCCGATGAAGCAGGCGGCGATCACGTCCAGCTCACCCGAGGTGCCCGCCGACGGCGAACCGGCGGCCAGGCGGGCGGTGTTGATCAGGCCCGCCAGCGCGCACATCAGGCCCATCAGGCCGAAGATCCACAGCTTCACGGCGCGCACGTTGATGCCTGAGAGGCGGGTCGCTTCCATGTTGCTGCCGACCGCATAGATGCGGCGGCCGAACACGGTCTGCTTGGCGATGTAGCTGAACACGCCCAGCAGCACCAGCAGGATCAGCACCGGCAGCGGAATGCCTTCGTAGCTGTTGAAGGTGGCGATGAAGCCGGCCAGCACGATGCCGGTCAGGGCGACGCGGAACAGCGAGCGCCACAGGGCGATCACCGGCAGCTTGTGGCGAACCTGGTTGGCGCGCTGGCGCACGGCCAGCACCGCGGCCAGGGCGAACAGCACGACGCCAAGGACGATGCCGAAGGTCGGCGGCAGGTAGGCCTGGCCGAGCTGCTCGAACTCCGGCGAGATCGGTGCGATGGTCGCCCCGCCGGTGATCCCGAGCACGATGCCGCGGTAGGCCAGCATCCCCCCGAGGCCGACGATGAACGAGGGTATCCCCGCATACGCCGTCAGGTAGCCGTTGACGAAGCCGAGCAGCAGGCCGCTGGCCAGCACGATCGCCATCGACAACGGCAGCGGCAGGTGGTGCGTCACGTCGAGCACCGCCGCCGCCCCGCCCAGCAGGCCGAGGAGCGAGCCGACCGACAGGTCGATTTCGCCGGCGATGATGACGAACACCATGCCGCAGGCCAGGATGCCGGTCACCGACATCTGACGCATCAGGTTCGACAGGTTGCGCGCCGAGGTGAAGCCGCCGTCGGTCTTCCAGCTAAAGAACGCCCAGATGACGGCGATCGCCACCAGCAGCGCCAGGATTTTATATTGCGTGAAGATCTGCTTGAAGTTGAGCGTGCTGCCCGAACCCGATGCCGGCGCGCGCCTTGCCGCGGCCTGGAGCGGTGCCTGTGCCTTATCCATGATGGTGTCCCTGTCCTTGTCCCTGCAATTGTTCTTGTCCCTGCCCGATGGCGGCGGCCAGCACCATTTCCTGGGTCAGTTCCTTGTTGTCGAAATTGCCGCGCAATTTGCCTTCGCCCATCACCAGCACGCGGTCGGACACGCCCAGCACTTCGGCCAGTTCCGACGACACCATGATGATGGCGATGCCTTGCGCCGCCAGTTCGAGCATCAGCTTGTAGATCTCGAATTTGGCGCCGACGTCGACGCCGCGGGTCGGCTCGTCCAGGATCAGCACCCTGGGGCCGGTCAGCAGCATCTTGGCCAGCACCGCCTTCTGCTGGTTGCCGCCCGAGAGCGCCGTGATCGGCAGCGCCGGGCTGGCGGTCTTCAGCGCCAGGCGGCGGATCTGCTCGGCCACCTCCCGCGATTCCAGCCCGTCGTCGATACGCGACATCCGGGAGTAGCGCGACAACACTGACAGCGTGATGTTCTCGCCCACCGACAGGTCGCGCACGATGCCGTGGTGCTTGCGATCTTCCGGCACCAGCGCGAAGCCGGCGTCGATCGCCTTGAGCGGGTTCGACGTGTTCACGCGCTGGCCGTCGAGCCAGACCTCGCCCTCGTAGGCGCCCTCGTAGGAGCCGTAGATGGCGGTGACCAGTTCGGTGCGGCCGGCGCCGACCAGGCCGGCGATGCCGAGGATCTCGCCGCGGCGCAGCTGGAACGACACGTCGTCGACCTTCTTGCGCTGCGGCTGGTCCGGGTCCCAGCAGGTGATGTGGCGCGCTTCCATCACGACCTCGCCCACCGGGTGCGGCAACGACGGATACAGCTGGTTCATCTCGCGGCCGCACATCTGGGCGATGATGCGGTCGACGTTCATCTGCCCCATCGGCGTGGTGGCGATGTGCTTGCCGTCGCGGATGACCACGATGGTGTCGCAGATCGCCGCCACCTCTTCCAGCTTGTGCGAGATGTAGACGCAGGCCACGCCCTTGGCCTTGAGGTCGCGGATGATCTCGAGCAGCACCTCGATCTCGGCGGCGGTCAGCGAGGCCGACGGCTCGTCGAGGATCAGCAGGCGCGCCTTCTTGTTCAGCGCCTTGCCGATCTCGATCAGCTGCTGGTGGCCGCCGCCGTAGTTCTTCACGGGCAGCACGACGTTCACGTCGGGCAGCTTGAGTTCGTGCAGGATTTCCTCGGCACGGCGGTTCATCGCATGGTAGTCCACGCGGCCGCCCGGCAGCGTCAGTTCGTTGCCGAGGAAGATATTCTCGGCCACCGACAGTTCGGGCACCAGCATCAGTTCCTGGTGGATGATGATGATGCCGGCGGCTTCGGTCTCGCGGATCGATTGGGCACGCAGCGGCGCGCCTTCGAGCAGGATTTCGCCGTCCCAGGTGCCGTGCGGGTAGACCGCGGACAGCACCTTCATCAGGGTCGACTTGCCGGCGCCGTTTTCGCCGCACAGGCCGATGCATTCGCCGGGACGGATGGCCAGGTCGATGCCGTCGAGGGCGGGGACGCCGTCGAAGCGCTTGGCGATGGCCTTCATTTGTAACAGGTAGTCGGACATTGCGGGCTCAGTGATACGTGTATTGGAGATTGCGTACGTATGAACGTCGCCCCTGCGAAGGCAGGGGCCCAAGTTGGAAGCGCTGTGGCGACGCGTGGAAATTGGGCCCCTGCCTGCGCAGGGGCGACGCCGGTCACGTTATCGACTACTTTCCTGCCAACTGCGCCTGGGTATAGAACCCATCCTTCACTAGCATGTCCACGTTCTGCTTGTTCAGCATCACCGGCTTGAGCAGCACCGTGTCCACGTTCTTGAACCCGTTGTTCATCTGCGCATTGAACGCCGGCTTCTGCCCGCGCACCAGCTGCACCGCCAGGTTGGCGGCATTGGTGGCGATCTCGCGCAGCGGCTTGTAGACGGTCATGGCCTGGGTGCCGGCCACCACGCGGCGCACGGCCGCAAGGTCGGCGTCCTGGCCCGAGACCACGGTCTTGCCGGCCAACTTCTGGGCGGCCAGCGCCTGGATCGCGCCGCCGGCGGTACCGTCGTTGGAAGCGACCACGGCGTCGATCTTGTTGCCGTTGGCGGTCAGCGCATTCTCGACGATAGCCATCGCCTCCGACGCGCTCCAGTCCTTGACCCACTGCTTGCCGACGATCTTGATGTCGCCCTTGTCGACCAGCGGCTGCAGCACCTTCAGCTGGCCTTCGCGCAGGATCTTCGCGTTGTTGTCGGTCGGGGCGCCGCCCAGCAGGTAATAATTGCCCTTCGGTTTGAGCGCCACCAGCGACTGCGCCTGCAGCTCGCCGACCGCGCGGTTGTCGAAGGAAATGTAGGCGTCGATGTCGGCGTTCAGCATCAGGCGGTCGTAGGACACGACCTTGATCTTGGCCTTCTTGGCTTCGCGGACGGCGTTGTTCAGCACCGTCGCGTTGTAGGGCACGATCACCAGCACGTCGACGCCGCGCGAGATCAGGTTCTCGATCTGGGCGATCTGGCGCTGCTCGCTGGCGTCGGCCGATTGCACGAACACCTTGGCGCCCAGCTTCTCGGCGGCGGCGTTGAAGTAGTCGCGGTCGCGCGCCCAGCGCTCGAGGCGCAGGTCGTCGATCGAGAAGCCGATCTTCGGATGCGCCGCGTCGGCGTGCGCCATGCCGGCTGCGCCGAGCATGGCGCACGCGAAGGTCACTGCCTGGATGATTTTTTTCATGTCCTGTCTCCTGTTACTTATATATGAGTGCTTAGTGGTTGTGACGCGGCATGTCGTCACGTACACCGCGGTATGCCAGCGCCAGCTCCATGCAGGCGCCGGTGTGCAGCTGGCCGACGGTCGCACGGTAGATCTGCTGCCACGGCGTCTGGTTCGGCGGGATCGCCGGCGGCGCGTCCTGGCGCCGTTGCTCCAGCTCTTCATCCGAGACCAGCACGTCGCAGCGGCCGGTATTCAGGTCGACCCGTACCACGTCGCCGGTGCGCAGCAGCGCCAGGTTGCCGCCGGCCGCGCTTTCCGGCGAGGCGTTCAGGATCGACGGGCTGGCCGAGGTGCCGGACTGGCGGCCGTCGCCCAGCGTCGGCAGCGCCGTGATGCCCTGCTTGATCAGCGCATCGGGCGGTTGCATGTTGACCACCTCGGCCGATCCCGGCCAGCCCACCGGGCCGGCGCCACGGATCACCAGCATGGTGTGGGCGTCGATACCCAGCGACGGGTCGTTGATGCGGTGGTGGTAATCGTCGGAACCGTCGAACACCACGACCTTGCATTCGAAGCGGTTCTCCTTGCCGGGTTCCGACAGATAGCGCTCGCGGAAGGCATCCGAGATCACGCTGGTCTTCATGATGGCGAAGTCGAACAGGTTGCCCTTCAGGACCATGAAACCGGCGTGCTGCTTGAGCGGCTGGTCGAACGGCCAGATCATCTCGCGGTCGCGGGTTTCGCGGCCGACCAGGTTCTCGGCCATGGTGCTGCCGGTGACGGTCGGGCGTTTTGAGCGCAGCAGGCCCTTCTGCTCGAGTTCCCACATGATGGCCGGCGTGCCGCCGGCGCGGTGGAAGCGCTCGCCCAGGTATTTGCCGGCCGGCTGCATGTTGAGCAGCAGCGGCACGTCGTAGCCGTAGTCCATCCAGTCCGATTCCAGGATCTCGACGCCGGCGTGGCGCGCCATCGCCACGATGTGCGGCTGGGCGTTGCTGGAACCGCCGATGGCGGCGTTGACCACGATGGCGTCGAGGAAGGCGTCGCGCGTCAGGATGGTCGACGGACGCAGGTCCTCGTGCGCCATGGCGACGATGCGGCGGCCGGTGTCGTAGGCCATCTGGCCGCGCTCGCGGTAAGGCGCCGGAATCGCCGAGCAGCCGGTGAGCGACATGCCGAGCGCTTCGGCGACCGCGTTCATGGTCGAAGCGGTGCCCATGGTGTTGCAGTGGCCGGCCGAGGGTGCCGACGCGGTGGCGATGTCGATGAATTTCTTGTCGTCGATCTCGCCCGCGGCGAGGCGCTGGCGGCCCTTCCAGATGGCGGTGCCGGAGCCCACCAGTTCGCCCTCGAACCAGCCGTCCAGCATCGGCCCGCCGGACAGCACGATGGCCGGGATGTCGACCGTCGCCGCCGCCATCAGCTGGGCCGGGGTGGTCTTGTCGCAGCCGGTGGTCAGCACCACGGCGTCGATCGGATAGCCGTGCAGGATCTCGACCAGGCCGAGATAGGCCAGGTTGCGGTCCAGCGCCGCGGTCGGGCGGCGGCAGTTCTCGAAGATCGGGTGCAGCGGGAATTCCATCGGGATGCCGCCGGCGTCGCGAATGCCGTCGCGCACGCGCTTGGCCAGGTCCAGGTGGATCCGGTTGCAGGGCGCGATGTCGCTGCCGCTCTGGGCGATGCCGATGATCGGCTTGCCCGAGCGCAGTTCGTCGGGGGTGATCCCGTAGTTCATGAAGCGCTCCAGGTAGAGCGCGGTCATGTCGATGCGTTCGGGATTGTCGAACCAGTCCTGGGAACGGAACCGGCGCGGGGTATTCTTTTCTTGACTCATGCTTTCATTCCTCGTTGCGCAACTGCAGTTTCAACGCATGCTGCGGCAGTCCCGGCGTCTCCGCACGGAACGTGAACAGGCCGCCGGCCTGCGGTTGCTCGGCCAGCTCCTGGTCGGAGAGGCCCTTGCGCGCCGTGGTGGCGTACACGGTGCGCAGGTCGTCGCCGCCGAAGGCGAGCTTGGTGACGTTGGCGCACGGGAAGCGGACTTCGCCGAGCTTGGCGCCGGCGGCGTCGAAACGGTCGATGCGCCAGCCGCCGAAGGTCGCGACCCACAGGTGGCCGGCGGCGTCGACCGCCATCCCGTCCGGATAGCCGCCATCTAGAATCTCGACGAACACGCGCTTGTTGGCCAGGCTGCCGTCCTGGGCGCGGTCGAAGGCGTACACGCGCTTCTGTAGCGTGTCGGTGTGGTACAGCGTGGCGCCGTCCGGGCTGAGCGCGGGACCGTTGGTGATCACGTAGCCGTCGTCCATGCGCGCGATGTGCTTGCCGTCGAAGCGGTACAGCGCGCCGGTCGGTTCCTCCTCGCCGTCGTGCATCGAGCCGAACCAGAGCGCGCCGGCGGCGTCGACATGGCCGTCGTTGAAGCGGTTGCCGGTCTCGTCGGCTTCCACCTTCGCCAGCGGGATGAAGTCGCCGGTGCTGTCGTCGAAGCGGTACAAACCATCCTCGAGCGAGCACACCATGCTGCCGTCGGCGGCCGGCACGATGAAGCTGACCTGGCCCGGAGCGTCCCAGCTGCGCCGGCCGGTGCCGTCATGCTCGCAGCGGTGGATGCGGCGGCCCTTGATGTCGACGAACCAGACGCGCTTGGCGGCGGCATCCCACAGGACGCCCTCGCCGAGCGTGGCGCCCACGTCCCACAGGCAGGAGAGTAAGTTGCCGTTCATGCGCCGTAGAATCCCGCGTCGACGAAGTATTCGCGTCCGCTGCAATGGCGCGCATTGTCCGAGGCCAGGAACAGGGCCAGCGCGGCCACGTCCTGCATCTCGACGCGTTCGGGCAGGCACTGGCCGGCCAAAATGCGCGCTTCTTCTTCCGGGTTGTGCCACAGCGCCTGCTGGCGCGGCGTGCGCACCGCGCCCGGGATGATGGTGTTGGCGCGGATGCCGTAGTGGCCGGCGTCGCGCGCCAGCGCCCGCGTCATGCCCTCGATGCCGGCCTTGGCCGTCATGTACAGGTGCAGGTGGGTGTGCGGCAGGTGCCACGAGATCGAACCGAAGTTCAGGATCGCGCCCCGGCCCCGCTCCTTCATCCCGGCCAGCACGGCCTGGGTGCAGAAGAACATGTGGCGCAGGTTGACGTTCATGCGGCTGTCCCAGTACGCCGGCGTCACGTCCTCGATGTCGTGGCGGTCGTCGTTGGCGGCGTTGTTGAGCAGGATGTCGACGCCGCCGAGTTCCTCATGGATGCGTGCGAACACGCTCTGCAGCTCGTCGATGTTGGTCAGGTCGCACTTGATGAAGGTCGGCGCGGCCGCGGCGCCACTGAGGGCGCTTTCCAGTGCGCGCGAGGCTTCCTCGGCGATGTCGAGGAATACCACGCGGGCGCCCTGCCCGGCGAACGCCGTGGTCAGTTCGGCGCCGATGCCGCTGCCGCCGCCGGTGATGACCACGCGCTTGCCCTTCAGGTCCGGGAAGGTGGCGTAGACGAAATCTTGTTGGGTAAGGTCAGACATTCAATTCTCTTGATGGATGCCGCGCTGCGCGAGGCTCTTGTACAGGGCGCGCACGCCGAAAGTCCAGGGCTCGATCTCGTCGCTGCGCTGAACGGTATTGACCAGGGTGCCGAGCGTCGGCGTCGAGATGCTGACGCGGTCGCCGGCGTGGTGGGTGAAGCCGCCGCCCGCCGCATGGCGGTCCTTGATGGGCGAGAACATCGTCCCCAGGAACAGCATGAAGCCGTCCGGATACTGGTGATGGGCGCCGCAGGTCTGGGCCACCAGGTCGAGCGGGTCGCGGCTGATCTCGCGCATCTGGCTGGTGCCTTCGAGCGTGAAGCCGTCATCGACGCCTTCGATCAGCATGCGCACTTCCGCCTGGCGCAGCGTGTCCATGGTAAAGCCGTTGTCGAACAGGCGGATGAAGGGGCCGATCGCGCACGAGCCGTTGTTGTCCTTGGCCTTGCCCAGCAGGAGCGCGCTGCGGCCTTCGATGTCGCGCAGGTTGACGTCGTTGCCGAGGGTGGCGCCGAGCACGGTGCCGCGGCTGTTCACCGCCAGCACGATCTCCGGCTCCGGGTTGTTCCAGTTCGAGACCGGGTGCAGGCCGACGTCGAAGCCATGGCCGACCGCCGACATCGGCTGCGACTTGGTGAAGACTTCGGCGTAGGGGCCGATGCCGACTTCCATGTACTGCGACCACAGGCCGCGCTCGATCAGTTCGTCCTTCAGGCGCAGCGCCTCGTCCGAGCCCGGCTTCATGTCGCGCAGGTTGGTGCCGATCGACGCCTGCAGGGTCTGGCGCAGCTCGTCGGCGCGCGCCGGATCGCCCTTGGCCTGCTCTTCGATCACGCGTTCCAGCAGGCTGACCGCGAAGGTCACGCCAGCGGCCTTGATCGATTGCAGGTCGCACGGCGCCAGCAGGCGCAGCGCGCCCGGGCCCGGATTCTTTTCGGAAGCGGCCACCAGCTCGGCGACGTCGCCGAGGTCGTCGCCTTGGGCAGTGCGGGCGATCGCGACGGCATCGTCGCGCTCGAACAGGTCGGATACGGTCGGCGCGTGGCGCGTGATGTCGATCACGCGGCCGCCGCGCACCGCCACCACGGCCGGGCCATTGACTGGGGCTGGGCGCCAGACGCGGCCGACCAGCAGCGCGTTGGCGACGTCCTCGGGTAATGCTTTGGTCTGCTGTACTGTCATGTTGTCCTCGCTTGCAGGATCACGCCACGGTCAGGGTCGTCTTTTTCAGGTCGACGCTGTTCGGTCCGGCGAAAATGGTGAAGGTGCCCGGCTCCACGACGCGCTTCATGTCGGCGTTGTAGAACCACAGGTCGGTCGGTTTGATGTCGAAGGTCACGGTGCGGGTCTCGCCCGGCTCCAGCGTCACGCGCTGGAAGCCTTTCAGTTCCAGCAGCGGGCGTGTGACGGAGCTGACGTCGTCGCGGATGTACAGCTGCACGACTTCGTCGCCGCGGCGGTTGCCGACGTTGCGCACCTGGACCGAGGCCCGGGTGCTGCCGCCCGTGCCGATGCGCGCCGACTGCAGGACCGGCGCCGAGATCTCGAAACGGGTGTACGACAGGCCGAAACCGAACGGGAACAGCGGCGTGGTCGTGTTGTCGATGTAGCCACGGCGGCTGCTCGGCTTGCGGTTGTAGTACATCGGCAGCTGGCCCACGTCGCGTGCGATCGTCACCGGCAGCTTGCCGCCCGGGTTGGCGCGGCCGAACAGCAGGTCGGCCACCGCGTGACCGGTCTCCTGGCCCAGGTACCAGCATTCGAGCAGCGCATCGGCGCGTTCGGCCAGCAGGGTGGCCGACAGCGGACGGCCGTTCAGCAGCAGCACCACGGTCGGCTTGTTCAGCGCGAAGATGGCGCGCGCCAGGTCGTTCTGCTGGCCCATCAAGTCGAGGCCGGTGCGGTCGCCCAGGTGGTTGTCGGCCCAGGCTTCGCGTGCGGTCTGCTCGTTGTCGCCCAGGACCATGACGATGGTGTCAGCCGACTTGGCGGCTTCGACCGCCTCCGCGATCAGGCGCGCATTGACTTCCGGCTTGGTGAAGACGATCTCGTCCTTGCCCCAGACGTGGCCTTCAGTCAGGCGCACGCCTTCCGAGTAGGCCAGGCTGAAGCCCTGGGCCTGCGCTTCCTTCTGTAGGCCTTCGTAAACCGAGACCACGTGGCGCGGCACGTCGGAGTAACCGCCGATCGGCGTGTCCTTGGCGTGGGTGCCGAGCAGCAGCATCTTGCCGACCTTGCCCGCCTGCAGCGGCAGCAGGTTCTTGTCGTTCTTCAGCAGCACGGCGCTGCGGCGCGCCGCTTCCAGCGCCAGCGCGATCGCGTCCGGCGCCGCGGTGCGGGCGTCGGCCTGGGCCACGTCGGCGTACGGGTTCTCGAACAGGCCGGCTTGGAATTTCAGCTTCAGGATGCGCCGCACTGCGGCGTCGATCTCGGCGGTCGAGAGCTTGCCCTCGCGGACCAGTTCGGCCAGCTTGACGTAGCCGAGCGGATCCGGCGTCTCGATGTCGACGCCGGCCTTGACCGCGCGCAGCGCCGCTTCCTTCGGGTTGGCGGCCAGGCTGTGGCGCGTCACCAGCTCGTTGACCGCCATGTAGTCGGACACGGTCACGCCCTTGAATCCCCACTCCTTGCGCAGGACGTCGGTCAGCAGCCAGCGGTTGGCGTGCGAGGGGATGCCGTCGATCTCGTTATACGAGGGCATGACGGCGGCGATCTTGGTTTCGCGGATCAGCTTTTCGAAGGGCGGGAAGAAATCCTCGCGCAGGGTGCGCTCGCCGACGTTGGCCGGGCCGATATTGGTGCCGCTTTCCGGCTGGCCGTGGCCGGTCATGTGCTTCAGGGTGGCGTAGACCTTGTCCTGCGCCAGCGGCAGCGTGTTGCCGGAAAAGCCGAGCACCGCCGCCTTGCCCATCGCGCCGCACAGGTGCGGGTCTTCGCCATAGGTCTCCTCGATGCGGCCCCAGCGCGGCTCGCGCGCCACGTCGACCACCGGCGCTAGCGCCAGGTTGGCACCGCGGGCACGCATCTCGCGCGCCGCCATGCTGAAGATCTTTTCGACCATCGCCGGGTCGAAGCTCGAGGCCAGGCCGATCGCCTGCGGGAAGCTGGTCGCCTCGCGCGCCACGTAGCCGTGCAGCGCTTCCTCGTGCATCAGCACCGGGATGCCGAGGCGGGTGCCTTCCACCGCCCACTTCTGGACGGCGTTGACGTATTCGGCGGTTTCGCGCGGACCGCGGTGGGCGGTCTCGCCGGCGTCGCCGGCCACGCTGGCGGCAGCGCCCAGCTGGCGGTCGGAGGGACGCGCGAACATGCCCATGCCATGCGGGTGGGCGGAACGTGCCTTGTCGGGGTTGAAGCTGGTGTCAGCGTTTTGCAGCGCGGCCTTCTGCTGCCAGATGCACTGCATTTGCGCGATCTTTTCTTCGATCGTCATGCGCTTGAGCAGGTCTTCGACCCGCGCATCGACCGGTGCGCCGGCCTGCTTGTACAGCATTGCGCCGTTCTTGGCAGCTGCACCCTGCGCCATTACGGCGCCGGGCAGTACGGCCAGACCGGCCACGCCACCTACCGACGCCAGGAATTCCCTGCGTTTGATACCCATCGATCTCGTCTCCACTGCTTATCGTTATGGTCCGTCCGGCGTGCGCCGGCGGTGTCTCCAACTGCCTGTTTCGTGTGACTCTGGGAGCGGTAGAACATTCTTGTAACAGTGATGTTACCGCAATCATTCCAGTCTAAACGGCAAAATCGATCCATGTCAATGAATTATTGGCGCAAATGGCAGCGTTGGACAGGCGATGCCATAGGCGTGGCGCAGCACGGCACGGCGCGATGACAGGGAGGGATGCGGATGGGGTGAAAAGGGGATGTTAGCGCGACCAGCGAGTGGGGCCGCGCGGCTTGAAACAGCAGGGAAAGCACGGCGGTGCGCTTTCCGGTCCATGGCCTCGTTTAGTTGGCGGCGTGGACTTGCTTGGCAGGGGTCGGCTTGGCCGCCTTGACAACCGGCTTGACCGACGGCAGGCGCGCCGGCGGGCGGATGCGCGGCGCGGCGTCGGACTGGCGCCGTACCAGTTCGAAGTCCATGCGCACGCGCTCCGGTTCGACCGTCTCGCCTTCGCGCAGCGCCCGCACCTGGCGCACCAGCGCCTGCACGGCCTCGCGCGCCATCTCGGCGATCGGCTGGCGTACGGTGGTCAGTTCCGGCCAGATGGTGGTGGCCAGCGCGGTATCGTCGAAGCCGGTAACGGTGAGGTCGCCCGGCACGTCGAGGCCGAGGCGGTGCGCAACCGCGACCGCGGCGGCGGCCATGTCGTCGTTGCTGGCGAAGATCGCGGTCGGACGCTCGTCCAGTGCCAGCAGGTGCTCGGCCGCGTCCAGGCCGGAGCGGTAGGTGAACATGCCCTGCACTACCAGCTCCTCCGATTTGTCGGCGCCCTTCTCTTCGATGGCGGCGCGGTAGCCGGCAAGGCGGCGCGCGCTGGCGGTCTGGTTGGGGTGGCCGACCACGAAGCCGATGCGCTGGTGGCCGAGTGCCATCAGGTGGCGCGTCATGTGGTAGGCGGCGTCGTAGTCGTCCACGCTGACCGCGCCGACGCGTTCGTCCGGCAGGCCGCAGGCTACCGCCACGGCGGGAATGCCGGCCGCCGCCACGCCGGCGATGATGGCTTCGCTGTCGCCGAGCGGCGGCGGCAGGATGATGCCGTCGAGGCCGTTTTCGATCAGGTGGCGCGTCTGCGCTTCCTCGTGCTGGCCGGCCTCGCATTTTTCGACGAACAGCTGGACGTTGTTCAGGCCCGACTGGCTGAGCAGGCCGACCAGGAATTCGCTGAGGTAGCCGGCACTCGGATTGCTGTACAAGAAGCCGACGCGGATCGGCTTGGAGCCGGCCAGGTTGCGTGCTTCCTGGTTAGGGGTGTAGTTCAGGGCGGCGACGGCCTCCGCGACCTTGCGCCGCGTACTCTCGCGCACCAGGCCCTTGCCGTTCATGACGCGCGACACCGTCATGGCCGAGACGCCGGCCAGCTTGGCGACGTCGGCCATGGTGGGCTGGCCGCGGCGCTCGACGTCCTGTTCGACCTGTTCGTGGATCGCCCTGGCACCGTTGCCGGCAGCCGGCCTGGCCTCGATTTTGACTTTAGTCATGTCTGGCACACCCCTGTCACATCCTGTTGTTTGCGCTATCTTAGCACAGTAACATCCGCCTACGCGATAGGCTCCGAGGAGGACAAAACGCCCGAAAAGCCTGCGAAATCGATTTCAAAGCCATAAAGTTTGCGCTAACATCCAAGAGTCGGCTAAGCTTCAGGCAAACAATCGCTTTTCAAAACAATAAACGGAGACACATAGTGCAGCGCTTTGTCATGCGGCGTGCCGCCGCCCTTTCGTCCAGCCTCTACAGGCTGCTGCTGGCCTGCCTTTGCCTGAGCCTCTGCCTTGACGCGGCCGCCGCCCGGCCGGCCGACGAAGACGGCTACCGCCTGTGGCTGCGCTATGCCACCCTGCCCGCTGCCCAACGCGCGCAGGTGCCGGCCGGCCGCACCGCCAGCCTGGCACCCGACAGCCCGACCGTGTGTGCGGCCCGCGCCGAACTCCAGCGCGGGCTGGACGGCCTGCTCGGTCGCCCGTCCGGCCCGGCCGACGATAATACCGTCACCGACGGCGGCATCGTGCTGGCGCGCGCCGCCGACCTGCCGGCCGACGCCGCCGTCCAGCCGCGCCTGCGCGTGCTGGGCAGCGAGGGTTACCTGGTCGAGCGTACCCGCCTGCGCGGCCAGGAGGTCACCCTGGTCGCGGCCAACACCGACGTCGGCCTCCTGTACGGCAGCTTCGCCTGGCTGCGCGCACTGCAGACCGGCACGGCGCTGCCGCAGGCCTCGAGCCCGGCGCTGGCGCGGCGCCTGCTCGACCATTGGGATAACCTCGACCGCACCGTGGAGCGCGGCTACGCCGGCGAATCGATCTGGAACTGGTGGGAACTGCCGGGCATCGTCGACCCGCGCTACACCGACTACGCGCGCGCCAACGCCTCGCTCGGCATCAACGGCGCGGTATTGAACAACGTGAACGCCAAGGCCGAGGTGCTGGGCGCACCCTTCATCGCCAAGGCCGCCGCCGTGGCCGCCGTGCTGCGTCCCTACGGCATCCGGGTCTACCTGTCGGTGCGCTGGTCGACGCCGCTGGAACTGAAGCAGACCCGCAGCGCCGATCCGCTCGATCCCGAAGTCGCCGCCTGGTGGCGCAGCAAGGCGGACGAGATCTACCGCACGATTCCGGATTTCGGCGGCTTCCTGGTCAAGGCCAACTCCGAAGGCCAACCGGGTCCGCAGGATTACGGCCGCAACCACGCCGATGGCGCCAACATGCTGGCGCGCGCGCTGGCGCCGCACGGCGGCGTCGTGATGTGGCGTGCCTTCGTGTACAACCCGGCTTCGCATCCTATTAAGGCCGTCGACAAGAACAGCGACCGCGCCGCCCAGGCTTACGACCAGTTCAAGCCGCTCGACGGCAAGTTCGACGCCAACGTCATCGTGCAGGTGAAGAACGGCCCGATCGACTTCCAGCCGCGCGAACCGGTGCATCCGCTGTTCGGCGCCATGCCGGCGACGCCGCTGATGATGGAATTCCAGATCACCAAGGAGTACCTCGGCTTCGCCACCCACCTGGCGTACCTCGGTCCGCTGTTCCAGGAAGCGCTGCGCTTCGATACGCGCGCCGGCGGACACGCGGTGACGGTGGCGCAGGCGCTGGAAGGCAAGCAGGCCGGCAAGGTCGGCGGTATCGCCGGCGTTGCCAACATCGGCAGCAGCCGCACCTGGTCCGGTTCCGACTTCGACCAGGCCAACTGGTACGCCTTCGGCCGCATGGCCTGGGACCCGACGCTGGACGCCGGCGCCGTCGCACGCGAATGGGCGCAGCAGACCTGGTCGCAGGACGTGCGCGTGACCGCACCGGTGGTGGACCTGATGATGCGCTCGCGCGAAGCCGTGGTCGACTACATGACGCCGCTCGGCCTGCACCACATGATGGGCACCGGCCACCACCACGGTCCGGCGCCCTGGGTCGACAACCTCGAACGCCCGGACTGGAATCCGGTCTACTACCACCGCGCCGCGCGCGACGGCATCGGCTTCGCACGCGGCGCCGTCGGCAGCAATGCCCTGGCCCAGTATGCACCCGAAGTGGCGCGCCGCTTTGCCGATCCGGCCACCACGCCGCCCGCATTCCTGCTGTGGTTCCACCACCTGCCTTGGACCTACAGGATGCCTTCCGGACGCAGCCTGTGGGACGAACTGGTCGCGCACTACGACCGCGGCGTCGCCGAGGCGGCGGCGATGCAGGCCGAATGGGAGCGCGTGCGGCCACTGGTCGACGCGCGCCGCGGCGCCGACGTCGCCCAGCGCCTGGCGCGCCAGCGTGAGGAAGCGCAATGGTGGCGTGACGCCTGCCTGGCTTATTTCCAGCAGGTGAACGGCCTGCCGCTGCCGCCGGGGTCGCGCCCGCCGGCACATCCGCTCGAGGACTACCGTGCGCTGGCGTTCCCGTATGCGCCCGGCCACGGCTGACGATTTTTTTCACCACAACCACAACCACAACCACACTATATAGAGAGACAAGCACGATGACGACCCGACGCACTATGCTCGGCGCCCTGGCCGGCGCCACCCTGCTTCCCGCCGCCGCCTTTGCCCAGACGCCCACATCCGCAAGCGCCGGCGGCGGCGAAGCCCTGAAGGACATCGCGAAAGCCAAAGGCCTGCGCTTCGGCACCGCCATCAGCGCCGGCCACAACCAGTTCGGCAATGCCGCCTACCGCGCGCTGGTCGAACGCGAATGCGGCATCATCGTGGCCGAGAACGAAATGAAATGGCAGGCGCTGGAACCGCGCCGCGACGTCAACAACTTCGGCCCGGCCGACGCGCTGCTGGGCTGGGCGCGCGACAAGGGCATGGAGATGCGCGGCCACAACCTGTTCTGGCAAGCCGAGAAATGGCTACCGGCCTGGGTCGCGAAAGAGGACTTCGGCAGCCAGCCGAAAGGAGGCGCCGAGCGCCTGATGCGCAAGCACGTCCAGACCGTGTGCCAGCACTTCGGTGGCGCGATCAAGAGCTGGGACGTGGTCAACGAAGCGATCGATCCGGCCGACGGCAAGCAGCGCCAGAACGCGCTGACCCGCGCCTTCGGCGGCGCCAACAGCGGCCCCCTCGACCAGATCGACCTGGCGTTCCGCCTCGCCCACGAATACGCGCCGCATGCGCAGCTGGTCTACAACGACTACATGCGCGGCGATACCGGCAGCGCGAAGCACCGCGCCGGCGTGCTCGCCATGCTGGCCGAGCTGAAGAAGCGCGGCACGCCGATCCACGCGCTCGGCCTGCAGAGCCACATCGGCTCCTGGGACGAAAGCGCCGACCGCGGCAAGGCCGACCTGCTCGAATGGCGCCGTTTCCTCGACCAGGTAACGGGCATGGGCTACGATCTCCTGATCACGGAGTTCGACGTCAACGACCGCCGCCTGCCGGCCGACATCGCCAAGCGCGACGCCGGCGTGGCCGCCGCCGCCCGCGACTACCTCGACCTGACCCTGTCCTATCCGGGCCTGCGCGACTTCCTGTTGTGGGGCATGGCCGACAATATCAGCTGGCTGCAGACCTGGGACGAAGCGCCGCGCACGGACAAGCTGCCGATGCGCCCGCTGCCCTACGATGGCGAGCTGCGTGCCAAGCCGCTGCGCGCGGCGATCGCGGATGCGATGCGGGCGATGCCGGCGCGCAGCGGCGCCCGCGCCTGACCCTGGCAGGCAGGCCGCAGTCTCGGCAGCCTGCCTGATCCCTTCTGGCTGCCGTCCTCACGGGCGGCGCAGGCTCTCCGGCGGTCCCAGGTAACTCGGCTGCAGGCCTCCCGCATCGATCACCAGCCGCTGCAGCACCAGGCCCGAGTCCAGCGCCCAGAACTTCAGCGTGTGCCGCCCCGGCCGCGCGATCTCGTGCTCGGACAGCAGGCGCGCCGCGCCGTCCGAGACGATCTTTTCCCAGTACCGTTCCGACGCATCCGCATGCACATTCACGATGCGTGGCGGCTCGTCGTCGAACGACACCGCATAACGGAAGCCCTCACCCGGACGGAACTTCAGCGTCGGCGCCAGCGTCGCCTGCACCTTGACCTTGCCCGGTTCGAACAGCGTGACGTCGTACTCGAGGCGCATGCCGTCCTGCAGCGTGGCCGCGGGGGCCTCGGCCGGCAGCGTCGTCATGCCGGACAGCGTGAGGCCGTGCCCCGGCACGCGCAGCCATTCGCGCCCGGCCGGCGCCACGGCGCGCGCATGGTGCTCGGCCTCGATCGCGACCACGCCGCCGCTCTCGACAAAGCCGGTGGCGTCGCCTGCCGCTGCGCGCGCATCGGCATGGCGCAGCGGCAGGATGACGGTCGCCGACTGGCCATCGGCGGCGGCCACCGTCACCAGCGCCTGCGTGGTTCCAGCCGGCACCCGCATCCAGTCGACGCCGACTTCAACGCGCGCGGACTGCTCGACGGTGCCGCCGGCCTGGCTCAGCTTCACCCAGGGCTGGTCGGCACTGACCGTAAAGCGCAACGGCGCGCTGCCCCGATTGAACAGTTCTAGATAGGGTAACGTCTGCGCGAACGGATCCAGCGCCGGCAGACGCAGCGCACTGGCCGCCGGCCACGCCGCCGCGCTGCCCTCGACCGCCACGCCCAGCGCCGGCTGTGCCGCCGACGCCGGCACACTCTCGCGCACCGCCGGCATGATGTTGGTCGCAGGGTCCTTCCAGCTGGTATAGCCGATGTGGGTCTGCGACATCATGTGGTTCCACTTGCCGCCCGCGACGTCCTGCTGGTACCGGCGCGCCAGCTCGGCGTCGCGCGCGAACAGGTCGCGGGCGCGCGCCGCCAATGCATTGGTGTCCGCGCGGCCCTGGTCGGCGTGCAGTCGGTTCAGCTGCACCGTCGCATACAGTTCGTTCAGGTTGGCCGAGGCTTCCACCGGGTACTGCACAAGCTGGTAGAAGGCGTCGCGCTTCTCGGCCGGCAGTGCGGCTGCCAGCTTGCGCGCGCGCCCGGCCAGCGCGTTCCAGTCGGCCACCACGCGCTCGGATTCCCGATAGTGCAGCGCGCTGAAGGTCTCCGGCGCCAGCTGCTCGGGCCTGCGGCGGCCGTTGAAGCGGGCGTAGTCCTCGACCAGCGCGGCGATCTCGCCGGCGTGCTCGGCGCCGAACTCGCGCGTGGCCCAGAGCGTCAGGTAGTCGGGCAGGCGCGCGGCCGGCCAGGCGGCTGGGTTCCAGGCGTAGTTCAGGAAGAATTCGGTCGGCACTTCCATCGGCTTCAGGTCGCCGACGTTGACGATCCACAGGCGGTCGGCGCCGTAGCGCCAGGCCTGGTGCATCTGCTCCCACACCTTCGGCAGCGGCGTTACGTTGATCCATTTATACGAGCGCGGACCGCCGACGTAGTCGAAGTGGTAGTAGATGCCGGCGCCGCCGGTGCGTTTGCGCTCCTCCGGGGTCGGCAGGCGCCGGATATTGCCCCAGTTGTCGTCGCACCAGAGCAGGGTCACGTCGTCTGGCACGCGCATGCCTTTTTCGTAGTAATCCTGGACTTCCTTGTACAGGGCCCACAGCTGCGGCGTTTCCGCCAGCGGCTTCCCGGTCTGCTGCCGGATCAGCGCGCGCTGGTCGCCGACGATCTTCTGCAGCAGTGCCACGTTGGATTCCTCGGACATCGGCTCGTCGCCGTCGCCGCGCATGCCGAGCGTGATCACCTTGTCGAAGCCGGCGCTGCGCTCCAGCCCTTTCTGCCAGAAGTCGCGCAGCACGCTCTCGTTGCGCTTGTAGTCCCACGGCCCCTTGCCGTATTTCGCCCATTCGGCGTGGGCACGCATCATCGGTTCGTGGTGCGAGGTGCCGATCACGATGCCCATGTCGTCGGCCAGGCGGCCGTTGTCCGCGTCGTCGTCGTAGAAAGCGTTGCCCCACATCGCCGGCCAGATGTAGTTGGCGCGCATGCGCAGCAGCAGTTCGAAGACTTTTTCGTAGAAGCGGTGGTTGAAGCCGCCGAACTTTTCCTTGGCCCAGCCGGACAGCGCCGGCGCCTCGTCGTTCAGGAAGATGCCGCGGTAGCGCACCACCGGCGCATCCTGGACCCGGGTGCCGTCCGGGATCACGAGCGTGGGGTGGCGCTGCACCGGCACGTCGGCCCACCAGTGCCAGGGCGAGACCCCGATCTGTTCGGACACCGTGTACAGGCCAAAGATGGTGCCGCGCTTGTCGCTGCCGGCGATCACCAGTGCCCGCGCCACGCCCGGCATCGGGTTGCGCACGGTCTGGATCAGGTAGCCTTCCCATTTGCCGCGCAGCGTCCTGGTGTCGAGGCGGCCTTCGCGCGCGAGGCGGTCGACCAGGGTGCTCTTGCCGAGCGTGCCGACGATCACCAGGTCACCGGCATCCTTGCGCGCCGAAGCCGCCTGCAGCAATGCCGGCCGCGTGCCGCCGACCCGGGCGATATCGGCCTGCAGGTCGGCCGCGGCGCGGCGCACGCCCGGGAACTCGTCCGGGTCCAGCAGCAGGCGCGCCGGCGCGCGGCCGCCCGCCAGCGCCACGCCGGCCTGGCCGCTGTCGAAGCGCACGAACTGGCGCTCGCCCAGCGCCCACGCCGGCTGCATGACGCCGAGGCTGCCGGCAGCGAATACGGCCAGGGTGGCCGCCAGCGAGGCGCGCTTGCGCAGGCCTGCGATCCATGGTTGTCTCATCTCGTCTCCGTGCCCTCTGCGGGGCATCGAGGGGCTGACAAAGCCTTCATGGCTGCGTTGCATCGTCTCGCCGTACTAGCGTACCGTCTTCGACGATGCTCCTTGCCCTGAAGGCTTTCTCAGCCCCCCGTGTTTATATCAGTAGCGGGCGTAACGGCAGGACTGCAGCTGGGCCAGCGGCACCGCGTCCGCCATCGCCTTGTAGCCGGCCATGTTCGGATGCAGTCCATCGTTGTCGTAGGTTTTCAGCAGCGCGTCCGGGCGTGCCGGGTCGCGCAGCGCGGCGTCGAAATCGACCACGCCGTCGAACACGCCGTCGAACACGCCGGACTCGCGGATCCAGCGGTTGTAGGCCAGCCGGTCCCCCTCGTTGTCCGGTCCCGGCTTGTAATAGCCGCTGGCGCCGTAGGGCGAGATGGTCGCCCCGATCACGCACACGCCGGCAAGATGGGCGCGTGCCACCAGCTGGCGGTGGGCCTGCATCATGTCGTCGAGCAGGCGTGCGCGCGCCGCCGCGCTGTCCTCGTTGTTGCGGTGCTGGGTGCCGAAGTCGTTCACCCCGATCATCACGATCGCATGGCTGACGCCGGGCCGGGCCAGCACGTCGCGTTCGAAGCGCGCCACCAGGTTGGGTCCGAGACCGTCGCGCAGCAGGCGGCCGCCGCCGATGCCGGCATTGATCACGCCCAGGTCGGTGACGCCGGCCGCGCGCAGGCGCGTGGCGAGATGGTCGGTCCAGCGGCCGTAGGTATCCGGCTCGACGCCGTAGCCGTCGGTGATCGAGTCGCCGATCGCCACCACCGCGTGCGTGGGCGCCGCCGCCAGCACCTCGACACCGCTCAACTGGTACCAGCGCGTGACCTTGGTGGGATCGATGTCGGCACCGCTCCAGGCGGCGTCCAGCACGCGGTTGCCGCGCGCGAGGTAGCTGGTGGCGCGCGCCCCCGGATGGCCGGTCTGGCGCGCCGGCGCCGCGGCGAAATGCAGCGACACCGCCAGGTCGGCGCCGGCCGTGTGCACCAGCTCGACCGGATCGCTCAGGTAATCGGCGCCGGCCGGGATCGTGACCGCGGTGCTGCCGCCGAAGCGCAGCGGCTGCAGGGCGCTGGCCCCGGCCTGGCCCGGCCCCGTGGACAGGCCGATGCTGGCCGCGTCGATCGCCAGCGCGTCGGTACCGAAGGCATTGCTCAGGCGAACCCGCAACTGGCGCCCCTTGATCGACACCCGTACCACCTGGCGCAGCGTGGCGTCGCGCAGCTGCTCGGGCGCCAGGGCATTCTGGCCTTCGGGGACCATCTGGGCGGTGCCCCAGGCCGCGACCCAGTGCTCGCCGCGCGCGGCGCCGTCAAGGTGAGAGGCGCCGGGCACAGTACAGCCGGCAAGCAGCGCCGCCAGAACAGCGGCGGCCAGGCAAGATTGACGCGACATCGGATTTCCTTCACACTGGAATTAATGTTTGCGCAATCATTGTAGATGAGATAACAGTCATGGGCAACGTAAAACAATGTCCGGACAATAAGGAGACGCCATGACCCCGATCCAGCGCGCTACGACGCCGGTCGTCACCGCCATGCAGGTGATCCCGGTGGCCGGCCACGACAGCATGCTGCTCAACCTGTGCGGCGCGCATGCGCCCTGGTTCACCCGTATCCTGGTGCTGCTGAAGGACAGCGACGGCCGCACCGGCATCGGCGAAGTGCCGGGGTCGAACGGTATCCTGCAGGCGCTGCAACGGCTGCAGCCGCTGGTGATCGGGACCGAGATCGCGCGCCACAATCGCACGCTCGGCGCACTGCGCGCCGCCATCGCCGGCAGCAGCCACCAGGTGACGTCGAGCGCCGAAGCGGCGGTGATGCTGCAGCCGCACGAGATCAACCTGCGCCTGGAAAACGTAATCACCGCGGTCGAAGCGGCACTGCTCGACCTGTTCGGCCAGTTCCTCGGCGTGCCGGTGTGCGAGCTACTCGGCGCCGGCCGCCAGCGCGATGCCGTGCCGATGCTCGCCTACCTGTTCTACATCGGCGACCGTAGGCGCACCGACCTGCCCTACCTGGGCGGCGGCGACGCCCACGACTGGTACCGCCTGCGCGCCGAGGAAGCCCTGACGCCGGAGGCGATCGCCGACCTGGCCGCGGCCAGCGTCGACAAATACGGCTTTAGGGACTTCAAGCTGAAAGGTGGCGTGATGCGCCCCGAAGACGAGATCGCAGCCGTGACGGCCATCAAGCGCCGCTTTCCGGACGCGCGCGCCACGCTCGACCCGAACGGCGCCTGGTCGCTCGACGAGGCGATCCGCGCCTGCCGCGGCCAGGGCCACATCCTGGCGTATGCCGAAGATCCCTGCGGTCCGGAGGGCGGCTATTCGGGCCGCGAGATCATGGCCGAGTTCAAGCGCGCCACCGGCATCCCGACCGCCACCAACATGGTCGCCACCGACTGGCGCCAGATGGCCCATTCGCACCTGCTGGGCGCGGTCGACATCCCGCTGGCCGACCCGCATTTCTGGACCATGCAGGGGTCGGTGCGCCTGGCGCAGCTGTGCCACGACTGGGGATTGACCTGGGGTTCGCACTCGAACAACCACTTCGACGTGTCGCTGGCGATGTTCACCCACGTCGCCGCGGCGGCACCGGGCACCATCACCGCGATCGACACCCACTGGATCTGGCAGGAAGGCCAGGAACGCCTGACCAAGGAACCGCTGCAGATCGCCGGTGGACAGGTCAAGGTGCCGGATGCGCCGGGGCTGGGCATCGAACCGGACATGGAGCGCATCCTGCAGGCGCACGAGCTGTATAAACGGGTGGCCGGCGGCGCCCGTGACGATGCGCTGGCGATGCGCTACCTGGTGCCCGGGTGGCGCTACGATCCGAAGCGGCCGAGTTACGCGCGTTAACTGCTGAAAATGCACGTCGCCCCTGCGAAAGCAGGGGCGACGTTTACTAGGCTCGGGCCAGAATTAAAGGACGATCTCTTACTGCTTGAGAATGGTCCGCAGCGTCCGCGACAAATCCTCCGCCGAGAACTTGGCCACATACGCATCCGCCCGCACCTTGCGCACGTGCTCTTCGTTCGTGTTCCCCGACAGCGACGAGTGGATCACCACCGGCAGGTTGCCGAAGCGCGAGCTCGACTTGATGTTGCGGGTCAGCGTGAAGCCGTCCATTTCCGGCATCTCGAGGTCGGTCAGCACCAGCGCCACCTTGTCGTAGACGCTCTTGCCTTCGGCTTCGGCGCTGCCGGCGATGGTGTTAAGCTGGTCCCAGGCTTCCTTGCCGCTCTTGGCCATGAAGAACGGCAGGCCCATCGCGTCCAGGCCCTGTTCGATCAGGGCGCGCGCGACCACCGAGTCGTCGGCGGCCAGAATGATGGTGCCCGGCTTGAGCTGCATCTTGGCGCCCACCGCATGTTCCATGTTTTCCGGGGCGTCGTCCGGGTTCATGTTGCGCAGGATGGTCTCGACGTCCAGCACCTGGGCCAGACGCGGCGGATGGCCGTCCTGGGCTTCGAGGCGCGCGATGCTGGTCACCATGCCGCTGGCCGCGCTGCGCTCGGCCGACATCACCTGGCTCCAGTCCAGGCGCACGATCTCTTCCACGCTCTCGACCGCGAAGGCCTGGGTGGTGCGCGCGAATTCGGTCACGAGCATGATGTTCAGGCCCGTCACCGGCTTGACGCCGGCGATCGACGGCAGGTCCAGCACCTGGATGATCTGGCCGCGCAGGTTGACCACGCCCAGGACGTGCTCGGGCGCGCCCGCCACCTTGGTGATCGACGGCATCGCCACGATCTCGCGGATCTTGAATACGTTAATGCCGAACAGCTCGCTGTGCTCGCCCTGGTCGTCGCCGCCGAGGCGGAACAGCAGCAGCTCGAATTTGTTGGTGCCGGTAAGATTACTGCGCTCGTCGACTTCTTGCTGAACCGATTTCATGTCTCATCCCAAATGAATAATTCCTATTGGAAATCATTTTAGACAGAATTTGATGCATTCGGTAAATATAAAACTAAATTCAGCAAATTCCGACACGCCGCGTTGCAAAATAGCAGCGTAGGCCGGAACGCCACGGAAAATCAGCCCCCGATGGACAGGGCAAGCGTCTCCTTCACCTCCTCCATCACCACATAGCTCTTCGACTGGCCGGCGTCGGCCACGTGCAGGATCTGGCCAAGCAGCCGCCGGTATTCGGACATTTCCGCTATCCTGGCCTTGATCAGGTAATCGAAATCGCCCGACACCAGGTGGCATTCCATGACCTCGGGAATGGCCAGGATCGCGCGCCGGAAGCGCTCGAAGGCCTTTTCGGATTTCTGGTGCAGCGTGATCTCGACGAACACCAGCACCTGCATGCCCAGCGCCTGCGGATTCACGCGCGCGTGGTAGCCGGCGATCACGCCGTCGCGTTCCATGCGCTTGACCCGTTCGATGCACGGCGTCAGCGACAGCCCGACCCGCTCGGCCAGGTCCTTCATGACGATCCGCGCATCATCCTGCAGGATGGACAGGATGTGCAGGTCGATACGGTCCAGCACCCGGGTCGATTCTTTTTGTACGCGCATAAGGTTCAGATTAGAAACGATCACTAAATAATCATCGAAGAACGGAAACAAATCTTGCTCCCATCCAGCTAGGATAGCAATATTTCCCATTCTTGCACCATAAACAGAGAAAACTATGCGAGTAATCGTGCTTGGCAGCGGCGTGGTCGGCGTATCGACCGCCTATTACCTGGCGAAGGCCGGCCATGAAGTCACCGTGGTCGACCGCCAACCGGGTCCCGCCCTCGAGACCAGCTTTGCCAACGCCGGCCAGATTTCGCCCGGCTACGCATCGCCCTGGGCGGCCCCCGGCGTCCCGCTGAAAGCCTTCAAATGGCTGTTCCAGCGCCACGCCCCGCTGGCGATCCGCCCGGACGGCACCCTGTTCCAGCTCGAATGGATGTGGGAGATGTACCGCAATTGTTCGGCCGAGCGCTACGCCGTCAACAAGGAACGCATGGTGCGCCTCGCCGAATACAGCCGCGATTGCATGCGCGCGCTGCGCCAGGAAACCGGTATCCAATACGAAGGCCGCCAGCAAGGCACCCTGCAGCTGTTCCGCACCCAGGCCCAGTTCGACGGCGCCGCCAAGGACACCGAGGTGCTGCAGCAGGCCGGGGTGCCGTATGAAGTCCTGACCAGCGGCGAACTGGCCAGGGCCGAGCCGGCGCTGGCCGACGTGCGCGACAAGCTGGTCGGCGGCCTGCGCCTGCCCAACGACGAAACCGGCGACTGCCAGCTGTTCACCAGCCGCCTGGCCGTGATGGCCAAGGCGCTCGGCGTGCGCTTCGAATTCGATACCTCGATCGACGCCCTGGACATCGCCGGCGACCAGATCACCGGCGTGCGCACCTCCAAAGCTGGCGTCAAGCGCACCTTGAGCGCCGACCGCTACGTGCTGGCGCTGGGCAGCTACTCTCGCTTCCTGCTGGGCGACCAGTTCAAGGTGCCGGTGTACCCGCTGAAGGGCTATTCGCTGACGGTGCCGATCACCGACGGCAGCAAGGCACCCGTCTCGACCATCCTCGACGAAACCTACAAGATCGCGATCACCCGCTTCGACGACCGCATCCGCGTCGGCGGCATGGCGGAAATCGCCGGCTACAGCCAGGCGCTCAACCCGGCCCGCCGCGAGACCCTGGAACTGGTCGTGCGCGACTTGTTCCCGCAGGGCGGCGACATCGCCAAGGCCAGCTTCTGGACCGGCCTGCGCCCGATGACCCCGGACTCGACCCCGATCGTCGGCGCTACCCCGCTGCGCAACCTGTTCCTGAACACCGGCCACGGCACCCTCGGCTGGACCATGGCCTGCGGCTCGGCCAGCGTGATCGCCGACCTGGTATCGGGCCGCGCACCAGCCATCGATGCCGACGACCTGGCCGTGTTCCGCTACGCCGGCACCCGCGCCGCCCAGGAACGGTCGCAATTCGCCAAGGCGTGAGCATGGGGACCATGGACCCTCACCTGTCGCCGCCTGCAGCGCCGACCGTGCCGATCGAACGCGCCGGCGCCCGCCTGACGGTCGACCTCGACGCCATTCGCGCCAACTACCGCCTGCTGCGCGAGCGGGCCGGCCCCGCCGCCTGCGCCGGCGTGATGAAGGCCGACGCCTATGGCCTCGGCATGGCCATGGTGGCGCCGGCGCTGGTGCGCGAAGGCTGCCGCGTGTTCTTCACCGCCCACGTCGACGAAGGCATGCGCCTGCGCGCGCTGGTGCCGCCGGACGCCACGATCTACGTGCTGCACGGCCCGCCGCCAGGCGCCGCCCGCGCCTTCCTCGAGCACGACCTGGTGCCGGTGCTGAACGATCCGGCCCAGGTGGCAGACTGGCGTGCGGCTGCGCGCACGCTCGGGCGCGTGCTGCCGGCCGCGATCCAGTTCGACACCGGCATGTCGCGCATGGGCCTGGCGCCCGCCGACCTGCAGGCCCTGCTCGACGACCCGGGCCTACTGGACGGCATCCGCCTGGTGCTGGCGATGAGCCACCTGGCCTGCGCCGACGAAGCGGCGCACCCGCTGAACGCGCTGCAGTGCGAGCACTTCCGCGCCGGACTGGAAAGGCTGCGCGCCCGCTTCCCCGGCCTGCCCGGCAGCCTGGCCAATTCGTCCGGTATCTTTTTGGGCGGCGCTTTCCACCACCAGCTGGCCAGGCCGGGTGCGGCGCTGTACGGCATCAACCCGCAGCCTCGCGCCGCCAATCCGCTGCGCCAGCCGGTGGCGCTGGCGGCCAGCATCGTGCAGACGCGCACCGTGCAGGCCGGGGATATCGTCGGCTACGGCGCAAACTTCACGGCGTCCGGCCCGACCCGCATCGCCACCATCTCGATCGGCTATGCGGACGGCTGGCTGCGTTCGCTGTCAGGGCGCGGCCATGTGTTCATCGACGGCGCCCGCGTGCCGGTGGTTGGCAACGTGTCGATGGACAGCATCACGCTCGACGTCAGCGGCTTCCCGGAAGCGCGCGTCGCGCCGGGCCAGCTGGTAGAGCTGCTCGGCGCGCACCAGACCGTTGACGACGTGGCCCAGGAAGCCGGCACCATCGGCTACGAGGTGCTGACGCGGCTCGGCAGCCGCTTCCACCGCAGCTACCTCGGTTTGGCCTGACGCACATCCGGTACCGGCGGCAGCTCCGCGCCGGGCAATACGCGGCGCGGGCGCGAGGGCACGGTTTCGGCGGCGCTGCCGATGCCCGCCTGCACCGTCACCGGCATGCGCTGCACCCCATTGATGCCATTGCCCTGGATATTGAACTCGGCGCCGGGATCGAGCGGCTGCTGGTGCCCGGCCGTGTCGGTGGCGCGGCACACCAGCACATGGTCGCCAGGCGCTGCATTCCAGCCGAAGCGCCAGTGGACCCAGGCCCAGGGGTCGGGCGCCACCTGCGACAAGCTGGCGTCGGCCCAGCTGGAGCTGCCGTCGGTGCTGACCTGCACGCGCGCGATGCCGCCCGCTCCCGACCACGCCTTCCCTTCCAAAACCTGCGGGCCGGGCGCCAGGAACCGGTGGCGGCTCAGCATGTCCGGCAGCCCGGGCGGCGCGATCAGCGCATTGACCCGCTTGGCCCGGACCGGCGTGCCGGGGTCGTCGGGACTCTGGCGGTACATATAGACTTCGTGCTGCTGCATCCCCGCGAACGGCTCGCTCAGCACCGTGATCGCGCGGAGCCACTTGCCGCTGGCCATCCCGTACCACGACGGCACCACCAGCCGCAGCGGGAAGCCGTGTTCCGGCAGCAGCGGGCGCCCGTTCGCGGCCCAGGCCAGCATCACCTCGTCGCGCAGCGCCTCGGCCAGCGGCAGGCTGCGCTCGAACGCATGTTCGACGCCGAGGTCGACGCCGCTGTCCCAGCCGGTGAACAGCACTTCCACCGCATCGTCCGGCAAGCCGGCGCGCTCCAGCAGGGGCCGCAGCCGGGGGCCGGTCCATTGGTAGGTGCCCATGCATTCGTGGAACCAGGGAACGTAGACCGGGCGTGGCGCCAGCGTCGAGCGGCCGCTGCCTGCGCACTCCATCGTCACGGTTTGGGTCAGGACCGGCTGCTCCTGCAATTCGCGCAGGACGATCCGGAACGGCTGGCTGACGCGCCCGCCGACTGCCAGGCTGTAGCCCTCGGCCTGCAGCGCCGGGATATCGAAATGCACCAGTAAATAGTGGGAGCCGAGCGGCGTGAGGGCCTGGTGCAGGAATTCGGCGTGCATGCCGTGGTTGCGGAAAGCCAGTTCGGTTTCCGGGGTACTGAACACGTCGGCCACCGCTTGCGGTGACGGGCGCTCGACGGTCGGTCCCTCGGGGACGGTGGTGCAGCCGGATGTACCGGCATGGTCGGCCGGATCGCCCTCGGGACCCGCCCTGGCGCGCGCGGCCAGGCAGGCGGCAATGGCGGCGCCGCTGCGGACAAACCAGCGGCGTCTCGCATGGGACAGGGTGCGGCCGGGCGCGTTGCCCGGTCGGAAACTGACAAGGCAGGCATGATCTCCTCGCTACATGGTGCGCTGCCGGTTTGACCGTGCGATCTCGCGGAAAATTCATCGGCCCAGTCGCGCATCGGCGTGCGGGCGTGGCGGTTACAATGCCGGTTTGATCACTGAAGGACCAACGATGAAACGAACCGACCTGGCAAAACGCGATGCCGAACGACTCAAGAACGAGATGACTGCAAAGAATGCGGCCTTCGGCGCCAGCGGCGCCGCGCCCGACCGCCGCGAACAGCGCGAGCGCGACCGCGCCGCCGGCCTGGTGCCGTTTGCAGTGAAGCTGAACGGGGAACTGGTGAAGCAGCTGCAGGCGACTGCCAAGGAGCGCGGGGTGGAGTTGAATCAGCTGGTGGCTGAGTTGCTGCAGAAGGGGTTGGCAGCGTAAGCGTCGTTCCCGGCACTGCCGGAAACGACTCCGCGCGGAGGCGGGGACGACGATGGGTTAGCCTCAGGACTTCGCCTTCACCGGCGCAGCCTGCGCAATCCGCACGGTATCCCCTTCCGCCAAGCCATCCGGCGGGCTGTCGATGATCCGGTCCGAGCGCTGGACGCCGCCGGCCAGCTGCACCACGGTCCCCATGTCGCGGCCGATGGTGACCTTCTTGATGCGTACCTTGTTGGCGCCGTCCAGCGTCGCCACGCGCACACCGTCCTTGCCCAGCATCAGCGCGCCCGGCGGCACGCTGACCGTGCTGGCATCCAGCGGCAAGTCGAAGCGCACGTTGGCGTAGGCGCCCGGCAGCAGTTCGCCGTTCTTGTTGTCGACCGCCAGCTGGACCAGCATGGTGCCGGAACCGGCGGCGATCGCTTGCGCGGTCGACTGCACGGTGGCGGTGTAGCTGGCGTCCGGGCGCTCGGGCACGCTCAGGGTGGCCTTGCTGCCCGGCTTGATCAGCGCCACCTGGCGCTGCGGCACGTTCACGTACACGCGCAGCTTGCGGATGTCGGATACCACGAACAGTTCGCTGCCGCTGGCGCCGCCCACATTGACCAGCGCGCCAACATCGGTGTTGCGCGCCGTGACCACGCCGTCGAAAGGCGCGACCAGCGTCGTGTAGGTTTTCAGCGCCTGCTGGCGCGAGACGCTGGCCTGCAGCGCCTGCACGGTCGATTGGCGCGACATGAAGTCGTTCTGCTTTTCGTCGGCTTCCTGCTTCGACACCGCGTTCTGGCCCACCAGCGCCTGCCAGCGCTTGGCGGTGCTGTCGGCCAGCGTCAGGCCGGTGCGGGCGACCGCCAGCTGGGCCTGGGCCTGGCGCAGGTCCTGGTCGAGGTCCGGGGTGTCGATCTGGGCCAGCACCTGGCCGGCCTTCACGGGCGTGCCGATGTCGACGTTCCAGCGCGCCAGGTAGCCGCTGACGCGCGCATAGATCGGCGCGCGCGCCCAGGCTTCGATGCGGGCCGGCAGTTCAAGGTCCGAGGCCGGGATGTCCTTCAGCGACACCAGGCTCACGGTCGGCACCGAGCGCTCGGCCGCGCCGGCCTGGAGCTGCTCGCCCTGGTTGTGGCGGGTGACGAGGCCGCCGGCGACCACGCCGCCTGCGACCAGGATGGCGATGGCGGCGAACAGCGCCGGACGGGCGCGCGAGGGTTTAGTTGACATGAGCTGTGACTCCGGAAGGTAATGCGCCAGAAGGTAATGCGCCAGATGGGGTGGATACGCCGGCTTGCGGCGGCAGACCTGCGTCGGCGGCGCGACGCTGCCGGCCGTGCACGAGGCTGAAGACGACGGGGACGAACACCAGCGTCGCGAAAGTCGAGAACACCAGGCCGCCGATCACGGCGCGGCCCAGCGGGGCGTTCTGCTCGCCGCCCTCGCCCAGGCCGAGCGCCATCGGCAGCATGCCGATGATCATGGCCAGCGCGGTCATCAGGACCGGGCGGAAGCGCACGAAGCCGGCTTCCAGCGCGGCCGCGGCGGCGTCGCCGAGTTCCAGCAGGCGCTCGCGGGCGAAGCTGATGACGAGGACACTGTTGGCGGTCGCCACGCCCATGCACATGATGGCGCCGGTCAGCGCCGGCACCGACAAGGTGGTGTGGGTGGCGAACAGCATCCAGACGATGCCGGCCAGCGCGGCCGGCAGCGCGGCGACGATCACCGCCGGGTCGGTCCAGGACTGGAAATTCACCACGATCAAGAGGTAGATCAGGCCGATCGCGCCCAGCAGGCCGAACAGCAGGCCCGAGAAGGCGCGTTCCATGGTGCGCACTTGGCCCAGCATCTCGACCGTGGCGCCCTTGGGCAGGTCGGCCTGGGTATCGGCCAGCACCTTGCGGATGTCGGCGGCGACGCCGCCGAGGTCGCGGTCCTGGGTGGTGGCGTGGATCTGCACCATCGGCGCCACGTTGTACTGGCTGACCAGCGCGCTGCCGCTCGAGCGGGTAAAGCGGGCGATGCCGCCCAGCGTGGCCCCGCCCGCCGAGCTGCCGTTACCGACCGGCAGGGCCGACAGCGCCGACAGCGAGTCGATGTCGCTCTGCGGGGTCTGCATCACGATCGGATAGGTCACGCCGGTGGCCGGGTTCAGCCAGTAGGTCGGGGCGACCTGGCTGGAACCGGCCAGGTTGACCACCATGCTGTTGGTGACGTCGCGCGTGGTCAGGCCGAGCAGCTGCGACTGGGTACGGTCGATGTCGACATTGAAGGTCGGCGCCCGGTTCGACTGCTGGATGCGGGCATCGGCCACGCCCGGGATCGCGCGGATGCGCTTCAGCAGCTGCTGGGCGTAGCGGTAGTCGCCGTCGAGGTCGCGTCCGCGCACCTGCACGTCGATCGGCGCCGGCGAACCGAAGTTCAGGATCTGGCTGACGATGTCGGCCGGCGGGAACGAGAAGGTCGTGTCCGGGAATTCGCGCGGCAGCACCTCGCGCAGCTTGCGCACGTATTCCGCGGTCGGCGCATGCTCTTCGCCGAGGGCGATCTGGAAGTCGCCGTCCTGGGTACCCATCACGCCGGTATTGTTGTAGGTGACGTTGATCGACGAAGCGGGCATGCCGATGTTGTCGACCATGGTCGCGATCTCGTGGCTCGGGATCACGCGCCGGATCGCCGCTTCGATCCTGGCGAAACGCGCCGCGGTTTCCTCGATGCGGGTACCGACCGGCACGCGCGCGTGGATCAGCACCTGGCCGGAATCGACCGACGGGAAGAAGTTACTGCCCAGGAAAGGCACCAGCGCAAACGATGCCAGCACCACCGCGAAGAAACCGATCAGGAAGGCCTTGCGGCGCTTGATCGCCCCATCCAGCATGCCGTGGTAGCGCCCGCGGATGCCTTCGAAGCGCGCCTCGAAGCCGCGCTGGAAACGGGCCAGCGGGTTGGTCGGGGCATGGTGGTGCTCCTCGCTCGGGTTGTGGGCGCGCAGCAGCCAGTTGGCCATGGTCGGGACCAGGGTACGCGACAGGATGAACGAGCAGACCAGCGCGAACACCACCGCCTTGGCCATCGGCACGAACAGGAAGCCGGCCACGCCTTCGAGGAAGAACATCGGAATGAACACGATGCAGATGCACAGCAGCGAAACCAGCGCCGGCGCCACGATCTGCTGGGCGCCGTCGAGGATGGCCGGCTCCACCGCCTTGCCCTGCTCCAGGTGCCAGTTGATGTTTTCGATGGTGACGGTGGCGTCGTCGACCAGGATGCCGACCGCCAGCGCCAGGCCGCCGAGCGTCATCAGGTTCAGGGTTTCGCCGGTCGCGGCCAGGGCGATGATGGAACCCAGGATCGACAGCGGAATCGACACCGCGATGATCACGGTGGAGCGCCAGCTGCCGAGGAACAGCAGGATCATGATACTGGTCAGCAGCGCGGCGATCGCGCCTTCGGTCGCCACGCCCTTGACGGCGGCGCGCACGAATACCGACTGGTCGTTGATGGCCACCACCTTCAGGGCGTCCGGCAGGCCGGCCTTCATCTCGGCCAGCTTGGCGCGCACGCCGTCGACGATGGCCAGGGTCGAGGCCGAGCCGTTCTTCAGCACCGACATCAGCACCGAGCGGCCGCCGTCGACGTGGACGACGTTGGTCTGCGGCGCATTGCCGTCGTGGACGTTGGCGACGTCCTGCATCAGGATCGTGGTGCCGTTCACGACCTTGATCGGCAGCCGGTTCAGGTCCTCGATAGCGGACGGCGCGCTGTTCAGCTGGATCGTGTATTCGAGTTCGCCGATCTTCTGGGTGCCGACCGGGGTCAGGATGTTCTGGCTTGCCAGCGCATTCGCGATGTCCTGGGCCGACAGGCCGCGCGCCTGCAGCGCGTCCGGCTTGACGTCGATCTGCACCTGGCGCTGCTTGCCGCCGTACGGCAGCGGGATCGCGGCGCCCGGCACCGTCACCAGCGGCGTGCGCACGGTGTTCAAGCCGAGGTCGAACAGCTGCTGTTCGGACAGGCCCTTGCCGGACAGCGCCACCTGCAGGATCGGCACCGTGGCCGCGTTGTAGTTGATGACCAGCGGCGGCGTGACGCCGGCCGGCATCTGCTTGACCACCGCCTGCGCGATCGCGGTCACCTGGGCGTTGGCCACGGCGATGTCGACGCCCGGCTGGAAGAAGATCTTCACCACGCTGACGCCGGGATAGGTGTTGGCCTCGATGTGCTCGATGTCGTTGACGGTGGTCGTCAGGCTGCGTTGGAACAGCGTCGAGATGCGGCCGGCCATCTGGTCGGGCGGCAGGCCGGTGTATTGCCAGGCCACCGCGATCACCGGCATTTTGATTTCTGGGAAGATGTCGGTCGGTGTGCGCATGGCGGCGAGCGGCCCGAGGATGAGCAGCACCAGCGCCAGCACGACGAAGGTATACGGTCGCCGCAAGGCGATGCGAACCAGGTTAAGCAGCATGTATTGACTCCATTGAAGCGCGCGGCAACGCGTCGTGCAATGTCCCGTAAGTACCGAACACTCAGCCGATCGTCGCTGCGCCAACCCGTTAATATGGGCCAAAAATGCTTCGCTGCCTAGATCATTAGCCGGCTAACGACTGTCTGATTTGTATAGGAATGTATATAGGCGGCATTTTTCGCACCAGCATGGTGCAATGCAACATTCGAGTCAAAACAAGGCGCCCTGCGGGCTGGTCAGGCGCGTAAAGCTGTCGCCGATGAAGGGCAGGATGCCGTCGGCCACCGGTTCCAGCTGCTTGCTCAGGTAATGCTCGTAGTCGATCGGCGCCGCCTTGCCCGCTTCGACGCTCTCCATCGGCTCCGGTCCCGCGGTCGTCATCAGGTAGCGGATCCAGCCGCCGTTGCGGTATTGCGGGCCGCGTCCCTGGGCGGTGTGGAAGTCGTCGGCGAGGCGCGCCGCGCGCACGTGCGGCGGCACGTTGCGCTCGTACTCGTGCAGCGGACGGCGCAGGCGCTTGCGATAGACCAGCAGGTCGTCGAACTCGCCGGCCAGCGTGCGCGCCACGTAGTCGCGGACATAATCTTCGTAGGGCTGGCGCCGGAACACGCGCTCGTACAAGCCCTGCTGGAACTGCTGGGCCAGCGGCGTCCAGTCGGTACGTACGCTTTCCAGGCCCTTGTAGACCACTTCTTCCCCGCCGTCCGCCGTGCCGGCCAGGCCGGCATAGCGCTTCTTGCTGCCCTCGTCGGAGCCGCGCACGGTCGGCATCAGGAAGCGCCGGAAGTGGGTGTCGTATTCGAGTTCGAGCGCGCTCTCCAGGCCCAGCGTCTGCTGCAGGTGCGCCTTCCACCAGCCGTTCACGTGCTCGACCAGTTCGCGTCCGATGCGCAGCGCATCCGCATCGGGCCAGGCGCCGCCGAGCCAGACGAAGGTCGAGTCGGTGTCGCCGTAGATCACCTGGTAGCCGCGTTCCTCGATCAGCTCGCGGGTGCGGTGCATGATCTCGTGGCCGCGCATCGTGATCGACGAGGCCAGGCGGTCGTCGAAGAAGCGGCAGGCCGGCGTGCCGAGCACGCCGTACATGGCGTTCATGATGATCTTCAAAGCCTGCGACAGCGGCTGGTTGCCGGCGCGCTTGGCCGCTTCCCGGCCCTCCCACACGCGGGTGACGATCCCAGGCAGGCAGTGCCTGGTGCGCGAGAAACGCGCGCCGCGGAAGCCCGGCACCGTCTCCTCCTCCGGCGCTGCCAGTCCGGCCACCAGTCCGACCGGGTCGATCAGGAAGGTGCGGATGATCGACGGGTACAGGCTTTTATAGTCCAATACCAGCACCGAATCGTACAGGCCCGAGCGCGAATCCATCACGAAGCCGCCCGGGCTGTCGGCCGCCGGCACGTCGCCGATGTTGGGCGCGACCCGGCCCTGGCGGTGCATCAGCGGGATGTAGGAATGCTCGAAAGCCGCCACCGAGCCGCCGCTGCGGTCGGCCGCCAGCCCGGTCACGCTGGCGCGCTCCAGCAAAAAGGCCATCAGGCCGGTCTTGTCGAAGATGCGGGTGACCAGTTCGCAGTCCTTCAGGTTGTAGCGCGCCAGCGCCGGCTTGTCGTGGGCGAACATGCGGTCGATCGAGGCCATGCGGTCGTAGGGGTTGTCGATCGATTTCCCCTCGCCGAGCAGGCTTTGCGCCACGTGCTCCAGGCTGAACGAGGGAAAACTCCAGGTGGCGGAACGCAGCGCCTCGATGCCGTCGATGACCAGGCGGCCCGGCAAGCCCCAGAAATAACGCGCCTCGCGCTCGCCGCTGGCGTTGGGATTGGTGCGCCACTCCATCGCGGCGCCGCCGCGGCCGATGCGCAGCGGATGATTCAGGCGCAGCGCATGCTCGTGCAGCACGCGCAGGTCGAAGTTGATCACGCTCCAGCCGATGATGGCGTCCGGGTCGTGGCGCGTCATCCATGCTTCCAGCCTGGCCAGCAGCTCCAGGCGCGACTCGCAGTACTCGAGGTCGAAGTCGAGTCCCGACGGATCGCCGTTCGGCGGCCCGAGCATGTACACGACGCGCTGGCCGCAGCCTTCCAGGCCGATCGAGCGCAACTCGCCCTGCATGGTGGTCTCGATGTCGAGCGAGACGGTGCGGATGCTGGGGCGGTAGTCCGGCGCCGGTTTCAGTTGGGCGCCTTCGAGCAGGCGCGGATTGCCGGGCGCCGGCGTGCCGGCAAAGGCGACCGGGGCGCTGATGAAACGCTCCATCAGGAAGCGGTCGGTCGGGCGGATGTCGGCTTCGTAGACGTCGATGCCGTGCTCGCGCAGGCGCTTCTCGAGGCGCATCAGGTGGCGGTAATGGCGGCAGTACAGGCCCAGCACGGGACGGTCGCGGAAGTCGCACAGCGCCAGCGGCCGCAGCTCGACGCCGCGCTCGCGCTGCAGCAGGCTCCGCAGCAGCGCCTCCTGCTCGGCCGGGACGAAGGCCACGGCTTCGGCCGGCTGCAGGCGCAGGCAGTAAGGACCGTCGTCGGTGGCGAGCCACAGCTCAACCTCGACGCCGTCATCCACGTCGCGCCAGTGGCGGGTGAGCAGGAAGCCCTGCTGCGGGGTGTCGCTCATATGATCAAGACGTTCAGACCGCCGCCGGCAAGGCATCGAGCGCATAGCGTGCCAGCTCGGCCTCGGTGAAGCCGGCCGCGCGTCGCCCCTCGACATTGAACGGGCCTTTCAGCACCGGCGCCTTGTACTGCACGGTGAGATCGTCGTAGGTCGCCACCGGTTCCAGCCCGCGCTGGTCGCACAGGTAGAAGTACCAGCGGTTGCCGATCTCGACGTGGCCGACTTCGTCGCGCAGCAGCACGTCGAGGATGCGGGTCGCCGCCGGGTCACCGGCCTGGGCCAGCTTGGCGCGCAGCGGCGGAATGGCGTCGAGGCCGCGCGCTTCCATCGTGCGCGGCACCAGCGCCATGCGCGCCAGCACGTCGCCGCTCGTCTTGGCGACCATCTCCCACAGGCTGTCGTGGCCGGGAAAATCGCCGTAGGCATAGCCGAGCGTCTCCAGGTGCCCAGCCAGCAGCCCGAAATGCAGGGCTTCCTCGCCGGCCACGCGCAGCCAGTCGCGGTAATACCCGACGGGCATATCCGGGAAGCGCCAGACCGCGTCCAGCGCCAGGTTCACCGCATTGAATTCGATATGGGCCAGCGCATGGACCAGCATGGCGCGCCCGTCCACCGTCGCCATCGAACGGCGGCCGACCAGGCGCGGCGGCACCAGTTCCGGGCGCGCCGGACGGCCCGGAATCGCCGCCGGCTCCTCGAACACGGCGGCAGGGTCGGCCATGATCGTGCCGGCACGGACAGCCTCGACCAGCGCCGCCACGCCGCCGGTCTTGGCGGCGGGGTCCGGCTCGACCAGGCATTGCAGGGCGGATGCGCGGAGCTCGGGTGCGGTGTCATGCGGGCGCGCCATGTCGGGAAAATCCTTGGAAACAAAACGTCGAGTTTACCAAATCCGGCACCCCACCGTGCCAAAGCAGCCGCATGGACGAGTCAAATTGTTACAACTTCGCGCTTGAAGCCGTCCGGTTCGGGGTCATCCCTGTTACAGGAGGGACATATTATGAAAAGTGCACTATTACTGGAATATGACGAAGCCGCCCATGGGCAGACCGAAACCATGCTCAAGTCGATGGGCTATCTGGTTGCGTCCGCCGCGACGCCGCAGTCCGCATTGCAGACCCTGCGGGCCGTGCGCTTCGATACCGTGCTGACCTGCACCGACTTCAACGCCGACGACCGCCGCTCGTTTACCGGCGAAGTGGCACGGCTGGCGCCGGGCGCGGCCATCGTGCTGATGCTCGACAGCGACGCCAGCGGCGCCGGCCACCACCATCGGGCGGGCGCACTGCTGTTCAAGCCGGTCACGCTGAAGGGGCTGCGGCGGGTGCTCGATTTTGGCGTGGACGGGCTGGGCCAGCACCCGGTGTGGATGGCGCCGGACCAGGAACGGCGCGGTCCGCCGCAGCGGCGGGTGCGCCCGCGCCAGGCCGCCTGATACCGCCCATGCGCCGTGCTAGCATGCGCGCATGGATTCTCCCCGCACTCCCATCGATAGCGCCTTCGACGCGATCGTCGTCGGCACCGGCCCCGGCGGCGCCAGCACTGGCCGCGAACTGGCACGCAGCGGCGCCCGCGTACTGTTCCTCGAACAGGGCGATGCTGCGCCGATCGCCGGTACCCTCACCCAGATGGCGGCACGCGCCGCGGTCCCCGGCAAGGGTGCCTTTGTCCACCGCGACCTCTCGCTGCTGGTGCGCGCACTGACCACCGGCGGCACGTCCACCATCAACTTCGCCACCGCCGCGCCGCCGCCGGCCGCCCTGTTCGAGGCGCACGGCATCGACCTGGCACCCGCCCTGCATGCCTGGCGCGCCGAACTGCCGCTCGGACCACTGCCCGATACGCTGGTCGGCCCGATGGCAAGGCGCATCATGGATGCCGCGCGCAGCCTGGGCCATGACTGGTACAAGCTCGACAAGATGATCCGTCCCGCCTCCTGCCGCAGCGGCTGCTGGCGCTGCGTCTACGGCTGCCCGTTCGGCGCCAAGTGGAGCGCGCGCGAACTGGTCGACGACGCCGTCGAGGCCGGCGCCGTGCTGCAGGCCCGCGCGCGCGTCACGCGCCTGCTGGTGCGTGAGGGCCGCACCGCCGGCGTCGACGCCCTCGTCGACGGTGTATCTAGCAGCTTTCGGGCGCCGCTGGTGGTGCTGGCCGCCGGCGGCATCGGCAGCCCGCGCCTGCTCGCCGCCTCCGGCCTGATGGACGGGCCGGCGGCCTTCTTCAGCGACCCGGTGGTGGCGGTGATGGGCAGCGTCGACGGCATCGAGGGCGGCGGCAAGGAAGTGCCGATGGCGGCCGGCATGCACCACCATGCGGACGGCATCGCCTACGCCGACCTGACCTTGCCGGGTCCGATGTACCAGGCCTTCGCGGCGCAAGCCGGCCGCTTCGGCCGCCTGTTCGCGCATGCGCATACGCTCAGCATCATGGTCAAGATCCGCGATGAAGTCGGCGGGCGCATCGGGCCGCGCTGGGTCGACAAGACGCTGCAAACCGCCGACCGCTGCAAGTTCGACCGTGGAATCGCCCTGGCACGGGCCGTGCTGGAGCGCGCCGGCGCGCGCCACATCTTCGCCAGCCACCATTTTGCCGCGCACCCGGGCGGCAGCGTGGCGATCGGCGAACGGGTCGGCAGCGACCTGCAGACGGCGGTGCCCGGACTGTATGTCTGCGACGCCTCGGTAATTCCCGGGCCCTGGGGGCTGCCGCCGACACTGACCCTGCTGTGCCTCGGGCGCCGCCTGGGCTGGCAGCTGGCAGGTGTTAAAAATATGCAACTCTGATTTCCACGGTTACGCTTTGGAACAATCTCCAATCGTGCGCGGGTCAAGACGTTGGTAATATTGCTTCACCAGCTTGATCTTTTGACAAAAGCGGAAAAATCAAAAAGCGACATTTGACAAGGAGCGCAACATGAAACAGACCACCCTGCTGAACAAAACCACCCTGTCGGGCCTGATGCTGGCCGTTGCCGTACTGGCCACCGGCTGCCACAAGGCTGACAACACCAACACCGGCATGGGCCCTGCCCAGTCCGCCGGCAAGGCCGTCGACGACTCGGCCGCCAACGCTGCCGCCAACGCACGTGAAGCCGGCGCCGACGCCAAGGCCGCTGCCCACGAAGCCGCCGCCAACACCGCCGCTGCGGCCGACCGCGCAGGCGACAAGGCTGCCGCCGCCGCCGACCGCGCTGGCGACAGCATGCGGGAAGCCGGCGCCGAAATGAAGCAGGAATCCAAGGAAGCCGCCGCCAACGTGAAAGAAGGCGCAAGCAAGGCAACCGCCGCGACCGGCCGTGCCGTGGAGCGTGCCGGCGAGAAGATGCAGGACGCCGCCAAGTAATATAGCTGTATAGCTGCGCAGCGCCGCTCCCGCTCCCGCGGGGGCGGCGTTGTCGTTTCAGCGCCCGGCGGCGCGCAGCAGATGCTGGGCCAGCAGGTTCGCATGGGCGGTCAGCGCCGAGAAGTCCCTCGCGCACAGGTACAGCCGGCGCGCGCCCCAGGCTTCCGCCAGCGGCAGGATCACCACTGCGCGCTGCAGCGTCTTCGCCACCACGTCGGACAGGATCGAAATCCCGATCCCGGCTTCCACATACATCGCCACGTTCTCCACGCTGCGCAGGCGGATCCGGTAATCCAGCTGCCGGCCGAGGCGCGACGCCCGCTCCCCCAGGTACGATTCCAGCGCGGTATCCGCCATCCCCACGATGGGTTCCCCGAGCACGTCGGCAAAAGCGACGTCCGCCTGCCGCGCCAGGCGGTGCGCCGCGCCGACCACCACCACCAGCTGGTCGCTGGCGATCAGGTGCATTTGCAAGGTGCCGAGGTCGGCGCTGTCCGCCACGACGCCGAGGTCGGCGCGGCGGTCGAGCAGGGACTGCACGATGTCCACGCTGCGCCGTTCTTCGAGGTCGATCGACAGATCGGGATGCGCCGCCAGGGAGGCGCACAGCTGTGGCGGCAGGAAGATCGCGTTGGCGGAGGTGTTCGACAGCAGCCGGACCCGCCCTTTCAAGCCGGTCGCATAAGTCCGCAAATCGCCGCGCATCTGTTCGACCTGGCCGAGGATCGATCGCGCATGCCGCACCAGTGCATCGCCGGCCGCGGTCGTACGCACGCCGCGCCGGTTGCGCTCCAGCAGGGGCGCACCGAGCACGTCTTCCATGCCGGCGATGCGCTCGCTGGCCGAGGCCAGCGCCAGGTGCATCGCGCGCGCACCCTGGGTCAGGCTGCCGCTTTCCACCACGCTCAGGAACAGGCGCATATCGGTCAGGTCAAAACGCATCGTCGCACTCCAGCATTCGGAAACGCCGAAGTCTAGCACCGGAATTGCCAGATTGCGAAGACTTTTGCTTGCGCCTACGATTACAGCATGGATGCATTCGGTACGGGGCGCAGCGCTGGCGAAGGACGCCGCGGCGGGCCGCACCCGCCAAGCTTCCTGCCAGAGTGCCTCCGGCCCTGGCGAATACTACAAGTGAGGACATCATGCTGCACGCCCTGAGCGCAACAATCGGAACGCTGGCCATCATCGTCAGCATCAAAGCCAAGCTGGACTATGCGAGACAGATGCGCAGCCGCGCCACCACTGCCGCGCAGCCACCCGGCCATCCATCGAGCCAGGGCGTGCGCTGAATGCACGGCGGGTGGCGGTGAAACGCTTCCGTTTCCGCGCCGTTATTTTTGCGGCAGGCGTACGATAACGCTTCCTTGACAAACCGAAGCGATCGCCGCGCTGGAGTGAACAATGAGACATGGCAAACGACGCGCCCCCGCCTATCGTGTATATGTCCGCACACTCGACGGCGGGCCTGACGAAGGCATCCTGCGCTGGACCGATACCCGCACCCAGGACCCGAAGGTCGCCGACGATGCGATCCAGGACCTGCTCACCACCGATTTTTTCGAGGACAACCCCCTCGTCCTGGTCGCGCTCTACCGTGGCAGCGTCTATTTCACCCACGAATTCGGTCCCTTCGAAGACAGCAACCAGGCCGTGCCGACCTTGCTGGCGCGCCTGGGACGCGTCGACTGGCTGCGCTACCCGTCAATACATTAAGCGCATGACAGTCGCGCCATCGCTCAAGATGGTGATTATCTGGCCATGCGCCGGCGCAGGAGATTGACTGGCCGAAAGGTGGCACCGATACTCGAATGGCAATCCTGCACCATTCGGTATCGTCATTCATGGCTGTTCATACCAAGATCGCAATCCTGCTGTCGACCGGCATAGTGGCCTGCTGCGCCGGCGCCGTCGCCGCACCGGGCAAGCAAGTCGAGCGGCTCGACCGCGGCGTGGTCGCGATCCACACCGGTGCCGGCAACTTCATCGGCTGGCGAGCGCTCGGCACCGACGCGCCGGGCGCCACCTTCGACGTCTACCGCGATGGCCGCAAGCTCAATGCCCAGCCGCTGAGGGTCACCAATTTCATGGACGGCGGCGCCGCGGCCACGGCCCGCTACACGGTGCGCACGGCCGGCGCGCCGGAGGGCGCCGCCGGCGCCACCTGGGAACAGCCCTACAAGACCATCCCGCTGCAAAAACCGCCAGGCGGCACCACGCCCGACGGCAAGGGCTATAGCTACAACGTCAACGACGGCTCGGTGGCCGACCTCGACGGCGACGGCAGCTACGAGCTGCTGGTCAAGTGGCAGCCGACCAACGCCCACGACAACTCGCACCCGGGCTACACCGGCAACACCTACATCGACGCGTACAAGCTCGACGGCACCCGCCTGTGGCGCATCGACCTGGGCCGCAACATCCGCGCCGGCGCCCACTACACCACCTACCTGGCCTATGACTTCGATGGCGACGGCCGGGCCGAGGTGATGATGAAGACGGCCGACGGCAGCGTCGACGGCCAGGGTAAAGCCATCGGCAATGCACAGGCCGACTACCGCAACCCGAACGGCTATGTGCTGGACGGCCCCGAATTCCTCACCGTGTTCGACGGCCGCAGCGGGGCCGCCCTCGCCTCCACGAACTACCTGCCGGCGCGCGGCGACGTCAAGGCCTGGGGCGACGCCTACGGCAACCGGGTCGACCGCTTCCTCGGCACCGTCGCCTACCTCGACGGCGCGCGTCCGAGCGCCGTGTTCTCGCGCGGCTACTATACGCGCGCCGTGCTGGCGGCCTGGGACTGGCGCGACGGCAAGCTGAGCAGCCGCTGGGTATTCGACAGCGATGCCGGCGCCAGCGACGGCAAACCCGGGCCGGGCGCGGCCGCCAACCACCAGGGCGCGCACTGGATGTCGGTGGCCGACGTCGACGGCGACGGCAAGGACGACCTGGTCTACGGCGCCGCCACCATCCGCAGCGACGGCACCCTCCTCTACAGCACCGGCCTGTGCCACGGCGACACCCTCCACGTCGGCAAGCTCGATCCGACCCGCGCCGGCCTGCAGGTCTTCATGGTCCACGAGACGCCGTCCTGCTACCAGGGCCGCGGCGTCGAGATGCACGATGCCGCCACCGGCAAGATCCTGTGGAGCCTGAGCGGCGACGGGCACGACGTCGGCCGCGGCACCTGCATGGACATCGACCCGGCCTATCCCGGCGAGGAATGCTGGGCCAGCGTCGGCGGCCTGATGAACGCGTCGGGCAAGCAGATCGCGGACACGCACCCGCGCAGCATCAACTTCGGCCTGTGGTGGGACGGCGACCTGCTGCGCGAGCCGCTCGACGGCGTCCACATCGACAAGTGGAATCCCGCCGCCGGGCGGCTCGAGCGCCTGGTCGACGGCGCCGAGGTCGGCGCGGCGTCCACCAACGGCACCAAGTCGACGCCGGTGCTGTCGGCCGACCTGTTCGGCGACTGGCGCGAAGAAATCGTCTGGCGCAGCCGCGACGACGATGCGCTGCTGGTGTTCAGCACCACCGTGCCGACCCCGTACCGCCTCGTCACGCTGATGCACGACCCGCAGTACCGGGCCCAGGTTGCGGGCCAGAACGCGGGCTATAATCAGCCGCCGCATCCGAGCTTCTACCTGGGGGACGGCATGCAGCCGCCCGTACCGCAAGCGATTTACGTACCTTGACCTTACCTATGACTCTTCGCATGAACGTTCGTACCACCGCTGCCTTCGCCCTGTTCGCCGTCACCGCCTTGCCGGCCTGCCTGGCCGGCGCCGCCGAGCGCCTGACCGTGACGGTCACCCACAGCCTCGACATCGCCCGTCCGTCGGAAACCATCGTCATCCCCTGGACCCAGGTCAACGCCGCGCTGCCGCATGCCCTGGTCCAGAAGCTGGTGATCAAGGATGCGGGCGGCCAGGTGCTGCCCTACCAGGTGACCAACGTCGCACCGCAGGCCAAGGACCCGAAGAACGTCGGCGCCGCCTACGGCGAACTACTGTTCCAGCACGACTTCAAGGCCGGCGAGAAGTCCGCGACCTTCACCGTCGAAAAGAGCGAGACCCTGACCGTACCTTTCGCGCCCAAGGCCTTCGCCCGCTACGTGCCGGAACGCCTCGACGACTTCGCCTGGGAGAACGACAAGCTGGCGCACCGCACCTACGGCCCGGCCCTGCAGGCGCCGGACACCGGCAACACCGGCAAGGAAGTGCTGAAGACCAGCGGCCTGGATATCTGGTTCAAGCGCGTGTCCTACCCGATCGTCGACCGCTGGTACAACAAGGGCCACGACCACTACCACCACGACGAAGGCGAAGGCATCGACATGTACAACGTCGGCGCCTCGCGCGGCGCCGGCGGCACCGGCATCTGGGACGGCAAGACCCTCTACACCAGCGGCAACTACGCATCGTGGAAGGTGATCGCCAACGGCCCGGTGCGCACCGTGTTCGAACTGAGCTACGACGTCTGGGACGCGAACGGCACCAAGGTCACCGAAGTCAAGCGCTTCACCACCGACGCCGGCCGCTATTTCGACCGCATGGACAGCACCTTCACCTTCAGCGGCCCGCAGCAGCTGACGGTCGGCATCGGCCTGAACAAGACCCCGAGCGACAAGGGCGAGGAAGCCAGGATCGCCTATGCGGAAAACCCGGCCGACAAGTCGCTGGTGCAGTGGGTGGCGCAGAAATCCAAGGGCAACTTCGGCGTGGCGCTGATCGTCCCGAGCGCCGGCGCCCAGCCTTTTACCACCGACGCCCGCAACGCGCTGGTACTGGCGCCGGCCACCTCGGGCCAGCCGCTGACCTACTACATCGGCGCCGCCTGGGACCGCGCCGGCGAAATCAAGGACCAGCAACAGTTCCAGCGCCTGGTCGCCGACGAAGCGGCCCGGGTACGGGCGCCGGTGCAGGTCAAGCTGTCGTCGGGCGGCTGATCGCCGGCGCCTGACAAAAGCCTGCGGCTTTCGAACGTCGCCCCCGCGAAGGCGGGGGCCCAAGTTCGTTGCACGCCATCAGCATCTGCCGGTGGCCCGCGACGACCCCCACCAGGAACGATCGTGCATACTCTATCGAAGCGCACCGCAGTGTTCGCGCTCCTCCCCCTCACGGCCATTGCCACCACCGCCAGCGCCGCAACCTTCTATATAGCCCCCACCGGCAACGACAGCGCCGCCGGCACCCAATCGGCCCCCTGGCAATCCCTGGCCCGCGCCCAGCAGGCAGCCCAGCCCGGCGACACCGTCTACCTGCGCGGCGGCACCTACGCCTTCAGCGCAGCCACCAGCACCTGCGCCACCCGCCGCGCCACCGTCAGCGGCGTGGTCCTCGACAAGAGCGGCCAGGCGGGCCAGCCGATCCGCTACTGGGCCTACCCCGGCGAAACCCCGGTCCTCGACTTCGCCGCGATGAAGGACGACTGCCGCGTCAAGGGCATCGAAGTCACCGGCGACTGGATCCACCTGAAAGGCCTGGAAGTGACCGGCGCCCCGCAGCAACCCGGCAACCGCCTGAACCACGAATCCTGGGGCATCTGGATCAACGCCAGCTACGGCATCTACGAGCAGCTGAACCTGCACCACAACATGGGACCGGGCCTGTTCATCAAGGACGGCAGCGACAACCTGGTGCTGAACAGCGACTCGCACCACAACTACGACCCCTACACCTCGAACGGCGCCGGCCAGAGCGCCGACGGCTTCGGCGCCCACGTCAGCGCCGGCCATCCCGGCAACGTGTTCCGCGGCTGCCGCGCCTGGGCCAACACCGACGACGGCTTCGACCTGATCAATGCGTATTCGCCGGTGACCATCGAACACTCGTGGGCCTGGGACCACGGCTACCTGCCCGGCACCCGCACGGCGCTCCCGGCGGGCAACGGCAACGGCATCAAGGCCGGCGGCTACGGCGGCAAGTACGTACCGAACGGCGTCAGGCACGTGGTGCGCTTCTCGGTCGCCTTCGGCAACAAGGTCTCCGGCTTCTACGCCAACCACCACCCGCTGGCGCTCGACTTTACCAACAACACCGCCTTCGCCAACGGCAGCGACTTCAACATGCTCGGCATTGCGCCGGACGGCAGCCCGGTGTATCTCGGCACCTTGCGCAACAACCTGTCGCCGTCGCCGTCGACGCTGAAGGTGGCCGGCGCCGATTCCGCGCACAACTCCTGGGACCTGGGCGTGCCGGTGACCGATGCCGAGTTCGAGAGCGTCTCGCAGCTGGGCTGGGACGCGCCGCGCAAGCCCGACGGCAGCCTGCCGGACCTGCCCAATTTCCGCCCGCGTGCGGGCAGCGCCCTGGTCGACAAAGGCATCGACGTCGGCCTGCCGTTCAAGGGCAAGGCGCCGGACCTCGGCGCGTTCGAAAGGTAGGGTGGACGTGTCCCCCGTCCACGCGTTCGAGTTGCAACGATCACACCGCTGATTCTTTCCAGGGCAACCCCCCACGCGTGCGGGGGGCTGCATAGAATAGGCGCAGCTCACATCACCGCGTCCACCGCCCATGCCAAGATTCAAACTGCCCGCCCTGCTCCTCGCGCTGGCGCTCGCCAGCGCCGGCTTCGCCCACGCCGCTGACAGTGGCACCGGCAAGACCTACCGCTTCGCTTTCGGCCCGGGCAAGGCGCCGGCCGGCTACACCGCAGTCGATAGCAGTGCCTACAGCGCCAGCCGCGGCTATGGCTTCGAATCCGGCACCCGAGCCGGCGGCACGGCGCCCTTCTATTTCAGCGTCGATCTCCCCGAGGGCAACTACACGGTCACGGTCACGCTCGGCGACGACAAGGCGCCGGCCACGACCACGGTCAAGGCCGAACTGCGCCGCCTGATGCTCGAAAACGTGCAGACCGCGGCCGGCCAGACCGTCACCCGCAGCTTCACCGTCAACGTGCGCACGCCGGCGATCCCGGCCGCCAACGGCGTCGAGGCCGGCCAGGTCAAGCTGAAGGCGCCGCGCGAGACCGTGCAGGAAGCCTGGGCCTGGGATGCGCGCCTGACCCTCGAATTCAACGGCGGACTGCGTGGAACCCATCAGGCCGTGCGCAGCGTCGAGATCGCGCCGGCGACTGTGCCGACCCTGTTCCTGCTGGGCGACTCCACCGTCTGCGACCAGCCGAGCGAACCGTACAACAGCTGGGGCCAGATGCTGCCGCGCTTCTTCAAGCCGGGGATCGCGGTCGCCAACCATGGCGAATCGGGCGAGACCTACCGCGACGCGCTGGCGCGCCGCCGCACCGACAAGATTCTCGCCGCCATGAAGCCGGGCGACATGCTGGTCATGCAGTTCGGGCACAACGACCAGAAGCAGATCAAGGACGGCAAGGGCGGCCCTTTCACCACCTACAAGGCCGAGATCAAGACCCACGTCGATGCCGTGCGCGCCCGCGGCGGCCTGCCGGTGATCGTCTCGCCGATGGAGCGGCGCCGCTTCGAGGACGGCAAGCTGGTGACGACGCTGGTTGATTACGCCGACGCCGCGCGCCAGTCGGCGCAGGAACTGCAGGTGCCCTTCATCGACCTGAATGCCATGAGCAAGACCTTGTACACGGCCCTCGGCCCGGACGGCAGCGTACCCGCCTTTGCCGAACCGCAGCCGGGCAAGCTCGATAACACCCACCACAGCCCCTACGGCAGCTACGAGCTGGCCAAGCTGGTCGTGCTCGGCCTGCGGCAGGCCGGCCTGCCGGCGGCACGCTTCATCGTCGACGACTTCCGCTTCGATCCGGCGCACCCGGACCCGGTGGCGTCCTTCGCCGTGCCGCCGAGCCCGCAGGTCACGCTCGAGCGGCCGCTCGGCGACGAGGCCAACAAGTGAGGCTGCGTCCATTCGCCATCCTGGCCCCGGTGTTGCTGGCAGCCTGCGCGACGCCGCCGGCGCCGCCCGCTGCGGATGCCTACGTCTTCGCCTACTTCACCAAAAACGGCGAAGACGGCCTGCACCTGGCCGCCAGCAGCGACGGCTACCATTGGGAGAAGCTGAACGGCGGCGCCAGCTACCTGAAGCCGGCGGTCGGCGTATCCAAGCTGATGCGCGACCCCTGCATCGTGCGCGGCCCCGACGGCAGCTACCACATGGTCTGGACCGCCGGCTGGACCGAGAACGGCATCGGCTACGCGTCGTCGAAGGACCTGGTCCACTGGTCGGTGCAGCGCTACCTGCCGGTGATGGCCGGCAAGCCGGGCACGCTGAACGCCTGGGCGCCCGAAATCGCCTGGGACGACAAGCGCGGCGAATTCCTGATCTTCTGGTCGTCCACCGTGCCCGGCAAATTCCCCGCCGGCGAAGGCCAGGGCGACGGCAAGTACAACCACCGCATCTATGCGACGACGACGAAGGATTTCGCAGCCTTCACCCCGACCCGCCTGTTCTACGACCCCGGCTTCTCGGTGATCGACGCCACCTTCCTGCGCGCGCAGGGACGCGACTGGCTGCTGGTCAAGGACGAGACGCGCAATCCGCCGAAGAAGTACCTGCAGCTGGCCAGCGCCGGCTCGGTGCAAGGTCCGTTCGGCACGCTGTCCGCCCCGATCACCCCGCCCGGCCTGTGGACCGAGGGGCCGACCGCGCTGCAGGTCGGCGGCGACGTCATCCTCTACTATGACGCCTACACCGCCAAGCACTACGGCGCCATGCGCGCGCGCGGCGGCGATCTGGGCAAATGGGAAGACGTGACCGCGCAAGTGCGCTTCCCTGACGAAGGCACGCGGGTGCGCATGCGGCACGGGACGGCGATCGCGGTGCCGGCCCGGCTGGTGCAGGTGCTGCGGAGCGCCACCCCGTCCAGCGACTGATCGACAGCACCACGCGAAACGATTTACACTGAACGGCGGCCCGAATTGTGCCGCGTATCCCTGAAAGGATGCACCGTGAAAATCGTCATTGCCGCGGGCCTGCTGCTGGCCACCGCGTGGGCTCATGCCCAGGAAGTCCCCCCGGCCGGCTACGAGAGTGCCGGCATATGCCCGTTCGAATGCTGCACCTACCGCGACTGGACGGCGGATGCCGACATCCCGGTGCACGCGCGTCGCAGCGAGCGCGATCCGGTGCTGTTCCGCCTGCGCCGCGGCGAGACCCTGCGCGCGCTGACCGGCGTGGTGGTCACCGACAAGCCGGGCGTGGTCAAGGTCACGCGGCCGCTGCAGGGCGGCACCCTCGTGCACGGCAGCGGCCCGGCGCTGTCGCTGCAACCCGGCGACGTGGTGTACCGGCTGGCGCCGCTGGGTGAGGGAGTTTACCGCTTCTGGTACCACGGCAAGGTGTACCAGAGCAGCGAGGACATGCTGCCGATGCCGACGGTCCGCGAAGCGGAAATCACTTGGTGGAAGCAGGTGCGTAATCGCCAGGGCCAGACCGGCTGGACCCGCTCCGATCGCTTCACGGGCGCGGACGCCTGCGGCTAGCCGTCAGGAAGGCTTCGCCGGCTTGTCTACCTGTACCGCATAAGTCTCGTGCCTTCCCTCGAAGGTACCGCCGAACACCACCCACTTGCCGTCCGGCGTGAAGTGCACGTTCGGCTCCAGGTCGCGGTAGCCGTGCGCCTTCATGTTGACCAGCTTCTCGGAACGGAAGCGCTGCCCATCCGGATAGAAGGCGTAGATCCACATGCCGTCGGGCGCGTGCGCGACCTGGGTCGGGTCGCCGCCGTCGCCGGCGAACAGTTTTTCGCCGGGCGCCACCGCGTAATGGATCGACCATTCGTTGGCGCCCAGTGCGTAGTTCGCCACTTCGCGGCCGCTGGCGACGTCGGCGCCGGCGAAGTAGAATTTCTCGCCGCGCGGCTTCTGCAGGTCGAACCAGATTGTCCTGCCGTCGGGCGAAAAGCCTTCGTGGCCGGCGATCTCCATCGGCATGGTCCGCTTGTGCATCAGCGTCGTGGTCTTGTCCTTCAGGTTGTAGCGCCAGATGCGGTCGACCTTGTGCCAGGGCCCTTCGTGGCAGAACATCAGGATGTCGGGGTCGGTCGGCGAGAACTGGATGTGGCCGAGCCAGTTGTTTTCGCTGTGGACGGTCTTCATCGCGCCGCTCGCGATGTCGATGGTGAAGATGCTGTTCAGCAGATGGGCGTCGTAGATGCGGTCGAAGTAGTCGCTTTTCTTCGGGTATTGACGGCCGATCTCGATCTGTTCCGGTGCCGCGATGCTCCCGGCCAGCACGGTGCCGTCGGCATTGATGGTGTCGAAACCGCCGCGCTGGCCCTCCGGGAAGGTGTACAGCTTGCGCGTCTTTCGGGTGTCGATGCCGGTCGCGTACAGCGTGTCGCCGGCCTGGTACAGCACTTCGCGGGTGCGACGCGCGATCATCGGCAGCACGCGCTTGGCCGCCGGGTCGGTCGTGATCTGCTCGGTTTTGCCATCCTTCAGGTTGAGCGTGAACGCCTGGGCGACGCCGTCGACCTGGTTGACGAACACCATGCGGTCGCCTTCGCTGCCCTGCTGGGCGACGAAGGGGTTGTTATGAAAATACCAGTTCGCAATCGGGCCGGTGGGCCCGGACAGGCGGCGCACCAGGTGGCCGGTGTCCTTGTCGATCCATTCCCCGGGCATCGGCTTTTGCGAGCCCGTCACCAGCACCTGCTGAGCCAGCGCCGCCTGCGACAGCAGCGTTGCCAGCACCAGCGTGACGATCCTGTTCGTCTTCATCCGCGTTCCCGTCTATATATATGTGTGTGTTCAGCCGGGGACGACGCGGTAGCGCGCGCCCTTGCGGCTGTCGAAGGTCAGCGTGTAACCGAGGGCCGACTTCTGGCTGCGCAGCTTGAGCGCCGGGATCGCGATCGGCGTCGCGCTGCGGATCGTGCACGGGCCGCCGATGCGCGACAGCACTTCGCCCGACGCCAGCCTGCCGCCCTGCCACGCCATGTCGACCACGAAGTTGCCGCGCCCGACCAGTCCGCGCACGCTGCCGCTGGACCACGCCGCCGGCAAGGCCGGCAGCAGGTGCAGTTCGCCGTTCTGGCTTTGCAGCAGCATCTCGATCACGCCGGCCGCGCCGGCGAAATTGCCGTCGATCTGGAACGGCGGATGGGCATCGAACAGGTTCGGGTAGGCGCCGCCGTGGCCGCTCCAGGCCGGGTCGCTGTCCTTCGTGAGGCGCAGCAGGTTGCGGAACAGCGTGTAGGCATGGTCGCCGTCGAGCAGGCGCGCCCAGAAGTTGACCTTCCACGCCAGCGACCAGCCGGTGCCGTCGTCGCCGCGCAATTCCAGCGTGCGGCGCGCGGCGCGTGCCAGGTCCGGCGTCGCCAGCGGCGAGATCTCGTGCGCCGGGTGCAGCGCGTACAGCTGCGAGACGTGGCGGTGGTGCGGTTCGACTTCCTCGAAGTCGAGATTCCACTCCTGCAGCTGGCCGCGGGCGCCGACCTGGAAAGGCAGCAGCTTCGCCCGCGCCGCCGCGATGCGCGCGCGGAAGTCCGCATCGACGCCGAGCGCCGCGCCCGCCGCCGTGACGTTGGTGAACAGGTCGCGCACGATGCCCATGTCCATGGTCGAACCGATGGTGACGCTGTTTTGCTTGCCCTCGCCATAGCGGAACACGTTTTCGGGCGAGGTCGAGGGCATCGTGACCAGGCGGCCCTGCGCGTCTTCCTGCAGCCAGCCGAGCATGAATTCGGCCGCGCCCTTCATGACCGGGTAGGCGCTGCGCAGGTAGGCCTTGTCGCCGCTGAACTGGTAGTGCTCCCACAGGTGCCGGCTCAGCCAGGCGCTGCCCATGTACCAGTTGGCCCATGTCGGGTCGCCGTGGCCAAGGTCGCCGACCGGGTTGCTGGCGGCCCAGATGTCGGCATTGTGGTGCACCACCCAGCCCGGCAAACGGTAGTAGGATTGCGCGGTCTCGGCACCGGTCACGGCCAGGTGGCGGACCAGGCCGTCGAGCGGCGTGAACATCTCGCTCAGGTTGGCCGCTTCGACCGGCCAGTAATTCATCTGCAGGTTGATGTTGGTCGTGTAGTTGCTGCTCCACGGCGGCCGGACGTCCTTGTTCCAGATGCCCTGCAGATTGGCCGGCGCATCCTTCGTGCGCGAGGACGCGATCAGGAGGTAGCGGCCGAACTGGAAGTACAGCGCTTCCAGCTGAGGATCGCGGCCGCCGCGCGCATAGTCTTCGAGCCGGCGGTCGGTCGGCAGCGCGCTGCGGTCCGCGCCATCGGCGCCGCCCAGGCGCAGGTCGACCCGGTCGAAGTAGCTGCGCACGTCGGCCACGTGCTCGGCGCGCAGCGCGGCGTACGATCTGGCGGCGGCCGCGCGCAGGGGCGCCGTGGCCAGCGCGTGCTCGTCGCGGCCGGCGCTGTCCGGACACTGGTCGAAGCCGGCGAAGCTGGTGGCGGCCGACACCAGCAGCACCACCTCGCTGGCGCCGCGTATCCGCAGCTTGCCGTCGGCCGCTTCCAGCGTGCCGTCCTGGATGCGCGGCTGCACCACGGTCTCGAAGCGCATGCTGCGGCAGCCGGCCGGATCGTCGTACACCACCGGCTCGGACGGCCCCTTGTAGTAATTCGGATCGACGTGGGCCGGCGCCTTGCCGCGCAGGACGATGGCACCGTCCTGCGCCTGGCCGGCGAACCGCAGCTGGCTGCTGGCGCCAATCTCGAGCGACAGCGCGCGCGGCCGGTCGGCGCTGATGCGCACCACGATCACCTGGCCCGGCGCCGAAGCGAAGACCTCGCGCCGGTAGTTGACGCCGCCGGCGCTGAAGCGGGTGGTGGCGACGCCGTCGCGGATGTCCAGGTCGCGGTAGTACGACGTGACCGGACCGTCGCTTTGCTGACGGATGCGCAGGTCGGCCAGCGGCAGGTAGCTTTCGGTGTAGCGGCCCTGCATCTTCTTCAACAGGTCGGCAGCGGCCGCGTAGTCGCCTGCCTTCAGGGCCGCGCGCGCCGGCGCCAGCTGGGCGTAGGCACCCGGGTTGACGTTCGGGCTGACCGGGCCGCCGCTCCACAGCGTGGCCTCGTTCAGCTGCAACAGCTCGTCGGCGGTATTCCCGAACACCATCGCGCCGAGACGGCCGTTGCCGACTGGGAGGGCTTCGGTCCAGGTCGACGCCGGTTTGTCATAATGCAGGGTAAATTCCGAGGCGCCCTGCGCCGGCGCCGCCAATGGCACCAGCGCGGCCGCCAGCAGCGCAACGACGGCAAACTTCATTGGCGCACGCCCTGGTACATCAGGCCGCTGTCGTTCAGGCCGAACCTGAACTTCCTGTTCATCTCGATGATCTCGGCGCCGGCCAGCAGCGCCGGGCCGTAGCCGTGTGCCGCCTTGACGCTGGTCGGGCGGAACGCATAGAAGGCCGGGTCGAAGGCCATGCCGGTGCCGACGCAGATGCCCTCGATCTGGCCGCCGTTCGTCACTTTGCTCGCCACCGCGTTCCAGGCCAGGTTGGCCATCGGGCCGTACATCTGGGCGTCGACGTAGCCGCGGTTGACGGCGCGCGCGATCGCGTAGGTGTAGATTGCCGTGGCCGAAGTCTCCTGGTAAGTGTCGTTGCGGTCGATCAGCTGGTGCCAGAAGCCCTCTTTGGTCTGGTAAGAAGCCAGGCCCTTGATGTGGGCGCGCAGCTGGTCCAGCACCGGCTTGTAGCCCTTGTGATCCTTCGGCAGCACTTCCAGCACCTCGACCATGGCCATCACCGCCCAGCCGTTGGCGCGCGCCCAGTGGAATTCGGGGTGGTCGCGCATGCCTTCCACGTAGCCGTGCATGTAGATGCCGAGCTGCGGGTTGAACATGCGCCTCGAGAATTGCAGCACCTGGTTGACGGCGTCGTCGTAATGCCTGCGCTCGCCGGTGGTCTTGCCGAGGTACGCCATGGTCGGCACGCCCATGAACATGTCGTCCAGCCACAGCGTGTCCGGCAGCGGGCGCATCTTGACGCCTCCCTTGCCGTCCGGGCCGCCGCGCGCCAGGGTGCCGTCCTTCAGGCGGTATTCCTGTTTCGTCACGAAGTCGCCGCAGATGCCGATCATCTGCGCGTAGTCGACCTTGATGCCGGCCAGCTGCGCCTTCAGGAAGCTGTGGCACAGCGCGCCGGCGTCGTCGAGCGCATGCGGATTGAGGAAGCTCTTGATCGGCGCGTGCGCATTCTGCAGGTCGGCACGCACACTTGGCAGGTAGGTGCGGGTGAGCAGGGCCAGCAGCCCGTGGCGCTTGCTGACGTAATCGAGGTAGCGCCCGTCGCCGGTGGCGGCGCCGGCGGCCAGCATGCCGGTGTAGGTGACGCCCCATTCGTAGCTGGTGAGGCGGAAGTCGCCCGGCTTCAGCACCGCGTCCGAATCGGGCTTCGTCAGGTCGGCGATGGCGGCGCCGCTCGTCTTGCCGACGATTTCCGCCGGCGTGGTACGGTCGAGGTAAGCGAAAACGCGGTCCAGCACCGCCTTGACCTCGGTGGCGTCCATCACGCGGTAAGGGGTCGGATACTTGACCTCGAGCGCGTGCAGCATGGCGTCGGCGGCGGCCGGGCCCTTTTCCTGCGGTGGCGGCGCTTCCTGGGCCGCGGCATGCAATGCCAGCGGAATGAGTGCGGCGAGGAGCGTCCTGCGCAGTAGCGGGGCTTTCATCAACGGGTCTCCGTATTATTGTAGTTGGTAGATTGTAAGGTCATCCACGGTCTGGCGCGACCACGTGGTACGGAATCCGAAGTAGCCGCTGGTCAGCGGCCGCGGATCGCGGTAATTGAACCATTCCTGTCCGTCGACGCGCAGGCGCGTGCAGCCCTTGTAGACCGCGATCTCGATCGCGTAGTCGCGGTTCGGCTCGAGCAGGTGGGCCTGGTCCTTGTACTCGGCCAGCAGCACCCGCTCACCGTTGCCGTAGCGGCGCAGGCGCGTGGTGCTGTTGGTGTTGCCGCCGATGCCGACGTAGTACAGCTCGAGGTCGTCGTAGTCCTCGAACTTGCCCGAGCGGGTGAAGAGCGAGGCCCGCTTCGGATCGCGCGCCATCCAGAAGTGGTTGAAGTCGGACAGGCGGTCGTTCCTGCCGCCGTCGACCACCACGCGCCGGGTGTAGGTGATCAGGATGTCGCCCGACAGCGGCTTGTCGAGCCAGACGGTGGCGCCGCCGTCGACGTCCATCAGCAGGCGGCCGTCGCGGGTCGCCACCGTATTACCGGGCTTTACGGCGTATTCGGCGACGTAGCCCTTTAGCGGGCCGTTGAAATCGTCCTGGTGGATCAGCGCGCCGCGCCGGCCCCAGTCGGTGCAGGCCGGCGCCGCGGCCTGGGCGGTGCCGGCGGTGACGGCGGCGCAGGCGAGGATGGCCGCAAGGACCGGCGTTTTCATGTCGCGCTCCTCATTTTGCGCCGGGCCGCTCGGGCGGCGGCGGCGGTGGCGGCAGTTCGTTCGGCAATGCGTCGCCCAGCAGCGCCAGCGACTCGATCATGGTCAGGCCGCTCTGCGCCGCATCGTTGGTCGAGACGCCGAGCGCCTCGCTAGTGGGATTCAGCACGTCGGGACCGGCCAGCGGCCGCGGGCTGGCGCCGCGCCAGCGGCTCATGTTGGCGATGGCGACCCTGGCGAACGCCGGGTTCCTGGTCTGCGCGTAGGCATAGGCTGCCAGGCGCGGGCCGCCCTGGGCTTTTTCGACGTACTGCGCATCGGCGCCTTCGGTGCCGCTGGTCTTGTCCTTCAACAGCACCTCGCCGGGCGCCTCGCCCAGCCGCGCATACTGCAGCCAGGCCGCGGCAAAGTCCTTGCGTCCCAGCAGCGGCACGAGTTCGAACATCACCTGGGCGCCGCCCTGGATCGTCGACAGGTTGTACAGCACCGGCACCTGGGCGTGGGCGACCGGGTCCGGGATCGGGAACAGCTTGCCGCTGGCCGGGTCATAGCCGACGGTCATGCTGCCGCGCCCCTTGAGCGGGCCGATCTTGCCGCCGCCGATGTCCGGATTCAGGCCGTTGTTGACGCCCGAGCGCAGCCAGTACGGCATCGCCAGGATCGAGTCGACGCCGGCCTCGATGCGCTCGCGCCAGCGGATGTCGCCGGTGCGCTCCCATTCGGTCATCCAGTTGCCGGCCAGGACATACCAGTCGGGGCCGAGGCGGATGCGGCCCGGGTACTTGGGATCCTGCGGCAGCACCGGCTGCGCCAGGCGCATCGGGTCGTACTTGACCATCGCCTTGTCGGACTGCAGCTGCTCGCGCATGACGTCGCCGATGCGCTCGTCGGTGGTCAGGTAATAGAAGGGGCGCCAGTGCGCGGCCTGGCTGATGCGGCCCTCCTTGGAACCGTCGCCCCACTTCACCACGTTGTGGCGCGAACCCAGGCCCAGCATCGGGCCGAGATGATAGACGTTGGTCTCGCTGGTGTTGCGCGCCAGCGCTTCGGCCATGCGGAACAGGTCGGCGCGCCCGCTGCGCAGGTAGGACGTCCACAGCCACAGCACGGTGCCGAGTTCGGTGTTGTCCCAGGCGTAGCCGCCGTGGTCGTAGTTCCACACATGGCGCTTGAAGTTGTAGCTGTGGATGAAGTCGCCGTAGGTCCAGAAGCCGTACCAATTACGGTCGTCCTGCTGCTGCTTGTAGAAGGCGAGCGTGGCGTCGAGCTTGTCCTCCACCGCGGCGCGCGCCGGCGTTGCGCGGTCGACGGGTGCCCACACGCCGAACACGCCGGTGGCGTGGATCGCGGCCGGGGATGCCGACAGCAGCGCGCGGGTGCCGCCGGCGGTCGCCAGCGCCGCCAGCCGGCTGCGGGACGGCACCGCGCCGGTGGGGGTCAGCGTAAATTCGCTGGTGCGGGCCACGCCGTAGGCTTGCGACATGCCGGCCTGGACATCTTCGTAGGTCGCCCGCAAGCCGTGCGCGCGGGTGGCGTAGTGGCGCATGTCCATCGCCGGCGCGTCCGGGGACCACAGCCAGGCGGTCAGCTCGGCTTCCTTGCCGTCCGCCCTGCGGATGTCGAACGCGGTCGGATAGCTCTGCCAGAAATCCTTGACGCTCAGCGCCAGGCCGCCCGACACGTCGCCTACGAACGCCAGGCCCGAGGCGCGCCGGCCGCTGTCCGAGAACACCCAGGTGCTCTGCGCATTCGTGCGCTTGACGATATTGAAACCGTTCGGCGTCGGCTGGGTGAGCTTGTAGTCGCTCCAGATGGCCAGCTGTTCCTTTTCGCCGTCGCGGCGGCCGTAGAAAGGGCCGCCGTCGATCTTCTGGCCGGCGACCTGGCGCGGATCCGCGTTCAGGTCGCCCGGCTGCAGCGCCTCCATCCATAACCCCCCATCCTGGCCGCCGAACGCGACGTGGCGGTTGTAGACGTCTTCGCGCAGCGGCACCGTGAAGCGCAGGCCGAGGCCGCGGATGAAATCCTTCTGCTGGTCGCCGTCGTAGGTAAAGGTGTGGACCACGTGGATGGACGGATCGCCGGCATAGAAATACAGGCGCAGCGAGAACGGCAGCCAGCTGCGTCCGCCCTGGGCCAGCCGGTGCTTGCCTTCGACCTTGATCACCGCGCGCACCGGCCCCGATTGCTCGACCGTGACCTTCTCGATGGTCGACGCGAAGGGCGCGCGCGCCGGCATCGCGCCTTCTTCCGGGTCCGGCCCCCGCTGCAGCAGGCCGACCAGGCGGCCGTTCTTCGCCACCTCGCGGCCGTCGACCCGGATCGACTGGATCAGGTCGGTGCCGCGGGTCGCCACGCGCACCTGCGCCGCGCCGGTGCCGACGTCGATCCAGCCGCTGCCGCTCTGCACGGTGAGCACTGCCTGTCCGTTATCGGGCGCCGCGCCGGCCGTGATCACATACGGCCCGGCCGCCTGCGCCACCGTGGCGAAGCCGGTGAACTTGAGCGAGCCGTCTGGCCAGTAGGCCAGCGGCCAGGCCTGCAGCGGCAGCGCCTTGCCGTCCGGCCCCTTCAGCGCGAAGGATTGGCCTTTCTGCACGGTGCCTTGCACCCAGGGCACGCCCCAGCTCACGCCGGTCGGCATGCCGGGCGCTGCGCCGACCCAGTTCACCGTCACGCTGGCCGGCGCTGCCACCGCCGCGCCGCTGGCATTGGCGAGCGCCAGCGCGGCCGCCACCCACATCGATTTGCTGATCATTTTGCCGCCGCTGCCTTGTCCGTGAAGTAGCCTGCCAGCGGATTGCCGGGCAAGGTCTTGAGCCCCGCGACCACGCGCGCCGCATTGAAATCGGCACCCTGCGCGTTGGTGTGGGTGCGCGCATCCGAGAAATAGGTATCGACCGTGGCCGCACCGGCCCGGCGGTAGCCGTCGGACACGATCATGGTCAGGTCCATGAACAGGGCGCCGCCCTCCTGCGCGACCTGGCGGTCCCAGTCGGCGAAGCTGGCGAAGTCGCGCCCTTCCTGCCAGCGGTCGCGGTGCGGCACCGGCGAAGCCAGGATCACGGTCGCACCCCTGGCGCGGGCGTCGGCGACGTACCTGGCCATGTACCAGCCGAAGCTGTGCACCTGTTCCTTGCTGCCGTCGGGACGGGTGTCCTCGACCGTCTCGAGGCCGATGCCGGGCGCCGAGGCGCGGTTCTTCATGGCCGGGTCGCCGATGCGCCCGCCGTCGTTGTGACCGAACTGGACGATCACGATATCGCCGCGCTTGAGCTGCGCCAGCACCTTGTCCCAGCGGCCTTCGGTATAGAAGGTACGGCTGCTGCGGCCGCCGATGGCGGCGTTCACGAGGTTGATCTTGCTGGCGTCGAAATACGGTGCGATGCGCTCGCCCCAGCCGATGGCGCCGTTGGCGCCGCCGCTCTTGATGGTGGAATCGCCGACCAGGAACAGCGTCGGCAAGGCCGGGTTCAGCGGCGCCTCGTCGCGCACGCTCTTGGCATCGACCACCGGCCGCTCGTCCTCGGCCGGCTTCAGGTAAGCCGCGATGCGCTTGTCGCCGAGCTGTTTCAGGCCGGCCACCACCAGCTGGGCGTTGAGCTGGGCGCCGGCCCAGTTGGTGTGCACATGTTCGTCCGGCGTCGTCAGCGGGAACAGGTTCATGACCGCGTCATGGCCGAGCGCATCGTAGCGGCTGGCCGCCATCGCGTTCAAGTCGATGAAGCCGGCGTGCTCGCTGCGCGCCACTTCCTCGGCCCAGCCGGCGTAGTCGCCCGTGTTGCGCTTGACCTTGCCCTGCTCGTCCCAGGCTTTACGCGGGATCAGCGACACCACCACCGGCGTCGCCCCCCTGGCGCGCGCGTCGACGATGAACTTGCGCAGGTACCAGCCGTAGCTGTGCACCGTCTCGTGCTTCCCGGTGAGGATGTTGTCGATTTCCTCGGCTTCGTTGGCGATGCCGCGGATGGTGCCGCGGGCGCGCTTGTCGTCGTTCAGCGGCGCCGCGTCGTTGTGCCCGAACTGCATCAGCACGATGTCGCCCGGCTTGACCAAGGCCAGCGTCTTTTCCCAATGGCCGCTGGTCAGGTAGGTGCGGCTGGACAGGCCGCCCACCGCCCGGTTCACCAGGTTCACCTTGGCCGGGTCGACATACGCCGCGATCGGATTGCCCCAGCCCCACTGGCCGGCTGGCCCCTTGCCCTGGCCGTCGTCGCGGCCGTTGCGCACGGTGGAGTCGCCGATCAGGATGATCGAGGGCAGCGCCGGGTTGGCCGGCACCGGCAGCGTGACCTGGGCGCGCGCCGGATCGGTGTTGACGGCGGCAGGCAGGGGCTGCTGCGCGCAGGCCGGCAATGCCGCGGCGAGCAGCAGGCCGGCCATGAGGGACAGGAAGCGCATGGGTCGTCTCTCGTTCTTATTGTAGAAACCCCGATTTTATGCGAGCCCGATGTCCCCGCCGTGGCGGCGCTTTCAAAGAATCAGCAAGATGAGCGGATAACTGCCGCTTGCTGCACTGCGCTGCTGGGAGAATGGCGCCATCCCAACCACCCCGAATGACGCCATGGCTTCCCGTGTCTATGCAAGTGCCCTCCTCGCCGCCCTGCTGCTCGCCTCCTTCGGCGCCTCCGCCCAGATCGGCAAGCGCTTCCCGTCCGAAAAGAAGATCGTCAAGGACCCCGTAACGGGCACCATGCTGACCTTCCTGACCAGCCAGCCCCACGGCGATTCCAAGATCTACCCGACCCACGCGCAATGGACTGCCGACGGCAAGTGGGTCGTGTTCCGCTCCAACCTCGTGCGCAACAAGGATCACACCGAGGCAATGGCGGTGAACGAAGCCAGCGGCGACATCGTGCAGGTCAGCGAAGGCGGCTACCAGGGCATGCTGAACCTGGCACGCAAGTCCATGAAGCTGTACTTCATGCGCACCGGCGCCGGCGGGCTGCAGGTGGTCGAGGTCGACCTGGCGCGCGTGTTCGCCGACAGCGCCGCCGGCAAGATGCAATCCGCCGGCAGCTACCAGCGCGTGGCCGGCACCGTGCCGGCCGGCCTGGAAGGCGGCGGCGACATGGCGCTCGACGCCGACGAGGACTGGGTCTATTTCCGCGTCGGCAAGAACGAGGCGGCGCGCCACCTTCCCGCAGGGACCAAGATCGAACCGAACTTCGGGCCGCGCAACATGGGCGCCGGGCCGACCGGCATCGCGCGCATGAACGTGCGCAGCGGCGAGATCCGCCACGTGGTGTCGGTACCTTTCCAGATCGGCCACATCCAGGCCAACCTGTACAACCCGGGCGAGATCGTGTTCTGCTGGGAGACCGGCGGCAAGTCGCCGCAGCGCACCTGGACCGTGAAGGCCGACGGCAGCGGCCTGCGCAAGCTGTATCCGGAAGCGCCCTACGAATGGGTGACGCACGAGGCGGTGATCGGCAAGGACGAGGTGGCGATGGCGATCATGGGCCACCGCCAGATCGCCGGCGCATCGGCCAGCGTCGACGGCCCCGCCACCGACGTCGGCGGCGCCAACCCGGGCCAGGACCAGGCCTGGGGCGATGCCGGCACCCGCGAAAAACCGACCGGCCTGGCCATCGTCAATTTGCGCACGCGCCAGATGCAGATCGTCGGCCAGACCCCGACCGGCAGCGGCTTGTGGCATGTGCACGGCTCGAACGACGGCCGCTGGGCCGTCGGCGACGACTTTTCGCGCAGCGTCTACCTGATCGACCGCCGCACGCGCGAGATGATGCTGCTGACCACCGGTCACAAGACCACGGCGGCGGATCATACGCATCCGACCTTCAATGCGGACGGTACCAAGATCGAGATCCAGTCGGCAATGCTGTCGGCGGATGGGCGCAGCATGAATATCGTGGTGGTGCCGGTGCCGGAGGAGTGGTTGAAACGGCCGGTACAGTAATTGAATGCCCGCCCTACACTCGGACACGTGCATGTAAACGTCGCCCCTGCGAAGGCAGGGGCGACGAATCACGGCAGAGTGGCAACCGTCACATTCCGCAACTCATACGGCGCCCCCTCCAGCTGGAACCCGATCCTGCCGCTGGCCGGACTGGACGCCGTAACGCGGTTCTGCGCAACACCATTGATCGACACCTCGATCGTGCCGTCGCGGCACACCACGTCCATGCTGTTCCACGCACCGGCCGGCAGTTCGCTGTCGGCGGCGCTGTGCGCCTTGATCGGCGTGGCGGCACCCGGCGCGGTGGTCAAAGGTTCTGCGAAAGACGCGCCGGCCATCGGCAGCAGGTCGCCGGCGGCGCCGAACTTGGTCTGCACCTGCTGGCTGAGCGGCCAGACGCGGTCCTTCGGTCTGCCCTGGATGTGCAGCAGCACGCCGCCGTTGCCCGGCTTGCCGGGCCAGCGCCATTCGGCATGCAGGCGGTAGTTGGTGTAGGTGGCGCGGGTGGCGACGTAGCCGGACGGATTGCCGGCCACGGCGATCACGCCGCCGGGACGCGCCATCAGCACCCCTTCCATCGTGCCGGCGGGCGTGGTGACCAGTTCGAAGGCGCCGAAGCCCTGGGCGTCGAACAGGGCGACCGCGGCCGACGGCGGCGCGCTCGCGCAGCCGGCGATGAGGGCGCAGGCCAGCGCCACCGAACACATCTTTAGCTTTACCATATTCACTTTCATCGATTACAACGACCTAGATTAAGGAGACTCGAATGAAGCAGACCGCCCTCGCCCTGCTCTTTGCCGCCGCCCTGCCGCTCGCCCAGGCGCAGGCGCCTTCGGTGCTGCCATTGTGGCCCGAAGGCGTCCCCGGCGCAAAGACCGGACTGGGACCGGAGCGCAACGACAAGGGCAGCACGTCGAATGTCAGCGAACCGACCCTCACCGTGTTCAGGCCCGCGGTCGACCGTCCGAACGGCACCGCCGTCATCATTGCACCGGGCGGCGGCTACGTGATGCAGGCGACCGCGCGCGAGGGCGAGCAGTACGCCAACTGGCTCAGCACCCTCGGCGTGACCAGCTTCGTCCTGAAGTACCGCCTGGCCGAATTCGGCCACCCGGCACCGCTGCAGGACGTGCTGCGCGCGGTGCGCCTGGTGCGCGAGCACGCGGCCGAACTGCACGTGCGCCCCGACCGCATCGGCGTGATGGGCAGCTCGGCCGGCGGCCACCTCGTTGCCAGTGCCGGCACCCTGTTCGACAGCCCGCTGGGCCGCACCGGCGCCGCCATCGACAAGGTCAGCGCCCGCCCCGACTTCCTGATGCTGATGTACCCGGTGATCACGATGGAAGAGCCGGCCGTGCACAAGGGTTCGCGCAAGGCGCTGCTGGGGGCGAACCCGAGCGCCGAAGCGATCCAGCTGATGTCGCTGGAGAAGCAGGTTACGTCGCGCACGCCGCCGACGCTGCTGATCCACACCCAGGAAGACCAGGCCGTGCCGGTCGAGAACAGCATTCTGTTCTACCAGGCGCTCACGCGGGCCAAGGTGCCGGCCGAGATGTATCTGTTCGAGCATGGGTCGCATGGGATGGGGATGCGGGCCGGGTTGGGGACGGCGTCGATGTGGCCGCGCCGGGCGGAGGAGTGGTTGAAGGACCGGGGGTTGCTGGATCCGGTGAAATAAACACGCGTATCGGCCGGCCCGCAACTACTTCCGTCGCCCCTGCGAAGGCAGGAGCCCAAGTTCGGCGATCTGCATACAACTTGGGCCCCTGCCTGCGCAGGGGCGACGTGCTCGGGCCACAGGCCGCCAGGACGACTCAGGCCATGTAAAACATCGGCACCAGCCCCCACTCCTTCGGCCGGTTCCCCGGCTCCACCTCCATCAGCGGCGCCATCGAATCCCACCAGCGCTGCATCACCGGCAGTCCGGGCAGCGCCGCGCTGGTCTCGCCTTCGCGCAGCTTCAGCACCGCGAACAGGTGCAGCGTTTCCTCGTCCAGGAAGATCGAATAGTCGTAGATACCGGCATCGCGCAACGCCTGCGACAGCTCCGGCCAGATCTCGTCATGGCGGCGCTTGTATTCCTCGACCTGGCCCGGCTTGAGCTTCATGCGGAAGGCGCGCGTGCTCATTGTTTACCCCCGGCCGCCAGCGTCTTGAGTTCCGACGCCGCCAGCATGAACGCGCCCACGCCGTAGTTGTAGCTCGATGCCGGCCGGTAGAACGCCGGCTCGGCGCCGGTCTGCTGGATGTTCCCGAGGCGGCCGTCGGCGTACACGTTCTTCAGGATACCGGCCCAGGCCTTGGCGATCACCGGACGGTAGGTGGCGCCGTCGAGGATGCCGCGGTTGACGCCGTAGGCCATCGCATACACGAACAGGGACGAGCCCGAGACCTCCGGCAGCGGATAGCTCGCCGGATCGAGCAGGCCGGCGTGCCACATGCCGTCCGGGCCCTGGATGCTGGCGATCTTGGCGGACATGTCGCGCAGCTGCTGCACGTAGAAGGCACGCTGCGGATCGTCCTGCGGAATGTCGTCGAGGATCAGCGCCAGTCCGCCCATCACCCAGCCTTCGCCGCGCGACCAGAAGATCTTCTTGCCGTTCGGCTCGCGCTTGCCAATGTAGCTCGCATCGCGCGCGTACAGGTGCTCTTCCTTGTCCCACAGGGCGTCGTAGGTGCGCTTCCAGTTGACGTGCACGTAGTCCAGGTATTTGCGCTCGCCGGTGATCTTGTACATCTTGACCCACACCGGCGGCGCCATGAACAGCGCGTCGCACCACCACCAGGGGATGCGCGCGTCACCCGGCTTGAGGGTGGCGAGCGGCAGCAGGTCGTCCATCTCGGCCTTGGTCAGCGCCATCTGCGACGGCCTTTTCTCCTGCTGGTAGAAGTCGAGGTAGACCTGGCCGATCGACAGGTCGTCGGCATTCGGCAGGCGTGAACGCAGCTGCCAGTCGAAGTGCTGCGACATCTCGGCCATGGCGTTGCGGTATTTCGGGTCGCCGGTGGCGCGCGAGGCGGCCAGGAAGCCGACGTACATCACGCTCGAGGTCCAGATGCGGTCCCAGTGCGGCTGCGAGCGCGCCAGCTGCCAGTCCGCGACCTTGCGCAGCGCCTTGTCGATGGCGGCCGGCGCCAATGCCGGCGACAGGTCGGTGGCCAGCGGACCGGCATTGGCCGGGGCGTCGCCGAAGTGGCGGCTGGTGTCCTTGTCGACGATGGCTTGCTGGGCCGGCGTCGGTAATGGATACGATGCGGGATAGCTCTGGGCGGCAGCACTGCCGGCGATGGCCCAGGCAGCGGCGATCGATAACGCGAATTTGCTGTTGTTCTTCATGTCATGTCCTGTTTAGTAGACGCTACTCGGCCATCAGCCTGACCGGCCCCAGCATGCCCGACGGCGTCGGCTTGACCAGTTCCGTGTCCTGCGGCTTGAAACGTTCGCCGTAGCGCACATTGAGCAAACGGTAATCCGGCAGCGCCTGGCCGGCACGCACGTTCAGCCCGAGGTTGGCGACGCGCACCTCGATGCGGTTGCTGCCGGCAACCAGCAGCGGCGTGACGTCGACCGTGTACGGCGGACGCCAGATCGCGCCGGCCGGCTTGCCGTTGACGATGACCTGGGCCGCCTCGCGCACCGGACTGTCCAGCATGGCGCGCATGCCGGCCGGGACTTTCGGCGTGGTCGCCAGCGGCGTGCCCGGGCCGAAGTCGAGCACCAGACGCCGCCCCTGCAGCTGGGCCGCATCGAGCCTGATGTCCTTGGTGTACACCGCCTTGCCCGAGAAGTAGCGCGTGGCCTCGTCCTCGGTCCAGGACTGCAGCGTCTTCATCGCCCGCGGTTGCGCGCCGGGGAAGGCGACGCGCCAGTCCTGCCTCAAGTCGGCCAGCACGGCCGGCGCATTGCGTGGCGGGGCCTCGGCGGCGCCGGCCAACGGTGCATCGGTGAACACCAGCACGCGCGACTCGTAGGGCGCCAGGTCGAGTTCCGGGGTCGTCGAAGCGCGGGTCAGCTTGCCGCTGTCCGGGTCGAGCCAGGCCGCGGCCGGGCGCTTGCTGCCGAAACGCGCGCCGGCCTTGACCGGATGGTTGCTGGTATTCGCCACAAAATAGATGTCGGCATCCTTCAGCCTGCGGCGCACGAAACCGACCTCGGACGCGTCGTTCGACAGCAGCATGTCCGGCGCCAGCACCGCCTTCACGGCCGCGCCGACTGCCGCGTCGTCGACGACCAGCCGCACGTTCTTCGAGGCGAACAGCGCGTTCGAGGCTGCCGCGACCTGGCTTGAAACGCGCTTCGCGTCCTGCAGTCCCGGCGCCAGCGACGGCTTCGTGCCGACCGCGACGATCCTGCCGCCGCCGCGCACGTAGTCCTGCAGCCTGGCCAGCACCGCCGGCGACAGCCGGGTCACGTGCGGTAGCACCAGCAGCGGATGGTGCACACCGACCGCCAGGATCGATTCGGCATCGACGTAGTCGAGGTTATGGCCGGCGTCGAGGATTTGCGCGGTCAGCTCGGGCGTCACGTGCTTGTGCATCTCGGCCGACAGCGACACCTTGCCCGGCACCAGCGCGGCATACACGTCGTCGTTCGGCAGCAGCACCGCGACCTGGTTGGCCGGCTGGCCCTGGCGCATCAGGTAGCTCATGCGCGCCAGGTAGCCGGTCACCTGCGGCATCACGTTCCACCATGGATTGTGGTCGTTGAACACCGCGGCCGCGTAGAAGGAGTAACCCGGCTGCGCCGTCCCGGGCGGCGTGTACGGCCAGCCGTGGCCGATGAACAGGTTGACGCCTTGCAGCAGCATGCGGTCCGCTTCGGCCTTCATGTCCAGCGGGGTGGCGGCAAAGGCCGGCGAATGCAGCCAGGTCCAGGTCTCGGCCGAGATCACCGGACGGTTGTAGAGATGGCCGGCCGACGTGGCCAGGCGGGTGAACGAGAATTCACGGAATTGCGGGCCCTCGCCTTCCGGCAACGCTACCAGGCGGTTGCTCGACATCGACACCGCCGGCTCGCCATAGGTCTGAGAACGGAATTGCGTGTCGTGCGCCCTGGCCCAGTCGTTCACCGGCGTCAGGTAGCGCTCGTTCACCAGCTCGGTCTGGGTCAACGCCCAGTCGTGGCGGGCGCCGGCCGCGTCCGGTCCCTGGCCGCTGAAGATCGCCGGCAGGTAGGGTGTCAGGTCGTAGCCGCGGCGCTTGCGGAACTCGTCGAGGAAGTCATCGGTCCAGTCGGTGTTGTAAACCTCGAGGCTGTCCGAAAACACCGCGTACGGCGGCTGGTCGCCAAAGGCCTTCATCAGCGGCTCGGCCACGACCTTCAAATGGTGGTCGATGGCTTTCCGGCTCAGGTGATCGAGCACGAAGCCCTCGGCGCCGAGCGCCGGGCGCTTGACCTGCTGGCCGGTGCGCGAGGCCACGTAGAACACGACCGTGCGCGCCTCCTGCGCCGGGGCGATGGCGGCCCGGCCGTTCGCGACCGCCGGTTCGATCAGCTGCAGGCGCGTGGCGTCCGTACCCTTGCCGCTGCCGGCGCCCACGAAGGTCGCGACCAGCTTCTCGCCGCTCATCACCGACGGCAGCGCGACGCTGGCGGCGCCTGCCGGCAGTTCGCTCGTGACCATGCGCAGGCGCGACGCCGCCTCGCCCACGCCCACATGCGGGCCACCGTAGGGCCAGCCGCTGGCCAGCGTCATGTCGACGCGCATGCCTTTGGCACGTCCCGTGCGGTTGGCGAAGCCGACGGCGTCGAGGAATTCGGGCGACAAATACGGGACGTTATGGATGCCGCGCGCGGCATCGTCCAGTTCCATCGGATACACCGGCTGGATTTCAAAGCCGCCGAAGCCGCCGGCCTTCATGGCCTTGATTTCGCGTTCGAGCTCCGCCTGGACGACGGAAGGGCCGAACCACCACCAGCGCATCATGGGCTTGGCGTCGTCGGGCGGGGATGCCAGGTGGGAGGCGACCTCGGCGAAGGAATCGGCGATGACGGGTGCGGGGGGCGGGCTGGCTGCGTGCAGGTTCGCGCAGAACAGGGCCGTTGCGTAGGCGACGGAACTGGCGGCGAACGGTGCGCGCGGGTGGCGCTTGCTCATTCGGGTAGGACTCCTGGAAGACGGGACAGATAAGAACCCGTCATTCCCGCGAAAGCGGGAATGACGGTCTTACTGCAGGCGACGGTTTCTCGCCCGACGGCTTGCGCGCTTTAGACAATCCCGCTACTGCTAGCCCCCGCCTTGGCCGGCCTGCCACTTGCCACGCGGTCGCGATAACCGCTGTTGCGATAGCACGCCACCGGATCCGCCGCCCCGCCCGCGCGCATGCGCGCCATTGCCAGGATCGCGCTGACGTCGGTACGGAACGCATGCTTCAGCGTCGCCGCCGCCTGCATGGCGTCGTTGTTCTGCTGGTGCTCGGCCAGCGCGGCACGGTCGACCAGGGCCGACTGGATGTAGGCGCGCTGGACTTCGACGGCGCTGTTCATCAGGCTTTCGATCGGGTCGGTCACGTTGTGCGACTGGTCCAGCATGTAGGCCGGCTTGAAGGCGCTGCCTTCGCGTTCGGCGGCGTCGGCCAGCTCGTTAAAGACCAGGAACAGCTGGAATGGATTGATCGAACCGGAGTCCAGGTCGTCGTCGCCGTACTTGCTGTCGTTGAAGTGGAAGCCGCCGAGCTTGCCGAACTGCGCAAGGCGGGCGACGATCATTTCGATGTTGGTGTTCGGCGCATGGTGGCCGAGGTCGACCAGGCACTTGGCCTTCGGTCCCAGGGCGGTGGCGGCGGCGAAGCTGGTGCCCCAGTCGGCGATGGTGGTGGCGTAGAACGCCGGCTCGAACAGCTTGTGCTCGATGAAGATGTTCCAGTCCTCCGGGAGCGCATCAACCACCTGGCGCATGCTCTCCAGGTAGCGCTCGAGCGCGCCGCGCAGGTTGTGCTGTCCCGGGAAGTTGGCGCCGTCGCCGACCCAGACGGTCAGCGCCTTGGAGCCGATCGCCCGGCCGATCTCGATGCACTCGATGTTGTGGGCCACGGCCTGGGCGCGCACGGCGGCGTTGGTCGCGGTCAGGCTGCCGAACTTGTAGCTCAGTTCCTGGTTCGGGGCGTCCGAAAAGGTGTTCGAGTTGACGGCGTCGAAACCCAGGCCGAGTGCGGCGCCCTTCTCGCGCAGTTCGCCGGCGTCCGTGACCTTATCCCACGGGAAGTGCAGCGACACGGCCGGCGTGGCCTGGGTCAGCTGGTTGATGACGGCGCAGTCTTCCAGTTTTTCGAACACGTTGCGCGGCTCGCCACGGCCGGCGAAGCGCGCGAAACGGGTGCCGCCGGTGCCCACGCCCCAGCTCGGGACGGCGACCGTGAACGCCTGCGCCAGCGCGGTCAGCCTGTCGATGTCCTGGCCGCGGCGCGCCAGCATGCCACCCAGTGCCTCATAGTCCGCCTGCACCTGCGCAGCCAGTTTGTCGTTGTGTTCGGCCACCAGGCCCGCGTCGATCAGATTCCCGTTCATTCTCGTCTCCTTCGTGTGCCGGTGTGCCGGCGACTGCTTATTTATAAGTATCGTTCGTAGGGTGGGCACTACGTGCCCACGCGGAAGCCGGCATCACGCAAATGTCGCACGTGGGCACAGGGTGCCCACCCTACCTATCTGATATATCAGTTAAGCGTGACAACTTAACATCAGCCTGGCGCGATTGCAATACCAAATCGCTGCGCAATCAGCGCGTAAATGCGGCGGCGTTGCCGGCATCGACGTTCAGCACGTTGCCGGTGCTCTTGCCCGCCTTGTCGCTGGCCAGGAAGTACACGGCTTCGGCGATATCCTCGGGCAGCACGCTGCGCTTGAGCATCGAACGCTTGCGGTAGAACTCCTCGACGTCGTCGGTGCCGATCTTGTTCGAGGCGGCGCGCTCTTCCTTCCACTTGCCGTCCCAGATGCGCGAGCCGCGGATCACGGCGTCCGGATTCACCACGTTGACGCGGATGCCGAACTCGGCGCCTTCCAGCGCGACGCAGCGGGCCAGGTGCAGCTCGGCCGCCTTGGCGGTGCAGTAGGCCGAGGCGCCTGCGGATGCCACCAGGCCGTTCTTCGAGCCGACGAACACCATGCTGCCGCCCAGTCCTTGCTGCTTGAGCATCTGGAAGGCGGCGCGGCTGGCCAGGAAGTAGCCGGTGACCAGGATGTCCTGGTTGCGCTTCCAGATGTCGAGGGTGGTTTCATCCAGCGGCGCGGCCGACGCGATGCCGGCGTTCGAGACCAGGATGTCGACGCCGCCGAAGCGCAGCGCGGTGCTGCCGAAGATGGCGGCCACCTCCTGTTCGCTGGTGATGTTCGCCTGCACGATGGCGACGCTGTCCTTGCCGCCGACCTTGACCAGGTCGGCCTTGGCCTGTTCCAGCGCTTCGGCGTCGATGTCGGTCAGCATCACGCAGGCGCCTTCCTGCAGCATCTGGCGTGCGACCGCCTGGCCGATGCCGCCGGCGCCGCCGGTGACGAGGGCGATGCGGCCGCCCAGGCTCTTCGGCTTGGGCATGCGCTGCAGCTTGGCTTCTTCGAGCAGCCAGTATTCGATGTCGAAGGCTTCCTGTTCCGGCAGGCCGACATAGGTGTCGACGCCGTTCGCGCCGCGCATCACGTTGATGGCGTTGACGTAGAACTCGCCGGCGATGCGCGCGGTGGCCTTGTCTTTCGCAAACGACAGCATGCCCACGCCCGGGATCAGGTAGATGATCGGGTTGGCGTCGCGGATTTTCGGCGAATTGTCACGCTTGCTGCGCTCGTAATAGGCGGTGTAGTCGGCGCGGTAGGCTTCCAGGCCGTCGTCCAGGCCGGCGACCAGCTTGTCCACGAATTTGTCACGATCTGGTGCGGTCGGATCGAAGTCCAGCACCATCGGGCGGATCTTGGTGCGCAGGAAGTGGTCCGGGCACGAGGTGCCCAGCAGCGCCAGCGGGCCCAGGTCGGCGCTGCCGACGAATTCCAGCACGGCATCGCTGTCGTCGAAGTGGCCCAGCTTGTATTCGGTCTTGCTGATCTTGCCGCGCAGGAGCGGCATCAGGCGGGCGGCGACGGCGGCGCGCTCCTCCGCCGGCAGCGGCTGGTATTTCTGGCCACCGAACACCGGCTGCTTGATGTTCGCGTTCAGCCAGTCCTCGGCGCGCTTGATCATCTGCAGCGTGGTCTCGTAGCACGACTTGGCGTCGTCGCCCCAGGTAAACAGGCCGTGGCCTTCGAGGATGATGCCCTTCAGGTTCGGCTGTTCCTGCGACAGCTTTTCCAGTTTCAGGCCCAGGTCGTAGCCGGGACGCTGCCACGGCAGCCAGCCCAGTTCTCCCTCGAACACGCGCTGGGTGATCGCTTCGCTGTTCTTGCAGGCGGCGATCGCGATCACCGAATCCGGGTGCATGTGGTCGACGTGCTTGCGCGCGATGTAGGCGTGCAGCGGGGTGTCGATCGAGGCCGCGCGCGGATTCAGGTTGAAGGTGCAGTGCGGCAGGTAGGCGACCATCTCGTCTTCGAGTTCGAGACCGCGATAGCGCCCCTTGAGCGCGTTGAGCTTGTCCATGTACAGCGTCGAGAAGCCGTCCAGCTTGATCGAGCCGAGGTCGCCGCCCGAGCCCTTGACCCACAGGACCTCGACCTGGCCGCCGCTGAGCGGATCTTCCATCATGATCTTGGCGGAGGTGTTGCCGCCTCCGAAGTTGGTGATGCGCAGGTCCGAACCCAGCAGGTTCGAACGGTACAGCAGCAGTTCCGGTTCGCTCATCCCGGCCGCGAGTTGATCATTCCAGCGTGAGGCGATCGGTTCCTTCGGCTTGGTTTCGCTAGGTGTGCTCATTGACAGTCTCCGTTATTGATTAGTGAAAGCTCGACATCCCTGGCCAGCGCCCTCTGGTAAGAAGCGTCCCTGGCAACCCGGACAAGTAGAAATCACGGGGTAATCAGTGTCAACTCAGAAACAGTCAACTTCCTGACCAAGTCTGAATTAATCATTTGCTTGATTGGATTGCGCATTTTGATGCGACGCGTCGTAGAAATAATCAACGGCTTGAGCAATTGGTGATTGACTCGCCCTTGTAGTCTGATTAATCTTTAACGACGCAAAGCATTCCTTTTCGGCATGACTTTAGCGAGCCGCAATACAAAACAGACGGCAACAGGAGGAGACAACATGGTGAATCACAAACGCCGCAAGCGTTTGCTCAAGCTGCTGGCCGAACACCAGACAGCGACGGTGCAACAGCTTGTCGAATGGCTCAACGCGTCCCCGGCGACAGTCCGGCGCGACATCAGCTGGCTCGCAGCCCGCAACCTGCTCACCCGCACCCGCGGCGGCGCAGAAAACCTGCTCCCTAAAAAGCGCCAGTTCGCGCTGTCGAGCGAAACCTTCCAGAACAACATCCAGTGCTACGCGGCGCGCAAGCGTGCCATCGCGCGCCAGGCGGCGTCGATGTGCGTGGACGGCGAAACGATCATCATCAACGGTGGCACCACCACCTTCATGATGGCCGAGTTCCTGGCCGATAAACAGCTGAAGATCCTCACGAACTCCTTCCTGATGGCGGAGCGGTTGCTGGTCTCGAGCGAGAACGAGATCATCGTCCCGGGCGGCAAGGTGTATCGCGAGCAGAACGTGATCCTGTCGCCCTTCGACAACGACATCACCCAGCACCACTACGCCAGCAAGATGTTCATGAGCGTGTATGGCCTGTCGCTGCTGGGCCTGATGGAAGCCGACCCGCTGCTGATCCAGGCCGAGAAGCGCCTGATCAGCCAGGCCGAGGAACTGGTGGTGCTGGCCGACAGCTCCAAGTTCGCCAAGAAGGCCGGCCTGATCCTGTGCGGCCTGGACCGCGTGGCCACCGTCATCACCGACACCAACGCCTCCGACAGCGCCGTACAGCTGCTCGAACAATACGGCGTCAACGTCGTCACCGTGGCGCCCGATGCGGCCGCCCCGGCCCTGTGCGCGCCGCACTTCAATCATGCCTACGACCTGCAGTCGAACCCCGCGTACGACCTGCAGACGGCCGCCATCTTCCAGACGGAGACATCGCATTGAGCATCAAGCATAACAAGATCAAGCGTCTCCTGATGGTTGCCGCCGCCGCCGGCGTTGTCGTCGGGGCAGTTGGCACTTTATCCGGGTGCGACAAGAAGCCCGAGAAAACCCGCATCGCGATGGTCGTGAAAAACCTCGGCAACGGTTTCTTCGACGCCGCCCACGCGGGTGCCGACGAAGCGGCCAAGCAGCTCGGCAACGTCGAGGTGATCTACACCGGCCCGACCACGCCCAGCGCCGAAGGGCAGATCGAGATCATCAACTCGCTGATCAGCCAAAAGGTCGATGCGATCGTCATCTCGGCCAACGACCCGAACGCGCTGGTGCCGATCGCGAAGAAGGCGATGCAGCGCGGGATCAAGGTGATTTCCTTCGATTCGGGCCTGGCGCCGGAAGGCCGCCAGATGCAGCTGAACCCGTCCAACGCGGAACTGATCGGCGAGAAGCAGATCCAGATGGCGGCCAGCTCGATGGGCAGCGGCGGCGGCGAAGTCGCGATCCTGTCGGCCTCGGCCCAGGCCACCAACCAGAACATCTGGATCGGCGTGATGAAGCAGGTGCTGCAAAAGCCGGAGTACGCCAAGGTCAAGCTGGTCGCCACCGTCTACGGCGACGACCAGTCGGACAAGAGCTACCGCGAAGCGATCGGCCTGCTGCGCAGCCACCCGAACCTGAAGGCGATCATCGCCCCGACCACGGTCGGCATCGTCGCCGCCAGCAAGGCGGTGGTCGACGAGCACCTGGTCGGCAAGGTCTACGTGACCGGCCTCGGGCTGCCATCCGAGATGGCCGGCCACGTCAAGAGCGGCGCGGTCAAGGAATTCGCGATCTGGAATCCGATCGACCTGGGCTACGCCGCCACCTTTGCGGCCGACCAGTTCGTGACCGGCAAGGCCGCGGCCAAGGCGGGCACGCCGGTGTCGGTCGGCCGCCTGGGCCAGGTGACGCTGGACGACAAGGGCGAAGCGGCGCTGGGACCGCCGTTCACTTACAACGCAGAGAACGTCGAGAAGTTTGCGAAGATGTTCTGATGGTTTGCCGCGGCGAATGTGCCGCGGCGCTGCATCGATAAGTGTTGGCAGTAAGCCGTCGCCCCTGCTCAGGCAGGGGCCCAAGTTCTCGGCGCCGCGTTGACTCGTCCAACTTGGGTCCCTGCCTTCGCAGGGACGACGGTTTCTCTGCTAACGGGAAAATCACTTTGTCTGCTTAAATTATGCCCGTCACCCAAGCCCCAATCACGCCGGCGTACGCCGATTCTTCGGCCGCCCCACCCGTCCTCGAACTGACCGGCATCAGCAAGCGCTTCAACGGCATCCACGCCCTCAACGACGTCGGCCTCACCATCCGCGCCGGCGAAGTCATGGCCTTGGTCGGCGAGAACGGCGCCGGCAAGTCGACCATGGTGAAAACCCTGACCGGCATCTACCAGCCCGACGCCGGCAGCATCCTCCTCGACGGCAAACCGGTGGTGCTGAAAAGCCCGCAGGAAGCCATGCAGGCCGGGATCACCGCCGTGCACCAGGAAACCGTGATGTTCGACGAACTCTCGGTGGCCGAGAACATCTACGTCGGCCGCCAGCCGACCCGCGCCGGCGGCCGCATCGACTGGCGGCGCATCGAGGCCGAAGCGGAAGCCCTGTTCGCGCGCCTGGAAGTGGCGCTGCCAGTGCGCGCGCGCGTAAAAGACTTGTCGGTGGCGCAGCGCCACTTCGTCGAGATCGCGCGCGCGTTGTCGCAGGAGGCGCGCGTGGTGATCATGGACGAGCCGACCGCCGCGCTGTCGCAGCGCGAGATCCGCGAGCTGTACCGCATCATCGCCCAGCTCAAGGCCGCCGGCACCGCCGTCATCTTCATCTCGCACAAGTTCGACGAAATCTTCGAAGTGGCCGACCGCTACACCGTGCTGCGCGACGGGAAGTTCGTGGCCGACGGCGCGCTGTCCGCCATCACCGAGGCCGAGCTGGTCGCGCTGATGGTCGGCCGCGCCGTCAACGATGCCTACCCGAAGGCGCAGGCCGAGATCGGCGGTCCGCTGCTGGAAGTGGACCAGCTGTGCCACCCGACCGAATTCGACAAGGTGAGTTTCACGCTGCGCCGCGGCGAGATCCTCGGTTTCTACGGCCTGGTCGGCGCCGGCCGCTCGGAAGTGATGCAGGCGATCTTCGGGATGACGCCCGGCGTGACCGGCAGCGTGCGCCTCGAGGGCAAGCCGGTCGCCATCTCGACGCCGAGCCAGGCCATCGCGCACGGCATCGCCTACGTGCCGGAAGACCGCCAGCACCACGGCGCCCACCTGACGATGCCGATCCAGCAGAACATCTCGCTGCCGATCCTGTCCAAGATTGGCTTCTTCCTGCGCGGGCACCGTAACCACGAAACGCAGATCGCGCGCCACTTCGCCGAGCAGCTGGAACTGAAGGCGAGCCACCTGACCCAGCACGTGTCCGAACTTTCCGGCGGCAACCAGCAGAAGGTGGTGCTGGGCAAATGGCTGGCGACCGATCCCAAAGTGATCATCCTGGACGAGCCGACCAAGGGCATCGACATCGGCTCCAAGGCCGCGGTGCACCGCTTCATCAGCGAACTGGTGACGCGCGGTCTGTCGGTGATCCTGGTGTCGTCCGAACTGCCGGAAGTGCTGGGCCTGGCCGACCGCGTGGTCGTGATGCAGCACGGGCATGTACGGCGCGTGTTCGAACGCGCCGAGGCGACGCCGGAAATCGTGGTGGCCGCGGCATCGGGCATCGAACTGGCATCCGCGCAACGAGAGGAAAACGCAGCATGAAATCCCTGTTTCAACGCGAGCCCCTGCTCGCCCTGATGGTCGTGGCGCTGGTGCTGGCAGTCGGCATCAAGGCCCCGGTGTTCCTGAGCGCGCCCTCGCTGGCCAACCTGGTCACCGACAGCACCCTGCTGGTGATGCTGGCGCTGGCCCAGATGCTGGTGGTCGTCACGCGCGGCGTCGACCTGTCGGTGGCGGCGAACCTGGCGCTGTCCGGCATGGTCGCGGCGATGCTGGCCTCGCACCATCCGGAGGCGCCGCTGTTCGCGGTGGTGCTGATGGCGGCCGTCACCGGCCTGGTGCTGGGCCTGGTCAACGGCTGGCTGATCGGCTACCTCGGCTTGCCGCCGATCGTCATCACGCTCGGCACCATGAGCGTGTACCGCGGCCTGGTATTCGTGCTGTCGGGCGGGACCTGGGTCTCGGCGCACCAGATGCCGGCCGAGTTCATCGCGTTTCCGCTCACGCGCCTGTTCGGCCTGCCGCACCTGGTCTGGATCGCCGTCGCCGCGTTCGCGCTGTTCCTGTTCATCGCGCGCTTCACCCGCTTCGGGCGCGACCTGTTCGCGATCGGGAATGCGCCGCAGTGCGCCGGCTACATCGGCATCCCGACCGCGCGGCGCCTGCTCTGGACCTACGGCCTGTCCGGACTGGTGGCCGGCCTGTGCGGCTACCTGTGGGTGGCGCGCTACGCGGTGGCCTACACCGAAGTCGCCTACGGCTTCGAGTTCACCGTGATCGCGGCCTGCGTGATCGGCGGCGTCAGCATCGCCGGCGGCGTCGGCTCCGTGACCGGCGCCCTGCTCGGCGCGCTGTTCCTGACCGTCATCGGCAACGCGCTGCCGGTGCTGCAGGTGTCGCCGTTCTGGCAGAGCGCCCTGACCGGCCTGGTGATCCTGGCGGCGGTGCTGGTGAACGCCCGCGGCGGCCGCAAGGGCAGCCGCCAGATCCTGCCGCTGCACAAGAACCAGCTCGAACCGGCCGCGCACTAATATAACTACAACAGGAGACCGCGTGAACACCACCGCCATGCCGACCCCGCAGTCGAACAAACCGACCTCGCGCTATACCATCCTCGACCGCGAAGCCGTCAAGCTCAAGAGCGTCCTGGGACGCTGGGAGACCCTGCTCGCCCTGCTCCTGATCGTGGTCTTCACGGTCAACAGCATCGTGCTGCCGCACTTCCTCGACCTCTACAACCTGCTGGACGGTACCCAGAACTTCAGCGAAAAGGCGCTGATCGCGCTGCCGATGGCGCTCCTGATCATCTGCCGCGAGATCGACATATCGGTGGCCGGCACGCTGGCGCTGTCCTCGGTGGCCATGGGGCTGGCGATGCAGGCCGGCTTTCCGCCGGCGACCCTGGTGCTGGTGGCACTGGCGGCGGGCTGCGCCTGCGGCCTGCTCAACGGCGTGCTGGTCACGCGTTTCGGCCTGCCCTCGATCGTGGTCACCATCGGCACCGTCTCGCTGTTCCGCGGACTGGCCAGCGTGGTCCTGGGCGACAAGGCCTTTACCGGCTACCCGCAGCTGATGGCCGACTGGGGCCAGGGCTACTTCTTCGGCATCGTGCCGCGCGAATTCGTGGTGCTGCTGGCCTTCGCGGCGCTGTTCGCCTTCGTGCTGCACGCGACGTCCTGGGGCCGCCGCATCTTCGCGATCGGTAACAACCCGGACGCAGCGCGCTTCTCCGGCATCGCGGTCGACCGCTACCGCCTGGCGCTGTTCGTGCTGACCGGCGCCATGGCCGGCCTGGCCGCCTTCTTCCTGACCGGCCGCATCGGCTCCACCCGTCCCAACATCGCCACCGGCTGGGAACTGGAAGTGATCACGATGGTGATCCTGGGCGGCGTCAGCATCGCCGGCGGCGCCGGCACCATCGGCGGCGTGCTGCTCGCGATCCTGACGCTGGGCGTGGCCACCTACGGCATGTCGCTGGCGAACATCCCGGGCATCTACATGACCATCGTGGTCGGCGTGCTGCTGCTGGCGACGATCGCCCTGCCGCGCCTGCTGCGGGCACGCCGGGTCGGCAAATGAACGACGCCATCAAGCCGGACGCCCTGATCGTCCTCGACATCGGCAAGACCAACGCCAAGCTGGCGCTGATCGACGCCGGCGGGCGGGTGCTGGCCGAACAGCGCCGCCCGAACGCGGTCCTGGCCGACGGCCCCTATCCGCACCACGACACCGAAGGCCTGTGGCAGTGGCTGCTGGCGACCTGCCGCGGCTTCGCCGGCCTGGCCGAGGTCTCCGCCATCGTGCCGGTCACGCACGGCGCCACCGCGGCGCTGGTCGACCGCGACGGCCTGGTGTTGCCGGTGCTCGACTACGAAGCCCGGCTACCCGGCGTCGACTACACGGTACGCCCGACTTTTGCCGAGACCTGCTCGCCCGACCTGCCGGCGGGCCTGAACCTGGGCCGCCAGCTGGCCTGGCTGCAGCAGACCTATCCGGCGGAATTCGCCCGTACCCGCCACATCCTGATGTACCCGCAATACTGGGCCTGGCGCCTGGGCGGGGCCGCCGCCGGCGAAGCGACCTCGCTCGGCTGCCACACCGACCTGTGGAATCCACGCACCCAACAGTATTCGTCGCTGGTCGAGCGCATGGGCTGGCGCAAGCTGATGCCGCCGCTGGCGCCGGCTTCGGCCTCGCTCGGCACGCTGCGCGCCGAAGTGGCCGACGCCACCGGCCTGCCGCGCGGCTGCCAGGTGCTGTCCGGCATCCACGACAGCAATGCCTCGCTGCTGCGCTACCTGGCGCAGGACGAGCGCGCCGGTCCGCGCACGGTGCTGTCGACCGGCACCTGGATGATCGCCGCCGCCTTCGGCGTCGCCCTGGACGGCTTGCGCGAAGACGCCGACATGCTGGCCAACACGAATGCGCTCGGCCAGCCGGTGGCCTGCATGCGCTTCATGGGCGGACGCGAGTTCGCCGAACTGGCCGGCGCCGTGGTCGAACCCTGCGCCATCGAGGACATCGAGCGCCTGGTGCGCCGGGGGACGCTGGCCCTGCCCTGCTTCGCCGCCACCGGCGGCCCGTTCGCCGGCCGCAGCGGCGCCATCGAGGGTCCGCCGCCGCGCGACGGGCGCGAACGCTACGCGCTGGCGACCCTGTATTGCGTGCTGATGACCGATTACTGCCTCGATGCGCTGCGCGCGACCGGCCCGCTCGCGGTCGAGGGTAGCTTTACCGCCAACCCCTGGTTCGGGCCGCTGCTGGCCAGCCTGCGTCCGCACCAGACCGTGAGCTACTCGGACGATGCCAGCGGCACTACTTGCGGCGGCTGGATGCTGCGCTACCGCGACGGCGTACCGCCGGGGGCGAGCAGCGCGATCGGGCCGCGCGCGGTGGCGGGGCTGTCGGCATACCGCCAACGCTGGCACCAGGCCCTGAACCTCACTGAGCCTGCTGCGTCATTGCCCGCGTGAGCCCACTCGGGCCGGCAGGCCGGCGCGGCTGCCACACCCAGTCCAGCCCGCGCACGTAGCCGTCGCCCTTCACGCTCGTATGGTCGAGCCCTTCCATGCGGTAGTTCCGCAGCGCCAGGCCACTGTAGTTGCGAGTGGCCAGCTGTCGCTGGAACGCCACGATCGGCTCGCGGAAGCCGGCATACTCGTCGCCGCCGTAGGAGATGAACATGCGCGCCGGCAGCGACTTGTGCGTGCGGGCGTACTGCTCGTCGAGCTTCGCCAGCGCGCCCTGGTTCCAGCCGGCCGCCGGGCTGATCGCGACGTGGCCGGCGAAGAAGCCGGGCGCCTTGTAGGCCGCCGCGATCGCGAACAGTCCACCGAGCGAACTGCCGCCGATCACGCGCCCGGTCTTGTCGCCGCGGAAGCGCGACTCGACCAGCGGCGCTACTTCCTGCGTGATGAAGCTCAGAAGGCGTCGGCCTTGCCTGAGTTCGCATCCGTGGCGGTGATCGTGTAGTCCTTGCGCCGCTCGACGTCGTAGTCCGTGCCCGCCGGGTAGGACAAGCCGACCATGATGAACTCGGGCGCCCGGTTATCGTAGATCAGGTTGCCGTAGGTGGATACCAGCAGCGGCGTGTCCCAGTAGGCGTCGAGGTAGTACAGCACCGGATAGGTTTTACCCGGACTGGCCGCGTAGCCCGACGGCAGGACCACCACCAGCTCGTACTTGCGGCCCGCCTTGGACTGCAGCGGCACGATCCGGGTATTGTTCAACACGAACTGCTTGTATTCGGCCTGCGCCGCTGCCTGAGCGGCGGGCGCCAGCCAGAGGCCGGATACCGCCGCCAGCACCACCAATAAACGTTTGCCCATCGAAGTCTCCTGATGATCCATGCATGCCCGGCTCAGCGCGGCAGCTCGGCCGCGGCGCCGGTGACGGTGAGGCGCGCCGACACCGTCTTCGCATGGCGCGGCTGGCCGCCGCCGAGGTACAGCGTGTAGACGCCGGGGACCACGCGGCGCTTGCCGGCGGCATCGACCGAGGACAGCGCGCGCGCATCGAGCGCCAGGCTCACCTTGGCGCTGGCACCGGCCGCCAGGTGCACGCGGCTGAAGCCGGCCAGGGTCGGGTTGGCCGGATCGCCCGGCTTGGCCAGGTACAGCTGCACCACCTCGTCGCCGTCGCGCGCGCCGCTGTTGGCCACCTCCACCGTCACGCTTGCCGGCTGGCCGGCCGCGACCGCGGCTGCCGCCAGCGCCGGCGTGCGGTAGTCGAACCGGGTGTAGCTCAAGCCGTGGCCGAAGGGGTACAACGGCTCGCCGCGGAAGTAGCGGTAGGTGCGGCCTTCCATGCGGTAGTCGGGGAATGGCGGCAGCTGGTCGGCCGATTTGTAGAAGGTCACCGGCAGGCGGCCGGCCGGGCTGTAGTCGCCGGCGATCAGGCCCGCCACCGCGTGCCCGCCCTCGCCGCCCGGATACCAGGCCTGCACGATCGCGGGCAGGTGCTTGTCGGCCCAGTTGACCGCCAGCGCGCTGCCGCTCATCAGCACCAGTACCGTCGGCTTGCCAACCGCCGTGACGCATTCCAGCAATTGCTGCTGCGGCGCCGGCAAGTCCAGGCTGGTACGGTCGCCGCCGGCGAAGCCCGGCACCTGCAGCTTGAGTTCCTCGCCTTCCAGGTTGGCGTTCAGGCCGCCGACGAACACCACCAGGTCGGCCCGTGCGGCGGCGTCGACCGCTTCGCGGCCGCTGTCGATCGGCGGACTCCAGACCAGCTTCTGGTTGCCGCGCGCGCCCTTCTGCACCGCCTCGATGCGGATCGGATAAACCTGACCCGCCTTGAGGTCGACCTTGCCGTAATCGATCGACGGCGAATCGGTGACGTCCCAGGCATCCACGATCGTTTTGCCGTCGAGCCACATGCGATAAGCGCCGCTGGTGACAAAGCGCAGCCGGTAGGTGCCGCTTGCCGGTGCCTTCAGGTAACCGCTCCAGCGCAGCGCCGTGTTGCGCTTGCCGTCCTGCCATTCGACGCGGGCCGCTGATTCGATCCGTTTCAGTGTCGGTGTGCCTTCCGGCGCCGTGCCCGAGAAGTGCTCGGCGTTCAGGCCGGGCGTGCGGCAAGCGGCGTCGGCACAGAAGGCGGTGGCGGGCACCGCCGGCTCGGCCGGGCCGGCCAGGCCGGAACCCTCTGCGTAGATCACCTTGGCGTCGGGATAGCGGGCACGGATACCGGCCAGGACCGTTACCGGATGCGATGGCTGGCCATTGTAGTTGCCGACCAGAGCATCGTCGCTGTCGGCGTTCGGTCCGATCACGGCGATGGTGCGCGGCGCCTGCTTCAACGGCAGCAAGCCGTCGTTCTTCAGCAGCACCATCGATTCCTGCGCCATCTTCAAGGCCACGGCACGGTGCGCCGGGGTGTCGTAGTCGTCCGCGCGGATGCTGGCGAAAGCCGGCTGCGGATCGAACATGCCGAGCCGGATGCGTCCCGTGAACAGGCGCACCAGCGCGCGGTCGACCACGGCTTGCGGCAGCAGCCCCTGGCGCACCGACCTGACGATCGGTCCGGCCTCGGTCGTCATGCCGTTGCGGTAGTCGCCGCAGATCAGGTCCATGCCGGCCTTGAAGCCGACCGCCACTGCTTCTTCCGGGGTGCGGGTGTAGTGCAGGCTGTCGGGACGGTAGATGTTGGCGGCGCCGCCGCAATCCGAGACCACGAAGCCCTTGAAGCCCCAGGCCTGGCGCAGCGTCTTCTCCATAAGGTCATCGCTGGCGCAGGCCGGAATGCCGTTCACCGCGTTGTAGGCGCACATGACCGATTGCACCTTGCCCTCGGTGACCGTGGCGCGGAAGGCCGGCAGATAGGTGTCTTCGAGATCGTGGGCGGACGGATGCACATCCTCGCGGTGGCGGTTCGATTCCGGGCCGCTGTGCACGGCGAAGTGCTTGGCGGTGGCGATGGTCTTGAACACGGCCGGGTCGCCGCCCTGCAGGCCGTCGATGAAGCCGATCGCCATGCGCGACGTCAGGAACGGGTCTTCGCCATAGGTTTCCTGGCCGCGGCCCCAGCGCGGGTCGCGGAAGATATTGATGTTGGGCGACCATACGGTCAGGCCGCGGTACCACTCGGCGCCGCCGTCGGGCGCGCGGTTTTGCAGGTACTTGGCGCGGAATTCGGTGGCGATGACGTCGCCCGTTTGCCGCATCAGTGCCGGGTCCCAGGTGGCCGCCATGCCGACCGCCTGCGGGAACACGGTGGCGTAACCGGCGCGCGCCACCCCGTGCAGGCCTTCGTTCCACCAGTTGTAGGCCGGGACGCCGAGGCGGGGGATGGCGGGTGCGGCGTTGCCGAGCTGGGCGGCCTTTTCTTCGAGGGTCATGCGCGCCACCAGGTCGTCGGCGCGCGCTTCCGGCGCACGCTGTGGGTCGAGCCAGCCGCAGGATGCGGCCTGGCAGGCGGCCGGCACTTGCTGCGCCAGGCCGGCGCCGGCCGGCAGCAGTGCCGCGGCCAGCGCAAATACCAGTACGCGCCGGGCGCCCGGAGCCGGGGAATCGGATCTTGTCATCTTGTGTCTCCGTGTTCTCTTGTTATCGCTAACAACCTGAGTTGTGCATTCTGTTGATGCGAAGGAATGCTAACACGGAAATGGCCCGATGTTATCGCTAACGCCGGGAATGCAGTCTGCATGAGCACCGTCAATCGGGCCATGCACAGCGGTTGACGCCCACAGTCCGTTTTGTTGAAGTGGCCTTCCAAACCAACGACACGCGCCCAGCGCGATGGAGACGACGATGCGAACGCTGAACTGGATGCGCCGGCTGCTGCCGCGGCTGGCCTTCGCTTGTGAGCAGGAAGCCTGGAACCCGACACGACGGGCACTGATTCTGGCGGCGGGGCTGGCCAGCCTGCTCGCCGGCGGACTCGCCCAGGCCGACGACCTCAACCACAGCAATGGCGGCAGCAGCAAGTGGGCCGCGACATGGGCGACCTCGATCCAGTCGGCCTACGTGGCGCCGACCACGCCGCAAGGCGCCGCGGTACCCGGTTTCGACCCGCAGCCCGACCTCAGCTTCGCGCTGCCCAACGCCACCGTCAACGGCGCCAGTAACCAGACCTTCCGCATGATCGTCAAGCCCGACCTGTGGGCCCATACGATACGCGTGCGCTTCTCGAACGTGTTCGGCACCCGTCCCCTGACCTTCAGCCACGCCGCGGTGGCGCTGCAAGCCTTCCAGGCCAACATCGCGCGCGGCACCAGCGTGCCGCTGCGCTTCCGCGGCAACACCAGCGTCACGATCCCGCCCGGCCAGCAGGTGTTCAGCGATCCGGTAGCGCTGCCTTTCGTGTCCGACGCCGACGCCGACCGCTTCGCCGGCCGCAACCTGGCGATCAGCTTCGCCGTCGACGGCGCCACCGGGCCGGCCAGCTACCATGGGAGCGCCTTCACCACCTCTTATATCAGTGCGCCGAATGCCGGCGACCAGGTGCTGGCCGAGGACGACATCGCCTTCCCCTATTCGACCACCTCCTGGTTCTTCGTCAGCGAAGTCGACGTGCTGGTACCGCGCGACACGCTGGTGGTGGTGGCTTTCGGCGACTCGATCACCGACGGCACCTTTTCCACGCTGAACGGCAACGACCGCTGGGCCAACGTGATGGCGCGCCAGCTGCACAAGCGCCTGGGCGCCAAGGTCAGCGTGGTGAATGCCGGCATCGGCGGCAACGGCGTGGTGGCGCTGCGTACCGGCCAGCCGGCCACCCAGCGCGTAGCGCGCGACGTGATCGGCCTGTCGGGCGCGAACCTGGTGGTCTGGCTCGAGGGCATCAACGACCTCGGCGGCGGCCAGCTGACGCCGCCGCCGGTCATCGCCGGCTACCGCCAGGTAGCGGCCAGCCTGCGCAGCGCTGGACTCGGCGTGATCGGCGCGACGATCACCTCCAGCTACGTGCCGAGCGGCCAGGTACCGGCCAACAGTCCGCTGGCGGCGGTGTCGCCGACGCTGGCGGCGCAATACGGCAACGCCCAGACCGACGCCTACCGCCGGACACTGAACCGCTTCATCCTGAACAGCGGCCTGTTCGACGCCACCGCCGATTTCGACGCTGTCACCACCGACCCAGCCACCGGCACGCTGCTGGCGCCCTATGTGCCGAACAGCGAGGGCAGCGCCGGCGATTATCTGCACCCGAACCGGGCCGGCTATCAGGCGATGGGCGTGGCGGCGGCGAATGCGGTGAGCGGCTGGCTGGCACGGAGCGCCGTGACGGCGACCACGGCACGCTAAGCGCTGCATCCAGATTGGCGCCCATGCATGCAAGACGCGGGGGCACCTTGGCGGCTCAGCGCTGCGACAAGACCTCGAGCGGCACGCCGCCGCGTGCCGCGCGCATTGTCACCAGCTTCACCGGCTCCAGCGCGTTCTCCGGCTTGCCGTCGGTGGTGACCGCCAGCGCAATCGTGTTGTCGCCGTTCGGATCGAGGATACCGGGCGGGATGACGAACACGCGCTGCGGTCCGATGTTGGCGGCAAACTGGCCCATGTTCCAGCCGTTGATGAAGATGAGCGCGCGGTTGTCGCGATCGGATCGGGGCTTGGAAGTATCGCCGAAGGCAAGGCCGAGCTGGACGTCGTGGCCCTTCGGCAGGTCGAGCTTGACCTGCGTGCGCAGCCAGTAGGTGCCGGCCGCCGGCGGCGCGGCGCCGGGCTGGGCCGCGGTCCAGCCGGTCCTGGAAGCCGACGGCAGGTGCCAGCCTTCGCGCTCGCCGTACAAGCCGCCGTTGTTGAGCGGGCCGCGCAGCTTGTCGCTGCCGTCTTCGCCACTGCGGGTGCCCTGGATGCGCCACGCGATCGGCACGCCGAAGCGCTGGCCGCCACGGACCGACAGCGACGCCGCGATCAACCCACGCGCCTCGCGGTGGGCATCGTCGGCCATCAGGTCCCAGTTGTGCGAATTGTTGCGCACCATGACGGCGATCGTATGCGCGCCGGGTGACAGCGCGCCCAGTTGCAGCTTGACGCTGTCGGTGGTCTCGGGAAAGGCGCGGCCGGTATCGAGTTCGTGCTGGCCGGCGAAGCGGCCGTCGATCCAGACCTGCAGCATGCCGCCGCCACCGCCGCCATAGAACAGGTCCAGCTCGTATTTGGGAGCCAACCCGCCTCCGGCCGCGATCTCGGCGCGGCCGCGGTACCAGACGTCGCCGTGGTGGAAGCCGTAGTCGCTCATCGCCAGCGTCGGCTGGCCGCGCTCGGGCAGGGTCCAGGTCTGGGCGGCCGAACCGCGATGGTCCGCTTTGATCCACGCGCTGTCGTCGAAGCCGGGTTGCGCTTCCGGGCTGTCCATGCGGCGGCTCCAGGCCAGCGTGGCCAGGTCCGGCAGCCTGATGGCCTCCGGTCCCTTGAGCGTGCCCGTGCGCAGGCTGCCGTCCGGCTGGGCGCTGGTGGCCAGTGGCGCGCCGTTGAAGCTGACCGAAGTCGCGGCGGGCGCCCACACCTCCAATGTACCGTCCTCGGTGGTGTCGCCGGTCAGCGCCAGGCGGCCGCCTTCGATATGGGCCGAGCGCAGCAGCGCGCCGCCCAGCTGCAGCATGCGCCCCGCGCCTCCGTCCTTGCTCTCAATCCTGGCGCTCCAGAAGCGCGTGCTGGTCTTTTCGTCGGCCAGCAGCAGAAGCAGCGGCGCGCGGCCACCGCCCGTGATGCGCACGCGCGCCAGGCCCTCGTGGGTGTAACCCAGCTTCAGGTCGCCCCTGGCCGCATCGAAGGTCGAGGTCACGCGCCCGGCCAGCACCTCAACCTTGGGCGCCCCTGCATAACGCAGTACGGTTTCTCCGGTTTCGCCGTCGCGGCCCTGCAGCAGCACGATATCGCGCTCGCCGTTCGGCAGGTGCGCCTGCAGCTCCGACGTCGAATACACCAGGTGCTGGCGCTGCAGGTCGACGTCGGCCAGCAGCATCTTGGCATCCTGGCCGTTCAGGCGCGCAGCCAGCGTGTAGCTGCCGTCGCGCGTCGTCAGGTCGAAACTGAAACGGTCGTCGCTCAGCAGGTCGGACGGCTGGTGCACGGCAAACAGCACGTGACCGCCGAGCGCCGCGTTGACGTTGTGGTAGACGCGCACCTTCGGCGACGAGGTCCTGATCTCCGGCCCCTTGTCCATCTGCGCCAGCACCGGTTCGGCTGCCTGCACCAACATGCCCTGCTGCTTGAGCGCCAGCGCCTTGGGCCGCAAGCCGCGGTCTTCCGAGATCGGCGCACCGTAGTCGTAGGAGGTGTACACGATCGGCCCCGGCAGCCAGCCCCAGGAGGTGCCACCGAACGCCATGTACAGGTTGTGGATGGTGATGCGGTTGATCAGGTCGGTACCGTAGAACACCCGCTGGTAGCCCTTGCCCTGGCGCTCGGCGGTGCAATTGTAGGTGCCGTTCGAGCCCCAGTAGTCGAACCAGCCGGAACCCAGTTCGGCGGCAAAGCCGGGCGTGTTCGGGGAAGTCAGCGAGCCGGCCTTCGGACCCGGCTTGCCATAGATACCCCAGTCCGGCGCGCGGTTGGGGCCGGACGGATCGGCGTGCACGTTGCAGGTGCCGCCCGGGTAGCCGTCAAAGGCGTACAGCTCGGTCGGGCCGGGGTTGGCCCAGGCGGCTTTGGAATCCTTGGGCGCCCAGTCGGGCAGGCGCCCGGCCGCGTTATGGAACATCGGTACGCTGATGCCGTCCGCGCGCGCCTTGGCGGCCAGGTGCGCCATCGCGCGCGCATGCTTGGGTTCGACCTTGCCCAGTTCGTTTTCGAGCTGGTAGGCGATCACGCTGCCGCCGCCGTTGGTGACCTGGTGGCGCGCGATGATGGCATTGATCTGGCCCAGCCACTCGTCGGCCGCGGCCAGGTAGACCGGATCGTCGGTGCGCGCCTCGGCCTTGTTGCGGAACATCCAGCCGGGGAAGCCGCCGCCGGACAGCTCGGCGTTCACGTACGGGCCGGGCCGCGCGATCACGTACATCCCCTCTTCCTCGGCGATGCGCAGCAGGCGGTCCATGTCGCGCACGCCGCTGAAATCGTAGACGCCGGGCTTGGGCGAATGGTAGGCCCAATCGAAATAGAACGAGACGCCGTTGAAGCCGAGCGCCTTCATCTTCTGGATCACGTCGCGCCACAGCGAGGGATTGGGCAGGCGGAACGGATGGATCTCGCCCGACCAGACCACGATGCGCTTTCCGTCGACCTTCAGCGAGTACTGGTCCCAGCTGACCTGCCGCGGTGTGCCGCGCACGGCGGTGGGCGCTGCGGCTGCAGCTGCAGTGCTTGCTGCAACGGGCGCAGCCTTGACCGCCGTCGCATCGGACGCCTGCGGAATGCCCAGCTCCTGCGCCCCACAAGCGCCGGCGGCAAGCGCAAGGGCGAGGACAAGGGCGGGCGCCAGGGAGTCGATACGCGCGGGCGAACGGGGCGGCGTGGAATGGGTCACCGGTTGGTCTCCTGTTGGTGTTGTGCCCGTATTGTCACCGCGATGAGCGATGTGTTGTTGAAATGCCATGCAAGCGCTCAACAACATGATTATTAACGGTCTACAAGGTAGCGTTACCATCCCTCGCCGCGCGATGGCGCTACCATCGACAGCGTCAATACGGGCCGGACAGCCCGACCGACCTTGCCCAGCAAGCGCGCCCCGGCGGCGCCCCGTTCGTACCGACCCACACTATAAAAACGGAGACATCGAACAATGAACAACACAAGCACCTTCGCACGTCCACGCCAGCGGCGCACCCTGGTCAGCCTCGGCGTGCTCGCCATGCTGGCCGGCCTGCAGGCCAATGCCCACGCCCACGCCCAGCAGAGCGCCGCCCAGGCCGACCAGGCGCCACCAGGCAACGAAGCAAGCCAGGCCGACCAGGCCAGGCAGGTAAACGCCGGGCCGCCGAACGACGGCGCCCCGCCCCAGGCGCAGCCGCAGGGCCTGGCCCAGGCCGGCGGCCGGCCCGAGAACGTGGTTAACGTGACCGGCTTCCGCGCCAGCCTGAACAGCGCCCTGAACACCAAGAAGAATTCCGACGGCATCGTCGACGTGATCAAGGCCGAAGACATCGCCAAGTTCCCCGATGCCAACCTGGCCGAGTCGCTGCAGCGCGTGCCGGGCGTCGCCCTTGCGCGCGGCGACGGCGGCGAGGGCAAGCAGATCACGGTGCGCGGCCTGAACGCCGGTTTTACGCGCGTGCGCATCAACGGCATCGAGGGCGTGGCGGCGACCGGCGCGTCCGACATCAACGGCAGCACCAACCGCGGCCGCGGCTTCGACTTTTCGGTGTTCGCGTCGGAACTGTTCAACAGCCTGGAAGTGCGCAAGACCTCGGAAGCGGCGGTCGAGGAAGGCTCGCTCGGCGCCACAGTCGACCTGCGCACCGCGCGCCCGTTCGACTTCAAGGGCCGCACCTTCAGCATCGGCGGCCAGGAAATGCACAACGCGCTGACCGGCAAGACCCAGCCGCGCGTCACGGCGCTGTTCTCCGATCGCTGGGACACCGCCTACGGCAAGGTCGGCGTGCTGCTGTCGGGCGCGTTCTCCAAACGGCGCGCCACCGAGGAAGGTTATGAAGCGGTCGAGATCCTCAGCGCCAGCAACGACGGCGGCTTCTGCTCGCCGGTGGGCGCGGCGCGCCAGAACCCGGCCAGCGATCCGATCAAGGGCATCACCCCCACCATGTGCGGCAGCGGCATGCCGCGCGCCACCGACCCAACAGCCTACAACGCGGTGATGGGCCGCACCGACAACTTCGGCGGCACGGTCGCCAACCCGGCCGCCGGCTCGGGCGCCTTCCACCCGCGCATCCCGCGCTACCGCCGCTCGCAGACCGATTACGAGCGCACCGGCATCACCAACAGCTACCAGTGGCGCAATGCGGACAGCGAACTGAATCTCGACCTCATGTACGGCAAGTTCGCCAACAAGCGCTACGACAACTACATCTCGGCGGTCTCGTTCGGGCGCAACCTGGGATCGAACGGCAAGCCGCAGACCTCGATCCTGGACGCCCACTTCAACGACAACGGCAGCTGGGACTACGGCCGCTTCAACGGCGTCGACGTGCGTTCGGAAGGCTTGCTCGACGTGTACACGACCAAGTTCCGCCAGCACGTGCTGTCCGGCAGCCACAAGTTCAGCGACACGCTCAAGCTCGACTTCATGACCGGCACCTCGAAATCCGGTCTGAACGAGCCGATGCGCGCCACCGTGCAGTTCGACGCCCCGAACGTGAACGGCTTTTCGTGGGACTTCCGCGACAACCGCAACGTGCCGACGCTGAACTTCGGCATCGACGTCAGCAACCCGAACAACTTCCAGTTCAACAACCAGGACGCCGCCGGCAACGTGCGCGGCATGTTCGTCGGCCGCTACCTGGACACCACCAACAAACTGCAGACCCACGCCGCCAACCTGCACTGGGAACTGAACGACAACATCCGCACCCACTTCGGCATCTCGAAGCGCAAGAACAGCTGGACCAACTACGAGATCGGCAACAGCGCCAACGGCCTGCCGCTGCCGGCCGGCGTGAGCATGGCCGACATCTCGCGCCAGATCAGCGGCTTCGGTTCAGGCCTGGGCGGCTCCGGCGTGCCGTCATCCTGGACCGCGGTCGACCTCAACAAGTTCCTCGGCGTGGTCAACATCGAATGCCATTGCGCGGCGGTGCCGGGCTCGGAATACAACGTGCTGGCCCAGACCAACCGCGGGGTCGAGGAAAAGATCGACGCGCTGTACGGCATGGTCGACTTCAACTACGATTTGTGGAACATCGCCTGGCGCGGCAACGTCGGCGTGCGTGGCGCCGAGACCAAGGCCACGTCGATGGCCCTGATCAACGTGCAGGGCCAGCTGCAGCCCAACAGCGGCACCAAGAAATACCGCGACTGGCTGCCGGCGCTCAACCTGACCGCCCAGCTGCCGAAGGACGTGTTTCTGCGCTTCTCGGCGGGCAAGACGCTGTCGCGCCCCGAGTACACCGACCTGGCGCCGAACGCGACCGTGTCGCCGATTTCGCAATCGGTCTCGATCGGCAACCCGAACCTGGACCCGATCCGCGCCAATACCTACGACCTGCAGGCCGAATGGTATTACGCCAAGAACGCGATGGTCTCGCTCGGCCACTTCCGCAAGGACATCAAGAGCTTCATCCAGACCGTCAACGAACGCGTGCCCTACAACACGCTCGGCCTGCCGAACGAACTCCTGATCCTGAACGGCTGCTCGCTGACCGGCGCGCCGATCTGCCAGACCCTGCCGACCACCGAGGTCAACGTCAGCCGCAAGGTCAACACGGCCGGCGGCCCGCTCAAGGGCTATGAATTCAACCTGCAGGCCCCGTTCAGCTTCCTGCCCGGCATATGGAGCAACTTCGGCCTGCTGGCGAATGCGACCCGGGTCAAGTCGAAGATCACCTACATCACCCGCGTCGACAACCCGGCCACGCCGGCCAACGAGCAGCTGACCCAAGTGGCCGACTTCACCGGCCTGTCGCCGCGCACCCACAACCTCACGCTGTATTACGAGGATGCGAAGTTCAGCGCGCGCGTCTCGTCGGCACACCGCTCCAAGTACATCCTGGCGGTGCTGGGCGACGTGAGCGGCCACGACTACACGATCGTCGACGGTTCGACCAACATCGACATGAGCCTGTCGTACAACCTGACGCCGGCGCTGCGCTTGTCGCTGGAAGGCCAGAACCTGACCGACACGCCGCTGCGCTACGGACGCGATACCCAGCGCAACGACACTCTGCTGTACGTGCATTCGGGGCGGTCCTACGTGGTCGGCCTGAACTACAAGTACTAGTCAGCTGCGGGCCAGGAATGCGGCGATCCGGTCGACGTCGACCGGCTTGACGAAGTACTCGTCGAAGCCGGCCTCCCTGGCGGCGGCGCGGTCCTGTTCCTGGCCATAGCCGGTCACCGCGGCCAGGGCCGTGCGCGCCGTTTCGGGCTGGCTGCGCAATCGCCGCGCCAGCTCGTTGCCGTTCATGTCCGGCAAGCCGATGTCGATCAGGCAGGCATCCGGCCGCTCGCTCCGGGCCCGCACCAGCGCCCGCGCCGACGACGCCTCGACGACGACCTCATGGCCGAGGAGGCGGCACAGCGCCGCCAGCACCTCGGCCGCATCGACATTGTCGTCCACCACCATGATCTTCAAGCGCCTGCCGGGCGAGCCCGGCGACGGCGCCGGCGGCAGGTCGGCCAGCGGGCTGTCCTGGCCGGCCGAGCGCGGCAAGGTGAGGACGAACCGGCTGCCCTGCCCCAGCCCGGCACTGTGCAGCGCGATCGTCCCGCCATGCAGCTCGACCAGGCGCTTGACCAGCGCCAGCCCGATGCCCAGGCCACCCTGGGAACGGTCGGACGCACGCTCGGCCTGGACGAACAGTGCGAATGCGTGGGCCAGCACGTCTGCCGTCATGCCGATGCCGTTGTCGCTGACCGTGATCACGACCTCGCGCTCGGCCGCCTGCAGTTCGACGGCGATCGCGCCGCCTTCCGGCGTGTACTTGGCCGCATTGGCCAGGCCGTTGGCGAGGCACTGCACCAGCCGTTTGAGGTCGCCGTTGACAGGCGCCGGCTGCGGCGTCACCCCGACCGTCAGACGGTGGGCGCGCGCCTCGATCAGCGGCTTGACCTGCTCGACGGCCGCGGCGACGACCGTCCTGGCATCGATCTCCTGCAGGTCGAGCGTCACCAGGCCGCGCGTGACGCGCGACACGTCGAGCAGGTCGTCGATCAAGCCCACCATGTGCTTGACCTGGCGCGAGATGATGGCGCTGGTAAGCCCCACCCGTTCGGCATCCAGGCGTCCCAGGCGCAACAGCTCGGCCGCCGAGCTGATCGGCGCCAGCGGATTGCGCAGTTCATGCGCCAGCATCGCCAGGAATTCGTCCTTGCGCCTGTCGTTTTCGCGCAGCGCCAGCGCCGCGCGCGCCCGCGTCACGGCTTCCCAGGTGCGCGCAGCCGTCTGGCGCATCAGCTCGACGTCGGCATCGGTCCATGTGCGCGGTTCGTCGTTATGGGCGAACATGAAGGCCACGGTTTTGCCGCCGACCTGGATCGGCGCCGCGATCGATGCGCGCGCACCGATCTCGGCGTGGGCCCGCGCCGCCGCCCCGGCCGTCCGCGCATCGGCGACCAGGTCGGTGACCCGCATGACCCGTCCCGCGCGCAGGTCCGCGGCCAGGTCGAGTCCGTAGTCATCCAGCCGCTCGCGGCGCGCCGGCAGATCGGGCACGCGGCTGAGGTCATTGTAGTTGTGGCCGACGACGCCGTATTCGACCGCCTCGTCCATGCTGACGTAGCCGACGCGCGGCACGTCGAGGATGCGCGCCAGCTCTTCGGTGGCGACGCGCATCATCGCCGCGGGATCGTCGGCGACGCCCCGCAAGCGGTCGCCGAGCTCGAGCAGCATGGTCTTGTAGGCCTCCGCCTGCTGGGTTGCGAGGATCGTTTCCTTGCGCGCGGTGATGTCGCCGAAGAAGACCGCCAAGCCGTCGTCGAGCGCCGGGTAGATCCGGATTTCCATCCAGGCGGCCACACCGCCCTCGACGATCCGATGGTATTCCATCGCTTCCATCCCGCCGCCCGCGCGCACGCGGCGGTACAGCGCCTCGACGTCGGTGCCGATCAGGTCCGGAAAGACGTCCCAGAAGCGGCGCTCGCGCACGGCGGCGAGCGGGGCGCCGGCGATCCGTGCGGCGGCGCCGTTCACATACACCAGCGCCTCGTCGGCGTCGACGAAGACGAAGCCTTCGGTCATGGTGTCGAAGATGTGCTGGCTGCGGTCGCGCTCCTTGCGCAATGCCGCCTGCGCCAGCGCGCTTTCGACGGCCGACCAGGTACGTTCGGCCACGTCGCGCACGACCAGCACGTCGTCTTCGGTCCAGTGGCGCGGACCCGGCGTGGCGACGTTCAGGTTGGCGACCCAGCGCCCTTCCTTGAACAGCGGCGCGACCAGGAGGGCGCCGATCCGCAGCAGCGCGTAGTCCTGCGCATGAGCGGCGGTCCTGGGATCGGTTTCAAGATCGGCGACGATGAAATCCTGTCCCGCACTCATGGTCGTGACGAGTTCGGGGCCGAAATCGGCGATGCGTCCTGTAGCGGGAATCGGCGGCATGGCGGGCGGGAACCAGCCACCACGGGTATGGAAAGTCGCGCCGTCGGCGCCGATCTCCGCGTACCAGGACTGCGACGCGTTCAGATAGGCGGCGAGCAGCATGGTTGCCGTCCTCACGATGTCCTCGGGCGAGCGCAGCGATTTCAATTCGTCCGCCAGCTTCAGCTGGAAAGCGCGCCACTGTGCGTTGAGGCTTGCCGTGGACCTCGGCAGCGCGGCGCCGGGGTCGCCGCTATCGTGGGGAGGGTGATGCATCGGGTATCGTAGCAGTTTGAAAGATGCCGCTACGATACCATCTTGGCACGTCGCTCACTTCTTCTTTAGATAACCGTGCATGTCCAGCCAGCGGGCGAAGGCGTCGAACCAGCCGGTGCTGGTGGTCGTCTTCGGGTACATGCCGAAGCCGTGGCCGCCCTGCTCGTACAGGTGGAATTCCACCGGGCGCTTGGCATTGCGCCAGCTGTCGATCAGGCCGAAGCCACCGTTGCCGAACAGCGGATCGTCGGCCGCCAGCGCGACGAACAGCGGCGGCGCGCCGGCCGGCACCTGCACCGCCGCCAGCGGGCCGTAGACGTTGCCGATAAAGGCCGGCTTCGCATCCTGGCCGTGCAGGGCCGTGGCCATGGTCAGCATCGCGCCGGCCGAGAAGCCGACCATGCCGATGCGGTCGGGGTCGACATGCCACGCCGCCGCGCGCGAGCGCACCAGCGCGAAGGCGGCGCGCGCATCGGCGATCTGCGGTGCCAGCGCCTTGGCCGGGTCCTGCTGCTGGGCCGCCCTGGCCGCGGCGCCCTTATTTTCTCCATCACGGGCGCCTTGCGTGAACATCCGCGCCATGGATTGCGAGAACGCCCCCATGTCGGCCGGGGTCTGGTTCAGGCGATACTTCAGCACGAAGGCGGCGACGCCGCGGTCGGCCAGCGCGCGCGCCACGTCCCAGCCCTCGTTGTTCATCGACAGCGTGCGGAAGCCACCGCCGGGGGCAACGATCACCGCCGCGCCGCTGGCCTTGGCCGGATCGGGCAGGAACGGGGTCAGCGTCGCGATCGTCACGTTGCGCGCGAACACGCTGCCGTACTGGCGGTGCCAGCTCTCGGCCACGGTGGCGCCGGGCAGCGCGCCGGTGTTCAGCACGATCGCGTCCGGCTGCGCGGGGATCGCGATCGGCGTCATCGCGTCGTCCTGCGCCAGCGCCGGCATGGCGAAACTTGCGGCCAGCGTGACGGCGCCGGCAAGGGTCCTGGACAGCATTCGAATCGTGGTGTGCATGGTCGTCTCCTTTTATGATTTGATTATTGCGGCAGGACCGCGCTGCGGCGCAAGGTCAAGGCGGTCTCCTGGCTCGCCACGCCGGTGCCAGGCTGGCCCGAACCGACGCTGACCTTGTACTGTCCCGGCGTCAGCTGGCGGATGCCGTCGCGCGTGACGAAGCTGAGGTCGCGCGGCGACAGCCGGAAGCTGATGCGGCGCCGTTCGCCCGGCTTGAGCGACAAGCGCTGGAAGCCGCGCAGCGCCAGCCGCGGCGCTCCGTCCATGGCCGGCGGCGTCAGGTACAGCTGCGCCACCTCGTCGCCGGCGCGCGCACCCGTGTTGGTAACCTCGGTCGTGACCACGATGCCGTTTTCCGGGGCGCCGCCGACGTTCTCGATCTTCACGGGCGCGTAGCCGAAGGTGGTGTAGCTCAAGCCGGCGCCGAACGGATACACCGGCGTGCCGCCATAGTAACGGTAGGTGCGGCCCTTCATCGTGTAGTCGTCGAATGGCGGCAGGTCGCCCAGGCCGCGGTAGAAGGTCAGCGGCAGGCGGCCGCCAGGGTCGGATGCGCCGCTCAAGACCCTGGCCACCGCCAGGCCGCCCGACTGGCCCGGATACCAGGCTTCGAGGATGGCGGCGGCGTTGTCCTTGGCCCAGGTCAGGTCGAGCGCGCTGCCGTTCATCAGCACCACCACCAGCGGCTTGCCCAGTGCCCGGGCGCGATCGAGCAGGCGGCGCTGGTCGGCCGGCAGCTCGAGCGTGGTCTTGTCGCCGCCCGAGAAGCCTTCGGCCTTCACCGCCATCTCCTCGCCTTCGAGGTCCGAGGTCAGGCCGACCACGGCCACGACCACGTCGGCGTCGGCGACGCCGGCCTGCAGGTCGGCATCGACGTCGGTCGAGACGCGCTTCCAGAACAGCCCCGGCACGCCGGAACCACCGGTCTCGGCGTGGAAGCGCAGCGGGTAGCGCTGCCCCTTTTCCAGGCGCACGTCGACCAGCTGCAGCGGCTCGGCCCACTTCGAATACGCGCTCGCCTCGACCGCCGGCTTGCCGTCGACCGTCAATGCCCCTTGCACGCCGCTGACGCCGATGCGGTACATGCCGCTCTCCGGCGCCACCAGGAAGCCGGTCCACTCGACCTTGTGGCGTTCGCCGACTTCCTTCAGTTCGAGCGCATGCGATTCCAGGCCCGGCTCGACCCGGGTCGCGGCCGGCTTGCCGTCGTAGGCTTGCGCGTTGCGGTTGTAGTAGTCGGCCTGCAGCCCAGGCTTGCCGTCCGGGCTCAAGAGCGCCTCGCGCGGGACCGGGTCGCCGTCGGTAACCGAAGGGCCGGCCGGCACCAGGCGCACGCTGGCGCCCGGCAGCACGCGGCGCAGGCCGTCGACGACCGACACCGGCGGCGCCGACTGCGTCGACGAATAATTCCCGCGCAGGACGCGGGTGGCGTCGGCCAGCGGCCCGATCACGGCCAGCTTCAAGCCCGGGCGCAGCGGCAGCACGCCGTCGTTCTTCAGCAGCACCAGGCTCTTGGTTGCCGCCTGCAGCGCCAGATCCTGGTGGGCGGCGCTGCCGATGGCGCTCACCGGCACCGGGGTCCGTCCGGCGCGCTGCGCCAGGCCAGCGAGGTCACCATTGCGGTAGCGCGCCGAGAACAGCCGCACCAGCGCCGCGTCGATGTCGGCGGTGCCGATCAGGCCGCGCTGCCAGGCTTCCCGGTAGCGCGCCTCCAGGTTGGGCACGTCGCCCAGGGTCTTGGTATTGCACTCGTTGTCGGTGCCGGCCTTCAGCGCCACCGCCACGGCCGCCGCCGGATCGGGTGCGTACTTGTGCTGTTCCGAGATGTCGGTGACGGCGTCGCAATCGGACACCACGTAACCCTTGAAGCCCCAGGCCCCGCGCAGGTGCTCCTTCATCAGCAGCTCGCTGCCGCAGGCCGGCTGGCCGTTGATGCGGTTATAGGCACACATGATCGAACCCGCGCCGGCATCGACAATGGCCGCGCGGAAGGCAGGCAGATAGGTATCCTCGAGGTCGTGCCGCGAGACGAACACGTCGGCCACGTGGCGCGTCGATTCCGGCCCGCTGTGCACCGCGAAGTGCTTGGGCGTCGCGACCACGTCCGGCAGGTCCGGGTTCGCGCCTTGCATGCCCTGAATGAAGGCGACGCCGAGCGCCGCCGTCAGGTGCGGATCTTCGCCGTAGGTTTCCTGGCCGCGGCCCCAGCGAGGATCGCGGAAGATATTGATGTTGGGCGACCAGGTATCGAGGCCGGTGCCGATGCGGCCCAGGTGGCCGGTCTGGCGTCCCAGCGTGTGCAGCGCGCGCACCTCGACGCTGATCGCCCCGGCCACCTGGCGCAGCAGCGGCGCATCGAAGCTGGCCGCCAGGCCGATCGGCTCCGGGAAGTTGGTGGTGGGGATCGGTCCCATGGCACCGTGCAGCGATTCGGTCCACCAGTTATAGGCGGGAATGCCCAGGCGCGGCACGGCGGGCGCGACGTTCAGCAGTTGGCCGATCTTTTCGTCGAAGTTCATTCGTGCCACCATGGCGCGGGCGCGCGCATCGGCATCGGTACGCGCGTCAGTACCCGCGTCGGCCGCGTGCGCGCTGCTGCAGGCGGCCAATGCAACGATCAAGGCAGCGCGCCAGGCCGGGCGGCCGGCTTTGTGTCTCCGCATATGCTCTCCCCTTGTGCGGTTGTTGTTATATGTTAGCCAGGATGCTTGCGATAACATTCAGCGGATCGGGGAACCGCCGCGCGCGACATCGTGGACTTGCAAGGGAATGTAGTGGAATGCGGTCGAGCGGACTAATTACTTTTTACTGCAATGCGATATCGAAACCGGTATCGATGGGAAAGGGCCCACAGCTAATTAAATAACGCCGGCAGCCGACGTAACATAAATGTCAGGCGCAATCATTTCATGCCGCGTCGAAGGCGCCGCGGCCCGAGCGCCTACCGGCGAAGCCCGTCCGCCAGGGGCCCGCTGGCCGCCGCCGCCCGGTCAGCCCCGCTTCGCCGCCTCGATCGCTGCGATGTCGATCTTGCGCATCCCCATCATCGCCCCGAACGCGCGCTGCGCCACGGCCGGATCCGGATCGGCGATCGCCGCGCTCAGCGCGCGCGGCGTGACCTGCCACGACAGGCCCCATTTGTCCTTGCACCAGCCGCACTCGCTTTCCTGGCCGCCGTTGCCGACGATCGCGTTCCACAGGCGGTCAGTCTCGGCCTGGTCCTCGGTCGCCACCTGGAAGGAAAAGGCTTCGCTGTGCCGGAAGGCCGGTCCGCCGTTCAGGCCCAGGCACGGGATGCCGATCACCGTGAACTGCACCGTCAGTACGTCGCCCGCCTTCCCGGCGGGATAATCGGTGGGCGCGCGGAACACGGCGCCAACCGCGCTGTCGGGAAAGTGGCGGCGTAGAATTGCGCCGCTTCCAGTGCGGTGCCGTCGAACCACAGACAAATCGTGTTCTTGCTGACCATGTGCGTTCTCCGATGAGGTGTGAAACCACAGCTTAGACCAGCACGGGGTGTACTTCAATCGGCGGATCGCCCGGCGGATGGGTCGGCGCCTGCTTCATCCGCCACCGGCACGCCGAAATCCGGCATCCCATCCGCCCGCCAGTGAATGGCCTGCGCCCGCGTATTGCGGTTCGGGTCGCGCAGCGGATCGCCGACGATGTCGCGGTAATTGCGCGCATGGTAGACCAGCACGTCGGTCTTGCCGTCCGGGGTGGTGGTAAAGCTGTTGTGGCCCGGCCCCCACTGGCGGTTGGCGTCACTGGAGGTGAACACCGGCTGCGGCGACTTGGTCCACGACCTGGCATCGAGCAGGTCGGCATCGTCGCGCGCGCTCAGCATGCCCATCGCATAGTTGGCGTCGGTGGCGCTGGCCGAATAGGTCAGGAACACGCGCCCGTTCTTCACCAGCACGGCCGGCGCCTCGTTGACGTCGTACTTGACCTTTTCCCAGGCGTATTCCGGGCGCGTCAGCAGCGTGGCCGGCCCGGCGATCGACAGCGGACTGTCCATCTTCGCGATGTAGATGTTGGTACCCTTGCTCCCATCGGGCGCACGCTGGGTCCAGACCAGGTAGCGCCGGCCGCGGTGGGCGAAGGTGGTGGCGTCCAGCGAGAACGATTCCCACCCGGTCTTGAGCTGGCCGCGCTCGACCCACTCGCCCTTGAACGGATCGGCCGCGGCATTCTCCAGCACGTACAGGCGGATCTCCCAGATCTTGTCGGCCGGGGCGGCGGTGAAGTAGATATACCATTTGCCGTCGATGCGGTGCATCTCGGGCGCCCAGATGTGGGCGCCCATCTCGCCGCGCGCGTGCTTGCGCCAGACGACGCTGGCCTCGGCCTTGCCGAGATCGTCGAGGGTGCGGGCACGGCGGATCTCGATGCGGTCGTACTCCGGTACCGTCGCCGTGTAGTAATACCAGCCGTCGGGCTGCAGCGTGACCTGGGGGTCGGCGCGCTGCAGCACCAGCGGGTTGTGGAAGAGCGGGTCGGCGGCCAGTGCGGGTGCACAGGCCACCAGGGCTGCGATCAGACAGAATTCACGTAGCATGCGGCTCTCGCACGTTCAGTTCTTGACTCAGTTCTTGATCGACAAGCTCAGGAAGTAGCGCCGTCCCGACCAAGCCAGCTCGTTGACGCGGAACAGGTCGCCGGCATCGGTGGTCTGAGCCTGGTCGGTCAGGTTCTTCCCCTCCAGTGACAGGGTGACGTGGTCGTTGAAGCGGTACTGGATCTTGGCGTCGAGGAAGCCGGTCTTTTCCTGGAAATTCGGATTGCCCGAGACGTCGTTCCCGCCGGTGAAGAAGCGGTCGCGGAAATTATAGGCGACGCGCGCGTTCCACGAACCGCGGTCGTACCACAGCGACACGTTGTAGCTGTTCTTCGACATGCCCGGGTAAGGCAGCACGCTGCCGTCCAGGACGTTCAGGCGCTCCTTGCCAGCCGCGTACTTGTAGTTCATGCGGGTGTAGTTGGCATCGCCGCCGAAGCCGCCCAGCCAGCCGGGCAGCCAGGTGAACGCCGTGCGCGCGGCCAGTTCGATGCCGCGGGTAGTGGCACCCTGGCCATTGACCGCCGTCGTCACGTCGTAGAGGTTGGTGCCGCCCAGGATCGCCACGTTCGGGACCACCACTTTTTCCAGCACATAGCTCGAGATGTCCTTCTGGAAAAACGCCACCGAATACTGGGTATCCTTGCCCGGATACCATTCCAAACTCAGGTCGGTATTCGTCGAGCGGTAGGGTTTCAGGTCCGGATTGCCGGCCGTGCAGGTATCGTTGCCGCCGGTGCCGCCGAAGGCCGCGTTGCCACTGCCCTGGGTACAGACGATGTTCGGCGCCAGCAGGTCGATGCGCGGCCGCGCCATCGCCTTGGCCCATCCCAGGCGCGCGACGGTGCGGTCGGTGAACCAGAACGCGCCGTTGAAGCTCGGCAGGATGTCGTTGTAGGTGTTCTCGCGGCTGACGATGCTGTTGCCGGTCACGACATCGTTGTAGGCGGTGCTGGTACCGGTCGCGACGCGCACCTTGTCTTGGCTCAGGCCGGTGGCGCGGGTACGGGTGCGGGTGTAGCGCACGCCGACGTTGCCGTCGATGTCGTAGCCCCACAGCTGGGTGCCGTAGTCGAGGCGCAGGTAGGTGGCGCCGATGCGCTCATCGGCCTGGAAGGCCGGGATCTGCGGGTAGGTCTTGCCGTCGCTGCCGGGCGCCGAGTACAGGTACTGGTGGGTGAACTTCGACGTGTCGAAGTAAGGCGCCGCGGCGGCGTACACCGGCGACGGCCAGCCCGACGGCATGTTCTGCACGTCGTTGTAGCCCTTGAAGAAGGTGCCGGGCGAGCGCCCCATCACCGCGCTGACCAGGCTCGCCATCTGCGCCCCGTTCACGTAGCGCGTCGCATAGCTGCTGTTGATGAAGTTCTGGTTGTCGTTCGGACGCTGGGCGCTGCCGGTGTACAGCGGGTCGTAGATCGCGGTCTGGTTGACGTTGGCGCTCAGGACGTTGATGTCGTCGGCGGTGTTCGACAGGTTATTGCGGTCGCCGGCACTGGCCAGGTAGCCGCCGCCGTTGTACTGCTTGGCGGTCGACTTGCGGCCCTGCACACCGAACCAGACCTTGCTGAAGAATGGCGTGGTCAGGCGGTACTTGAAGTCCAGCTTGGCCTGGTTCTCGGTGTTCTTGGTCTCGGTCGGCCGGTATTGCAGTTGCGCTTGTACGTAGGAACCGGGATTGTCCGGGCTGTAGCCGGCCGGGAAATCGAAGTGCGGCAGTCCCTGGCTATCCAGCGTCACCTTCAGGCCGGGCGCGTTCTGGGTCAGGATGACGCTGTTGGTGTCGTTGCCGTAGTCCGACTTCGAGGTATTGATCAGGCCTTCGACTTCGAGGCGATCGCGCTTGAAGTTGAAGCCGCTCGACAGGTAGCGCGAGTCGACGTCCAGCTGGAAGTCGCGCGCCGAGGTGCTGAAGGCGCCCTGCCCGCCCTGCCCGGCCACGTTCAGGCACTGGCCGACGGTGTACGAGGTCACGTAATGGTTCTGCACCACCATGCTGTCGGGCGTCGTGGTCGGCGTGGCGCAGGTGCCGGCCGGGGACGGCACGCCGTTGGCGCCATAGACCGGCGGGTTGCCCGGATTGGCCAGGCGGTTGGTGGCGCCGAAGTCGGTGCCGAAGTTGCGGTCGTTCAGGCGTTCGCGCTGGCGGTTGGCCTGGTAGCTGGCAAAGGCCGTCAACTCCTTGCTGAACTGGTATTGCGCGGTCAGCTCGGCCGACGAGCGCTTGTGGTCGCGCGTCCAGATGCCGTAGCGCGCGATGCCGGGCGAGTAGTCGTTCCACTGGTTGGTGCAGGCGGTCTTCTGCGCGGCCGTCAAGGCGCTGGTGGCGCAGGCGGCCTTGTTCGCAACCGCGGCCACCGCCGGATCGGTGCTGGTGACGGTCTTCTCGGGCGAGTTGTCCCAGTCCTGCAGGAAGCGCCACGAGGTGTTGCGCGCGTAGTCGTTGCGGGTCAGGACCTTATCGTAGACGAAGTTCCCCAGCAGGCCGAGCTTCCCGTCCATGAACTTGTCGGCCACGTACAGGTTCGCGCGCGGCTGGACGCCGCCGCGCGACGACGCCTGCTCGCCCGACAGCGTGCCGCCGATGGTCGGCTTCTTGAAGTCGAGCGGCTTGCGCGTGGTGATGCGCACGGTGCCGCCGACGCCGCCTTCGGTCAGGTCGGCGGTCAGGCCCTTGTACACGTCGATCGAGCCGATCAGTTCGGACGCCAGCTCGCGCAGCTCGGCGCCGCGTCCGGCGGTGCCGTTGGTGCTCAGCACCGACTGGCCGTTGATCTCGATGCGGTTCAGGTCCGGCTCGACGCCGCGGATCGACACTTGCGAGCCTTCGCCGAAATCGCGCGACAGCTGCACGCCGGTGACGCGCGACAGCGCCTCGCCGACGTTCTTGTCGGGGAACTGGCCGATGTCCTCGGCCACGATCGAATCGACCACGGTGGCGGCGCGCAGCTTGCGGTCGATCGCCGAGGCGACCGACTGGCGCGTGCCGGCGATGGTCACGACGCTGGTCACCGGTGGCGTCGCGGCCTGGCTGGCGCCGTCGCCAGGCGTGGCGCCGTCCTGCGCCAGTGCGCCCTGCGCGATCAGTGCCAGTGCCGCGGCGACGGCGCCGGCGCAGCGCTTGGGATGGAAGGTGGGGTCGGGTTGATTCCGCATTGTCGTCTCCATGCTCGGCCTCGAGGGCCTGTTGTCATGACTGCTTGTCGCGGACCATTCTATGTGCGCCGCTGCGCGTCGTTGGCGCTGAGGCGGAAAGAATCAGCGCCATGATCGAAGCGCAAAAAAAAACCGGCCATGGGGAGTGGCCGGCGCAATGAGACACAAAGTGAGACGCTTCGAAAATCATTCTAGGCGTTTGCGCGGCGTTGCCAAGGCCCGTGGGCCAAACAATCACCGCGCTGAGCGCATTTGCCGTCAGCCGCCGAAGCGGAAGTTGGCACCCGTCATGATGCGCCGGCCCGAGTAGCTGTAGTCCAGGATACTCTGCGTACCATCGCTGAACGGAACGAAGGAACCCTGGCTGTTACTGGTGGTTGCGTTGGTCAGGTTGCGGCCTTCAAGGAACACTTCGATGTTCGGGGTGATCTTGTACGCCACCTTGGCGTCGACGTAGCGGGTCGCATCCCTGAAGTTCGGCGAACCCGGATTGTAGGCGGGCGGACGGGTGTTGCCGCTGACGTTCGGGTAATTGTTCAGGAGATTGCCAGTCGAGCCCGCGATATTGTTGAAGAACGGCGCCACGCCCTGCACCGCGATCCGCGCCTGCAGGCGGCCGTCGTCGTACCAGATGGCCCAGTTGTACTGGAACTTGGATTCGCGCAGCGGCGGCAGCGGAGCGCCGGTCAGCAGGTCGACGAAGTTCTGGGTCGAGGTCACCGACGCCAGCTTGGTGTAGTTGGCATCGATGCCGGTGTACTTCAGGAACCACGGCAGGAAGGTGAAGGCGGTCCTGCCGTTCAGTTCCCAGCCCGAGCGCGTGGTCGGCACACCGTTGGCGAAGGTGTTGTAGTCGAATGGAAGATCCGCCAGCGAGACGCCACTGACCGGATCGGTCACGTTCAGGCCGAGCGTGCCCTGGTTGCTCTGCACGATCGATGCGCCGACGATGCCCTTCTGCTTGAAGTAGGACAGCGAGACGTTGGTATCCTTGTTCGGATAATACTCCGCGCTCCAGTTCTGGTTCAGGTTCTTCTGGGCCTGCAGCGCCGGGTTGCCGATGGTGCTAGAGCAGCGCTGGTTGATGTTGTCGTCGTCGTTGCGCTCGTCATAGATGCAGACGCCCTGGGCCAGCAGGTTGCCGACCGGCGGGCGGGCCACCGTGCGGGCCCGGTTGTAGCGCAGCACGAGCTTGTCCGGCACGATCCACATCGCCAGGTTGTAGATCGGCAGGAAATCGTGGGTGGTCGCGTTGACGGCGGTATTGATCGAGACCGAGCTGGTATCGACGCCGGTGGCCGCCGTCGGATTCGCCTGGGTATAGCTGGCGTTCTTGGTGATCGAGGTAAAGGTCATCGTGCCAGTGCCGTTGACCTTGGTCTTGATGTAGCGGTAGCCCAGGTTGCCTTCCAGCTCGAGACCGAAGGGCAGCGAGCGGCTGGTGAACGGAATGCGGTCGATGTTGAAGTCGCCCATCAGGTAGACGGCTTGCGAGCGCTCCTTCATCTTCGCCACTGGAGAGTTGTAGGTCTTGCCGTCGCTGCCGACGCAGGAGTGCAGGCAGTTCATGTTCATGTTCGGCACACCGGACAGGGCGAACACTTTGTCGACGTCGATGGTCGGCCAGTTGACCAGCGCGCCCGAGGGAGCGACGTCGGTGCCGCTGAAGAAGCCCGAGGCGGTGGCGTTGGCGCCCAGCGATTGCCCGATGATTTCCTGCAGCCGCTGCGGCGTGACCACGACGTTGCCCGAGTTGGCGGTATTGTAGACGTTGCCCGGGTTGTAGCCATAGTTGCACTTGTTGCCGCCGGCGGCGAGCGAACCGGCGGTGTCCTGGCAGCCGACCAGGAAGCTGCGGATGCCGCTTTGCGGCACGACGACGAACGGATTGGTACTGGCGACGAAGGCACCACCGCCGTAAGCGTTGACGAAGGTGTCACGCAGGTTCGCGCCGGCCTTGAAGCGGGTAAAGAACGGGATTGAATCCGGCGCGGCATAGGTCAGGTCGAGCTTGGCCGTACGTTCTTCGGTATCGCGCGCCAGCGGGTTGTAGGTCAGCTGTGGCTGGGAATAAGTCAGCTGCGGCGATTGCAGCGCGGTGTAGGCCGGGACCGTCCTGATGCTGCTGCTGCCATCGCGGGTGCCGGCGGTGGCGGCACCGGTGGCGACCGGAGCATTCAACAGCACATAGGCGGCCGGGTTGCGCAGGTCGAAGGTCGAGGTGGCCGGGAAGGTATAGTTCCACAAACCGTTCGGCAGCACGTTCATCGTCGCCGTGCCGTAATATTGCGAGAACGTGGTGCGCTTGCCTTCGCGGGTGAAGTCGGACATCGCGTCGCCGATCAGCCATTCCGCCTTGAGGCTGCCACGGGTCCAGGTGCCGCCAGTCTGGAAGTACTTGGTCACGACATTCGACACGTCGTGCAGCTGGTCCAGGCTGGCCGAACCGTTGGTCAGCGACATCTGGGTCACGTGGTGGCTGTCGTCGACCTTGACGGACGCTGGGTCCACATTGGAGGTCGCGCCCTGCACCAGGCCGGTATTGGCGACATAGCTGGCAGTGGTCGGATACAGGTAGTAGCCGGAATTGCGCCCCAGCTGGCTCAAGCCGCGCACGCCGTTGACGTCGGTGAAAGTGTTCGATGTGTTGACCGCGACGTTGCCCAGGTTGAAATAGGTCTGCTTGTTGTCGGCCGTGTACTTGGTATAGCTGCCCTTGGCGTACACGGTCAGCTCGTTGTTGACCTTGAAGTCGGCACGCAGGTCCAGGTTCTGGCGCTTCTCGACCTGGGTCGTGATCCTGGAGCGGATCAACGATGGTGTGTAGTCGTTCCACTGGTTCAGGCACGAGTTCACTGCATTCTGCAGGGTGTTGATCGCGGTGTTGCGGGGCGTGCCCGAAGCGACGTTCGCCAGCTCCCGTGACGTCGTTGTCAGCTGCGGAAAGGCCGTGTAGCAATCGGCCTTGGTCTTGGCGTCGGCCGACTTCTGCACGATCTGCAGCGGCGTCGGCGAATTCCAGCCGCCTGCGCTGAACACCGGCGTGGTCGCGGCGGAATCGGCCGTGTTCACCGTAGCCGGATTGAAGGTGAAGGTTTTATTCGGCGAATTGTCGAAGTCGAGCACCCGCGCATAGCCGGCGGCCGAGCTGGTCGCCACCTGCTGCTGGTGCTGCTCGTTCGTCACCGTCGACTTGCCGGCATTCAGGATCAGCCCGACGCGGTTGTCGAACAGCTTGCGCGACAGGATCACGTTGGTGTCCGGCTGCCATTTCTTGTTCAGGTTGTTCTGGGTGCCGGCCACGCGCACCGAGGCGAACGGCTCCTTGAAGTCGAGACCGGTGCGGGTGGTGACGATGATGCCGCCGCCCAGCGAGCCTTCGGTCATGTCGGCGGTCGAGCCCTTGACCACGTCGACGCTCTTGATCAGGTCGGCGGACAGCTGGCGGAATTCGGTGCCGCGGCCGCTGCCGCCGCCGGCGAGGTCGGTGCCGCCCGCGGATTGCACGGCCATGCCGTCGATCTCGACGCGGGTCAGGTCGGGGCCGTTGCCGCGCACGGCCACGCTGACGCCGTCGCCGAAGTCGCCGCGGTCGAGCGCGATGCCGGCCATGCGGGAGATCGCCTCGCCGATGTTACGGTCGGGCAGCGACCCCACGTCTTCGGCCACGATGGAATCGATCGCGGTAGCCGCGTTCTTCTTGCGGTCGATCGACGATTGCTGTGAGCGCCGCGTGCTGACCAAGACCTTGGCGATTTCGCTGCCCTGCGAAACCGACGAGGCCGGTGCCGGGCTGGGATTCGGGTTCGGTTGCGGGGCTTCCTGGGCCATGGCCAGGTTGCCCGCCACCAGCGACGCCAGCGCCAGCGAAACCGCATAGCTCAGGCGTGTCGGACGCATTACGTGTGAGATGGTTCGCATGTCTGTCTCCGTTATCGGCCGCATGGAGCGGAGCTTGTCTTTATCGGTACTGAGGTTTTTTAGTGTATGACCTCGTCACAATCTCGAAACATGCAACTGGTAAATACTCAACAACGTGATCGAAACGCGCAGCGGAATCAGCAATGCTGACTCGTCCTTGCGCGGATTCACGAAACGGGTGAGCGATAGCGAAATATTGCGAACGGAGCACTTCAGCGAACTAATCATCATCGCAAAAGTGGTTGGACCGCTTTTTATTCCGGATTACGAAATATGGGGAGCTAAATCCTAGTGAGAGCCGTGGCCCCCAAAGCCAAATGGTAACCAGGCCGTTCGCACCGGCTGGACCAGTTCGTTGCTTTTTTGCTGCATAGGCAGGGACGCCGCCGTGCGAAACAATCAAGGACTTGATCGACTCCGCGCATTTCTGTTCAGCTACACTGTGCCGGCGCTTCTCGACGCCGACAAGAACAAACAAGGAGATGCAGATGCGAGTCCCGAACATGCATGCGCGCCGCGCCGCCCTGGTGGTGACCATCGGCGCCCTGACCGCGACACTGGCGCCGCCGGCCCTCGCGCAAACCGTGCCGGATGCAGCGCCTGGGTCTGCATCTGCGTCTGCGAAACCAGCCGGCACCGTGGTAATCACCGGCACCAAGAGCAGCACCGAATCCGACCGCGTGATCGCCGCCAAGAGCAAGGTCTTGTCGCGCAACTACGCGTCCTCGTGCGCATTCATGGGCAGTCCGAACGCGGCCGAGGACGACGTCGCGCTGGCCTATATGCGCGACTTCGGCATGGATGGCGGCATCTCCGACGATGCCGAGCATTTCTCGGTCCTGGCGCCCGATGGCAACGTCAAAAACGTGAGAGACCCAAGTTCGCTCACCGGTCTGAACGATCCCGCCGGCGATTCGTCCAGAAACGGCCTGGCGACGCCGTCGATCAAGTGCGGTTCGGCCGACCGCCGCTTCGCCGCCGGCCGTCAGCAGATCCTGCAGAAGGACAAGTCGCTGGCCGAAGGCTTCGTCGCCCTCGATTCGCGCGACTACCCGCGCGCGCTGCGACTCCTGAGCACCGCATGGAACAAGATCGGCTACGATGAAGCCGGGCTGGCGCTGGCCAAGATGCACTTGTACGGCATGGGCACGCCGAAGGACACCGGCCAAGCAATCGTCTGGCTGCGCAAAGTGGTGGACGGCCGCTTCGACCCGATGCGCGATCGCATGAAGTTCAATCCGAAAGAGCCGCAGCTGATGAGCGAGAAGGTCGAGGCGGCTTTCATGCTGGCGCGCATCTACGAACGCGGCATCGGTATTCCGAAGAACCCGGGGCAGGCGTTGACGTGGTACGGTAAGGCCGCCGAATTCGGCTTCGTGCCGGCCCAGAACGTGCTCGGCCAGGCCTGCGTGGATGGCTACGGCGGTGCCCCCGATGGCCACAAGGCGGTCGGCCACCTGCAGGCGGCAGCCGAGGAAGGCTACGTGCCGGCCCAGTACAACCTGGCCAAGGTTTACTACAATGGCGACGCCGGCGTCGCGCGCGACCTGAAGCAGGCCGGCGCCTGGTTCAACGCCGCCGCCAGGGCCGGCTACCCGGCGGCGCTGTTCGCGGCCGGCCGCATGTTTGACATGGGCGAAGGCGTGCCGGCCGACCAGAAGCGCGCCATCGTCTATTACAAGGAAGCCGCGGTGAAGGGCGACCGCGACGCCGAATTCGCACTCGCCACCTTTTTCTACGACGGCGAAGTGGTCGAGAAGAACCGCGCCACGGCGCGCAAGCTGTTCGAGGCGGCGGCGAAACAGGGCCAGGTCGATGCCATGTTCAACCTCGGCGCCATGGAACTCAACGGCGAAGGCGGTCCGGCCGACCTGGCCATGGCCTATGTCTGGCTCAACCTGGCCAAACAGGCCGGCCACCCGCAAGCCGACGCCGCGATCAAGGCGGCCGCACCGAAGCTCAGCGCCCAGGACCGCGCAAGGGCCGACCAGATCCTGAAGCCGACGGCGAAGTCCTGAGCGGCGGTCTACAATGGCAGCCTCACCATTGAATGAGGCTGTGTTAAAGATGAAGCTGCGCGAATTTGGCAAGAGTGGACTGGCCGTCCCTGAAATCGGCCTCGGATGCTGGCAACTGGGCGGTGGCTGGCGCGACGAGTGGGACGACGCGGTCGCGCGCCAGACCCTCGACAACGCCTACGCCGCCGGCGTGCGCTTCATCGATACCGCCGACGTCTACGGCGACGGCGCCAGCGAGCGTTCCATCGGTCAATTCATCCGCGAGCGCCGCCCGGAAGGCCTGGTGGTCGCCACCAAGCTGGGCCGCGCCGGCATCTACCCGGACGGCTATACCAGGGAATCACTGCGCGACGCCACCCTGCGCTCGATCGAGCGGCTCGGCATGGAAGCCCTCGACCTGACCCAGCTGCACTGCGTGCCGACCGAGGTGCTGCGCCAGGGCCACGTGTTCGACTGGCTGCGCGAGCTGCAGCAGGACGGCCTGATCAAGCGCTGGGGCGCCAGCGTCGAGTCGGTCGAGGAAGGCATGATCTGCCTGGAACAAGATGATCTGGCCTCGCTGCAGGTGATCTTCAACATCTTCCGCCAGAAACCGGCCGAGGAGCTGCTGCCGCGCGCCGCCGCGCAAGGCGTCGGCATCATCGTGCGCCTGCCGCTGGCCAGCGGCCTGCTCGGCGGGAAGATCACGCGTGCCACCACCTTCCGTGCCGACGACCACCGCAACTTCAACCGCGACGGCGCCCACTTCAACGTCGGCGAGACCTTCGCCGGCCTGGAACTCGAGCGCGGCATCGCCGCCACCGAGCAGGTCGCGGCGCTGGTGCCGCCGTCGATGACGATGGCGCAGATGGCGCTGCGCTGGATCCTCGATCATCCGGAAGTCTCGGTTGTGATCCCCGGTGCCAGTTCGCCGGCGCAGGTACAGGGCAACGTCGAAGCATCGAATGTCGCGCCGCTGCCGGCCGAGTTGCATGCGGCGCTGGCGCAGGTGTATCGCGACAACGTGCGCGAGTTCATTCGCGGGCCTTACTGACTTTCCCTAGAAGCTGTAGGCCTGCTTCATCTGGGCGTTGTCCACCTGGCGGAAGCCGTCCGCATCCAGTACCCAGGCATCCAGGTACTGGTTGGGCGGCACCAGCGCAACATTGCTCGACGCCAGGTAGCCTGTCAGTGCCGCATCGTTGAACGGTGAAGTGTTGCCGAGCTGGAAAGGCACGTAGAAACTGCCGAGGTGATTCGGTAGGTAGGCCTTGGGTTTCAGGATCGGCAGCGCCAGTGCCGCCACCGGCTGGCCGCCGGCGCCGATCCACACATCGGCGGCGGGCAGCCCGGCATCGGCCATCGCCTTGCGCAGGCTGTCGAGTGGCTTGCCGTAGTTGATGCCGTCGGTGATGCTGTCCGTATCGAGATCCTGGGGCGCGCCGGAATTGGTGACGAAGAAGGTCAGCTGGCGCGCGTTGGGCGTTGTGACGGTGAACAGGTATCCGCGGTTGCCGCCGCCGTTGGGAAAGTCTTCCGCCACGCCGCCGCGCAGGTTGCCGGCAGCATCGGGCGTCGGCACCTTTTGCAGTTCGATCGGGTCGTGCTGCTCGGGATTGGTTTCATGGGTGCCGCTGTGGTTCCAGCGCACCACGCGCATGGTGACGTACTGGTTGAGCACGATCTTTTCGCCGCCGTAGACGGCCGTGCACTGCGATGCGGGCACGCCCAGCGCCCGTGCCTGGTAGCAGGTGGTGCGCGAACCGACGATCGGCGCCCGGGTGATCTTCGCCCAGTACGGCGTGTCGAAGCTGTGGTCGAAGTGGCTGTGGCCCGTGATCAAGAGGTTGACCGGGCTGCCGGGTCCGCTCTTGAGCACGGTGTAGAGCCGGTCGACCGCCGCCTTGTCGATCGGCCAGGCGGCCTTGGTGGTGGCCAGCCCGCCGCCACCGCCGGAAAAATAATCCTGGGGGATGCGCGTGGTGTAGCCATCCATCAGGATGTTCAGGTTGCCGATCTTGAAGATCCAGTTCGAGATACCGAACCAGGTCATGCGGACCTCGACCGGTGCCACGCTGCCGGTATCCGGTACCAGCGGGCCGCCGGGGGGCGGACCACCGTGGTTGTCTCCATCGTCCTTGCCGTGGCACCCCGCCAGCGCAAGGATGGCGCCGAGCGCCGCTGCGGCCAGCAGCTGCTTGCCAATCCAGGCCATGTCTTGTCTCCTCGTGATCTGTCGTCCTTGTTCGACAATTCACGATACGGAGATATCCAGCCTCGACTTTGAGAAAGGCCAATACGGCTGAGCACCGAAGCGCTCAGCCGTAAGGCTCACCCATCAGCAGCCCCCGAGCTTCAGGCGCTCGACCTCGAGACCGAACAGCGGACGCAGACGGGTACCGAAGACGTTGCCGGCAAACGCGGCCACCAGCCACAGCCAGCCGTGCAGGCTGCCCGACACGATGCCGCTGAAGTAGGCGCCGATGTTGCAGCCGTAGGCCAGGCGCGCGCCGTAGCCCAGCATCAGCCCGCCGGCCACGGCGGCGATGAAGGAGCGCAGCGGCAGGCGCCACACCGGGGCATAGCGGCCGGCCAGCGCCGCGGCCAGCATGGCGCCGAGCACGATGCCGACGTCCATCACCGAGGTGACGTCGTGCGTGACCGGGGCGGCCAGCGCGGCGGCATTCGCCTTGGTGCTCCAGAATGCCCAGCTGGCGGTGTCGATGCCCACCGCCGCGGCGGCCTTGGCGCCCCACAGCGCGAACGCCGAGGTCACGCCCCAGGGACGGCCGGCCAGCGCCAGCGTCGCGAAGTTCAGCAGCACCAGCGCCAGCGCGCCGGCCACCAGCGGCCACGGGCCGTTCAGCCAGCGCGAACCGGCCACGGGACGCAGTTGCGACGCCACCAGGCGGCCGTGGCGGCGCTTTTCAACCACGACCGTGACGGCCGCGATCAGTGCGAACACGACCCAGTTCAGGGCCAGCGCCGGCACCAGGCCGAGCGAAGTCACCATCGACACCGGCTTGAGTTGCGGCAGCGAAGACCAGAACGGCATGTGGGCGGTACCGATCAGCGAGCCGACGATGAAGGCAATCAGCGTGACGATCATGCGCGTGCTGCCGCCGCCGACCGTGTACAGCGTACCGGAGGCGCAGCCGCCGCCGAGCTGCATGCCGATGCCGAAGATGAAGGCGCCGACGACGACGGAGGTGCCGGCCGGCGACACCAGGCCGGTGACCGGATTGCCGAACAGCGTGCCGTTCGATAAGGCCGGGAAGAACAGCGCCACGCCGACGGCGAGCATCAGCATCTGCGCGCGCAGGCCGGCGCCGCGGCCGTCGGCGATGAACACGCGCCAAGCCGAGGTGAAGCCGAAGGCGGCATGGTAGAGCGACAGGCCGAGCAGCGCGCCGACCACGTACAGGGCGGCCAGTTTGGCACCGACGTTCTGGGCCAGGTACCAGGTGCCCAGCAGGATGAGCAGGATGGAAATGCCGAGCGGCGCCGGGTTGATGTCGGCGCGGCGCGGCAGGGGTAAGGATGCAGTATTGGACATTTGAAGCATCAACACGAAAAGACGTAAACCGTTATTTTCGCGCGTTTTCCGGTTTTCTGCTGGCGGCACCCTCATTACGACTTGCCGCGGCGGACCCGAGCCGCGTGACAAAGCGCGCAATTTGCGTGCATGGCAGCTTGATATGCTGGAGATAATTCCATGACATCGACAAGCGCCATGATCCACCGTATTCCACGCGCCCTCCTCGCCAGCCTCCTGCTGGCCGCCTGCGGCGCGGCACACGCGCAGGCTTCCGCATCCGCACCGGGGACCTGCGAATACGACCGCGTACGCCTGCTAGCCCTCGATCGCCCGGAATTCGACCAGGACATGAGCGGCGGCTGGCGCCCGCTGGCCGCGAAACCGGGCTGCGCGCTGGCCGCCGCCGACCTGCTGCGCGATTACCGCCAGGCCCATGCCGACGAGGACGGCATGCTGTATTGGCACGAGGGCCAGCTGCGCGCGAACGCCGGCCGCTACGAAGAGGCGATTCCCCTGCTCGAACATGCGCGCAAGCCTCCCGGTACGCCCGACAAGGCCGGCTGGAACTCGTACGTGGATGCGACGGTCGCCTTCCTGCGCCGGGACCGGGCGGCACTCGAGCGCGCCCACACGACGCTGGCGGCCTACCCGCCGACGACCGGAGAAGGCGTGCCGGAGGTGAAAGACGGCTACCTCGTGCTCGACATGAACGGCGGCGAGCAACGGCGGGTGCGCTGGCCGCTTAACATCGAGGTGGTCGAGTGCCTGGAAAAATCCTTCGACAAACCGTACACCGAGGCCTACAGCAACGACTGCAAGACGAAGTAAGACGACGTGAAGCCTCCGTACGTCGTCCCCGACTGCGCAGGGACAACGGTATTCATTCCACTACCGCTTCTTCTTGCGCCCCGGCCGCCTGTCCTCCATCCCCGCCTCGTCCACATCGCTCGATGCCGACTTCGAGCGCTGGTACTCGACCTCCCCCGCCTCTTCCGGCAGCGCCGGCCCGGTGTAGATCACCGCCACGTCGGCCAGCGCACTGGCGCGGTCCTGCCCGAAGCCGGACAGCGACGTCAGTTTCAGGTAGCGCGCCGTCACGCCGGTATCGAAGGCCACCGTCTGCGGATCGAAGGTCGAGCCCAGCACCGCGCGCTTGACCTCGCGCCAGGCCTGGCCGTCATCGCTGACCTGGACCAGCCACTCGCGCACGTCGCCTTCGTGCTCGCGGTGGTTCTGGCGCGGCATCAGCACCAGGCCCTTGAACGGCACCGGCTGTGCAAAAGCGACCGTCAGCTCGGGCTGCGGACGGGTCGTCTCGCCTTTGGCCACGCTCACCAGCGAAAAGGTATTCGGATCGCCGTCGATGGCGTTGGCGGCATCCGGCCAGCCGCTGGCCTGGGCGCCCAGCTTCTTCATCACGCGGGTATCGAAGAGCACCGCGCGGAAGGCGGCGGGGTCGATCGCGGTCCGCGGCCGAAAGGCGCCGCCGGCCATGTAGGCCAGCACCGACTGGCGCAGCTGGCGCGCCACCGGACGCTGTTCCAGGCGATTCTCGAGGTCGAGCGTCGACACCATCAACCGCCCCTGGCCGACGCGGGCCTCGAACAGCGTGCCCAGTTTGTAGTTGCGGTTCCAGTCGTCGATCGGCTGCACGATTGGCTGCAGGCCGCGCGGCAGGCGGTCCAGGTTCATGGCGCGGGCGCCGCTCACCAGTTCGGTCCACTGCCAGTCGAAGTGTTCCGCGGTCGGGAAGGCGGCCAGCGCCGGGTGTTTGTTATCGATCGACAGGCCCAGCATGCGGCCCCAGCCCGGGTTCATCAGGCGGTTCCAGAATACCGGCACGTCGGCCAGCGGCGGCGAGGTCCAGTCGAGGTCGGCCTTGCGCGGCATGTACAGCACGTCGCCGCCGGCGTTCAGGCGCGCCTCGGCTTCGGGCCAGGAATGCGTGACCAGCACCGAGGGCGGCGCCTGCACCGGCGCCGCGTCAGGATACAGCCAGAAAGTCCAGTCGTTGGCGATCTTGCCGCCATCCAGTCCCACCACCAGCTGGTAGCGGCCGGGCGCCGGCAGGCCGGCCAGCGAGGCCTGGATGCGGCCCAGCGCCGTGTTGTGGCCGACCGGGATGTCGCGCGCGTCGAAGCGGCCGCTGCGCACCGCCTTGCCGTCCGCATCCTCGACGCGCCAGTACGATGCCGCATGCGCCAGCGGCGCGGCGCCGTAGTGGGCGATTTCCACCGGCACGTCGAGGCTGTCGCGGGTGGTCATCACGTTGCGCGTCAGGCGCGCCAGCGGCACTGTCTCGCCGTTGAAGCGGCGGAACGCATCCGGCGTGGCGTAGCCCTTCGATTCCCAGAAGGTGTCGAGGATGCCGACCAGCGCCGTGCCCTGCCCCAGGTAATCGTGCAGGTCGAGCAGCTGGTAGCCGGACAGGCCGCGCGTGCGCAGCGCCGCCTCGATCTCTTCCTTGTAGCAGATCAGCTGGTAGTGGCCCGAGGCGAGTGCGAATGCGCGGTTCCGGTCCAGCACGCCGTGCTTCTCGGCCGAGTCGCGGAAGATCTCGTAATTCCCCGGCTGCAGGTATCCGGTGAATTTCTTGATGATGCCGAAGTCCGGATAGGCGACCCACTGCCCGGTCTCGTGCGACAGTACCGGCACCGAGATTCCCTCCAGCGAGGCGGAATAATCGCGCCCGAACCAGCCGGTCTTGTTGCGCAGCGGCTTGGGACCGATGCGCTGGATGGCGAGGTAATCGGTGCCCTTGTCGACCTCGGGCACGCTCGGCTCGGTGTGGCCGGTGCCGTTGGTGTACAGGCGGCGCGGATCCACGCTGCGGTAGTGCGCGATCCACTTGTCGAAGGATTCCTTCCAGCGTCCCGACGGTTCGTTGCTCGGGCTGAGCATCAGGAAGGACGGGTGGTTGCCGTAGGCGCGGATCATGCGCTCGGTTTCCTCGTACAGCATCGCTTCCAGCGGCGAGCCGGGCGAGATGTTGTTCCACATGCCCGGCTCCGGCTGCAGGTAGACCCCGACCTCGTCGGCCGCCTGGAACGCCGCTTCCGGCGGCGTGAACGAGTGGAAGCGCATGTGGTTGATGCCCCAGGCCTTGTTGATCGTGAAGATCTTCTTCCAGTACGCCACGTCGGTCGGCGGGTAGCCGGTCAGCGGGAAATCGCCGCCGTGGTGGGTGCCGCGCATGAAGGTCGGACGGCCGTTGACCAGCAGTGCCGTGCCCTGGGCCGCGATCTGGACGAAGCCGAACGACAACGCGCGCGCATCGTCGGCACCGGCGCCGCGCAAGGCCAGCGTCATCTTTTGCAGCACCGGGTGGAATTCGTCCCAGGTCCGGGCGTTCTTCGGATACTGGACGCGGAATTCGGCGCTGCCGCCCGCCTCGGTCCAGGTCACGGGCACCTGCTTGCCGTTGGCGACGACGACACCGCTGCCGGCCTTGCCGCCGCTGTTCCCGATGCGCAGCTTCACCAGTGCGCTGCGCCCGGCCACGTCCGGATAGACCTGGGCATCGTCGATGTACACCGGCGTGGTGGCGCGCAGCGACATGTTGCCGACGATGCCGTTCCAGCTCATGCCCAGCGAATCGGAGACAGCATGCGAATCCGGCCGGTACGGCAGCAGCAGGCGGCTGTCGACACGCACCGCGACATGGTGCTTGCCCGGGGAGAGCGTGCCCAGTTCGTAGTCGTGTTCGGCGACCAGGCTGCGCACGCTGCCGACTTCACGGCCGTCGACCCAGACCGTCGAACCCCAGCGCGGCCGCTCCAGCCGCAGCTGCACGCGCTTGCCCTGCCAGCCGCGCGGCACCTCGACCTCGCGCGCGTACCAGGCGGCGCCCAGATAGTGGCGCGGCGGCTGGCTCAGGAAGGGCACCTTGACCTTGCCCGGGGCGGTGTAGGCCTTGTAGTCCTCGCGCAGGTCCCAGCTGCGGTCGTACAGCGACAGCACCCACGGCGTGCGGGCGCTGATTTCGTCGCCGTAACCTTGGGCGTTGAGGATGCCCGGCAGGCGGATGCGGTCGGGCAGCGCGCCTGCCATCCAGCCCTGGGCGACGCCCCGGTCGTCGCGGTCCAGCGCGAACTGCCAGTCGCCGGCCAGGTCGATCACGGCGGCCGTCGGCGCGGCCTGCACGGCGGTGGAAACCAGCGCGAACGCCAGCGCAAAAGTGAGCAGTCGGGGGGTCTCGGTCATTGTTATCGTTCCTGCGTGTCATGACGGCAGCACAGGGAGGCGGCGCCGCAGCCGCGTCAATATAAAGGAAAAGCCGGGCAAGCAGGCCCGATGGAGGCCCGCCTGCCCGGTTGCGCTGAAAATACTCAAGCCGGTGAGCGGTAAGGGACACCGGCAAACTGGTCTCTCGTTCGGCTAGTGCGCCGATTCCGGGGCCTGCTCGACCGTGCGCCTGGCCAGCAGGCCTTTCGCGGCCAGGCCGGCGACGATACGCTGCACGGCGGCGGCGCCGCCATCGGCAAGGTCGGCTGCCGTCGTCGGTAGCGCCAGGTCCGGCCGCACGCCGACTGCCTGGAAGCCGAAGGGACGCGTGCGGCTGGGTGCGAAGCCGTCGCGCGCCACCAGGTCGAGCAGTCCGGCCTCGTCGATCTCGCCCTCGCGTAGGACGGTGCCGTTATCCAGCACGTTGAAATTTTCGCTGAAGCGCACGCCCATGCCCGACACCGGCAAGACGAAGCCGGTGGCGGCCGAGTCGAGGCCGCCGCCGGCACCGATCGTGCGTTCGCCGGCGGTGACCGCACCGGCCGCCCACAGCCAGGCCGCCATGAACTCGCCGCCCGAGCGCGTGCCGGCATCCGTCCACACGACGAGCGGACGGGGATGGGCAATGGTGCCGCACGACGGGCCTTCCGGCTGCGCCACCAGCTTGAGCCGGCCGGGCGTGCTGCCGCGGACCACGTCGAAGGTGCGCGGCAGCGGATTCGGCGTCAGCGCACGCGCCAGCAGGCGTGCCTCGCGGGCGAAGCCGCCGAAGTTGCCGCGCAGGTCGACCAGCAGCAGGTCCGCCCGCGCCGCCAGTGCATCGACCTGCGCCAGACGCTTGCGTACCACCGCGCAGAAGCCGGCCAGCATCGGCCCGTCCCCGTTGGCGCCGCTCGCCTCGGCGGCCTCGACGGCAGCCTTGAAGTCGCGGTCGTATTGCGACGCAAACGCGCCGAAGCGGACGATGCCGACACGGTAACCGTGCGCGTCGACCAGCGGCGGCAGGTCGGCACGTTCGAGCGCTTGCGCCAGCGCAGCGCCCCCGACCTTGCCCATCGGGCGGTAGTCGAGGGCGACGCTGTAACTGACCCCGTCCCTGCCGCGCAGCGTCAGGTGCAAGGTTTTACCAACCCCACCCAGCGCATGGTCGGCCGGGGTACCGACGCCCAGCTTCAGGGCCGCCTCCGCCATGCGCGAGCGCGGGTTGCCCCCGAAGGTATGTGCCGCCGCCTGTTCAAGCCAGCGCGCCGCGGGCTGGCCGTCGATGGCGAGCACCTGTTCGCCATCCTTGACCTGGGTGACGTTGTCGTCGATGTGGCGCCACACGCTCATGCTGCCGTCGCTGGCGGTGCGGAACAGGACGCCCGGCGTTTCCGGCGCCCCGGCTTGCGCGCCGGCCAGCGCCACGTGCTGGTCCTGCAGCAGGCTCAGGGCATCGGCCAGCGCCCGGGTATCGGCCAACGCCGGCATCGCGCCCGCATGCCACAGCGGCACGCCGGACTGCACATCGGCCGGATAGGCCTGGCGGTAGCGGTCGACCCAGTCCAGCGAAGGATAATGGCTGACCAGCCGCGCACGCAGGAACTCGGCGTCGGTCGGTGCGGCGTCGGTCGGGGCGGCCGTGGCCGGCGCGGCGATGGCCGCGAGGCAGAAGGCGAACGTGCTGAGTTGGCGGCGAGCTGGCATGAAATTCGTCCCGAGGTCGGGAAATGGTGAGTGACCTTCACTCTTACGCAGAATCCATGCCAGGCCCGGAACCGCAGCTTTCCCGGGCAAGGCCCCGGCTGGCGGATGTTCGCGGCCGTCCGGGCACGTCCCGCCGGACGGCTCGGCGCCGCATCGCCGCATCGCCGCATCGCCGCATCGCCGGTCAGCAGGATCATCCCCGCAAGCCGGGTGCGCAGTGCATCACGGGCGCTCGTAGAATTCCGCCTCGACGATCGACAGCGCCCCCTTCGGCGTGGCCTTGCTGCCGGTATCCACGTTGGCCTGGTTGGCCACCTCGGTCAGCTTGATCGCCCCGCTCTGGTCGATGACGCCGTCCAGCACGATGCGCACCTGGCTGCCCTTGCGCGCTTTCAGCGGCAACGTCACGTAGCCCAGGCTCTTCGGGGTGCTGCCCTGCCAGACCTGTTCGCCGTCGACGAACACGCGCAGCGGGTAGCTGTTTTCGCGCCAGCCCGCCAGCTTCAGGTCGATCTCGAACAGCTCGGCCGGACGCGCCAGCGTATAGGTGATGGCGGCGGCGCCGTCGCTGCTGGTCCACCTGGTGGTTTCGTCGTCGTCGATACTCATGTTCGCATCGGCGCCGTTGCTGGCCGCCTCGACCGACGCCACCGGTACCGCGACGCGCGACACGCGATACGACGGCGTGGCCGGCGTCGGCCCGCGCTCCAGATTGAGCGGCAGCCTGGGAGCCGGCGGCGCCAGGCCGTCCGTGACTTTCACGGGGGCCGAATCGATGGTCAGCGCTGCCGGCGCCAGGCCGTCGGCACTCGCGCGCACGGTGATCCTGCCGGGCTGCGTGGTGCTGCGCACCAGGACGCGGTTGACGCCGCCCTCGACCGGCAGGTCGCGCGCCAGGATATGGTTGTCCGGCCCCTGGGCGATGCCGCCGCGCCATTCGGCCGGGCCCTGCAGGTCGAAGCGGACGGTGTCCAGTGCGACCGGATTGCGCTGCCCTTTGGCGTCGACGACCTCGACCTGCAGCAGCGCCAGGTCGGCGCCGTCGGCATACAGCGGGTGCGGCGCCACCACGCGGGTCAGGCGCAGTGCCGCCGGCTTGCCGGCGGTGGCCAGTACGGCTTCGCATACCGGCTGGCCGGCGGGGTCGTAGCCGACCGCCTTCAGCTCGCCCGGCTGCCACGCGACCGCATCGAAGGTGAAGAGGAACCCGTCGCGCTTGCGCGCGGCACCGACATCCTTGCCGTTCAGGGTCAGGCGCATCGAGTGGGCGCTCGACACCACGTGGACAGGCTTGACGGTGTCCGCCGCGTAGTTCCAGTGGCCGACGATGTGGGCGCGCGGGCGCTCGACGTCGACCCAGCCGTCCCACATCACCTGGTGCGCATACCAGGCATCCTTGGGAATACGCATCGCGTCGACCTCGCCGCTGCGGCGGTAGTTTTCGGCGCCGCGGTGGTGGGTATTACTGTCCGAGAACACGATATTCACGCCGCCGCTGGACACGCGGGTACCGGTGCCCGGCCGGGCGCGGTAGTAGTCGTTCCAGCGCGCCACGTCCTCCAGCGTGAAGCTGTCCTGGTTGCGGTTGTAGGCGGCCGCGCTCTGGCCCTTGTGCAGCGGGCCGTCGCCTTCCTTGTGCCCCGGCGGCGTGAGCTCGTCCCAGAACTTGCGCGCCGCCTCGTCGCGTGCGTACTCCATCGCCCACACCGGCATGCGTGCGCTCTTGTTAATATAAAGCATCTCGCCGCCGTATTCGGACACCGCCTGCAGCGCGCTGCTCAGCATTTCGCGGCTGCCCGAGGCGCGTCCGCCGAAGGGGTCGAACCGGTCGCGCAGCGCCTTCATCTCGCGCATGTGCTCCAGGCTCACGCCCTTGTTGCCGCTTTCGTAGAACACGATGCTGGGACTGTTGCGGTTGTAGACGATGGCGTCGCGCATGGCGACGATGCGCTGCTCCCAGCGCTTGCCGCTGACGTCCGCTTCGGCATCGCCCGCCGGCATCGCCTGCATCATGCCGATGCGGTCGAGCGACTCGACGTCCTGCTTCCAGGGCGTGATGTGCATCCAGCGGATCAGGTTCGCATTGCTGGCCAGCGCCATGCCGTTGCCGTAGTCGCTGAGCCAGGCCGGCACCGACATGCCGATCGCCGGCCATTCGTTCGAGGTGCGCTGGGCATAGCCGTGGATCTGGATCGCGCGGTCGTTGAGCTTGACCAGCCCCGCGCCGAACCCGGTCTTGCGAAAGCCCGTGCGGGTGGTGACGCTGTCGACCGGCCTGCCGTCGACCTTCAGCGTGGTGACTACTTCGTACAGGTAGCCGTAGCCCCAGCTCCAGAATTGCAGGCCGTTCACCCTGGCGCTTGCCTTGACGGTGGTGGTGGCGCCGGCGGCCAGGTTCTCCGCCGGGGTCGAGAAGCGGGCGACGCGCTTGCCGTCCTTGTCGCGCAGCTCGACCTCATAGGTAAAGGAGCGTGGCTGCGCGCCGTCGTTGCGCACCTGCGATTCGGCCCACACGGTGGCGCTGCGGCCAGGGATGTCGAAGTCGCGCGCGTAGACGTAGACGCCGGTGGTGCCGAGGCTCGCGTACAGCGGCAGGGTCTGGTACAGCGCTTCGGTGACGTGGAGGCGCACGTTCTTCGGCAAGCCGCCGTAATTGGCATTGAAGTTCTTGTCCGACCACTGGTACTTCTGGTTGCTGGCCTGTTGGCGATACTCCCAGCTGTTATCGGTACGGACCGCGATGACGTTGTCGCCTGCTTGCAGGGCGCCGGCAATCTCGAAGCCGAAGGCATTGATACCGTTGTCGTGCAGGCCGATGCGCCTGCCGTTGACCCAGACCTCGGCCGCCTGGCGCGCGCCTTCGAATTCGACGAACACCTTCTGGCCCGGCTTCAGGTCCGGCAGCCTGAAATGCTTCCGGTACCAGGCGATCCCGGTCGCGTGCTCGGTGATGTCCTTGGCAAAGGCGTCGTCCTCGTTCCAGGCGCGCGGCAGCGTCACCGCTTTCCAGGCGCTGTCGTCGAAGCCCGGCCCGGCGGCGCCGGCGGGGTCGCCGACCAGCAGCTTCCAGCCCGGATTGAAATCGTAGAGCGCTCTTTCGGCCCTGGCCGGCAGCGCGGTCGCAGCCAGCAGGCCGGCGAACGACAGCGACAGGCACAGCGGGGCGAGGCGTGGCTTCATGGGCATCCTGGTGGAGTTCGAAGGGTCCACTAAAATATTAGCAGGCCGCGTCGGCCCCGAAACATGTCCTGCGATCAACATCTTGATCGTTCGCGTTCCCATTGCCGGCACCCGGGTTTCGCCATGGCGCGCTACAATGCGGCTTGACCCTGTCGCAAGAATGCACGCGCCCATGAAAAACTGGCTGAACCGATTGAAAACCCGCCCGGACGCCCCCGATGCCTCGACGCAGCCGGCGCCGGCGGCCCCGTCCCTCGACCCGGCCGACGCCGGCATCGACGCCGCCTGGTACGGGTGGCTGACCGCTTCCGCGGCCACCGAGGTGCCGGACGACCTGATGCAGCGCATTCTCGACCAGGTGCGCACGCTGGCGCGCGACCCGGCCGCGTCCGCGCAGCTGGTGCCGCGCGTGCCCGAGGTGGTGCCGCAACTGCTGCGCAGCCTGGGCGACGAGGATGCTTCCAGCAGCGAACTGGCGCGCCAGGTGGCCCAGGACGTGGTGCTGGTGGCCGAAGTCATCCGCGAGGCCAACAGCGCCTATTACCGCCCGATCACGCCGGTCAAGAATGCCGAAGCCGCGATTGTCATGCTCGGCCAGAACGGCCTGCGCATGCTGCTGGCGCGCATCGCCTTCCGCCCGATCGTCAACATGCAGGCCGAGGGCTTCGCGAAACGGGCCGCGCCGCGCATCTGGGACCAGTCGGTCAAGTGCGCGCTGGCCGCCAGCCTGATGGCCCCCGGCCTCACCGCCGGCGTGTTCGAATCCTACCTCGCCGGCCTGATGCAAAACGTGGGCCTGATGGTCGCGCTGCGCCTGGCCGACCGCACCCACCCCGGCAGCGTCCCGGCCGACCCGGAATTCGGCGCCGCCCTGCTGGCGGCGTCGCGCGAGATCTCGGCCGGCATCGCGGCGCACTGGGAGTTCCCGCCGGACGTCGCCGCTGCCATCGCCCGCGCAGGCAACCCGGGCGACGCCGTGCTGGCGCAGGCCCTGGCCCAGGGCGACCGCATCGCCAAGCTGCGCATGTTGATGGACGCCCACCTCATCGGCGAAGACGATCCGATGGTCGCCGACGGGCTGACCAGCTTCCAGCGCCGTTGCCTGGGCAAGCTTGAGAACGTGGAAACCTGAGGCATGCGACTCTACCTGGCGACCCTGGCCGCCTGCATCATGCTGCCGGCGACGGCCGCTCCCTACCCGAACAGCAGCAGCTTCGGCGTGCCGTTTTCGAAGGACGAAGCCTGGTACCGCCAGTGCATGCGCGTCGAAAAACAGCCGTCGCCGAAACCGGCCGCCGGCGCGCCGGTGGACTGCAACGCCGGCGACCTCTATTACCGCAAGCGCAGCCAGGCCGTCGCATCGCAGGCGGAATGGGACGGGGTGCGCGCCTGCGCCGTGGCGCACGACGACCATGCCGTGCTGATGATGCTGTACGCGAACGGTTTCGGCGTGCCGCGCAGTACCGATAGCGCCATCCACCATGCCTGCCAGGTCGACGCCGCCAAGGCCGAGATGGCAGGCCGCATCGAGCACCTGGCCAACTTGCCCGCCAACGCCGTGTTCGACCAGTGCGACGACATCACCAGCGGCCGCATGGGCACGGTCTGCGCATCGATCCGGGGAGCTCAGGACGGGCGCGACCGCGGCAAGCGCCTCGACCGCGTGGCGGCCACCCTGCCCGCCGCGGCGCGCGCCGCGTTCCAGCGGCTGCAGGCGGCGGCCGGCCGCTACGCCCTTGCCGCCGGCGCCGAGACCGACATGCAGGGCACGGCGGCGCCTTCGTTCGTGATCCAGCGCGAGGAAAAGATGCGCGCGCAGTTCGCGCAGGCGGTGCTCGACGCTGCCAGCGGCAAGCTGCCGCCGGCGTCGCCCCAGGAGGCGGCGGCGCGCGACCGCGAACTGAACGCCGTGTACCAAAAGCTGATGGCGGCGCCCTCGCCGCAGCAGGACTGGCCGGACCGCCTCGGCGATACCACGATCGAACGCAAGGACGTGCGTGCCGCCGAACGCGCCTGGATCGCCTACCGCGATGCCTTTACCGCCTTCGCGGCGCAACTGAAAGCCGACGCCAATGCCGTGAATGCGCTGCTGACCGGCCAGCGCATCGCCGCCCTGCGCGACACGGCACGCGACCTGTAAAGCCTCAGGTGACCGGCGCCGGATTGAACAGCACCAGCGCATTGTGCAGCCGCCACTGCTCGGCCCAGGTCTTGCGGCCGCTGGCGACGTCCAGCAGCAGGCGGAACAGTTCCCAGCCGGTCTCCTCGATCGTCGCCTCGCCGGTGGCGATGCGGCCGGCGTTCACGTCCATCAGGTCGTGCCAGCGCGCCGCCAGTTCGCTGCGGGTGGCCACCTTGATCACCGGGACCGCCGCCAGGCCGTAGGGCGTGCCGCGCCCGGTGGTGAATACGTGCAGGTTCATGCCGGCGGCCATCTGCAGCGTGCCGCAGATGAAGTCGCTGGCCGGCGTGGCGGCGTAGACCAGGCCCTTCTGGCGCAGCTTCTCTCCCGGCGCCAGCACGCCGGCGATCGGCGCCGTGCCTGATTTCACGATCGACCCCATCGCCTTTTCGACGATGTTCGACAGGCCGCCCTTCTTGTTGCCGGGCGTGGTGTTGGCGCTGCGGTCGACGCCACCGCGCTGCAGGTAATCGTCGTACCACGCCATCTCGCGGATCATCGCCTCGGCCACGGCCGGCGTCGCGGCGCGCGCCGTCAGCTGGGCGATGCCGTCGCGCACCTCGGTCGTTTCCGAAAACATCACGGCGGCGCCGGCGCGCACCAATAAGTCGGTGGCGAAGCCGACCGCCGGGTTGGCGGTGACACCGGAAAAGGCATCGCTGCCGCCGCATTGCACGCCGACCACCAGCTCGGATGCCGGACAGCTCTCGCGGCGGCGCGCGTTCAGCACTTTCAGTTTGTCCGCGGCTATGCCCATGATCGCATCGATCATCGACTGGAAGCCGGCGTGGCCGGCGTCCTGCAGGCAGACGTGGGCCGGACCGGCGTCGCCGAGGATCGGGATTAGCCCTTTCGGGAACAGGCGCGCCGGCTGCAGCTTTTCGCAACCGAGGCTGACCACCATCGGCTGGCCGCCGAAGTTCGGATTCAGCGCCAGGTTGCGCACGGTGCGGATCGGGATCTCGGCGCCGGGCGCGTCGATCGCCACGCCGCAGCCGTAGCTGTGTTCGAGCGCGACCACGTCGTCGACGTTGGGGTATTGCGGCAGCAGCTCGGCCTTGATGCGCCTGACCGCGTGCTCGACCACCCCGGCCACGCATTGCACGGTAGTGGTGATCGCCAGGATGTTGCGGGTGCCGACGCTGCCGTCAGCATTGCGGTAGCCTTCGAAGGTGAAGCCTGCCAGTGGCGCCGGCGCCGCGCCGACGCGGGTGGACACCGGCAGCGCATCCAGTCCGCGCGCCGCCGGCATCGCCAGCAGCGTCTCGGCGATCCAGCTGCCGGCCGGGATCGGCGCCAGCGCGTAGCCGATGGCGACGTCGTAGCGCACCACGGCGTCGCCCTCGAGCAGGTCGGCAAGTGCCACCTTGTGCCCTTGGGGCACATGTTCGCGCAGGATCAGCCCGTCGGCCAGGCGAGTCCCGGCCGCCAGCCCGCCGTCGTTGACGACGATGGCGACGTTATCGTTCGGATGCATGCGGATGGTGCGCGGGGCGTCGGCTGACATCGGGGTCTCGCTACATTAGTCGTCAGACATCATATCACGAGGTCCACGGTGAGGATCGTGGGTATAATGGGGCTCGTCAACCTGTCCTGTCCAATCGCCCCATGAGCTCGACCGCCGCCCCTGCCGCCGCCGGCCCCAATACCGCGCCTGCCGGCCGCAAGAAACACCGCAACCTCGCGCAGGGCGTGGTCGAAGACATTAACGACCGTATCCGCCAGTCGCTGCTGAAGCCCGGCGACAAGCTGCCGACCGAGTCAGCCATCATGGAACAGTACGGCGTCAGCCGCACCGTGGTGCGCGAGGCGATCTCCCACCTGCAGGCCTCGGGCGCGGTGCAGACGCGGCACGGCATCGGCACCTTCGTGCTGGAGCGGCCGGCGGGCGGTCTCGGCATCGACACCGACAGCATCGTCACCGTGCGCGACGTGCTGGCGATCCTGGAACTGCGCATCAGCATGGAAACCGAAGCGGCCTGGCTGGCGGCCTCGCGCCGCAGCGACGAACAGGCGGCCGAACTGGGCGAAGCGCTGGCCGACATGGGGCGCGCGCTGGCGTCCGGCACCACCTCGGTGGAAGCCGACGTGCGTTTCCACCGCCTGGTCGCCGAAGCCACCGGCAACCGTTATTTCGTCGAGATGCTGGGGCAACTCGGCAACACCCTGATCCCGCGCGCGCGCTTGAACACGCCGGGCCTGGAGCCGGAGCGTCCGGGCGACTACCTCGAACGCGTCAACCGCGAACACGAGGATATCTATAACGCGATCCTGCGCCGGGATCCGGAAGCGGCACGCGCCGCCATGCGCACCCACCTGTCCAACAGCCGCGAACGCCTGCGCCAGACCCAGCAGCGCCTGGAAGCGTCGCTCGGCTGAGCCTGCCGGCCGCCAGTTGGGCAGTCGGCCGGGCAAAGTATTTGGTTGCGGAGTTCGATTTTCAGTTGTACGATGACATACAACCTAGCTTCGACATAACCCACCGCCGTTCAAGACCATCTGGAGACGCACGCAATGAATCCGCAAGAGCTGAAACAAGTATTGTCCTCGGGCCTGTTGTCCTTCCCGATCACCGACTTCGACGCCGAGGGCAACTTCCGTCCCGGCACCTATGCGGAGCGCCTCGAGTGGCTGGCGCCCTACGGTGCGACCGCCCTGTTTGCGGCCGGCGGCACCGGCGAGTTCTTCTCGCTGACCCACGAGGAATATTCGAGCGTAATCAAGACCGCGGTCGACACCTGCGCCGGCAAGGTGCCGATCCTGGCCGGCGCCGGCGGCCCGACCCGCGCCGCGATCAAGTTTGCCCAGGAAGCCGAGCGCCTCGGCGCCAAGGGCATCCTGCTGCTGCCGCACTACCTGACCGAAGCCAGCCAGGACGGCCTGGTGGCGCACGTGGAAGCGGTCTGCAATGCAACCAGTATCGGCGTCGTGGTCTACAACCGCGCCCAATGCCGCTTGACCCCGCAGTCGCTGGAAAAGCTGGCCGACCGCTGCCCGAACCTGATCGGCTTCAAGGACGGCCTGGGCGACATCGAACTGATGATGCAGATCTGGCGCCGCATGGGCGACCGTTTCAGCTACCTGGGCGGCCTGCCGACCGCCGAGGTGTATGCCGCCGCGTATAAAGCGCTGGGTGTGCCGGTGTACTCGTCGGCGGTCTTCAACTTCATGCCGAAGCTGGCCATGGACTTCTACCACGCGATCGCCAGCGACGACCACGCCGCCCAGAACCGCATGCTGGACGAATTCTTCCTGCCTTACCTGGAAATCCGCAACCGCAAGCCCGGCTACGCAGTCAGCATCGTCAAGGCAGGCGCCCGCCTGGCCGGCCACGACGGCGGCCCGGTGCGCGCGCCGCTGACCGACCTGACGCCGGAAGAATGCGACATGCTGCACAAGCTGATGGTCGCCCAGGGCGCGCAATAAGCGGCAGCCGGCAACCCTATCACCAATAAAGGAGACCCCATGTCCATCCAGGGCGAAATGATCATCGGCCAGCGCATCGTGCGCGGCAGCGCCGGCGCCGTACGCGCCTTCAACCCCGCCACCCGCCAGCAGCTCGACCCCGAGTTCGGCCTGGCGAACGGCGACGACGTCGAGGCGGCCTGCGCGCTGGCCGAAGACGCCTTCGACGCCTACCGCAACATCGAGCCCGAACAGCGCGCGCGCTTTCTGGAGGCGATCGCCGACGAGATCGTGGCCATCGGCGGACTGCTCATCGAGCGCGCCTCGCAGGAATCCGGCCTGCCCGCCGCGCGCCTGGAAGGCGAGCGCGGACGCACCGTCAACCAGCTGCGCCTGTTCGCCAAGGTCGTGCGCGACGGCTACTGGCAGGAAGCGACGCTGGATACCGCCCTGCCCCAGCGCACCCCGCCGCGCGCCGACCTGCGCATGCGCAAGGTGCCGCTCGGTCCGGTCGTGGTGTTCGGCGCCTCCAACTTCCCGCTGGCGTTCTCGGTCGCCGGCGGCGACACCGCGTCGGCGCTGGCCGCCGGCTGCCCGGTGATCGTCAAGGCGCACAGCGCCCACCTCGGCACCTCGGAACTGGTCGGCAAGGCGGTGCAGCGCGCCGCTGCCGCGACCAATATGCCCGAGGGCGTGTTCTCGATGCTGATCGGCGAAGGCCGCCAGGTCGGCCAGAAGCTGGCCGCCCACCCGACCGTCAAGGCGATCGGCTTCACCGGATCGCGCGCCGGCGGCCTGGCCCTGGTGCAGACCGCCGCCGGCCGCAAGGAACCGATCCCGGTGTATGCCGAGATGAGCAGCATCAACCCGATGTTCATGCTGCCGGGCGCACTCGCCGCGGGCGGGGCAAAACTGGCGTCCGGCTTCGTCGATTCGCTGACGCTGGGCGTGGGCCAGTTCTGCACCAATCCGGGCCTGGTGATCGGCCTGGCCGGCGCGCAATTCGACGCCTTTGCCGCTTCCGCCGCCGAAGCGCTGGCGGCCAAGGGCGCCGGTACCATGCTGACCGCCGGCATTCATAAAGCCTATACCGATGCGATCGAGAAGCGCACCGGTGTCAACGGCCTGACCCTGGTCGGCCAGGGCAGTGCCGCGGGCAGCGGCTGCGCCGCCCAGGCTGCGCTGTACCGGTGCGACGCCGCCACCTACCTGGCCACGCCGGCGCTGGAAGAAGAAATCTTCGGCCCGGCCTCGATCCTGATCGCCTGCCGCGACGAGGCCGAGCTGCTGGCCGTGGCCCGCCACCTGGAAGGCCAGCTGACCGCCACCGTGCACGCCACCGCGGACGACCGCCCGCTGGCCGCCAGCCTGCTGCCGACGCTGGAACGCAAGGCCGGCCGCATCCTGTTCAACGGCTTCCCGACCGGCGTCGAAGTGTCGCACGCGATGGTCCACGGCGGCCCGTTCCCGGCCACCTCGGACAGCCGCTCGACCTCGGTCGGCGCCACCGCCATCGAGCGCTTCCTTCGCCCGGTGTGCTACCAGGACGTCCCAAGCGAACTGCTGCCGCCGGCGCTGCGCGACGACAATCCGCTGAAGCTGGCGCGCATCGTCGACGGTACGCTGCAGACGGCGTAACGCGCCCAGGCTGCGCATGTAGGGTGGGCACCCTGTGCCCACGCGTGAAGCGTTCAGGCAGTTGGCTGCTCGGGCCTATGCGTGGGCACGGGTGCCCACCCTACAATAAGCAGCATTGGATTACGCAGTAACAGCAAGCATGGAGACGCTTGCTGCCGAGTGAAGCATGTCAGTACCAACATCTACATATATCTGACCATGACCCGGAATAATGCTATCGGCAAGTACAGGTGGACCATCTGCGGCCTGCTGTTCTTTGCCACCACCATCAACTACCTCGACCGGCAAGTCCTGAGCTTGCTGGCCCCGGCCCTGTCGAAGGAATTCGGCTGGTCCAACTCCGACTACGCCAACATCGCGGCGGCCTTCCAGTTCATTTACGCGATCGCGCTGCTGTTCGTCGGGCGCGTGGTCGACCGCCTCGGCACCAAGCTGTCCTATCACCTGGCAATCGCGGTATGGTCGCTGGGCGCGATCGCCCACGCCTACTCGATCTGGGTCGGCGAAGCCGTCAACACCGTGTTCGCGGCGCTCGGCCTTGCGGCGGTCCCGGTGTCGGTGGCCGGCTTCATCGTGGCGCGCGCCATCCTCGCGATCGGCGAAGCCGGCAACTTCCCGGCCGCGATCAAGGCCACCGCCGAATACTTCCCGCGCGCCGAGCGCTCGTTCGCGACCGGCATCTTCAATTCCGGCGCCAACATCGGCGCGATCCTGGCGCCGCTGACGGTGCCGATCATCGCCGCGCTGTGGGGCTGGCAGACCGCCTTCATCTGGATCGGCGCGATCGGCTTCCTGTGGATGATCTTCTGGGCGATCTTCTTCGACGAGCCCGCCCAGCAGCGGCGCCTGGGCAAGGCCGAACTGGCCTACATCCAGGCCGACGTCGAAGCGCCGCGCAGCCACGTCCCGGCCGGCGCTGAAGCGCCGCTGCGCAAGGCCGGCTGGATGGAACTGCTGTCGATGCGCCAGACCTGGGCTTTCGCCCTGGGTAAATTCCTGACCGATGGCGTGTGGTGGTTCTTCCTGTTCTGGCTGCCGAAATACCTGTCGGCGACCTACGACATCGCCCCCACCGCGATGGCGCTGCCGCTGACGGTCCTGTACAGCATGACGATGGTCGGTTCGATCGCCGGCGGCTGGCTCCCCACGATGTTCATCCGGCGCGGCGACAGCGTGTTCGAGGCCCGCATGAAAGCCATGCTGCGCATCGCCTTCTTCCCGCTGGTGGTGCTGCTGGCGCAACCACTGGGCGGCATCAGCTACTGGATGCCGGTGATCCTGATCGGCATCGGCGCCTCGGCCCACCAGGCCTGGTCGGCCAACCTGCTGACCACCGCGTCCGACCTGTTCCCCAAGCATAACGTGGGCTCGGTGGTCGGCATCGGCGGGCTGCTGGGCGGTATCGGCGGCGTGCTGGTGACCAAGGTCGGCGGCCGTTTGTTCGACTACTACGGCGCGCTGGGCCAGATCCAGACCGGCTACATGATCATGTTCAGCTTCTGCGCGCTGGCCTACCTGGTGGCATGGGGCATCATGAAGCTCCTGATCCCGGCGGCCAAGGTGCCGCCGCTGCCCGCGGAGCTGGCGAATGCAACCTGAAGTCCGGCGTGTCGACGCGCCGGCCTGCCAGGTCGGCGAGAGTCCGGTCTGGCATGCCGGCGAACAGGCCTGGTACTGGACCGACATCCCGGCGCGCACCGTGTGGCGCCTGGATGCCGCCAGCGGCCGCGTCGCCAGCTGGGCCGCGCCGGAAATGGTGGCCTGCATGGCGCCACGCGCGGCCGGCGGGCTGGTGGCCGGCATGGAGAGCGGCATCTTCCGGCTCGAACTGCAGGCCGGCGGCGAGGTCGTCGCCGAGCGCCTGGCGGCGCCGCCGGCGGCCGAACTCACGGCCGGCATGCGCTTCAACGACGGCCGCTGCGACCGCCAGGGCCGCTTCTGGAGCGGCACCATGTTCATGGACATGGCGGCCGCCCGCGCCGACGGCCGCCTGTACCGCTACGATGGGCAGGGCCTGTCGCAGCCGCTGGTGGCCGGGCTGCTGACCCAGAATGGCCTGGCGTGGTCGCCCGACGGCCGCACCATGTACCTGTCCGACTCGCACCCGCAGCGCCAGCTGGTCTGGGCCTTCGACTACGACCTCGACGACGGCGTGCCCTCGAACCGCCGCCTGTTCGTCGACATGAACCATTATCCCGGCCGGCCGGACGGCGCCACGGTCGACGCCGACGGCTGCTACTGGCTGGCCGCCAACGACGCCGGCCTGCTGCTGCGCTTCACGCCCGACGGCCGGCTCGAGCGCCGCATCGCGCTGCCGATGGCCAAGCCCTCGATGCCCTGCTTCGGCGGCGCGGGGCTCGACACGCTGCTGGTCACCTCGATCAACCCGGCGCATCCGGATCAGCCGGACGCCGCGGCCGGCGCCACGGTGATGCTCGTACCCGGCGTGCAGGGCCTGCTTGACACCCCCTTCGCTTTCTAATCAGTGATCATGACCAAACCATTCAAACGCATCCTGTTCACCGGCGCGGCGGGCGGCCTCGGGCGCCGCCTGCGCCCGCACCTGGCGCAGTTCGCCGACGTCGTGCGCCTGGCCGACCTGGTCCCGATCGCGGACGCGCAGCCGCACGAGGAAATCGTCCAGTGCGACCTGGCCGACCGCGACGCCGTGATGACGATGTGCGACGGCGTCGACGCCATTTTGCACTTCGGCGGCGTGTCCACCGAAGTGGAGTTCGCGCCAATCATGCAGGCCAACATCCTCGGCATGGCGAACCTGTACGAAGCGGTGCACAAGCGCGGCATCCGGCGCGTGATCTTCGCCAGCTCGAACCACACGATGGGGATGTACAAGACCACCGACGTGGTCGACGCCGCCATGCCACCGCGCGCCGACGGCTACTACGGCCTGTCGAAGGTGTTCGGGGAGTCGCTGTCGCGCTATTACTGGGACCGTTTCGGCATCGAGACCGTGTGCATCCGCATCGGCTACTGCTTCCCGGAGGCCAGCAACCACCGCCAGCTGGCGACCTGGCTCAGCCTCGACGACATGGTCGAGCTGCTGCGGCGCTCGCTGCTGACGCCGCGGGTCGGGCATACGATCACGTTCGGGATGTCCGACAACGACGGCAAGTGGTGGGACGACCGCCACGCGCGCTTCCTGGCGTACCGGCCGAAGGACAGTTCGCGCCAGTTCACGGAGGCGGTGCTGGCCTCGGGCGTGGACCAGTCGGACGACATGGACGACATCACGCTGAAGTTCCAGGGCGGGGTGTTCCTGACGCATGGGCCGAAATACAAGCCCTAAGACAATCGCAGCGTAATCTACGTCGCCCCTGCGCAGGCAGGGGCCCAAGTTTGGCGAGTTGCTGCAAAATTGGGCCCCTGCCTACGCAGGGGCGACGTTTATATGCAGCGAGCTTCGTTCACTAGCAGCAAGCTTTTCAACGCACCAAACAAGGCCGCTTGTTATCGAAGGTCCACCCCGGAATCAGGTACTGCATCGCCACCGCATCGTCGCGCGCGCCCAGGCCCATGTTCCTGTAGGCCTGGTGCGCCTTCTCCAGCTCCGCTTCGTCCAGCTCGATTCCCAGCCCCGGCTTGGCCGGCACGTGCACCTTACCGCCCTCGATGCGCAAGGGTTCCCTGGTCAGGCGCTGGCCGTCCTGCCAGATCCAGTGGGTATCGATCGCCGTCACCTTGCCCGGCGCGGCGGCGCCGACGTGGGTGAACATGGCGAGCGAGATGTCGAAGTGGTTGTTCGAGTGCGAGCCCCAGGTCAGGCCAAACATCTGGCATAGCTGGGCCACACGCACCGAACCCTGCATGGTCCAGAAGTGCGGGTCGGCCAGCGGGATGTCGACCGATTGCAGCTGGATCGAATGGGCCATCTGGCGCCAGTCGGTGGCGATCATGTTGGTGGCGGTCGGCAGGCCGGTGGCGCGGCGGAACTCGGCCATCACTTCGCGGCCGGAGAAGCCGTTCTCGGCGCCGCACGGGTCTTCGGCATAGGCGATGATGCCGTGCTTGTCGCGGCACAGGCGGATTGCCTCCGCCAGCGACCAGCCGCCGTTGGGGTCGAGCGTGACGCGCGCCTCCGGAAAGCGTTCGTGCAAGGCGACGATGGCTTCCATTTCCTCGTCGCCGCGCAGTACCCCGCCCTTCAGCTTGAAGTCGTTGAAGCCGTAGCGCTCGCGCGCGGCCTCGGCCAGCCGCACCACGGAATCCGGGGTCATGGCCGGCTCGTTGCGCAGGCGGAACCAGGCGTCGCCGGCGTCGGGCTCGGCGCGGTAGGCAAGGTCGGTGCGGGCGCGATCGCCGATGAAGAACAGGTAGCCCAGCATGTCGACGGCGTCGCGCTGCTGGCCTTCGCCGAGCAGGGCCGCCACTGGCACGTTCATGAACTGGCCGAGCAGGTCGAGCAGCGCCGACTCGACCGCGGTCACCGCGTGGATCGTGGTGCGCAGGTCGAAGGTCTGCAGGCCGCGCCCGCCGGCGTCGCGGTCGGCGAACGCCGCGCGCATGGCGTTGAGCACGGCATTGTAGTCGCCCAGCGATTTGCCGAGCACCAGTGCCCTGGCATCCTCGAGCGTCCGGCGGATCTTCTCGCCACCCGGTACCTCGCCCAGGCCGGTATTGCCGGCGCTGTCGGTCAAGATCACGATGTTGCGGGTAAACCAGGGGCCATGCGCCCCGCTCAGGTTCAGGAGCATGCTGTCCTGGCCGGCAACGGGGACGACACGCATGTCGGTCACGACAGGGGCGCGGGAAACGGTGGTGGTCATGCAGGCTCCGGAAAACGGTGAAGGGCTGTCAAAATGCGCAGATAGATGTCATCAGACATCATACAACATAGCCTGAGTATATCGATGCGCTACACGCATGGCAACGGCAAGCCATATCTTGGCGGCATAGGACGAATCAAAGCGTCGAGCGGCATAAAAACCAGCAAATGTGAAACGATGCATTGTTCAATATCTTCCTTTACATGTGGCAATAAATCCATAAAATCGGCAATTGTTGCAGTAAGTGAACAAACGTTATCGATGTAGACAAAAGTTACACAATTCCTAAACGCAAGTTAGTAAAAACGGCTATAGTTTCAACAAATAATCACACATTCTCACTTCGGTAAAGAATTTCCTGTGAGGAAAGACTGTACTGCCTGTCCCATTGCCCACGCAAAGCCGTGATCGATGTTTGTGTTTCTCGCACGATGAGAAATGAACGACTTTGTTGCCGACTTAAAATATGACGAATCCGAACAGCAGCGCCGCGATCGACGCCACGGAGTTCTACTCCACTGCCGAGGCCGCGAAAATCCTGGGGGTGTCGCACCGTACGATCCAGCTCTGGGTCGAAAGCGGTATCCTCCAGGCCTGGAAGACCGCCGGCGGGCACCGCCGCATCGCCTCTACCTCGGTAGACAAGGTGATGGAAAAGCGCCGCCAGGCACTGGCCCTTGACCACCGCGATCCAAAATCCGCAGCGCCGGCCCAAGCACGCCAGTACAAGGTCGTGATCGCCGACGACGACGCTACCCTGCTGCGCCTTTACGAGCTCGAGATTGGCGGATGGGGCCTGCCTCTACAGCTGATCAAGGCCAGCGACGGCTTCGACGCACTGCTCAAGATTGGCGAGTACCACCCCGACCTGCTGATCAGCGACCTCAGCATGCCGGGCATGGACGGTTTTCGCATGGTCAACAGCCTGCGCAACAATCCCAAGCAGCGAGACCTGAATATCATCATCGTCAGCGGGCTCGACCGCGCCACCATCAGCTCGCTCGGGCTGCCGGCCGACATTCCAGTCTACGCCAAGCCGGTGTCCTTCACCCAGTTGCGCGCCGCTGTCGAAAAAATCCTCGCCCTCGCCTGACACGCCAGACCTGTAGTGCCCACTGCCTGCATCCTGCAGGCAGTGTTTCCCCTAGCTTCCTTCCTCGCTTGACCTAGACAGGTCATCTGCGCCTCTACGCGCGTGCAATTTCTCCTCTGCCCTTAGCCCTCGCTCTGCCCTGCGGCACGACGCGCACTCCGCGTTTTGTTTCCACAAAACAACATTACGAACGAGAAATTTTTATTGGCTAAATACAGTAAATCCAGTAATCTTCGCAAATCGAAACATTCGATAGAAACAGCAAAATCACTAGCGAAGCGAAGATACTATGATCCCCTTGACTCTTCTACCAACCTTCAAGCGCATGCTGGTCATCCTGACAACCTGCGTACTCCAGCTGAGCTGCGCCCTCGTATTCGCAGCCGACAACGGCGTGACTGCCGAACTGCACGCCTTCAAGGTCGTCTCGGGCGCTAATGGCCCGCAACTGGTCGCCACCACCGAAGCCCTCCCAGGCGACACCATCGAATACCAGGTCACCTATCGCAACCGCGCCGCCACGCCGGCCCGCGACGTGCTGGCCACGCTGCCGGTGCCCAAAGGCGGCATGGCCTACGTGGCCGGCAGCGCGGCGCCGGCCAAGGTCATGGCCAGCCTCGACGGCAAGCAGTATGCGCCGGTGCCGCTGACCCGCACCGTGGACCGCGACGGCAAGCAAGTCACCGAGACCGTCCCGGTCGCGGAATACCGTTTCCTGCGCTGGCAACTGGGTGAACTCGCCCCTGGCCACAGCGCCACCGTTTCCTCCCGCATGCGCCTGGATGGCGCTTCCAAGCAGTAATCAACGTCCTTATAGGTAAGCTCACATGAAACTGAATCCTGTTCCGCACGCCCTGGTCCTCGCCATCGGTCTCGTCGCCGTCGGTATCGATGCGCGAGCTGCCACCCCGGCCGGCACCTCGATCGTCAACACGGCAACCGCAACCTACATCGATTCGACCCTGGCTGCCCGCAGTGCCACCTCGAACACCGTGACCACCGTCGTGCAGCAAGTCGCCAGCGTGAGCGTGTCGGCCGGCACCGCCAAGAACGGCAGCGTCAACGGCCAGGTGACGTACGCGCATACCATCACCAACAACGGCAACGGCGCCGACAGCTTCACCCTGAGCGCGACCAACACCGGCGCGTTCACGATGGCCAACGTCGTCTTCTACGCCGACGCCAACGGCGACGGCATCGCCGACAACACCACCCCGATCACCACCACAGCGACCCTGCAGCCGGGCCAGTCGGTGCAGGTCGTCGCCATCGCGACCCTGCCGGCCGGCGCCGCCAACGGCGCGACCAACAACCTGGTGGTGAGCGCCACCAGCGTGTTCAATGCCGCTGCGACCGCCAACGCCACCGACGTCACCACCGTCGCCCCGGCCTCGGTGATGGACATCACGGTCGGCTCGGCCGGCAGCGGCGCACCGGGTGCCGGCGCCGGCGCCGAAACCACCGCGGTGCAGACCAAGACCACCACCCCCGGTACCGCCACCCGCTTCACCCTGTACCTGAACAATGCCGGCACCAGCGCCGACACCTTCAACCTGTCGTCGAGTATCGACCCGAACTTCGGGACGACGAACCTGCCGGAAGGCTGGACCGTGGTCTTCAAGGACGCCAGCGGCGCCACCATCACCAGCGCCACCGTCGCCGGCGGCGCCAACACCGTGGTGTATGCGGACGTCACGCCGCCGGCAGGCGCCACCCCGGGCACGACGGACTTCTATTTCCGCGCCCAGTCGCCGACCACCAACGTGGTCGACCGCGTGCACACCGCCGTCACCGTCACGGCACCGGTGGGCGCCGAGCTCAAGCTCAGCAAGACCCAGGCCCTGGACGCCAACTGCGACGGCGTCGCCGACACCGCCTTCAGCGCCGCCAACATCACCAGCGGCGCGGTACCGGGCGCCTGCATCCGCTACGAGATCACCGCTACCAACCAGGGCGCCAACGGCATCGCCGGCGTGGTCATCAACGACGTGATCCCGGCCAACACGACCTACCACCAGTACTCGCTGGCCACCGGCGCCCAGACCACCCAGGGCCTGGTCACCTCGCCGCTGCCGGGCCTGACCGGCGCGGTGCAGGCCACGGTCGGCAACCTGGCGCCGAACGGCTCCGCCAAGATGTCGTTTGGCGTGCGCATCAACCCGTAACCCCGTTTTGCCCCGATCCGGTCGCCCAGCGCGGCCGGGGAAGGGTTCCCCTTCATCCAGCTACCCGTCGCCGCCATGAAGCGCACCCTCCGTCAAATCGCCCTGTACTGCCTGCTGATCGCGCTGTCCTGCGCCTACGGCATCGCCAGCGCCACCGTCACCAACCGCGCCAGTGTCAGCTTCGATGACCCGGTGCGCGGCAACGTGACCCAGCAGTCGAACAAGGTGCGCGCGATCCAGCCGCAGACGATCAGCTACTTTACCGGCAGCGACTACGGTACCTCGGCCAAGATCGGCGTGCCGGGCCAGCGACTGTACGTGCAGGCAGACGCCAGTGCCTGCAACCTCGATCCGGAGGTCGCCGAAACCGTCGACATCACGATCGCCTCGCAAAAAACCGGCGACGACGAAACTTTTCAGGCGACCGAAACCGGCCCCGATACCGGGATTTTCCGCGTCAACACGCCGCTGGTGACGGCACTGGTGGGCAGCGAAGGCGCCCACGACGGCGACACCACGGTCCAGACCACAAAGAACGATTCCCTGGTCGCCACCGTCAAGGACTGCGGCACCGGCCCGGCGACGACCGCCATCCTGATCGACCCGGCCGGCGTCGTGTTCGACAGCAGCACCGGCCTGGCGATCGCCGGCGCCCGCGTGACCCTGATCGATGTGACCGGCGCCGGCAACGGCGGCGCCCCGGGTGCGGCGGCGACCGTCATCGCGCTGGACGGCGTCACCCCGGCCCCGAGCAGCGTCGTCACCGACGCCGACGGCATGTTCCAGTTCCCCCTGGTCGGCCCCAGCCTGTACCGCCTGCAGGTGGTCCCACCCAAGAACTACACCTTTCCGTCCAAGGTCGAGGCCGGCAAACTCCCGGGCAATCGCACTATCCAGCTGTACGGTTCCTACGGCGCCAATTTCACCGTCAGCGCCGCCACCGGTGCGGTGACGCTGGACGTGCCCCTGGACCCGATCCCTGGCACCATGTATCTTGAAAAGACCGCGTCGCGCGCCGACGCCGAAGTCGGCGACGTCGTCGACTACACCATCCGCATCCACAATACCGCCGAGGTCGACCTCAACGGCGTCGACGTCATCGACGACCTGCCGGCCGGCTTCAGCCTGGTCCCAGGCACCGTGCGCCTGGACGGCGCAGCCGTCGCCGACCCGAACGGCCTGCGCGGCCCCTCGCTGATATTCGCAGCCGGCACCGTCGCCGCCAAGGGCGAGTCGGTCCTGCGCTACCGCGTGCGCATCGGCGCCGGCGCGCTGCAGGGCGACGGTATCAACCGCGCCCACGCCACCAGCGCGGCTCCGGCCGCCTTTACCAGCACCGTGGCCGCCGCCAAGGTCAAGGTGAGCGCCGGCGTGTTCAGCGAAAAAGCCTATATTGTCGGCAGCATCTTCGCCGACTGCGATGGCGACAAACTGAAGAGCGCGTTCGAGCCGGGCGTGCCGGGCGTGCGCGTCTACCTCGAAGACGGCAGCTATGCGGTCACCGACGCCGACGGCCGCTACAGCTTCGCCGACCTGCGTCCACGCACCCACGTCGCCAAGGTCGACCTGTCGACCCTGCCGCAGGGCGCCGCGCTGGCGATCCTGGGCAACCGCAACGCCGGCGATGCCGGCAGCCGCTTCGTCGACCTGCACGACGGCGAACTGGGCAAGGCCGACTTCGCCATCGCCGCCTGCACCCCGGCGCTGCGTGAAGCGATCGGCGCCCGCCGCAACGCCGCCCAGGACCAGGAACGCACGCAGACGGCGAAAGCCACCGTGCCGGCGGCACCGAAATCCGCCCAGGCTGCCAAGGCAATCGACCTGAACACCCTCGACAACAGCCTCGGCTTCGTCGGCATCGACAACGGTGCCGTGCTGCCGCGCGCGCTGGCCAACGTCCGCATCAAGGGCACTGCCGGCTCGACCTTTACCTTGAGCGCCAACGGCAAGGCCATCGACGACAAGCAGGTCGGCAAGCGCTCCACCGTCGCGTCGCGCCAGCTGGAAAGCTGGGAGTTCGTCGGCGTCGCCCTGCAGCCGGGAAAGAACGTACTGGAAGTCAGCCAGCGCGACCAGTTCGGCAATGCGCGCGGCAGCCGGCGCATCGACGTGATCGCCCCGGGCAAGCTGGCGCGCCTGCGCCTCGACCTGGACAAGGCGAGCGTGGCCGCCGACGGCCGCAGCCTGGCCGCTGTGCGCCTGCGCCTGGAAGACGACAACGGCGTGCCGGTGCTTGACCGTACCGCCGTCACCATCGATGCCAGCCGCGGCAGCTGGGAACAGGCCGACCTGGATCCGCGCGAGCCGGGCCTGCAGCTGTTCGTCGAAGGCGGCCAGACGGAGCTGGCGCTGCGTGCGCCGAAGGACGCCGGCGAGGCCGCCATCAAGGCCAGCAGCGGTACCCTGGAAGCCGTCACCCGCGTCGACTTCGTGCCGGACCTGCGTCCGCTCGTCGCCGCCGGCCTGGTCGATGGCGCCGTCAGCCTGAAGAGCATCAAGGGCAACGTCGGCAAGCCGGCACGCGAGTTCAACGGCTTCGAAGACGCCCTGCGCAGCCTGTCGGAAACGAAGAGCGGCACCACCGCCGACGCCGGCACCCGCGCCGCCGTGTTCGCCAAGGGCCAGGTCGCCAAGGACACCTTGCTGACCCTGTCCTACGACTCCGACAAGGTCAACGACCAGCCGCTGTTCCGCGACCTCGACCCAACCTTGCACTACCCGGCCTACGGCGACAATGCCCAGCGCAGCTTCGACGCCCAATCCACCGGCCGCCTGTACCTGCGCGCGGACCGCAACAAATCGTACCTGCTATACGGCGACTTCACGCCGCCGGGCGCGACCCCGGCACGCAACCTGGGCGCCTACAACCGCAGTCTGAACGGCCTGCGCCAGCATTACGAAGCGAACGGCCTGAGCGTGGATGCCTTCGTCAGCCGCGCCAGCACGCGCCAGTTGGTGGAAGAGATTGCCGCCAACGGCACCTCGGGGCCGTACCGCACCGCCAGCGGCAGCATGGTGATCAACAGCGAGCGCATCGAGATCATCGTGCGCGACCGCAACCAGGGAGGTTTGCTGGTGTCGCGCCGCCAGCTGAGCCGCTATGCCGACTACGACATCGAGCCGCTGACCGGCCGCATCCTGTTCCGCGCCCCGATCGCCAGCCTGGACGCCGACCTGAACCCGGTCACGATCCGCATCAGCTACGAAGTCGACCAGGGCAACCCGAATTTCTGGATCGGCGGCGTCGCCGCCCAGTACCAGCTCAACAAAGCCTTCGAAGTCGGCGCCAGCTACGTCACCGACAAGAATCCGTCGGCCGAGACCGGGCTGGCCAGCGTCAACGCCACCCTGCGCCCGGACGACAGGACCGTGCTTACCGTGGAAGGCGCGCGCATGGACAAGATGGATGTCGCCGGCCGCGCCGCCCGCATCGACGCCACCCGCAAGGATGGCAAGCTGGAAAGCCGCGTCTACTTCGGCCGCGCCGACGCCAACTTCGACAACCCGGCCGCCAGCCTCCCCAAGGGCCGCGCCGAAGGCGGCGCCCGGGTCACTTACCGTGCCGACGAGCGCACCAGCTTCGGCGCCGAAGTCATCCACACCGCCGACCTGACCAGCGGCGCCTCGCGCGACGGCGCCGAGCTGCAGGCCGGTTATGCCTTCGGCAACGGCATCCGCGTCGAGGGTGGCGTCCGCCGTGCCCATGAGAACGCAGCCGCTGCCACCGTGCTGGCCCAGCCGGACCTGACCAGCGTGCGTGCCAAGGTCGCGGCCCAGGTGCCGGGCCTGCCGCAGGCCGGCGTGTTCGTCGAAGCCGAGCAGGACGTGCGCGACAGCGCCCGCCGCATGGTGGCACTGGGCGGCGACTACCGCCTGGCCGGCGGCAGCCGCCTCTACGGCCGCCACGAACTGATCAGCAGCCTGGGTTCCAACTACGACCTGAATGCCGGCCAGCAGCGCAACGCCACCGTGTTCGGCATCGATTCCGACTACATGAAGGACGGCCGCGTGTTCACCGAATACCGTGCCCGCGGCGCCAGCAGCGGTGTCGGCAGCCTCGACGGCCGCCAGGCGGAAGCCGCCCTCGGGCTGCGCAACCTGTGGACCGTGGCCGAAGGCGTGCGCATGAACACCAGCCTGGAGCGCGTTAAAGTCTTGGCCGGCAATGCCGCAAACGCGTCGGTAGCCGCCGCCGTCGCCGTCGACTACAGCCGCGATCCTGCGTTCCGCGCCAACAGCCGCCTGGAAATGCGCCATGCCGAAGACAGCAACAGCGTGCTGAGCACGGTCGGTATCGCCTACAAGCTGAGCCAGACCTGGGCGCTGCTGGGCAAGAACACCCTGGCCGCCACCCACAGCAAGGGCGGCAGCCTCAAAGACGGCAGCAGCAAGGTCACCGACTTGTTCCAGACCGGCGTCGCCTACCGTGCCCTTGAAACCCTGGGCTGGAACGGCCTGGCCAAGTACGAGTACAAGCTGGAGCGTGACACCGGCCTGGCCGATCTCGAGCGCGCCGTGCATGCGATCGGCGTCACCGCCAACTGGCAGCCGCGCGCCGCGACCCTGTTCAGCGCGCGCTACGCCGCCAAGGTGGCCCAGGACCGCTCGGGCGGCCTGGACACCCGCTCGGTGGCCCAGCTGTTCGCCGCGCGCGTGACCCAGGAACTGAAGCGCGACTGGGACCTCGGCGCCAGCCTGCAGATGCTGGTCGACGGCGGCACCCGCGGCCGCCAGTTCGCCGCCGGCCTGGAAGCCGGTTACCAGCTGCGCAAGAACATGTGGGTCTCGGCCGGCTACAACCTGCTCGGCTTCCGTGAGCCGGACCTGGCCGGCGCCGATGCCACTGCCCGCGGCGTGTACCTGCGCCTGCGCATGAAGTTCGACGAGCGCACGCTGGAAGGCCTGCTGTCGCCGCGCGCCAACTAATATAGACAGATAGAGAACGCAACCATGTACCCGACCGGTATCCGCTCCGCTCTTCCGCGCCTGCTCATGGCCTTTGTACTGCTCGCCGCGAGCCTGATGGCGGCGCTCGCCAGCGCGCCGGCACGCGCCGCCTGCACCATCGGTGCCTGCGTCGCCGCCGGCCCGCGCTTGGCCAGCGTCGACACCCAGCAGGCCGCCCTGCTTAACCCCTTGCTGGGCGGCCTGCTGGGCTCCAGCCTGAACCTGGGCGTAGCCGACTGGAACACGCTGGCCCAGGGCGACGTCAAGGTGCTCGGCTTCCTGAATGCGCTGCAGGCCACCACCAACACATCCAGCCCGGCGCAAGCGCTGAGCGCCAACGTCGGCATCGCCCAGGCAGCCGCGGCGCTGGGCGCGGCTGCCTGGGCGGAAGCGAATACCAGCCTGGCCGGCGTGCTGAATGCCCTGTCCTCGAGCCTGGCAAGCAGCGGAGCCACCGTGCGCGTCGGCGACTTGTTCAAGCTGAACGCCGATACCGGCGCCCTCGCCGGCACCACCCTGAATTCGCTCGACATGCTGACCGGCCTGATCCAGCTCTACAATTACAAGAACGTGCTGACCACGCCGCAGCCGGTGGGCATCTCGGGCGGCGTGCTCGGCCAGGCCGGCCTGGTCAACAACCTGCAGCTGTACGCACAGGTGATCGAGCCGCCGGTCACCACCTGCGGCCCGGCCGGCACCCAGTTCCACTCGGCCGCGGTACGCCTCAAGCTGAAGCTCGACCTGGTCACGCTGACCCCTAGCACGACCACGCTCACCGCGGTCGCCGGCGTGACCAGCGCCTCTGTGGCGATCAGCCGCCTCGACGTCTACATCGAAACCGCGCGCGGCGAAGGCAGCCTGGCCGCCATCGATGCCGCCGCCAAGGCCGTGACCCTGCAGGTGGCGCCGGGCGTGGCCGACGTCTACCTCGGCAGCATCGCCGACAGCGTGTTCTTCAACCGCACGCGCACCCTGTCGGCAGCAGACGTCGACTATGGCCAGATCGGCACCCTGGTGCTGAACGGCGTCAACGTCGCGCTCGAAGTCAAGAGCACGGCACGCGGCCAGGCGCCGTTCGCCACCAGCGTGACGCTGTCCGGCACCTTTCCGCAGAGCCGCACCGTCATTACCAGCAGCGCCTTCGTCACCGGCTTGACCAACAGCCTCGTCAACAACCTGGCGCTGCGCACCACCATCCTGAGCACCGGCCTGTCCAGCCTGGTATTGACGCCGGTGGCCAACCTCCTCGGCGGCGCGCTGCAGCCGGTGCTGAAGACGCTGGTCGTCAACACGCTGTCGCCGGTCCTGACCCCGGTGCTGAGCGGCGTCGCCGATCCACTCCTGAAACTGCTGGGCATCGGCCTGGGCCAGATGACGGTGAGCGTCACCGGCATCTGCCAGGCCTGCGACGATTTCAAGCTGACCAAGGCGGTCGACAAGCAGGACGCGCTGCCCGGCAGCCTCATCACATATACCATCACTTACCAGAACGTCGGCCAGACCACCCTGAGCGGCCTGAAGGTGCAGGACGCCACGCCCGCGTTCACGATCTACAACACCGGCGGCTGCGGCGCGCTGGGCGCCGGCCTCGCCAGCTGCAGCCTGGGCACCCAGCCGGCCGCAGGCGCCACAGGCCCGCTGGTCTGGACCTTCAACGGCAGCCTGGCGCCGGGCGCCAGCGGCAGCGTCAGTTTTACGGTGACCGTGCAATGATGTCAGGCTTGCTCCAGGTGGAAGGCGATGTGTGGGGGAAAGGAGACTCCCCCCGTTTTCGGGCGTCGCCGTCGTTGAAGGATGTGTCAAAAACTTGACGTTCGACACCAAAACGTTAAAATCGATAAATATGAAAATTGCCGCACATAACTATTCTAACGAGACCGACACGGGCGCCACCTTCCCGGGGGCGGATGACTTCTGTTCGACCAAGCAAGCGGCCAGCATCATCGGCGTGTCGCACCGCACGATCCAGCTGTGGGTCGAGAGCGGCATCCTGCAAGCATGGAAGACCGCCGGTGGGCATCGCCGCATCACCATGCAGTCGGTGAACAGGCTGGTCGACCAGCGCCGCGAAGCGCTGGTACCGTCCAGCACCGCGCCCGTGGCACAGCAGCCGGCGCCTAGCACGCGCAAGAAAGTCCTGGTCGTCGACGACGACGCCACGCTGCTGCGCCTGTACGAGCTGGAAATGATGGGTTGGGACTCGCCGATCGATCTCATCAAGGCCCACAATGGTTTCGAAGCGCTGATCAAGATCGGCGCCGACAAGCCGGATCTCTTGATCAGCGACCTCAGCATGCCCGGCATGGACGGCTTCCGCATGATCCGCACGCTGCGTCTGGATCCGACGCATGCCGGCATGGCGATCGTTGTCGTGAGCGGCCTGGACAAAACCACGGTAGGCTCGATGGGCTTGCCGGCCGATATCCCCTTCTTCTCGAAACCGGTCCCCTTCCGGGACCTGCGTGAAGCCGTCGAACGTGTGCTGCTGCCTGTCCAGGCTGCCGCAGTGGAGCACTGACACCAACCGCACCATTACCGAATGTTTTCATATGCTGGCTTCGCCCGTGCCCCTAGAGGAAGCGCATCGGCTGCAGGTCCTGCTTGACCTGAACATCCTCGACACCGCCCCCGACGAACGTTTCGACCGCATCACCCGCATGGCCGCGCGCCTGTTCGGTGTGCCGGTCGCCATGGTCACCCTGATCGACGCCGAGCGCCAATGGTTCAAGTCGCGCGTCGGCATGCCATTCGCGCACACCGAGCGCGCCAGTTCGTTCTGCGCCCACACCATCTTGCAGGATGGCCTGATGGTGGTCGAGGATGCGACCTGCGACGAGCGCTTCGCCGACAATCCCTTCGTGACCGAACACGGCGCGCGCTTCTACGCGGGCTACCCGCTGGCGGCGCCGGACGGCAGCCGCATCGGTACCGTGTGCATCCTGGACACGTCGCCACGCGGCCTCGACGCCGACCAGCGCGCGCTGCTACGCGACCTGGCCGGCATGGTCTCCAACGAAATCGCGGCGGCCGAACTGCGCCGTGCCCATGATCGCCGCAGCGACAGCGATGCCTGGATGCGCGGCCTGCTCGAGCATATTCCGGACGGGGTGCTGATGCTCGACCGCGCCGGCAGCGTCATCTGCGGCAACCCGGCGGCGGAACACATGTTCGGCTCGGACACCGGCGGCCTGACCGGCCGCCTCTCATCCGCGCTGCTGGGCGAGGATGCCGCCGTGCTGCTCGACCCGGAACACAGCCCGGACGCGCCGCCGCAGGAAGGCGGCGGCTACCGCCTGGACGGCTCGAGCTTCCCGATCGAAGTCAAGGTGGCGCCGATGTGCCTGGTCGGCCAGCAGCGCTACGCCGTGATCGTGCGCGACGTCACGCGCCAGCACGAACAGGCGCAGCGCAATCGCGCCACCGAGGAGCGCCGGCGCAAGCATTTCACCACCGCCACCCACGAACTGCGCACGCCGATGGCAAGCATCCTCGGATTTTCCGAGCTGCTGCTCAAGCGCGATTTCGACGCCGCCACCAGCCGCGAACTGCTCGACATCATCCACCGCCAGGCCGCGCGCCTGGTCGACCTGATCAACCAGATGCTCGACCTGGCCCGCATCGAGGCCGGCGGCACCGAGGGGATGAGCATCGGCCGCGTCAACGTGGCCGAACTGGTGGAATCGACGCTGACCGGGCTGAACGGGCTGGGCCAGAACCACCGCATCCGCACCGAACTCGAAGACGGCTTGCCGGCGGTCGCCGCCGACCCGGCCAAGATGCAGCAGGCGCTGACGAATATCGTCAGCAACGCCATCAAGTACTCGAGCGAGGGCAGCCGGATCGACATCAGCACGGCGGCCCTGCGCCAAAATGCTAAACTCATGGTGGCGATCCGGGTCGCAGACCGCGGAATCGGCATGACCCCTGAGCAACAGGCACATATCTTCGACGCGTTCTACCGCGCCGGCGACGCCCAGAACGTACAAGGCAGTGGACTCGGCATGACCATCTTCAAGGAAATCATTGAACTGCACGGCGGCCATGCCGACATCGAATCGCGTCCCGGTGCCGGCACCGCGGTGACCGTCTGGCTGCCCGCGTTACCCGACCATGGATAAGACCATTCTCATCGTCGAGGACCAGGACGATCTGCGCCTGCTGGTCCGCCTCAGCCTGAAATCGCTGGGCCGCGTGGTGCTGGCATCGAGCGCCGTCCAGGGCCTGGCGCTGGTGCGCGCCGAAAAGCCAGACCTGGTCACGCTCGATGTCTGGCTGGGCAAGGGTGATAGCGGCCTCGACGTCTGCCGCGCCATCAAGTCCGACCCGGAAACGCGCCACGTCAAGGTACTGCTGCTGTCCGCCTGCGGCCAGCAGAGCGACGTCGAAGCCGGCCTGGCTGCCGGCGCCGACCGTTACATCGTCAAGCCCTTCAGCCCGCAAGGCCTGGCCGAAGCCGCTGCCACACTGCTGGCTGCGGCGTAACAGGCGCCGGCCGTGCGATTAGAGGAAAGACTCTAGACCACGGCCTTTTCCCTACAAGCCGATAAAACTGAAACCGCAATCGCGCACTTCGGTCTGTTCAAAATCGTCTTTTGCGCTACCCTGCACGTATTTACGCAAGAATCCGGCTAAACCCGTAATTCGTCGTGAGAGGCACCCTCTCTGTGCAGATTTTCCTCTAAAATTCCATATAGCAACTATCGAGTATCATTAGACATCGATCATTTGATCCCATTTAACGGGCAGAAAGGAGACGTCGCAATGAACAAAATCGCTCTGGGCGCCCTGCTGCTCGCCGTTTGCGGCTTCGCCAACCAGGCCATTGCCGCCGGCAACGCTGCCGCTACCACCATGCAGGTCAGGTTCGTGATCCAGGAAGCCTGCACCGTGCACGTCGCCGACGGCTCGCATGCCGCGCCGGACGTCAGCTGCGTGCACCAGGCGCCGGTGCAGGTGTCGGCCGCTGCCGGCGCCACCCAGGCCGCACCTTCGCAGACCGTGGCCGGCACTGACGGCTGGCAGATCTACTTCTGAATCAGGCCAGGCCGGCCCGAAGAGCCGCTGCCGCCGGCAGGCATCCCAATCCTCGCAACGTGCGTTCGACCGCCACCTCGAGCGGCGTGTGCGGCTCGCTGCCGAGCAGCGCCAGCAGCCCACTGTTGTCCATCCGAAGCGGCTGCTGCCACAGGTAGCGCATCTCCTTCACCTCGCGCAGGGTTTCGTTGAACGGCGCCGCCAGCGGCACCAGCCACCAAGGAAAGCCGCCGATGCGGGCCTGCACGCCGTGGCACGCCATGGTGCGCCGGATCGCTTCCGCCATGCCGGTGCCGTCGGCATCCCAGTGGCCGCTCATGTTGAAACGTGCGAACGGCGGCAACTCGGCGCGGCGCTCGACCAGCGCCACCATGGTGGCGGCGACGTCGGGCAGGTAGGCCCACTGGTGGCCGACGCCGGCGCGGCCGGGATTGGCGATGCGCGTGACCGGCTTGCCGGGCTTGACCAGCCCTTGCCCGAACCAGGTGTTGCCGGCACGCGGGCCGAAGAAATCGCCGGCGCGCACGACCAGGGCACGCCCGCCGCGTTGGCCGAACGCTTCCAGGGCCGCTTCCATCTGCACGCGCAGCGCCCCTTTCCTGGTGAGCGGGTGCTGCGGCGCGTCGTCCCCGGCGCAGGGAAACACGTCCGGGCCATAGTTGTAGACGGTGCCGGGCAGGACCACCAGGGCCCTGACCGCCTCCGCGGCGGCGATGCTGTTCTCCAGCATCGGCAGCACCTGGCCGGCCCAGTTGTGGTAGCCCGGCGGGTTGACCGCGTGCACGATCACGGCGCATCCCCGGGCTGCGGCCAGTACGTCGCCGGCGGTCATCGCATCACCGTTGACCCACTCGATGCCTGCGCCGTCCTGCCCCTGCGCCGGCCTGCGGGTCAGCGCCTTCACCTCCCAGCCCTTGCCCACCAGTTGCCGCGCCACTTCGCCGCCGATGCCGCCGGTAGCGCCGAGTACCAATGCCGTGTTCCGCTGTTCCATGTCTGCCTCCGTGATTGACGATGTAGCCATCCTGAGGCATGCTCGCGTCAAATGGAATTGCATGAGGCGATGTAGCAGCTATGCAAAAATGTATAGGCGGGCCGGCATGAGCGGCGCCATCGAATGGGAGCTGTATCGCTCGCTGCTGGGCGTGCTGCGCGAAGGCTCGCTGTCCGGTGCCGCGCGCGCCCTCGGCATCGCCCAGCCGACGGTCGGGCGCCACGTCGCCGCGCTGGAGGCTGCGCTCGGCCTGGCGCTGTTCACGCGCTCGCAGACTGGCCTGATCCCGACCGAAGCCGCGCTGGCGCTGCGCGGCCATGCGCAGGCGATGGAAAGCACGGCCGCGGCGCTGGAGCGGGTCGCGGCCAGCTACGGCGATGGCGTGCGCGGGGTGGTGCGGGTAACGGCGAGCGAGGTGATCGGCGTCGAAGTGCTGCCGGCGGTAGTGGCGTCGCTGCACACGCGCCATCCGGACCTGAAGGTCGAGCTGGTGCTGTCGAACAGCGTGCAGGACCTGCTCCAGCGCGAAGCCGACGTCGCCGTGCGCATGACGGCGCCGCGCCAGGACCAGCTGGTGGCGCGCCGCGTCGGCGCCATCGAACTCGGCCTGCACGCCAGCGCCGCCTACCTGCAGCGCCACGGCACCCCGGCCACGCTCGACGAGCTTGCCGGCCACGTCCTGATCGGCTACGACCGCCCGCCACCCTTTGCGCGCGCGGCGCTGCGCCGCTGGCCGTGGTTCGGGCGCGAACACATCGCCCTGCGCACCGACAGCGACGTCGCCCAGCTGGCGCTGATCCGGGCCGGCGCCGGGATCGGCGTGTGCCAGGCCGCGCTGGCCCGCCGCACGCCCGGGCTGGTGCGGCTGCTGCCGGAGGCGTTCACGCTGCCGTTCGAGACCTGGGTCACCATGCACGAGGATTTGCGCGACAGCCCGCGCTGCCGGGTGACCTTCGATGCGCTGGTGGAGGCGCTCGGCGCCCACGCCGTCGCCTAGAAGGTGAGCGTGACCGTCACCGTATCCTTATAGTCGCCCGGCGCCGGCGTGCGCTGCGCCGGCACCCGCCCGTACAGATTCAGCGTCTGCTGGGCGCCGCTGCCGGTGCCGCCGACCACCCGCGTGCCGTTGCCGCCGTCGCCCCACAGCGGGCCGTCGAGCGTGTTCGAGATCTCGTAGCCGATCGTGCCGGTGGTCGCGGCACTGGCCATCCGGCGTGCCCCGGGGTTACCCGCCACGCTGCCGCCATTGAGCGACACCTGGTAGGCGCTGCCGGCGGTGCAGAGCACGCCCAACGATCCGCTGGTGCGCACGGCCGCCGCCAGCACGCGGTTGTCGCCGGCGAAGACCAGCGGGCTGGTGCTGATGAAGCAGTTGTTGGTCAGGGTTGCCGTGGCCTTGAAGCTGAACGGGACCGTGGTACCGGCCTTGCAGCCGGTCGCGGGCGCCAGCACGCCGTAGAAGGCGTACTGCAGGGTGCCGGCGCCCGTGAAATCCGCCGTGAACGGGGTGTCGGTGCTGTTCTGCAAGCGCACCCCGGCCAGCGACGCGGCCGGGATCTTGCCGTAGATGGTGAAGGTCTGGGTCGCCGTGCCCAGGCCGAGCACCCCCGTCATCGAGCTGGTGACCGGCTGCGCGCTGCCGCCCGAGGTGCTGCCCCAGACCGAGGCCGCGGCGTAGGTGTTGTCGCGGTACAGGTTGAAGGGCAGCGTCGAGCCGCCGTTCAGCATGTTGCGCGCCGCGATGGTGCCGCCGCTGCCGCCTTCCAGGTTGAGGCAGATCGCGACCGAGGGTACGACCGCCGTGCCGACGCTGCCGAGCAGGACCGTGCAGGTCACGCTCAGCGTGCCGTTGGCATAGTAATCGGTGCCGGCGGTCGAATCGACCGGTCCGAAGCTGACGGCCGTCATGCTGGCCGTGCAGCTGTCGGCACGCGCCTGGCCCAGGCAGCCGAACAGGAATAAGCCGAGCAGCAATGCCCGAGCCAAAGGCGACCATGACGGTCGTTTCAACAGGTCCAACATGCTCACTCCTTCAAAGGCGCACAGCGCAGGGGCCCGATTTCGGGCAACTGGCCCGCGGTCCCCGGTTGATAATCTACATGCAGCGTGCAGGCCCCGGCGCCCTCGCCCACCAGGACTTCGTTGCTGTCCTTGAGCTGGTCGAGGAAGACCACGCCGTCGTAGCCGACCACGGATACGGGATCGACCGCAGCCTGCCGGCCGTGCGCCAGCCGCACCGGCGTGCCCGCCGCCACCGGCTTGCCGTCCGGCCCGTGCACGATCAGGGTGGCGGCGCGGTAGCGTTCGACGCGGAAGCCGGCCACCACCCCCGCGCCGGCCAGCGGCACCACGGCCAGCGCTGTGCGCTCGACGCGCATGTCGGCCGGCAGGTCGGCGGCATCGATGGCGATCCGGTTGCTGGTGTAGGGCATCAGGTCGGGCACCAGCAGGCGCCCGTCGCTGCCGGTGCGGCCCAGCAGGCGGTTTTCGTGGGTCACCGGCAGGTCGGCCACGCCGGTCGAGACCAGCGCGAAGCCGCGGCCGACGTGTCTTGCCGCCAGCACGGTGCCGTCCATCGCCACCAGGCTGCCGCTCAGGCCGAGCGCCGTGGTGCTGGCATGCCCGGCACGCAGGGTGGTGGCCGAGAACTGGCCGCCGGTGCCGAGGTACTGGACCTGGGCCTGGGCCACGTCGAAGCCCTGGCTGGTCGACTTCTGCGCGCCCCAGCCCCAGCCGCCGCCAAAGTCCGGCGCGCGCGAGGCGGCCAGGCTGTTCTGGCGCAGGCCGCCCTGGCGGCCGCCGGTGGCGCTGACCGAGGTGCGTTCGCCCAGCGACATGCTGAGGGTGGCGCTGAATCCGCGGTTCTCGCGTTGGGCCAAATCCTGGAAGCCACTGACACCGATGAAGGCGCCGCCACCGAGGCTGCGCGACCAGGCCAGCGCCGCCAGCCGCGTCGCGCGCCCACTGCCCGGGGTACGGTAATGCACGAAGCTGAGGCTGGCGCTGCCCGCCTGCTTCAGGTTGAGGCTGGCGCTGGCGCGGTCGTTGACGCCGACCACCGGCGCGCCTTCGGCCGTGCCGAGGTCGGCGTAACCGGCGCCGGCACGGGTGCTCTGCACGTCGAGCGCGAAGCGCGGCGCGATGTACTGGTAGCCGAGGCTGGCCTGCCAGCCCCGGGTGGCGCCGCCGCTGCCGGCCAGGGCGCCGGACAGCACGCCCCCGGCCTCGCCCAAGCGCACCAGCGCGCCGGCGCCGCCGTTGACCACGCCCGCCCCCGCTTCGGCATGGGCTTCCAGCGTCACGGCGTCGCTCAGGCCGTGGCGCAGCGAACCGGTGACAGCGGGGGAAGCGGCGTAGCGGAACGAGCGCACGCCGTAGTCGCGCCGCAGCATGCCGGCCGACAGCGCGAAATCGCTGAGCCCTGTGGCCAGCAGGCGCGTGTCGACGTACAGCGGCAGCGAGGTTGCGACCTGGCGCCCGAGGGCATCGCGGGTGACGACGGTGGCCTGGCCGGCGCCGTTCAGGCCAGCCACCTGGTCGATCACGAAGGGACCGCCGGGCACCTCGGCGCGGTACTGTTCCATGCCGTTCACGTACAGGCTGACGCTGCTGGGCACCACGGCCGAGCCGCCCATGCTGGCCAGCGGATAGGTCAGCAAATCGGGACGCAGGTCGAAATTGCGGCGCCACTGCACACCGCCCATGCGCAGCGAGCGGGTCCAGTTGAGCGAAGGCGACACGACGTCGCCAACCTGCAGGCTCTGCAGCGTGGCCGGGTCCGACCACGACCAGCTGGTGTCGTAGCGAACGTAGCGCTGGCCCCTGCCCTTGAGCACGGCATTGCCGGTGCTGGCCAGCACCCCGAGCGGACCGAAGACGCGCACTTCGTTGAGCGCCGCGACGCGCGCATTGGCGCCGAGCTGGCCGACCAGGTCATAATTCAGCAGCAGGCCTGGATCGGCGCTGCCGCTGCCGCTGGGACGCACGGTGCGCGCGTTCAGCTGCACCGGTTTGCGTAGAAAATCGGCCAGCACCAGGGCGATGGTCTGGGCGGCGGGGTCGAATGTCCAGGTCAGGCCGGGGACGGCGTCGAGCGCGAATTCGTCCATGCCGGCGACGCCCAGCGCCTGCGGGTCCAGCCCGAGGTCGCGCAGGTTCTGCACGCTGCTGGACAAACCCTTGGCGGTCTGACGGAACGGCGCGACCAGGCCGGTCTTTTCGCCGTTCAGGCTGACTTCGAGATAGAGCTCGGTGACAGCTGCGGCTGGCGGGATAGCGGACAGGTCGCTCATCTGGTCGCCGGTGTGATCGTTTGCCGACGCCGCGCCTGCGGCGGGCACGGCGGCAACACCACAGGCGAACAGCAAGGCTGCGCCCAGCCGGCACAGTTGCGTCTGGGCCCCATCGACACGTCCAGCCACCGCTGTTTACTCGCGCGCGACGGTCGCGCTGGCATCCAGCGGCTGGGCGTTGATGTGCGCGCGGATCGGCAGCGCCGCGCCGGGCGCGCCCAGGTCGGCGCCGGCGTCGACGGCCACGCGCCATTCGCGTACCTTGCCCGGCAGGACGTAGCCGAGCAAGCCCTTGCTGAGCTCGCGCTCCTTGCCGTCCGCGCCCTTCAGCGTGGTAGCGCCGATCTGGGCGTGCAGCTGGCCGTCGTTGCGCACGCGCAGCAGCCAGGCGCCGTCCTTGCGCACCAGAGTCCAGTCGAGCCGGGGAGCGGCCTTGTCGTCGGCAGGCAGGGCGAACACCGGTACCGAGTATTGCAGGCGGATCGCCACGCCGGTGCTGGCGCCGGCGGCGTCGTTGCGCGGGATTTCGTCGATCAGGATGCGGTAGGTCTCTTCAAACGGGGCCCGGGCGCCGTTGCGGCGAACCAGGCGGATGGTCTGCGTGCTGCGGGCGGCGATTTCCATCACCGGCGGGCTGGCGACCACGTCGGTCGCCGGGGTCAGCACGTCCTCGCCGTTGCGCTGGTCCCAGGCATACACGCGCACCTGGCCGTACAGCGGGGTGTCGCCGTAGTTCTGGAGGTTGATGCCGGCCGCGCCCTGCCCTGCGCGGAACTGGATCGAGACCGGGGAGATCTGGAGGTTGGCCGCCCTTGCCGGCACCAGGGCCGGCAGCAGGGCCAGGCACAGCAGGATGGGGCGCAAAATCGGGCGCATCATGAGCGGCAGCCTGGACGCCGAATCACTTAGAAATACACGGTGGCAGTGATCGTCGACTTGTAGCTGTCCGGGGTGGAGGTTGCCTGGACCGGGATCTCGCCGTAGACGGTCAGGGTCTGGACCACGCCGGTGCCGGTGCCGCCCAGGGTATCGGTGCCCTGGGTGTTGCCCCACGGGGTCGCGCCCTGATGCTGGTACAGGTTGAACTTGACGGTGTTGGTGTTGGTGCCGGTACCGTTCATGTAGCGGGTGGTGCCGCTCGAACCGGCGCCGGTGCCGGCATTCAGGCCGACGCTGTACGGGGTAGTGTTGGTGCAGGCGACGCTGATCGCCGAGCTGCCGCTCACCGCCGAGGTCAGCACGCCCTGGGTCTGCCCGAAATCGATACCGGTGGCCGAGATGGTGCAGTCGGCAACGATCTTCATGGACACGTCGAAATTCGCGCTCTGGGTCTTGGCGAACGCCGCGCCGGCCATGACGGGGGCGATGGCGACGATGGCTGCGCTCAGAACGATTTTGCGAAAGGTCGATGCGAACATGTTCAGGCTCCTGATGCGATTTATGGGTTAATTGCCGTACGACAACTATGCCACAACTCAATCAAATCGGCAAATATGAAATCGAAACTTTCAGCAAATAGGCAAAATATGATGCATCGAGGCAACAGGCATACGCAAATACATCATTTTGCGTTTTCCAATACCGGCCGGGCCGCATCGTCGGCATGTACCGGCAAGTCGACATAAAACACGGTACCGCCACCTGCGCGGTCGTCGAAGCCGATGCGGCCGCCATGCTCTTCGACGATCCTCTTGCTGATCGACAGGCCCAGCCCGGAGCCCTGGCGCCGCCTGGCCTCGTCCTCGGCCTGGGCGAAACGCTCGAAGATGCGGCCGCGGAAGGCCGGCGGGATCCCGGGGCCGCGGTCGAGCACGGCAATGCGCACGCCATCGCCGTGCCAGCCGAGCGCCGCCTCGACCGCACTGCCGGCCGGCGCGAACTTGATCGCGTTCGACAGCAGGTTGGTGATCACCTGGGTCAGCCGGTCGCCGTCGACCTCGGCGTAGACGCCCGGCAGCGTGGCGGCGCAGTCGAGGCGCACGCCGGCCTGCTGGGCATGGCCCTGCATGGCGGCGACGGCATCGCGCAGGATCGGCGCCAGTTCCTGGTCGGTCCGCACCAGGTGGACGTGACCGGATTCGACCTTTTCCACGTCCAGCATCTCGTTCACCATGCGCACCAAGCGTTCGCAATGGCGGTGCGCGATCTCGATCAGTTCCCTGGCATCGTCCGGGACGCCTTCGACCGCGCCCGAATCGAGCAACGAAAGCGAGGCGCGCATCGAAGTCAGCGGCGTGCGCAGTTCATGCGACACGGTCGCGACCAGTTCGTTCTTCATCTGTTCCACCTTCTTGCGCAGCGAAATGTCGCGCAGGAAGATGCTGAAGAAGTCGGTGCCCGGCCCTACCACCAGCTTGGCCGTCACTTCGACCGGCAGCTCGACGCCGCCGCGGGTCTGCACGATCCGTTCGGTACGGCGCTCGAACATTTCCAGGTGGCCGCTCTCGTTGGCCATTCGGATCGCCTTGTCGAAATTCGCCAGGAAGCGTTCCGGCACGATCAGGGCACCGAGCGAGCGCCCGATCACCTCGTCGCGTGACCAGCCGAACATGGCCTCGGCCTGCGAATTCCAGTCCATGATGCGGCCGCGCAGGTCGATCCCGATGAAGGCATCCTGGGCGCTTTCGATGATGGCGTTGATGCGCTGTCCGCTCTGGCGCACCACGCTCAGGGCTTCGGCCAGCGCCTGGGTGCGCTCCTGCACGCGCTGCTCCAGCGTGGCGTTGAGTTCCTCGAGCTGGGCCTGGCGCCGCCGCTGGTCGCCGACCAGGGCGTTCAGGGTGCCGGCCAGCGCCTGCACCTCGTTGTAGGCACGGTTCTGCGGCGCGATGGCCGCGCCCTCGCCCTGGCTGATCCTGGCCGCCTCGGCGCCCAGCTGCATCAGCGGGCGCGTGATCCAGCGTGCCACGAACACGCCGGCGATCGAGAACAGCAGGGCCAGCCCGATGCCGCTCCACAGGCCGTAGCTGCGCAGGCGCTTGACCGGCACCAGGGCGTTGTCGATGTCCTGGCGCACCAGCACGGTCCAGCCCAGGCCCGGATAATCGGCATAGCCCTTCGAGCGGCTGTAGCCGGTCATGTAGGTTTTGCCGTCGCTGCCTTTTTCGATGACATAGCCGGACCGGTTGTCGCCGCGTGCTTCCTGCAGGCTGGTGAAATCGACGGTGCGTCCCTGCAGGTTCGGCGGCCCCAGCAGCACCACGCCGTTGGCGCCGACGATCAGGGCCTGCACCTGGCGCTCGGCCTCCAGCGGCTCGATGATCGAGCGCTCGACGTCGCGCGCCCACTGCCACGACAGGTGGGCGCCGAGCACGCCGCGGTCCTTGCCGTCGCGGTCGCGGAAGGGAAAGGCGACGTCGACGAAACGCATCGGCTCGCCGCCCGACTGTGGAAGCAGGCGCGACAGCAGCAAGGCCTCGTGCACGTCGCCGACGTGGCCGGCGCCCTTGCGCGCCTCCTGGAACCAGGGCCTGGCCGAGACGTCGGCGCCTTCGAGCAGGCCGCCGGCCGAGACCATCACCTTGCCGTCGGGGTCGGCCAAACCGATCCAGCTGTAGTAATTGTAGGTCTGGCGCACGTCGTCAAGCATCTGGCGCCAGTCGGCCTGGCTCAGGCTCGCATCGGCGAGGGCGAAGCGCTTGGCGATCAGGCCGACCTCGCGGTAGCGTTCGAACATGCCGCGGTCGAGCTTGTCGGAAGCCTGCAGCGCCAGCTCGCCCAGCCCGTGGCCGATGCTGTGCTCGACGTGGCGGGTCGCCTCGCGCTCGACCACTTCGACCACGACCACCGTCAGGGCGATCGACAAGGTGGAAAAAGCCAGCCCCATGTAACCGGCAAGGCCGCGGGGACGGAGTCTGGTCAGACGCTGGAACATCTTCGGCATAGATCACCACATCGAGCATGACGGCCGCCCGGCATGCAACGCGCCTTGTGGGCGTGTGCTCGCCGGGGTGGAGCGGCTGGCGTGTGACGGTGGTGAATTACTGGCGCATGCCGGTCGCGTTATCGGCCGGGTTAGTTTTCGACAAATCCTTATCCATACTAGCATTGCCCTACGGCCAGATTACGTCGCGATTTTATCGACTTGACCGGCCGGGCGGCGCACGCACCGTGCATGTGCCGCCCGGCCTGACGCCGTGCCCTGCGTTACGGCAGCGCCACGGCCTGGTGGAAAGCATGGTGCGCGCCATCCTCGGCCGCCACCGCCTTCGACTCGGCGCCCAGCACCATCAACCCGGTGCCGCTGGCGGCGCCCTGCGCCCCCAATGCCGGCCATTGCGGCAGCCCGGTCCCGTTCGGGTTGCCGGTCTTGATGAAGTTGGCAAAATAGGCCTGCGCCTGGCGCGACACGGCACGGTCGGCCTCGGTCCAGGCGTACACCGGGTTGCCGTCCAGGTTGCCCAGCACGTACTCGATCTCGACCGCATGGTGGGCGCCGCTCGCCGCCGGGTCGCCGCTGCGCGTGGCCGGGCGCGGCTGGGTATAGTAATAGCGGTACACCGGCTGGCCGCTGCTGCGGGCATGGGCGTCGATCCAGCGCCAGGTGCCGAAGCCGATGAAGCGGTCGCTGGCCAGTTCGCGCGCGGCGCGGGCGACGTCGCCGCCATAGGCCTGGCGCGCGGCGGCGGCCTTGTCGCCGTACAGGCGCTGCAGGCCGGCCTGGAAGGCTTGCTCGGTCGGCGCGCTGCCCTGGCCGAGTATGGCCTCGGCGCCGCCTTCGGCCGAGTTCCAGCCGGCCAGCAACGGCACCCGCGCCTGTTGGCCAGCCGCATAGATCGCGGCCGGGCTGCGCGGCAGCACGTAGCCGTCGACGATGGCGCTGAAGCGCCAGGTGTTCGGACCAGAAGTGCCGCGTAGCACCACGTCGGCCGGCAGCGCGCGCAGCTGGGCCAGGGTCTGCGCGTTCAGCATGGCTCCGAACTGCGCCCCTGCGGCTTCGCTGTCGCGCAGGCTGGGCAGCGGGTTCAGGCCGAGCAGCGCGCCGCTTTCGCCGATCGCGCCGGCGATCAGGTCCTTCGCCAGTGGCGATGCCATCTGGGCGCTGACCGAGAACGAACCGGCCGATTCGCCGGCGATGGTCACCCGGCGCGGGTCGCCGCCGAAGGCCGCGATATTGGCGCGCACCCAGCGCAGCGCCGCCGCCTGGTCCATGAAGCCATAGTTGCCGGACGCCTTGTGCGGCGATTCGTCGCTCAGCTCCGGGTGCGCCATGAAGCCGAAGGCGCCCAGGCGGTAATTCACGGTGACGGCGACGATGCCCTGGCGCGCCATGGCGGCGCCGTCATAGCGCGGTTCCGAGCCGTCGCCGCCCTGCAGGCCGCCGCCATAGAAGTAGACCAGCACCGGCAAGCCGTCATTGGCGCGCGCGGCCGGGGTCCAGACGTTCAGGTACAGGCAATCCTCGCTCATGCCGTTCGAGCGGAACACCATGTCCGAGAACAGCGGCAGCTGCATGCAGCGCGGCGCGAAGGCGGCGGCCTGGCGCACGCCGCTCCAGGCCGGGGCCGGCTGCGGCGCCTGCCAGCGCAGCGCGCCGACCGGGGCCTGGGCGTAGGGAATGCCCTTGAACGCCTTCACCCCGGCCTCCTGAATGCCCTGCAAGGTGCCCGCGACGGTGCCGGCGCTCGGGTTGGCGGCGCCGAGGCCATCCGGCGCAGCGCCCGATCCGGAACCGGTGGCGGCGCAGCCGGCCAGGGCCAGCGGCAGCAAGGTGGCGAGGAGCGTGGGGGTGAATGCTTGTCTCATGGGCTTCCTTATCGATTGTTATGTGGTCCGGGTCAGCGAACTCGGCGGTGCCACATGATGTCGCAGGCACCGTTCTGAATCAAGCGCGTGATTGTTTCACTGGGGGCGATTTTCCGGAGTACATGCTCGCCTACAATGATTCTCACCGTTCAGCAAGCCCGGCAGAGGCGGCTGCTTGCAAAAAAGATACAGCTTGACCGGAACGCTTATAGCATATTCACAATATTTCCGATAAGCTCGATGAAATCGATAACATGCCGGCGGGCAGCAACAGTCCTGCATGTCTTGAGCACAGATTCAACATCGACATAACAAGCAAAGGGGCAAGCCCGCACCCTGGCGCACAGAGACAACCAGCCCCATGACTTCATTCTCCACCCTCGATACCTTCGTTTTCCTGGTCTACTTCGTGGTCGTCGCCGGCTACGGCCTGTGGGTCTACCGCCGCAAGAAATCCAGCTCCGGCCGCGAATCGCACGATTACTTCCTGGCCGAAGGCTCGCTCACCTGGTGGGCCATCGGCGCCTCGCTGATCGCTTCCAACATCTCGGCCGAACAATTTATCGGCATGAGCGGCTCCGGCTACCGCATCGGCATGGCGATCGCCGTGTACGAGCTGATGGCGGCCGCCACCCTGGTCATCGTGGCCGTGTTCTTCATGCCGGTGTACCTGAAGAACCACATCTACACGATGCCGCAGTTCCTCGAGCAGCGCTACGGCAAGGCGGTGGCCACCACCATGGCCCTGTTCTGGCTCGGCCTGTACGTGGTGGTCAACCTGACCTCGATCCTGTACCTGGGCGCGATCGCGATCGCCTCCATCGCCGGCCTCAACCTGTTCGCCTGCATGATCTTCCTGGCGGCCTTCGCGGTGGTGATCACCCTGGGCGGCATGAAGGTGATCGGCTACACCGACGTGATCCAGGTGTTATGCCTGATCGTTGGCGGCCTGGTCACCACCGTACTGGCGCTGGAACTGGTCGCCACCATCAGCGGCGGCAAGGGCGTGCTGCACGGCGCCACCAGCCTGTTCCACAGCGCCCGCGACCACTTCGACATGGTGCTGGCACGCGGTAATCCGAACTACATGGACTTGCCCGGCCTGTCGACCCTGATCGGCGGCATGTGGATCGTCAACCTGAACTACTGGGGCTGCAACCAGTACATCACCCAGCGCGCGCTCGGCGCCAGCCTGCCGACCGCACGCAAGGGCCTGCTGTTCGCGGCCTTCCTGAAGCTGCTGATGCCGGTCATCATCGTGCTGCCGGGCATCGCCGCCTTCGCACTCGACAAGTCCGGCGCGTTGGGCGACGCCATGCGCGTCGGCGGCGAGCTGAATCCCGACCGCGCCTACCCCACCCTGCTGGCGCTGCTGCCGGCCGGCCTGAAAGGCGTCGCCTTCGCCGCCCTGACCGCCGCCGTGGTCGCCTCGCTGGCCGGCAAGGCCAACTCGATCGCCACCATCTTCACGCTTGACATCTACAAGAAGCGCTTCCACCCGGAAGCCAGCGAAAAGAAAATGGTGTGGATCGGCCGCGTCACCGTGGTGGTCGCCATGGCCCTGGCCGTGATCATCGCGCCGATGATGGGCATCGACAAGAAAGGCGGCTTCCAGTACATCCAGGAATACACCGGTTTCGTCTCGCCCGGCATCCTGGCCATGTTCCTGCTCGGCTTCTTCTGGAAGCGCACGACCGCCGCCGCGGCGATGTTCGCGACCATCGGCGGCCTGGTGTTCTCGATCGTCCTGAAGTTCCTGCCTGAAATGATGGACCTGCGATTCCTGGCGCCGATCGGCTTCGCCGTCGACAACGGCAGCGGCGTCTACGAGATCCCGTTCCTGGACCGCATGCTGATCGTGTTCGCCCTGGTGGTGGCCGGCATGGCCCTGATCAGCACCATGGGCCGCAAGGACGGCAGCGCCAAGCGCATGATCGTCGACCGCTCGCTGTTCCGCGTCGATGGCGGCTTTGCACTGGGGTCGGCGGTGATTTGCGTGATGCTGGCGGCGATCTATGGGGCCTGGTGGTAAGCGTTTCAGAAGTCCACGAAAAGCAGCCTGCGGGCTGCTTTTTTCATTCATGCGATCTTTCACGCGCCGAATGGGTTCATTGCAGCACAACTTTTGCTTCCTGTATGCACGCAATGCACTACCCCGAACATACAAACTCAAAAGACTATCTGTTAAAAAATGCGTTACCTCTTACATCTACTCGTTATCTTTACTTCGATGACAACACAAGCTGGCGAGTTCTTCCCAACAGAATACAAACAATTTCCGTTCAACGAAGGGGATATGCTCGTGAGTAAACAAAGCGATGGCAAATTCGCGGTGAATAAAATTCTCAAGGTCGATCGTTTCGATTTAAAGAAAGGGACGTCTATCAGCATCCAAAGCAGAAAGTTCACAGCAACGGAAGACGACTATCTTCTGGTTGTCAGCGCCGCATACGGTGAATCCGAATTCCAGTCATTCGAAGAGGCGCGCGTGGCGGCTGATGCAGGTACTTGGACGGTCAAGATCGGGCATGTTCCTAACCGCACGGTAGGCGCTGCCCAAGGACAAACACGGGTCGGCCATCAGCAGGTCCGCGACGCCGAACTGGTTGGCTACAGACAGTGGCGGCAAGCCTTTGATAAAGGCGAGGCAGGCATCTTCTAGCACGCCGCCCCCAGGTCGCCAGCTGCTTTTCACAGTTGCAAAGGAATGCGGCTAACTGCCGCTTAGATTATTGATGAATCCGTTGACACGACTCATACCCTGGTTGTTGGTCATTGTCCGGGCGCTACTCGCTCCGGTAGCGATATGGATCGCAGTTACAGGACTGCCTGAAGTGCTGTGGATGGGGCAGTTCGTCGTGGCCGCAATGTCTGATTGGTTTGATGGGAAGCTGGCGCGCCGCTGGGGAACGGCGACACCAGGCTTGCGCCAGGCTGACAGCATAGCGGACACGATCTACGCTTTTGGGATCGCGATAAGTCTTTGGGTTAGTCATCCTGAAATTATCTTTGCGCATCGCTGGGGTATCGGCACCGTGATCGCATTGGAACTACTTCGTTATCCATTGGATTGGTGGCGTTTCGGGCGAGGCGCAAGCTACCATGCGCTGAGTGCAAAACTTTTTGGGGTGTCGCTGCTGGTCGCAGTAAGTATGATTGTGATGTTCGATTACGCGGGTCCCTTCCTCTGGATCTCCTTGTTCATAGGCCTTCTGTCGGAATTGGAAGGTATTTTGATTTCACTAGTCCTTCCGACGTGGACCCATGACGTCAAAAGCCTGAAAAATGCGATTGCCATACGTGCCGGCAAAACTTAGTAACAGGTATCGATGTTTGTGGAATGTCTGCATCCGGTCAGAAGCGGACGATGACAGCGTAGTGTTGGCGAAGCATGGACGTACTGCCTGAGAGGTACTGATGAGTTTTCTAAAGTGGTTACTCGGCAGGCTGACGGATAAGGTGCGGAACCGTAGCGTCATGGCGAAACCGCAACTGGGCCGAGCAATGAGAGCAGAAGGTCGCAAGGATGAGATGCCCCTTAACGACCTTGAAATCGCTTTCAAAAAACAGGATTCGAAGGCACTAGAGGTTGCATTGGCATACGCCTTCAATGATGGATTAGTGGAAGTTAGTCTCCCAGTCCTCATAGACCTATGCCGGGCAAGATGGCATACATGCCATGAAGACGTTGTGAGCGCGCTTCAAAAGGTAGGGGACGTCTCAGCAGTAGGAGCTATTGAAGAGGTCGCATACGCTGATTTTGCATACCTAAACTACGATGAGTACTTTGGGCTTGCGCGTAAAGCGACGTGGGCACTTGCTGATATTGGCGGTACGAGCGCCAAAGATGCATTACAGCGCATTGCTAAATCTCAGAACTCGTTTAAGGCAGCCTACGCAAATAAGCGTCTTCAGAAATGGGACATTGAACTAAACCGAAAACGCAACTAGCAAAATCGCACGCCTGCTCAGGATGCGGACATTACGATATGCCTACTATCGGCCAACAGCGGACATAACATTTAGACGGACAGACGGAAGTATGGATGAAGCAGAAACGAGACTTATCGCCAATGCCATGTATGAAATTCATTCGCTCCTGGCCTCATATGTCGGAAGCGAGAGTGAAGCTCCTACCGATGTACGATTCGCGGCACATCTTGCCTATGCCTTGCACAACGAAGCCTCGGCATTAGCAGCAGGGACTGGCTTCGATCTTGGTTTTGCCCTAAAGAAGGTGGCGGCAATCGATGGCATCCTGGGTACCTCTGATGGTAGACGTCTCGCCGACTTGTGGAGCACGGGACCGAAGGATAATGCGTAGTTCTGCGGTCACTTAAATGGCTGAGTTTTGAACGGCTGCTTTGGGTCGGGTGCTGCCGCTCGTGACCGTTCGTGACTTTTCTGCTTCGGCAACCTGCTATGCTGAGCTGAACGGCCGAGGTCGGCCAAGAGCGGTCGCCCGCTACCAAGTGCTGTCTCGTGTAAAGGTTTGGGATGAGAGATCAATTCTGGCTAACGTTCATCGGTGTGATGGCACTGTTTGTTGGCTTATGGAAGGCGTTTCAACCGACATGGTGGGTCCATCTTCGCCGTCGTCACCCTTGGTATGACAAGGTGGATTTATACGCTTTTCTATACAAGAGTAACCGGGCAAAAAAAAGACTGTGCGCCTCAATGGATATGCGCTCACTGTCACCGGCGCAGCCCTGCTGATCTTTGTTATCCAACACTTTTAAAGCGCGAGTTCAGCCATCTGCAAGGTCCGGTTTGGGTCGGAAGCAGCCGTAGCACAAGGCGTGCAAGCGACCAAGAGCGGCCCAAAAACGTATACAAGGATTGTGCAATGCCCCAACTCTTTGAGCAGGACCGTCTGGACGTCTGGCACGACGGCTCTGCAGTGTGCGTTATCGCCGTCGGTTCGCATGGAGATCCATTAGATCTTTCCGAAAGCGAAGTCGAAGTCCTGATTGTGAAGTTGCAGGAATCGCTCGAAAAAGCGCGCTCTTAAACCTGCGGCCTAGACGTCTGCAATGGGTCGTTTCGGGCCGGTCGTGACCGTTGGTGACTGTTCCGCTTTGGCAACCTGCTATGCTTGCTTGACCGGCCGAGATCAGCCAAGACAGTGCGTTTAGGAATCGCGATGATTATGACGAACAGCAAAAAGCAGGAATACTGCCTGATCTGCGGACGTTTACTCGACAGTCCGGCAGATCCGCTTTCAGGCAATTGTGGTGGAGATTGCTGGGGCTGCGTAGGCGCTATCGAGCCAGAAATGGGATGTGAAGAATCGCTCGCCTACGTGCGCAAAGAATACGAGGCAGGACTTCGGCCCGGCTGGATCGATCCGTTCAAGCGCTGATCTAGCAGTTTCGTTACGTCCGCTTCGGGTCGGCTGCAGACATACCCATGGATCCGCAACCGGTAGAAGTGGATGAAGCATCGACACATCATCACTTGTTGAATAAATCAAATGCGAATAACAGCCCATGCACGTACGTGAGGCATAAGGACTGGCGCACCAGTCCTTGCAATCGCCAAACCGCTTTACGAACGGCGGCGCGCTACGAAACCGAGACCCAGCAGGCCGAGACCAACCAGGGCCAGGGAAGCAGGCTCCGGAACGTTGGTAACGCTGACATTGTCGAGCACACCGTCCAGCGAGACCGTACTGTTACGGGTGTTGTCCATGAACTTAAGCGTTGCTTGTGTACTGTCGGCCTTGAACATGAACGTGAAGGTGTCGAGGTCACCCTTGTGGTTCGACACCGCCGCCAGAGTACTTAAGCTTGCACCGCTGGCGTTTAGCGCAAACGCATCCAGTTCCTGGCTGCCGTTGCCACCGGCCATGCCGTAACCGAAACTAACGAGGTAGGTAGCGCCGGCGACCGTATCGAAGGTCTGCATCAGCCAACCATTGGCAGGCGAGTCGCCGCTATTAAAGGTGATCATCGTCTTACCATCTTTGGCCACCGAACCTGCGCCGAAGTAGACTGGGGCGGCGGTGCTGACGTTGCCGCTGTACGTCCAGCCGGTAGTGCCGTTCTCAAAATTGCCGTTCGTGAACGGAGTCGCATGGGCGTGGGAGAGCGCGAGCGTGTTTGCCAGGACAATAGCGGCGGTAGCGAAGAGGTTTTTCATGACGATCCTTAGTTAATTATGCTGAAGTACATAAGCAATTAGTGTGCCGTAAATAAATAATCGTTGATATTCATCAACTTAAGATTTTTAAGGGCTATTTCGGTATCTCAAATGTAAAGAAATTCGACAATGCTTTTTATCCACCTTGCATATCACGCTGCGAACGCAGCACCGGATCTTCAAGTCCATTAAGACAAGTGAGAAAGCGGGAAACATGAGACAGTCTGCTGCACGTGCATCAACTTCACGCAGTTGCGAGGCAACAGACTAATCACCGCAAGCAATCGACTAGACCTTTCGAATTTACTGTAATCACATTGCCTGTTGAAGACCATGTCGTGCAATTTAGGCGAACGCAAAGTCCGCTTTGGGTCGAAAGCGGAAGTACACAGGCATAGTTGGCAGCTAGTTCGACCTCGGTGTTCCCGAACGGACTGATGCCATGGTCCAGGCATCTCTCCCCGATGACCTTTGGTCGTTTGTAGCAGCTTATCTTCCGACCCATTGCAAATCCCCCAAAGGCAGCCGACCACATTTGCACGATCGCGCGACTCCACTACCCGGTTTCACTCGTGACTACTTGGTTCGCATCCTTCCAAGGCGCCTCCGGGTCGCATTTGGCGATCTACCATTGAACGGCTGACAAAGCCTGCCGGTGTACATCAGCGCCTACACGGTGTAGACAAAAGTGGCACTTCACGAAGTTCCAAATTAGCCCGCTGACAGGAATCTACGGGCGACGATCATGGATTGGCGAGCAATGACCTTGGGCCCAAACCTAGCTCGCCGGTTTATGACGTGTTTATGCCGCTAGACGACATAAACGCTTTCGCAGATTATGTTCCCACTTACTGAACGGGGAACAAAATGGGACGACCATCATTCGCAATCGATCACACCCGGCTCCGCGCCCTGCGCGAGGAAAAGGGACTAACCCAGGCGGCGCTTGCCTTGAAGATCGCTCAACAGTTGGACAAGCCCGAGACCGAGTCTCTTGTCCGCGACTATCAACGTATTGAAGAAACTGGACAGATTAGCATCAGCTATGCGACAGCACTTGCAAAGGTTCTTGGCGTGTCCGTTCCGCTGTTGCAAGGCCTCGAACAGCCGGATCCGAATGCCTACCTGATGCACATGCAAGCCCTCTTGGCGCAGCAATTGGACACTGGAGAGAACCTTGCCCTACGCGAGCTGTTGGCCCGTCATGCCAAGGACAATGAGGTAAACGCTCTACAATACCTTGCCGAGGACATTGCAGAACATATCGAGCAGGTACAACTTGTCAGAAACCCGACCACGGTTGCCGACCTAGTCAACCTGACCCATCTGTCCGAAAGCGATCTCCTGGCACCGGCAAATGTCAGAGGCTTTTGGTTCCTGTCGGTGAAGTCTCGCATCATGAATTGTTCCGAGGTGGTCGACGGCGTGTCTTCCCTGAACTACCGGGTCGGTGAAGTCATGCAGGCCTATCTGAGCAGTCACAGAAACGACAGCACTGTACGCATGTGGTACGACAGACCATGGGTCCGTATCGAAATCTGTCGGCCACGAACACGCGACCGGATGCTTGTCGATTTTACACGCTGTCAACCGGATGCTACAGGTTTGCGCTGGACCGCCCCCTCGTGGCGCGATGAGTTTTTTCTGGAACTGAGCCTCAATTCCCATGCTTTCGCGAATGCGGACGTCGTAACAGATTTCACCGGCAGGACGGCACCAGCCGACTATGGACGCTTGCGGCTGGTCGTTGATGAGCACGACCGCAACCACGGAAAGCCGCTTCGTCGCATGGTGGTAGATGGCGGCATCGGCGATATGCCGGAGAGCGTCAAGAAGAATTTTGCACGGGAGTCATCGACACGAGTCCTGTTCATGAACTGGCTTACCAACGACCTCAGGACGGCGCTCATGCCCCATCTCGTCACAGAGCACACGTCGGGGTGGCACGTAAGGGTCAACGGATGTGCCGTCGACATAAGCCGGAGGGACGCCCGCAACAGAGGCATCATTTATGCAGACCTGCGCTACCGGATCGTGTTGGCCGAGGAAACCGGCACGGATGAATTCAGCACAGTGCCTGTACGCGAAAAGGATCTCGACGAACTCCGACAGCACATTGAGGACTGGCTACGTGCCGGTGACACTGCTTCGACTTGCGCGGATGAGCGGCCGACCTTCGCGACCATCTGACACGGTACACCCCGGGCCGTGCAACTTCAAGCCGGGGATTTCAAGGAGAGAAAATCATGACTGTACTCGACAACGCACCAAGCAAGACCGGTAATCCATCCGGCGGTGGCCGAGGCAACAACCCGGCGAAAGGCAAGTAAGTCAGAGTGCGGGGCCGTACGCCCGTTGTATGCGGCCCCACATCGGATACTCATAGGCACAGTTACTATTCTTTTTTTCGGATCAGGTACCAGAAATGGGCACAATGCAAAATTACGTCGAACCGCGCGTTGCCGTGTTTGTTGACTGCGACAATACCAGTCCAGACATTCTGGATTATGCGTTAAAAATCGCTTCGCAGTTTGGCCGCATCGTGCTTCGTCGTGGGTACGGTAACCACACCACACTGGCAAAGACTTGGCAGCAAGCGTTAGTCGAGAAGGCCTTCACACCATGTCTGCAGTTCCAGTATGCTGCTGGTAAAAACACGTCTGACATTGCTCTCGGACTAGATGCACTTGAGGCAATGTTTGACGGTCGTATTGACCGGTTCTGCCTTGTCACCAGCGATTCGGACTTTGCCTATCTATGCCGCAAACTGCGTGAACGTGGCGCGACGGTATCCATTATCGGCGAAGCGAAAACGCCAGCGGCGCTGAGAAACGCCAGTGATCAATTCTTCGAATGGGCGCACGAAGCTGGGGAACCGGAAAACCAGCATGACTCGAAAGCCTCGCCTGCGGTCAGTGCTCCGCGAGAAAAGACCCTCGTCAAACGCCGGCCCAAGTTCGTCGTCGATGCCGTAGCCCTTCTGGCAGGGCAAACACCCGATGGTCAAGTGCACTTATCCGCGTTGGGCCAATACTTGAAGCGCACCGATCCCGCGTTCTCACCCGACGTTTATGGCTATTCGGGTTTGGTGGACATGCTGAAGACCTACGACCTTCTGGTGCTCACGAAGGCAGAAGGCGGACATTACACAGTCCAGCTCGGCGCAAACGATTTGGTCGGCATGCAGCCTCGGTAGAAATCGGTCATTGTGGCTTACCCCTACCACAATGGACACTTTCGAAAGGTTTCATGTCCCCATCGAAGGTAATACATAGCACATGAAAGACGGGTGTTTTCAGAAGAGTTCGCGCGCGAAGCAGTCAAGCTTGTAAGCCAGCCTGGCGCGAGCAAAGCGGCAATAGCCCGCAAGTAAGAACGTCTAACAAAACCCTCTAATTGCTCTGCGGGAAACAGCCGGGTACACTGAGCATTACCGAACATCTGCAATCGGCCAGGAGCAGTCGTTGGTAACCTTGAGGAGAACTGTGCATGGATTTTGATGGGGCGACACCGGTAGTGATCTCGCTGGCGAAAGAACTCATCACGGCGATGCAGCGAATAAAACCTGGTTGGGAGCATGCATATTGGCGGTTTGAATCGGAAGAAGATCGCTATGGGTCAAACGCCTCTTACGGCACGGCTACAGAAGTGACGCTAATCTCTACCCTTAAAGAGAGCCAACTGTTCGAAAGGCTGAATAATCTTGGACGGCAACTCTGGAATAGCGAGCATGACCCGAGCCGTAAATTTCGCGTCTGCCTTCTGGTTGTGACTTCGGATTTTGATTACGAGATCAAGTTCGAACAGCATGACGAAAATCGATGGCGTATCACGAAGCTCGATGGCAAAAGCGGTCTGCCAGACGGCCTGTGATCCGAACGGTGACAGTCTGCTTCGGGTCGGAAGCAGACGTAGCGGAAGGTCCGCAATCGGCCTTGGATTCAACTGGTCAATGCAACACACTAAACTCTGCATGAGCAGAAGGAGTGTTGCGGATGAAGCAGAGACCTAGGATCTACTATACAGAAACGCAGAAGGCGCTCATGTGGGAGCGTTGGAAGAAGGGCGAATCGCTTCATCAAATTGCCGCGCTGTTCGATCGAAATCACTCATCGATACAGCGAATTCTTGCCGAGTCTGTAGGCATTCGCCCTGCGCAAAGGCAGCGGTCAAGGTTAGCCTTGTCACTGGCAGAGCGGGAAGAGATATCGCGCTCGTTAGCTGCTGGTCATCCGGTCCGGCAAATCGCCCAACTTCTTGGACGAGCACCTTCTACAATTAGCCGCGAGATCTGCCGAAATGGCGGCCAGGTGAGCTATCGAGCAAACTGTGCCGACGATGCTGCCTGGAGGCGTGCCCAACGTCCCAAGACATGTAAGCTGGTGGACAATCCTATGCTGGCAGAAATCGTGGCCACCAAACTTCAATTACAGTGGGCGCCAGAGCAAATTGCCGGTTGGCTCAAGCATACGTTTCCAGGGGATGAGGACTTTCAGGTGTCGCATGAGACGATTTATCGTAGCCTCTTCATTCAGGCACGTGGTGCGCTGAAAAAAGAGCTGTTAGCGCATCTTCGGCGGCCCCGGATCATGCGCCGATCGCGTCATCACACACAAAAAACCGACAACCACGGCAGGATCAAAGATACGGTATCGATCAGCGAACGGCCTGCCATAGTCGAAGATCGAGCGGTACCTGGCCATTGGGAGGGCGACTTGTTGTTCGGGGACCGTAACAGCCAGATCGCCACTTTGGTTGAGCGTCAGACCCGTTATGTCATGTTGGTAAAAGTCGCCAGCAAAGACACCGAAACAGTTATCGATGCATTGATCGATAACGCACGCGAATTACCCCAGGAACTCTATCAATCGCTCACTTGGGACAGGGGTAAAGAGCTGGCTGACCATAAGCGCTTTACGCTTGCTACCGACATTGATGTCTACTTCTGTGATCCGCACAGCCCGTGGCAACGCGGCAGTAACGAAAACACCAATGGGCTATTGCGCCAGTACTTCCCCAAAGGCGTCGATGTCTCGTCATACTCGCAGGCTCAACTCAATGAAGTTGCCCGCAAACTGAATGAGCGACCAAGGAAGACTTTAGAATATCAAACACCCGCTGAACGATTCAGCCAACTTGTTGCGTCGACCGGTTGAATCCAAGG
>NZ_JAXSQX010000003.1:0-712774 GCF_034659755.1 Massilia phyllosphaerae
ACCACGCCGGCGCCGACGGTACGGCCGCCTTCGCGGATTGCGAAGCGCAGACCTTCTTCCATCGCGATCGGAGCGATCAGCTTGACGGTGATCGACACGTTGTCGCCTGGCATGACCATTTCCTTGTCTGCCGGCAGTTCGATCGAACCGGTCACGTCAGTCGTACGGAAGTAGAACTGCGGACGGTAGTTGTTGAAGAACGGGGTGTGACGGCCGCCTTCATCTTTCGACAGAACGTAGATCTCGCCGGTGAAGTGGTTGTGCGGCTTGATCGAGCCCGGCTTGGCCAGAACCTGGCCACGCTGGACGTCTTCACGCTTGGTGCCGCGCAGCAGCAGGCCGACGTTGTCGCCAGCTTGACCCTGGTCCAGCAGCTTGCGGAACATTTCCACGCCGGTGCAGGTGGTCTTCACGGTGTCGATGATACCGACGATTTCGATCTCCTCGCCGACCTTGATGATGCCGCGCTCGACACGACCGGTCACCACGGTACCGCGGCCCGAGATCGAGAACACGTCTTCCACCGGCATCAGGAAGGCGCCGTCAACGGCACGTTCCGGGGTCGGGATGTAGCTGTCCAGGGCTTCGGCCAGGCGCTCGATGCATGCTTCGCCCATTTCGCCCGGCTGGCCTTCCAGCGCCATACGTGCCGAACCTTTGATGATCGGCAGGTCGTCGCCAGGGAACTCGTACTTCGACAGCAGTTCGCGGACTTCCATTTCGACCAGTTCCAGCAGTTCTGCGTCGTCGACCAGGTCGCACTTATTCAGGAACACGATGATGTACGGAACGCCAACCTGACGCGCCAGCAGGATGTGCTCGCGGGTCTGCGGCATCGGGCCGTCAGCGGCCGAGCACACCAGGATCGCGCCGTCCATCTGGGCGGCACCGGTGATCATGTTCTTGATGTAGTCGGCGTGGCCTGGGCAGTCGACGTGCGCGTAGTGACGGTTCGCGGTTTCGTACTCGACGTGCGCGGTGTTGATGGTGATGCCGCGTGCTTTTTCTTCCGGAGCCGCGTCGATCTGGTCGTAGGCCTTGGCTTCGCCGCCGAATTTCTTCGACAGAACGGTTGCGATTGCAGCCGTCAGGGTGGTTTTGCCGTGGTCAACGTGACCGATGGTGCCGACGTTGACGTGCGGCTTGGTCCGTTCGAATTTACCTTTTGCCATTTTGATCTTCCTTAAGTTTATTTTTTGCGGGACAGAGCAAGGTTTACCGCTTTTTGCTCTGTCCTCAACTAACTAGATTTTACTGACTAAATTCTTACTTGGCTTTCGCGGTGACGATAGCGTCCATCACGTGCTTCGGTGCTTCCGAATAGTGCTTGAATTCCATCGTGTAGGTCGCACGGCCCTGGGTTGCCGAACGCAGCACGGTCGAGTAACCGAACATTTCCGACAGCGGGACTTCGGCCTTGATGATCTTGCCGCCGCCGCCCGGGATTTCGTCCATGCCCTGCACCATACCGCGGCGGGACGACAGGTCGCCCATCACGGTACCGGCGTAGTCTTCCGGCGTTTCCACTTCCACGGCCATCATCGGCTCGAGGATGACCGGGTTGGCTTTACGGCAGCCATCCTTGAACGCCATCGAACCGGCCATGCGGAACGCGTTTTCGTTCGAGTCCACGTCGTGGTACGAACCGAAGGTCAGCGTCACTTTGACGTCGACCACCGGGTAGCCGGCCATCACGCCGCTCGACAGGGTTTCACGAACACCCTTCTCGACTGCCGGGATGAATTCGCGAGGAATCACACCGCCCTTGATGGCGTCGATGAATTCGAAGCCCTTGCCCGGCTCTTGCGGTTCGATCGACAACACGGCGTGGCCGTACTGGCCGCGGCCGCCCGACTGCTTGACGAACTTGCCTTCGACGTCGCTGACTGCCTTGCGGATGGTTTCGCGGTAGGCAACCTGCGGCTTGCCGACGGTCGCTTCCACGCCGAATTCACGCTTCATGCGGTCGACGATAATTTCCAGGTGCAGCTCGCCCATACCACCGATGATGGTCTGGCCCGATTCTTCGTCGGTACGCACGCGGAACGACGGATCTTCCTGTGCCAGGCGGTTCAGGGCCAGGCCCATCTTTTCCTGGTCGGCCTTGGTCTTCGGCTCGACTGCCTGCTGGATGACCGGCTCCGGGAACACCATCTTTTCCAGGGTGATGATCGACGACGGGTCGCACAGGGTTTCGCCGGTGGTCGCGTCTTTCAGGCCGACTGCAGCGGCGATGTCGCCGGCGCGGACTTCCTTGATCTCTTCACGCTGGTTGGCGTGCATCTGCAGAATACGGCCGAGACGTTCCTTCTTGTTCTTGACCGGGTTGTAGACGGTATCGCCCGACTTGATCATGCCCGAGTAGACGCGGAAGAAGATCAGCTGGCCGACGAACGGGTCGGTCATGATCTTGAATGCCAGCGCCGAGAACTTCTCGTCGTCCGAAGCCTGACGGGTGACCGGCTGGTCGTCCTCGTCGGTACCGCCGACCGGCGGAATGTCGACCGGCGACGGCAGGTACTCGATGACCGCGTCCAGCATGGCCTGCACGCCCTTGTTCTTGAAAGCGGTGCCGCACATCATCGGGACGATTTCCGACGCGATGGTACGCTGACGCAGTGCCATCTTGATCTCTTCTTCCGACAGGTCACCTTCTTCCAGGTACTTGTTCATCAGGTCTTCATTCGCTTCAGCAGCGGTCTCGACCAGCTTTTCGCGCCATTCGTTGGCTTGATCGACCAGCTCGGCCGGGATGTCGCGGTAGTCGAACTTCATGCCTTGCGACGCGTCGTCCCAGATGATCGCTTTCATCTTGACCAGGTCGACCACGCCCAGGAAGTTCTCTTCGGCGCCGATCGGGATCTGCAGCGGGATCGGGTTGGCCTTCAGGCGGGCGCGCATCTGCTCGTACACCTTGAAGAAGTTCGCACCGGTACGGTCCATCTTGTTGACGAAGGCCAGACGCGGGACTTTGTACTTGTTAGCCTGGCGCCACACGGTTTCCGACTGCGGCTGCACGCCACCGACTGCACAGTAAACCATGCAGGCGCCATCCAGCACGCGCATCGAGCGTTCGACTTCAATGGTGAAGTCGACGTGGCCCGGGGTGTCGATGATGTTGATGTGGTGCGGCTCGAAGTTGTTGGCCATACCTTTCCAGAAGCAGGTCGTCGCTGCCGAGGTAATGGTAATGCCGCGTTCCTGCTCCTGCTCCATCCAGTCCATCGTCGCTGCGCCGTCGTGCACTTCGCCGATCTTGTGGTTCACGCCGGTATAGAACAGGACGCGCTCGGTGGTGGTGGTTTTACCAGCATCGATGTGAGCGGAAATACCGATATTGCGGTAGCGCTCAATGGGGGTCTTGCGTGCCATAATTTTTCCTAAATCTTTGAATGGACAAAACCGAGCAGCATCTTGATATCAAAATGAAGCTCGGCCTGAACAACAGATATTACTAAGGAGCCAATCCCGGGGCGACCTGCCCATGGACCGGCTGGTCCTTTTTTAGAAGCGGAAGTGCGAGAACGCCTTGTTCGCTTCAGCCATACGGTGCACTTCGTCACGACGCTTCATTGCGCCGCCGCGGCCTTCCGCCGCTTCCATCAGCTCACCACCCAGGCGTTGCGGCATGGACTTCTCGCTACGCTTGTTTGCGGCTTCGCGCAACCAACGCATAGACAGAGCCATACGGCGAACTGGACGAACTTCAACCGGTACCTGGTAATTGGCACCACCGACGCGGCGGGACTTCACCTCGACCATCGGCTTGGCGTTGTTGATCGCGGTAACGAAGACTTCCAGCGGGTCCTTGCCCGATTTGGTCTGGATGTATTCGAACGCACCGTAGATGATGTTTTCTGCGACCGACTTCTTGCCGGACAGCATCAGAACGTTGACGAACTTGGCGACATCGGTATTGCCGAATTTCGGATCCGGCAGGATCTCGCGCTTGGGTACTTCACGACGACGTGGCATTTCAATTCCTTCCTGTCTTCAGTTGAGTGCTTGAACCGCACTCGCGAAAAACCCTCATGGTTTTTCACTTACTCGGCCTTCCGGCCGGCTCAACTCAACAAATTAATTAAGCTAAAAGTGCTAAGAATTACTTCTTGGCGGCTTTAGCGCGCTTGGCACCGTACTTCGAACGGGCCTGCTTACGGTCTTTCACGCCCTGGGTATCCAGTGCACCGCGGACCATGTGGTAACGCACACCCGGCAAGTCCTTCACACGGCCGCCGCGCAGCAGCACGACCGAGTGTTCCTGCAGGTTGTGGCCTTCACCGCCGATGTACGAAATGACTTCGAAACCGTTGGTCAGGCGAACTTTGGCGACTTTACGCAGTGCCGAGTTCGGCTTCTTCGGGGTCGTCGTGTAGACACGGGTGCAAACACCGCGCTTTTGCGGGCAGTTTTCCAGTGCCGGCGACTTGCTCTTCACAACCGCGGCTTCACGCGGCTTGCGAATCAGTTGATTGATGGTTGGCATCGTTCTTAATCCAACAAAGTTACTACGTTGATGACCCGGACTCATCAGGTGCTTCCGGGGACTGAAACCTAGTCTCGCTCTACTGTCCCGACAGGCGCCAAAAGCCACTCACCAATGGGAGCGGCTGAATTGACGTATACGAAGACCAGAGTAAAACGAGAACTCGCAAGTATAGACCTGATATGGGACGGGGTCAACCGCGTGGTCACTCTCGACGAGCCTGAATGGCGAAAGGATGCCTGATTGCCAAAGAATGTCGTGATTGAGATACAACAAACCATCGTCGGCCGGCATTTTGCACGCCGTTGCGCTTAGTTACCGGTAAGAAATAGCGTTTCTTGCGGCAAAGAAGACATAATAGCCGACTTCGCCTTCCGGCCGATGGCCCGACCCTTGCCCCGTTTTCCAATGCGTTTTCCGATGCGTTTTCTGCCGCGTTTTCTGCTGCGTCCGCGTAACCTGGCCGTCCTGCTGAGCTACCTGCTGCTGTCCTGCATGCCCTTCGTGCCTGCCCTGTTCGGCCTGCCGCTCGAGCATCCGGGCAAGGTGCTCGGCATCGAGCTGATGGCCTGGACCGGCGTCTGGGCGCTGCTGAAACGCCCGGCCCGGTTTCACTGGCTGCTGCTGCCGGCCTTCCTGGCGCTGCCGGTGGAACTCTATTTATATGCGTTCTACGGCCAGGGCATCTCCACCCACCACCTGGGCATCATCGCCGAGACCAGCCCGGCCGAGGCGATGGAGTTCCTCGGCACCAAGGTGTGGCTGCTGGTTGCAGTCTTCATCGGCGTGCTGGCCTGGTTCGCCGCCAGCTGGGTCGCGGCCTGGCGCACGCGCGACCTCGACTGGACCGACGTCTCGCGCCCGGTGGTGCTGGGCGTGCTGGCGGTCGGCACGGCGGTGTTCGCATATGGCGTCGAATTCGGGGTGGCGGCACCACCGCTGGCGGCCGCCTCGTCTCCGCGCGCGCCCGCACGGTTGGTGAAGGCGACGCCTCCCAAGGACGAGGGCGCCGAGAAGACCGCCGCGCCGCGTCCCGGCAGCGTGCCGCCGCGCGCCGCCCTGCCGCCGCTGGCGTACTGGGCGAAACTGCCCTTCGACCTGGATACCTTCGCCCATTCCTGGCCCTTCGGCCTGATGGCGCGCGGCGTCGACTTCTACAAGGAGCGCGTCTATCTGGCGCAACTCAACCGCAGCAGCGCCCAGTTCCGCTTCCACGCGACCTCCGCCCTCGCCGCGGACGAGGCGCAGACCGTGGTGATGGTGATTGGCGAATCCTCGCGCTACGACCGCTGGAGCCTGAACGGCTATGCGCGCGATACCAATCCGCTGCTGTCGCAGCAGGCCAACCTGGTGACGCTGCCGGACATGATCACCTCGGTGTCGGCGACGCGGCTGTCGGTGCCGGTGATCATCTCGCGCAAGCCGGCGACCGAGAGCCTGAAGGATGGCTTCTCGGAAAAATCGTTTATTTCCGCCTTCAAGGAAGCCGGCTATAAAACCTTCTGGCTGTCGAACCAGATCTCGTTCGGCAAGTTCGACACCCCGGTCTCCGTGTTCGCCAAGGAGGCGGACGTCGTCGATTTCCTGAACCTGGGCGGTTTTACGGACAATTCCAACTACGACGAGATCCTGTTCGGCCCCCTGAAGCACGCGGTGGCCGATCCGGCGCCGAAAAAACTGATCGTGCTGCACACGCTGGGCAGCCACTGGAACTACAGCCACCGCTACCCGAAGCAGTTCGACAAATGGCTGCCCTCGCTGTACGGCATCGACAAGCCGGTCTACACCGACATCCGCATCAAGGCCCAGCTCAACAACAGCTACGACAGCTCGATCCTGTACACCGACTGGTTCCTCGACGGCGTGATTGGCCGCCTGAAAGAGAGCGCCAGGCCGGCCGCGCTGCTGTACGTGGCCGACCACGGCCAGACCCTGTACGACAATAGCTGCCGCCTGGCCTTCCACGGCCACAACACCCAGTACGAATTCCACGTACCCGCCTTTGCCTGGTATTCGGACGCCTACGCCGAGCGCCACCCCGACAAGGTCGGCCAGCTGCGCCGCCACCGCAAGGCCAGGCTGGCCACCGAAAACGTGTTCCACACCCTGCTCGACCTGGCCGACGTGCACTATCCCGGCGAACGCCTCGACTGGAGCGTCGTCAACCCGGCTTTCCGCCAGCACAAGCGCTACGTCGACAGCTACGGCTGGACCGACTACGACAACGCCACCATCAAGGGCGAATGCCACGAAGTCATCGCCAAAGGCAAGCCGCTCCCGCGCCACTAAGCGCTACATCAAATCCAGGTAAATTTGGGGTCAGAGCAGAATTTCTGCTCTGACCCCGAATTTACCGGATTACTGACCAGGCTCGGCATTGGTGAGTTCGCAAACAGACAACACCAATTGTCTGCGTAAAGATGGCCCGGTCCCTCCCCCGACCGATCCACTTTCCGAAAGCGAGCACGCGATGAAACGTCCTCTCATGGCCCTGCTGTGCCTGACCGTTACCGGTGCCTGGGCCCAGCAAGGCGACGGCACCCGGTACAGCGCCGAGAACAATATCTTCAAACCCGACAAGGTCGAGCCCACGCCGCAGCGCATGGCCGGCATCAAGGCGCCGCCGGGCTTCACGGTGACGCCCTTCGCCACCGGCTTGAAGAACGCCCGCATCATCGCGGTGGCGCCCAACGGCAACGTCTATGTGAGCCGGCGCGACCAGGGCGACGTCGTGCTGCTGCGCGATGCCAACGGCGACGGCCGCGCCGATAGCCAGCCGGAGATCGTGGTCAGCCGCGCCGGCGCGCACGGCCTGGCGATCCGCGACAACAAGCTGTACCTGGTGACGGTGAAAGAGCTGTTCGTGGTCGACATCCAGCCCGACGGCCGCCTGGGCGCGCCGAAGATGCTGGTGCGCGACCTGCCCGACGCCGGCCAGCACGCCAACCGCACCATCGCCTTCGGCCCGGACGGGATGCTGTACCTGACCGTCGGCAGCACCTGCAACGCCTGCAACGAAACCAACCAGGAAAACGCGACCATCCTGCGCCTCACGCCGGACGGCAGCAGCCGCACGATCGTCGCCACCGGCCTGCGCAACACCATCGGTTTCGACTGGCAGCCGCGGACCGGCGAACTGTGGGGCTTCGACCACGGCATCGACTTCCTCGGCGACGAGGAGCAGCCGGAAGAACTCAACAAGATCGAACAGGGTAAACAATATGGCTGGCCGCACGTGGTCGGCGCCGGCACCATCTACCCGCAGAGCACCCCGATCGGCGAGATCAGCAAGCAGGACTGGAAGGCGCACAGCACGCCGATGGTGCTGGGCTACGCCGCCCACGCGGCACCGATGCAGCTGGTCTTCTACAAGGGCACCGCCTTCCCGACCGAATACCAGGGCGACGCCTTCGTCACCATGCGCGGCTCCTGGAACCGCAAGGTCCCTTCCGGCTACGAAATCGTGCGCGTGCGCTTCCAGGACGGCCAGGCGCGCTCGATCGAACCCTTCGTGACCGGCTTTCTCACCGACGGCAACAAGACCCACATCGCGCGCCCGGTCGGCCTGGCGATGGCCAAGGATGGCGCGCTGCTGATGGCGGACGACGCCAACGGCGTGATCTACCGCATCGCCTACACGGGCAACGCCGCCAAGCCCGCCAGCGAGCTGCAGGCGCCGGCCGGCCCGATGCAGCAGCAGGCGAGCAAGGGCAGCGGCGTGCCGATCGCCTTCACCCGCGCGCAGACCCAGGCCAAGGGCACGCTCACCGTCAGCTCGTCGGGCTTCGTGCGCGGCGGCGAGATCCCGGCCAAGTACAGCGAATATGCGGACGGCGTGGCGCCGGCGCTGAGCTGGACCCCGGTGCCGAACGCGAAATCCTACGTCGTCATCATGGAAGACCCGGACGCCAAGCCGGTCACGCCGGTGGTGCACTGGCTGGCCTGGAACATCCCGGCCAGCCTGACCCGCCTGCCCGAGGGCCTGCAGGAGCAGCCGCGCCTGACCGATCCGGACGGCGTGCTGCAGGGCCGCACTACGCACGGTTCGACCGGCTGGTACGGCATGCATCCGCCGGTGGGCGACAAGCCGCACCACTATCACTTCCAGGTGTATGCGCTGGACCGGATGCTGGACGTGCCCTGGGGCGCGGAGCGCGACCAGCTGCTGGAGGCGATGCAGGGGCACGTGCTGGCCAAGGGGGAGCTGGTCGGGACGTTTGCGCAGAAGCAGAAGCCGCAGAAATGAATGATGCCGCAACCGGAACTGCAATAGTGAAGCTGCCGCGCCGTTAATCAACGTCGTTCCCGCGAAAGCGGGAATCCATGCTGAATAACAGAATTCGGTATGCCGAAAGCACCTTAGTGCTTCAGGAATGCGGACTTCGGAAGCTCAGCATGGGGGTAAATAGCCCAGTGGGCTATTTACCGCTTTCGCGGGGGCGACGTTTGGTGTGCCTGGCCATATCGGGGGTCACCCCACCCCATCATCCAGCAAATCCGCCCCGGCACCCCCACCCCGCTGCCCCGCCAGCCAGCGCGCCACCTTCTCCGCCTTGCCCTGCACCGCCGTCCCGAATCCGTGCCCGGCCAGCAGCGCAATCCCGTTGGTCCGCCCCAGCAGGCCCGGTTCCAGCCGCAGCACGCCATCGTCCCCCGTCCCGACCCGCCACGGCGCCAGCCGGTGCGCCAGCAAGGGCCCCAGCACCAGGTTATGCGAGGACACGACCACCAGCGCCTGCGCCGCCAGTTCGTCCAGCACCGCCGCCGCCGCCGATACCGATTCCTCGTGGTTGGTGCCGCGGAAGATCTCGTCGACCAGGCACACCACCGGGCGTGCGGCGGCGGCCGCCAGCAGCTCCCTGGCGCGCGCCAGTTCGGCGATGTAGAGACTTTGCCCGCCCAGCAGCGAATCCTCGTTCTGCATGCTGGCGACGACAGGCAGCGCCGGCAGGCTGGCCCGGCGTGCGTAGCAGAAGCCGAAGGCGCGCGCCGCCGCCAGGTTGAGGCCCAGCGTGCGCAGGAAGGTACTCTTGCCGACGCCGTTCTGGCCCGACAGGAAGGCGCCCTTGCCGTCGAGCGCGATCGACAGCGCGCTGGCCCCCGCGACCAGCGGATGCACGCCCTCGTCCAGCGCCAGCGAGCGGGCAGCGCTGCGCCCGGCCCAGCACCACAGCGGCGTGGCCAGCAGGTGGCGCGCCAGCGCCACGTCGGCTTCCAGGTTGGCGCACAGGTCGTAGCACTCGCATAAAAAGGCGCGCTGTGCGAACGCCATGCGCACACTCCTGAAGTAATGGCGGACGTTGGCCAGCATGAACCAGTGCTGGTAATCCTTGACCAGCGGCGCGCCGTCGACCAGCGGTGACGGCGTCAGGCGCCGGCTGATCCAGCCTACCCCCTCGGCGCGGCCCGTGAAATCCTCGGCCAGCGGATGGCCGCTGCCGTCCAGCAGCGCGCACACGCGCAGCATCATCTGCAGCGCGCCACCCAGCCGGCCCCATTCCTCCATGCGCTCGCGGTAGCGCATCTGCGGCGCCACCAGCAGGTACATCGCGACGGCGGTAGCGAGCCAGGCCAGCGGCGACAGCAGCAGCGCCGCCGCGATCGAGGCCGCCAGCAGCAGCGGGATCAGGAACCAGACCCGCAGCCACGCCGGCTGCAGCGGCGCCAAGGTAAACGAAGCATCCGCATCGAACAGCAGCCCGGCCACCTCGATATCGGCATGGCGCAGCGCGCGCAAGCCGTGGTGCAGCCGCGCCAGGCGCCCGGGATCGGCCAGCAGGGTCTCGATGCGGGTGCGGCGCAGGGCCGCCTCGTCCTCGCCGCTGCCGTTGCGCAGGCGGCGGTACAGCACCTGGCGGCCGAAGATGCTGGTCTCGGCGGAGATGTGCTCACCGTAGCGCTCGAGCAGCAGGTCGCGCCAGGTCGGATCGTCCAGCGCATCGTCCGCATCGTCCGCGGTCAGACGCTGCAGCCGGGCGACGTCGCTGGGCGCGAACGGATAATCCTGCGGTTCCGGTTCAGCGGGCGTCGTCAAAGCGGCAAGGCGCGCCAGCAGCGGGCGCCAATAATCCGGCAGGCGAAACACGGTAAAGGACATAGGCGCTTTCCACGGCCGGGCCGGATAGTGATGCCGGGAAATTATGAACGCTTTACAAAATATCAAGGGAGCACCGACAAAAGAGTGTCCGCGCTGTCCGTCCGCCCGCCGGACGGACACGGGCGGACGGCGCATTCATCCGGGCGGACACCAATCGAATCAAGGACTTAAGCGTTGGCACGGTTCCTGCAAATACCGCTGTGTCCAAACCCGAATGTCCACACCATGATCCGCGACACCTCACAACAAGACGCCATCATTGCCGCCCCGGCCGGCGCCGGCCTCAAGCGCGGCGCCGTCTGGATCGGCGCCGCCGCCGCCCTGCTGGCCGTCTGCGCCTTCCTGCTGTCGTCCTGGCGCGGCAGCGAAGCCTCGGTCAGCGCGGCGCGCCTGCGCATCGCCGAGGTCACCCGCGGCACGCTGGTGCGCGACGCCTCCGTCAACGGCCGCGTGGTGGCCGCCGTCAGCCCGACCCTGTATGCCAAGGCGCCGTCCACCGTCAACCTGAAGGTCGCGGCCGGCGACACGGTGAAAAAGGACCAGGTGCTGGCCGTGCTGGAATCGCCCGACCTGTCCGATGCGCTGAAGCGCGAAGTGTCCACCTACGAGCAATTGAAGGCGGAAGTGGCGCGCCAGCAGATCCTGGCCCGCAAGCAGAAGCTGCTGGCGCAGCGCGAAGCCGACACCGCCGAAATCGACCGCCTGTCGGCCCAGCGCACGCTGGAACGCTACCAGAGCGTCGGCGATCTCGGCATCATCGCCAAGATCGACTTCCAGAAGGCCAAGGATGCCGTGAAATCGAGCGAGATCCGTGCGAAGCACGCGGCCCAGGCGGCGGAACTCGAAGGCGACGACGTCCAGCTGGCCCTTAAAACCAAGGCCAACGAGCTGGAACGGGCGCGCCTGGCGATGGGCGAAGCCCAGCGCCGCGTCGATGAGTTGACCGTGCGCGCCCCGGTCGACGGCTTCATCGGCACCCTGAACGTGCAGAACCGGATGGTGGTCGCCGCCAATGCGCCACTGATGACCCTGGTCGACCTGTCCAAGCTCGAAGTCGAGATCGAGGTGCCGGAGACCTATGTGGCCGACCTCGGCCTGGGCATGAATGCCGAGGTCCAGCTGCCGTCCGGGACCGCCACCGGCAAGCTGTCGGCGCTGTCGCCGGAAGTGGTGCGCGGCATGGTGCTGGCGCGGGTCCGCTTCGATGGTGACGGGCATGGCGAGCAGCCGAAGCGCCTGCGCCAGAGCCAGCGCGTGACCGCGCGCCTGCTGGTCGAGGAAAAGCCGAACGTCCTGATGCTGCCGCGCGGTCCCTTCGTCGAAAGCGAGGGCGGACGCTATGCCTACGTGGTGCGCGACGGCATCGCGACCCGCACCCCGATCCGGGTCGGCGCCACCAGCATCTCGGCGGTCGAGATCCAGTCCGGCCTGCAGCAGGGCGACAAGGTCGTGGTGGCCGGCACCGACGCCTTCAACAACGCCAGCCGAGTCTCCATCAATAACTGAGCGATCAATCACTGAATAACGAACGACACGTCACTGAAAGGACACAGCCATGCTGCGCATGACCAACCTGAACAAGGTGTACCGCACCCACATGATCGAGACCCACGCGCTGCGCGGCTTCGAGATCGACGTCCGCGAAGGCGAGTTCGTCACCGTCACCGGCCCGTCCGGTTCGGGTAAAACCAGCTTCCTCAACATCGCCGGCCTGCTCGAGGAATTCACCTCGGGCGACTATATCCTCGACGGCGTCAACGTGAAGGGGCTGGGCGACAATGCGCGCTCGCGCCTGCGCAACGAAAAGCTCGGCTTCATCTTCCAGGGTTTTAATTTGATCCCGGACCTGAACCTGTTCGACAACGTCGACGTCCCATTGCGTTACCGCGGCTTCAATACAACCGAGCGCAAGAAGCGCATCGAGGATGCGCTGGCCAAGGTCGGCCTGGCCTCGCGCATGAAGCACTATCCGGCCGAACTGTCCGGCGGCCAGCAGCAGCGGGTGGCGATCGCGCGCGCGCTGGCCGGCTCGCCGAAGCTGCTGCTGGCCGACGAACCGACCGGCAACCTGGACACGCAGATGGCGCGCGGCGTGATGGAACTGCTGGAAGAGATCAATGCCGCCGGCACCACCATCCTGATGGTCACCCACGACCCCGAGCTGGCGGTGCGCACCACGCGCAACGTGCACATCATCGACGGCCAGGTGTCGGACCTGGTGCGCAAGGGACCGTCGCTGGTCCAGACCCCGGTCACCGCCTGAGGAGCCCATGCCCATGTTTGGCTATTACTTCAAGCTCGGCCTGCGCAGCCTGCGCCGCAACCGCGCGCTGACCGCCCTGATGGTGCTGACGCTGGCCGTCGGCGTCGCCGCCAGCGTCTCGACGCTGACCATCCTGCACATGATGTCGGGCGACCCGATCCCCGAAAAGAGCAAGCGCCTGCTGGTGCCGCAGGTCGACAACGGCCCGCTCGACGGCTGGTCCCCGGGCGACGAGCCGAATGACGTGCAGATGAGCTACCAGGATGCGGCCAACCTGCTGAAAAGCGGCCAGGGCGAGCGCCGCACCGCGCTGTTCGGCGTCGCCGGGCCGCTCGAGCCACCGCGCAAGGACCTGCCGGCCTTCATGGTGTCCGGCATGGCGCCGACGCGCGACTTCTTCGCCATGTTCAACGTCCGCTTCCTCCATGGCCAGGCCTGGAGCGAGGCCGACGATGCGCGTGGCGCCGACGTCGTGGTGCTCGGCCGCGCCATGGCCGAAAAGCTGTTCGGCAAGGCCGATCCGGTCGGCCGGCAGGTGCGCCTGATGGGTTTCCCGTTCACCGTGAGCGGCGTGATCGACACCTGGAATCCGCGCCCGCGCTACTACAAGCTGGTCGGCGGCGACACCTTCGGCGATGCGGACGACTACTTCATTCCCTTCTCCACCGCGATCCGCCACGAATCCGACAACAACGGCGGCATGAGCTGCACTTCCCGGCGCGATCCCGGCTATGCCGCCCTGCTGGCGTCGGAATGCACCTGGATCCAGTTCTGGTTCGAGACCCGCGCGGTAAGCGACCGCGCCGACCTGCAGGCCTGGCTCGACAACTACGTGCGCGACCAGAAAAAACTCGGCCGCTTCAAGCGCACTGCGCCGAACCACTTGTACCACGTGATGGAGTGGATGGACGTGCTGAAGATCGTCGACAACGACAGCAAACTGTCGGTCTGGCTGGCGTTCGGCTTCCTGGCGCTGTGCCTGGTGAACACGATCGGCCTGCTGCTGGCCAAGTTCTCGGTGCGCGCGTCCGAGATCGGCGTACGCCGCGCGCTCGGCGCCTCGCGCCGCGAGATCTTCCGCCAGTTCCTGGTCGAGACCGGCGTCATCGGCCTGGCCGGCGGCCTGCTCGGGCTCGGCCTCGCCTTCGGCGCGCTGGCGCTGATCGGCATGCAGGGCACGGAAGTGGCGGCCATGGCGCACATGGACTGGCAGATGCTGGGCCTGACCTTCGTGCTGTCGGTGGCGGCGGCGCTGCTGGCCGGCCTGCTGCCGACCTGGCGCGCCTGCCAGGTGACGCCGGCGATCCAGCTCAAATCGCAGTAACCCCATTGTCCATTTAAGAGAGAGACGACATGGAAATCCGTCCCATCCTGTCCGCGCTGCTGCGCAACAAGACCGGTCCGATCCTGGTGGCGCTGCAGGTGGCGCTGAGCCTGGCGATCCTGGCCAACGCCGTGTACATCGTGAACGAGCGGCGCACCGTGATCGCGCGTCCGTCCGGCATCGCCGACGAACACGCGACCTTCTACATCAAGGCGCGCAACCTGGACACCGACGGTCCTGAACAGCGCCTGGCCGCCTTCAAGCACGAGGCCGACGTGCTGCGCGCGGTACCCGGCGTGGCCTCGGTGGCCGACGTGTCGCAGATGCCGCTGTCGCAGAGCGGCTGGAACAGCACCGTCAGCGTCGACCGTCGGCAGGAACGCGGGAGCGCCACGGCCTCGATGTACCTATCGGGCGACTCGGTCATCAAGACCTTCGGCCTGAACCTGGTCGAGGGCCGCGACTTCCTGCCCCAGGAACTGGTGGAGATCAACGAAAAGCAGGACAAGGACACGCCGCCGCACATCATCGTCACCCGGGCGCTGGCCGGCAAGCTGTGGCCGGGTACATCCGGGATCGGCAAGACCCTGTACTTCGGGCGCAACGAGCAGGCCCAGGGCACCCAGGTGGTCGGCGTGGTCGAGCGCCTGCAGACCGAAGCGGCACAAACCGGCGAGAAAGGCGAGTTCGCGGTGATCATCCCGGCACGCCTGTACGGCGGCTCGCGCGCCCTGTATGCGGTGCGCACCGAACCGGGCCAGCGCGACCGCGTGATGAAGGAAGCGGAGAGCGCCCTGCGCAAGTCCACGGCCACGCCGATGATCCTGAAGATGCGCACCGTCGACGAGAACCGCAAGGACCGCTACCGCGGCGACGTCGCGCTGCAGTGGATGCTGGTCACGGTCAGCCTGCTGATGCTCTTGATTACCTGCTCCGGCATCGTCGGCATGGCCAGCCTGTGGGTGACCCAGCGCCGCAAGCAGATCGGCGTGCGGCGCGCGCTCGGCGCCCGCCGCATCGACATCCTGCGCTACTTCATCCTTGAAAACGTGATGATCACCAGCGCCGGCGTGTTCGGCGGCGCGGCGCTGGGGCTGGCATTGAACCAGCTCCTGGTGAGCAAACTGGAGATGGCGCGCCTGCCGGCGGGCTACCTGGCGGGCGGCGCGCTGCTGTTCTGGCTGATCGGCGTGATCGCCGCCTACGGGCCGGCGTGGAAGGCGGCCAGCATCTCGCCGGCCACGGCCACCCGCAGTGTGTAGTGTTATGCTAATAGTATGCCTACTGTCCTGATCATCGATGACAACGCCGCCGTCGGCATCGCGCTCGACGTCCTGTTCTCCCTGCACGACATCGCGGCGCTGCACGCCGCCTCGCCCGAGGAAGGCCTGGCGCTGCTGGCGCGCCGGCCGGTCGACCTGGTGATCCAGGACATGAACTTCACGGCCGACACCACCTCCGGCGAGGAAGGCGTGGCGCTGTTCCGCGCGATCCGCAAGCAGTACCCGGACCTGCCGGTGATCCTGCTCACTGCCTGGACCCATCTCGACGCCGCGGTCGACCTGGTGAAAGCCGGCGCCGCCGACTACCTGTCCAAGCCGTGGAACGACGAACGCCTGCTGGCAACGGTCTCCAACCTGATCGAACTGGGCCAGGCCAACCGCGCATTGGCCCAGCGCCTGCAGCGCGAGCGCCGCGCCAAGCGCGAGCTGGAACAGAATTTCGACTTGCGCGGCCTGGTATGGGCCGACCCAGCCCTCGAACAGGTGCTGAGCCTGGCCTGCCAGGTGGCGCGCGCCGACGTGCCGGTCTTGATCACGGGGCCGAACGGCACCGGCAAGGAACGCATCGCCGAGATCATCCAGGCCAATTCGGCGGTGAAGGATGGCCCCTTCGTGGTGCTGAATTGCGGCGCCCTGCCCGCGGAACTGATCGAGGCCGAGCTGTTCGGCGCCGACGCCGGCGCCTACACCGGCGCCTCCAGGGCGCGCGAAGGTAAATTCGAGGCGGCCGACGGCGGCACGCTGTTCCTCGACGAAATCGGCAACCTGCCGCTGGCCGGGCAGATGAAACTGCTGCGGGTGCTGGAAACCGGGCGCTTCGAGCGCCTCGGCTCGAACCGCGAACGCCAGGTCAAGGTGCGCGTGATCAGTGCCACCAACGCCGATTTGCAGGGGATGATCCGTGCCGGGACCTTCCGCGAAGACCTGTTCTACCGCCTCAACCTGATCGAATTGAAACTGCCGCCGCTGGCGGCGCGGCCGGGCGACATCCTGCCGCTGGCGCGCAGCTTCCTGGCGCCGGGCAAGCGGCTCGACCCCAGTGCGGAAAGCGCGCTGGCGGCACATGCCTGGCCCGGCAACGTGCGCGAGCTGAAGAACGTGATGGCGCGCGCCTCGCTGCTGGCGCGGGACGAGACGATCAAGCCGCTCGATCTCGGCCTGCCGCTGGCGGTTGCCGCCGGGCCGGATGCGGAGCCGGACCGCGACGCCATCGCGGCGGCGCTGGCGCGCGCCGGCGGCGTCATCGCCCAGGCGGCGGCCGAACTCGGGCTGTCGCGCCAGGCACTGTACCGGCGCATGGAGCGCCTCGGCATCGCGCGTTCGGCATGAACGCGGCGCCGGGTCCGGAAGACGCGGGCTTTTTCAGGCGCTGGCGCCCGAAACGCTGGCGCCTTTCACTGGTCACGCGCTGGTCGGCGCTGGTGGCGACGCTGCTGGCGCTCGGCATCGGCATCGCGCTGACGCTCGACCACCTGCTGCCGGGGCAGCCGCTGCTGGTGCTCGGCGCCTGCCTGCTGTGCGTGGTGCCGCTCTCGGTCATCACCCTGCGCGCCCAGGTGCAGCCGGTGCTGTCGCTGTTCCGCGCGCTGGAAGGCACCGTGACGAGCTACCGCGACGGCGATTTTTCGTTCGGCCTGCACTGGCCGCAGAACGACGAGCTGTCCGACCTGGTCGCGGCCCACAACGCGCTCGGCGAGGTGCTGCGCGAACAGCGCCTCGGCCTGGTCCAGCGCGAACTGCTGCTCGACACCATGGTGCAGAACACGCCGGTGGCGATGCTGCTGGTGGCCGATACGGCGGGCGGCGCCCGCACCATCGTCTACGCCAACCTGGCCGCGCGCCAGCTGCTGGCGCACGGCAGCAAGCTGGAAGGCCACGCCCTGCAGGCGGTGCTGGAGACTGCGGCGCCGGCACTGGTGGAAGCCTTGGCGCGCGGCGGCGACGGCCTGTTTTCCGCCGGCGAAGGCGAGGACGAGGAGGTCTACCACCTGGCGCGGCGCGACTTCAGCCTGAACGGGCGTCGCCACGAACTGCTGCTGCTGCGCCAGCTGACCGCCGAGCTGCGGCGCCAGGAAGTACAGACCTGGAAAAAGGTCATCCGCGTCATCAGCCACGAATTGAACAACTCGCTGGCGCCGCTGGCCTCGCTCGCCCACTCCGGCGCGGAACTGGTGCGGCGCGGCCAGACCGAGCGCCTGCCGCAGATCCTGGAAACCATCGGCGAGCGCACGCGCCACCTGGAGACCTTCATCCTCGGCTACGCGCGTTTCGCCAAGCTGCCGACGCCGCGCCTGGAACGCTGCGCCTGGGACGCCTTCGTGGCACGGCTGGCGGCGCAGGTCAGCTTCCGCCTCGACGGCGAGCTGCCGCCCGAGCCGGCCCTGATCGACGTCGCCCAGATGGAGCAGGCCTTATTGAACCTGCTGAAGAACGCCCATGAATCCGGCTCGCGCGCGGAAGACGTCGTACTCCGGATCCGCCGCGTGCAGAACCTGGTGCGCATCGACGTGCTGGACCGCGGCAGCGGCATGAACGACGCGGTGCTGACCAACGCGCTGGTGCCCTTCTATTCCACCAAGCGCAGCGGCACCGGCCTGGGACTGGCGCTGGCGCGCGAGATCGCCGAAGCGCATGGCGGACGCATCACGCTGAACAATCGTGAAGGCGGCGGGCTGGCGGTGACGCTGATCCTGCCCGCCTGAAATTCGGGGTCAGAGCACAATTTTTTGCCGCGATTTCACATGATGCCGGCGCTTGATGAAAGAAGACGCGGGATGCAGTCAGCTTGCGCGAAGTGAGGAAAACCATTGTGCTCTGACCCCGAATTGGGGGCGTTTGGTAAGATCCGTACATGTCCGTCCCCACTTCTCCCCGCTACTCCCAGCCCGGCCATCCGCCGGCCACCATCACCGAATTTGAAGGCGTGCGCTCGCTCCACCTCGGCACTTCCTGGGTGCAAGGCGCGATGCGCCTGAGCCGGCCGGATGCGATCGAGCTGGAATACGTGCAGATGATGATGATGTGGATGCTGTTCGTGCAGCAGCCGCGCCGCATCGTGCAGCTGGGCCTGGGCAGCGCCGCGCTCACCAAGTTCTGCTACCAGCGCTTCCCGCAGGCGCGCGTGACGGCGGCCGAACTGAATCCGAACGTGATCGCGATCTGCCGCGATCATTTTGGCCTGCCGCCGGACGACGCCCGCCTCGACGTACGCGAAATGGATGCCCTCGACTTCGTGATGGATCCCGCCAACCACGGCACGGTCGACGTGCTGCAGGTCGATCTGTACGACGAGGAAGCGCGCGGCCCGGTGCTGGACACGCCCGAGTTCTACCAGGCCTGCGCCGATTGCCTGGCCCCGGATGGCGTCATGACCGCCAACGTGTTCGGCGACTTCATCAACTACGACAAGAACCTGCAGGCAATGGAACAGGCCTTCGACGCCGTGGTCTGGCTGCCCGAAGTCCACGACGCGAACATCGTCGTGATCGGCTTCAAGCAATCGCCCGAGCTCGACTTCGCGCTGCTGTACGAACGCGCCGCCGACATCAAGCGGCGCTATAACCTGCCGGCCAAGAACTGGGTCAACGGCTTGAAGGAGTGGATGCGCGATCACCTGGCGTGAACACGGCCGGCCGCCTCCCTGTTGTATAAACCGCACATGCATCGCCCATCCACGGCCAGCCGACGCCGCGTCGGTTGTGGCCGCTCAATTTCCCTCTGCAGCAGCACGCGCAAGATGGCTGAGTCTCTAACCGAGCTCAGCCTTGAGGGAAATGATCATGGACAAGAATTTCCGACATACATTGCTCGCATCCGCCGTCCTGGCGGCCTGCGCACCGGCCGCGGCCCAGCAGGCGGATGACGCCGATACCACAACGAGCAAGATGGTCGTGGTCGGCTCCCGCAGCGCCCCCAGGAGCGCGCTCGACACCGCGGCCCCGGTCGGCCTGATCGGCCAGAAAGAGCTGCAGTCGACCGGCACCGCGGAACTCGGCAAGGCGCTGCAGGCGCTCGACCCGTCGTTCAACTTCAGCACCACCTTCATCAGCGACGGCACCGACATCATCCGCCCCGCCACCCTGCGCGGCCTGGGGCCGGACCAGCTGCTGGTGCTGGTCAACGGCAAGCGCCGCCACCAGCAAGCACTGGTCAACGTACAGCAGACCATCGGCCGCGGCTCGGCCGGCACCGACATCAATGCGATCCCAATCTGGGCCATCGACCACATCGAGATCCTGCGCGACGGCGCCAGCGCCCAGTACGGCTCGGATGCGATCGCCGGCGTGATCAACATCGTGCTCAAGGGCGGTGTCGACGTCGACGGCATGGGCGCGCTGGCCAGCACCACGGGCAAGGGCGACGGGCGCACCTTCAGCCTCGGCGAAAACCACAGCTTCGCGCTGGGCCGCGACGGCGGCTACCTGACCCTGAGCGCAGAGGGCCGGCGCCGCGGCGAAACCAACCGCGCCGGCCCCGACACCCTGCGCACCAATCCGCCGCGCGTGACCCAGCGCATCGGCGACTCGCTGGCCGCCGACAGCCACCTGTGGCTCAACAGCATGCTGCCGGTGGGTGCCGACGGCGAACTGTATGCCTTCGGCGGCTTCTCGCGCCGCATCGGCGATGCCGCCGGCTTCTTCCGCCCGCGCGGCGACGGCCGCAACGTGCCGGCCGTGTACCCGGACGGCATGCTGCCCAGCATCCGCACCACGGTCAAGGATGCCTCGCTGGCGCTCGGCTACCGGCACAGCCTGCCGAAGGGCTGGCAGCTGGACGCCAGCATCAACCACGGCTTCAGCGAACTCGGCTTCTTCGAATACAACTCGATCAACGTCAGCTACTGGTACGAGCCGAGCTGCGGCTGCAATCACGCCCACGAATCGCCGACCGGCGGCAACACCGGCAAGCTGCGCTTCACCCAGACCACGGCCAACCTCGACCTGCGCGGCCCGGTATCCGTGTTCGGCCGCACCGTGCAGCTGGCCACCGGCCTCGAATACCGGCGCGACGGCTACCGCATCTTCGCCGGCGATCCGGTGACCTACCAGTACGGCCGCACCAACAACCCGGCGATCCCGATCTACGACCAGAACGGCAACATCGCACAAGCCGGCATCCAGGGCTTCCCCGGCTACACGCCGGCGACCGCGGTCGATGCCGGCCGCCACAACACCGCGGTCTACCTCGATGCCGAGCACAAGCTGGCGGCGCCGGTCACGCTGGGCGCGGCCGTGCGCCACGAGCGCTACTCGGATTTCGGCGCCACCACGACCGGCAAGCTCACCCTACGCTACGACCCGAGCCGCACGCTCGGCCTGCGCGCCAGCGCATCCACCGGTTTCCGCGCACCCGGCGTGCAGCAGAAGTACTACAGCTCGGTCTCGACCAACCTGAACGCGGCCGGCGTGCTGACCGAAACCCTGACCGCGCGCGAAGGCAGCGCCGTCACCCGGGCGCTGGGCATCGCGCCGCTGAAGGAAGAGACCTCGCGCAGCGCCAGCCTCGGCCTGGTGATGCGTCCGGTCCCGGACTTCTCGATCACGGCGGATGCCTGGCGCACCCGCATCGCCGACCGCATCGTCTTTTCCAGCACGATCGCGCCCGAGGCCGGTCCCTGCCCCACGCCCGCCAGCTGCCCGGTGCGCGCCGTGCTCGATCCGCTACGGGTCGGCCAGGCGCAGTTCTTCACGAATGCGGTCGGCACCACCACCGACGGGCTGGACCTGGTGGCGGAAAAGACGCTGCGCCGCGTTGCCGGCGGCGCGCTGGTGCTGTCCGGCCAGCTCGGCTTCAACCGCACGCGCGTGACGGCGCGCCACTCCTCGTCGCCGCTGCTGTCCGGCAGCCAGCTGTTCGACGATGCCCAGGTCACGCTGATCGAACGCGGCCAGCCGCGCCACCACCACGTGCTGTCGGCCGACTACACGCGCGGCGCCTGGAACGCCAACCTGCGCGCCAATTACTACGGCGAAGTCGCGGGCCAGGGTTTTACGGCACCCTACGTCCAGACCTGGGCCGCACGCTGGCTGACGGACCTGTCGCTGCGCTATGCGATCAGCCGGCGCCTCAGCCTGAGCGCAGGGGTCGACAACCTGTTCGACACCTACCCGAGCCGCTGGGACCCGGTGAAGGCGGCGCCGTTCCCGCAGATGGGCTTCACGTATTGCTGGGAAACCTGCCCGTTCGGGATCAATGGGCGGTCCTTGTATGCGAAGGTGGATTACCGGTTCTGAACCAACTTGGGCCCCCGCCTCCGCGGGGGCGACGGTTTTTCGGCTAGCACGAAAACAAAGCTGTCAAATAGTTCCCTCTCACCCACCCAGCATATCTGAGCCAACGCAACCTCACCTCTCCTACCACTGGCATCGTCAAGCTTCGTCATCCGCTCATCTGACGGAGCTCAAACATGAATGTGCTAATGGTTGGGGCCGGTAACGCCGGCTGCGCGCTTGGCGCTTTGCTCGCACTCGACGGCCACCACGTCGCGCTGCTCAAGACCTCGCACGCCCTGCACGACGACAATTTCGACACGGTACGCGAAACGGGGACCATCACCGTCGTCAGCCATCCCGACGGCGGCGTCACGCGCCAGGCGCGGCTGGCACTGGCCACGCGCGACGTCGCCGAAGCCTTTTCCAGCGCCCCGGACGCCGTGATCGTCACCACCCAGACCCAGTTCCACCCACAGATGGCGGCGCTGCTCGGCCCCCGGCTCGACGCGCGCCCGCTGGTACTGCTGGCACCGGGGAACATGGGCTCGTGCTACTTCCTGCCGTGGCAGGAACGCGCCGGCTTCCTGCTGGCCGAGGGCGAGAGCCTGCCCTACGATGCGCGCCTGGCTGCGCCGGGCGTGGTCGACGTCCTGTTCCGCAACGTGCGCAACGCGCTCGCCTTCGTGCCGCGCGCGCGTGCCGGCGAAGGGCTGGAGCGCGCCGCGCGCCTGTTCCCGACCTATGTGGCGACGCGCGGCAACGTGGTCGAGTCTGCGCTGCACAACCCGAACCTGATCGTGCACACGATCGGCACCCTGCTCTCGGCCAGCCGCATCGAATACGCGCAGGGCGAATTCTGGATGTACCGCGAAGCCTTCACGCCCTCGGTGCTGCGCCTGCTGGCGCGGCTCGATGCCGAGAAAAACGCGGTGATCGAAGCCAGCGGCGGCACGCCCTCGCCCTACTTCGACGAATGCCGCTTCCGCAACGAGGACGACCTGACGCGCCCAGGCCTGGGGGTATTCCGCCGTTATGCGCGCGAAGGCGGACCGAAGGGCCCGAACCGCCTCGACACCCGCTTCCTCACCGAGGACGTGCCGATGGGACTGGCGCTGATGGCGTCGATCGGACGCCTGATGGCCGTGCCGACGCCGGTGGCCGACGCCCTGATCGTGATCGCCGGCGGCCTGCTCGGGCGCGACTTCGTGCGCGAGGGGCGGACCCTGGCCAGCCTCGGGCTCGGCCACCTGTCGGCGGACGCCTTCCGCCGGCTCGTCAACGGCTAGCCGATGGCGGCGCAAGGCTGGCTGGCGGCGCGCGTGGGCGCCGGCTATTACGCGTGGCGCCGCTTCCTGCCCGCGCGCATCCTGTACCACCCCGATTTCTTCCGGGTGCGGGCACTGCTGGCCCAGGATGACATCCGGGTCGCACAGGAAGCGCGGCGGCGCCTGCGCCGGGTGCTGGTGCACGCGCTCGAGCACGTGCCCTGGTACCGGCGCAACGTCCGGCTCGGCCCTGCGGAGGCGGCGCACGAGCCGCTGGAACAGGTGCTGGCCTGCTTTCCCTATCTGAGCAAGGACGAGGTGATGGCGCAGCAGCGCGACTTCCTCGATTGCCGCGCCGACACCGATAAACTGCTGTACGCGACCAGCGGCGGCTCGTCCGGCCAGGGCATCGGCATGTGGCGCAGCAAGCGCCTGGCCGACATCGAAAAAGCCTTTTTTACCCATGAATGGGGCAGGTTCGGCTTTTCCTTCGACAAGGCGCGCATCCTGCGCATCGGCGCCGACGCACGCCGCCTGGCGCACGAAGCGCCCACGCGCGTGGCCGGCAACCGGCTGATGCTGTCGCCCTACCACCTCGACGCCGCGCACCGCGCCGCGATCCTGGGCGCCATCGCGCGCTTCCGCCCGGCCTACGTGCACGCCTACCCGAGTTCGGCCGCGGCGCTGGCCGAGCTGCTGCGGCCCGGCGACCTGGCATTGCCGGTGCGGGCCGTGCTGCTGGCCTCGGAACCGGCCACCCCGGCCCAGCTGGCGGCGATCCGGCGGCTGTTCCGCTGCCCGGTGTCGCTCAACTACGGCCTGTCGGAGCGCACCAACCTGGCGTTCGCCGGCTACGACGACGAAGGCCTGGGCAATTACCGCTTCCAGCCGCTGTACGGCTGGTCCGAGAACCGCATCGACGAGGACCGCTGCGAGATCGTCGGCACCTCGCTGTGGAACGACCTGATGCCGCTGATCCGCTACCGCACCGGCGACTACGGCCGCATCGGCGCCGGCGGACGCTGCGCCGCGATCGATGGCCGCGGCCAGGACTTCCTGGTCGACCGCAGCGGCCGCCGCATCCCGGGCCTGGCCATCGTCATCGACGAAGTGACCTGGAACTTCGTGCGCCTGTACCAGGTGCGCCAGCGCCGCCCCGGCGCGATCACGCTGGCGGTGGTGGCGCGCCACGGCGTCCTCAGCGCCGAGCAGCGTGCCTTCGTGCTGGACGCCCAGCAGCGCCGCTGGGGCGGCTTCTTCGACATCGCGCTGCAGGAAGAGCGCGACATCCCGCTGGCGCCGAACGGCAAACGCAAGCTGGTGGTCAGCGCGCTGGCGTGACAATTCGCGTATTTTCCGCATGGACAGCGCGTGTATGCTGCTACATCCGGAAACCATCATCGCGCCATGAAGACCGTCCGCATCGCCTCAGTTGCCCTCACCTTTGCCCTTCCCTTGGCCCTCGCCAGCGCCGGCTTCGCCGCCCACGCCCAGGAGGCCTCACCCACGCCCGGCACACCGGCCGCGCCCAGCAAGGCCACCGCCCCGCCCACGGTCCCCGCCGCCTCGCCCGCCGTCGAGAATTCGGTCGTCAAGATCTTCTCCAGCCTGCGCCGCCCCGATCCCTACAAACCGTGGACCAAGGCCACGCCGCAGGAGGTCACCGGCTCCGGCGTCGTCATCGAGGGCAAGCGCATCCTCACCAATGCCCACGTGGTCGGCTACGCCAGCCAGGTGCAGGTGCAGGCCAGCCAGGACGGCGACAAGATCGGCGCCACCGTGGTCGCGATCGCGCCGGGCATGGACCTGGCGGTGCTGAAGCTCGACGACGAATCCTTCTTCGACAAGCACAAGCCGGTGCCGCGCGCCAGCGTGCTGCCGGACGTGCGCGAAGCCGTGATGGCCTACGGCTATCCGCTGGGCGGCAATTCGCTATCGATCACCAAGGGCATCGTCTCGCGCGTCGAATTCGTGCCCTACTTCGGCGGCAACGCCGGCCTGCGCGTACAGATCGACGCGCCGATCAACCCCGGCAACAGCGGCGGCCCGGTGATCGCCGGCGACAAGATGATCGGCCTGGCCTACATGGTGGCGACGAACGCCCAGAACATCGGCTACGTGATCCCGAACGAGGAAGTCGAACTGTTCCTGCGCGACGTCGCCGACGGCCGCTACGACGGCAAGCCGCAGCTGGTCGACGACGTCCAGACGCTGGAAAACCCGGTGCTGCGCCAGTACCTGAAACTGGATAAAGCGGTCGAAGGCGCGCTGGTGCACCGCCCGGCGCGCAGCGACGCGGCGTATCCGCTCAAGGAATGGGACATCATCACCCGGGTCGGCGACTACCCGGTCGACAACCAGGGCATGGTCAAGCTGGGCCCGAACCTGCGAGTGCGCTTCCAGTACCGCGTGCAGCAGGTGGCGCGCGACGGCAAGGTGCCTTTGACCATCGTCCGCGACGGCAAGACGCTGCAGGTGCAGGTCCCGGTCGGCAACCGCCGCAGCATGCTGATCCCGAGCCTGGACGGCAGCTACCCCTCGTATTTCGTGTACGGTCCGATCGTGTTCTCGCGCGCCACCAACGAGTTCCTGGGGGCGCTCAATGCCAACGCCGCGACCATGAATGCGATGAGCTACCTCGGCAGCCCGCTGGTGACGCGCCGCGGCGACGAACCCGACGCCCAGCACGAGGAACTGGTGGTGATCAGCTCGCCGTTCTTCCCGCACAAGCTGGTGGCCGGCTACTCGAACCGCTTCGGCGCGGTGGTGGAATCGGTCAACGGCGTACCGGTGCGCAGCCTGCGCCACCTGGTGTCGCTGCTGCGCGACCAGAAGGACGAGCTGATCGTGCTGCGCTTCGCCCAGCGCGCCGGCGAAACCATGGTCCTGCCGCGCAAGGCGATGCTGGAGGCGACCGAGGGCGTCCTGTCGGACAACGGCATCCGCTCCCAGGGTTCGCCCGACATGATGGACGTCTGGAACGGCAAGAAGCTGTGACGATGCGCGCCGCGATCCTCCCTGCCGCGGCCGTGCTGGCCGTGACTGTGTGCTGGCCGGCGGCGCAGGCGGCCGAACCCGACATGGGCCGGCTGATGGCCCAGGCCTTTCCCGGCTGGGACGACAGCGCGGCCGGCCACGTCCGGACCGTGACAGTACCGCACTTCCCCGGCGTGACCGACGTCCGCGGCGCCAGCTGGGAGACCGGCGCCCAGCGCGTGCTGGCCACGCCCGAACTGGTGCTGCGCACCGACGCCACTCACCTGACCCTGGTTGCCGGCCTGGTGCCGGCTGGCGCGGACGGCAAGCCCGCGGCCGCGCACCTGGTACCGCGGGCGCTGGCCGCCTACCAGTTCGCACGCGGCGGCGGCGGATGGACGCTGGCGGCCAGCCAGGGCATCTTTGCACTGCGCGGCTTCTTCGGCGAGGCCAGCCTGCGCCGGGTCGCGCTGTCGGGGCAGCGCCAGGGCGTGGCCGTCGAATACGGCAGCTGCTGGGGCGGTTATTGCGGCACCTGGCTGGCGCTGTACGAACTGCAGGGCCCCACGGTACAGGGCACGCCGGTGGTCGAGATGGCGCTGTCGGGCACCAACGTCAACGCCGCGCTCGACTGCGCACGGCGCCTGCAGCCGCTGGTCAAGGCGCCGCCACAGGATAGCGGGCTGCACGACAGTGAGCTACATGACAGCGCCACCGCGCCCGGCAATCACGACTGTTATGCGATCGACGGCAGCTGGCAAGTCGACCCGGCACGCGCGCAGCCGGGCGACCTGGTGGTACGCTACCATGGCGCGATCAGCCGCGCCGAGGCGCATGCGGCGCCGCCGGCGGCGATCGACCAGCGTCAGGTGCTGCGGTATCAGGGTGGGCGCTATCGGGCGGTGGCGGGGTTCAATCCGGTGCCGCCGATTTGAAGTTGGCGTTTAACGCCAACGCGTGGCAAAGTTCATTATTTAAGTTAGCCCATGAACGTCATTCCCGCGAAGGCGGGAATCCATGCTGACTAACAGAATTCGGTACATCGGAACCAGCCCAGTATTTCAGAAATACTGACTTCGATAGCTCAGCATGGCGGTAAATAGCCCACTGGGCTATTTACCGCCTGCGCGGGGACGACGGTTAGTGGCCGCGTTGACGTCCCCCGGACGTCAACGCTTTACCGGCGTGAAATTGAGATCCTGGAAGTCGTAGCTGAAGTCGGTTTCCGTTGAAATCGGCTGCATCTTCATGCGCTCGATGCTCCCGTCCGGATTCAGCGCAAACGTCACATACGCATCCGCATTGAAGTTGCGCTCCTTCCAGCGCACGATAAAGGTGTCGTGCTGGAAGTGCTGGAGTTCCCCGGTCAGGTCGGGCGTGCGTGCAAACGACAGGATCTGCTTGCCGCCGGCATGCTTGATGGTGGCGATGCCGTACCACGGGTCCTGGTAATCGCCATCGTAGGCGGTGCGTGCCAGCGACGGCTGCGATTTGGCGGCGCGCGCGGCCTTGGTGGTGGCCAGGCGTGCCTGTTCCTTGGCGTGGTTCTCGTTCTCGACCGCGGCCACGGCGCCGATCCAGTCGGGCGCGTTCGGCGTCCCGAGGTAATGGTCGACCAGCTGGTACTGCAGCGCGTTGATCGAACCGCCGCTTTCGGCGTTGGTGAGAATCGCGATGCCCAGCTTCGCTTCCGGCACCAGCACCACTTTCGAATAGAAGCCCTGCAGCGCGCCGCTGTGCAGCGCCATCAGCTTGCCCTGCCAGTCGCGCAGCTGGAAGCCGAGGCCGTAGGCGGCAAAATGCGCCTTGGTCCCGGCCAGCTTCGGATTCGGGGTGCTGATGCGCATCGGCGTCTGCGCGGTCCACATTTCCTGCGCCTGCTTGGCGCTGAACAGGCGCGTCTCGGTGCCGTTCGCGTCCTTGCCCAGGCTGCCGCCCGCGAGCAGGACGTTCATCCAGCGCGCGATGTCTTCGGCATTGGTGTTGATGCCGACCGCGCCGACCGCGTTCGGCACCGGCATCGACTTGACGGCGGCGATCTTGCCGTCGATCTTGCTGTGCGCGTTGGCGACGTTCGGATTCCCGGCATTCTCCGTCAGGCTGGTCGTCGTCGTCGTCATGCCCACCGGGCCCAGGATACGCTCGTGGATGGTCTCGCCCCAGGTCTTGCCGGACTTCGCCGCGATGATCTTGCCGGCCACGATGTACAGCAGGTTGTCGTAGGCGTAGCTGCTGCGGAAGCTGGTGCTCGGTGCGATGAAGCGCAGCTTGTGGATGATCTCGTCGGTCGAAAAGTTGGTGGTCGGCCACCACAGCAGGTCGCCGGCGCCGAGACCGAGGCCGCTGCGGTGGGTCAGCAGGTCGCGCACCGTCATCTCATGGGTGACGTAGGCGTCGTACATCTGGAAATCCGGCAGGTGCTTGGTGACCGGATCGTCCCAGGCCAGCTTGCCCTCGTCGACCAGCATCGCCAGCGCGGCCGCCGTAAAGGCCTTCGAATTCGAGGCGACTTCGAACAGGGTTTTCGCATCGACCTTCTCCGGCGCGCCGAGCTTGCGCACGCCGAAGCCCTGCGCGGCGACGACCTTGCCATCCTTGACCACGGCGATCGCGATGCCCGGCACGTCGAACAGCTTCATGGCACGGGTGACGTCGGCGTCCAGGTTGTAGGCCGCTGCGGTAGCAGTGGTCGTCGGGGCGGCGGGGACGGTGGCTGGCGCCTGGGCCAGGGCGGCGCCGGAAAAGGCGATCAAGACGGCTGCTGCGATGCGATTCATGGATTGCACGTTCGGTTTCCTGTATTGACTTGCTGGCGCGGCGCCAGCCATGGGCGCGAGCAGGATAGCATTTTTCGCCGGGGCGACGAAGGGCGCGGCGCCGCCATCGGCACGCCGCCATCGTGTGCGCACTCTGCTCTCTGCTATGATCGGCCCTTTGCCCAGGCCCCCTGCATGGACGCCTTTCTCGTTTCAACCGGCATCGTCGCCCTCGCCGAAATCGGCGACAAGACCCAGCTGCTCGCCTTTTTGCTGGCTGCCCGCTTCCGCCGTCCGCTGCCGATCGTGCTCGGCATTTTCGTCGCCACCATCGCCAACCACGCGTTTGCCGCCGCGGTGGGCGCACTGGCCGGCAAGCTGCTCGGCCCGGACGTGATGCGCTGGGTGCTCGGCATCGGCTTCATCGCGATGGCAGCCTGGATCATGGTGCCCGACGATATCGACGGCGACGAGGCGCCGCGTGCCAGGTTCGGCGTTTTTCTGACCACGGTGCTGGCCTTCTTCATGGCCGAGATGGGCGACAAGACCCAGGTAGCGACGGTGGCGCTGGCGGCGCGCTATGCGTCGACGGTGTGGGTCGTGGCCGGGACCACGCTGGGCATGATGCTGGCGAATGTGCCCGCGGTGTATTTTGGGGATCGCATCTCGGGCAAGGCGCCCTTGCAGCTGGTGCACGGGATTGCGGCGCTGATCTTTGTGGTGCTGGGGGTGGCGACCTTGCTGGGTGCGGGCAGGAACCTCGGGTTCTGATCAGCCGATACGCCAAGCTACGTCGCCCCTGCGAAGGTAGGGGGCCAAGTTGCACGCGCTGCCGAAACGCTACGAAATTGGGGCCCTGCCTTCGCAGGGGCGACGTGCATAAGCAGCGGACATCAAGGCTTGGTCGCCGGCGCCACCTGATTCACCCAAACCGGCGCCGACCACAAAATATTCCCATCGTCCTGCGTCAGCTTCACATAATAGAAGTGCTGCCCCGGCGCCGGCACGATGCTCACCTCGGCCGCCGCCGCCACCTGCGTCACCGTGCCGTTCCGTCCCGGCACGCCTTCCATCACCGCCACCGACGCCACCCGCCTGCCGGCATCGCTGGCGTAATGCGCCTTCAGGACCAGCGGGCCGCTGTTGTCGAAGCGCTCGCCCATCAGGCGGCCGTTCGCCGTGAAGACCAGCTGCGCGTGCTTGTCCATGGTGGCGAACACGCGGCGCGCGCGCAGGGCCTCGACGAAGCTGTCGCGCGTCAGCGGCACGCCGTTCGGCACCAGCACGGCGGTGCGGTTGGTATAGGACGCGCCCCAGTTGGCGCAGTGGTTGTCCTGGTTGCTGCTGAAGGCCACATGGTAGCCGGCTTCCAGCGCCTTGTTGCAGGCCTGCTCGAAGTTGCTGCGGCGCGTCTCCTGCTCCTTGTCGTTGGTCGAGAAGGCCGAGGTGTTCAGCACTTCGCACAGCGCCATCGCGGCGTCGCCGTCGGGCGTGTAGCCGAGCGCCACGCCGTTCACCACGAACTGGCCGCCGTTGGCCGGGTGGTTGAACTGGCCGATCCAGCCGCGCGCCTTCATCAGCGTGTACAGCGCGCCGTAGTCGCTGCGCGCGGTCACGGTGTCGGCCAGCAGGTCGCCGCGCCCATTCTTTTCCCAGCCCAGCAATTCGTCGCTGTTGAAGATGTTCAGGTGGCCGCCCTTGCTGATCACGCCCCACTCCATGCCGTACAGCGCCAGGAAGCCGGGATGCGCGGCATTGAAGCCACGCGCCGCCTGCAGCCCGGATTGGTACAGGGCCTTGGCGGCGGCCGGATCGGCGCCGCTGTCGGTGCCGTCGGAACCGTCGTACATGTGGTTGTGCTCCGAGACCATCAGCAGGTCCAGCCCACGGTCGCGCGCATACGGGTAGGCGGCGTCGGGACCGTAGGGTGCGGTCTGCGGCTCTTGCGCGCCCTTGCAGTTGTCGAGCGGCGCGCCGCCGTCGCTGTGGCTGGTCTGGCTGTGCAGGTTGCCGTAGTAGACCGTGTACGGCAGGCTGGCGGGTGCCGGCGCGGCGCCCATGCCGGGGTGCGCGGTCGGCAGCGGTGCAAAGGCCGGCATCAGTGGCGCCGGCAGCGGGCCGACGGCGATCTCCCAGCTTTGCTCGACCGTTTCATCCGCAACCGCGCGCATGCGCACGCGGTAGATGCCGGGCGCCGCCGTGCGTCCGTTCAAGCGGCCCTGCCAGCGCACGGTCACGTCGCGCGGCTGGCCGGCGAGCTGCACGCTGCCCTGCCAGCGCTGTACCGTGCGGCCGCCGGGCGCCACCAGTTCCAGCTGCCAGCGCGCACCCAGTCCTTGGCGCAGGCCGGGATAGTCGAAAGAGAGCGTGAAGCTGCGCGCGTCCGGCTGGCCGCGCTTGGTGCCGTCGCCGCGATAAGGCGCGTTCAGCGTCGCCTCGAATTCGCTGTGCTCGTGCTGCGCGGCGGCGATGACGGCCGGTGCGGCCTTGGCAGCCGGCAGCTTGACGGGGTTGAACAAGCTGGCGGCGGCCAGCACCAGGAAGGAAAGTTGGGATGTGGTTTTCATGATGCAATTTTTGCAATTGCATCAATTCCTGCCTTGATATGCGGATCACCCCAATATCAGTTAATCAATATCTCTTTGACAAATATTGACTCGTTTGCAATAGCACTCAGAAATGGTATTCGGCACGTACCATCGGCGTGCTGGCCCGCTGGCTACGGTTGCCGGTGGTGGCCGCCGTGTTGCCGAATTTGTTGTTCCAGAACTGGTATTCGACGCCGACGCGGAAGCGGTTCTTCGGCTGGCCAAAGCGGCTGCCAAGGTCGTACATCAGCTGCATGTCGAGGTTGGTCTCGGCGCCGGTCGGGTTGCCGACTTCGTCGCGGCCCTTGGCGCCGATGTAGTTCAGGTAGCCTTCGAAGCCCCAGCCCTGGGCCCAGTCGCCGAGCAGGTTCGCCGGCAGCGGAATGCCCCAGCTGGCCGAAAACATGGCATGGGTGTCGTAGGTATAGCGGCCGTTGACCTGCGAAATCGGCGGGAAGGCGCCGCTCGGCGCATTGCTCTCGCGGAGCAGCAGCAGGCCGGTGCTGAGGAAGCCGGGCACGTCCCACATCAGGGTCGGGCCGGCCACCAGCATGCGCTTGCGCGAGTTGTAGCCGACGTCGTTCTTGGTGTTCCAGTCGAAGCCGAGCACCAGGCCCAGGCCCTTGACCTTGCCGTACTGGATCGGCGCGCCGCGCAAGGCGCCGATGTCGAGCGTGTGGCGGTAAACCACATAGGCTTCCTGTGCGCCTTCGTCCTGGGTCAAGGAAGCGGGGTCGTTCTTGTCGGACTGCAGCAGGTCGAGGTTGAAGTAGTTGGAACCGTACTTGTAGCCGCTGGCGTGGGTCAGCGCAAAGATGTTCTTCTTGATGTCGGACGGGTTGAACGGTTCGCGGTAGCGGGTGCCGTAGCGCCAGCTGATCGCGGTATCGCTCCAGTCGGCGGCAATGGCAGGCACGGATGCCGACATCGCCAGCAGGATCAGGGCGGCGGCATTCGTTGTTGTGAGTCTCATCATTTTTCGCAGGTCGTGTCATGGGCGGGGCCGGCCGCGACCGGGTCGACGGCGCCGCAGGCGACCGTCAGTTCCACCTTGTGCGGCTTGCCGTCGTCCACCAGCGCGATCGACGCATCGTCTTGCGGCACACCGTCCACGATCAGCGCAGCAACGGTGCCTTTGCGCACCTCGATCGTGTATGTACTGCCGCGGTAACGGTAGTGTAGCCGGAAGCCGTCCCAACCGGTAGGCAGGTGTGGCGTGAGCGCCAAGCGTTCGCCGCTTCGCGCCACGCCAAGCAACGATTCGACTATCAGGCGCAGCATCCAGCCGGCCGAACCGGTGGTCCAGCTCCAGCCGCCCCGTCCCAGGTGCTGCGGCGCCGCGCTGACGTCGGCCGCCATCACGTACGGTTCGGCCATGTAGCGCGCGCAGGCTTGCGGATCGCGCGCGTGATTGACCGGATTGATCATGCGCAGCAGTTCCCAGGCGCGCTCGCTGTCGCCCAGGCCGGCAAACGCCATCGCGGCCCAGATCGCGGCATGGGTGTACTGGCCGCCGTTCTCGCGCAGGCCGGGGGCATAGCCGCCGATATAGCCGGGATCGGGGCCGGCGCCGTCGAAGGGCGGATCGAGCAACTGGACCAGCCCGGCGTCGCGCTGCACCAGGTGGGCGTCGACCGCGTCCATCGCCGCGCGTGCGCGGGCCGGATCGGCGGCGCCGGACAGCACGCCCCAGCTCTGCGCGATCGAATCGATGCGGCATTCCTGGCTGTCGCGCGCGCCGAGCGGGGTGCCGTCGTCGAACCAGGCGCGCCGGTACCATTCGCCGTCCCAGGCGTGTTCCTCGATATTCAGCGACAGCACCTGGGCCGCGCTGCGGCAGGTGGTGGCAAAGCCGTAGTCGGCCTGGCCCTCGGCCAGCGCGGCGAAGCGCTGCAGCACCTCATACAAGAAGAAGCCGAGCCAGACGCTCTCGCCCTGCCCCTGCGCGCCGACGCGGTCCATGCCGTCGTTCCAGTCGCCGCTGCCGATCAGCGGCAAGCCATGGCCGCCGAACACCAGCGCGCGCCGGATCGCGCGCGCGCAGTGCTCGTACAGGCTGCCCTGCTGGCTGGAGTGCTCCGGCAAGTCGTACGAGGCGGCTTCCTCTAGCCGCAGTTCCCGTCCCTCGATGAAGGGCACGACCTGGTCCAGCAGCGCCGTATCGCCGGTGACTTCCACGTAGCGGCACACGGCCAGCGGCAGCCACAGGTAATCGTCCGAGCTGCGCGTGCGCACGCCGCGGCCGAGGGGCGGATGCCACCAGTGCTGGACGTCGCCGTCGACGAACTGGTGGCCGGCGAACAGCAGCAGGTGGTCGCGCAGCAGCTCGGGACGCGCGTGCACGGTCGCCATCGCATCCTGCAGCTGGTCGCGGAAGCCATAGGCACCGCTCGACTGGTGGTAGCCGGTGCGCGCCCACAGGCGGCAGGCGATGGTCTGGTACAGCAGCCAGCCGTTGGCGAGCGCGTCCAGCGCCGGTTCCGGCGTCTCGATGCGGACCGCGCCGAGCGTCTCGTCCCACCAGTCGCGCATGCGGGCGAAGCTGTCGTGGGCGTTGCTTGCGCCGGCATGGCGCTGCACCATGCCGGCCGCGTCCAGGTTGCGGCGGCCACCGACGCCCAGCATGAACACCAGCTCCTCTTCCTCGCCCGGCGCCAGTTCGATCACCGTCTGCAGCGCGGCGCAGGGATCGAGCGCGGCGCCGCTGCGCCCCGAGAGGCCGGCACGTGCCAACGCCGCCGGACTGGTCAGGCTGCGGTTGCGCCCGATGAATTCGAGGCGGTCACAGGTGTACGAAACCTGTTCGGCATCCAGGTGGAAGAAGGCGACCCGGCCCGAGAAGTCGGTGTTGTAGGCGTTGCGGGCGAACAGCGCGCCGCTGGCCGGATCATGCTCGGTGACGACGTGCAGGGCCGACGTTTCGCGCAGGTCGCCCAGCACCCATTCGACGTAGCCGGTGACCGACAGGCGCCGCCGCGACTGTCCCTCGTTGCGCAGCCTGACGACTACGTACTTGAGCGGCGCATCCAGCGCCACATGGGTCTGCAGTTCGCTGCGGATGTCATGCGCCGCGTGCTCGAACACGCTGTAGCCGAAGCCGTGGCGCGTCAGGTAATCGGCGCCGGACGGCGCCGGCAAGGCGGTCGGCGACCAGAACACGCCGCTCTCTTCGTCGCGTATATAAAAGGCTTCGCCGCCGGGGTCGGATACCGGGTCGTTGTGCCATGGCGTGAGGCGGAATTCGTGGGCGTTCTGGTTCCAGCTGTAGACTTGCCCGCTTTCCGAGACCACGCTGCCGAACATCGGGCTGGCCAGCACGTTGGACCAGGGCGCCGGCGTCGGCCGGCCGGGGCCGGTGCGGATGACATATTCGCGGCCGTCGGCGCTGAAGCCGCCGATGCCGTTGTCGAGCTGCAGCGGGGGCAGCGGCAGCGGCGCCTGCGGCTGCGGCTGCGGCGTCTGCAGCGTCGCCTGATTATTCAACTGCGGCGGCAGGTTCGACTTCTGCAGGCCGCCACGGCGCAGCTGGTCGGCCAGGCTGCCGCGCTCGTCCGACAGCACCACGCGCGCCACCGACTGCATCAGGATCCGGTCCTCGTTCGGGATCTGCTCGAGCGCGCGCACGAACACGCCGCCCGGACGGTCGAGCGATTGCGCGTCGAGCCCGGCGGCGATCAGGTTCATGATCTGGTCGCGCAAGCCCTGGCGGTAGCCGCCGGCGCCGCCGCTATCGCCATCGCCGCACCAGATCACCAGGTCCACCGTCAGGCCCTTCAGGCGCCACCAGGCATGCGCCTGCACCAGCTGGCGCGCCAGCTCGATATTCGACGCGTCGCGCACCTGCAGCAGCACGATCGGCCAGTCGCCCGACACCGCATACGCCCACAGGCCCGACTGGCCGCGGCCGTTGCGCGCGATCAGGGCCGGGTCGGCGCGCAGCGCGGCCTGTGGATACAACACGGCGCCGGCCAGGCAGCCGTACAGCTGGGCGTCCGGCTCGCTCGCGTTCAGCTGGCGCAGCACCGCCTGGCCATGGGTCCAGGCCAGCTCGAACACGCGGTCGGCCAGCGGGTTGCCGGCTTCGTGGGCCTGGTATTTGTCGACCAGCTGGATGGCCTGCTCGCGCGTGGCGGCCACGCCCAGCACCACGTCCACCGTGATTTCCTGGCCGGGCGCCAGGGTCAGCACGCGCCGGATCGCGACCGCCGGGTCGAGCACCGTGCCCGCGTGCGCGCCGAGCGGATCGCTGCCGGCCAGTGCGGCCGGCAGCGCATTGCGCCGGCCGCGGCCGATGAAGGCGGCGCGGCTGGTCTCGAAGCTTGCCGCGTCATCCGCATCCGCGGCGGCACCGTGCACCGCCATCAGGTTCAGCAGGATCGGCGGCCGCTCGTCCGGCGTCTGCGGCCGGCGCGTGCACAGGATGGCACCGCGTTCGGGCAGGATCTCGGTCTGCACGAACATCCGGGAAAACACCGGGTGGGCCGCGTCGAGGGCGGCAGGCGCCAGCACCACTTCGGCATAGCCGGTCAGCTCGATGCGGCGCACGCGGCCCGACTTGTTGGTGATACGGATGCGGCGCAGCTCGGTGTCGTCCTCGGGCGAGACCACGATCTCGGTGTGCAGATCGATGCCGTGGTCGCTGCGGCGGAATTCGGCGCGGCCTTCCGAGAACACGGCTTCGTAGCGCTCCGGCGTGGCTTGCACCGGCTGGCGCGTGGTCGACCAGACGGCGCCGCTGTCGAGGTCGCGCACGTAGCAGAAATGGCCGCTGTCGTCGGCGCTCGGATCTTCGCGCCAGCGCGTCACGGCCAGGCCATTCCAGTGGCTGTAGCCGGTGCCGGCGGCGCTCACCATCACGTGGTAGCGGCCGTTCGACAGCAGCTGCACTTCGGGAGGGCCGGCATCGGCATCGGTCACGCTGCGCGCTGCCGCGTTCGCCGTGGCGGCGGCCTGGGCCGGCTGGCGCAACGCAGGATGATCGGCGCCCGACGGCGCGGCGGCGCCGGACCTGGGCACGCGCTCCTGCAGCAGCGGCAGCGTGGCGCGCAGCTGCGGGTCGCTCTCGAAGCGACGCTGCATCGGCCGCCCGTGCAGCAGGTGGGACAGCGCCAGCAAGCCCATGCCCTGGTGCTGCACCATGAAGGCACGCACCACGGCGCTGGCCTGGCCGGGCGGCAAGCGCGCCGGCGTGTAGTCGACCGCTTCGTAAAACCCGTAGCGGCCGCTGAAACCGAGCGCCGCCATGCGCTGCAGGTTGGCGCAGGCCAGCGCCGGTTCGACCATCAGCGCCAGCATGCCGGCATGCGGCGCGACCACCAGGTCCTCATCCAGGCCGCGGCGCGCGCCGGTGCCGGGCACGCCGAAGGCGCGGTACTGGTAGTGCATGGCCGCATCCACGGTGTTGTAGCCGGACGCGGACATGCCCCAGGGGATGCCGCGGCGGCCCGCATACGCGGCCTGGGCGCGCACGATGCCGCGGTAGGTCTGGCCGAGCAGCGTGCCGCGCTGGGCGGGCATCAGCAGCAGCGGCATCAGGTATTCGGCCATGGTGCCGTTCCAGGACAGCAGCACCTGCTCGCCTTCCACCAGGCATAGCTGGCGCCCCATGGCGTACCAGTGGTCCTGCGGCAGCTGGTCCTGGGCGATGCCGACGAAGCTTGCCAGCCGCGCTTCCGACGCCAACAGATCGTAGCTGGCGCCGTCGAGGCGGCGCTCGCTGACGTTGTAGCCGATCGCCAGCAGGCCGGTGTCGCGGCGGTACAGGAAACCGAAGTCCATGGCGGCGAACTCGCGCGCCAGGCGCGCCAGCAGGCGCAGCTCGTCCAGGCGCGCACGCGCGTGGGCGGCGCCCTGTTCCACCATCGCGGCGAGCGTATCGTCGGCCGGCATGCGCACGCCGCCCTCGGCCAGTTCGCGCAGGGTCGGGATGCGGGTCAGGCTCGAATCCAGCACGTAGGCCTGGGCCGCGCGCATCCAGGGCGTCGTCGACAGCAGGTCGGCGTGGAAGGCGTGGCATTGCGCGGCCAGCTTGCCGCTCCAGCTGCGCAGCTCGGCGCCGGCATCGTCGGCGCCGGCATCGTCGGCGACGGCATCGTCGGCGACGGCCTGTTCGACGGCCGCGGCAGCGCGCGCCAGCGCCGCCAGGCAATCGAGCAGGCCGGGCAGCGTGTCGAGGTTGCGGCGGCGTTGCGGGCCGAGCTGGAGGCGCATGGCGGCGATCGCGTCCCGGAGCGGCGCCGGGGCGGCTTCGGCCAGCTCCTCGACGATGGCAAGGGTGTCGCCGATGCCGTCCAGCGCGCGGCTGGATGCGGCCGGGCGATCGGCCAGCTGCTCCAGTCCCGCCGCCAGGGTCAGCAGGTGGCCGGCCAGGTTGCCGCTGTCGGCCGTCGACACCACCATCGGTAACAGCGGCGCCAGGCTGCGGGTGTCGTACCACTGGTAGAAGTGACCGCGGTGGCGCTCCATGCGGCCCATGGTCTGCAGGGTCGCGCGGGTACGCGCCAGCAGGTCGGCGGTGGCGGCGTAGCCGAAATCCCAGGCGCTCAGGTTGGCCAGCAGCGCCAGCCCGAGGTTGGTGGGCGAGGTACGGTGCGACACCCACGGCGCCGGATGCTCCTGCATGCTGTCGGGCGGAAGCCAGTTGTCCTCGGGGCCGACGTGGTCTTCGAAGAAGGCCCAGGTGCGGCGCGCCAGCGTGTGCAGGAAGCGGCGCTGGCCGGCGTCGATGGCGGGCGCGGGCCGCTCCACGGGCAGGCTGATCCACCAGGCGACGACCGGCGACAGGAACCACAGCAGGAGCAGCGGCGCCGCCGCGAACAGCGCCAGCGGATTGGCAAACGACAGCAGCAGCGCGGTGCCGATCGCGAACGCCGGCGCGAACGTCATGTTGTGCCAGTTGCTTTCCAGGTCGGTGCTCGAACGCGCCAGGCTGGACGCCTTCCACTCCAGCAGGCGGCGCCGGCTCACGCCCAGGCGCCAGGCGCTACGCGCGATCGCGTCGAGGCTGTACCAGGCTTCGTGGGGCAGGAAGCTCACGTCGAGGGCGGCACGCACGACGCCGACGCGCGTGTCCTGCGCCCAGTTCAGCAGGTGCTGGCGCAGCGTGACGTCGTGCGCCTTGCCGGCCAGGCGGATCAGGGCCTGGAAGAACACCGGCAGGAAGAAGATCGCGAGCACCGCGGCGCTCCAGAACGCCGGCCCGTCCAGCTGCGCCCAGCACAGCAGCAGGAGCGCGCTCAGCACCGGCGCCACCAGGCTGCGGCGCAGGTTGTCGAACAGCTTCCAGCGCGACAGCGGCGACAGCGGATTCGGTACCCGGCGGCCGCCAGGGGCCGGTACGCGTGCGCCGAGCCAGCCGGCCAGCTGCCAGTCGCCGCGGATCCAGCGGTGGCGGCGGCCGACGTCGTCGCTGTAGCGCGCCGGGCAGGCTTCGTGGAGCTGGACGTCGCCCAGCAGGCCGGAGCGGACGTGACAGCCTTCCAGCAGGTCGTGCGACAGCACCCGGTCGTCCGGGAAACGGCCCTGGAGCGTGCGCTCGAACACCTCCAGGTCGTAGATGCCCTTGCCGATGAAGGAACCTTCGCCGAAGAGGTTCTGGTAGACGTCGTGCTCGGCACGCGTGTACGGATCGATGCCGGGCTCGCCGCCGCACAGGCGCTGGTAGCGCGACGCATTCTCCGGCGCCAGCGCAGCGCTCACGCGCGGTTGCAGCAGGCCGTAGCCTTCGGCCACGCGGCTGCCTTCTTCATTCAGCACCGGCGCATTCAGCGGGTGCGCCATCGCGGCCACGAGTGCGCGCGCGCTGTCGCGCGGCAGCCGGGTGTCGGCGTCGAGCACGATCACGTAGCGCGTTTCGGCCAGGCCGTCGGTACTGCCTTCGACCACGCTGAACGGCGTCCGCGCGCCGCTGCGCAGGAAGGCGTTCAGGTCGGCCAGCTTGCCGCGCTTGCGCTCGCGCCCGATCCAGGCGCCCTCGCCCTCGTTCCAGTCGCGCCGGCGGTGCAGGAACAGGAAGGCGTCACCGTCGCGGTCGTGTGCGTACTTGCCGTTCAAGGCAGCGATGGCGGCGCGCGCCTGCTCGACCAGTTCGGCGTCACCCGGCATGTCCTGCAGCGGCGCGTCGAGCAGGTCGGTCACTAGGCAGAAGCGCAGGTGCGGGTCGCGGTTGGCCAGGTAGCGCACCTCGAGGTCGTCGCACAGCGTGGCCACGTTGTCGCCGCTGTACAGCAGCGCGGGCACCGCCACCACGGCCTGGGCATCGGCCGGGATGCCGGCGCTGAAATCCATGCGCGGCAGCGGTTTCGGACGCACCAGGCGCGCCGCCAGCAGGTTGACCAGGGAAAGCGCCAGCTGGCTGGCGCCGAACGCCGCCAGCACGGCGAGCGCGAACAGCAGCGCGTCGCCGGCGCCGCCAGCCTGCGCGTGGATCACGGCGGCGGCGGTGAACAATGCCGTCAGGATGGCGGCCGCGCCCAGATAAAAAGGCAGCGGCAGGCGGCGCAGCATGCGGCGCACCGCGCGGTGCGCGGCCGTGCCCAGCTTCAGGCGCCGTTCCAGGCGCGCCAGGCCGCTACCGGCCAGGTAGAAGCCGACGTGGTGCGCGCGCCCGCCTTGCGCGCTTTCGCCCGCCAGGGCCAACGCCTCGCCGACGACTTCGATCTCGCTGCGCCGGCTGGCGCGTGCCAGGCGCTCGATGGTGTGGCGGTAGTGGTCGCGCGTGGCGAAATCCATCTTGCCGTAGACGCCGGCCGGATCCTGGCGCAGCGCCTGTTCGACCGCGCTCAGGGTCTCGACGAACTCGCGCCAGTCCATGCTGCCGAGCAGGCGCAGGCTGCCGATGCTGTTGGCCACCGAGACCTGGTCGGCGGACTGGCGCGCGATATCGGTCTGCACCGACTGCTCGATGGTGCGCTGGTCGTCGGCCAGGCGGGTCGCGACCCATTGCAGGGCCTGGGTCAGCGGGCCGCTGCGGCCCTGCAGGCGGCGCGTCAGCTCGGCCACGAAGCTGGCGCCCATCGCCGGCACCTCGCGCGCCATGTCGGCCACCAGCAATATCAGGTCGCCCGGGCGCTGCTCGGCCTGGCCGGCCAGGCGGTCGGCCCAGCGGTTGGCCAGCGCGCGCTGCCTGCAGGTGTGGGCCTGGCGCGCGGCGATGCGGCGCACGTTTTCGAGCAGCGCCAGGCGCAGCATGATCGGGACCGCCCACAGTTCGCCCAGCGCCAGCGGCGCGCCTTCCTGATAGGCGGCGACGAAGCGCGCCAGGCTTTCCGGCTCGAGCCGGCCATCGCCATGCGCGACGGCTTCCAGCGCCAGCCGGTAGACGCGCGGGTGGCTGCCCGCCTCGTCCTCCCCCGGCGCCAGGGCCAAGCAGGGCAAGGCCCGGCTGTAATGACGCGGCAGGTGGCTGTGCGCCAGGCGCACCTGCTCCTCGATCATGTAGCGGTGGTCGAGCAGCCACTCGGCGGCCGGCGCCAGGCGCACACCATCGCGCGCCGCCAGCGTCAGGGCGCTGCAGGCCTCGAGGATGACGGCGGCATTGTCGGCCAGGCGGTCGAGCAGGCGCGCGCTGCCCGGCTGCGTGCCCAGCTGGTGCTCGGCCGCCAGCCTACGCCCGTGCACCGCCATCTGGGCGGCGGAGAACAGTTCGGCACGCAGCGGCGCGGCATCGTCTGGGCGGTGGCGTTCGTCTTTCAAAAGGACCTCGATGTTGGCGTGCGCAGCCGATTGCTGGCAAGCGGGATCGAGGGCGCACGGCTGACGCCATGCTAAGAGATCAGGTCGTCAGTGACAGTGCGTTAGCGTACGCTCGCCTTGCAAGCGGCGTACGTACGCGTTCTGCATGGGATCACTGCGCCAGCGCGATCCCGCCGGCGAGCGTCCAGGCCTGCGGGTGGCCGGCGCGGCGCAGGGCCAGCGCGGCGCGGGCGCTGCGGTTGCCGCTGCGGCATACGAACACCAGCGGCCGTTCGGGCGTGGCCAGCAGCTGCGCCAGATGCTCGGCCAGGCGCGACAGCGGCAGGTTGAGCGCGCTGCGGCCATGCAGGTGGCATGCGCCGGCGTCGGCTTCCGGCTGTTCGCGCACGTCGACCAGCAAGGCATCGGCGTGCGCTTGCAAAAAGGCCGCCAGGTCCGCCGACGCCAGGTGCGCCGCCGAGGCCTCGGTGGCGGCGACATCCAACGCGCGGAACGCCTGGCCATCGAGATCGACGCCATGGCACAGCAAGGCAGCGGGCCGCGCCAACTGTACGCCGTCGGCGTCGCCGGTAAAGGCGATGCCGCTCCCATCGGCCGCGTCCAGCAGGTAAGCCATGCGCGTGCCGCTCGACGCCAGGCGCGCCAGCACCCGGGCGCCGATCGCGATCGCGGCCGCGTCACCCGGCCAGCCCAGCGGCCCCGGATCGGCCGGCGCCTGTCCCAATGCCGCACGCAGGGCCGCCCGGGCCGCCGCGCCCTCAGGATCGGACCCGGTGCCCAGCACCGCCGCCACGCGCAGGCCGCGCGCGCCGACCAGGGCCGCGATGCGCGGCGCCAGCGCCAGCGGCGGGTCGATCGCCACGCCCACACCGGCGTCGAGGTCGAAGGCGATCCAGCCGTGGCGGCCTTCGGCGCTCACCTGCAGCAGGCCGTGCGCGGCGCCGCTCAGGGGCGACGGCGCCAGCAGCGGCGCGCGCAGCGCCTGGCCGCAGCGGCGGATGCGCGCGCAGGCTTCGTCGATGAAATCGTCGCCGTCGGTCGGCCCGAACGACAGGCGCACGGCGCCGCTGCTGCGCCACAACGGCAGACCCATCGCCGCCAGCACGTAGCTGGGCGCGGCCTTGGCCGCCGAGCAGGCCGACCCGGCGCTGACGCGCAGGCCGGCGGCATCGAACAGGTCGAGCAGGTCTTTCGACGCCAGGCCCGGCACCGCGAAGTTCAGCGTGGTCGGCAGCGCCTGCGCCAGCGGCGCGTTGAACACGATACCGGGAAAGGCGTCAGCCAGCGCCGCTGCCAGCCGGTCGCGCATGGCCGCCATCGCGGCATGGCTGCGGAAGGCCGTGCCCTGCTCCAGTTCGGCCAGCACCGCACCCAGCGCGGCGATGCCGGCCATGTTCTCGGTGCCGGAGCGCTGCCCGGCTTCCTGGCCGCCGCCGATCATCAGCGGCGTGTAGGGCGCGCCGTCGCGTACGTACAGCATGCCGATGCCCTTCGGCGCATACAGCTTGTGGCCGGAAAACGGCGCGTAGTCGATGCGGGTCGCGGCCAGGTCGAGCGGCAGCTTGCCGAGCGCCTGCACGCAGTCGACTATCCAGTAGGCGCGCGGCCCGTGCTCGCGCAGCGTGCACGCGATGCCGTCCAGGTCGGAGATCACGCCGGTCTCGTTGTTGGCCGCCATCGTGCACACCAGGGCCGCGCGCGGCGCCAGTTCGCGCAGGATGTCGAGGCGGTGGCGGCCGTCGGCATCGACCGGCAGCGCCTGCAGGGTCAAGCCGGTGCCGAGCAGGCGGTTCCAGTGCGCCAGGCTTTCCGACACGGCCTTGTGCTCGGTGGCGCCATACAGCAGCAGGTCGCCGCAGGTGTCGCCCGCGGCGCGGCGTTCGCGGATCGCGCACAGCGCCGACAGCACGGCGGTCTGGATGCCCTCGGTGGCGCCGCTGGTGAACAGCACCCTTCCTGGCCCTCCGCCCAGCACGCGGCGCGCCCGGGCGCGGGTGTCGTCGAGGATCTGTTTGGCGCGCAGTCCAGCCGCATGGCTGCTGCTGGGATTACCGAAGCGGCCACCCATGGCATCCAGCGCGGCCGCGATGGCGGCGGGCAGCACGGGCGAGGTGGCGTTGGCGTCGAGATAAAGTTCGTCAGCGTGGGAAAGGTGGCTCATGAAATAATTGCCAAAAGTCCAAAAAAAATTGTTCGCGAGTAGCGCCATATTGAGTAATATGTTACGGACTCATGAGGGGTAAGATGTACTAAAATCTCTTCTGTTTTGCCAGCCTCACAGAACATTTATTCTCATACCGGCAGGAAAATAAAATGAACTCACTCGACAAATACGATTGCGCCATCCTGGCGGCGCTGCAGGCGGATGCCACCCTGTCGATTTCCGGGCTGAGCGAGAAGGTCGGGCTATCCAGCACCCCCTGCTGGAAGCGGGTCAAGCGCCTCGAGGAAGAGGGGTATATCGAGAGCCGGGTCAGCATCGTCAACCGCAACAAGGTGGGCCTGCCGGTGACGGTGTTCGTCAGCGTGCGCACCGTCGAACACGACGAAAAATGGCTGGAGCGCTTCGCCGCGGCCGTGATGGCCCTGCCCGAAGTGCTCGAATTCCACCGCATGAGCGGCGACGTCGACTACCTGCTGAAGGTGGTCACCACCGACATCGGCGGCTACGACCGCTTTTATAAAAAGCTGATCAAGACCGCGCAGCTGTCCGGTGTCTCGTCGGCGTTCTCGATGGAGCAGATCAAGTACACCACCGCGCTGCCGCTCGACCTGATCTCGCACGGCCTGCCGGCCTGATGCCGCGGCCAGCGCGAATCGTGCGATGATGGCGCCCGTCGGAATCTAGAACGGAGATGCGTCAAGAATGAAAATCGCTTCACTCGCACTGGCCGCAACGCTGCTGGCCACTGCTTCCCACGGCGCCCTGGCACAGGACCAGCTGGTGCGCATCGGCCTCAGCGGCCCGCTCACCGGCGCCAACGCCTTTGCCGGCAAGGACAACGAAAACGGCGTGCGCCTGGCGCTCGAGGAACTCAATGCCCGGAGAATCAAGGCCGCGGGCAAGACCCTGCGTTTCGAACTGATGTCCGAGGATGACCAGGGCGACCCGAAATCCGGCGTCAACGTGGCCCAGAAGTTCGCCGACGCCGGCGTCAAGTTCGTGCTCGGCCCCTACAACTCGGGCGTGGCGATTCCAGCCTCGCGGGTCTACCACGATGCCGGCATCCTGATGTCGACCGTCGGCACCAGCCCCAAGATCACGCAGGCGCGCTATCCGAACGTGTTCCGCATCGTGGCCAGCGACACCCAGGTCGGCGCCTCGATGGCCTCGTATGCGGCCAAGGAGCTCAAGATCAGGACGGTCGGCGTGATCGACGACCGCACCGCCTTCGGTCAGGGCATCGCCGACGAATTCGCACGCCAGGCGCGCGCTTCCGGCCTTACCGTGGCCGGCCGCGAATTCACCAACGATAAGGCGAGCGACTTCGCCTCGATCCTGACCTCGTTCCGCACCAGGAAGGTCGACGCCATCTTCTTCGGCGGCTACGCCCCGCAGGGTGCGCCGATGGCACGCCAGATGAAGCAGCTCGGCATGGCGAACGTGCGCCTGCTCGGCGGCGACACCCTGTGCAGCCCCGAGATGGCCAAGCTGGGCGGCGACGCGGTCGGCGCCAACGTATTGTGCGCCCAGGCCGGCGCCATGCTCGACAAGCAGGCCGGCGGCCCGGCCTTCAAGACCCGCTACAAGGGGCGCTTCGGGCGCGAGCCGGACGTGTATGCGCCGGCCTTCTACGACCAGGCCATGTTCATCGCCAAGGCGATCCAGGATGCTAACAGCGTCGACGCCGGCGCGGTCGGCAAGGTGCTGCACAGCGCCAGCTACACGGGCGTGGCCGGCACCTACGGCTACGATGCCAACGGCAACCTGAAACAGACCGCGGTCACGGTCTACACCTTCAAGGGCGGCCAGTTGGCGCCGCTGGCCAATTACTGATTTCCCAGTAAAGACTGGGCGACGGGCGGCGCAAGGGTTATCCTTGTGCCGCCTTATTTTTTGCGGATACCTCCCCCATAATGAAACAGATCCTGAAGCTGGGCGCGATCGCAGCCGCCGCCCTGATCGCCTGCGCGCCCGCCGGCGCCGTCCAGACCACTGCCAAGCCGGTCAGCACTGCCGCCAACCCTGGCGTGAGCAACAACGCGAAGCAACTGGCCAGGCTGGGCGACGACTACTGGAACGCACAAGCGCGCTTCGATCCCGTCATGGCCGGCGAAGCGGGCGACCCGCGCTTCCCCGACCAGATCGGCATGTCGATCGCTCCCAAGAACCGCGCCCGCCAGTTCGCGCTGTACAAGGAGATGCTGAAGCGCCTGCACGCGATCCGCCGCGATGGACTGGCGCAGCGCGACCAGACCAGCTACGACATCCTCGACTTCGACCTGCGCACCACGCTGCGCATGGAAGCCTTCCCCGAGCACCTGCTGCCGCTGAACCAGATGGATGCGATGCCGGTGACGCTGGCGAACTACTCCAGCGGCCAGGGCGCGCAGCCGCTGGCGACCGTCAAGGATTACCAGGCCTACCTGAGCCGCCTGAACCAGCTCACGCCCTGGATCGACCAGGCCATCGCCAACATGCGCGAAGGGATGAAGCGCGGCATCGTGCTGCAGAAGGCGGTCATGGTCTCGGCCCTGCCGCAGTTCAAGCAGCTGGTCGCGGCCAAGGCCGAAGACAGCATTTATTATGCGCCGGTGAAGCATTTCCCGGCCACCTTCTCGGACGCCGACAAGAAGAAGCTGGTCGACGCCTACCGCGCCACCATCGACGGCAAGCTGAACGCGGCGCTGGCGCGCCTGTCGGCCTTCCTCGAGACCGAATACATGCCGGCCTGCCGCACCAGCACCGGCTGGAGCGCCCTGCCGCAGGGCATGGACTGGTACCTGGCACGCGTCGCCAGCCAGACCACCACCGACCTGCAACCGGAACAGATCCACCAGATGGGCCTGAAGGAAGTGGCGCGCATCCAGGGCGAATACGCGCGCATCGGCCCGCAGATGGGTTATACGGGCGCGCCCAGCGGCCTGCCGACCTGGGTCGGCGAACAGGCCAAGTACAAGCCGTTCAAGACCGAAGCCGAGATCATCGCCGTCTACCGTAAGCTGAACGCCACGCTGAACACCAAGCTGCCGGCGCTGTTCTCGCTGCGGCCGAAGACGCCGCTCGACATCCGACTGGAACCGGAACTGACGCGCGCCACCGCCTCCGACCACTACACCCCGCCGGCCACCGACGGTTCGCGTCCGGGCGTGTTCTGGTCGGTCGTGAACGACCCGACCCAGTACGGCGACACCGGCATGGTCACGCTGTTCCTGCACGAAGGCCAGCCCGGCCACCACTTCCACATCGCGCTGACCCAGGAGCTGGGCTTGCCGACCTTCCGCCAGTACTATTTTAATAATGCCTTTACGGAAGGCTGGGCGCTGTACGCCGAGACCCTCGGCAAGGAGATGGGCCTGTTCGACAAGCCGGAAGATTATTTCGGCCACCTGAACGACGAGATGCTGCGCGCGGTGCGCCTGGTGGTCGACACCGGCATGCATGCAAAGGGCTGGACCCGCGAGCAGTCGATCCAGTACATGCGCGACACCCTTGGCTATCCGGAATCGATCGCGCGCAGCGAGACCGAGCGCTACATGGCGTGGCCGGGCCAGGCGCTGGGCTACAAGATCGGTGCGCTGAAGATTCAGGAACTGCGTGCGCGCGCGCAGGCGGCGCTGGGCGACAAGTTCAGCCTGCCGCAATTCCACGCCATCGTGCTGGGGGAAGGTACGCTGCCGCTGGCGCTGCTGGAGAACAAGGTGGATCGGTGGATTGCTGAATCGAAGTAAACCGTTTGTAGTCGCCAACGCTTAAACGTCGTCCCCGCGGAGGCGGGGACCCAAGTTGCACGCATTTCGATAACGCATGCAGAACTTGGGTTCCCGCCTGCGCGGGAACGACGTGCATGTTGTATCGCTTAGAGAAGCACTATCACTTCTCCGGCGCCACGCGCCACACCAGCCCACCCGCGTCGTCCACCACCAGCAGCGCCCCATCCGCCGCCACGGTCACCGCCGCCGGCCGTCCCCACACATCACGGTCGCTCAGCACCATGCCGCTCATGAAGTCCTGGTACTGCCCGGTCGGCACGCCGTTCTTCATCATCACGCGAATCACCTTGTAGCCGGTGCGGATGCCGCGGTTCCACGAGCCGTGCAGGGCCAGGAAGATGTCGCCGTCGTACTCTTTCGGGAAGGCGTTTTTCGCGCCCGCCGGGGCGTGGTACACCACCATGCCCAGCGGCGCCGAGTGGGCCTGGATCAGGGTGTCGGGCACGATCGCCTTGCCTTTCAAATCGGGGCGGATGCCCTTCAGGCGCGGGTCTTCGTGGTCGCCCAGGTAGTACCACGGCCAGCCGTAGAAGCCGCCCTGCTTGACGCGCGTGACGTAATCCGGCGGCAGGTTGTCGCCCAGTTCGTCGCGCTCGTTCACGCTGCAGTACAAATCGCCCGTGTCCGGATGCACCAGCATGCCGACGCAGTTGCGCAGGCCGTTGGCGAAGTTGCGGCGGTTCTTGCCGTCGGGGTCGAAGGCCAGCACCGTGGCGCGGTCGGTCTCTTCGGCCCAGGCGCCGCCCAGGCCATGGCGCTTTTCCCATTCCGGCAAGGCGAGCGGCGGCTTGTTGCCGATGCCTGATGCGATGTTGGTGGCCGAGCCGACCGACACGAACAGGGTCTTGTCGTCCTTCGAGAATGCCAGCGTGCGCGTGGTGTGGCCGCCGGTGGTATCGCTCAGCTTGTCGACGATGGGTTCCGGCTCGCCCTTGGCCTTCAGGTCGCCCGCCGCATACGGAATGCGCACCACCGAGTTCACATTCGCCACGTACAGGTACTTCGGATTCGGGCCGGACGGCCACAGCGCCATGCCGTAGGGGCGCGACAGGCCGCTGGCGAACACGCTGCTGCTGTCGGCCTTGTCGCCGCCGCCCTTGGCGCGCAGGATCGTGATCTGGCCCTTGCCCGTGTCGGCCAGCAGGATGTCGCCGTTGGGTGCGCGCAGCGCCAGGCGCGCCTTGCCGGTATCAAGCGCGAAGGTCGTGACCTTGAAGCCTTTCGGCACCGCCGGCAGCGCGCCGTCCGGGCGGGCCGCCACTTTCGGGCCGTTGCCGGCGCTCTCGCTGGCGAAGGGCTGCACCAGGCTGGCGACGGCGATGTGGTGCAGGTCGCCCGGCTTGTCTTCGGTCCAGGCGCCGGCCTTGTCGCCGCCGGCCGCCTTCGGCGCGGCTGCCGTGGCGGCCGCGGCCACCTGGCCGCGTTGACCGGCCAGGTAATCGATCACGGCGGCGCGCTGTTTCGCGTCGGCGATCCCGATCGGCATCGCGGTGCCCGGCACGTCCTTGCTCGGGTCGCGCAGGAAGACGTCGAGTTCCTCCCGGGTCCAGGTCTTGCCGGCGGCGCCGGCCTTGGACAGCGCGTCGGTGTAGTTGAAGCCGGGAACGCCCGCCGCCTTGCGCCCGACCACGTTGAACAGGCCGGGGCCGGCGCGCGACCCCATGCTTGCATCGGCCGTGTGGCAGCTGGCGCAGTTGCGCTCGAAATAAGTCTGGCCGGCCGCGGGGGCGGCCGCGGCGGCGCCGGAAATGGCCAGCCAGCCGAAGGTGGCGGTCAGCGCCGCCGGAATCGTTTTATGCATGTCTCCTCTTTCCTCTACAAGATTAATCGATCATGAAGACCGGATAACGGCCCCACTCCGGCTCGCGCCAGCGCGCGCAGTTGGCAAAGATGAAGTCGAGCACCGCGCCCTGGTCCTGCAGCAGCGCCGGGTTGGCGGCCTTCCAGTCGGCGAACTTGGCCGCCAGCGCGGGTTCCTCGCGCAGCAGCCTTTCGGCTTCGTCCTCGAACACGTAATCCGAATACGCTTCCTTCTTTTCCAGCACGCTGTTGAAGAAGCCCCAGCGGAAGAAGCTGTCGTGGCCCAGCGGTTCCAGCATCTCGACCGCATAGCGCGCATTGTCCTGGTCGAGCCAGACGATGTGGTCGCCGGCGCGCAAGGTGACGCTGGCGCAGCCGCGTTCCAGCTGCACGTCGTCGTGGAACATGTGGCCTTCGTAGGCGTTCGGGCGCGAGGTCACCGACTTCACGTGGTAGCACGCCACTTCCTGCTCGCGCTCGGACTCGACGCGCTCCATGCGCACGCCGTTCCACTGCAGGCGCTCGATCACTTCGCGCCACTGCTGCGGCACCACGTAGGCGCGCGGCGCATAGACCACGATGTCGGCCGGGAAGCGGTTGTAGTACGGGATGTCCTTTTCGTAGGGCGCGCTGCGGTCGTACCACAGGCGCTGGTAGTCGCCCAGCAGGCTGGGTTTGTACTTTGCCTCGTAACCCTTGAAGCGGAAGCTCGACGGGTTGGAGGCGTCCATGTTCCAGTGGATCGGCCATTCGCGGCGGGTGCGGCCGGCATCCTTGGCGGCGCGGCGCAACGCGACGATCCGCTCGCCATGTGCCACCGTGAAGTCGAGCGCCGTCTCGACCAGCGCGCGCATCGAGTGGTAGCGGTCGGCGAAGGGCTTCAGCATGTGGGTCTCGGGCATGAAGCCGATCGTGTGGTGCAGGGCCGCGTAGCCGGTCGAGAAGCGCGCGGTTTCCAGGAACTCGGCGATGCCCTGGTCCGGGCTGTCCTTGACCGGGTTCACGTAGGGGCAGGTCGGCCAGCCGCGCCGGTCCATCTCGGCGTACATGTGCGGCAGCATGGTATCGCGCAGAAAATCGCCCAAATCGCCGCCCAGCTTGTCGGCCTGGGTGTGGATCAAGGTCATCGTATAGGCGTAGTCGGCGCCGTTGGAGGTATGGGTGTCGACCATCACGTCCGGGTCCCAGGCCGTGAAGAATTCGTTGAACACGCGCGCAGTGAGGGTGTCGCACTTGACGAAGTCGCGGTTCAGGTCGAGGTGGCGGCTGTTGCCGCGGAAGCCGAACTGCTCGGGGCCGTCCTGGTTCACGCGCGAGGTATTGTTACGGTTGAAGGCGCCGTCGACGTTGTACAGCGGGATGAAGATGAACACGGTCTTGCCCAGCGCGGCCAGGCGTTGCGGTTCCAGGCAGAAGTCGCGCACCAGCGCCATGCAGGCGTCGACGCCTTCCGGTTCGCCCGGGTGGATACCGTTATTGTTGAAGAACACCGGCCGGCCTTCGCGCTTGATCTCGCCGCAATTGAAGGCGCCGTCGCTGCTGACCACGCCGGCGTGGATCGGCACGCCCGCATCCGAGGTGCCGATGCGGGAAAAGCGCAGCACGCGCGGATGCTGGCGGGCCAGGTCTTCGTACCAGGCGATGCAGTCGGCCCAGGTGGTGGTCTGGTTCTGGTTGCCCTTCTCGAAAGGCGTCTTCAATGTATTGGACATGGTGTGTGCGGTGAGGGTGTTGCCAAGATCGCTAAGATACCTCAGAAGCATCCCCGAGTGGCAGCGCGATCGCCACCAGCGTGCCCTCGCCCGGGGTCGAACGCACCTGGATGCTGCCGCCGAGCGCGAACACGCGCTCGCGCATGCCGATGATGCCGATGCCTTCCGACGCCAGCGCCGGATCGAAGCCTTCGCCATCGTCCCGGACCTCGATCTGCAGCGCATCGCTGGCCTCGGACAGCACCAGGCTGACGCGCGCATAACCGGCGCCGGCATGCTTCATGATGTTCGACAGCGCTTCCTGCACGATGCGGTAGGCGGAAATCGCCAGTTCGTTGCCGATCTTCGAAAAATCGCCTTCGGTATGGAAATCGAACACCACGCCGGCGCTGCGGTAGTGATTTACCATTTCCTCGACCGCGCCGTGCAGGCCCAGCATGTCCAGCACTTCCGGCCGCAACCGGCGCACCAGGCGCCGGCCGTTGGCGTACAGGTCGAGCGCCAACTTGGTGATGGCCTGGGCCTTGGTGGCGATCTGCTCGACTTCCGGACCGGGAGGCGCCTTGTTGGCCAGCAGCTGGATGGTCTGCGATTCCAGGCGCACCGCGATCAGGGAGGCATTCAGTTCATCGTGGATCTCGATCGCGATCGACTTGCGCTCGTCCTCGATGATGCTGTTGACCTTCTGGATCAGCTTGCGTTTGTCGGCGTCGGCGCGCAGCGCTTCGTTGCGCGAGGCCAGCAGGTCGCGGGTGCGCTCGGCCACCCGGTTTTCCAGGTCCTGCCTGGCGTCGTCGAGCGCCACCGACATCTCGCCAATCGAGGACTGCAGTTCGCCGACCTCGCCGCCGGTCGTCACCGGCAGCTGCACGCGCACGTTGCCGCCGCGGATGCGGCGCAGCACCGCGATCGCTTCGCGCAGCGGCACCGTCAGGCTGCGCGCCAGGATGAAGGCCAGCGCGCCGCTGGCGATCAGGGCCAGCGCCGCCATCGCCAGCTCGATGCGGAAGCGCCGCACCTGCTTGTCCAGCATGTTGGTCGGCGACATCGTCACGCGCACGCGGCCGACCACTTCGCTGGTCATCGTCGGCGGGCGGGTGTCGCTGGAGGCCGAGACGTGCGGCGTGCCGTTGTCGGAGAACAGGTTGATCCACACCACCTGCTTGCGGATCGGCGCCTCGTACCAGCGCCCGCCGGGTTGCGGCAGGATCGGGTGCTCGGACACCACGCCGACCCGGTTGCGGCCGGCGGTGTCGACCACGTCGATGCGGTACACGCTGGTGTCCGACTGGACCAGGCCGTTGATGGTGAGGCGCAGGTCGGACAGGTTGCCGGAAATGACGTTGTACTCGCTGGTCTCGGCCAGCGCGCGCGCCAGGATGCGGCCGCGTTCGGCCAGTTCCTCGTCGACCTGGGCCCGGTGCGCGTACCAGGAGTAGCCGACGAAGGCCGAGAACAGCAGCGCCACCGGCAGCATGGTGATGAAAGCCATGCGCAGGCCGATGCTCCAGCCGCGCCAGAAGCGCAGTGTCATGGCGGCGGCGCCGGTGTCGCGCCAGGCGGGCGCCGTGCGAAGTGGCGCGCCGCGTCGTCCACGGTCACCTCGAGCGACTTCGCCACCCCCTCGTTGACGATGGTGCGGAAGTAACGCGGGAACTGCGGCGCCGGCAGCTGGCCGCCGGCGACGTAGGCGGCAGCGATCTCGGCGACCTGGGTGTTGATGTCCTCGACTTCGGAATAGGTCGTGCCCAGCGCGCCGGCCTTGACCATGTCGGCGGAAAAGCCGATCACGCCCTGCTTGTGGCGGTAGGTCGAGAGCAGGATGTTGCGGAAGTTATCGGCGTTGTAGATGGCGGCGTCGGGCAGCGCCAGCAGCACGTCGGTCTGGGCGATGCGGTTCAGCAGGTCGTTGATGTCGTCGCCGTTCTTGGCGCCGCTGTTGCCGCCGCTGTTGTCTCCCTGGCCGGCGTCCAGCACCGTGACCTTGTCGAACGCCAGCGCCGGCTTCAGGAAAGCGGTGTCGGCGCCCAGCAGCGCCGCCACCCGCACCGGGCGCCGGTACAGCAGCGCGGCCAGGCGCAGCTGGTCGGCGGGAGCCGGTTCGGCGTACACCGCCGTGATCGCCGCCGCCTGCGTCGGCGCCAGCCGGGCGGCGATGGCGCGGTAGACCTGGCTCGAGGTGAAGGCGGAGACGACCACGCAATCGCAGCGGCGCGCCGCCACGTCGCGCAGCGCGCTGGGGCCGATGGCGACATACAGGGTGCGACGGCGCTGGGCCAGTTCGGTGCGGAACTTGCCGAAGATCGGGACCAGGCGCTTGACCAGGTCTTCGGCGATGCGGCGGGTGATGGCGCTGTCGTCGGCGGCGACGATCTGGAAGCCGTAGTCGTGGACGGGGTCGGGTTTGGCGGCGTTTGCCGTCAGGGCGACAAGGAGGCTGCAGGTGAGCGCGGCGAACTTGGGTCCCTGCCTTCGCAGGGACGACGTTCTCACGTCGCTGGTCGATAATACATTTTTGGCCCGGAAACCATGCACGTCGTCCCTGCGAAGGCAGGGACCCAAGTTTCTAAGCCGAAGCCAGCACCCCAAGAGCCGCCCCACACCCGGTCAGGGCTCGATCAACCCATGCTTCACCGCCAGCTTGGTGATGTAAGCCGGGCGATGCACCCCCAGCTTCTCCTTCACCGACTGGCTGATATTGCTGATCGTCTTGCTCGACAAATTCAGCCGCTCCGCGATCTCGTTGTTGGTCAGCCCTTCCGCCATCAGCCGGAAGATTTCCAGGCTGCGTTCGTCCAGCTGCGATTGCGGCGACACGTCGCCGCGCACCGCGATGCTGGCCAGGCGTTCGGCGATCTGCGGCGGGAAGTACAGCTTGCCGCCATGCGCGTGGCGCACCGCGTCGGCCAGGTCGGCCGGATCGCAATCCTTGGTGACGAAGGCGTGGGCGCCGAGGCGGTAGGTTTCCTTGATCAGGCTATCCTGGTCGAACTGGCTGAGGAAGACGACCTTCGCCTGCGGATCGGCCTTCAGGATGTTTTGGGCCGCGTCCATGCCGGTCAGCTCGGTGCCGAAGCGGATGTCGAGCACCGCCACGTCGGGCTTCTGTTCGGCGTACATGGCCACCGCCTCGCTCGGCGTCTTGGCCTGCCCCACGACTTCCATGCCCTGGGCCGCCAGCGACATGGCGAAACCGGTCATCACGATCGGGTGGTCGTCCGCCAGCATCACGCGGATCGGCTTCTGGTCTTTCTGCACTTTACATTCTCCGGGCATTCATCGACATCGGCTTGCCAATCTCTGGCACCTGCATCTACCACGGCATCGAAGCCGCAGCAGGGCTTCTATGATTATTCCATACAAAGTCCGCAGAAGCGATCTGACAATTTATGGAATTGAATACTGCTATTAAATACTTTTGCAAATTGCGTGTACCTAGCATATAGTAATTCCATCACCTACCAATGAGGAGGATGGCCATGCAGTTTTCTCACACCAACGAGGGTGGCAACAAGGCCGGCAAGTTCCTGCTGGTCGCCGGGCTGCATGTCGCCATCGGCGCGCTGTTCATCCACGCCATGAACAGCCGCCACATATCCCTGTCGCGGATCAACGAGCAGGTGCTGGTCATGCTCGATCCGCAGCGCGTCGAGCCGCCGCCGCCCCAGCCGCCGCTGCCGATGCCGCCGCAATTGCTGCCGAAGATCGTGCCGCCCACGCTGGTGGTGCCGGAACCCGACGTGTCCGTGTCACCGCCGCCGGATGCGGCGCCGGTGCATGCCACCACCACGCCCGACCCCGCGCCGGCGACGGCCGGACCGGCGCACGCGGCGCCGGATACAGCGCCGGCCGGGTCGCAGACCAAGGCCGCTGCCAGCCAGGTACGCACGGCAGTGCTGGCCGACCCGAACGCCTGCACCCTGCCCGACTACCCGGTGCGCGCCGCCCGCGAAGGCATCAGCGGCACCACCCTGCTGGCGCTGCTGGTCGGCACCGACGGCCGCGTGACCTCGTCGCGCATCGAGCGCTCCAGCGGCTCGCGCGACCTCGACCGCGCCGCCGTGAACGCCCTCAGCCTGTGCCGCTTCAAGCCGGCTTCGAACAACGGCGTGGCGGAAGCCGGCTGGGCGCAGCTGGCCTATGTCTGGACCCTCGACTAGCACGCGCGGCCGCCTCACCGAAGGTCATCGAACCCGTTTTTGCCCGCCCTACCCCCCTCGGACCGGCGGGCTTTTTTTATGCCAAGGGAACCAGCATGCGCCACGATCCAACCCTGCCCGGCATGCCCGGCGTGAATCCTGCCGCCGTGGCGCTGTCGCTGGCGGTGCTCGCCGTCCTGATCGGCTGGCTGTCGCTGCGTCCCCATGCGGTCCCGGCGCCCGCCGCGGCCCCTGCATCCGGCTTCGTGGCGGCGCGCGCGCTGGCTCACGTGAACGCGCTGGCGCAGGCGCCGCGGCCGGCCGGCAGCCGCGCCAATGCCGCCGCGCGCGACTACATCGCCGCCCAGGTACGCAGCCTGGGCCTGGAACCCGCGATCCAGACCGAGACCGTGCAGACGACGGCGGAAGGCCCGATGCGCACCGTGCGCGTGACGCTGGCGACGGTGCACAACATCGTCGTACGCAAGCCGGGCCGCGCATCCAAAGGCCATGCAGCGGCCGCCGGCGACGCCCCGGCCATCATGGCCAGCGCCCACTACGATTCCGGCGCAGGCACGCTGGGCGCGGCCGACGGCGCCATGTCCGCCGCGGCGCTGCTGGAAGCGCTGCGCGTGCTGCAGGCCGGGCCGCCGCTCGACAACGACGTGCTGTTCGTATTCACCGACGCCGACAGCGGCGAAGCGCTCGGCACGCGCGCCTTCCTGGCCTCGCATCCGTGGGCACGCCGCGTACGCCTGCTGCTGCGCTTCGATAACCCGGGCAACCGCGGACCGCTGGCGCTGGTCGATGCCGCGCACGCGGACGGCATCGCCCTGGCCGCCTTTGCGCGCGCAGCACCGGCGCCACACGGGAATTCGTTCATGGCCGAGCTGTATGCCGATATCCGGCCGCGCAACACCGATGGACTGCTGCATGCGAACAGCGCTTCCGTGCTGCAGTTCGCGACCGGCGGCGGCACCCTCGGACGCGGCGCCGTCCACGACATCCCGCAGCGCCTGTCCGGCGCCAGCCTGCAGCACGAGGGTGACACCATGCTGGCCCTGCTGCGCGAGGCCGGCAACGGGCCGCTGCCGGCACCGGGCGCGCGCGGCCAGGTGTTCTTTACGGTACCTGGCCTGGGCATCGTGCATTACCCGTATGCGCTGGTCTGGCCCCTGACCGTGCTTGCGTGCGTGCTGAGCGTGCTGGTGTGCCGCAGCGCGATGCGCCGCGCCCACGTCGCCGGCACCGACATCATCCACGCCGGATTCAACTTCCTGTTCATGGGCTGCCTGGTCACCTTTATCGTCCACCTCGGCCACGGCGCGCTGCCGGGCCTGGACTGGCGCTGGGACGCCGCCGTGCTGGCCGACGACGAGGGCATCCGCTGGCAGGTGCTGGCCTTTGCCCTGCTGCTGGCGGCCGGCTTCATCGTGTTGCAGCGCAGGCTGCAGGCCCGGCTCGGCGCCCTGTGCATGCTGCTGGGCGTACTCTGCGTCGCCACGCTGGCGCTGGTGGCCGTGAGCTGGGGCGCGCCCGGCGCCAGCTACCTGCTGGCGTGGCCGCTGCTGGCGGCGCAAGTGGCCTTGCTGATGCTGCTGTCGCAGCGCTTTGCCGGCCACAGGATTGCGCTGCCGGCGCTGGCGGCGCTGCCGGCCGCGGTGCTGATCGTGCCGGCCCTGCGCGACAGCCTGGCGCTGGTGTCGCCCACCTGGCTGGTGCTGCCGGCGGCGCTGGCCTTTACCCTGCTCGGGCTGTGCGGCCTGCTGCTGCACGAGACCGGCGCGCGCTTCGTCGTGCGTCCGCTGCTGCTGGCCGCCGCGGCCTCGGTCGTCCTCGCCTACCTGGCCACGCCGCGCGTGCCGGAGCTGCCGGCGCCGAACCAGCTGGTGTATTTCAAGGACACCCCGAGCTGGCGCGCGTTCTGGCTGTATCCGCCGGTGCCGCTCGATCCCTGGACCCGCAGCGTGTTCCCGAACACCCTGCATCCTTACCAGCTGCCCTACCTGTTCGGTCCCAGCGGCCGCCCGGTCTGGTATGCGGCGGCGCCGCGCAACGACACCATCGCCTATCCCCACCTGCTCATCGAAAAGCTCGAATGGCGCGGCGACACCAAGCACGTGGAATTCTTGCTGCGCTCGAAGAACCGCGCGCCGCATATCGCGCTGCGCATCGATGGCGCCGGGCCGAAGCAGGCCAGCCTGAATGGCCGCGTGCTGACCGGTACTCCCTACCGCGGCTGGCGCATCGACCTGTACGGCATGGAAGACCAGGACCTGCGCTTCGCCTTCGATTTCTACGGCGATCCCGCGTTCACGGTCTTCGTCCAGGAATACCTGCCGGGGGTACCGGAGCGCGACCTGCCGCCGCGTCCCGCCGCCATGCGCCCGGCGCTGCTGCCGCTCACCGGCACCACCATATCCGCCGACATCCTGCGCATCGAGTGATTTTGAAGGGAAGCGCATGCAATACAATGCATGCGCCTTTCACTCATTCACGCGTCAGGATTCCATGCACAAGATCGTTCGCACCGCCGTCGCCGCCAGCCTTGCGCTGGCTTTCGCCGCCCACGCAATTGGCGCCCCCGCCAATCCGGCCGGCGTCGTCCAGGAGGCGCCGCTGCGCGCTCACCTGGCCACCCTGTCGTCCGATGCCTTCGAAGGCCGCGGCACCGGCCAGCGCGGTGGCGAGCTGACCGTCGTCTATCTCGAGAACCAGGCACTGGCCGCCGGCCTGCAGCCGGCCAACGGCAGCAGCTACCGCCAGAGCGTCAAGATCGCCGGCGTCAAGGCGCAGCCGCAGGACAGCTCGGTGGCCCTGGCCGCCGGCGGCAAGCCGCTGCCGTTAGCCTTCGCCAAGGACTGGGTGTGGGCGCCCGGCGATGCCAAACCGGTGCACGCGATGGATGCGGAACTGGTCTTCGTCGGCTACGGTATCCAGGCGCCGGAAGAAGGCGGCTGGGACGACTACAAGGGCCTCGACGTGAAGGGCAAGCTGCTGGTCATGCTGGTCAACGACCCGGCGCCGACCGCGGCGGAGCCGAACCGCTTCAACGGCCGCGGCCTCACCTATTATGGCCGCTGGACCTACAAATTCGAGGAAGCCGCGCGCCACGGCGCCGCCGGCGTGCTCCTCATCCACACCGATGCCTCGGCCTCCTATGGCTGGAGCGTGGTGCAGAACAGCTGGACCGCCGAGCGCTTCCAGCTGGCCGACGCCGACCTCGGCACCGGCATGCAGGGCTGGATGACCGAAGCGGCCGCGCGCAGCCTGTTCGCCGCCGCCGGCCAGGACCTCGACAAGCTGCGCACCGCGGCCGAAGACAAGTCGTTCAAGCCGGTGGTGCTGAACGCGCGCGTACAGGGCGAAACCAAAGCGGCCGTGCGCACGCTCGAACAATTCAACGTGGCCGGCATCGTGCCCGGTACCGACCCGAAGCTGAAGGACGAAGTCGTCATCTACAGCGCGCATTGGGACCACCTGGGCAAGCAAGGCGACAGCGGCACGGATGGCAACGACAACATCTTCAACGGCGCGGTCGACAACGCCTCGGGCAGCGCCGGCCTGCTGGCGATGGCCCAGCAGGCGGTGCTGCATCCGGCCAGGCGCAGCCAGATGTTCCTGTGGGTCGCGGCCGAAGAGCAAGGCCTGCTCGGCAGCGCCGCCTACGCCGCGCGCCCGCTGTGGCCCCTCAACAAGACGGCGGCCGCGCTCAACCTGGACAGCCTGAACTTCGTCGCCGCCGCCACCGACATCGGCGTGCAGGGCAGCGAACGCAGCGACCTGGGCGCGATGGCCGCCACCACCGCCAAGGCGATGCGCCTGAGCGTGGCGCCGGCGCGCCCTGACCTCGGCGGCGGCTACTTCCGCAGCGACCACTTCAGCTTCGCCAAGGCCGGCGTGCCGGCGTTCTCGATCGAGGGCGGCCACACCTGGGTCAAGGACAAGGAAGCGAACGATGCCAAGCGCAAGGCCTACGGCCCGCGCTACCACCAGGTCGGCGACGAATACGATCCGCACTGGGATTTGTTGGGGATGGTGCAGCAGGCGCAGTTCACGCTGAACCTGGGGCGGATGATCGCGGATGCGCCCAAGATGCCAGGGTGGAAGGCTGGGGATCAGTTTGGGAAGGTGAAGCGGTAAACCACAAACCGTAACACCAGCCCGCTACCTTTTCACGTCGCCCCTGCGAAGGCAGGGGCCCAATTTGCCAGCATCGACGATACGCGTAAAGCTTGGGCCCCTGCTTCCGCAGGGGCGACGGATCAGGCGACGCTGGCCAGTATCTGCGTCAACTTCCCGATCTCCACCGGCTTCACCAGGTGGTAATCAAAACCCGCCTGCTGCGACAGCTCGCGGTCGCGCTGCTGGCCGTAGCCGGTCAGCGCCACGAACACCGCCTTTTCGTGCGCAGGCTTGCGGCGCAAGCGGCGCGCCAGTTCGTAGCCGGTCATGTCGGGCAGGCCGATGTCGAGGATGAAGACCTGGGTGGCGGCGTCGGCCCCGTCCAGCGTCGACCCGGCATCCTCGTGCACCTGCACCACGTGCCCATGGGCGCGCAGCAGCACGGCGAGCGACTGGCCGGCATCCAGGTTGTCGTCGACGATGGTGACGTTCAGCGGGCGCGTCTCGCTGCTGCCCTCGCCCGAGCGGATCACCTGGCCGACTTCGGCGTCCGCCAGCGGCAGCGTCACCGTCATGGTGGTGCCCCGCTGCGGGCCGTCGCTGTAGGCCGCGACCTGGCCGTTGTGCATGCGCACGATGCTTTTCACCAGCGCCAGCCCGATCCCGAGGCCGCCCTGCGAGCGGTCCGGCGTGCGGTCGGCCTGGGTGAACAGGTCGAACACGTGCGGCAGCAGGCCGGCGTCGATACCGCTGCCGTTGTCGCGCACCGCCGCCGTGGCCGCCCCGCCCGTGGCATCGGCCGCCACGCTCACCGTCAGCCCGATGCGGCCGCCCGGCGGCGTGTACTTGGCCGAATTGTTGAGCAGGTTGACCAGCACCTGGATCAGGCGCGTGCGGTCGCCCTCGACCGGCACCGCCTGCGGCGGCAGGTCCACGCTCAGGGTGTGGCCGCGCTCCTCGATGTGGGGCCGCGCCTGCTCCACCGCGGCAATCGCGACCTTGTTCAGGTCGAGCACCTCGTTTTCCAATTTGACCAGCCCGCGCGTGACGCGCGAGACGTCGAGCAGGTCGTCCACCAGTTCCGTCATGTGGCGCACCTGGCGCGAGATGATGTTGCTGGCCTTCAGGCGCAGGCCTTCGCTGACTTCCGGCAGGCGCAGCAGCTGGGCCGCGCTGGTGATCGGCGCCAGCGGATTGCGCAGCTCGTGCGCCAGCATCGCCAGGAACTCGTCCTTCATCTTGTTGTGGCGCTCGGCCTCGGCGCGGGCGGCGCGCTCGCTGCTCAGGATGCGTTCGCGCTCCTGGGCGGTATCGACGAAGGTCACCAACACGCCCTGCGGCACGCCGGCGTCGTTGTAGACCGGGCTGTAGATGTCGTCGAAGCGGCAGGTTTCGATGTAGCCGGCGCGGTCGATGTCGAGCACCAGGCCGTCGCCTTCGGCCGGCGCGCCGCGCGTTACGCACGCCACGATCCGGTCGATGTCGGGCACCAGCGCGCGCCAGCTGTCGCGCGCGTCGCTGCCGAGCGGACGCGGATGGCGGTCCGCCATCAGCGGCAGGCAGGCGTCGTTGAAGAATTGGGTGCAGCCGGCGCCCCAGGCCAGCGCCATCGGCAGCGGAGAATCGAGCAGCGCGCGCACCGCCAGTTTCAGGGCGAGCGGCCACTGCGCCACGGATCCGGCCCCGGTCGACTCCCACGGATGGGACCGCATCTGCAGTTCCATGTGGCTCACCGACCGCGCCAAGGCGGGCGCGGGCGCAGCGGGATCAAAGGGCCAGGGCATGTCGTTCCATTCAGGGTTTGAGCGGGCTTGAGGCTCAACTATTAATGATATCAGGCATCATCAATAGAAAACATGCATATGTTAAATGGCAAGTAAGACTGTGGCAAATTTGGCCACAGTCCCCTGCCCGGCCCGGTGTTCGACCGGCTTACTGGATCACGCCGCAGGCGATGCGCGCGCCCCCGCCGCCCAGCGGCGCCGGCTTGTCGGCGTAGTTGTCGCCGCCGGCGTGGATCATGAGCGCCTTGCCCTTGACGTCGGCCAGCTTGGTCAGGCGCGGCGCTGTCACCGCGACGCTGGCACCGCCGTTGCCACCTACCACCAGCGGCGGCAGGTCGCCCATGTGGCCGTCGCCGGTGGGTCCGGCGTGGTGCTTGCTGGTCGTCGGATCGTAGTGGCCGCCTGCCGCGCCGGCCGGCACCGGCTTGCCATCCTTCTGGTTGGCGTCGCAGCTGCCGGTCTCGTGCACGTGGAAGCCGTGCGGTCCGGCCGGCAGATCGGTCAGCGCCGGCGTGAAGACCAGGCCATCCTTCGATTCCGTGACCGTCACCGTGCCGATCATCTTGCCGGGACCGCTGGGCGTTGCTAGGCTCATCGGCGCTTGCAGCTTGTCGGTGGACTGGGCGTTGGCGCCGGAGGCGGCCGCGACGAGTGCAGATGCCAGCAAGATGCTGACCGATCGAATGTTCATGGTGTGTCCTTTCAGGTTGGGATGATCGAGCCGGGATAGTGTAAATCACGCAATGGATGGGTGGCGGACGCCAGCGCGGAGGCTATTTATAGACTGCTAGAAATATCGAACCGTTTCCATTTAACGCTTCGCAAATTCGATTGGAACGCCGTTGGAATCGCCCGCAAGTTGGCGTACAGTGCCGTGGTCCTGAAGGAGACACAACATGACTACCACAACGACGTCGATGAACTCGAACACCCTGGGCACGCTCGGGGTGCAGGCACTCAAGGATATGGACCGCAGCCGCCTCGAGCGCGGCAAGATGCTGGACCGCGCCGGCTATGGTCCGCAGCAGACCCCGTCCACTGTCCTCCACACCGAACCCGGACTCAGGCTGCGCCGCTTCGGCCCCGACGCCAGCGACGGCCCGGCCGTGCTGCTGGTCCCGGCCCCCATCAAGCGCGCCTACATCTGGGACCTGACGCCCGAGGTGAGCGTGGTCCGGCGCTGGCTCGAGCGCGGCTACCGGGTCTACCAGGCCGAATGGGTGCCGGTGCACGACACCGGCGACGGCGCCGACGAGGGTGCTGCACAGGTTGCTGCTGAGGGTGCCGCTCAGCGTGCCGAGTTCGGCCTGGCCGACTACGGCGACCGCCTCCTGTCCGCCTGCCAGAAGGCGATCGAGGCCGACAGCGGCGAATCGCGCCTGGTCATCGCCGGCCATTCGCTCGGCGGCGTGCTGGCCGCGATCTACAGCTGCATGCACCCGGAGCGGGTAGCCGCCACCATCCTGCTGGAATCGCCGCTGCATTTCGAACCCGCCACCTGCTGCTTCAACCGCCTGGTGCAAGCCACCCCGCACGCTCGCGACATCGCCGACAGCTTCAACCACGTGCCGGGCGCCTTCCTCAACATGATGAGCGCCATCGCCGAACCCCATGCTTTCCAGTGGGAGCGCATCATGGACCGCACGCTGTCGATGTTCGATCCGGTGGCGCTGTCGACCCACATGCGCGTCGAGCGCTGGACCCACGACGAGTTCCCGATGCCCGGCCGGCTGTTCACCGACATCGTCGAGTCGCTGTACCGCAACGACGACTTCATGCAGGGCCGGCTCGTCATCAACGGCCGCAGCATCGGCCCGCAGGACCTGCGCGCGCCGCTGGCCAGCGTGGTCGACCCGCGCAGCAAGGTGATCCCGCTGCAGGCCGTGGTGCCGTTCAACCAGGCCGCTGCCAGCCCCCATAAGCTGGTGCTGGAGTACGAGGGCGACATCGGCGTCAACCTGCAGCACGTCGGCGTGCTGGTGGGGCGCAATGCGCATGCGCGGATCTGGCCGGCGATTTTTGCGTGGCTGGAAACCACAGCGAAATGATGAGATTGGAGATGGCACCTCGAGGTGCCATTTCTCGTTTCAGACGTGCGGCCAGCGCAAGCCGTAGGGGAGCGTGCGCGGCCCGAACACAAAATGCAGCACCCGGCGCCGGCTCGTCCCGATCGCTTTCGATGACGCGTGCAGTGCAAGTGGACGCATCATCAGTACCCCACCCGGCGCCAGCGTGCAAGTGACGGCTGGACCGGCCTGCTTGATCGCAGCCGCCCGCTCCGCCGCGATCTTTCCCAGCATATGCGTCGCGGGAACGAACTGCAGCGGCCCATCCTGCTCCATGCAGGGATCGAGGTGGACCCGCAGCGCCACCAGCTGTTCGAGCAGCGCCAGCGGCGGCTGCACGAAGAGGCCGCCTTCTTTCTCCGACCAGCCGCGCAGCGCCGGGTGTGCGACCCGTTCGCGCACTGGGATGCTCAGGTCCTGGTGGACCGGCACCAGCCAGTTCTGGTCGCGCGATTTCTCGAAATAGGTGCACTGGACTGCAATGAAATCGTCCGGGATCGCGGCCGCGACATCAGGGTGCGCGCGCAGGCGCGCAGCCAGTGCGCGGCACCAGTCGTGCGTCAGCAGGTTGCGCGTGCCGGGCGAATCGGTGCCGAGCGCCGACACGGCGCCATCGAGGGTAAAGCATTCGTCCTGGTCCAGCACATCGGGGATGACGGCAAAACCATCGCGCAAAAAAGTATTCATGAGCACATGTAAAAGGGAGCAGTCCTCATCTTACGCTGTGCAATAGGTAATAGATTTCCACTGCAAAATTGCCTGTACGCCTCATGCATGCATTTTGATCTTGCTTAGGCCACTGTCATGCCTGCCCACCAAGCCTGACCCTTCTCAACTGTACAGCCCGCCTCCTCACTACACTCAACTATAAAGGATTGCAGTTTTCATAACTCACATGCAACAGGCGCCGCCATGCCTCATCCAGCCCGCAGCATCCTGGTCCCGCTCTTCGCATCGCTGCTGGCCGCGTGGCCGGCCTGCGCCGCAGCGGCACCGGCGGTCACGGATGCCACTGCCCAGGCACCGCTGACGGAAGCCTGGGGCATCGTCACCAGCCAGACGGTCACCGTGGCCGGCCACGAATTCGCCAATCACTTCATCGCCGAATGGCGCGACAAACCTGGCGCAGAACGCTACACGCTGGCGCTGCGCGAACGCCCATCGGCGCGCTGGGGCAGCCTGGTCTGGGTCGAGTTCGGCCAGCAGCGCGTACTCCAGCTGCAGCTGCCGCCGGCGCGCGCCGGGCTGAAGACGCTGGCGGAAAGCGCCGCCGAAAGCGCTTATCAAACCATCCTCGACATCGAACGCCAGCGCCGCCTCGTCAGCGACGCCGACCTCGCCCCCGACGAATTCTGACCTGTCATCAAGGAGACCGCCATGTCGCATCGAATCACTTCGCGAGTCACCCCGCGCATTACCCCGGCCATCGTCTGCGGGCTCGCCCTGTGGACCGGCGGCGCCGGCGCAAGCGATCTCGTCTACGTGCCGGTCAACCCCAACTTCGGCGGCGCGCCGAACAATGCGCCCGGCCTGCTCGCGGCCGCCTCGGCCACCAACAAGCATGGCCTGCAATCCGGCCTGGGCGGCTCGTCGCTGAACCAGACGCCGCTGCAGCAGTTCAACCAGACGCTCGAGCGCATGGTGCTGAGCCAGCTTGCCTCCTCGGCCACCTCCAAGCTGCTGGGCCAGGATGGCAAGCTGATTCCCGGCACCTTTTCCACCGAAAACTTCGTGATCACCGTGACCGACCTCGGCGGCGGCATCCTGCGCGTGACCACGACCGAAAAAGCAACCGGCGTCGTGACGTCATTCGAGGTGGGTCAATGAAAATCCAGCTGCTTGTGCCCCTGGCCGCCCTGCTGCTGGCTGCAGGCTGCGCGCATCAACCGTCCAGCGTGCGCGCCAACGCCCAGCTGACGCCCGATACCGCCATCACGCGCGACCTGCTGGCCCTGCCTGCGCCGAAGGGCAAGATTGCCGTGGCCGTGTACGGCATCCGCGACCAGACCGGCCAGTACAAGCCGGCGCCGGACAGTTCCTTTTCGACCGCGGTGACGCAAGGCGCCTCGTCGATGCTGATCCGCGCGCTGCAGGATTCCGGCTGGTTCATCCCGGTCGAGCGCGAAAACCTGCAGAACCTGCTCACCGAACGCAAGATCGTGCGCGCGCTCGAGATGCCGCAGTCGGCCGGCACGCCGCCGGTGCAGGTGCCGCCGCTGCTGGGAGCGTCGGTGCTGATCGAGGGCGGCATCGTCGCGTTCGAAAGCAACGTGCGCACCGGCGGCGTCGGCGCGCGCTTCCTCGGCATCGGGCTATCGACGCAATACCGGGTCGACCAGGTGACGGTGAATTTGCGCACGGTCGACATCCGCGGCGGCCAGATCCTGCAGAGCGTGTCGACCACCAAGACCATCTATTCGTACGAGCTGCATCCGAGCGTCTTCAAATTCGTCAACGTCAAGGACCTGGCCGAGTTCGAGGCCGGCACCACGCGCAACGAGCCGACCCAGCTGTGCGTCAGCGAGGCGATCGAGGCGGTGGTGACGCACCTGGTCGCGCAGGGCATCCAGGCCGGCAACTGGACGCTGCAGAACGACGCCGACCACGCCAATCCGGTGCTGCGGCGCTACTTGCAGCAGGCGCCGGCCGGCCGTGTGGTCAGCGCCGTAGCGGCCAGTCCATCCACGGTAGCGCGGAACGCCGGCGCGGACGGCCGCGTGGCGGCGACTGGCACCGGGAGCGGGCCATGAAGGCGCGCCGCGGCTTGCTGGCGCTGTGCGCGCTGCTGGCGGCCGCCGGCGCCGGCGCGGGCGACCTGGCCCCGTCCGAACTCGCCGGCCCTGCCCGGCCGAAGCCGGCCGGCGACGCGGGCGCCGTCCGCGCTTACGCCGCACTGGCCGGCCAGCAGAATCAGATAGCGGTATCGCAGGACGGCCTGGCCAACAGCGCCACCCTGCTGCAGGGCGGGCTGGACAACCAGGCCTTCGTCCAGCAGCTGGGCCAGCAGAACGAGGCGACCATCGTGCAGGCCGGCCAGGGCAACCGCGCCGGCATCGAGCAGCATGGCGTGCTGAACAGCGGACGCATCGAACAATACGGGCAGCAGGGCGCAGCGCGCATCACCCAGTACGGCAACGGCAAGACCGCCACCATCATCCAGCACTAGGGGCGCTGGGTGGATGTTCGTCACGCCCTTGCTTTTGAGGAGTCATTCATGAAATCCAGATTCTCGGCAATCGTCCTCGCCCTCGGCATGGGCCTGCTGTGCCACGCCGCGTCGGCCCAGGACAACACCTCGAACGTGACGGTGACGCAACAGGGCAATGGCAATACCGCGTACGCCGAACAATACGCCATCACGACGGCGACCGGGGTGCAAGCGACGATCACCCAGATCGGCGACAACAACCACGTGGGCGGCCCGGGCGGCACCAGTAGCGGCCTCATCCAGAGTAACGCGCCGGTAGGCCCGGTCTTGGCCGAGGTCCTGCAAACCGGCCGGGGCAATAACGCCGGCCTCATCCAGGATAACAACGGCAATGCCGCCCTTGCAGCGTCTGCCCGCATCACGCAGACCGGCATCGGCAACGACGCCACGTTCAGGCAGTTCACCACCTCGTATGCCGAAGCCATCGTCGCGCAGAGCGGCGACGGCAACATTGCCCGCATCGAGCAGACCTACAGTGGCGACAGCAGCCTGCGGTCCCGCCAGAACGGTACCGGCAACCAGGTCACGATCAGCCAGAGCGGCGCCACCTATGGCGGTCCGAATGTCATCCAGGACGGCGATGGCAATACCGCGTCGGTGGTCACGGTGGGGGCGATCGGCGGTGGACCGTCCATCGTGCAAACCGGCAGCCTGAACAGTGCAACCGTCGTACAGAACATCAACGGCTTCGATTCCGGCACCGCGATCCGGCAGCAGGGCATGGCCAACCAGGCCGACACCAACCTGACCGGCGAGGGGCAGCGCACCGACATCACGCAGACCGGCAACGGCAACCTAGCAAGCGTCACCCAGACCGGGGTGCCGGCGAGCCTGCTCGGGAACTTTACGGTGATTGCCCAGCTCGGCAACAGCAACATGGCCATCGTGCGCCAGGTTGGGGCGGGCTACAACGCCAACCTCAGCCAGACCGGCTCGGGCAATTACACGAACATCTACCAGCATTGATTCCCCCACGCCGTACCACTTCGAGGAGTTCATCATGCAGTCCAGATTCTCGTTATCGGTCATCGCCGCCGCACTCGGCCTGGCACTCACCCTGGCCTCCCAGGCTGCCTCGGCCCAGGACACGAGTTCCACCGTCACCGTGACGCAGCAGGGCAATGGCAATACCTCCTATGCCGAGCAGACCACCGGCGTCTACGATTTCAATAACGTGACGGCGACGATCACCCAGATCGGCAACAACAATCATGTCGGCGGTCCCGGCTCGACCACGAGTGGCCTGCTGCAGCTGAACGGTGGCGGCAACCTCGAGGCGCAGATCCGCCAGACCGGCAACGGCAACAATGCGGGGATCACGCAAATCGACATCGTCGCGTCGACCTTTCCGGTAACGGCCGAGATCACGCAGACCGGCAGCTACAACACCGCCACGCTGCGCCAAACGCTGACCTCGGATCTGAGCGCAGTCCTCATCCAGAACGGTAACGGCAACATTTCCGCCGTCGAGCAGCAGGAATCCAGTCCGGGTACGGCGCGCACCACGCAAAACGGCAACGACAACACCGCGATTATCAACCAGCGCGGCACCGGCTACGCAAGCCCGCGTATCACACAGGAAGGCGACGGCAATGTCGCCTCGGCGATCGTCGACGGCAACGTGTTCGGCGGTCCCCTGGTCGAGCAGGCCGGTATCGCCAACTATGCCAGCACCTTGCAGACCGATACCGAAGCCGCCGACATCCGGATCCGGCAAACCGGCAGCGATAACCAGGCGGAAGCAAGCCAGACCGGTACCCGTGAGCATATTGCCGATATCGACCAGAACGGCGTCGGCAACCTGGCGGTCGTCAGCCAGACCGGTACCGGCCCGGTCACCTTCGGCATCGGCAATTCCGCCATCGTTGCCCAGCTCGGCAACGGCAACACGGCGATCGTGCGCCAGGTCGGGCAGAACTATGTCGCCAACGTAAGCCAGACCGGATCGGGGAATTACACCCATATCTATCAGCACTGAGCGTCATCGCCCGACGCCTCCGGACAGACAAACGGCACCCTTGCGGTGCCGTTTGTTCATGAACTAAAGTAAATATAATGGTGGAGAATCCCCGCCGGGGTCGATCAGCCTGCCTGAAGAGGACACATGCCGCAACCGCTTTATGAAACCACGAATGGAAACTACTTCCTCAGCACGAACCAAGGGCTGATCGACATCGAAACGGTGCACCGCTTCCTGACCGAGACCAGCAGCTGGGCGCGCGGCATCCCGCGCAGCACGGTCGAGGAAGCCATCCGGAACTCGCTCTGCTTCGGGCTGTACGAAAACGGCGCCCTGCTGGCCTTTTGCCGCATCATCACCGACGGCGCTACCTTCGGCAACCTGATCGACGTGTTCGTGCAACCGGGCCTGCGCGGCCGCGGCCTGTCGACAATGCTGATGACCTTCGTCATGTCGCATCCGCTGATTCCACGCCTGCGCCGCCTGACGCTGGCCACCACCGATGCGCACGGCCTGTACGACAAATTCGGTTTCAGGCCGCTGGGCAAACCCGAGACTTTCATGGAAGTCTATCGGCCCGACATCTATCGCGCGTCATAAGCATCCGTACCGATTTGAATACTGGACACATCCATGCACGGCCCGACCCCCGATACGCCCTACCCGACGCCTTTCCCGCAAATCAGCTTCCTGAAAAACGTCGTGACCCGCCCGAACATCGAGATCGGCGAGTACACCTATTACGACGATCCGGACGGCGCCCACAACTTCGAAAACAACGTCCTGTACCACTTCGACTTCATCGGCGACCGCCTGCGCATCGGTAAATTCTGCGCGATCGCGCGTGGCGTGAAGTTCATCATGAATGGTGCCAACCACCAGATGAACGGCATTTCCACCTATCCGTTCTTCATCTTCGGCAATGGCTGGGAAACGGCGGCGCCGCAGCCGGGAGAGTTGCCGTACAAGGGCGATACCGTGGTCGGCAACGATGTCTGGATCGGCTACGACGCGCTGATCATGCCGGGGGTGACGATCGGCGACGGCGCCATCATCGCGGCGCGATCGGTGGTGACAAGCGACGTGCCGCCCTACGCCATCGTCGGCGGCAATCCGGCGCAGGTGCTGCGCGAGCGCTTCGATGCGGAGAGCGTACGGCGCCTGCTGGCGATTGCGTGGTGGGACCGGCCGGTGGAATGGATCAGCCGCCATCTGAACTTGATTCGCAGCGGCGACATCGGCGCACTAGAAGCCGCGGCACGCTGACGACGGACGAAAAAAACGGCACCCCAAGAGGTGCCGTTTTTGTTAGCTATCTAAGCTAGAAGCTTCAGCGAAAATTACTCGCCATCGCCCTGATGCTGCTCGGCATGCGCCGCAGCCTGCTGCTGATCTTCCATCGCCTGCAGTTCGGCAGCCATGTTGGCCTTTTCCTGCTGCAGCAGTGCCTGGCGCTCTTCCGCTTCCCACTGCTCTTTTTCCTTGCGAGCGCGGTGGAAGGCCAGACCGGTACCGCCCGGGATCAGGCGGCCGACGATGACGTTTTCCTTCAGGCCGCGCAGACCGTCGCGCTTGCCCATGATCGCCGCTTCGGTCAGCACGCGGGTGGTTTCCTGGAACGATGCGGCCGAGATGAACGAGTCGGTCGACAGCGATGCCTTGGTAATACCCAGCAGCACGTTTTCGTACTGTGCCGGCAGTTTCGCGACAGCGTTCATGCGGTCGTTTTCTTCCAGCAGTTCCGAACGCTCCACCTGCTCGCCGACGATGTAGTCGGTGTCGCCGGCGTCGACGATCTGGACACGACGCAGCATCTGGCGAACGATCACCTCGATGTGCTTGTCGTTGATCTTCACGCCCTGCAGACGGTACACGTCCTGGACTTCGTCGACGATGTAGCGGGCCAGCGCTTCGATACCCAGCAGGCGCAGGATGTCTTGCGGATCGGCCGGGCCGTCCACGATCATCTCGCCCTTGTTCACCACCTGGCCGTCGTGCACCAGCACTTGCTTGTCCTTGGTGATCAGGAACTCGTGCTTGTTGCCGTCCATGTCGGTGATTTCCAGGCGCTGCTTGCCCTTGGTCTCTTTACCGAATGCGACCGTACCGGTGACTTCCGCCAGCATGCCGGCATCTTTCGGCGAACGGGCTTCGAACAGCTCGGCAACGCGCGGCAGACCACCGGTAATGTCACGGGTCTTCTGCGATTCGGTCGGGATACGTGCAAGCACTTCACCCACCGACGCCTGCTGACCATCCTTCACCATGATCAGTGCGCCAACCTGGAAACCGATCGTCACGGCGTGCTCGGTGCCGGCGATCTTGACTTCCTGGCCTTGCTCGTTCAGCAGCTTGACCTGCGGACGCAGTGCCTTGCCCGAACCACGACGCTTCGGATCGATTGCCACCAGGGTCGACAGGCCGGTCACTTCGTCCACCTGGCGAGCGACGGTGACGCCCTCTTCCACGTTTTCGAACTTGATCGTGCCGCCGTATTCCGTGATGATCGGACGGGTCAGCGGATCCCAGGTTGCCAGCGGCACGCCTGCTTTCACGACCATGCCGTCATGCACGGCCAGGGTTGCACCGTACGGCACCTTGTGACGCTCGCGCTCACGGCCGTGGTCGTCGGTGATCAGCACTTCGCCCGAACGCGAGATGACGATCTGGGCGCCCTTGCCGTTGGTCACGTAACGCATGGTCGCGGTAAAGCGGACCGTACCGTTCGACTTGGCTTCGACCGACGATGCCACTGCTGCACGCGATGCCGCACCACCGATGTGGAAGGTACGCATGGTCAGCTGGGTACCCGGCTCACCGATCGACTGTGCAGCCACGACGCCGACGGCTTCGCCGCTGTTCACCAGCATGCCGCGGCCGAGGTCACGGCCGTAGCACATAGCGCACAGGCCGTAGCGCGTGTCGCAGTTCAGCGGGGTACGGACCTTGACTTCGTCGATGCCCAGGCGCTCGATTTCTTCGACCATGTCTTCGTCCAGCAGCGTGCCGGCTTCGTACAGGGTCTCTTGCGTTTCCGGATTGACGACGTCGTTGCCGGTCACGCGGCCGAGGATACGGTCGCGCAGCGGCTCGATGACTTCACCGCCTTCGACCATCGCCTTCATGTGCGTGCCGTTGTTGGTGCCGCAATCGTCCTCGATCACCACCAGATCCTGGGTCACGTCGACCAGGCGGCGGGTCAGGTAACCCGAGTTTGCCGTCTTCAGCGCGGTGTCGGCCAGACCTTTACGGGCGCCGTGCGTCGAGATGAAGTACTGCAGAACGTTCAGGCCTTCGCGGAAGTTCGCGGTAATCGGCGTTTCGATAATCGAACCGTCCGGCTTCGCCATCAGGCCGCGCATACCGGCCAGCTGGCGGATCTGGGCTGCCGAACCACGGGCGCCCGAGTCGGCCATCATGTAAATCGCGTTGAACGATTCCTGGGTGCCTTCGGTGCCGTCACGCTTGGTGACCGGTTCCACTTTCAGCTGGTCCATCATCGCCTTGCCGACTTCGTCCGAGGTCTTGCCCCAGATGTCGACGACCTTGTTGTAACGCTCGCCGGCGGTGACCAGACCCGAGGCGTACTGCTGCTCGATCTGCTTCACTTCCGCTTCGGCGGTCGCGATCATGGTCTTCTTGACGTCCGGGATCAGCATGTCGTCGACGGCGATCGAGATACCGGCGCGGGTCGCCAGGCGGAAGCCCGACTGCATCAGCTTGTCGGCAAACACGACGGTCGCACGCAGGCCGCACTTGCGGAACGACGTGTTGATCAGCTTCGAGATTTCCTTTTTCTTCAGGGCGCGGTTCAGCACCGAGAACGGCAGGCCATGCGGCAGGATCTCGGACAGGATGGCGCGGCCGACGGTGGTCTCGTAGCGGGTCACGGTGCGGTCGAAGCCGCCTTGCTCGTTCTTCGGATGCTCGACGATACGCACGGTGATGCGGGTCGCCAGTTCGACTTCCTTGTTGTCGTACGCGCGGATGACTTCCGACACGTTCGGGAACAGCATGCCCTCGCCCTTGGCGTTGATCGCTTCGCGGGTCGCGTAGTACAGACCCAGCACGATATCCTGCGACGGGACGATCGACGGCTCGCCGTTCGACGGGAACAGGATGTTGTTCGAGGCCAGCATCAGGGTGCGGGCTTCCATCTGTGCTTCGATCGACAGCGGGACGTGGACTGCCATCTGGTCACCGTCGAAGTCGGCGTTGAACGCCGCGCAGACCAGCGGGTGCAGCTGGATTGCCTTGCCTTCGATCAGCACCGGCTCGAACGCCTGGATACCCAGACGGTGCAGGGTCGGCGCACGGTTCAGCATGACCGGGTGTTCCTTGATGACTTCTTCCAGGATGTCCCAGACCACCGGTTCCTGCTGCTCGACCAGCTTCTTGGCTGCCTTGATGGTCGTGGCCAGACCCATCAGTTCCAGCTTGTTGAAGATGAACGGCTTGAACAGTTCCAGCGCCATCAGCTTCGGCAGGCCGCACTGGTGCAGTTTCAGCTGCGGACCCACCACGATGACCGAACGGCCCGAGTAGTCGACGCGCTTGCCCAGCAGGTTCTGACGGAAACGGCCGCCCTTACCCTTGATCATTTCAGCCAGCGACTTCAGCGGACGCTTGTTGGCGCCGGTCATCGCCTTGCCGCGACGGCCGTTGTCCAGCAGCGAATCGACTGCTTCCTGCAGCATGCGCTTTTCGTTACGCGTAATGATTTCCGGCGCGCGCAGTTCCATCAGGCGCTTCAGGCGATTATTACGGTTGATGACGCGGCGGTACAGGTCGTTCAGGTCGGAGGTCGCGAAACGGCCGCCGTCCAGCGGGACGAGCGGACGCAGCTCCGGCGGCAGAACCGGGAGCACTTCCATGATCATCCAGTCAGGCTTGATGCCCGAACGCTGGAAGGCCTCGAGCACTTTCAGGCGCTTGGCGTATTTCTTGATCTTGGCTTCGGACTTCGACTCTTTCAGCTCGACGCGCAGGGCTTCGGCCTCGCGGTCGATGTCGATCGAGCGCAGCAGTTCACGGATGCCTTCGGCGCCCATGAATGCGGTGAAGTCGTCGCCGTACTCTTCGTACTTGGCGGCGTAGTCGTCTTCCGACATGATCTGCGACTTCTTCAGCGGGGTCATGCCCGGATCGGTCACGACGTATGCTTCGAAGTACAGCACGCGCTCGATATCGCGCAGGGTCATGTCCAGGACCATGCCCAGACGCGACGGCAGCGACTTCAGGAACCAGATGTGCGCGGTCGGCGAGGCCAGCTCGATGTGGCCCATGCGCTCACGGCGGACTTTTGCCAGCGTGACTTCGACGCCGCACTTCTCGCAGATGACGCCGCGGTGCTTCAGGCGCTTGTACTTGCCGCACAGGCATTCGTAGTCCTTGATCGGACCAAAGATCTTGGCGCAGAACAGGCCGTCGCGTTCCGGCTTGAACGTACGGTAGTTGATGGTTTCCGGCTTCTTGACTTCGCCGAACGACCACGAACGGATTTTCTCGGGCGACGCCAGGCCAATCTTGATGGCGTCGAAGCTCTCGTTTTGCTGAACTTGCTTGAATAGATCGAGCAGTGCTTTCATTTATCACTCCGGGTGATTGAATTCTGTACTAACTACTACCGCCGCTTCTCACTGATTTTCGCCAGTGTTTGCTGAACCGTATTGTACCCCTTGAAAAACGTCATCCCCGCGCAGGCGGGGATCCAAGTTTGCCGACGTTTCCACCGGGCTTGCGCCCCAGCCTGCGCCGGGGCGACGAATCGAAGGTCACGGGCCAGCCCGAAGGCTGGCGGCCATGCTGACTGCTTAGTTGCGCTCGAGATCGATATCGATACCCAGCGAGCGGATTTCCTTGACCAGCACGTTGAACGATTCCGGCATACCGGCATCGATCACGTGGTCGCCCTTGACCAGGTTCTCGTACACCTTGGTACGGCCATTCACGTCGTCCGACTTCACGGTCAGCATTTCCTGCAGCACGTAGGACGCGCCGTAGGCTTCCAGTGCCCACACTTCCATCTCACCGAAGCGCTGGCCACCGAACTGGGCTTTACCGCCCAGCGGCTGCTGCGTCACCAGCGAGTACGGACCGGTCGAACGCGCGTGCATCTTGTCGTCGACCAGGTGGTGCAGCTTCAGCATGTGCATGAAGCCGACGGTGACCTTGCGCTCAAATGCTTCGCCGGTGCGGCCGTCGAACATCGTGACCTGGTTCTTCGACGGGGTCATGCCCAGGTGCTTCGCGATCGGGTCGGGGAAGGCCAGGTCCAGCATGCGGCGGATTTCTTCCTCGTGCGCACCGTCGAACACCGGGGTCGCGAACGGCACGCCGTTCTTGAGGTTGTTCGCCAGCGAGACGATTTCCTCGTCGCTGAAGCTGTCCAGGTCTTCCTTCTTGCCGGTCTCGTTGTAGACCTTGCCCAGGAACGCGCGCAGTTGCTCGGTTTCCGCCTTGGCCTTGATCATTTCGCCCAGACGCAGGCCCAGACCTTTAGCAGCCCAACCCAGGTGGGTTTCCAGGATCTGACCGACGTTCATACGCGACGGCACGCCCAGCGGGTTCAGCACGACGTCGGCCGGGGTACCGTCGGCCATGAACGGCATGTCTTCAACCGGCACGATACGCGAGACCACACCCTTGTTACCGTGGCGGCCTGCCATCTTGTCGCCCGACTGCAGGCGGCGCTTGACGGCCAGGTAAACCTTGACCATCTTCTGCACGCCAGGCTGCAGCTCGTCGCCTTGCGTCAGCTTCTTGCGCTTCTCTTCGAAGGCCAGGTCGAACTGGTGGCGCTTCTCGTTGATCGATTCCTTCATCGCTTCCAGCGCGTTGGCGGTCTCGTCGTCGGCCGGGCGGATGTCGAACCAGTGGAACTTGTCCAGGTCAGCCAGGTAAGCGGCGTCGATGACGGCGCCTTTCGCCAGCTTCTTCGGACCGCCGTTCACGGTCTTGCCGACCAGCAGGCGCTCCAGACGCTGGAATGCATCGCCTTCGACGATACGCAGCTGGTCGTTCAGGTCCAGGCGGAAGCGCTTCAGCTCGTCGTCGATGATCTGCTGGGCGCGCTTGTCGCGGACGATGCCTTCGCGGGTGAACACTTGGACGTCGATCACGGTGCCGACCATGCCCGACGGCACGCGCAGCGAGGTGTCTTTCACGTCCGATGCTTTTTCGCCGAAGATCGCGCGCAGCAGCTTTTCTTCCGGAGTCAGCTGGGTTTCGCCTTTCGGGGTCACCTTACCGACCAGCACGTCACCGGCCTGCACTTCGGCGCCGATGTAGACGATGCCCGATTCGTCCAGGCGCGCCAGTTGGTTCTCGGCCAGGTTCGAAATGTCGCGGGTGATCTCTTCCGGTCCCAGCTTGGTGTCGCGTGCAACTACCGACAGTTCCTCGATGTGGATCGAGGTGTAGCGGTCGTCCTTGACGACATTCTCCGAGATGAGGATCGAGTCCTCGAAGTTCAAGCCGTTCCACGGCATGAACGCCACCAGCATGTTCTGGCCCAGTGCCAGTTCGCCCAGGTCGGTCGAAGCGCCGTCGGCGATGACGTCGCCGCGTGCCACGCGATCGCCCACTTGCACGATCGGACGCTGGTTGATGTTGGTGTTCTGGTTCGAACGGGTGTACTTGATCAGGTTGTAGATGTCCACACCGACTTCGCCGGCTTGCGCCTCGTCGTCGTTGACGCGGATCACCACACGGCCCGCATCGACGTAGTCCACCAGACCGCCACGGGTCGCCTGCACGGTGGTGCCGGAGTCGACTGCCACGGTGCGCTCGATACCGGTGCCGACGAAGGCTTTTTCCGGACGCAGGCAAGGCACGGCCTGGCGCTGCATGTTGGCGCCCATCAGTGCACGGTTCGCGTCATCGTGCTCGAGGAACGGGATCAGCGACGCTGCCACCGACACGACCTGGCCCGGGGCCACGTCCATGTACTGGATGCGTTCCGGCGAGACCAGGATGGTTTCGCCGGCTTCACGGGCCGACACCAGTTCGTCGCTCAGCTGGCCTTCGGCGTTGATGGTCGCGTTCGCCTGGGCGATGATGTAGCGGCCTTCTTCGATCGCCGACAGGTATTCGATCTTGTCGGTGACTTTCGAATCGTCGACCTTGCGGTACGGGGTTTCCAGGAAGCCGTATTCGTTCAGGCGGGCGTACAGTGCCAGCGAGTTGATCAGGCCGATGTTCGGGCCTTCAGGCGTTTCGATCGGGCAGACGCGGCCGTAGTGGGTCGGGTGCACGTCGCGCACCTCGAAGCCGGCGCGTTCGCGGGTCAGGCCGCCCGGGCCCAGTGCGGAAACACGACGCTTGTGGGTGATTTCCGACAGCGGGTTGGTCTGGTCCATGAACTGCGACAGCTGCGACGAACCGAAGAATTCGCGGATCGCGGCCGAGATCGGCTTGCTGTTGATCAGGTCATGCGGCATCAGGTTGTCGGCTTCGGCCTGGCCCAGGCGCTCTTTAACAGCGCGCTCGACACGCACGAGGCCGGCGCGGAACTGGTTTTCGGCCAGTTCGCCCACGCAACGCACGCGGCGGTTACCCAGGTGGTCGATGTCGTCGACTTCGCCGCGGCCATTGCGCAGCTCGACCAGGATCTTGATCACGGCCAGGATGTCTTCGTTCGACAGGGTCATGTCGCCGACCAGTTCGTCACGGCCGATACGGCGGTTGAACTTCATGCGGCCGACTGCCGACAGGTCATAGCGTTCCGGCATGTAGAACAGGCCGTTGAACAGCGCTTCGACCGACTCTTCGGTCGGCGGTTCGCCAGGACGCATCATGCGGTAGATCGCCACGCGCGCGGCGGTCTGGTCGGCGGTGTCGTCGGTGCGCAGGGTCTGCGAGATGTAGCCGCCCTGGTCCAGGTCGTTGGTGTACAGGGTCTGGATCGCCTCGATGTTGGCGTCGCGCAGCTTGGCCAGCAGTTCGTCGGTCAGCTCATCGTTGGCGTTGGCGATGATCTCGCCGGTGTCGGTGTCGACCACGTTCTTGGCCAGCACGCGGCCGACCAGGTAGTCTTCCGGTACCGAGATGTAGGTGATGCCGGCGCTTTCGACGTCACGGACGTTCTTCGCGTTGATACGCTTGTCCTTGGTGACGAGGGTCTTGCCCGACTTCGGATCGACGATGTCGAAGCGCGCGACCTCGCCTCGCAGGCGCTCGGCCACGAATTCGAGTTCCGCGCCTTCCGAGCGCAGGTTGAAGTTGTCGAAGACAAAGAAGTTCGCCAGGATCTGTTCCGGCGTCATGCCAATGGCCTTCAGCAGGATCGTCACCGGCATCTTGCGGCGGCGGTCGACGCGGAAGAACAGGATGTCCTTCGGGTCGAACTCGAAGTCCAGCCACGAGCCGCGGTAAGGAATGATACGTGCCGAGAACAGCAGCTTGCCCGACGAATGCGTCTTGCCGCGGTCGTGCTCGAAGAACACGCCCGGCGAACGGTGCAGCTGGGAGACGATCACGCGCTCGGTACCGTTGATGACAAACGAACCGTTGGCGGTCATGAGCGGCAGTTCGCCCATGTACACTTCCTGCTCTTTCATTTCCTTCACGACCGGCTTGGTCGGCGATTCCTTGTCCAGGATCACCAGACGCACCTTGGCGCGCAGCGGCGACGCGAAGGTCAGGCCGCGCTGTTGGCATTCCTTGACGTCGAAGGCAGGGTCACCCAACACGTAGGAGAGGAATTCCAGGCGCGCGAAGCCGTTGTGCGACACGATCGGGAAAATGGAGGAGAACGCCGACTGCAGGCCTTCGTTCTTGCGGACGGTCGGACCAGCGTCCGCCTGCAGGAAGTTCTCGTAGGACTCCAACTGGGTGGCCAGGAGATAGGGAACGTTGTGAACGTTGGCGCGCTTCGCGAACGATTTGCGAATGCGTTTCTTCTCAGTAAATGAGTAGTGCATGGACACTCCGTGAGTGACAGAAAGGATGAGAATTCAGGGATTGCCAGTGGCCAGCCCGACGGCGCACCACATGCAAGGCCTCAAATCTCGCCCTCCCCTGTCATGATGAAAAGGGCAACTCGAACTGCTGTGTTACGATACTGCTGTGCTTCCACTGCTGTTACGGCAGAGTACTGCGCATTGTGCTGCAGGGACGACAAAAGAGCCAAAGCCGCATCCCCCACTTTTCAGCAGGGATTTGCAAGCTTTGACTCCGGCGCCGGGCACCGTGTCCGGTGCCCATTGCATATGTATTACTTGAGCTCGGCCTTGGCGCCAGCTTCTTCCAGCTTCTTCTTAGCGGCTTCAGCGTCAGCTTTCGGCAGGGCTTCCTTGACGGTCTTCGGTGCGCCGTCAACGACGTCCTTGGCTTCTTTCAGGCCCAGGCCGGTGATTTCACGGACGGCCTTGATGACGCCGACCTTGTTCGCGCCGACTTCGGTCAGCACGACGTTGAACTCGGTCTGCTCTTCAGCAGCCGGAGCAGCAGCGCCGCCGCCAGCAGCCGGTGCCGACATTGCAGCTGCCGACACGCCGAACTTCTCTTCGAAAGCCTTGACCAGGTCGTTCAGTTCCATGACCGACATTGCGCCAACTGCGTCCAGGAACTCTTCTTTGCTAATTGCCATTTGAAACTCCAGATATTTGTATATGTAGATTAATGCTCGAAAAAAAAGACGTCAGCTTATTCAGCTGCTGCGGTTTCTTCAGCCGGAGCTGCCGAACCTTCGCCTTTTTGTGCTGCAACTGCAGCCAGAACACGTGCAAAGCCGGAAACCGGAGCCTGCATGACGCCCAGCAGCTGGGCGATGAGGACTTCACGGCTCGGGATGCTTGCCAGCGCGGTGACGCCAGCGACATCCAGGTTCTTGCCAGCGTAATTACCACCCATGACCTTGAGCTTGTCGTTGGTCTTGGAGAAGTCGCTGATCACCTTGGCTGCTGCCACGGCGTCGTCCGAGATCGAGTAGATCAGCGGACCAACCATGGTGTCGGCCAGAGGTGCGAACTGGGTGCCTTCGACAGCGCGACGTGCCAGCGTGTTCTTCAGAACACGCAGGTAGACGCCCTGCGAACGAGCGGTTGCACGGAGTTTCGTCAAAGCACTAACCTGGATGCCACGGTATTCGGCCACGACGATGGTTTGCGCAGTTGCTACTTTTGCGGAAACTTCTTCGACGACGACCTTTTTGTCATTCAGATTAAGACCCACGGTCAATCTCCTTAAATGATGCAAGGAAAATTCCCTGCATCGGTTCGAACACGGCGTCCGAAGTTAAGAAGCGAGACTAACGGATGAAACTTCGCAGCATCGACTACAAAACTTGTTCGGGTTCGCCATCTGCGTTGGGTATTCTATTAACCTCCTGCCCAACCTCTGCATTCGGCCCAACGGTCTTTGATTGCCTGGTGGCTCGCGCCACCAGCCCAAAGATCTGCCCCGTGGTGCTCTACGGGGACTAAAACTTAAAAACTTGGATCCCTGCCTTCGCAGGGACGACGATACGACCGTCGCTTAAGCAGCCAGGGTGCCGTGGTCGACGCGGACGCCAGCGCCCATGGTCGACGACAGAGCAACCTTGCGCAGGTAGATACCCTTCGACGAAGCCGGCTTGGCTTTGTTCAGGGCGTCGATCAGCGCGACCAGGTTGGTCTTCAGTTGCTCGTCCGAGAAGGACTTGCGGCCGATGGTGGCGTGCACGATACCAGCCTTGTCGGTACGGTACTGGACCTGACCGGCCTTGGCGTTCTTGACGGCGCCAGCCACGTCCGGGGTCACGGTGCCGACCTTCGGGTTCGGCATCAGGCCGCGCGGGCCCAGGATCTGGCCCAGGGTACCGACGATACGCATGGTGTCCGGCGAAGCGATCACGATGTCGAACGGCATGTCGCCGGCCTTGACGCGTTCTGCCAGGTCTTCCATACCGACGATGTCGGCGCCGGCGGCTTTAGCCTGCTCGGCTTTTTCGCCCTGTGCGAACACGGCGACGCGGACGGTCTTGCCGGTACCAGCCGGCAGCACCACGGAACCGCGGACAACCTGGTCCGACTTCTTCGGATCCACGCCCAGTTGCACGGCGACGTCGATCGACTCGTTGAACTTGGCGGTAGCGAATTCTTTGATGATCGCAACGGCGTTGTCGAAAGCGTAGACCTTGTTACGGTCGACTTTGGCTTTCATTTCTTTTGCGCGCTTGGACAGCTTAGCCATTTAGATACCCTCCACCGTGATGCCCATCGAACGTGCCGAGCCGGCGATGATGCGCACTGCTGCATCCATGTCGGCAGCGGTCAGGTCCGGCTGCTTGGTTTTTGCGATTTCTTCCGCTTGGGCACGGGTCAGCGTGCCGACCTTGTCGGTGTGCGGCTTGGCCGAACCTTTGGTGATGCCAGCGTACTTCTTGATCAGGTAGGTTGCCGGCGGGGTCTTCATCTCGAAGGTGAAGGACTTGTCCGCGAAGGCGGTGATCACCACCGGAATCGGCATACCTGGCTCCATGCCTTGGGTACGGGCGTTGAACGCCTTGCAGAATTCCATGATGTTCAGACCGCGCTGGCCGAGTGCCGGGCCGATCGGAGGGGATGGGTTTGCCTTACCAGCTGCCACTTGCAGCTTGATAAAACCGACGATTTTCTTTGCCATGATAGGCTCCTAGTCGATTATGAGTGGTATCGCTCCGCCGATACCGGCGCTCCGACCAAGCTACTACGCGTTGCATTTTCGACCTGCGATGCTCGCTGTACATCTGTACAGCTGCGCTTCTCGGTCGAAACTGCCGCCGCTCGCTACGCTTGCTCGAAGCACCTGTTTGGCGGAGCTCCTCTTATCGGATTCCGCCTTGCTGCTGCGACGCTCCGATTGGGCGTTTTAGACTTTCTCTACCTGCCCGAACTCCAGTTCCACCGGAGTTGCGCGGCCGAAGATGGTGACAGTGACACGCACCTTCGATTTTTCGTAGTTGACTTCCTCGACGTTGCCGTTGAAGTCGGTGAACGGGCCTTCCTTGATACGCACCTGCTCGCCCACTTCGTACAGCACTTTCGGGCGGGGCTTTTCGACGCCTTCCTGCACCTGCTGCATGATCTTGTCGATCTCGCGGGCTGGAATCGGAGTCGGCTTGTTGCTCTTGCCGCCAATGAAGCCGGTGACTTTCGGCGTATTCTTGACCAAGTGCCACGACTCGTCGGTCATGTCCATCTCGACCAGCACGTAGCCCGGGAAGAAACGGCGCTCGGTGACCGACTTGCTGCCGTTCTTGACCTCGACCACTTCTTCGGTCGGGACCAGGATGCGGCCGAATTGTTCCTGCATGCCGCCGCGCTCGATACGCTCGGTCAGGCCGCGCATCACGCTCTTTTCCATGCCCGAATAGACATGCACGACGTACCAGCGCTTGGTGCTGACCGGGACACTCAGGGGTGCACCAGCGTCTTGTGCCGGAACGCCGGCCGCCGGCTCATCACCCGGCACGTTATCAGCGTTTTCGCTCATTATTGTTTCCACCCCAGAACAACGTCGTACATCAGGAATTCGAGAATCTTATCCGTGCCCCACAGGAAAATCGCCATCACGAGGACGAAGCCGAACACCACCAGGGTGATCTGCGTTGCTTCCTTGCGGGTGGGCCAGACAACCTTCTTCGTCTCGCGTACGGACTCTTTGGCGAAGCCCAGGAAGTCACGACCGGTAGCGGAAGTCCACAACAGCAGGACGGCAACGACAAGACCAGCTACGAGTGCGCCCGCGCACATCAGAGCTGGTTTGTTCTGGCCTTTCAGGATGAAGAAGCCAACCACGCCTGCAATCGTAGCAACCACTGCCAGCGCAACCTTGAACTTGTCATTCGAGGTGCTGACGGTTTGCACGGATTGATTAGACATACTTATTTTACTTTCGGGTGCCTGGCACCGAATTCGGTGGCAGGGGAGGAGGGAATCGAACCCGCGACCTTCGGTTTTGGAGACCGACGCTCTGCCAATTGAGCTACTCCCCTACATAAACTGCTCGTTGAATCGAACATTATACGCGATGTGTAGGCACCGCGCAATGTTCTGTTGCTGGGAGGAGCAGGAATGCCCCTCCCGAAGTACTACTCTACTACAGCTGGCTTATTAGGCCAGGATCTTGGCAACCACGCCGGCGCCGACGGTACGGCCGCCTTCGCGGATTGCGAAGCGCAGACCTTCTTCCATCGCGATCGGAGCGATCAGCTTGACGGTGATCGACACGTTGTCGCCTGGCATGACCATTTCCTTGTCTGCCGGCAGTTCGATCGAACCGGTCACGTCAGTCGTACGGAAGTAGAACTGCGGACGGTAGTTGTTGAAGAACGGGGTGTGACGGCCGCCTTCATCTTTCGACAGAACGTAGATCTCGCCGGTGAAGTGGTTGTGCGGCTTGATCGAGCCCGGCTTGGCCAGAACCTGGCCACGCTGGACGTCTTCACGCTTGGTGCCGCGCAGCAGCAGGCCGACGTTGTCGCCAGCTTGACCCTGGTCCAGCAGCTTGCGGAACATTTCCACGCCGGTGCAGGTGGTCTTCACGGTGTCGATGATACCGACGATTTCGATCTCCTCGCCGACCTTGATGATGCCGCGCTCGACACGACCGGTCACCACGGTACCGCGGCCCGAGATCGAGAACACGTCTTCCACCGGCATCAGGAAGGCGCCGTCAACGGCACGTTCCGGGGTCGGGATGTAGCTGTCCAGGGCTTCGGCCAGGCGCTCGATGCATGCTTCGCCCATTTCGCCCGGCTGGCCTTCCAGCGCCATACGTGCCGAACCTTTGATGATCGGCAGGTCGTCGCCAGGGAACTCGTACTTCGACAGCAGTTCGCGGACTTCCATTTCGACCAGTTCCAGCAGTTCTGCGTCGTCGACCAGGTCGCACTTATTCAGGAACACGATGATGTACGGAACGCCAACCTGACGCGCCAGCAGGATGTGCTCGCGGGTCTGCGGCATCGGGCCGTCAGCGGCCGAGCACACCAGGATCGCGCCGTCCATCTGGGCGGCACCGGTGATCATGTTCTTGATGTAGTCGGCGTGGCCTGGGCAGTCGACGTGCGCGTAGTGACGGTTCGCGGTTTCGTACTCGACGTGCGCGGTGTTGATGGTGATGCCGCGTGCTTTTTCTTCCGGAGCCGCGTCGATCTGGTCGTAGGCCTTGGCTTCGCCGCCGAATTTCTTCGACAGAACGGTTGCGATTGCAGCCGTCAGGGTGGTTTTGCCGTGGTCAACGTGACCGATGGTGCCGACGTTGACGTGCGGCTTGGTCCGTTCGAATTTACCTTTTGCCATTTCTTGACTCCTAACGATGTTTGAAATTACCAGGCACGCCTGACGGGCGAGTACTACGACTGCCGCTTTGAATTCTGGTGCCCTTGACGTGGATTGAACACGTGGCCTCTCCCTTACCAAGGGAGTGCTCTACCACTGAGCTACAAGGGCTTATTTGAAACTGGAGCGGGTGAAGGGAATCGAACCCTCGTCATAAGCTTGGAAGGCTTCAGCTCTACCATTGAGCTACACCCGCACGAGGTACTTCTTCAACTCACTTCTATTCGATTCAACTTCACGACTTCTTCAATTTGGTGGTGGGGGCTGGATTCGAACCAGCGTACTCAGAGAGGGCAGATTTACAGTCTGCTGCCTTTAACCACTCGGCCACCCCACCGCGAAGAACCGCAGAGTATGAAGAACGAACAATCTATTGTCAACTAAATCTACTTCTTCTGATTCAGCTCACATAGTTGCTGTTGCTTCGGGGCGTGATTGTAGCGACCCGACTGCAGTTCTGCAAGGGTGTTTTTTCAGGAACTGCAAGAAAGTTGAATAACTACCCCGTCACCCCCGCCTTCGCGGGGACGACGACAGGATCTCAGGCGCCGCCGGACAACGCCGCCAGCACCTGCCCCTTGAGCGCCTTGATCAGGGCGGTCTCGTCCGGCGGCACGCCTTCCGGCGCCGGCACCGCGCGGTCCGCGTAGAACAGTCCCAGCTGCGCCTTGCCGAGTACCAGCGGCAGCACGATGAAGCTGCGCGCGTCCGGCAGCAGGGTCTTGTGCCAGGCCGGCAGCAGGTCGCGGATCTTGGGGCTGGCCGCGTCCGCGATCATCAGGTCGGCATCGTTCTCCATCGCCAGGTGGAAGAGGTCGCGGCTGGAGACGGTGGAAAAGGCAAAGCCAGCCTGCTGCCCGGCCCGCGCCGCGCCGAAGGAGACGCGCGCCCGGAACTGGCCGGCCCTGGGGTCGCGCAGCACCACGGTGGCGAAGCGGAAGCCCAGCGCCGTGTACAGGGTCTCGAGCACGGCGCGCACCACGTCGTTGACCTTGCCCTGGCCCGAGGCGCGCAGCTGGGTCACGTCCTGCACGCCGGCCAGCAGCAGCTCGCGCGCATTCTTCGGCTTGCCGCTCGGGTGGCTGCCCTGCTCTTCCTCGCCGTTGCCGAGGGTGGCCAGCAGCAGCACGTTGGGCAGGCCGCCGCGCTCGCCTTCCTTGTCCTCCTGCGGCCGCGGCAGCGGCTCCAGGTTCATGCTCTGCAGCAGCGCGCTCATTTCACGCGCGACCGTGCCGAACAAGTCGTCGAGCTGGCGCCCATCCAGGTTGAGGGCAGTGCCGTAGCGCGCCAGCAGGGCCTGCGCCTGGGCGCTGCCGGCCGGGTCGGCGCCGTGGGCCAGCAGGCGCGCCACGTCGAGGCTGAACGAGGCCACCTGGCGCATCCATTCGCCGCGGTTCAGCGCGGTCTTCAGCACGCCTTCCGGCAGCGCGCGCTGGGCGCGCAGGATCACGTCCGGGATCTGCCACTCGGCCAGCACGGCTTCGGACAGCGCGTCGTAGCTGCAGCCGAGGATCATCTGCGCGGCCTGGGCCGGCGTGTGCCTGGCGCCGGCGCCCAGCGCGTTGATCTCGCGATAGCGCTCGTGCGCATGCGAGGCCACCAGCAACGGTCCCAGGTTCTTGAACAGGGCGCCGATCGACGCTTCCTCGGCGCCCTGGTAAAAGCTGTGGCGCGCCATTTCGCGCCCGACCAGGCTGGCGCACAGCGAGGCTTCCAGCTCGACCCGCACGCTGTACACGTGCTCGCTGCTGCCGAGCGCATCGACCAGCAGCATCGCCAGCGCGGTGGTCTTGACGTTGTCGAAACCGAGCAGCGCAATCGCACGCGAGATCGTGGTCACCGAGGTGCCGGACGCGGTACGGTACTTCACCGTGTTGGCCAGGCGCAGGATGCGCTGGGTCAGTGCGACGTCGGACAGTACGTAATAGGCGAGGTCGTGGGTGCCCTGGTCGTCCGAGGACGCCATCTGCACCACCCGTGCGACCGAACTGCCGAGGGCGAACATGTCTTCGTCGCCGCAGACCTTGTTCAGCAGCGCGGCGCGCACCCGGCGCCGTTCCGATGCATCGTCGAGAGTAGCAGTATTGGCCATGAAACCTTACCCGGCTTTCTTCGGTTGCGCGGCCTGCGGACCCTTGCCGTACTTCTTGAGGATCTGCTGGTGCAGCCCGGCCAGCGCCGGCAGCTTCGGGTTGACCGGATCGAGGCGGCGCACGCCGGCGATGTAGCCGAGCGCCTGCTGGCCGAGGCGCTCGTCCCAGCCGCCGTTGTCCAGGTATTTCAGAACGGCCAGCGCGGCGTTGAACACGACTTGCGGATTGTCGGGCAGCTTGCCCACGGCTTCCTGCATCAGCACCACGGCGCCCTTGAAATCGCCTTCGCGCGCGCGCGCGGCACCGCCGGCGACCAGGTCGACCACCTGCTGGCGGCTTTCCTGCGCCAGCTTCTGGGCCAGCTCGGCCTGGCCGGCCTGCTCGAACACGGCCATCGCCCGCGCGACCCCGGCGCCGTTGCGGGCGTTGCGCATGACTTCGCGCACGACCTCGGCGGCGCCCTCTTCCATCCGGTTCTCGATCGCCACCCGGGCCAGCTCGAGCTTGAGTTCCGGACGCAGCTCGGGCGCATCGCGGCTGCCGGCCAGGGCGCTGGTTAGGGCTTCGTTCAGGCGCGCTTCGTTGCCTGTGTACTCGTGCACCATGCTGGAAGCGATCGCGCTGCAGACGGTGGTGTGCTTCTGGAAGGCCATCGACTTGTCGAGGTCGCGAATCACCGCGGCGGCCTGCACCGGATCGCCCTTGCGCACCAGGGTCTGCACCAACAGGACGTGATCTTGCGGATCGCGGAATTCGGAATACTTGGCCTTGCTCACAACCTGCTTCAGGATCTTTTCGGCGGTGTCGTTGTCACCGGCTTCGAGCGCGGTTTCGCCCAGCTTGCGCAGGCGCCGCACCGCATGCGGCGACACGCCCACGGCGTCGGTGAGCACTTCCTGGGCCTTGTCGAGCGCGCCGACCGCCTCATGGGTGCGCGCCAGCCAGTCGTAGGCGTCGACGAAGTTCTTGTTGCTGTCGACCAGGTTTTCCAGAAGGTCCTGGGCTTCGTCATAGCGTTCGCGCAGGAACAGGGTCTTGGCCAGACCCAGCCGCGCCCAGGCGATCGCCTTGGTCTCGATCAGCTTGCGGTAGAGCGGTTCGGCCTGCTCCGGCTCGCCCAGGAACATGTGCAGCTCGGCGCGCAGGCGCATGAAGTCGACCAGGTAGCGCGGGTGCTGGGCTTCGCCGGCCTGGCAGGCGTCGATCGCTTCGCGCTGGTTGCCCGCCTCCATCAGGCGGTACACCGGCACGAACACGTTGCGCTTGTCGAGGGCGCGCGCGATGCGCTCCAGCAGGCGGTCGGCGGTGAAGGGTTTCAGGATGTAGTCGGTAGGACCGAGTTCGGCGGCGCTGACGACCTTGCCGTAGTCGCCCTCGGCCGTGACCATGAAGAACATGGTCGCCAGCGGCATCAGCTTGTAGTGGCGGATGTCTTCCAGCAGCTGCTGGCCGTCCTGGCCGCCCTCGAGCCCGTATTCGCACAGGATCAGGTCGTAGGGCTTGCTGCCGAGGTGCTTGATCGCCTGGTTGGAACTGCCCACGTGGTCGACCTTGCTCAAGCCGCACAGGGTGAGCATGTTGTGGATGGTCGCACGCATTCCGGCATGCGGCTCGATGATCAGCGCGCTGAGGCCGTCAAGTTCATTCATGGTTCCGGTCGTTTCCGTATTTGCCTGCGTCGGGCCTCGCGGGCTGCATGGGCCCGCTTCTAGACCAGTATATTACGTCCAGGAATCAAATTACTTGAATCGGCAAGGGGTTGACGAGAGGAAATTCCTCGAAAAACCACACTTTTCGGCGGAAATGAAATGAAGGGCGGGATTCAGGCCAGCGCCGGGCGGCGCACACCGGTGCATTCGGCGCGTGCTGCGCCGACCAGGATGTTTTGATAGCGCACTTCGTACTTGCCGGCGGCCAGCTTGTCGATCAGGAATTTGGTACGGCCCAGCACGTAGGCATGGCGCACGTTGGAGCGGCGGTCGAGGTCGTACAGCTTGACCAGCACCGGCGATGGATTGTTGCTGTTATCGACCAGCACCTGCATCTCCTCGCCCTGGTTGCCGAGCGGGTAGCCGTCGATGTAGCCGGACTGGGACGGCCACGGCTCGCCGTTCGGCGATACCTGGCTTTGCAGGTCGGTGTCGCAGTCCGGGGCGCGCGCCGGCACCACCAGCTGGGTCACGGCGAGCGCCTTGACGTCGGCCGGGACGTCGGACTGGCCGGCCGGCCGGGCCCAGCCGTCGCTGCCGGAGTCGGCGGGCGCGTCGGCCGCCGGCGCCGGGACTGCGCCCGAAGCGGCGACGGCGGCCACCGCGGCAGCCGACGAGGCCGACGAGGCCGATGCAGCCGCTGCGGCCGGCGGCTTGCCGGCCCAGGCCAGCGCCGCCGGCAGCGCGCGCGGCGGATCGGACAGCAGGAAGGTCAAGCCAGCGCCGCCGGCGAAGAACAGCAGCATCGCGCCCCACCAGCGCGGATCGCGCAGCACCTGCCAGCGTGCCGGCGCCTCGACCTGGCGCGGTTCCCAGTGGGCGTCGCCGCGCGGCTTGTCGCGGCCCTCGTCGCCGTGGGTGCTTTCCAGCCACTCGACTTCCCACTCCTCCGCCGCGATCCAGTCGTCGTGCTCCTTGCGGCGCACGGGATCGGACAGGATGTTGTAGGCGGTATTCACGATCGCCATGATGCGGGCGGCGCGCTCGTCGCCCTGGTTCTTGTCGGGATGGTATTTCTGGCTCAACGCCTTGTAGGCCGCGCGAATGACTTCCTGCGGTGCATGGCGCGACACCTTCAGGTTGTCATAATGGGTATGGATCTTGGCCATGGCTCGAGGTCGTGGTTACTTCACAGGGGCGCGCAGTACAGCATAGCCGTGTTTGTGTCCAAAACGCAAGATATCACAGGCGGTGCGAACGGTCGGCGCGGACGATCGCCGGATCGAGTTCGACATCCTTTCCGACCACCAGCACCTTGAACAATTCCCCCATCTCGGCCGGCGACACCAGCTTTTGCACCGCCTTCGATTGCGGCAGGTAGCGCAGCGCATCCTCGGGATCGGTACGCATCAGCAGTTCGCCGATGCCGGCGGCCAGCAGGAAGCTGGCCTGGCTCATGTAGCCCAGCACCGCGAGTCCGGCATCCTGGGCGGCCAGCGCCATCGCCGTGAAATCGACGTGGGAGGTGATGTCCTGCAGGCCCGGCAGATAAAAGGGATCCGGATGCGCATGGTGGCGGTAATGACACATCAGCGTGCCGCCGCTGCGCTCGTCGAAATAATATTCGTGGGCCGGGAACCCGTAGTCGACCAGGATCGCGGCGCCCTTGCCACCTTCGAACATGGTGGCCAGCGAGCGCATGAAGCCGCAGGCGACCGGGTGGACCTCGGTCAGGTAACCGTCCTGCAGCGTGGCGGCGTCCGGGATCTGGCGTTCGATCTGTTCCAGCAGCGCCGCGTCGGCCTCGGCCGGCAGCAGCGTGAACGCACCCTCGCGGATGCCGACCATCTGGCGCCGCCATGCGCTGCCCTCCTTGACCACCAGCTCGACCGGCATCGCATCCAGCACTTCATTGCCCAGCACCACGCCGCGGAAGGCATCCGGAAAGCCGCTGAGCCAGCGCACCTGCGGAAACTCCTTGAGCGCTTCCTGCTGGCGCGCCTGCAGTTCGCCGGACAGCTCGACGATCGTATAGCTGTCGACCTGCACGCCCATGGCTGCCAGCGCGTTCAGCACGTCGCGCGCCAGTTTGCCGGTGCCGGCGCCGAATTCGATGATGTTGGGCCCACTTTGCGCCATAATAGCGGCGGCCGCGCGCGCCAGCGTGGCGCCGTACAGCGGGCTGATCTCGGGGGCGGTGGTGAAATCGCCATCCTGGCCGAGCTTGGCCGCGCCGCCGCTGTAATAGCCGAGCCGCGGCGCGTACAGCGCCAGCTCCATGAAGCGCGCAAAGGGAATGGCGCCGCCTTGTTCGGCGATCTCGGCAGCGATGGCTTGCTGCAGGGCTTGGGACGCGGCCAGCGCGTCGCTATTCGGTGCGGGTAGGGACATCCGGCCATTGTAGCCAACATCACCACGGATCAACAACGCGGCGTCCCCCGGCGCCGCATCGACAAGATGAGTATGCAAGGACAGGAACACGCGCCGGTCGCGCTGGTTACCGGCGCCGGCCGCCGCATCGGACGCGCGATCGCGCTCGGCATGGCGCAGGCCGGCTGGGACGTCGCGGTCCACTACCGCCAGTCGGAAGCCGAGGCGCAGGAGGTGGTGGCGGCGATCCAGGCCCTCGGCCGTCGCGCCGTCGCCCTGCATGCCGACCTGGCCAATGAAGCCGCGGTACGCGCCCTGCCCGGCCAGGCGGTCCACCTGCTGGGCCGCCTGGATTGCATCGTGAACAATGCCTCGTTGTTCGAATACGACAAGCCCGACGATTTTTCACCGGCGCTGCTGGCGACCCACATGCAGTGCAACGTGGCCGCGCCGCTGCTGCTGGCGCAGGCCCTGCACGCGCAGGTCGCCGACGGCGAGCAGGCCGTGGTCGTCAACCTGCTGGACCAGAAACTGTACAATCTCAACCCGGATTTTTTGTCGTACACGCTGTCCAAGGCGGCGCTGCACACCGCCACCACGCTGCTGGCGCAGGCGCTGGCGCCGAAGCTGCGCGTGGTCGGCGTCGCCCCCGGCATCACCATGGTGTCCGGCGACCAGAGCGAGGACGGTTTCGAGCGCGCCCATACGGTGACGCCGCTGGGACGCTCGTCGACGCCGCAAGACATCGTCGACGCCGTGTGCTATGCAGCCAAAGCGACGGCCCTGACCGGCACCACCCTGCTGGTCGACGGCGGCCAGCACCTGGTGCCGCTGCAGCGCGACGTGATGTTTTTAACTAAATAAAGGTAAGTCCTATGTTGTCCGCCCTGTCCCACCCGCAGCTGCGCGATTGCCGCCGGCTGTTCCTGCGCAATTACGAAGTCATGATCAACATCGGGGTGCACGACTTCGAGAAAAAGGGCGAGCAACGCGTCCTGATCAATGTTGACCTGTACATTCCACTGGCTCAATCGACCCCGAAGGACGACCAGCTCGAGGAAGTGGTCGACTACGACTTCATGCGCGAGACCATCGCCCGCCGCATGGCGCAAGGCCACGTGCAGCTGCAGGAAACCCTGTGCGACGACGTGGTCAAGGCGATGCTGGCCCATCCGCGCGTGCGTGCGGTGCAGGTGTCGACCATGAAGCCGGACGTGTATCCCGATTGCGAAGGCGTCGGTGTCGAAGTATTCCAGATGAAGGATGGAGCATGAGTGAAGTGATTGAGCAGCAGGCCGCGCAGGCTGCGGACAAGCAGGCTGAGAAGCAGGCTTACGAAAACAACAAGCTGCACAAGCGCCTGTGCCGCCTGGTCGGCCAGGCCATTGGCGATTTCAACATGATCGAGGATGGCGACAAGATCATGGTCTGCCTGTCCGGCGGCAAGGACAGCTATGCCCTGCTCGACATCCTGATGACGCTGCGCGAGCGCGCGCCGATCAAGTTCGAGCTGGTCGCCGTCAACCTCGACCAGAAACAGCCGAACTTCCCGGCCGAGGTGCTGCCGGCCTACCTGGACAAGCTGGGCGTTCCGTACCACATCGAGAACCAGGACACCTACAGCATCGTCAAGCGCCTGATCCCGGAAGGTAAGACCACCTGCTCGCTGTGCTCGCGCCTGCGCCGCGGCATCCTGTACCGCGTCGCCGACGAACTCGGCTGCAACAAGATCGCCCTCGGCCACCACCGCGACGACATCCTCGAAACCTTCTTCCTGAACATGTTCTTCGGCGCGAAGATCAAGGGCATGCCGGCCAAGCTGGTGTCGGACGACGGCAAGCACATGGTGATCCGCCCACTGGCCTACGTGAAGGAAGCCGACACCGAGCGCTATGCGGAAGTGAAAGGTTTCCCGATCATCCCGTGCGATCTGTGCGGCTCCCAGGACAACCTGCAGCGCAAGCAGATCAAGGCGATGCTGCGCGACTGGGAAAAGAAACACCCGGGCCGCGTGGAAAACATCTTCTCGTCCCTGTCGACCGTGGTGCCGTCGCACCTGATGGACCGCGACGCCTTCGGCTTCGTCGACCTGAAGACCGATGGCGTCGCCAATCCGGACGGCGACATCGCCTTCGACGAGGAGCCGTGCTCGACGCCGGCGGCCTCGGGCTCGACCATCTCGCTGCAGCGCATCGATTCCTGAGACCCTGCGCCTGCCGCTGCAGGCGGTAGCGGCAGGCGCGCGTGGCGCCGCCCGCATCGGGAATCGCCATATCGACTGCTTGCCAGCTGTAGTTTGGCAAACATGAACAGGGTTTACGGCAAATTTTTTGGTGCGTTCCGCTTTGTGCAGACGCCACTAGTTGGTGCAATCGATGTAATATTCCTACTAGCTCGGCAATAAACTCAGGCCGAGCGATCCATTGCACCACTACCGGACCAACCCCATGCAAATCGGCCACCCTGCCGGCGCTGCCCAAACCCGCAGCACCTCCGCGCCCGCCCCCGTCAACGCCAATGCCAATGCCAATGCCAACGTTGCCAGCCTGCGCGTCTTCGTATTCGCCCTGTTCTTCATCTTCGGCGGCATCACCAGCCTGAACGACGTCATCATCCCCAAGCTGAAAGACCTGTTCACCCTGAGCTATGCCCAGGCGATGCTGGTGCAGTCGGCCTTCTTCGCCGCCTATTTCGTCGTTTCCCTGCCGGCCGCCGCCATCGTGCGCCGCTTCGGCTACATGCGCACCGCCGTCGTCGGCCTGCTGACCATGACCGCCGGCTGCCTGCTGTTCATTCCGGCGGCCTCGTCCGGCATGTTCGTCACCTTCCTGGCGGCGCTGTTCGTGCTGGCGGCCGGCATCACCATCGTGCAGGTGGTGGCCAACCCGCTGATCTCGATGCTGGGCGCATCCGATACGGCATCCAGCCGCCTGACCTTCGCGCAAGCCTTCAATTCGCTCGGCACCACGGTGTTTCCCTACGTCGGCGCGATGCTGATCCTGGGTTCGCTGGCCAAGGTCGACCAGGCGACGCTGAGCGGCGCCGCCCTGGCCGCCTACCGCGCGGCCGAGAGCCAGGTGGTGGTGCACACCTACCTCGGGCTGGCCATCGCCCTGGCGGTGGTCGCGGCGCTGGTCTGGATGAACCGCAACAAGCTGGTCGAGCACGCCAGCCCGGAAGGCAGCATCCTGAAGGCCTTCGGACTGCTCAGGCAGCCGCGCTTCGCCTTCGGTACCCTGTGCATCTTCCTGTACGTGGGCGCGGAAGTCGCGGTCGGCTCGCTGATCGTGAATTACCTGATGCAGGCCGACGTGCTGGGCCTGGGCGACGAAGCGGCCGGCAAGCACGTGTCGCTGTACTGGGGCGGCGCCATGGTCGGCCGTTTCCTCGGCGCCTATGTCTTGCGCATCTGCTCGCCGGGCAAGGTGCTGGCCTCGGCCGGCGCCATCGCCGCCCTGCTGCTGCTGGTGTCCGCCACCAATACCGGCGCGCTGGCCGGCTGGTCGCTGCTGGCCATCGGCCTGGTCAATTCCATCATGTTCCCGACCATCTTCACGCTGGCGTCGGAAGGCCTGGGCGAACGCGCGGCCGAAGGCTCGGGCCTGATCTGCATGGCCATCGTCGGCGGCGCCATCGTGCCGCTGCTGACCGGGTATGCGGCCGACATGTCGAGCCTGCGCATGGCGCTGGCCGTGCCCGCCGTGTGCTACCTGCTGATCCTGGTGTTCGGCTGGTACGCGCGTCGTCCGCTGCAGCGCTGCTGACGGATCGCGGCCCTCGCGGCCTTCTTAAACTACGGCCTTCATGGCCGTCTTCAACTACGGCCTTCAAGGCCGTCCTCGACTGCGGCCTTCATGGCCGCAGATCGTTTTCGGCAGGCGCCGGCGCGGCAGGCCGGCTGCGCGTCAGTCCCGCTTCCCGGAGCGCCCGTGCATTGATGCGGCCGCGCTCCGGATCGCGCACCCATCCCCACTTATTAAAATAGCGCACCGCCGACACCATGTGGTGCCAGAGCAGCCGCCAGTTGCGGTAGGAGCCGCGCCCGTAATCGTGGACGATGGCCACGTGCGGCACGAACACCGTGCGCGCCACGCGGCCGACCCGGCGCGACAGGTCGACGTCTTCGAAGTACAGGAAGAAGCGCTCGTCGAACAGGCCGACATGCAGCACGGTCTCGACCCGCATCAGCATGAAGCAGCCGGACAGCGCCGGCACGTCCATCACCTGGCTGTAGCCGCTGCCGTGCAGTTCGTAGCGCGCCAGCCGTCCGCTCGAGCGGTGCAGCTGCGGAAAGAAGCGGCGCACCGCCAGTTCCAGCGGATGCGGCAGCAGTTTGCAGAGCGGCTGCAGGCGGCCGTCCGGGTAATGCACGCGCGGTGCCACCAGGCCGACGTCGGGGTGGGCTTCCATGTAGGCGAGCAGCTTGCCGATGCCGTCCAGCGGCAGCTGCACGTCGGGGTTCAGCACCAGGTGATAGCGACTGCCGGCCGCGGCGGCCGCGTTCAGGGCCCAGTTGTGGGCGCGCGCATAGCCCGGGTTGTCCGGCTGGTGGCGATACACCGCGCCGGCGCGCCCTGCCAGGGCACGCAGCGCGTCGGTGCGCGAATTGTCGATCAGGTACACCAGCATGCCCGGCCTGGCCATGGTGACGCTGGCCAGCAGCCGTTCCACCTGGTCGGGTGGGTTGTGGTAGCAGACGATGCTGCAGCTGGCTTCCACGGCCGCCGTATTCATTTGCGCGGCTCTCGCAGGTGGAAGAACGCCATGTGCGTGAACCAGGCATCTTCCCAGCCGTGGCAGTTCGGATGGACTTCGGGCAGGATGCGCGGCCGGCCGTTGCCGCGCGAATCGGGCCGGCCGATCGAGATGTCGTGGAACCACAGTTCGACCTCGCCGAACCAGCGTCCGACATCGCCGACCACCTCGGGGATGTCCTGGGTGCCGAAGGCGACGTCGCACACGCTGTTGGTGCCGGCCGCATCCCAGCGGTTCTCGAACCAGCGCGCGTGCAGGCGGTCGAGGTGGTGCACGTCGAGCAGGAAGGATTCGTTGGCCGGCGGCGCCGCGGTGCGGCAGTACGGGTAGTACCTGGAGAAGAAGAACTGCAGCGTGGCGCAGCCGTCCGGACGCAGGATGCGCACGACGTCGTCGAGGATGGCGGCGCGGGTATCGTGCACGCAGATGTGCTGCAACGAGATCGCGCAGTAGGCGAAGTCGTAGCTGGAGGACGGCGCGCCGCCGCAATCGGTGCCGCCACTGAGGAAGATTTCCGAACCGGGCGTACGCGAGCGCGCCGCGCGCACCATTTTCTCGGAGATGTCGGCGCCGTCGACCTGGCGCAGCAGGCGCGCCATGCGCCGGATCATGCGCCCTTCGCCGCAGCCGATCTCGAAGCCGCGCGCGCGTGCCGGATCGGCCAGCACCGGCTTGCGGATGTCGCCGTAGCGGTGCAGCAGGTGGGTCTCGTACGGGAAATTCTCGTGATAGTCGTAATTGCCGACGAGGTCCTCGACCGTCTGGGAGGGTTCGTCGTAAAACAGTTTCTGCATGCTCGCATACTGTTTCAGGTAATCGCTCATTGCCTTTCCTCCACATCAAACATCGCAAGCATCGCAAGCATCGGGGCGTACATGAGTTCAGAGCGTCCGGCTGCTGGACGGTTGCAGCGGAATCGAGCCGGATTGCGCAAGATCAGTCGGCGCTGCCGAGGCTCCCGGACAATCTGCGCTTCAGCCACCCTGCCTGCATATCATGTTCCTGACTGAACGCAACCTCGGCCTGCGCAGCGGCAGCCCGGCATTGAGCGACCTCGGCCGCGCCATCCGGCTGCTGCACGTGATCGCCTTCATGGCCGCCGGCGACCTGCGCGCGCGCTACCGCAGGAGCGTGCTGGGCCCGTTCTGGATGACGCTCGGCACCGCCGCCGGCACCCTCGGCCTGGGGCTGGTATGGAGCGAGCTGCTGCACATCGACCGCGCCAGCTTCGTGCCCTCGCTCACCGCCGGACTGATCATGTGGCAGCTGCTCAGCGGCTGCATCGGCGAAGCCACCACCACCTACTGGCGCCAGAGCGCGATCCTGCGCAACCTCAGCGTCCCGCTGTCGATGCCGCCGATCCAGATGGTGCTCAAGCACCTGATCAATTTTCTTCACAACTTGCCGGTGCTGGTCGCCGTGCTCCTGATCTTCCGGCTGCCGCTCACCTGGGCCACGCTGCTGGCCGTGCCCTGCCTGGCGCTGGTGGCGGTCAACCTGCTCTGGATCAGCCTGCTGCTGTCGATGCTGGGGGCGCGCTTCCGCGACCTCGAATACGTGGTCAATGCGGCCATGCCGCTGCTGATGTTCCTCAGTCCCGTGTTCTACCGGCCCAGCTACCTGCCCTTCAACGGTCACTTCGTCTGGTTCAACCCGCTGAGCCACCTGATCGAGGTCGTGCGCTATCCGCTGCTGGGCACGGCGCCGCCCGGCTTCGTGGTGCTGACCACCTGCCTGCTGGCGCTGGCCGGCTGGCTGTTCACGCTGTGGCTGTTCAATGCCAAGCGCGACCGCATCGCCTACTGGCTGTGAGCGGATCGCGCCATGGCCCTGCTCGAATTCCACGATGTGACCGTGCAATACCCGGTCTACGACGTGCGCGCCAAGTCGCTGCGCTCGCGCCTGGTGAGCATTTCCACCGGCGGGCGCATCGAGCGCGAATCGTCGGGCGTGCAGATCGTCACCGCGCTGCGCGACGTCAGCTTCACGCTGCGCGACGGTGACGCGGTCGGCCTGGTCGGCCACAACGGCGCCGGCAAGAGCACCCTGCTGCGTACCATGGCCGGCGTCTACCAGCCGGCCTGGGGCAGCGTACGGCGCAGCGGCCGCATCGCCACCGTGTTCGAACTCGGTGCCGGCATGGACGGCGAACTGAGCGGGTACGAAAACATCCAGCGCATGGGCCTGCTGATGGGCATCGACCAGAGCGAGATCCGCGCGCGCATGGATGACATCGAGGCCTTCACCCAGCTCGGTCCCTTCCTCGGCCTGCCGGTGCGCACCTATTCGGCCGGCATGGCCACGCGCCTGATGTTCGCGGTGGCGACATCGACCCGGCCCGACATCCTGCTCGTGGACGAGGTCTTCGGCGCCGGCGACGCCGAATTCCAGGAAAAGGCGGCGCAGCGCATGGAATCCCTGATTTCCACCGTCAGCATCTTCGTGTTCGCCTCGCACGACAGCGCCGCCCTGAAACGCTACTGCAGCCGCTTCCTGCGCCTGGAACATGGCCAGGTCACGGAAATCGATGCGTCCGCACTTTGATCGAGCACGATAGATGTGGATCAGCAAAGCACCAGTTTGTGCAGGCTATGCTCGGCGCATGAAACGACTGATCATCGACCTCGACGACACCATCGCGCTGACGGCGCCCGCTGACGTGGCGGCGCCCGGTGCGGCGACGCCCTGCACGGCATCCCCCGAGCCGGCCCCGGCCCGCTATGCGCATGCCCTGCCCAACCTGGCGCTGATCGCGCGCCTGCGCGAATACCGCGCCAACGGCTTCGACATCGTCATCAGCACCAGCCGCAACATGCGCACCTTCGACGGCAACATCGGCAAGATCAACGCGCACACGCTGCCGGCCATCCTCGACTGGCTCGACCGGCACGACGTCCCCTTCGACGAAATCTACGTCGGCAAACCGTGGTGCGGCCTGGAAGGCTTCTACGTGGACGACAAGTCGATCCGGCCATCGGAATTCCTGCGCTATTCGCTGCCGGCCATCCACGCCCTGCTTGCCGCCGAAAAGGCCGGTGCCTGAATGCTGCTCATCACCTCGGGCGCCTACGTCGAAAGCGAACTCGCGGCGGAGTTCGGGCGCATCCCGCCTGCCTTCCTGCCGGTCGGGAACCGCCGCCTGTACACCTACCAGATCGGCCAGTTCGGCCGCCTGCACGAGCGCATCTGCCTGACGGTGCCGGACGACTTCCGCCTCGACGAAGCCGATACGCTGTGGCTGCGCGAGCACCGCGTCGACGTGCTGCGCACCACGCCGGGCGCGGCGCTGGGGGCCGCCGTGCGCGAATTCCTCGAGGTCGTCCCCCCGACCGGCGCCGCCGGCCCGCTCGACATCCTGTACGGCGACACCCTGATCACCGACCCGCTGCGCGAAGGGAGCGACTGGCTGGCGGTCGGCCACACCGACGAATACTACGACTGGTACCAGGAAGCGCCGTCCAGCGGCCAGCCGGGTGGCACCTGGACCGGACTGTTCTCGTTTGCCGACGCCGGCCTGCTGCGCACCCAGCTCGAGGCGACCGACGACTTCATCGCCGCCGTGCGCGCCTACGACCGCGCCGTCGGCGGCCTGGCGCACTGGACGGTGTCGCGCTGGCTCGACTTCGGCCACGTGCACACCTATTTCGATTCCAAGCGCATCATCACCACCCAGCGCCACTTCAACCAGCTGCGGGTGGCCGACGGCGTGGTCACCAAGTCCGGCAGCGACAGCGCCAAGATCATGGCCGAGGCGAGCTGGTTCGAGCAGGCGCCGGCGCAAATCAAGCCCTACCTGGCGCCCTACATCTGCCGCACCATGGCGGACGACGGCAATGGCCGCGGTGGCCCTGCTGTCTGTGCCTACCAGCTCGAATACCTGCACCTGGCCGCACTGAACGAGCTGTACGTGTTCGGCCGCCTGCCGGAGCGCGTCTGGCACCGCATCTTCCGCGCCTGCGACGCCTACCTGCGCACGGCCGGCAGCCTGGCGGCCGCGCCGCCAGAGGCGACCGCCAGGCTCGACGCTGCCCGCCTCGATCCTGCCCGGCTGGATGACGATATGTTGCGCCAGACCTGGGTCGACAAGACCGTACAGCGCCTGCAGGCCTATGCCGGGCAGGCCGGCATCGACCTGGACGCGCCCTGGACCCTCAACGGACGCCCGGCACCTTCGCTGCACGAGATCGCCGCGCATGCCGGCACGGCTCTGCTGGCAACGCCGCCAGTGCCGGCCTTCCTGCATGGGGACTTTTGCTTCAGCAATATTCTGTTCGACTTCCGCGCCGGCCGCGTCAAGATGGTCGACCCGCGCGGCACCGATGCCCTTGGCCGTCCGGCCCGCTTCGGCGACCTGCGCTACGACCTCGGCAAGCTGGCGCATTCGGTGCTGGGTCTGTACGACTTCATCGTCGCCGGCTTCTATCTGCTGCGGGCCGAGGGCCAGGCCCTGCAGTTCCGTGTGCTGTCCGAACGCTGCCTGGCGGTGCAGCGCCTGTTCGCCGCAACGTCCTTTGCCGGGCGCCGGCCCGCGCAGTGGCAGTGCCATCCGGCGATGGTGCTGCTGTTCCTGTCGATGCTTCCCCTGCATGCGGACGACCCGCGGCGCCAGCAGGCGCTGATGGCGAACGGCATCAGGCTTTACCTGGAATGGAAATCCGATGATCGTCATCCCGATGGCGGGCCAGAGCCGGCGCTTCCGTGAAGCCGGCTACGACCGTCCCAAGTACGAACTGCCGTTGCAGGGCGAGTCGCTGTTCGCCTGCTGCATGCGCTCGTTCGAACGTTATTTCGATAGCGAATCCTTCCTGTTCGTGGCGCGCGCCGGCTGCAGCGCCGAAGCGTTCATCGGCGCCGAGTGCGAACGCCTGGGCATCGCCGACCGCCGCGTCGTCACGCTGGCCGCGCCCACGCGTGGCCAGGCCGAAACCGTACTGCTCGGGCTGCGCGAAGCCGGATGTCCCGCCAACGACGCGATCCTGATCTTCAACATCGACACCATCCGCCCCGGCTACCGCTTTCCCGCGGAGGCGGCGCACAGCGACGGCTATCTCGACGTCGTGCATGCCCCCGGCGAGCACTGGTCCTTCGTGCGCCCGGCCGCTTCGTTCACCCGGCGCGTGGCCGAAACCGCAGAAAAAAGCCGCATCTCGGGCCTGTGCTGTACCGGCCTGTATTATTTCGCGCGCGCCGCCGATTTTGCCGCCGCCTGCGAAGCGGCTCTGCACAGCCCGGCTGCCTACCTGGAACGCTGGGGCGAACTGTACGTGGCGCCGCTGTACAACACGCTGATCGAAGCCGGGCGCCACATCGTGTACGACGAAGCGCCGGCCAGCCGCGTGCATTTCGCCGGCACCCCGGCCGAATACGGCGCACTGGTGGCCTCGCACCGGAGCCTGCCTTGATCTGCGTCTCGCTGCCCGTGCACACGCGTCCCGCCGTGATCGCCGGGCAGCTGGCCAACTTCGCCGCCTTCCTGCCGGCGGCGCAGGTGGTGCTGCACGTCTCCGCCGACGCCCGCTTCACGCCGGCCCAGCTGGAAGCCGCGCTGGCCGCCGGCGGCTGCGCCAACGCCGTCGTCAATCCGCAGCGCCTGGCCACCGGCTGGGGCAATATCCTGCTGGCGCACCTGGCCAACATCGCCTGGATCCGGCGCCAGCTGCCGGCCTGTACGCGCATCTGCCTGCACTCCTCGAACGACATGCTGGTGCGGCGCGGCCTGGGCAGCCATCTCGACAGGGACGGCAATTTCCTGCACCGGCGCCCGATCCGGCCGGGTAGCCGCTGGCGTTTTGCGGGGGCGGCGCTGGGCGACCAGCCGCTGCTGGCGCTGCGCAAGCGCCTCGGCGATGCGCCCGCGCTCGGATCCCAGGTCGAAGGATCGAGCTACGACGCCGCCCTGCTCTACGAGATCGCCGACATCGTCAAGCACGCCGCGCGCCAGCCGGCGCCGGTGCCGTATCCGCGCGAGGAAGTCTGGCTGTCGACGATCGCCCATGCCTGCGGTGCGGCGGTCGCCGGTACGCCCTACGTGTTTTCGGAAGTGCACCGCTTCGACCGCGTGTTCTGGCGCGTGCTGGCCGTGGTCGACCCCTTCATCGGCCGCTGCGGCGATGCGCGCTGGCTGCCGCGGCGCGCACTGGAATTCCTGATGATCCGTTCCGGCTTTCACCGCATCGACCGCGGCTGGGTCGAGCGCATTGCCCACGACCGGGCCGAGGCGCTGGCGCCCTACGAGTGGCTGTCCGACGGCCACGGCAAATGGCGCGTGTTCGACCGCCACGGGCTGTACGGCGTCAAGCGCGTGCCGCGGCGGCCCGATGCGCCGCTGCGCCGCTATATAGATCAGCTGGGCGTTCAGCCGGGCAGCCGGCCGGATCGATCGAGCACGCAACCGCAGGACAGGCGCGCCCATGAAGACCACTGATATCACGCTGGTGTTCCAGGGCGCCGTCAAACCCTATGTCACGCGCGAGCACGAGGACTTTGCGCGCAATATTCGGCTCACGCGCAAGGTACTGCCGGGGGCGTGCATCGTCCTGTCCACCTGGGCCGGCACCGAACTGCCGCCGGGGCTGCAGGTGGATGCGGTGGTGGAGAGTGCGGACCCGGGCGGCCTGGCGCCATTGAAACTCGGCGACAACAAGGCCAACAACATCAACCGCCAGCTGCTGAGCACGCGCGCCGGGCTGGCTGCGGTGGAGACCCCGTATGCGGCCAAGCTGCGCACCGACTGCTGCCTCGAGCATGGCGGCTTCATCGACTACTACCGCGAGCAGCTTGCGCTCGACGGTGGCCGCGACCGCCTGCTGGCCTCGTCCTTCTTCACGCTCGACCCGAGCATGTTCGAGCGGCTGCCTTTCCACCTGAGCGACTGGTTCCAGTTCGGCCCGACGCCGCTGCTGCGCGACTACTGGGCGGCACCGCCGATGTTGGCCAAGGATGCGCGCCTGTATGAAAGCCAGGACCACGCCGCCGGCTCCACCGTGTTCGAGCGCCAGTTCCGTGCGCGCTTTGCAGTCGAACAATACCTGTGCCTGCATTTTGCGCATGGACGCGGCTATACCGTACCAAGTTTCCTGAACGACGTGTCCGACACCGTGCTGGTGGATTACCGGCGCTTCCTGGCGCAGGACGCGATGCTGCTCGACCCATGGCAGATCGGCTTGCGCTTCGACAAATACGGCTGGGTCGGCAACTCGCCGTTCCAGCGCCTCAACAACCTGATGCACTTGGACTGGCTGGCGCTGGCCAATCCGACGCTGGTCGGGGTGGCCGATCCGGCCCCGCTGCATGCACTGATCGCGGCGCGCCGGCGCCAGAAAGCGCTGGCGCGCCGCGCCTTCGCGCATAGCCGCCCGCTGCATGGGCTGCTGTTCGACCCGAACCGGCCGCATCACCCGGTGCGCCGGCTGGCAGCCCGCATGGTACGGCAACTGGCGCGCGGCTGAACGCCATTGAAACGGACCCAGCATGCGCGTCGCGCCGTCCTCGTCACCCACAACCGTCCGCAGCTGCTGCTGCAGGCGCTGGCCGCGCTGCGTGCCCAGACCCGGCCGCTGGATGCCATCTATGTCGTCGACAACGGCAGTGAGCCGCCCTGCATGCCGGCCACGATTGGCGCGGCCGGCATTGGCGCGGCCGGCGATGGCCCGGCCGGTAACGGCGCAGGAAGTAATGGCGCAGCCGGCAATGGTGCATCCAACGCTGGCGCAACCGGCACAACAGGTGCAAGCAGTGCAACCGAAGCGGCGCGCCGGCATCAGGCGACACTGCTGCGTTCCGACACCAACCTCGGCGGTGCTGGCGGCTTTGCGCTCGGCATGACGCACGCCTTTGCGGCCGGCCACGACTGGATCTGGCTGCTGGACGACGATGCGATGGCGCGCCCGGACGCGCTGGCGCAATTGCTCGACACGGTAGCCGGCACCGATGCCCGCATCGGCGCCGTGTGCGGCACGGTGCGCGAATTCGGCGACATCGCCCTGCGCCACCGGCGCCGCTATCATCTGCCGAGCGCCATCGAACTGCCGCTGCCGCGTGCCGCCTATGACGGCCCACCCTGCCGCGTCGATACCGCGTCCTTTGTCGGCTTCCTGGTCGCGGCGGGTGCCATCGCCGAGGTCGGCATGCCCGAGCGCGGCTTTTTTCTTGGCTACGACGACACCGAATATGCACTGCGCCTGGGACGCGCCGGACGCTCTGTATGGCTGGTGCCCGCCAGCGTGGTCGAACATTTGCGGGCACGCCGCGCCCGCCTGCGCGCGGGGCCGTTCGGCGCCAAGCATTACTTCACCATCCGCAACCGCATCGCCGTGGCGCGCGCCTATGCCACGCTGCCCGTGGTGCCGACCGTGGTCACGCTGCTGTTCGGGCTGGCGCTGTGGGGCGCCAGCGGCGGCCGCCTGCGCCGCGGCGCGGTCGCTATCCTGCTGCGCGCGATCGGCGACGGCCTCCGTGGGCGGCTGGGACCGTTTCCGGAAACGCTGGCCCAGCTGCCAACGCACGCTGTCGGTCCACACCGGGGCGCAGCCGATCCGCCAAGCGCGGTGACCGGTCCAGCGCAAGATATCGCCGGTCCGTCTCAGGGTCCGGCCGACGCCGGTCCCGGCCGCGCTTGACCGGCCTGCATCATGCCGGGAGCCGTGTCAGCCGCGGCCTTGTCTGCCGTGCCGGCAGTTGCGGCGTCGGTGGCGGCGTCGGTTACACCGCCGGTCAGCCTGCTGTCTGCACTGGCCCCGGCTTCCTCGTCCACCAGGCACCAGCCCATCAGGAGGAACACCATCAAGGCATAGAACAGGCTGCCCTTCATCGACCAGAATATGACTTCGCTCAGGCCGAAGGCGGCATAGGCCAGCACCACCAGCATGCCGGCCAGCGCGGCCGACTGGCGCTGGGTCGGTTGCGCACGCGGTGCCGCTCCCGGCGCGCGTGCCAGCTGGGCCCGGAAAAACAGGAAAGGCAGCAGCAGGATGCCGGCCCAGGCCAACAGGCCGGGAATGCCGCGCGTGACCAGTGCCTGCAGGGCGTCGTTGTGCATGTGCGGCGGTTCCGGCGGCGCGAACACGGCCGGGCTGAGTTCGCCCGCCGCGACCCATGCGCGCATGCGGCGTTTATAGGCTGGCGTGTCGAGGCCGCGCCACGGGTGTTCCGCGGCCAGGCGCAGCCCCGCCTTCCATAGATCGAGGCGCACGCCGATCGAGGTGGCGACCGGGCTGCCGGCCAGGTAGCGCTGGACGTCCTCGACGCCGACCGCGACGCGCGCATGCACCCGGGTCTGCGGCACGGCATAGGCAGCGAGCGCCAGCGCGCAGGCCAGCACGGCCACGCCGAGTACCAGGCGGCGCGGCAGCAATGCCTGCTGCCTGGCCGCCGCCAGCAGCACGAAGGCGGCCGGCAGCGCCAGCCAGCCGCCGCGGCTGCCGGTCAGCAGCGAGGCTGCCAGCCCCGATGCGACGCCGAGCGCCGCGATCGCGCGCAGCACAGCGTGGCGGACCGCAGCCGCGCCGACCAACGCCAGCAGGGACAAACACAGTGCGAGATCGCCGAAGGTGATCGGATTGAGCAGACCACCCGGCCGTTCCATGCCCAGCGCCAGGCGCTGCCAGCCGACGAAACCGGCACCCAGCAGCGCCCCGCCGGCCACGCCCAGCCACAGCGCACGCAAGGATGGCCGGCCGGCCTGCACCACCAGCATGGCGGCGCCGGCGCTGCACATGCGCAGCGGTCCGTCGACCGCGTTGGCGCCGTGCGTGCGTCCCAGCGCGAGCCATAGCACACATGCCAGGTGCAGCAGGAAGGCCAGCAGCACCCAGCGCGTCTGCGGCCAGTGCGCGCGCAGGGCCGCCAGGCAGCCGCGCCACCACAGGCAGGCGGTGAACAGGAACAGGAAACCGGCCAAGCCGATGCCGAAGCCGGTGACCAGGCTCAGCAAGGGAAACGTCAGCACCAGGAGCGCCGCCCAGGCCTGGCGGACATCGAGCCGCTGAACGAGCCAATGAGTAAGCCAATGAGGCCGATGAAACCGATGAAGGAGGCGATGCATGGGCGCAGACCATGAAGGCAATCGCCCCAGTCTAGCGCGCACCCTCAGGTGCGCGCGTGGACATGCATCAGGGGTGAGCGCTTTACAGCACGCGCATTACAGCACGCTGTCGGTGCGCATCACCGGGTACAGGTTCAGGCGCTCGTCCCAGGACGGGTGGCGGCGCGCGAAGAATTCGAGGCGGGCGTGCGGGTTCTTGGCGAACGCGGCGTCGGTCTCGACCTTCTTGCGGAATTCTGCGGCCAGCGCCGGATCCTTTGCCATCTGCTCGCGCGCGACGTCTTCGGCCACGTACTCTTCCATGTATTCCTTGCGCTCGAAGGCGTTGTTGAACTCGCCCCAGGCCAGCAGCGAATCCGGCCCCTGCGGCTCGAACAGCGCCATCACCAGGCGCGCCTTGGGCTGGGCGATCGGCACGAACAGCGCACCCTTGGCCAGCGTGCGCGGCTCGCGCTTCCAGCTGCCTTCGACTTTCAGGCGCTGGTGCGATTCGAACGAGGTCGGCGCAAAGCTGGCCTTGTCGGCGCGGAAGGTGTCGACGACGGCGCCGTCCACCGCCTTGTCCAGGGCGCGGTAGCTGATGCCGTGCTGGACCAGCTTGGCGGCGACGATCTGCGCCCAGGCCGCCGGCACCACGTAGCCGGCACCCGGCGCTTTCACCTGCAGGTCTTCGACCACCTCGTCGCGCAGCGGCACATGCCAGACCTGTGGCTTGCTTTCGTCGTAGCGGGTCATCAGCATGCCGGACACGTCGGACATCGTGCGCGTATAGGCATAGCCCTGGAAGTCGACCATCGTGGTCTTGTCGGTGGTTTTATATGTCAGCGCCACCGGCTGGCCGGCGATACGGGTCGCGCGCGCGTCGGCATCGAGCGCGGCCTGTTGCCAGGCCTGGCCATGGCGCGCCACCTGCTGCAGCACCGACACGAAGGCGTTATGGGTAATGCGCACCCGGGTCGGATAGTCCTTCCACGAGTGGGTCTCGACCAGCATCGCCATCCGATTGCGCAGCTGGAAATAACCGGTCGAAAAGCGCGGGTCGGACACGCTGTCGACGAAGCCCGAGGCCGGGTCGTCGGTTTCCTTGAACGACATGTAATACGACTGCGGTGACGAGCCCTGCTTGCTGATGTCCTCGATCACGCCGGCGCGCAGCGCCAGGCCGGCCTGGCGGAAGGCCGGGTCGCCCGAATACACCGGCTCGACCTGGATCGAGACGTCGTGCTGGAACATGGCGCCGTCGGTCACGTGCAGGTCGACATAGGTCAGCGGATCCCAGGCATTGACCATGGCCAGCATGGCTTGCATCTCGGGCGCGTCGGCCTTGACATAGTCGCGGTTCAGATTGAAATTCTGGGCGGTGGTGCGCCAGCCCATCTCGACCGGGCCGCGCTGGTTCGGGCGGTTCCATTTGGCGAAGCGCTCGTGGCCGTCGACGTTAAACACCGGCACGAACAGCAGCACCTGCTTGTCGAGCACACGCGGAGCGACCTTGTTGTCCAGCATTTCGCGCAGCGCCAGGAAGCCGGCGTCCTTGCCGTCGATCTCGCCGGCGTGGATGCCGCCCTGGATCAGCGTTACCGGCAGCTTGTGGCGGCGCGCGGCCTCGGGCGTGAACACGCCGTTGGCATTGACCGCCAGCGCCAGCATCGGCCGGCCTTCCGGGGTGGTGCCGAACTGGAAGCATTTGACCTGCTTCGGATAGGCTTGCTGGAAGGCGCTGCACAGCTTGACCACTTCGTCGTAACGGCCGGTGGCGGTGAAGCCGGAGCGTTCGGAGACGGTAACGAGGTCGGGAGCGGCGTGCAGTACGGGGGTGGCGGCAAGCAGGGCGAGCAGGAATGCGGAACGCAACATCGGGAGGACTCCGGCGGGTTGGGGATGAGCCGGAAATTATAGACTGGCAATAGTGGGCGGTGGCGGAGCGCTACGTTCGAGAACATCGTTCACCTTAAAATCGTCGCCCCCGCGAAGGCGGGGGCCCAAGTTGCACGCGTTTCGACGGCGCATGCAGAACTTGGACCCCCGCCTTCGCGGGGGCGACGGTCTTGCGGCCAACAATAATTCAATGCTGCCGCTGTAACACCTTGACCTCCTTCGCCGCCGGCCGCACCAGCTTCAGCGGCACCGCGCTCGCGTGGCTGGTCGGGCAAGCCTTGCCGGTACGGTAAGCCAGCGCCGCCGCCAGCAGGCCTTCCGCCGTATCGCCCGGGGCGTGTGCAAAGTCGTCGGCCACGGTGCAGGTCGGCGCGAAGCCGTCGGCGTAGTCGCCGAAGTTCTTCGCGTTCACGCCTTGGAACTCGATCGAGAAATACGTCGTGCCACAGTTGTCGACCGGGGTGAAGCCGTAGGGCTTGCCGCAGGTGGCGCCGCCGATGATGTCGACCTGCACGTCGATGCCGCGCAAGCCGTTGATCACCGATTCGCTGGCCGAGCAGGTGTCGCCCGTGGTCAGCACGGTCACGTGCTTCAGGCCGAGGTAAGGCAGGGCCTGCCCGCTGCTGACCGCGTTCGGCGCGCTGAAGCCGTAGGCCTTGGTGGCGAAAGTGAAGGGTGCGTCCGGCGCGGTCTTGCTGTTGTAGATCAGGCGCTCGAAGGTCTTGTTGGCCGCAGCCGGTCCGGCGACCATGTAGCCGAGCTCGGCGGCGATGCCGAGCAGGCCGCCGCCGTTGTAGCGCATGTCGATCACCAGGTCGTTCACGCCCTGGCCCTGGAACAGGGTAAAGGCGTCGATCAGCTGCTTTTCGGCGGTCGCGTTGAAATCGTTGAAGGTCAGGTAGGCAACCTTGCCGGTCGGGGTGTCGATCACCTTGGCATTCTGCACCGAGGCCGACGTGACCACGGCCGCGCTCAAGCTGACGTCCAGGGTGACGCCGCCGCGCTTGAGGCCGAAGCGGTGCGTCTCGCCGCTGCGCGTCGGATACAGGCCAGCGTTGATGATGTCGATGCCGGCCTCGGTGTTGGTGTTGACGAAATCGACGCCATCCACGGTCGCCAGCGTATCGCCACGCTGCAGGCCGGCGCTTGCGGCGGGCGAGTTCGGTTCCACCGCGGCCACGATCCAGGTGCGCGGCGCCTTCGACGCATTCGCGGCCCAGGTCACGCCGTAGCCGGTTTCCTGGCTCGCCGTACTGAGCGCATTCCATTCCGCCGTCGTGTAGGTGAAGTGGAACCGGTCCTTCGGCTTGCCCGAGGCGGTGGTGGCCGGGGTCTTCAGTTTGTCGAAATAATCGAGCGTGTTGGTGAAATCCGCCATGTAGAAATTGGTCGGGATTTCGTTGAACCACAGATAATTGCGGTCGGCCCAGCCGCGCAGGAATTTCATTTCATCCAGCAGCGTGCCCTGGCGGTCCTGGAAGGTCTGGCCGGTGATGGCATCGACGCCGCTGCGCGGCTTGGCGCACAGGTTGGCGTAGGCCTGGTAATCGTTCGGGATCACGTCCGGGGTGCGGATCGTGCCGGGCGTGGTAGTGCCCGGCGTGGTGGTCCCCGGCGTGGTGCCGGTGGTACCCGGCGCCACCGAGCTGCCTCCGCCTCCCCCACCGCCGCCGCAGGCGCCGAGCAGGGAAGCGGCCGCGAGCGCGCAGGCGGCCAGACGAAGCGCGGTCGCATGACCGGCCAATGCATTACGGGTAGGAAGGAGCGGATTCATGCATCTGATTATAGTCGCGCCCCTCTTGCATGAATCCAACCAAAAGTAACAGCGGGATAAAAATACAACGGCCATGTTCGCACTGTGATGACAGCGCGAACATGGCCGTTTCATGTTACGCCCGCGCAGGCGGGATCAGGCTGCGCGCGGTGCTACTCCAGGCGCATGGAAAGCCGCCACCAGCTCGGCCTCCTTGCGCTTGGCCGCCGCCAGGTGGCGCTCCTTGACGTGACCGAAGCCGCGGATGTCTTCCGGCACGCTGGCAATCGCCACCGCCTGCGCCAGGTTGTCGGCCGTCAGCTTCGGCAGCAGCGCCTCCACGGTGCGGCGATAGTCGCCGATGAGTGCCCGCTCCATGCGGCGCTCCTCGGTGCGGCCGAACGGATCCAGCGCGGTGCCGCGCAAACCTTTCAGCTTGGCCAGCACGCCGAAGGCCTTCATCATCCACGGCCCGAATTCCTGCTTCACCAGGTGGCCCTGCTTGTCCTTCTTCGCCATGAGCGGCGGCGCCAGGTGGAATTTCAATGTGACGTCGCCTTCGAACATGCCGTTGATCTTGTCCATGAAGGCCGGGTCGGTGTACAGGCGCGCGACTTCGTACTCGTCCTTATAGGCCATCAGTTTGTGCAGGTAGCGTGCCACCGCTTCGGTCAGGCGCGTGCCCTTGCCGAGCTTCGCCTCGGCCGCGCACACTCCGTCGACGAAGCCCTTGTATTGCTGGGCATAGGCCGCGTTCTGGTAGGCGGTGAGCAGCGCGACGCGGCGGTTGACGAGGTCGTCCAGGCTTTGCGCGCGCTTGAATTCGATCACCTTGGCGGGCGTCGTCATGCGCGTGACCGAGGCCAGGTCGTGCGCGGCAGTGCGGCCCCACTCGAAGGCGGCTTTATTGAAACCGACCGATACGCCGTTCAGTTCGATCGCCTTGATGATCGAGGCTTCCTGCAGCGGCACGTGGCCCTTCTGGAAAGCGTAGCCGAGCATGAACATGTTGGTGGCGATGGCGTCGCCCATCAGGCTGGTGGCGATCTGGCCAGCATCGATGAAATCGACGTTGTCCGCGCCGCAGGCCTGCAGGATGGCGCCGCGCGAACCTTCGCCCGGGAATTGCCAGTCCGGATTCTTGATGAAGGCGGCGGTGGTGGCGCCGCTGGCGTTCACCGCGGCCCAGGTGCGCCCTTCTCCCATGCGCGACAGCGCGTCGCGGCTGGCGGTGACGATCTGGTCGCAGCCGATGACGAGGTCCGCATTGCCGGTGCCGACACGGGTCGAGTGCAGGTCGGCCTGGCGGTCGGCCAGGCGCACGTGCGACATCACCGGACCGCCCTTCTGGGCCAGGCCGCTCATGTCCAGCACTAGCGCGCCCTTGTTTTCGACGTGGGCCGCCATCGCCAGGATCTGGCCGACGGTGACCACGCCGGTGCCGCCGATGCCGGTGACCAGGATGCCGAACGGGGTCTCGGTCGACGGGATGCGCGGCGCCGGCAAGACCGCCGGCTTGGCTTCGGTGGTGGTCGTCTTTTTAGGCTTCTTCAAACCGCCGCCTTCGACGGTGACGAAACTCGGGCAGAACCCGGTCACGCACGAAAAATCCTTGTTGCAGGACGACTGGTTGATCTGGCGCTTGCGGCCCAGTTCCGTCTCCAGCGGCTCGACCGACAGGCAGTTCGACTGCTTCGAGCAATCGCCGCAGCCTTCGCACACGGCTTCGTTGATCACGGCGCGCTTGGCCGGGTCGGGGTACTCTCCTTTTTTGCGGCGGCGGCGCTTCTCGGAGGCGCAGGTCTGGTCATAGATCATGGCCGACACGCCCGGCATCTCGCGCAATTCCTTCTGCACGTCCATCAGCTCGAGGCGGTGGCGCACGGTGACGCCTTCCGCCCACGGATAATCGGCCGGGTATTTTTCCGGTTCGTCGGTGACGACGATGATCGGTTTCACCCCTTCGGCGGCGAGCTGGCGGCTGATCTTGGCCGGGTCGAGCGGACCGTCGTGGGTCTGGCCGCCGGTCATCGCCACCGCGTCGTTGTACAGGATTTTATAGGTGATGTTGACCTTGGCGGCGACCGAGGCGCGGATCGCCAGCACACCCGAGTGGAAGTAGGTGCCGTCGCCCAGGTTGGCGAACACGTGTTTTTCGTCGGTGAACGGCGCCTGGCCGATCCAGGTCGTGCCCTCGGCGCCCATGTGCGTAAACGTCGAGGTTTCGCGGTCCATCCACAGCACCATGTAGTGGCAGCCGATGCCGGCCAGGGCGCGCGAGCCTTCGGGCACCTTGGTCGAACTGTTGTGCGGGCAGCCCGAGCAGAAGTAGGGGATGCGGTCGGTGTCCGGGTTGGCCTTGACCGGGATCGCCTTTAGCACCAGCTCCTTGGCTTCGAGGAAGGCGATGCGCTCGCGCACGCGTTCGGCGACCGGGTGGCCGGCGCAGTAGTGCGAAATGCGCGAGGCGATCGCGCGGGCGATCTGGGCCGGGTTCAGTTCGTAGGTGCCGGGCAGCAGCCAGTCGCCCTGGCCGGAGCGGGTCTTGACGCTCCATTCGCCGCTGTCGTCGAATTTGCCGACCACGCGCGGGCGCTGGCCGTCGGGCAGGTTGTACAGCTCTTCCTTCAGTGCGTATTCCAGCACTTGGCGCTTTTCCTCGACCACCAGGATCTCATCCAGGCCCTGGGCGAATTCGTGCACGCCGATCGAATCCAGCGGCCAGGTCATGCCGACCTTGTACACGCGCAAGCCGATCTCGCGCGCGGCCTGCTCGTCGATGCCGAGGTCGGCCAGCGCCTGGCGCGTGTCGAGATAGGATTTGCCGGCGGTGATGATGCCGATCTTGGGGTTCGGGCTGTCCCAGACCAGCTGGTTCAGTTTATTCGCACGCGCATAGGCCAGGGCCGCGTACCATTTATAGTTATTCATCCGCACTTCCTGGTCGAGCACGGCATCCGGCCAGCGGATGTTGAGGCCGCCCGGTGGCATCTCGAACTCTCGCGGGATGACCGGCTGTACACGGTCCGGATCGAGGTCGACCACGGCGCCGGATTCGATGATGTCGGTGACGCATTTCATCGACACCCATAGACCGCTGAAACGGCTCATGGCCCAGGCATGCAGGCCGTAGTCGATGTATTCCTGCACCGACGACGGATACAGCACCGGCATGCCGACGTGGTGCAGGATGTGGTCGGACTGGTGCGCGGTCGACGAGGATTTCGCGGCATGGTCGTCGCCGGCCAGCACGATCACGCCGCCGTGGGCGGCGCTGCCGGCGGCGTTGCCGTGTTTAAAAACGTCGCCGCAGCGGTCCACGCCCGGACCCTTGCCGTACCACATGGCGAACACGCCGTCGTACTTGGCATCCTTGAACAGGTTGGTTTGCTGGGTGCCCCAGACCGCGGTCGCGGCCAGGTCTTCGTTCATGCCGGGGTGGAAGTGGACGTGGTGGGCGTCCAGGTGTTTTTTCGCCTTCCATGCGGTCTGGTCGACCTGGGTGACCGGCGACCCGCGGTAGCCGGTGATGTAGCCGGCGGTGTTCAACCCGGCCCGCACGTCGCGCTCGCGCTGCAGCATCGGCAGGCGGATCAGCGCCTGGGTGCCGGTCATGAAGGCGCGGCCGCGCTCGAGCGTCCATTTGTCGTCGAGGGTGATATCTTGCTGAGGCTGCGCCGGTTCCAGCTGGGAGCGGTCCAGGGGTGCATTCATGCTTGTGTCTCCGTTGTCATCGGTTTTGCGCGGTATCCGCGTCATTGTTCCGGCCAGTATAGGCCGCTATCGCAAGCATTAAATTTCAATCAATTCCCCCCGCCGGATGATTTGCGCAATAAAATTGCGGTACACCTGACCGACGAGGGGGATTCATGTCAAAAATCGAGCTGGATAAAACCGACCGCAAGATCCTGGCCATCCTGCAATCGGATGGCCGGCTGTCCAACCAGGACGTGGCGGAGCGCGTCAGCCTGTCGCCGTCGCCGTGCCTGCGCCGCATCAAGCGGCTGGAAGAGGCCGGCGTGATCCGCCAGTACGTGGCGCTGCTCGATCCCGACAAGCTGGGCCTGGGCCTGCTGGCCTATGTGAACGTGCGCCTCGAAAAGCACGCCGAGGGCGCGCCGAATGCGCGGGTGCCGGCCACCTCGCCGCGCTTCGAGTTCGCCCAGGCGGTGTCGTCCTGGCCGGAAGTGATCGCCTGCTATGCGATGACGGGAGAAATGGATTTCCTGCTGCGCGTGCACGTGGAAGACATGGAGCACTTTTCGCGCTTCATGATGGGCACGCTGCTGCGGCACCCGGCGGTGCTCGACGTGAAGTCGAGCTTTGCGCTGCAGCGGATCAAGGAGACCACGGCGCTGCCACTGGTGTGAATAAAACGATCAAATGAGCACGTAGCCGCACTCATTTGATCCAGGCTTTTTTACGACTTCTTCAGGCGCAGCAGCACCACGCCATGTGCCGGCACCGTCACCTCCAGGCGCTTGCCGGTATCGCCGCTCTTGCCGGTCCAAGCATCCGTCCAGCGGTAGGTCGTTTTCCTGAAGTCCGCTTCGCGCTTGCTCAGATCGTCGCCGATCGTGTGCTGCTGCCAGTCGTAGCGGTAGGCCAGCGGCGCCTCGCCGCGGTTCAGGATCATGAACGCCCACTCGTCGTTCGCCATCGGCTTGGCCCATAGCTCGACCTGGCCCTGGTTGTAGAAACGCAGCGCCTGCACGCCGAGCGGGTCCTGGTTGATGGCGATGACTTCGCGCCGGCCGATGATGCTGCGTACCGACGCCGGCATCGAGCGCAGATCGTTGCCGAGGATGAGCGGCGAATTCATCATCGCCCAGATCGAGAAGTGGGCACGGTCCTCGTCTTCCGTCATGCCCATGCCGACTTCCAGCATGTCCATGTCGTTCCAGTGGCCCGGCCCCGCGTACTTGCGCAGGCCGGCCTGTTTATCCAGGATGCGCAGGATGCCCAGCGCCGACCACGAGCCGTGGCTCATCTCGCAATCCCAGCACGGGTAGATGTCGCCGGTGGTGCGCCAGGAATGGCCGATGGGCGCCGCCCATTCCCACGGCTTGTTCTCGCCCCACTCGCACATGCTCAGCAACATCGGGCGCTTGCTGGCCCGGATCGCATCGCTGATGGTTTGATAGGCGCCCTGGGCACTCAGGCCCTTGCTGTCGCACCAGTCGTACTTGATGTAGTCGACGCCCCAGGCCGCATAGGTGCGCGCGTCCTGGTATTCGTGGCCGCGGCTGCCCGGACGCCCGCCGCAGGTGGTGTTGCCGACGTCCGAATAGATGCCCAGCTTGAGGCCGCGCGCGTGCACGTAATCCGCGAGCGCCTTGATCCCGGAAGGGAAGCGCTGCGGATCCGGATGCATCTCGCCGTTTGCATCGCGCGCGCCGTGCCAGCAATCGTCGATGTTGACGTACTGGTAGCCGGCATCCTTCAGGCCCAGTTTCACCATGGCGTCGGCGGTCTCGCGGATCAGCTTTTCGTCGATGTTGCAGGCGAATTTGTTCCAGCTGTTCCAGCCCATCTGCGGGGTCATGGCCAGGCCATCGGCTTTCTGGGCCCAGGCCGGTGTCACGCTCACGGCTGTCATCAGGAGAGTGGCAAAGGCGCGCTTCATCGCTCCCCTCCTTCCAGGCCATGCAGGCGCTGCGCCGCAGCGCCGATCACCTTCAGCGTGGCGGCATCGCTGTCGAACACCGAGTACAGGCCCTGCTCTTCCTGCGGCGGATCGCCGACGAAATCGTTCCCCGGCTTCCACCAGTAGTCGGCGTTGGCGGCGCGCCCTGCCCCGCCCCAGGCCCAGAAGTTCCAGCCGGCGATCGGCTCGCCCTTTGCCGCGCGTTGCTGGATCAGTCCGAACACCTCGCCGTAGAAGCGGTCGCGCACGGCGGTGCCGGACCCGATGGCGAAGGACGCGCCATCGCGGTTCAGGCCGAACTCCTCCAGCACGATCGGCTTGCCCAGCCGCTTCGCATCGTCGATATGGACGTTCAGGTAGTGCAGGCTCTTGTCCATCATGCCGGCCCAGGTCTGGTCCGCCCGTTTCGGATCGAACCAGCCCCAGTTGGCCGGCCACAGGTGGTAAGTCAGGTAGGCGATGTCGGGCGTGCGGTGCGCCTCCAGGTAGAGCTGCTCGTCCTGGCTTGAGCCGGCCAGGCCTTCGCTGCCGCTACTGACCATGTGCCTGGCATCGAGCGAACGGATGTAACGGGCGGTGTCGGCGATCCATTTGATATAAACCGTTTTCTCCGATTTGGTCGCCTTGCTGTTGCCGGGCCGCGGTTCGTTGGCAAGCTGCCACGACAGGATGGCCGGGTCGTCGCGGTAGGGCTTGCCGGTCACCGTGTTGACGCGCCCGACGATGCGTGCGATGACTTGCCGGTATGCGGCCTGCGCCTTGTCGTTGCCGTAGAAGCGCGCATTCTCGGCCATGAAGCGCTCGTAATCCTTGCTCGCGTTCGGATCGTGCGCCGGGCTGCCCGTGAACCAGTTCAGGTACTGGGTCATGCCGCCCGACCACTGCCAGAAGTTGTTCAGGTAGAGCACCGCCGTCATGTCGCGCTTGCCCAGTTCCGCCATCAGGAAATCCAGGCCCTGCAACAACTGTTCATCGTACTGGCCGGGCGCATTGGTGGTGGCCGGGCTGACGGCGCTCTTCATCGCCGTCTTTTCGGACACCGCCAGCACCCGCACGTTGTTGATGCCGAGCGCTTTCAGTTGGTCGAGTTCCTTGACCAGGCGCGCGCGCTGGCCGACGCCGCTGGGCGCTCCCAAGTAGCCGCCGTACCACAGGTTGGTGCCGGCGATGTAGTAGGGCTGGCCCTTGCGCACGAAATGACTGCCCTTGACGGCGACGAAGCCGTCGTCGCCCGGCGCCGCTTGCGCAGCGGCGCCTCCGATGCTCGCCAACCCGGCAAGGGTGGCGAACACGATCCTGCCGAGTCGAGCTTGCATGCTGCTCCCCTCAGCGCGCGCGGCCGCGCACGTCCAGCGTGCTGGCCGGCAGGTCCACGGTCACGCTGCTGGCGCCGGTGCCGGCGGCGTCCTGGGCCAGCATCAGCTTGTACTTGCCCTTGCCAATGCGCCAGGTGCGCGAGGTCTCGTCGAAGGTGCCGAGCACACGCGGCTCCACCGCGACTTCGACTTCCTTCGATTCGCCCGGCTGCAGCGCCACCTTGTCCCAGCCGGCCAGGCGCTTCGGCGCCTCCCACTTGGCGCCGGCGGTTGGCGACACGTACACCTGCGGCACGTCCTTGCCGGCGACGCTGCCGGTGTTGGTGACTTTAAAACGCACGTGCAGGCGACCGTTCTTTACCTGGCTGCTCAGGCCGGAGTACGAGAAGGTGGTGTACGACAGGCCGTGCCCGAACGGGAACAGCGGCTTGTGGCCCTTCAGGTCGAACCATTTGTAGCCGAGCGCCGCGCCTTCCGTGTAAGTCACGGCGAACTGCATCTCCGGCTGCTTCGGATCGCCGTCCACCGTCGCACGCGGCAACTGCTGCTCGGATGCCGGGAAGGTGGCCGGCAGGTGGCCGGATGGATTCACCGCGCCGAACAGCACGTTGGCGATCGCTTCGCCGCCGCTGGTGCCCGGATACCAGGTTTCCAGCACGGCCGGCACCTTGTTCAGCCACGGCATCGTGACCGGGCCGCCATTTTCGAGCACGACCACGGTGCGCGCATTGGCGCCGGCCACGGTCGCGATCAGGTCATCCTGGCGGTCCGGCAGCGCCAGCGAAGTCGCATCCAGCGCTTCGCCGACCCACTGGGTCGCGAACACCAGCGCCACGTCGGCCTGGCCCGCCACGCGCGCGGCGCGGGCCGGGTCGGTGCCGTCGTCATAGACCACTTTCGCATTCGGCGCTTGCGCCTGGATCGCGCGCAGCGGCGACGAGTTGTGGTACATCACCGGGCCCGGCCAGGTGGCCGGCAGCAAGCCCTTGACTGCATTGCCGCCGCGCGGATACACCAGCGACGAACCGCCGCCGGCCAGCACGCCGGCATCCGCATGGCCGCCGATGACGGCGATGGTACGCACCGTCTTCGCCAGCGGCAGCACGCGGTTGTCGTTTTTCAGCAGCACCATGCCTTCTTCGGCGGTCTGGCGGCTGACCGCGTTGTTCTTGGCGACGTCGATGGCGCCGCCTTCCTTGACCGGATTGTCGACCACGCCCTTGGCGAACATGGTGCGCAGGATGCGCGTGACCATGTCGTCCAGGCGCGACTGCGGCACGGCGCCGGTCTTGACCGCTTCCAGCAGTGCGCCGGCAAAGTACGGCGACTTGTCGAATTCATGGCCGGACTGCTGGTCCAGGCCATTGTTGGCGGCGGCCACGGTGCTGTGGGTCGCGCCCCAGTCGGACATCACGAAGCCCTTGAAGCCCCAGTCGCGCTTGAGGACGTCGTTCAGCAGCCAGCTGTTTTCGCAGGCATACGGGCCGTTGACGCGGTTGTACGAGCACATGACGGAACCGGCATCCGACTGTTCCAGCGCCAGTTCCATCGCCAGCAGGTCGGACATGCGGAAGGCCGTCTTGTCGATACGCGCGTCGAGTTCGTTGCGGCCGGTTTCCTGGTCGTTCAGGGCGTAGTGCTTCAGGGTCGAGATGATGTTGTTCGATTCAATGCCCTTGATGGCCTGGCCCACCATGGTGCCGGCCAGCAACGGGTCTTCGCCGGCGTACTCGAAATTGCGGCCGTTGCGCGGTTCGCGCATCAGGTTGACGCCGCCGGCCAGCATCACGTTGAAGCCGGAGGCGCGCGCCTCCGAACCGATCATCGCGCCGCCGGCATACGCCACCTTCGGATCCCAGGTCGAGGCCGTGGCCAGGCCCGACGGCAGCGAGGTGCGCTCGCGCACGTTGGGGCCGGCCTGCGAGGCCACGCCGAGGCCGGCGTCGGTCTCGAACAGTGCCGGCAGGCCGAGGCGCGGCGAACCCGGCACATAGCCGGCAGACTGCGGCAGCGCTTCCGGAATGCGCTTGCCCTTGCCGAAGTCATGGCCAAAGTAAGACATCACCCACACCAGCTTTTCCTGCTGGGTCATGGCCTTGACAGCAAGCTGGGCGCGCTGGTCGGCGCTCAGCGAGCGGTCGAGCCAGGGTTTCTGGGCCGGTTCGGCCGCGGCGTTGGGGGCCGCATCGGCCGCAGTTGCGAAAACAGGGAAGGCGGCGGCCAGGGCGGCCACCAAGGTCAGGCTACGAAAACGCATAGGGTGTCTCTCTTTGTTTTATGAAATCGGTTTCTTACATATAAAATATAGCCGGGATTACACTGTTTAGTAAAGACGGCTACACTTATCCGATCCAACAAACCGATAAAACGACCCATGTCCGCAGACACGAGCCCAAAAGACAGCGTGATCCCGGATGCCCCGCGCAGTGCCCCCGACCCGGGCGGCATCGACGGTGGCCAGCGTGGCGGCGAACGACCGCCGGTGACGGTGCGCGACCTGGCGCGCCATGCCGGCGTCTCGACCGGCACCATCTCGCGCGCCCTCAAGAACGAGCCCGGCCTGACCGAAGCGACGCGCCAGCGCGTGTTGCAGGCGGCCCACGAACTGGGCTACGACTTCTGCAAGCTGCGCCGCAAACGCATCCGCCGCCTGGCCTTCCTGCTGCACCGGCAGCACGACACCGCCGCCAGCAGCCCTTTCTATTCGCCGGTGCTGCACGGCGCCGAGGAGGCCTGCCGCGCGCGCGGCGTCGTGCTGTCCTTCCTGGCGGTGGGGCCGGCCGACGGCCTCAACGACCAGTTGCGCATGCACGCGCCGGACGCCATCGTCTGCGCCGGCTTCTTCGAACCGGAACTGCTGGCCGCGCTGCGCGCCACCGGCAAGCCGCTGGTCCTGATCGACATGAAGCTGCGCGGCTACAGTTCCGTCAATCCCGACAACCTGATGGGCGGCCAGCTCGCCACCCGCCACCTGATCAAGCTGGGGCGCGAACGCATCGCGATGATTTCCGGCCCGCTGAGCCACTACAGCGTGCGCGAACGCAACCGCGGCTACCGCCAGGCGCTGTTCGAGGCCGGGGTGCTGGCCGATCCGCGCCTGGACGTGACGCTGGCCGACGGCGTCGACCTCGAAACCGGCGCCTACGAGGCGATGCAGACCCTGCTCGCCCTGCCCCATCCGCCGGACGCGGTGTTCTGCTACAACGACGCCGCCGCGCTGGCGGCGATGCGCTGCTGCCTGGCGGCCGGCCTGAGCGTCCCGCACGATATCTCGATCGTCGGCTTCGACGACATCCCCGGCGCGCTGCTCGGCCACCGCCCGCTGACCACGCTGCGCATCGACAAGAAGGAACTCGGCGCGCTCGGCGTCGAACTGCTGCTGCGCGATCCCGAGGAACCGGCCCAGGCCGTCGAAAAAGTCGCGCCGGTCGAACTGATCGTGCGCGCCAGCACCGTCTACGAGGATCCGCGCCGGCGTCCGCATTATTGAGACATGAGTTACCCACAACGCGACGCCCCACAACGATAACCCCATGCATCCAGACTTCCGATCCCGCGCCGTGCTGCTGCAGCATATCCGCCATACCCGCAGCTTCTACGATCCGCGCTGCGTCGACCCGAGCGGCGGCTTCTACCATTTCTACAAGGACGACGGCAGCATCTACGATGCCCGCACCCGCCACCTGGTCAGCAGCACCCGCTTCGTGTTCAACTTCGCCATGGCCTGGCGCCAGTTCGGCGAGGCCGCCGACCGCGAACGCGTGCTGCACGGCCTGCGCTTCCTGCGCGATGCGCACCGCAACCCATCCACTGGCGGCTATGCCTGGACGCTCGACTGGAACGCCGGCGAAAAGACCGTCACGGACGACACCAATCACTGCTACGGCCTGGCCTTCGTGCTGCTGGCGTATGCGCACGGGCTGATGGCCGGCGTGGCCGAGGCGCGCGCCTGGCTGGATGACACCTTCGACCTGATGGAACAGCGCTTCTGGGAGCCGCAGCACGGCCTGTACGCCGACGAAGCCAGTGGCAACTGGTCACGCCTCGACGGCTACCGCGGCCAGAACGCCAATATGCACGCCTGCGAAGCGATGCTGGCCGCCTTCGACGCCACCGGCGACCTGCGCTACCTGGCACGCGCCGAGACGCTGGCACACAACATCACCGTGCGCCAGGCCGGCCTGTACGGCAACCTGGTGTGGGAACACTACAACGCCGACTGGTCGGTCGACCCCGACTATAACCGCCACGACACCACCAACATCTTCCGTCCCTGGGGCTACCAGCCGGGGCACCTGGCCGAATGGGCCAAGCTGCTGCTGATCCTGGAACGGCACGGCGCTCGGTTGAGCAATTCTGCGGACTGGCTGCTGCCGCGCGCGAGAGAGCTGTTCGATGCGGCCCTGTCCAAGGCCTGGGATGGCGAACACGGCGGCATCTACTACGGCTTTGCGCCGGACGGCAGTATCTGCGATCCGCAAAAATACTTCTGGGTGCAGGCCGAAAGCCTGGCGGCGGCGGCCCTGCTGGGCGCGCGCACGGGCGACGCCGGGTATTGGGACTGGTACGACCGTATCTGGGCCTACAGCTGGGACCACTTCGTCGACCACCAGCACGGCGCCTGGTACCGCATCCTGGGACCGGCCAACCAAAAGCTGACCGACGAGAAAAGCCCAGCCGGCAAAGTGGATTACCACACGATGGGTGCGTGCTACGAGGTGCTGAACGTACTCGACAAGTAAGTGGAGCTTACTTTTTCGGGCTGAACAGGCGGAAGGCGGCGCGCGCGTTCGCCTTGACCGCGTAATCGATCTTGGCGATCTGCTCTTCCAGCGCCTCGGCCAGCACGCTCGAGGGGCTGGGCGGCGGCAGGTGCAGGTGGGCGTCGGCTTCGCCGTATTCGCGGTGGATTTCCATGCCCGCCTTCTTGGCGATGTGCATCATGGTGCGGTTCGAGGACAGGCACTGCATGTACAGCGTGTCGACGTCGACATTGCGGCAATGGGTGGCCGCGCGCTCGAACAAGCGCGTGCCGACGCCCTGCCCGCGCGCCGACTTCGATACCGACACGCCGAACTCGGCCACCTTTTCCTTGTCGGTGTAATGGATGCTGTCCGGGTGCGCCTCCTTCGACGTCACTGCGAGATGGCCGACGCCGACCAGCTGGAACACGCGGTTGTAGACGCCGAACACGATGTCCCTGGCGAAATCGAGCTTGGCCACGTAGGCTTCCACGCGCTCGTCGGGCAGCATGCTGCCGAAGCGCAGCAGCCGGTCGCTGCTGTCGAGGGCCATGAAATGGCGCAGGACGCGGCGGCGGTCGCGTTCGCTCAAGGCCTTGACCAGCACCGGCTGGCGGCCGGGCTTGGCCTTCAGACTTTTCAGCCAGCGGCGGAGGGGGTTGTCCTGCGGTGTCATGGAGTGGAGAGGTTTTGTGCGGCGCACCAATCCTTCCATTGTAATGGATTGACGGTAGTCCGTCGTTTCCGACGATTCAGTCGCGCACATCCCCCAGCGCCGCCTTCACTGCCGCTACCCTGGCCGCATGCACCGCTTCCGGAATGCGTGCCTTGTCCTCGGCAAAGCATGCCGCGACCTCGCCCGCATTCACGGCGCGTGCCGCCGCCAGCGCGTTGAGCAAGTAAGCCCCCTGCGGGTAGTCGCGATAGCGCATGTCATGGGTCTCGTGCCCGCGCCCGCGCGCGTCGCATTCGGATGCCAGCAGCATCTGGGCGAAGCGCTCCGGCTTGCGGAAGGCGTCGCAGCGTTCGAACAGGGTCACGATGGTCTTCGGCCGCAATTCCATGGCACGGCTGACATTGCCGTGTTCGCGCGCGGTCATGACGGCCAAGTCACGGCAATCGGTCGGCACGCGCAGGCGCTTGCATAAGTCGGTGATCAGGCGCGGCCCCATGCCTTCGTGGCCATGGTGCTTGGGCCAGTGCTCGGCCGGCGTGACGCCCTTGCCGAGGTCATGCATCAGGGCGGCAAAGCGGATCGGCAAGTCGAAGCCGCGCTCGGCCGCGTAGTCGATCACCAGCATCATGTGGACGCCGGTGTCGACTTCCGGATGGTGCAGCGGCGGCTGCGGCACCCCCCACAGCGCGTCCAGCTCGGGCAGGATGCGCGACAGGGCGCCGCAATCGCGCAGCACCGCAAACATGCGCGACGGTTTCTGCTCCATCAGCCCACGCGACAGTTCCTGCCACACGCGTTCCGGCACCAGCGCGTCGACCTCGCCCTCGTCCACCATCTTGCGCATCAGGGCGTTGGTCGCGTCGGCCACGCGGAAATCGGGAAAGCAGGCGGCAAAGCGCGCCAGGCGCAGGATGCGGACCGGGTCTTCGGCAAAGGCGTCGGAGACGTGGCGGAACACGCGGTCACGCAGGTCCTGCTGCCCGCCGTAGGGGTCGACGATGCTGCCGTCCTCGGCGCGCGCCATTGCGTTGATGGTGAGATCGCGCCTTATTAAATCGTCTTCCAGCCTGACCTCGGGCGAAGTGTGGAACACGAAGCCGTGGTAGCCCGGCGCGGTCTTGCGTTCGGTGCGCGCCAGCGCGTATTCCTCCTGCGTCTGCGGGTGCAGGAAGACCGGAAAATCCTTGCCGACTGGACGGAAGCCTTGGGCAATCATCTGGTCCGGGGTGGCGCCGACCACGACCCAGTCGTGGTCCTGCACCGGCAGCCCCAGCAATCCATCGCGCACCGCGCCGCCAACGACATAGATCTGCATCGGCATCAGTCCGGCAAGTCGTCTTCGTGGCCGGCGGCGATCTCGGTTTCCTGCAGCGCTTCCTCGACCCAGCGCGCCACCGCCGGATGGGCCTGCATGCGGTCGCAATACGCCTGCAGCGCCGGCGCCAGCGCCACGCCATAGGTTTTGAAACGCATCACGACCGGCGCATAGAAGGCGTCGGCAATCGAGAAATCGCCGAACAGGAAGCGGTGGTGGCCGAAGCGCGCCAGGCACTCTTCCCAGATTTCGCAGATGCGGCCGATGTCGGCCTGGGCGCCCGGCGTGCGGCCACGGCCCGGCAATTTCGCCTTGATGTTCATCGACATCGCCATGCGCAGGTCGGGGAAACCCGAATGCATCTCGGCCACGACCGAGCGCGCCAGGGCGCGCGCCGCCACGTCTTGCGGCCACAAATGTTTATCGGGAAATTGCTCCGCCAAGTATTCGCAAATCGCGAGGCTGTCCCAGATCGTCATCTCCCCGGCCAGCAGGACCGGCACCCGGCCCGCGGCCGAGAAGCGGGCGATGTTGGCGAAGGTATCGGGCTGATCCAGCAGGACGCGCACTTCGGTGAACGGGATGCCGGCCGCCACCGCCGCCACCCACGGGCGCATCGACCACGACGAGTAATTCTTGTTGCCGATGACCAGGGTCAGGCCGGCCTGGCGGGCCTGGTCGAGGGTTTGCGTGAGCGTCGGGTCGAGTTCGATTGTCTGCATGGCGCGCTGGGCTTTCGGGTCTGGATGCGGTCTTCAAGTTAGCGTCCGGCGCGGGCGCGCAGGACGTCGATGCGGCCGGTCGGCGACAGATACTGCGGCGCGACGGCCTCGAGCGCCGTGAGCTTGATTCCCAGCGCCTCGCCTGTCAAGACCTGCATAGACGGATTTACAACTTTATTGACGACATTATCGACTTTCATCGAGTCCAGGTTGTCACGGCTGATCAGCGGCGTGCCGGGCAATAGCTCGAAGAACATGGCCTGCAGCCGCGCCAGGCCATCCGGCAATCCGATGACTTTGCGCTCGTGGCCGCTGTAGCGTCCGGCCAGGTGCACCAGCTCGGCCAGGGTGTAGACGCGCGGCCCGCCCAGTTCATAAGTCTTGCCGGCCGTGTGGCGATCAAACAGCGCGCGCACGAAGGCATCGGCGACGTCGCCGACATACACCGGCTGGAAGCGCGCCCTGGCGCAAGCCAGCGGCACGACCGGCACGTGGCGCTGCAGCCGTGCAAACATGTTCAGGAAATTGTCGTCCTCGCCGAACACCACCGAAGGACGGAAGATCGTCGCCGCCACCGCCGGGTTGGCGGATGCGGCGCGTTCGCCGTCGGCCTTGGACCGCTGGTACATCGACGGTCCCTGCGGATCGGCGCCCAGCGCGCTCATGTGCAGGTAGCGCGGCACGCCGGCGGCGGCGCAGGCCTCGACTATGCGGCGCGGCAACTCGACGTGGGCGCGCCGGAACCCTTCGCCATACGGCGTGCCGCGTTGCGCATACAGGATGCCGACCAGGTTGATCACTGCACTCTTGCCGGCCACCAGGCGGCGCAGCGTCGCGTCGTCATGGATGTTGGCTTCGACGATGTCGACGCCGAGCGGCATCAGGTGCATCGCATGCGCTTCGTGGCGGGTCGGCACCGCGATGCTGACGCCCTTTTCGGCCAAGCGCGCCGCCACGTGGCTGCCGATGAATCCACTTCCTCCAATCAAAAGCACCGACAGCTCGGCCATGATCGTCCCCTTGTCGTATTCATCGATCCTCATGGCAGGCCGAGGGCGTTGCCGCGCGGCGTGATCGTGCCCAGGCGGGCCTTGAGCGATTGCGGACGCTTTTCGAACAGCGCCGCATAGTTCGTTGCGTTCGACATCACGTTGCGCACGTAGTTGCGGGTTTCTTCGAAAGGAATGGATTCGACGAACACCGCCCCTTCCATCGGCGCCGCCAGCAGCCCGCGCCAGTTGCGCGCCCGTCCCGGTCCGGCATTGTAGGCGGCGGTGGCGAGCACCTGCGAACCGTCGGCGTTGTTCAGCACCATATTCAGGTAATTGGTGCCGAGCAAAATATTCGTGCGGATATCGTTCAGCATGCCGTGGCCATAGTCGTCCAGGCCGATCTTGCCGGCCACCCATTTTGCAGTCGACGGCATGACTTGCATCAGGCCGGACGCCCCGACACCGGATTGGGCATCGGTAATGAAACGCGATTCCTGGCGGATCAGGCCATACACCCAGGCCTGGTCCAGGCCCAGTCCCTGCGCGGTCGGGTGCAGGATGTCATTGTGCGGCGCCGGGAAGCGCTGGGTGTAATCGAACTCGGTGCGGGTGCGCTCCGAGGTGTTGACCATGCGATCAAGGATCTGGTTCTGGCGCGCATACTCGGCTGCAGCGAGCAACTGGCGCTCGGAAAGATTGCTGACCGTCCAGTTCCACTCGCGCGTCCCCTCGAAGCGCATGCGCATGCCGAAGAATTTCAGGGCGCGCTTGAATCCCGGATTGGCAGCCGCCTGCGCCATTTCGGCCGGGGTCAAGGCCGCAGCGGCGGGCGGAATCGTCACCTGCATGCCGACTTCTTCCATCGCCAGCTGGCCATAAAAACTGTTCTGGTCGGCAATGCGGCGGTACAGCGCCTGGGCGTCCTCGGTGCGGCCCTGGGCCTGCATGGCGCGGCCCAGCCAGTAGGTCCAGGCCGTCAGCGCCTGCTGGTCGGGCGGCATCGATTCGATGGTGGCGCGCACCGTCTTCCAGTCGCCGCGGCGCAGCGCGATCCGGGTCTTCCACTCGAGCTGGGTTTCCGACAGCGGGGCGCCGGCCGCGCGCTGCCAGTAATCGTAGGCGTCGGGTGCCAGCGTCAGCGACGCCGCCAGCGCGATGTTCGACCAGCCGATCGCACGCTCCTCGGCCGACAGTGTCGACGCATTCTTGTCGAGCGCCACCGTCGCCAGCTTCAGGCTGGTGCGCGCCATGCGGCCGATCGCGACCAGGTAGATTTCGTGCTCGGCGCGCGTATTGCCGATGCCGCGCGCCATCGCCAGCGCCGGCACGTCGACCGCCTGCGCCGCGCGCGTGTCCGACGCCCCCAGCAGCACAGCGGTGCGGCGTGCCGGCCCGGTCGCGTGCATCTCGCCGGCCAGGCGCAGCTGGGCCAGCAGGTCGGCCTGGTTGAATTGTCCGGACTGGGCCAGTTGGCTCACCAGCGCCGCGCAGGCGTCGCCGTACTGTGGCGGATTGTCGAGCAGCGCGCGCGCCTCGGCCGCCACCCGCTCGCCCTTGATGGCGCGCGACAGCAGTGCATAGCACTTGACCTGGTAATCGTCTTTCTTGACGAACAGGGGCAGCTCGCGGTCGAAATTGACCCAGTCGCGCTTGCGGCCGAGCTCGAGCAGCCAGTCGTTGCGCATGCGGTCGGCAATCGCGCTGCCTTCGTAGCGCTTCAGGAAATCGAGCACTTCGGCGTCGCTGGCGTCGCGCAGGCGCGGTTTGAGCCGATAATAGTCGACATACGAGGGAATCGCGTAGTTCGGCAGCCGCGAGGCGAGCCCTGCCGCACGATTGGCGTCGCCCTGGCGGGCAGCGTCGCGCAGTTGCAGGAAGATCTCATCCTGTTCGCGGCTGGCGTCGTTGGCGACCAATAGCATGGTGCCGGCGGGCACGGTGGCGCTGGTGGCCGGCACTCCGGCGGCCGGCACTGCTGCGGCTGGCGCTCCGGCAACCGGCGCTCCGGTGGCCGGCGCTCCGGTGGCCGGCGCTCCGGTGGCCGGCACTCCAGTTGCAGGGGTGCCCGTGGCTGGGGCCGAGCTGGCGGGCGCTGTGGTGGGAACAATCGGCGCTGCGGCCTGGGCCGAGGCAGCGGAGGCGACGACAAACGAGATCAAGCCCGTGGCGGCAAGACTGGCGCCGGCAAACAGTTTTTGCGGAAACATCAATCCAACTTTCAATTTACGCTTCATATCATCCATGACCGGCGAATCAAGAATACCATGCGGCTCCGACGGCTTGCCAGACTCCAGTGCAAGCGTGGCGGGGGCGGAACAGACGACGTCACAACAGGCGGCCAAGACGGCCTTGCGCAAAGCGCTCAGAGCAGCACGTGGGGCTCTCGATCCAGCAATCAAGGTCCAGTGGGATGGCCATATCGGCGCCCAGGTGCTGGCCTGGTGGCGCTTGCGCCAGGTCGCCGCCATCGGCGTCTACTGGCCACTGGCCGGCGAACCCGACCTGCGCGCCGCCTACGACGAACTGGCCAGGGCCGGCGTGCAACTGGCGCTGCCGGTCGTCATGGAACGCGGCACCGCCCTCTCCTTCGTCGAATGGACGCCGGGCGAACCGATGATTCCGGACGAGATGGGGGTGCAGGTGCCGGCCGACCTGCGCTTCGTGGCACGCCCGCCGGCCTTGCTGGTGCCCTGCCTGGGATTCAACGACGAGAATTACCGGCTGGGCTATGGCGGCGGTTATTACGACCGCACGCTGGAGCCGGCACCGCGCCCCCACACGCTGGGCATTGCCTATGGTAACCAGCGCGCCGTGTTCTCGCATGCTGCCCACGATGTGCCGCTGGATGTGATTGTGACGGAAACGACACAGATCACCTGACACGACTCACTTGATACAACCAGCGATCGAATGAAACATGCCCGCGGGCCGGTAGGCGCGCGGGCATCAGGGCTTTTGCCGGCCTCCGTGCAGGCTCAGGCCGACTGCAGGCGTTGCCAGATCGCGGTCGTCGCCGCAGCCTGATTCATGCTGTAGAAGTGCAGGCCCGGCGCCCCGCCGGCAAGCAGGCGTTCGCACAGGCTGCTGACCACGTCGAGACCGAAGGCCTTGATCGAGGCCGAATCGTCGCCGAAGCTGGCCAGCTTGAGGCGGATCCAGCGCGGGATCTCGGCACCGCACATTTCCGAGAAGCGCATCAGCTGCGTGTAGTTCGTGATCGGCATGATGCCGGCCACGATCGGCACGTCCACGCCGAGTTTGTGGACATTGTCGACAAACTGGAAATAGGCGTCCGGATTGTAGAAGTACTGGGTGATCGCCGCGTTGGCGCCGGCCTGCACCTTGCGCGCGAAATTCTGCAGGTCGTCCTGCGGCGATTTCGCCTGCGGGTGCATCTCGGGATAGGCCGCGACTTCGATGTGGAACCAGTCACCGGTTTCAAGACGGATGAACTCGACCAGGTCGCTGGCATAGCGCAGTTCGCCCGCGCCGCCATAACCGCTCGGCAAGTCACCGCGCAGGGCGACCAGGCGGCGCACGCTCTTCGCCTGGAATTCCTGCAGGATAGCGCGGATCGACGCGCGCGTGGCGCCGACGCAGGACAGGTGCGGTGCACCCTCATGCCCTTCGGCCTGGATTTCGAGGACGGTCGCCAGCGTACCCTGCTGGGTGCTGCCGCCGGCGCCGAAGGTCACCGAAAAGTACTTGGGATTGAGCTCGGCCAGTTTTTGGCGCGCCACACGCAGCTTTTCTGCACCCTCGGGGGTCTTGGGCGGGAAAAACTCGATACTGAGATTAGGGGTTTCCATCATTTTTGAGGAGTAAGGTGGAAAGCGCCCACGAAATCACGCTGTACAGGATCGCCGCCACGAAGGCCGACCCGAATCCTGTGACATGGAAGCCCGCCACCAGGTGCGATACCAGCCAGAACAGCAGCGCATTGATCACCAGGATGAACAAGCCCAGGGACAGCAGCGTCACCGGCAGGGTCAGCACGACCAGCACGGGACGGATCAGGGTATTGACCAGGCCCAGCACCAGCGCAGCCACGAGGGCAGAGCCAATGTTGGTCACGGTCACGGAATTCATCAGGTAAGGCAACGCCATCAGGGCGGCGGCATTGATCAGCCAGGTCAGGAGCAAACGCATGTCGGTGTCTTTCGTGAGGGCGAGCCGGTCCGGCAGTCCCACGACGACACCCTGGCACAGGGGCCGCCCTAGGACAGCGGACCGGACCGCTGGAGATGGTCCGGAGCGCCGGCGTACACGGGCGCATTGCCCGCGCCGCCCGGCGCCAAGTCACGGAAGATTACCAGATTAATAACGATAATGATCCGGCTTGTACGGACCTTCCGTGCTTACCGAGATGTACGCGGCTTGCTCTTCGGTCAGCGTGGTCAGCTGGGCGTTCAGCTTCTTGAGCTGCAGGCGCGCGACCTTCTCGTCCAGGTGCTTCGGCAGCGTGTAGACGCCGACCGGATACTTGTCGGTGTTGGCGAACAGCTCGATCTGGGCGATGGTCTGGTTCGCGAACGACGAGCTCATCACGTACGACGGGTGACCGGTACCGCAGCCCAGGTTCACCAGGCGGCCTTCGGCCAGCAGGATGATGCGCTTGCCGTCCGGGAAGATGATGTGGTCGACCTGCGGCTTGATGTTTTCCCACTCGTACTTCTTGAGCGCGGCGACTTCGATCTCGTTGTCGAAGTGGCCGATGTTGCAGACGATCGCCTGGTCCTTCATCTTGAGCATGTGCTGCTCGGTGATGACGTGGTAGTTGCCGGTGCAGGTGACGAAGATGTCGCCGTGCTCGGCCGCGTAATCCATGGTCACGACGCGGTAGCCTTCCATCGCCGCCTGCAGTGCGCAGATCGGATCGATTTCGGTAACCCAGACCTGGGCCGACAGGGCGCGCATGGCCTGTGCCGAACCCTTGCCCACGTCGCCGTAGCCGGCGATGACCGCGATCTTGCCGGCGATCATGACGTCGGTCGCACGCTTGATGCCGTCGACCAGCGATTCGCGGCAGCCGTACAGGTTGTCGAACTTCGACTTGGTGACGGAGTCGTTGACGTTAATTGCCGGGAACGCCAGCTTGCCTTCCTGGTGCATCTGGTACAGGCGATGCACGCCGGTGGTGGTCTCTTCGGTCACGCCCTTGATTTCCGGCAGGCGCTTCGAGTACCACTGCGGATCACGTGCCAGGCGGCCCTTGATCGCGTTGAACAGGCAGATTTCTTCTTCCGAACCCGGCTTGTCCAGCACCGAGATGTCCTTTTCGGCACGCACGCCCAGGTGCAGCAGCAGGGTCGCGTCGCCGCCGTCGTCCAGGATCATGTTGGCGTGGTTGTCGCCCGGCCATTCGAAGATGCGGTGGGTGTATTCCCAGTACTCGTCCAGGGTCTCGCCCTTGATGGCGAACACAGGGGTGCCGACCGACGCGATGGCGGCGGCAGCGTGGTCCTGGGTCGAGTAGATGTTGCACGAGGCCCAGCGCACTTGCGCGCCGAGGGCTTCCAGCGTGCGGATCAGCACGGCGGTCTGGATGGTCATGTGCAGCGAACCGGCAATGCGCGCGCCCTTCAGCGGCTGGCTGGCGGCAAATTCATCTTGAATTGCCATCAAGCCCGGCATTTCGGTCTGGGCAATGCGGATTTCCTTCTCGCCCCACGAGGCGAGGCCGATGTCGGCAACGAAGTAATCCTGGGTGGTGTCTTTGAGTACGGCGCTCATCACGCCCTCCTTTCAAGTTAAGAAAAAAGTAACGTGAGCGCGGTGTTGATGATCCGAGCCTGGCGAAAGAGAATTCTTTCGTCGCAACGCTCCTCGGAATTCATAAGTTTAACACGGGTGGGCTCGGAAATGGCCTGTTGTGTTGTATTGCTGGATGGGTGGGTGTGCTTCCGCTAACGTTGCGCGCAATTGAACGTGGTGCGCTACGAACTTGGGTCCCCGCTTTCGCGGGGATCCAAGTTATAGGCGTAGATGCCTTACGCCAGGCCGGCCTCGGCGCGCAGCAGCGCCGCCTTATCGGTGCGCTCCCAGCTGAACTCCGGCTCTTCGCGGCCGAAGTGGCCGTAGGCTGCCGATTTCTGGTAGATCGGGCGCAGCAGGTCGAGCATCTGCACGATGCCTTTCGGGCGCAGGTCGAAGTGTTCCATCACCAGTTCGGCGATCTTCTCGTCCGAGATGACGCCGGTGCCTTCGGTGTAGACCGTGATGTTGATCGGACGGGCCACGCCGATCGCGTAGCTGACCTGCACCTGGCACTGGCGCGCCAGGCCGGCGGCGACCACGTTCTTGGCGACGTAGCGGGCGGCATAGGCGGCCGAGCGGTCGACCTTGGACGGGTCCTTGCCCGAGAAGGCACCGCCGCCGTGCGGCGCCGCGCCGCCGTAGGTGTCGACGATGATCTTGCGGCCGGTCAGGCCGCAATCGCCCTGCGGGCCGCCGATGACGAAGCGGCCGGTCGGGTTGACCAGGTAGCGAGTGTCCTGCAGCCATTCCTTAGGCAGCACCGGCTTGATGATCTCTTCGATCACGGCTTCCTCGATCTGGCTGTGGCTGATTTCCGGCGCGTGCTGGGTCGACAGCACCACGGTGTTCACCGACACCGGGCGGCCGTTCACGTAGCGCAGCGTGACCTGGGACTTGGCATCCGGGCGCAGCCACGGCAAGCGGCCATCCTTGCGCAGTTGCGACTGGCGCTCCACCAGGCGGTGTGCGTAATAAATCGCGGCCGGCATCAGTTCCGGGGTTTCGTCGCAGGCATAACCGAACATCAGGCCCTGGTCGCCAGCGCCCTGGTCGAGGTCGATGCCGGCGCCTTCGTCCACGCCCTGGGCGATGTCCGGCGACTGCTTGTCGTAGGCGACCAGCACGGCACAGCCTTTGTAGTCGATACCGAAGTCGGTATTGTCGTAACCGATGCGCTTGATGGTGTTGCGTGCAACTTGAATATAATCGACGTTCGCATGCGTCGTGATCTCTCCGGCCAGCACCACCAGGCCCGTGTTGCACAGGGTTTCGGCGGCCACGCGCGCGCTCGGATCCTGTTCCAGGATCGCGTCGAGGATGGCGTCGGAAATCTGGTCGGCAACTTTGTCCGGATGGCCTTCCGAAACGGATTCGGAAGTGAAGAGATAGTCGTTGGAAGACATGAGGTAAGGCTCCTGATACTGTTTAAATAATTGCCGCAGTACCAATGCCTGCGACGCTTTAGCGATATTTATATTCCGCTTCGCAAGTTGTCATTAACTCCGCGGATCGTGCTCGGCGCGTTAACAAATCCTCAGGGAAAGACGTATTGCCATAGGCGATACGCTGGTATGGCCAGACGATACAACCTGGCCATGAAGTTTTGTTAGGCGCTCTAAAGTGGTATTTTACGCTCCTTGAAAAATTTTGGTGAGCAAGCCGTCGCTTGTCTACCCTGAATCAACCCATGCTTGTTCTCTTGTTCCGCCTCCTGTCGGTGCTGCCTCTATCTGTGCTACATGCGCTGGGGGCGGCGCTCGGCTGGCTGGTTTACCTGATTTCTCCCTCTTACCGCCGGCGCCTGCGCGGTAACCTGGAGCGGGCTGGTTATGCCGGCCAGTTGCATGCCGCCATCGCCGAATCCGGCAAGGCGATCCTCGAACTGCCGTTTGTATGGTGCGCGCAACAAGAGCGCGTCACCCGCCACGTCACGATGGAAAACTGGGAACTGGTCCAGCGCCAGCTCGACAGTGGCAAGGGCATCGTCTTCCTCACCCCGCACCTGGGCTGCTTCGAACTGACCGCGCAACAGGTGTCGCTGCGCGTCGAACTGACCGTGATGTACCGCCCGCCGCGCCAGAGTGCGCTCAAGCCGCTGGTCGAAGGGGCCCGTGCGCGCCGGCACATGCACCTGGCGCCGGCCAACCTGTCCGGCGTGCGCATGCTGGTCAAGGCGCTGCGCGGCGGCCAGCCGGTCGGCGTGCTGCCCGACCAGGTGCCGCAGGAAGGCGAAGGCGTATGGGCGCCCTTCTTCGGCCGCGACGCCTACACCATGACCCTGCCGTCCAAGCTGGCCCAATTGGGCAAGGCCGACATCCTGCTGGTGTATGCCGAGCGCCTGCCGCGCGGACGCGGTTACGCGATCCGCTTCGTGCCCTTCGAAGGCGATTTGTCCGGCAGCGCCGCGGAACAGGCCGCCAGCATCAACCGCGCAATGGAACAATTGATTGCGCGTTGTCCGTCCCAGTATTTCTGGAGCTATAACCGCTACAAGCGTCCGCAGGGCGTCGCAGCACCTGACGCCGAGACCGTTGCATGAAATTCCTGATCGCCCTCCTGTGGCTGCTGCACTGGCTGCCGCTGCCCATCCTCGGCCGTATCGGCAGCGCCGTCGGCACCTTGATGTATTACGCCATCCCGAAGCGCCGGAAAATTGCCTTTACTAATTTGCGTCTGTGCATGCCCGAGCTGAGCGAGGCGCAGCGCAAGGACATCGTGATGCGCCATTTCCAGGGGTATTCGCGCAGCATCCTGGAGCGCTCGCTGATCTGGTGGGCGTCATTCGAGCGCATCCATGGCCTGATCGAAGTCGTGCCGGCGGTGCCGAAAGCGCAAATGGAAAGCGGCCCGACGATCCTGTTCTGCCCGCATTTCGTCTGCCTCGACGTCGGCGGCGTCGCCGCGCGCGTGATGCCGCTCGCCACGATCTATTCGCCGCAGAAAAACAAGGCTTTCGACGATTTGTTGCGCTACGGCCGCGAGCGTTACGGTCCGGTTCGCTTGTTCACGCGCGAAGAAGGCGTCAAACCGATCCTGCGCGCGCTGCGCGACGGCTTGCCCTACTACATGCTGCCGGATATGGACTTCGGCGAAAAGGATGCCACTTTCGTGCCCTTCTTCGGTATCCAGGCCGCGACGCTGACCGCCATGGCGCGCCTGGCCGGCGCGACCGGGGCCAAGGTGATCCCGATCATCGCCACCTTCCTGCCGAACTACAAGGGCTATCGGGTCGAGTTCTTCCCGGCATGGGAAAATTACCCGGGCGACGATATCGTCGCAGCCACCCGCCGCATGAATGCCTTCATCGAAGACCGTGTGCGCGAACATCCCGCAGAATATTTCTGGACGCATAAACGCTTCAAGACCCGGCCGCCGGGCGAACCACCGCTCTACGATTGATCGACATAATGAAACTGAAATTCACCAAGATGCACGGCGCCGGCAACGACTTCGTCGTGATCGACGCCATCAGCCAGCCCATCGACTTCGGCCCCGAACAGTGGCGCCGCCTGGCCGACCGCCGTTTCGGCATCGGCGCCGACCAGATCCTGGTGGTCGAGCGCCCGACCCTGCCCGGCTGCGACTTCCGCTACCGCATCTTCAATAATGACGGCGGCGAAGTCGAACAGTGCGGCAATGGCTCGCGCGCCTTTGTCCGCTTCGTCAGCGACAAGGGCTTGACGACCAAGGGTGCGATCCGCGTCGAGACCATGGCCGGCATCATCACCCCGCGCCTGGAAGCGGACGGCAGCATCACCGTGGACATGGGCGCGCCGGTGCTGGAACCGGCCCGGGTCCCGTTCGATGCCGCCGGCCTGGCGGGCGTGCCCCAGGGCCGCGACACGCTGTGGCCGGTGACCGTGCGCCAGGACGGCCGGGAAGTGCAGGTCCTGCTGTCGGTTGTGTCGATGGGCAATCCGCACGCGGTGCAGGTGGTCGATGACGTCGACACCGCGCCGGTACCCGAAACCGGCCCGCAGATCGAGCACCACCCGCGCTTTCCGAAACGCGTCAACGCCGGTTACCTGCAAGTGCTGGCGCGCCACCACGTCAAACTGCGCGTGTACGAGCGCGGTGCCGGCGAAACGCTGGCGTGCGGCACCGGCGCCTGCGCGGCAGTCGTGGCCGGCATCCGCCGCGGGTTGCTCGACTCGCCGGTACGGGTCGATGCGCGCGGTGGCCAGCTCAGCATCAGCTGGGCCGGCGAAGGCGAACCGGTTTACCTGAGCGGCCCGGCCGTCACCGTGTTCGAAGGCGAAATCTACATCTGAGCCCTGGACGCCGCGCTAGGCAGCCAGGTTGTAATCGGCATCGTTGTCGGTGCCGCTTTCCGGCAGCAGGGTACGCAAGCGGTACAGCCGCTGCCGATAATTGCCTTCCGGCCCACCCGGCCCGCAGTCCACCTCGTCGAACAGCTGCGTCATGCGGTCGAGCAGCTGGCGCTCCTGCGCCGTTTCCACCAGCACCAGGCGGCGCCGGCTGCGGCCATAGCTGGCGCGGATATCGATCACCAGGCAATGGCCGCGGTCTGCCTGCCGCACATCCAGCAGCAGGGCTTCGGCCCGGCTGAGTCCAAACGCCAGCGCCAGTTCCAGGCGCGCCGCCAGCAGCGGATGGGCCGACAGGTCGCGCCCCGCCAGCAAGGCCGCCAACCCGGGCCAGGCATCCGGCAGGCGCGGCGCGATCTTGCGCAGGGCCGCCGCTGCTCGGGAGCATTCCTGGCGCGCTGCCTTCTGCAGCCAGAACACGGCGCGCACATCATTGCTTTCGTTTTCCCGGCGCGCCCGCCAGGCGGCGTTGCCGCATTCGAGCTGGGCGTCGCGGTAACCCATTTCCGCGGCCCGCTCCAGGTACTTCTGCGCTTCCACGACATTACGCTGTGAAAACTCCGGTTTGATATAGATACGCGACAGGGCGTACCAGGCTTCGGCCAGGCCCTGCTCGCCGGCCTGCACCAGCCAGCGCACGGCTTTCTTGAAGTTGGCGGCGCCACCGCTGCCGGGTATGCGCTTGCCGTCCACCCGCATGCGCGCGCTCCACAGGCCGAGCGAGAACTGGGCATGGCGGTCCTGCTCGGCCGCGGCTAGCTCCCAGAACGTGTGCAATTCGTCGGGCGTGACGTCGTGCGGCAAGCCGCCCTCGGCCGCCAGGCGGGCGCAGCGCGACAGCAGCGTCACCTCGTCGGGCGCGAGGCGGGCGCATGCACCGTCGCGGGCGGCATCGGAACCGGCCACGCTGCGTACCAGCGGCAGAGCGCGCCGCAGGTAGGCGGCATGGTCGCCGGCCTGCCACGCCTGTTCCAGCAGCGCGAACTGGGCCGGGGCGACACCGCTGTCCGCCGCCTGGCGCAGCCAGCGCTGGCCGGCCGGCGTGACGGTGCCCGGCATGCCGGCGGGCTGCGGCGCCTGCACTTCGGCCCTGGCCGGCACCGCCGCCGCGCCGTGCTCGCCCGCCAGCAGCCACTGTGCCTGGGAAAAGCCGGCACGGCCGGCATCTTCGAGGGCGCGCAGGGCCTTGGTGCGCTGGGCCTGGCCCGGCGGCGCCGTCCGCGCGCCCAGCACCAGCTGCGCATAGACCAGCCCGGCCCGCACCAGTCCGCCGTCGTAGGCACGCTCGTACCATGTCGTGACCGGATGTGGGCTCTGCTGCGCCAGCTCGAACGGAATGTGGTTGCCGATCAGTTGCCACGCCTCTGTACAACCCTGCTGGGCAGCGCGGTCGAGCCAATGCAGGGCAGTAGGCAGGCTCTTCGGCAAGCCGTTACTGCCGAACAGATACAGCCGCCCGAGTGCCAGCTGGGCCTCGGCGCGGCCGGCACGGGCGCCGCGAATGATCGCTAACTCTTCACGATTTGCCATCTTTCATTTTCTGGAAGTAAAAGACGTCTTGGAAATACGCGCAGAAGATGCACGTTGGCGCACGATGTGCCCACAGAACAGGCAATACGCGCCGTGACGTCGGATGGGCCAGAGTCTAAAGCCGCGTTGGCACGATTCGATTGCAATTCTTCACGGGTTTGAGCCTGCACAAATCGCATTGCAAGACAGAAAGAATATGATGCCTACAGGAAACTTAAATCCGACTTAGGATTGTCTGTCTGTACAGGGTCAGCCGTTTCGAAAATACAACAGCACAATTGGATTTATTGGCTTTCGACCAAGTGCAACGGTCATAATTGACAAATCCGACATTCTTGACGCATTAAGCATTTAAGGTTCACACATCCGAGTGTTCAGAAACTACAACAAATCTCAATGCTCTCCGGATTCCTGCGACCGATTTTATAAGGAAATAATTAGATGAAAAAATCACTCATGGCAGTCGCTCTGCTGGGTGGCTTCGCCGCTGTGGCGCAAGCTCAGACCGCTGTTCAGATCTACGGCAACCTGGATGCCGGCCTGGTCAAGCGTACCAACCAGACCGTTGCCATCGGCAAGCGCGCTGCTAACACCCTGGGCTTCAAGGGGACGGAAGATCTGGGCAATGGCCTGAAAGCACTGTTCCAGCTGGAAATCCGTTACGAGCCGGACACCGGTACCGTTGAAAACAACGGCCGTCCGCTGTTCCAGGGCCAAAGCCGCGTCGGCCTGCAGGGTGATTTCGGTATGGTCCGCATCGGTCGCGGCCTGACCCCGTTCCAGGAAGTCGTCGGTTCGTTCGAGCCGTTCCATGGCCTGCCGACCCCGGCTGGTTTCTATACCGACATCAGCGTCGCCGGCTTCAACTCGGCACCGCTGGACAGCAACACCGGCGGCGGCTCGCCGAACAGCAACCGTATCTCGAATGCGGTCTTCTACAACTCGCCGGTCAACAACGGTTTCCAGGTCAACGCTTCGTGGGCGACCAAGGAAGGCAACGGCGGTACCTTGACCGGTACCAACGGCGGCGCCTCCTACACCGGCACCAACCCGCAAGGTTCGGCCAACCCGTTCTCGGTCGCTGCGACCTACAACAACGGTCCGGCCGCCGCGATGCTGGCTTACGAGCGTAACGCCGTCGAAACCAAGATCTGGTCGGGCGCCGGTTCGTTCGCGCTGACCCCGGAACTGAAAGTGATGGCGACCTACTCCAAGCAGAACGCCGACCACATCAATCCGGTCCTGTCGGACACCAAGGCATGGCTGGTCGGCGCGACCTACGCCATGGGCCCGGGCAAACTGCTGGCAGGTTACGGCCAGAAGCAGCTGGAAGACACCCCGAAGACCAAGCAGTTCTCGCTGGGCTACGAGTACAGCCTGTCGAAGCGTACCTACCTGTACATAGATGCGTCGCGCAAGACGAACATCGTGACCGCCTCGGGTACCGCAATCGGTCGTCTGTCCGCAACCCCGACCGTGAACCACTACGACGTGGGCGTGAACCACTCGTTCTAAGCTGATGCGGGGTACGCCCCGCCAAAAGCTGATCCGCAAGGGCGGACCTGGGCAACCAGGTCCGCCCTTGCTGCATCTGGGGCCTGTGCGATTTGCACAACGCTTGAGCCGGCTGCCGGGCAATGCCCGGGCAAACGGCATCATCCGTGGCTTGCCGCCGGCCTGGTTGCCTGCAGCGTTGTCTTGTTGCTTGTTATTGCCGTCCGTCCAACCATGGAGAATGCGATGAACAAGTTCCTGCTGGCGGCGCTTGCCGGCACCTGTCTTTCCACCTGCCTGGCGGCGCCCGCACTGGCCCAGAGCAGCGTCCAGATCTACGGTATCGCCGATGCCGGCGTCATGTGGCAGCGCGGCAGCCGGGTCAAGGTCATCAGCGGCGGCGCCGACGGTTCGCGCCTCGGCTTCAAGGGCAGCGAAGACCTCGGGCGCGGCCTGAAAGCCATCTTCAACCTCGAGGCACGCATCGAGCTCGATAACGGCACCCAGGTGCCGACCCTGGTCAACGAAAACCAGGGTTATTACCTGACGCGCAACATGGGCGCCCTGCCCCCTCCCGTGCTGGCGGCCGTGCGCCAGGCATTGCAGCCGCCGGGCGGACCGGCCGTGAATCCCGAGCGTGCGCTGTTCGACCGCACCGCCATGGTCGGCATGGTCACGCCGCTCGGCGCGGTCCTGCTGGGGCGCATGTACACGCCGGGCTACGAAGTGTTCGCGGCCGCCGACACCTTCGAAGTCGGCACCGGCGGCACCTGGGGCAGCATCACCGGGGGCACCGGCGGTTTTACGGTCCTAGGAGCCGACATCCGCTCGCAGCGCGCGCTGCAGTACCGCATTGCACTGCCGTCCGGCCTGGGCGGCTCGGTCATGGTCGCCGGCAAGGGCTCGGGCTACCTCGGCCTGTACAACACATTCTGGGGCGCGGCGCTCACCTATAAAGCGCGCGGCTGGGACATCGGCATCGGCCACAACCACGCCTACGACCCGGCCGGACGGCCCAGCCTGCGCACCACCACCGTGGGCGGCTCGTATGCCTGGGGCCAGTGGAAATTCTTCGCCGGCTGGCACGACCAGTACGACCGCAATGCGTCCTTGCTGCCGACTTATATCGCCGGCTGGGATGCGCAGATCGCCCCGCAGCTGGCACCGCTGGGCGCTGCCACCGCCACCGCCCTACGCACCGTGTTCGTCAACAACATCACCATCAACAGCCGGCAGGATGCGTTCAGCGTCCAGGCCGGCCTGCAGTACCGCATCGGCGCCGGACGGATCCTGGCCTCGGTCGCGCACCAGCACGACCGCACCTCCTCTGAAAGCGATGCCACGCTGTTTGCGCTTGGCTACAATTACTTTTTATCCAAGCGCACCGACCTGTATGCGGTGGCCTCGTTCATCCGGAACGACAACGAGGCTCAGTACAGTCCGGCAACGGCCGGGGCGCCGGGCGGCTTTACCAAGGCACCCGGTGACGACGGACGGGCCTTCCAGTTGGGTGTACGCCACCGTTTCTGACGACGGGGTCAAGGCGCCGGCGTTTTCCTGCTTTCCGGGCTTGCGGTCGAGTAAAATGGGCGGTCCAACTCTTTCGTACGACCATTCATGACCGCACCACTGGATTCCGCCGCCGTCGCCCAATACCTGGCCGATCATCCGCAATTCTTTGTCGAGCACGCCGGTTTGCTGGGCGAAGTAAAATTGTCGAGCCCGCTGACAGGTCGCGCAGTGTCGCTGCAGGAACGGCAGATGGAAGTGATGCGTGACAAGTACAAGGCACTGGAACTGCGCATGGCCGACCTGCTGCGCCGCGCCGAGGAAAACATGGCGATCGCCAACCGCTTCCATGGCTGGACCCAGGGCCTGCTGCGCGCGGGCACACCGGCAGCCATGCCGGATGCCGTGGTGAAGGGCCTGATCGAGCATTTCAGCGTGCCGCAAGCCAGCCTGCGCCTGTGGAATCTGGCGCCGGACTACGCCGAGGCACCATTCGCCCGCGGCGCCAGCGACGACGTGCGCCTGTTCGCCAACAGCCTGCGCGCCCCCTATTGCGGCCCGAACAAGGATTTCGAGGCGGTGCGCTGGCTCGACGATGGTGTCGAGGTCGGATCAAACGTGCGCTCGACGGTGCTGCTGACGCTGCGCGCCGGCGGCAACGCCTTTGGTTTGCTGGTGCTCGGTTCGCCGGATCCGGATCGCTTCAACGCCACGATGGCGACCGATTTCCTGGTCCACATCGGCGAAACCGCCAGCGCCGCGCTGGCACCGCTGCGGGCTTGATGGACATCCCGGCCACCGACGACCTGGCCGGCCGCTACCTGGCCGAGCTGGCCACCCAGCGCCAGCTCTCCCCGCACACGATCGCCGCCTACCGGCGCGACCTGGCCGAACTGGCCGCCCTGAGCGGCCATACCGACTGGCCGAAGCTCACCCACTTCGATATCCGGCGCTTTGCCGCCAAGCTGCACGCCGAAGGCCAGGGGCCGGGCTCGATCGCGCGCAAGCTGTCCGGCTGGCGCGGCTTCTTCGACTGGCTGTCGCGCCAGGTCGCGCTGGATGCCAACCCGGTCGACGGCGTACGCGCGCCCCGCCGCGCCAAGCGCCTGCCGAAGGCACTGGCCGTCGACGATGCAGTGCAATTAATGGAAGGCAAACCAGGCGCCGGTCCCGGCTATGCTGCCGAACCCTTCGACCTGTGCAACCGCGCGATGTTCGAACTGCTGTACTCGAGCGGCCTACGGGTGTCGGAACTGGCCGGCCTCGACCTGCACTACGTGGCGCCGCGCGACGGTGCGCCGGCGTCGCTCGGCTGGCTGGAAGCGGACGCCAGCGAAGTGGTCGTCACCGGCAAGGGCGGCAAGATGCGCCGGGTGCCGGTCGGCGCGCCGGCGCGCGCGGCGCTCGCGGCCTGGCTGGCGGTACGGCCGCCGGCACGCGACGCCAGCAACGCCCTGTTCCTGTCCGAGCGCGGCACCCGGGTCAGCCCGCGCGTGGTGCAGTCGCGCCTCAAAGTCCACGCCCAGAAAACGGGGGCGCCGGTCCACGTGCACCCGCACGTGCTGCGCCATTCCTTTGCCTCGCACCTGCTGCAATCCTCGGGCGACCTGCGCGCGGTGCAGGAACTGCTGGGCCATGCCAGCATCACCTCGACCCAGATCTATACGGCGCTCGACTTCCAGCACCTGGCGGCCGTGTATGACCGCACCCATCCGCGCGCCAAGGTCAAATAAGGCCGGCAGGCTGGCTGGCGGGCGGTGCGCTCCGGCTTGCGAGCACGTCGGTGGTGGCATTTCGTAAATTCCGGCATAATCTTCCGATTCTCTGGCGCCCATGGGGCGCCTTCATTAGGTAGCGAGATATGGAACTCATTCCCAGCACCATCCTGACCGGCTTCCTCGGCGCCGGCAAAACCACCCTGCTCAACCGCATCCTGCAGGAAGAGCACGGCATGCGCATCGCCGTCATCGAAAACGAATTTGGCCAGGAAAACATCGACAACGAGATCCTGGTGCAGGATGCGAGCGAACAGATTGTCGAGATGAACAACGGCTGCATCTGCTGCACCGTGCGCGGCGACCTGATCGTGGCGCTGACCAACCTGGCGCGCAAGCGCGACGCCGGCGAAATCCAGTTCGACCGCGTGGTCATCGAGACCACAGGCCTCGCCAATCCCGGCCCCGTGGCCCAGACCTTCTTCGTGGACGAGGAAGTCGGTGCCCACTACCTGCTCGACGCGGTCGTGACCGTGGTCGACGCGCGCCATGCAATGGACCAGTTGGACCGCCAGGAAGAAGCGCAGCGCCAGGTCGGATTTGCCGACAAGATCCTGCTGTCCAAGACCGACCTGGTCGATGCCGCCGCACTGGATGCGCTGAAGGCACGTATTCGCCGCATCAATCCGCGCGCGCCGATCAGCGTGTCGGATTTTGGCCGCGCCCCGATCAGCGAGGTACTCGACCTGCGTGGTTTCAACCTGAACGACAAGCTGGAACTCGATCCGGCTTTCCTGACGGCCGACGAAGCGCACGATCATGATCATCATGAGCACGACCACGATCACGTGCACACCGAGGCATGCGACCACAGCCACGACCACCACCACGGCCACCACGCCGACGACATCGCGGCCTTTGTGTTCAAGAGCGAGCGCGCCTTCGATCCCGAGCGTCTGGATCAATTCCTTGGCAGCATGGTCCAAGTGTTTGGCCCGAATATGCTGCGCTACAAAGGCGTGCTGTCGATGGCTGGCGCGGACCGCAAGGTGGTATTCCAAGGTGTGCATCAAATCATGGGCAGCGACCTCGGTGCAAAGTGGGCGGATGACGAGGCCCGTGGCAGCAAGATGGTGTTTATTGGTAAAAATTTACCAAAAGATGTGTTTATCCGCGGACTGGAACAGTGTTTGGTATAAACTACTGCGGTTCTGTATTTGCACATTCGGCAGGCGTGGCTTGCAACCGGTCCCGGTTGACTGGCCCGCCATCACGGCAGCCGGCCGGCGCGCACCGTAACTGGTAACCGCTGAGCTAGCTGATAAAATGGAAACTCTGTCGTATCAAAGGTAAGTGAAGTCATGACTAAAACAACGAAACCGAATACCGTGGCGCAGCCCGACGAACGCCTCTTGACGGACGAAGAGATTCGGGCGATGAGCGACGAGGATTACATGAACCCGGCACAGCTGGCGTTCTTCAAGAACCGCCTGCAGGAGCTCGAAAAAGAGCTGCTGAAAAATGCCGGCGAGACTACGGAACACCTGCGCGAAACCGTGCTCGTACCCGATCCGGCCGACCGTGCCACGATCGAGGAAGAGCACGCGCTCGAACTGCGCACCCGCGACCGCGAACGCAAGCTGCTCAAGAAAGTCCAGCAGTCGCTGGCTTCGATCGAGTCCGGCGAATACGGCTGGTGCGAGGAAACCGGCGAGCCGATCGGCATCCCGCGCCTGATCGCGCGTCCGACCGCGACCCTGTCGCTGGAAGCCCAGCAGCGCCGCGAGCTGAAGCAGAAGCTGTACGGCGACTGATCGTTCGCCCTGCCTTGCCGCTCCCCGCGCCGCGCGCGGGTCGCGCTGAACGCACCCATGAAAAAGCATGCGCCTGCCGCATGCTTTTTTCATTTACGGCCTGCGCACGGGTGCACATGTTCACGTAAAAAAGTTTCCCATCGGATACACTAACGCTGGCCTGCCGGATGCTTGACGCAACTCAGGTGTGCGCACCACCCCTGGCGCGCCGCCGTGCTACTGTCTCGACCGGCGAAGACAGCAAAGGAACGATGTGGGACTGTTCTCCTTTCTCAAGAAAAAGAGCGATGCGCCGCCAGCGCCGGCGGAGGCACGCCCGCGTCCCGCTGCGGCCAGTCCCAGCACGCGCATGCCCCTCGATACCGAGGCCGAACGCGAGCGCCAGCGCGAGATCGCGCGTGCCACCGCGGCCAAGATCGACGAGATCGAGCTCGAGATGGCGTCCGACATTTTCGACGACGACGCCTGGAGCAGCCCGCGTCGGGCTCCGGCAGCGGTGGCGGCACTGGCTGCCGGCGCCGGCGGCGCAGGGGTACCGGGTGCCACCGGCACCGGGGCCGCCGGCGCGGCGCCGGTCACGCTCCTGGATGGCGGCCTGGATACCGATGGCCTGTCCGGACTCGACAGCGCCCTGGGCGCGGCCGCCGCACCCTCCAGCGCGCCGGCGGTCGAGGAAGCGGCGATCCTGTATGCCAACGGCCAGTCCGACGCAGCCGAACAGTCGCTGCGCGCCAGCCTGAGCAGCAATAGCAATGACCGCATGCCGTGGTGGATGCTGTTCGATCTGTACCAGGCCGGCGCGCGCGAAGAAGCCTTCGACAGCATCGCGATCGATTACGCCAGCCACTTCGAGACCTCGCCGCCGGCCTACCGCGCACCGGCCGGCACTGTCCCGGGGGCCGGCGGCGGCGCGGGCAGTCCGGCGTTTTCCGGCGTTACCCCGACCGCCAGCCTGAGCGGCTGCCTCGACGCCGGTGCCGGTGCCCGGCTGGCGCGGCTACAGGCGCCGGCAGCAGGCGCACTTGGATCGGCGTCCAGTGCAGCTTCCGCGCCGCCGGTGCGGATCGAATTCAGCGCGGTCACCGGCGCCACGCCGGAGGGCTGTGCGGTGCTCCTCGATACGTTGCAAGCCTTGCGCCGCGCCGGGCGCGAACTGGTGCTGGCCGGGGCCGACCACCTGGTCGGTGTGCTGCGTCCGATGCTGGCGATCGGCGAAGGCACGGCCAGCCAGGCGCCCTGGCTGCTGCTGCTCGAACTGCTGCTCCTGATGAACCGCGAAAAGGATTTCGAAGAGACGGCGATGGATTATTGCGTCACCTTCGAGGTGTCCCCACCCTCGTTCGAGGCGCCGGCGCGGACCGCGCTCAGCATCAGCACCGACGACAGTGCCGGCAGCAGCGCCGGCATCGAGGGCGACCGCTTCCTGCTGCCCGCCGTCATCGAAGGCGGCAGTCCGTCCCTGCTGGCCGCCATCGATGCCTATGCCCAGGACCGCCCCCTGCTGGTACTGGACTGTTCTCACCTGGCGCGCATCGACTACGGTGCCGCCGCCCTGCTGGTGACGCGGCTGCGTGCGCTTGCCGAAAACGGCGATGACAGCCCACGCCGGATCGAACTGCGCGACCTGAATCACCTCGTCGCCGCCCTGCTGCGCCTGCTCGGGGCCGGCGAGCCGATCCGCCTGTACACGCACCGCTATTGAAGCGCGCCAGGGCCGCCATGCGCGTCCGCTGCCCTGCATTTCATGTTTCTTCTTGTAATTCCACATCGCATCCCCAATTGCGGTGAGCAGATTAATCACGAGGCAAATATGGAACAATTTCACGGCACGACGATCGTCAGCGTAAGGCGCGGCAACCAGGTTGCACTGGGTGGCGATGGACAAGTTACCTTGGGCAACGTCGTCATGAAGGGCTCGGCACGCAAGGTGCGTAAGCTCTACCAGAACAAGGTGCTGTGCGGCTTTGCCGGCGGCACGGCCGACGCGTTTACCCTGCTCGACCGCTTCGAAGCGAAACTGGAAAAACACCAGGGCAACCTGCTGCGCGCCTCGGTCGAACTGGCCAAGGACTGGCGCACCGACCGCGTGCTGCGCCGTCTGGAAGCGATGCTGCTGGTGGCCGACCGCGAGAAAACACTGATCATCACCGGCAACGGCGACGTGCTCGAACCCGAAGACGGCATCGGCGCGATCGGCTCCGGCGGCATCTACGCCCAGTCAGCCGCCAAGGCGCTGCAAGAAAACACGGATTTCGCCCCGGCGGACGTGGTCAAGAAAGCGCTGACCATCGCCGGCGAGCTGTGCATCTATACGAACATGTCGCACATCATCGAAACGCTCGACTGAGCGCGCGAGCAAAAGGCAAGCAAATGCAAATTAGCAAGATCATGAATATGACCCCCGCCGAAATCGTCTCGGAACTCGACAAGCACGTGGTAGGCCAGGGCAAGGCCAAGCGCGCGGTCTCGATCGCGCTGCGTAACCGCTGGCGCCGCCAGCAGGTCGACGAACCGCTGCGTCACGAAATCACCCCGAAGAACATCCTGATGATCGGCCCGACCGGCGTCGGCAAGACCGAGATCGCGCGCCGCCTGGCGAAGCTGGCCGATGCGCCCTTCATCAAGGTCGAAGCGACCAAGTTCACCGAAGTCGGCTATGTCGGCCGAGACGTCGACACCATCATCCGTGACCTGATCGACATCGGCGTCAAGCAGACCCGCGCCACCGAAATGAAGAAAATGCGCCAGCGTGCCGAAGACGCGGCCGAAGACCGCATCATCGACATCCTGGTGCCGCCGGCGCGCGATTTCGGCTTCAACGTCAGCGCCGCCGAAAGCAAGGAAGGCGATACCACCCGGCAGACCTTCCGCAAGCGCCTGCGCGAAGGCGCGCTCGACGACAAGGAAGTCGAAATCGACGTCGCCGAGGCAGCGCCGCAGATGGAAATCATGGCGCCGCCGGGCATGGAAGAAATGACGGAACAGATCAAGTCGATGTTCGCCGGCGCCGGTGGCAGCCGCAAGAAGGCGCGCAAGATGAAGGTCAAGGAAGCGATGAAGATCCTGATCGACGAGGAAGCCGCCAAGCTCGTCAACGAAGACGAGATGAAGCAGAAGGCGATCGCCAACGTCGAGCAGAACGGCATCGTGTTCCTGGACGAGGTCGACAAGATCGCCACCCGTTCGGAACATGGCGGTCCCGACGTCTCGCGTGCCGGCGTGCAGCGCGACCTGCTGCCGCTGGTCGAAGGCACCACGGTAAACACCAAGTACGGCATGATCAAGACCGATCACATCCTGTTCATCGCCTCGGGCGCGTTCCACCTGTCGAAGCCGTCGGACCTGATCCCGGAACTGCAGGGCCGCTTCCCGATCCGCGTCGAACTGGAAGCGCTGTCGGTCGACGACTTCAAGAGCATCCTGACCTCGACCGACGCCAGCCTGACCAAGCAATATGAGGCCTTGCTGGCGACCGAAGGCGTCAAGCTCGAGTTCGCCGACGACGGCATCCATCGCCTGGCCGAGATCGCCTATTCGGTGAACGAGCGTACCGAGAACATCGGCGCGCGCCGCCTGTACACGGTAATGGAAAAGCTGCTGGAAGAGATCTCGTACTCGGCCACCGACAAGTCGGGTGAGACCCTGGTCATCGACAGCGCCTACGTGAACGAGCGGCTGGATGCGCTGGCGGTCAACGAAGACCTGTCGCGCTACGTATTGTAATTAGCAAGGTATCGAAGGAAAGGAAGCGGCAATGGCGAATAAAGCACTGGCAACCCGGCAAAAGATGCGTCTGCGCGCCACGCCGGCGCCGCTTCCCGCCCTGAAACCGCGCAACCCGTTCGCGGGTTTCGCCAAGGCGCGTGCGGCCGGGCCGCACGCCAAGCCCGAGGCCAGCGAGCGGCTGGCCGCCAAGCGGGCGCTGAAGAAGACCAAGCTGGAACCCGAGGACGAATAAGCGCCCGCATCACATTGTTTGCGACGCCACTAGACGTGCATATAGGCAATGTTTTTCGCCTTGAACTGACTTCCCATCTTCTGTACATTCGATGACTTGGAGTAATCCCACCAAGTCATGAATGCACAAATCCCATGAGCTCCCCCGACATGCTGCTGGATGTGCTGCGCGCCGAACTGCGTGCCGCGGGCATCACCTATAAAACCCTAGCCGAGCGTATCGCGATGAGCGAGTCCAGCATCAAACGCATGTTCGGCCAGAAGGACATGACGCTGTCGCGCCTGGCACAGATCTGCCAGGCGGCCGGCATCGCCATGGAAGACGTGCTGCGCCGTGCAGCCGACGCCCGGCCCCAGGCCGACACGCTGACGCTGGTGCAGGAAAATGCGCTGGTCGCCAATCCACGCCTGCTGCTGGTGGCAATTTGCTGCCTCGGGCACTGGAGCCTGGAGCAAGTTGTCGAAACCTACCGTTTGACGCAAGCCGAATGCATCGGCTTGCTGGTGGAACTCGACCGTCTCGGCGTGATCGAACTGAAACCGCTGAACCGCTACAGCCTACGCGTCTCGAATGCCTTCCGCTGGTTGCCGGATGGTCCGGTGCAACGCTTTTTCCGCGACAACGTCGTCGGCGATTATTTCAACGGCCGCTTCGACGGTCCCGGCGAAACGCTGATGTGCCTGCCGGCGCGGCTGTCGCTGGCGAGCGCGGGCGAACTGGCCGAACGCATCCACCAACTGGCCGGCGAACTGGCGCGCATGCACCGCAACGACCGCCGGCTCCCGCCGCAGGAGCGCGATGGCTTTACTTTGCTGGTGGGATTCAGGTCGTGGGAATTTGCGGCGTTCACGGCCTTGCGGCGCTGAGGCTAGGCGCAGCGGCGAAGACAGTGTGGCCGGCATCCCGGCTTTAGCACGGCGAGGCGCTGCAACAACGCCCTGGCCGCTTTTGACCGAGCTTATTGGGTGGCGGTGGGAACTTGGCCCGGGCTTGCCATCCCGCGCGTCGGCGGCGCCATCTGCACCGGCGCCGACAGTGCGTTGTTCTGGGCCGGGGCCTGGCCAGACGGCCCGATCTGGCCGCTGCCCGGCATCTGCGAGGACACGGCGCCCGGCGACATCGGCGGCTCGGGCTGCGGGTTGTCGGCCGGAGCTGCGCCCGGTGGAATCGCTGAGCCGAGTGCCGGTCCGGCATCGCCGCCGGCCGGGGTTTGTGGTCCCTGCGGCGCCATCATCCCATTGTTGACGCCCTGGTTGGCGCCCCCTGCAGCACCAGCGGCGCCGATCGGCGCTACCGACTTGGTATCGGCCGGTAAATCGATACGTTTCATCACGCCGCCATCGGACAGCATCACATAGCGCGGATAGACTTCGGCCAGCTTGATGCCGGACGACAATTCCCTACCCACCCGCAAGGCTTTCGGCGGCGCGCCGTCGGCGACGATGATCGCCACGCTGTCGCGCCCGGCGTACACGATGCCGGTCAATTGGTAATTGGTGGCGGTGGCCACCGCCACCTGCCCGCCGAACAGGCCGGCAGCGGCAGTGATGTCCGGATTCGGCGGGGCACTGTGCGGCACCGCTGCCAGCGGACGCTGCGGCGGCTGGTAGAGCTGCAGGATCCAGTAGGCGAGCGAAGCCGCCAGCAGGATCAGGCCGGCCAGGCTCAGAATTAAGGGCAAGCGCTTGTTCATCTATTTCCTTGTCACCGCACCAACTGGTTGATTTCAATAATCGGCATCAGCACCGCCAGCACGATCAGCAGCACGACCAGGCCCATGGCCAGGATCAGCACCGGTTCGAGCAGGCCGGCGATGGTCAGCGTGCGCCGCTCGAGGTCGGCCTGCTGCGAATTGGAGGCGCGCTCGAGCATGGCCGGCAGTTCGCCGGTGATCTCGCCGGCGCGGATCATGTGCACCAGCATCGGCGGGAACAGCTTTTGCGCCGACAGCGCGCGCGCCAGGCTGACGCCTTCGCGCACGCTGGCGGTCGCCGATTCCACCAGTTCCTTCATGGCCACGTTCGACAGCGTGTCGCGGCTGGTTTCCAGGGCGCGCAGGATCGGCACCCCGGAGCCGGTGGTGATGGCGAGCGTGCTGGCGAAGCGTGTCGTGTTCAGGCTGCGCTCGAACTTGCCGTACACCGGTGCCGTCAGCAGCCAGGTGTGCCAGCGCCGCTTGAGCACCGGATTTTGCAAGGCCCGGCGCCAGCTGAACCAGGCCGCGATGACGATCAATGCGACGTAGATGCCATAGGCGCGCGTAAAGTTCGATACGCCCAGCATGATCACGGTCAGCACCGGCAGCTTTTGCTTGGTGTTGGCGAACACCGAAACGATCTGCGGCACCACATAGGTCAGCAGGAAGATGACGATGGCGAACGCGACCACGGTGACGATGGCCGGATAGGTGAATGCCAGCCGCACCCGCTGCACCAGCGCATTGCGGCGTTCGATGTAGTCGGCCAGGCGCGAGAGCACACGCGACAGCTGGCCGATCTGCTCGCCCGACGACACCAGCGCGCGGTAGATCTCGGCGAAATCACGCGGATGGCGTGCCAGCGCACTGGAAAACGAGGCGCCGCCCATGACTTCGGAACGGATCGAGGCGATCAGGTCGCGCACATAGGGACGCTCGGCCTGTTCCAGCAATGCCGTGAACGCCTGCTCGAGCGGCAGGCCGGCTTCCAGCAGGCTGGCCAGCTGGCGCGTGAACAGGGCCAGCTCGACCTGGGACAGGCGCTCGCCGAAGCCGCGCGCCTTGGCCACCCCGCTCTCGTCGAGCTGGGCGCTGATGGCTTCGACCGTGAGCGGCGTCAGGCCCTGCAGGCGCAGGTCGGCGCGCGCGGCGCGCGGACTGTCGGCGTTGAGGACGCCCTTGCGGGTAATGCCGCCGGTGTCGACGGCTTCGTAGCGGAAGGCCGGCATGCGTCAGTCCGCCTTCGTCACGCGCAGCAGTTCGGCTTCGGTGGTGATGCCTTCGCGCACCCAGCGTTCTCCGTCTTCGCGCATCGTCTGCATGCCGGATGCGATCGCGGCGTCGCGGATCTCGGCTTCCGACACCTGGTTGTGGATCTGCGCACGAATTTTCTCGTTGGTTTCGAGCAGTTCGTAGACGCCGACCCGGCCCTGGTAGCCGGTGTGGCCGCAGCGGTCGCAGCCGACCGCATGCCAGGTGCCGCCTTCCTGTTTCTTGCAGTACGGGCACAGCTTGCGCACCAGTCGCTGCGCCATCACGCCCAGCAGGGACGACGACAGCAGGAAAGGCTCGATGCCCATGTCGAGCAGGCGGGTCACCGCCGACGGCGCGTCGTTGGTGTGCAGGGTTGCCAGCACCAGGTGGCCGGTGAGCGAGGCCTGCACCGCGATCTGCGCCGTTTCCAGGTCGCGGATCTCGCCGATCATGATCACGTCCGGGTCCTGGCGCAGGATCGCGCGCAGGGCCTTGCCGAAGGTCATGTCGATGCGGGCGTTGACCTGGGTCTGGCCGATGCCGGTGAGGTCGTATTCGATCGGGTCTTCCACCGTCATGATGTTGGTGGTCGAGGCGTTCAGGCGCGACAGCGCGGCGTACAGGGTGGTCGTCTTGCCGGAGCCGGTCGGGCCGGTCACCAGCACGATGCCGTGCGGCTGATTGATGAGCTTGTCGAACTTCGGCAGCATCTGCTCGCTCATGCCGAGGTGGCTCAAATCGAGGCGGCCGGCTTCCTTGTCGAGCAGACGCAGCACGGCGCGCTCGCCGTGGCCGGTCGGCAAGGTCGAGACGCGCACGTCGACCGGCTTGCCGCCGATGCGCAGCGTGATGCGGCCATCCTGCGGCAGGCGTTTTTCGGCAATGTCCAACGCCGACATGATCTTGATACGCGAGATCAGCGACGCGTGGATCGCTTTACGGGGACGCACGATGTCGCGCAGCGCGCCGTCGATGCGGAAGCGCACCACCGAGGTTTGCTCGAACGGTTCGATGTGGATATCGGAGGCGCCCTCGCGCAGCGACTGCGTCAGCAGCGCATTGATCATGCGGATGACGGGGGCGTCGTCGGACGATTCGAGCAAGTCTTCGATCGCCGGGACGTCCTGCAGCAGCTTGGTGAGATCGAGGTCGGCATCGAACTCGTCGGCCACCTGGGAGGCGTCGCCGCCTCCGGACTGGTAGGCGGACGCGATCTCGGCCTCGAGGTCGGCGCGTTCCATGCGGCGCAGCGCGATGCGGCCGAAGCGGCGCGAGACTTCCGCGATCGCCGCCGGCTTGGTTGCATTCGACACCAGCACTTCGACGGCTTGCGCCGGGTCGCCGTTGGAACGCGCCAGCACGCCATAGTCACGTGCGAATGCGTAAGGCAACAGGTTGTTCATGGTTCCTCGATTCTGCTTGGTTCTGCTGGTTCGGCTGGATTGCGCTTAGTTTTGCTGGGCCGGACGGTAATCCGACGGCGACGGCTGCGCCGGCCGATAGTCCGGCTGGCCGGGCTGCACCGGCCGCACCGGCTGGCCCGCGCTGGTACCCGTGCCGGTACCGGTGGCCTGGCCCGGACGCGGAGCGACCGGTGCCGGCGGCGGCATCGTCGCCATCGTGCCGTTGCCGACCGGCGGCTGGCCATTGGTCAGCGGCGGCAGCACCGGCGTGCCGAGATCGCGCAGCATGATGTTGCCGTCGTTGTTCTGCTGGAGCTCGGCGCCGGCGGCGCGCATGTAGTCGTAGCGGTCCATCGAAATGCTGCTGTTCTGTTCCTTGCTGCGCACCACGACCGGACGCAGGAACACCATCAGGTTGCGCTTGGTACGGTTGCGGGTGCGGTACTTGAACAGGTTGCCCACCACCGGGAGGCTGGACAAGCCTGGTACCCGCTCTTCGTTGCTGCTCTGGTCGTCCGAGATCAGGCCGCCCAGCACCACGATCTGGCCATCGTCGGCGATGATGTTGTTTTCGATCGCGCGCACCGTGGTCACGATGCCCGAGGTCGAGGCGACCGAATTGTCGATGCCCGAGTTCTCGTGGTAGATCGCCATCTTGATCGTACCCCCTTCGGAAATTTGCGGGCGCACTTTCAGGAGCAGGCCGATGTCCTTGCGGTCGATCGTCTGGAACGGGTTGCTGGAACCGCTGGCCGTGGTCGTGAACGAACCGGTCAGGATCGGAATGTTCTGGCCGACCTTGATCGTCGCCAGTTCATTGTCCAGCGTGATGATGTTCGGGGTCGACAGGATGTTGGTGTCGCCGTCGGTTTCCAGCACGTGGGCGATCGCGCCCAGGCCGAGTGCGCCGTTGATCTGGCGGAACACGCCGACCGACAGCCCGCCCAGGGTCGGTATCGAGCTGCCGGTCGTACCGCTGAGACCGCTTCGGGCGGCCACCGCCAGGTTGACGATGTTGTTGCTGCCGTTGGTATTAAAGGATTGCAGCGCGCCGACGCGGTATTTGCTGGCGTCGTTGCCGGACAGGCCCAGCCATTGCACGCCCAGCTCCGATACCTTGGCGGCATTGACTTCGACCACCAGCGCTTCGATGTAGACCTGGGCGCGGCGCACGTCGAGCTGGTCGATGACGGCGCGCAGGTTGCGGTACAGCGCGTCCGGCGCGGTGATGATCAGGCTGTTGGTCGAGGCGTCGGCCTGGATGAAGCCCGAGCCCTGGCCGCCGCCGGCGCCGCCGGCCGTGGCCTGGCTCTGCTGGGCGAAGGTGCCACCGGTGCCGCCGGCACCGATGCTGCTCTGCTGCTGGTTGCCGCCGAGGCCGCCGCCCAGGCCGCCAGCGCCGGCACCGCCGGCGCCCGCGGTGCCGGACTGGATCGAGCCGCCCGCGGTACCCTGCTGCTGCACCGGCACCGCCGACGAATCCTGCGACACCACCGCGCGCAGGGTCTGGGCGACCTTGCTGGCGTCGGCATTCTTGAGGTACACCACGTGGATGTTGCCGAGTTCGGCCGTCGGCTGGTCGAGCTTGGCGATCAGGCTCTTGGCCATGTTGGCGCGTCCGGCCGAGGGGGCGCGCACGACCACCGAATTGGTGCGGGCGTCGGCCAGCACGGTGACGCGGCCGGAGTCGCCGCCGGCACTCGGTTCCAGCAGGCGCGTGACCAGGGTGGCCACGTCGCTGGCGATGCCGTTGCGGATCGGGATCACGTCGAGGTCGGCGGTGGTCGGGCCGTCCAGGGCGGCGATGATCTTCGACAGGCGGCGCAGGTTGTCGGCGTAATCGGTGATCACCAGGCTGTTGTTGCCCGGATCGGCCATGATCGAGTTGTTCGGCGAGATCAGCGGCCGCAGCACCGCGGTGAGGTTGGCGGCCGACTCGTGCTGCAGGCGATAGACCTGGGTCGCGATCTGGTCGCCGCGCGCGCGCGCGCCGCCGACGCCGACCTGGGTCGGCGAGGATTGCAGCTTGGCTTCGGCTTCCGGCACCACCTTGGCGAAGCCGTCGCCGGTAACCACCGCGTAACCCTGCAGGCGCAGCTGCGAAGTCAGCAGCGCGAAGGCCTGCGCCTTGGTGAGCGAGCGTTCCGACACCAGGCTCATCGTGCCCTTGACGCGCGGGTCGACGATGAAGGTCATGCCGGTGTAATGGCCGACCGCCTTGATCACCGATTCCATGTCGGCATTCACGAAGTTGAGCGCCGCGCCGCTGCCGTCCTGGGCCAGGGCGGTCACCGGCGAGATGGCCGAGAGGATGGCGCAGCACAACATGGCGCCCGCTGCGATACGGCGCAAGGCCGGGACTTGCGGATTATTTTTCATTATCTAAACTCGAGTGCGATTATGTTCTTGCCGTTCACCATTCGGCGCTGGCCCAGCAGGTTGAGCAGGTTGCCCAGCGTGTCTTCATATCCTTCGGCCGCTTGCGCCTGTCCCGAAAAGCGCAGGCGGCCATTTTCCAGTGCACCACTACCAGACAACAAAAGAGCGCCGCGGACTGTGCGCAGGGTCAAGTCGGCCTGTTGGCCGCGCCAGTCCATTGCCATTTCGTAGCTGCCCAGCGGTTTGATCGGGCTGATGCGCGATCCCATGTCGCTCATGGCCAGCACCGTGCGTCCGCTCACCGCCACCGCCTGCCCCTGGCGCGCGATATCCAGCAGGTTCCAGGACAGCTTGATGGTGCCCGACGGCGCCAGCGTGTTCAGCGGCGCACCGAGACCGGACAAACCTTCGGCCGGCAGCAGCAGTTCGCCGGCGCTGACCTGCCACTGCGACCAGCTGCCGCTGATGCGCACCGGCTGCGCCAGCGCCTCGCTGTTGGCGAGGTCCATGCTGACCTGGCCGAACAGCACCAGCGGCGACAGGCGCCAGCTGAAGCGGCCCGGCAGCAGCGGCGTGACCGCCCCGCCCTCGCCCGGCGCGCCACCCACGAAGGCTGAGCCGCGCCACAGCGTACCCTGCGCATCCCCCAGAGTCAAACGGCCGCCGGTCTGGCGCTCGACCATCGGTCCCAGCCACGTGGCCGGCAGGAACGCCAGGATCGTGACGGCCACCGCCAGCGCGGCCAGCACACCCCACAGTACGGCCCGCTTCATTGGGCCGCGCCGGTGTTCTGCCGCAGCGTCAGGCTGGCATCGACCTGGCCGGCCGTGGGTAACGCGGTGACGGTGGCGTCCTGCACCAGCACCCGGTTGGCACGGCGCTGCTCGTCGAGCCAGTTGGCGAGGCCGGCGAACGGTACGTTATTCAACTGCAGCTTGATGTATTCGCCGGTCATCGCCAGCGATTGCGGCTTCAGGCCGCGGCTGTTCAGGCTGGTGTCGACGGCTTCGCGCGTGATCGGCGGGATCTGGGTCGCGGGCGCGCGCGCCAGCGCGCCGGCTTCCTGGGCCATGGCCTGCAGTTCGGCCGCCTGCTGGCGCAGCTGCGGCAGCTGGCGGCGCAGCATGGCACGGCCTTCGACCGCGGGATCGACCAGCAGCAGGTACAGGATGGCCAGCAGCACGACGGCGCCGCCCACGGCCAGGAAGCGGCGCTCCTGCTCGGTGCGCGCGAGCCAGAGCGCGTTGGCGCGCTCGCGATACTGGGCGATGGTGGTGGCAATGCTCATTGCGTGGCTCCTGTACTGCCTGCGGTATTTCCGGTGCCGGTACTGCGTTCGCCGCTGCGGATGACCCAGGTGCCCGGCGTGGTGGTGTCGAGGGTCAGCGCGCGCGCGGCCAGGGCCGTGCGTAGCTGCCCGATCAAGCCGGGGTCGGCCGTTCCTGGTTTGACTTTGACCGACAGCACGCGTTCGCGGTATTCGATTGATGCAATGCCGGGTTCGCGTCCGATGGCACGTGCAGCTTCGCCGAACGCCGCCGCCAGGTAAGTGAATTCGTCGGGCGACAGCTCGCCGGTGCCGGCGCGCGCACGCGCCATGTTCTGGCGCATCTGGATCACCGGATCGACCACCGGGTCGCGCGGGTACACCTGGCGGAAGGTCTGGGTCATCGACTGCTGCACGGTGGCGGCTTCGCGCTTCAGGCGCAGCCAGTCGAGATTCAGGCCGATGATGTTGATCGCCAGCGCCAGCAGGATCAGGCGCAGCGGCCAGCGCCAGCGGCGCCAGTCGCGCACCGGGGTGCCGGCCGCGCCCAGGCCGCTGACCAGGTCGAGCGCGGTGCTGCGCGAGGCGGCGATCCAGTGCGCCCAGTCGTCGGTCTCGAGCGTGATGCCGGGTCCGGCTTCCTGGGCCAGCACCTGGTATTCGCCGAACAGGGCGCGCGGCACGTACAGCACCAGCGGAGCATCGCCGCTGAAGGCGCGCGCGGTCTGCAGCACAACGGCCGGGACCGCTTCAAGGGCCAGGCCGAAGCCCTGGAACAGGCCTTGCCTCAGGGTCAGCTCGGCGCCATCGACGGCGGCCGACACGCTGCCCGGCTGCAGCGGCAGGCACAGCTGGGCGGGGATGGCGGCGACCGCGCGCGCGCCCTGGGCCAACAGGGCGCGCACGATGGCTTCCAGCCAGTCGCGGTCGGCCACGGCGATCGGACGGGTGCCGTCGGGCTGCTCGGGTGCGGCCACCAGCACCGAATCCTCGGGGTCGCCCAGGATGTGTTCCTCGACCAGGGCCGGCAGCGCCGCCTTCAGGCGTGCGCCCGTCAGCGGCGGCGCCTGCACCGACAGCAGGGAGACGTCGGCGCCGGCCAGCAGCAGCACGACCCGGCGCGCGGTGCCGACCAGGTCGCCCAGGTTGCGCAGCGGGCCTTCGCCCTGCTGCTCGATGACACCGCCGTCGTTGACGAGGGCGAAGCGGCTCAGCGCATGTTCGCCTTCGGCGCGGGCCGGGTGCCGGATATAGAGTGTAGTCAAACCGTCTCGCTTTCTTGTTAGTTCTCGCGGGTCCACATCACGCGGGTGCCGCCGGCGACCGGCATCGACGGCCGGTAGATCAGCGACTGCGCATCCAGCGCGGCGCGGTCGAGCCGGATGCGGCTGTCGACCAGGAACCATTCGCTCGTCACTGCCGCCGTATCGCCCCCGATCACGGTACGGTTACCCAATGCAAGCTGGAAATTAGCCATGTCTTTCCACGGCGCCTGCTTGCGCTGGGCCACCAGCGTGTTCGCTTCCGACACCGACATATTCGAGACCAATGCCGCCAGCAGCTCCGGCGGCGCCGTATTTACATTCACCTTCGTCAACGTATTGCCAGACGGCAGCACAATCACGAAAGGCCGCAAGCGTTCGATCATTTCCTGCGTTACACCGGGCACCGCCAGCAGATCGTCCACTTGCAGCAGGCTGATCGGCTTGCCGTTGACCGTACTGCGCCGCTGCGTTGGCGTTGGCGCCCCCTCGGCCGGTACTGCCACCGGCGGCAGCGTGGCGGCCACGTACTCCGCGACCCGGTCGGCCAGGGACTGCTGCATCTGCAGGATGCGCAGCAGGTTCGAGAACAGCGCGACCTGCTCCTGTACCGGCCCGTTCGCACTAGCCAGATTGCGTAAATTGTAACGCGCCGACGCGTCCGTGACATTGCCGGACAAAGTTGCGTCGAAATTTTCGCCCGCGACCCGCTCGCGCTCAATATATTGGTCGAGCCGGGTTTCGGCCACCGGCAGCGCCCACGCCTGGTCGAGGCTGGTGTAGCCACCTCTGAACGTGTCCAGGATCAGGGATGTGTAGTCGAGCGCGCCGCGCAGGATCCACTTGGTCTGCAGATGCAAGCGCTGGTTTTCCATCGAACGCACCTGCACCTGCTGCTGCCAGAACAGGCTGGCCACGATGGCCACCGCCAGCGTGGTCAGCAGCAGTGCGGTGATCACCGCCACCCCGCGCTGGCGCCAGCGGCGCCGTATCGATCGTGCCGGCATCACGGCTCCCCTACCAGGAAGAATTTGCTGAGCGGTACTTCCTGCCCCTGCTGCTGCAAGGCGACCTGCAGGCCGGTCGCTTCCTGCGACACCCCGGTCGCACTCTGCGCCACGGTATTGATCGTCGCGACAGCCTGGCGCCAGCCATCGTTCTGCCACACCAGCACCTGCATGCCGGCGACGCCGCCCTGCAGTGCCACGGCGCCACCGGTGTCGGTGTCACTGGTGGAGGCCTGCCACAGGGCGTCGAGCTCGGCCAGGTCGCGGGTGACGTTCGATTCGCGCCGCATCAGGGTGCCGTTGACGATGCGGTAAGCCACCACCTGCAGGCGCGATGGCTGGTTTTCCGTGAACACGTCGCGCACCATGGTGATGCGGTCGTTGCCGATCAACAGGTAGGGCCGCCCGTTGAGGATTTCGGGACGGGTGATGTGCTCGCAGTCGCTCTGCAGCTGGGCAAAGGCGAGCTGCATGCCGCGCGTGACTTCCATCTGCGTGGTGAGCGAGGAACGGGCGCGCACGATGCTGTCCAGGCCGCGCCAGCCGAGCACGGCGACGATGGCCAGGATGCTGATCGCGACCAGCAGTTCGACCAGGGTGAAGCCGCTCCGGCGGGCCAGGTGCCTCATGCCCGCCTCAGCACCACTTGCACCAGCTTGACGATGCGCCGGTTCGGATTGGCGATGTCGAACACCGACACCTCGACCCGGCGCACACGCGGATTCGGGCTGGAAAAGACTTCTTCCTGGCATACCAGGTGCAGATCGCCTTGCGGGCAGTCGAAGCTGCGCTTGCCGATCCCCAGGAATTGCCGGCTCAGGCGGATCTGCACCAGGCGGTTCTCGGCCGACCAGGTCGCCATCATCGCCGTGCGCAGCCCGGAGCTGTTCGTGCTCAGGCTGCCGACTGCGCGCAGCCCGGCACCCAATGCGGTGCCGACGATGACCAGCGCCACCAGCACTTCGAGCAGGGTGAAGCCGCGCTGCCGCGATGGAATACGCAGGTTCATGGGCTCATTCGACCGTGAAATGACCGACGCCGTCGGCCCGGATCGCGACGCGGATGTCGCCGCTGGCCAGGGTCAGCAGGAAGGGTTTGTCGACCGGTTCGCGGCCGAAGGTGATGCGCAATGGATTGGCGGTGCCAGCGCTGCCCGGTTCCAGCAGCAGGGTCAGCGGCGCATTGCGGAAATCGCGCTCGCGCAGCAGGTCGTCGCTGGTGATCGGGTCCCAGCGCGTTTCGTTACGCACCAGGAAGTGATAGCGCTCGGGCGTGGCTTCGAAGGTGACCGGGCGGTTGCGCACGATCGCCTCGTCGCGCGCCAGCTGCAGCAGCAGCGACAGGCGGCGCGCCTCGTCCTGCAGGTCCTGGCGCGGACTCGGGATGGCGTTGATCGATACCAGTCCCAGCGTGATGCCGATGATGACCATCACGACCATGATTTCCACCAGGGTGAAGCCGCCGGCAGGCGATCCTGGGGCCGGCGCACCGGGGCCCGGTGTACCGGTCCGGCGCAACAGCCCGCGCGCGCGCGTGGTCATCGGGATAAGCGCTCCTCGCTTGTTTACTTGTTGTCCCAGGAACCGACGTCGGCATCTTCGCCGGTACCGCCCGGCTGGCCATCCGCGCCCAGCGACATGATTTCGACTTCGCCGCCATGGATGCCCGGCGACAGGTATTGGTAAGCATTGCCCCACGGGTCTTTCGGCAGGCGTTCGACATAGCCGCCTTCCTTCCAGCCGTTGGCGGCCGGGCCGGTGGTCGGCTTCTGGATCAGCGCCTGCAGGCCCTGTTCGGTGGTCGGGTAGCGCTGGTTATCGAGCTTGTACAGTTTCAGGGCCGACATCAGGGTCGAGATGTCGACGCGGGCGGCGGTCACGCGCGACTCGCCGGTACGGCCCAGCAGCTTGGGCACGACCAGGGCGCCGAGGATGCCGATGATGACCACGACCACCATGATCTCGACGAGGGTGAAGCCGCGCTGGCGGCGCTGGCCCTTCAGGCGTTGCGAAACATTTTGCATATGGCTCAATCTATGGATAAGAGTCGGTAAAAACGATCTAGTATAAGTCGGTTTGACTGGCAAAGACCACCTTACAAGCTTTTCCAATTGTAAGGCAGGCGGTCATGAATGACACCTTTATCGGTCGCTGCACGGGGCGGCGCGGCCCGCGCACACCGGACAGGCGGGATTGCGCGCCACCCTCACCTCGCTCCATTCCATGGCCCGGCCATCCAGCATCTGCAGGCGCCCGGCCAGCGACGGCGCGATGCCGACCACCAGCTTCAGCGCTTCGGCGGCCTGCACGGCGCCGACGACCCCGACCAGGGGTGCGAATACGCCCATCGTGCTGCAGGCAACGTCTTCGAAACGGCTGTCCGGCGGGAACAGGCAGGCGTAGCAGGGCGAAGCCGGATCGCGCATGTCGTAGACCGACAGTTGGCCGTCGAAGCGGATCACGGCGCCGGCCACCAGCGGCACCCCGGCGGCGACGCAGGCGCGGTTGACCGCATGGCGGGTCGCGAAATTGTCGCTGCAGTCGAGTACGACAGTGGCGCTTGCCACGAGTTCCGCCAGACGGGCCGGCCCCACGCGTTCGCGCAAGGCCACCACGGCGATGTCGGGATTGATCTGCAACAGGGCTTCACGGCCGGACTCGACCTTCGGCTGGCCGACGCGCGCCGTCGTGTGCATCACCTGGCGCTGCAGGTTGGTCAGATCGACCGTGTCGTCGTCGACCAACGTGATGCGGCCGATGCCGCTGGCGGCCAGGTACATGGCGGCCGGCGAGCCGAGGCCGCCGGCGCCGATGACCAGCGCATGCGCGTCGAGCATGCGCTGCTGGCCTTCGATGCCGATCTCGTCGAGCAGGATATGGCGCGAATAGCGCAGCAGTTGCTGGTCGTGCATTATTTTTTCGGTGCGCCCTTGAGCTCGGGCGGCTTCTGCTCTTCGCCCGGCAACTGCGCCGGCGCCGCCTTGTCGCCCTCCGCATCCACTTTCGCCAGGCGTACCGGCAAGCCCTTGAAGTGGTTGATGGCTTGCGCCAGCTGGAAATCGTCCTTGCCGCCGAACTCGAGCGGCTTGGCATTCTTCAGCAGGGCCAGTGCGCGCTGCTCTTCTTCCAGCTCGTCGCGCCGCGCTTTGGCCTTGGCGGCGGAGGCTGCTGCGGCCGATACCGTGACGGCCTTCTCGCCCTCGTTGACCAGATGATGGTCGAGATCGGCTTCACGCACCTGCATCGCGTTCAGGCCGTCGCCTTCCGCGGTCTCGTCGACTTTCAGGTCGGGCACGATGCCGAGCGCCTGGATCGAGCGGCCTTTCGGCGTGTAATAACGTGCCGTGGTCAGCTTGACGGCGGTGTCTTCGGTCAGCTGGCGTAGCGTCTGCACCGAGCCCTTGCCGAAGGTCTGGCTGCCCAGCACGATGGCGCGCTTGTAATCCTGCAGCGCGCCGGCGACGATTTCCGAGGCCGAGGCCGAGCCGGTGTTCACCAGCACCACCATCGGCACGGTTTTCAGTGCGGCCGGCAGTTTCGAGAGCGGATCCGCGCCCGGCTTCATCGCATAGAACTCGCGCCGGCCATAGAAGGTCGCGTTCGATTCGGCCAGCTGGCCCTTGGTCGAGACGATGACTTCGTTCTGCGGCAGGAAGGCGGCGGACACGCCGATCGCGCTCGGCAGCAGGCCGCCCGGATCGTTGCGCAGGTCCAGCACCAGGCCCTTGATGGCCGGGTTCTGGGCATACAGCTCCTTGATCTTGGCGGCCAGCTCGTCCACGGTCTCTTCCTGGAACTGGCTGATGCGCAGCCAGGCGTAGCCGGGCTCGACGATCTTGCCCTTGACGCTGGCGACCTTGATTTCCTGGCGCTCGACCGGCACCACCCAGGGCGCGTCGGCGCCGCGGCGGGCGATGGTCAGCATCACCTTGCTGTGCGCCTCGCCGCGCATGCGCTTGATGGCGTCGTCCAGCGACAGGCCCTTGACCGGCACGTTGTCGATACGGGTGATCAGGTCGCCGGCCTTGATGCCGGCGCGGTAGGCGGGCGTGTCCTCGATCGGGGTCACGATCTTGACGTAGCCGTCTTCCATCGCGACTTCGACGCCGACGCCGACGAACTTGCCCTCGACCTCTTCCTGCATCTCGGCGAAGTCCTTCTGGTCGAGGTAGACCGAGTGCGGGTCGAGCGAGGCGACCATGCCGGCGATGGCATCCGACAGCAGCTTCTTGTCGTCGACCTTTTCGACGTAGTCGCTCTTGATCAGGCCGTACACGTCGGCCAGCTGGCGCAGTTCGTCCAGCGGCAGCGGCGATTCCGCAGCCTTTTGCGCGAACGCCGAGAACTGCACGGTGGCAGCCACGCCGGCGACCATGCCGATGCCGATCAGGCCAAGGTTCTTGAGTTTGTTACCCATGTGATTCCTAGAAGTTGACCCAGCCGGCCGGGTCGATCGGCTTGCCCAGATGCCTGAGCTCGAAGTATAGCCCCGATTCCTCGTTGCCGCCGGTATTCCCGGCACTGGCAATGACGTCGCCCGCCTTCACAGTATCGCCTTCGTGCTTGAGCAGCGTCTCATTGAAACCGTAGATCGACAGGTATTCGCCGCCATGGTTGATGATGATCACATTGCCCCAGCCGCGCATGCCGCGCGCGTAGGCGATCCGGCCGGGCGCGACCGCGCGCACGTCGGTGCCCTGCGGCGCCTTGACGAACACGCCGCGCCAGGCCGGGCCGTCGGCGCGCTTGGTGCCGAAGCGGGCGGCGACGCGGCCGGCGACCGGCGCCGGCATGCGGCCGCGCAGGCTTTCGAAGGCGCCGCTCGGCAGGTTCGAGGCCAGCGCGGTATCGGCGCGGCGCTGCGGCGGCGGCGCTTTCTCTTCCGGCGCCGGCTCGGCCGCCACCTTCGGCTCTTCCGGCACCGGCAGCGGTTTCGCCGGCTTGCCGGTCCTGGCCGCTTCGCGGGCCAGGCGCTCGCGCTCGGCCTGCAGCGCCTTGGCACGCGCCAGCGCGCGCGCCTTGGCTTCGGCGGCGGCCTTGGCGCGTGCTTCGGCCAAGGCCTGCTGGCGCTTGCGCTCGGCGGCGGCAGCGATTTCCTGTTCGCGGATGATGCGAGTCAGCTCGTCGACCAGGCCGCTCATGCGCTGTTCGTCGCGCTCCAGGCTGCTGGCCTGCTTGCGCTGGTTGACCAGCTTGCTCGACAAATTGGCCAGCAGGGTGGCGCGTTTCGCCTTTTCCTTTTCCAGCAGCGCCTTCTGGTCGCGCTGCTCGCCGGCGATCTCTTCGAGTTCGTCCTTGGCGTTCTGGGTCGATGCGTGGTTGGCCTCGACCGCGGCCAGGTTGCCGCGCAGCGAAGTCAACAGCTTAGCCTGGGCCTGCGATACGTAGGCCATCATTTGCAGGTCGCGGTTGATCCGGTTCGGATTGTCGCCCGACAGCAGCAGCTTGATGCGGTCTTCGTTACCCGCGACGTAATGTTCTCGCAGCATCTTGGTGAGTTGCTGCTTCTGGGAGGCGATGGTCTTGGCCAGACGCTCCTGCTCGTTGGCCAGGTCTTTCAGCTTGGTATTGGTCGCAGCCTGTTCTTCGGCCAGTTCGCGCAGCGCGCGGGTGGCGTCCGAGATTTTTTCTTCTGATGCGGACAGCTCGTCGGCAGCGTCTTCCTTTTCGCTCTCGGTGCGGCTGATGTCCTTCTTCAGCGCGCCGAGTTTTTGCTGGATGGCGGCGCGCGAGGCTTCAGCGGCCGCTTTCTGCTTGCTGCGCTCGGTTTGACGCGGCGCAGCCTGCACCGACCCGAAGGCCAGCGCGCACGCCATCAAGCCGCACAGCAGCTTGCCGGCGGCGGATCGTGATACGGGGAAGCGCAAGACTTACTTCGCCTTCCCTTGGTTGGCCACGGCAGCCATCTTGGCGGCGATCGCGTCCTGGTCGCCCAGGTAGTAATGGCGGATCGGCTTCAGGTCGGCATCCAGTTCGTACACCAGCGGGGTGCCGTTCGGGATGTTGAGGCCGACGATGTCGGCGTCGCTGATGTTGTCCAGCATCTTGATCAGCGCACGCAGGCTGTTGCCGTGGGCCGAGATCAGGATCTTCTTGCCGGCGCGGATGGCCGGGGCGATTTCCTCGTCCCAGGCCGGCATCACGCGCGCCACGGTGTCCTTCAGGCATTCGGTCAGGGGGATGCTTGCACGCTCGAGGCCGGCGTAGCGCGGATCGGCGAACGAGGTGCGCTCGTCGTTTTCTTCAAGGGCCGGCGGCGGGGTATCGTAGCTGCGGCGCCAGACCAGCACCTGCTCGTCGCCGAACTTGGCGGCGGTCTCGGCTTTGTCCAGGCCCTGCAGGGCGCCATAGTGACGCTCGTTCAGGCGCCAGTCGTTCTTGACCGGCAGCCACATCATGTCCATTTCGTCCATGGCCAGCCACAGGGTGCGGATCGCACGCGTCAATACCGAGGTATACGCCAGGTCGAAGGTGAAGCCGGCCTCGCGCAGCTGGCGGCCCGCGGTTTTCGCCTCTTCGATACCCTTGGCGGTGAGATCGACGTCGGTCCAGCCGGTGAAACGGTTTTCGAGATTCCAGGTGGACTCGCCGTGGCGCATGAATACGATTTTGTACATAAGCTCTTACTTAAAGAAAGTTCGTAGAAAAATGTCCGGCAACTTCTATTTTATAATGCGCGGATTCAGTTCAACCAACGGAACATTCGTGAATTTCATCCTTGACCATCTTCCCACTGTTGCGGTCGCCGTGATTTCCGGCGCTGCCCTGCTCTGGACGTCGCTGACGCCGCGCGGCCGCCTGGCCTCGACCATGCAGGTTACCCAGATGATCAACCGCGGCAAGACCACCGCCGTGATCGATGTGCGCACTGCCGACGAGTTCGCCGCCGGCCACCTGCGCGACGCGAAAAACATTCCGCTGGCAGACTTGGGCACTCGCGTCGGCGAACTCGACAAGGCCAAAATCAAGACCGTGATCGTGGTCGACCAGAACGGCAGCCGCGCCGCCAAGGCCGAGCGCCTGTTGAAAACCGCAGGGTTTGCAGATATCTATAGCCTGGAAGGCGGTATCGCAGCCTGGACGGCTGCCGGCCTGCCCGTGACCAAATAAATCGAAAGGAATTACCATGTCAGCCCACGTCGTTCTCTATCACACCGCCAGCTGCCCGTATTGCGTGCGCGCCGAGCGCCTGCTCGAAGCCAAGGGCGTCACCGAAATCGAACGCATCCGCGTCGACCTCGACCCGGAACAGCGCGTCATCATGATGCAGCGCACCGGCCGCCGCACCGTGCCGCAAATCTATGTGGGCGACACCCACGTCGGCGGCTTCGACGACCTGTACGCGCTCGACCAGGCCGGCCGCCTGGATCCCCTGCTGAAGGGCGAAGCGGCCTGATGTAATAAGGGAACGGGTCGCCGCCGGGCCGCTTTCCATGGGCCTCGGCGCGCGCCGCAGCAGTCTGCCTGTCTGCGCGGAAGTTGTCTGACAATGGCTATTGCAACCTAATTGGTTTTGATACAATTGCCGACGCTTTGATCCACGCATCCGAGCATCCGGGATAGCGACAGCTGTTCTTCTTACAATTAAACGAAAGCGTTCCATGGCTGACGAAAACCTGCAACCCGTATTCCAAATCCAGCGTATTTACCTGAAGGATCTGTCGCTGGAACAACCGAATTCCCCGGCGATCTTCCTCGAGCAGGAAGCCCCGACCATCGAGGTCTCGCTGGACGTCGGCGCCGAAGCGATTGCCGATGGCATCTACGAATCGACCGTGACCATCACCGTGACCGCCAAGGTCAAGGACAAGGTTGCTTTCCTGGTCGAAGGCAAGCAGGGTGGTATCTTCGAAGCGCGTAACATCCCGGCTGACCAGATGGATCCGCTGCTGGGCATCGGCTGCCCGAACATCATTTATCCTTACCTGCGCAGCAACATCGCCGACGTGATCACCCGTGCCGGCTTCCCGCCGGTCCACCTGGCCGAGATCAATTTCGAGGTGTTCTACCAGCAGCGCCGCCAGGCCCTGGCAGAGCAGGCAGCAACCGCCGGCACCCCGATCGGCAACCAGTAATACCGTCGTATCGTAGTAGATGTCTACTTGGTGCCGGCCGTCTTCCTGGTGGAAGGCCACCGGCACCTGTCCTGCCTTTCGGCGTCTTTCGTCTTCCCAAAGGCCCGCATGCCGTCCATCCGCAAGCGTTTTACTCCCTGCCTGATCCTCGGTAGCTGTCTGCTGCTGGTTTCGTTCGCCGCCAGTGCCTTCGACTTCAAGAGCGTCGGCGCCCGTTCCGTGATTCTTTACGATGCCCCCTCAAGCAAGGGCAGCAAGCTGTTCGTCGCTCCCAGCGGCATGCCGGTCGAAGTCGTGCTCAGCTACGGCGACTGGGTCAAGGTGCGCGATGCCGCCGGCGACATGGCCTGGACCGAAATCAAAGGCTTGTCGGCCAAGCGCACCGTGATCGTCAAGGTGGCTTCCGCCAAGGTGCGGGCGACGCCTGACGATGCGGCGCCGGTCGTCATGACGGCCGACAAGAATGTCTTGCTCGAACTGGTCGATCCGGAAGCCGGTCCTTGGGTGCGCGTGCGCCACCGCGACGGCGTCAGCGGCTACGTCAGGGCGTCCGACGTCTGGGGTATCTGATGACCATGCACGACACCAAACCAGTCCAGAACATTACCGTCCTCGGCGCCGGCGCCTGGGGCACGGCGGTCGCGATCGCGCTGGCCGCACGCCATGACGTGCTGCTGTGGGGACGCAACCCGGCGCAAATGGAACGCAGCGCCGCGGCGCGCGAGAACACCGATTACCTGCCCGGTTTTCCGTTTCCCGAGGGATTGCAGGTCAGCGCCGATTTCGAGGCCGCAATTGCCCACGTAACCGGCGCGGCGGCATCCGCCGACACCACCCCGCTGCTGATCGCCGCCTGTCCGGTGGCCGGCCTGCGCCCGCTGCTGCAGGCGCTGAAGGGGCGCCCGATCCCGAACATCGTCTGGCTATGCAAAGGGTTTGAATACGACACCGGCCTGTTGCCGCACCAGGTCGTGCATGAGGTACTGGGCGACGGCGTAGCCGGCGCTGCCCTGTCCGGGCCCTCCTTCGCCCAGGAAGTGGCGCGCGGACTGCCGTGCGCGCTGACCGTGGCCTCGTCCTCGGCGGCACTGCGCGAGCGCGTGGTCAGCCTGGTGCATGGCGGCAATATGCGCGTGTATGCCTGCGACGACATGGTCGGCGTGGAAGTCGGCGGCGCCGTAAAAAATATCCTGGCCATCGCCACCGGCGCGGCCGACGGCCTCGGTCTCGGCCTGAATGCGCGCGCGGCACTGATCACGCGCGGCCTGGCCGAAATCACCCGGCTCGGCACCGCATTGGGCGGGCATGCCGGTACCTTCATGGGCCTGACCGGGATGGGCGACCTGATCCTGACCTGCACCGGCGATTTGTCGCGCAACCGCCGCGTCGGGCTGGCACTGGCCGAAGGCAAGCAGCTGGACACCATCGTGCGCGAGCTGGGCCATGTGGCGGAAGGCGTGCCGTGTGCCAAGGCGGTGCGCGAACTGGCGCGCCGGATGGGCGTCGACATGCCGATCACGAATGCGGTGGCGGGCGTATTGTTCGACGGGATTCCGGCGGCCGAGATGGCCGGGCAGCTGCTGGCGCGGGATCCGCGCAATGAATTGGCGTAAGGTTCGCGTCGGATCGACACGTGGTTGGACGCGTGGGCGGCATGCACGCAACCACGATGCGGATCGCGCGATGTAGCCGCCCACCCTACATCAGGTATTGGCGGTACGGGTCGGGCCGCCGCTATTGTCACCCGGGTGCAGCAGGATGGTCATCAGGCCCACCGCGTCCTGGTTGGCGCTGATCGCGTGCGGTTCGCCGCCGGCCAGGTAGACCATTTCATTCGGCTTCAGGATCGTGCTGCGGCCGTGGGCCTGGAACACGATCTCGCCTTCCAGGCACAGCAGGGTCATTTCGCCCTCGACCCAGTGTTCCGGCATGGGCTTGTCCTTCGGCAGCACCAGCCGGATCAATTCCATGTGATCGGTCTTGATCAACGCGATCGACGTGAAGTTGGCGATATCGTCTTCGCCGCGCTGTAGTGCGATCCGTTCACCCGATACTGCATGTTGCAAGGCCATGTTTCTCTCCAATCATTACTCGTCGTAAGTTTGCGGCACCCCGCGCAGCCAGTTCACCAGCGCGGTGGCATCCTTGAATCCCTGCGCGAGCTGGGGCACCAGTTTGTCCGGCGCATTGATGTCCAGTTTGGTCTCGATCCAGACGAAATAGCTCTTGAGCTTCAGATATTCCACCAGCGGATGGTTCGGATCGAAACCTTTCGGCGGACGTTGCAGCTTGTCTTCCGGATTCAGGTCGCCATAGGTCTCGCGCAGATGTTTATTCTTCAACATTTTCGCAAAACCTGTCGCATCGTTGACCACGTGTTCGCGGATCGCCTTCAGGCGCGCCGCCGGCGGCAGGTATTCGCCGGCGCCGAACAGCAGGGTCCCGTTGGCTTCGATGTGGAAATAATAAGTCGGGCCACCGCCTTCGCTCGGACGCCGTTTATTCCCCGGCGCGATGCCGGCCGAAAAATGGTTTTTATACGGTGTCTTGTCGTTCGAAAAGCGGGTATCGCGCTGGAAGCGGAATATCGCTTTCTTCGGGTCGCAAGCCGCGACCTGGCGGTCGAACTTGGCGATTTCCCGGATCAGTTCGGTCAGCACTTCCACGAACTCAGCCCGCAGGATGTCGTAGCGGGGCTTGTTCATGATGAACCAGGGGCGCGTATTGTTGTCTTTGAGTTCGGTTAGGAATTGCGTCAGGTCACGCAGGTGCATGGAAGTTCCGGTAACAGGTTATAAAAGAATCGGGGCATCACGGTGCCTGGCGCGGCCGCCGTCCGACCGTCACCGCCAGCGTCGTTTCGCGGTTCTTGCGCATCACGGTCATCGGCGCCTTTTCTCCGGGCGGCAATGCGGCGATCAGGTTCATCATGTCGTTGGTGTTGCCGACCTTGCGCCCTTTCACCGCCAGCAGGATGTCGCCCGGCCGCATGCCGGCGCGGTCGGCCGGCCCGCCGCGCACGACCCCGGCGATGATGGCGCCGCTGTCGCGGCCGAGGCCGAAATTGCCGGCCAGTTCCGGCGTGATGTCCTGGGATTCGATGCCGATCCAGCCGCGCACCACCTGGCCGTGCTTGACGATCGAGTCCAGCACGGTCTTCGCGGTCGACACCGGAATCGCGAACCCGATGCCGACCGAACCGCCGGTTTGCGAATAGATCGCCGAATTGATGCCGAGCAGGTTGCCGCGGCTGTCGACCAGTGCCCCGCCCGAGTTGCCGAAGTTGATGGCGGCGTCGGTCTGAATAAAATTCTCGAAGTGGTTGATGTGCAGGTTGTTGCGGCCCAGCGCCGAGATGATGCCCAGGGTGACGGTCTGGCCGACCCCGAACGGGTTGCCGATCGCCAGCACGACATCCCCTACCCTCGCCGTGTCCGGTTCGCCGAGCACGATCACCGGCAGGTTTTTCTCTTTGATGCGGATGACGGCCAGGTCAGTTTCCGGATCGGTGCCGACCACGCTGGCCTCGGCCTTCCTGCCGTCGGCCAGGCCGACCTCGATCTCGTCGGCGCCCTCGACCACGTGGTTGTTGGTCAGGATGTAGCCCTCGGCACTGACGATCACGCCCGAACCGAGGCTGGCCATCTGTTCCTGCGGCGGCATCTTGTCGCCGAAAAAACGTTTAAAAAAGGGATCTTTCAATAGTGGATGCGTCTCGCGCAGCGCCTTGCTGGTCAGGATGTTGACCACCGCCGGCATCGCCCTGCCGGCTGCGTCGCGGTAGCTGTTCGGCGCGCCGCCGCCCGGCGCCTGCAGCACCGGGATCGCGCGCCCGGGCGTGCCGATTCCGACCTGGGCCGGCGCCCGCTCGATCCACGCCGGGCGCAGCGCCGCGATCACCGCATACACGCCGAGCGCGATGGTGACGGTTTGCGCGAACAGGAGCCAGTAGCGGCGCATGGCGTGAGCCTGGATCTATTTTTTCAGGGAGTCGCGGATTTCGCGCAGCAACAGGATGTCTTCCGGCGGCGCTGGCGGCGCGGCCGGCTTGTCCTCGTCCGGATGATGGAAGGAGTTGCGCAGGCGATTCATCAGACGCACCATCTGGAAGATCACGAAGGCCAGGATCAGGAAGTTCAGCAGGATGGTGAGAAAGTTACCGTAGGCCAGCACGGCGCCGGCCTTTTTCGCTTCGGCCAGCGGCAAGCCATAGGCCTGGTGGTTCAGCGGAATGTAGTAACTGGCGAAATCGAGACCGCCGAACAGCTTGCCGATCGGCGGCATGATGACGTCCTGCACCAGTGAATCGACAATGCGGCCAAAGGCGCCTCCGATGATCACGCCGACCGCCAGGTCGACCACATTGCCCTTGATCGCGAATTTCCTGAATTCTTCCAGCATGGCCATTAGACGCCCTCCTTGTTCTTTGATTATCTCGTGGCGATGATACAGGAAGGTGCGCCAACCCGACGGCAGCGGTGGGCGCGCGACGCGCATTGCAGAGTTCGCCGCCGGAACGTTTTTTCTTTAATTTGCAAAACTGTTCACATATAATCGATTGTTGCAATATTGGCTTTTACTGTATTGCAATGCATTGCAGTGCAACATTTCGCATTTGACGAATGGAGTTGGTATGAGTAATGAGAAGCAGGTCGATTCAGGCCGGCGAGGCTTGCTCGTGGCTACATGCGCGGCGGGTGGTGTCGTCGGTGTTTCAACGGCCGGAGTTCTGGTCAGTACCCTTCAACCTTCCGAACGGGCCAAGGCGGCCGGTGCTCCAGTCGAGGTCGATATCTCGGACGTCAAACCCGGCGAAATGAAAGTGGCCGAATGGCGCGGCAAGCCGGTGTGGATCCTGCGCCGCACGCCCGAAATGCTGGCCAGCCTGAAAAAGAACGACAGCCTGGTCGCCGATCCTGGGTCCGACAAGAGCTACCAGATCGATATGCCCGGCTACGCGAAGAACGAGTTCCGCGCGTATGAAAACCACAAGGACGTGCTGGTGGTCGTCGGCATCTGCTCCCACCTGGGCTGTTCACCCTCCTCGCGCTTCCAGGAAGGCCCGCAGCCGAACCTGCCTGACGACTGGCACGGCGGTTTCCTGTGCCCCTGCCACGGCTCCACCTTCGACCTCTCCGGCCGCGTGTTCAAGAACAAGCCGGCGCCGGTGAATCTCGATGTCCCCCCGTACATGTATCTGACCGATAACAGGATCGTGATCGGCAAAGACGAGAAAGGCGAGGCATAAGATGGGCGCTGCATTCAAGGAAACCAAGCTCCCGGCCGACGCGCCGAAGAGCCGGAAGGCCCTGGCCTGGGTCGACGACCGCTTTCCGCTGTCGAAGCTGTGGCAGGAACAATGGGGTCGCTACTACGCACCGAAGAATTTCAACGTCTGGTACATCTTCGGCTCGCTGGCGATGCTGGTGCTGGTGATCCAGATCGTCACCGGCATCTTCCTGACGATGCACTACAAGCCGGATTCCAACCTGGCGTTCGGCTCGGTCGAATACATCATGAAGGAAGTCCCCTGGGGCTGGCTGGTACGCTACATGCACTCGACCGGCGCCTCGGCCTTCTTCATCGTGGTCTACCTGCACATGACGCGGGCGCTGATGTACGGCTCCTACCGCAAGCCGCGCGAACTGATCTGGCTGTTCGGCTTCGCCACCTTCCTGTGCCTGATGGCCGAAGCCTTCTTCGGCTACCTGCTGCCCTGGGGCCAGATGTCTTACTGGGGCGCCCAAGTCATCGTCAACCTGTTCAGCGCCATCCCTGTCATCGGCCAGGACCTGTCGCTGTGGATCCGTGGCGACTACGTGGTGTCGGACGCGACCCTGAACCGCTTCTTCGCCTTCCACGTGATCGCGATCCCGCTGGTGCTGCTGGGCCTGGTGGCGGCGCACCTGATCGCGCTGCACGAAGTCGGCTCGAACAACCCGGACGGCATCGAAGTGAAGGAAAACCTCGGTCCGGACGGCCATGGCGTCGATACGATTCCGTCGCACCCCTACTACACGACCAAGGATTTCTTCGGCGTCTCGGTGTTCCTGCTGATCTACAGCGCGATCGTGTTCTTCGCGCCCGAGATGGGCGGCTACTTCCTGGAATACAACAACTTCCTGCCGGCCGACTCGCTGAAGACGCCGCCGCACATCGCGCCGACCTGGTACTTCACGCCGTTCTACTCGGTGCTGCGCGCCACCACCTCCGACTTCATGTGGGTGGTGATGGCCGGCCTGGCCGCCTACGTCGTGTTCATCTGGCTGCGCTCGCGCCTGTCCTATAAAACCAAGATCGCGATCACGGTACTGGCCGTTTTGGTCGAGATCGGCATGCTGCCGCAGGTGCTGGACGCGAAATTCTGGGGCGTGGTGCTGTTCGGCTCGGCCGTCGTGATCCTGGCCCTGCTGCCGTGGCTGGATCACTCGCCGGTGCGCTCGATCCGCTACCGCCCGGGCTGGCACAAGGCCGTGTATGGCGTGTTCTTCGTCTGCTTCCTGGTGCTCGGCTACCTCGGCACCCAGCTGCCGACCGCGACCTACACGCTGATCGCCCAGCTGGCGACGCTGTTGTACTTCAGCTTCTTCCTCCTGATGCCATGGTGGAGCACGATGGGCCGCTTCAAGCCGCTGCCCAAGCGTGTGACCTGGACCGCGCATTGAAGCGCCGCATTGCACCGCGACTGAGGACAAGCCAAAGGACAACCATGAATCTTACGAAGAAACTGCTCGCGGTACTGGCCCTGGTGCCCGGCTTCGTGTTCGCCAACGAAGGTACGTTCCCGCTCGACCGCGCCCCCGAGCGCACCGACATCGCCTCACTGCAAAATGGCGCCAAGTTGTTCGTCAACTATTGCCTGAACTGTCATTCGGCATCGTCGATGCGCTACAATCGCCTGCGGGACCTGGGCTTGAGCGAAGACCAGATCAAGGGCAACCTGCTGTTCTCGGGCGAGAAGGTAGGCGACATGATGAAAGTCGCGATGCGTGCCGATGATGCCAAGGCCTGGTTCGGCGCGGTGCCGCCGGACCTGTCGGTGATCACGCGTGCGCGCGCATCCGGTGCCGGCAGCGGCGGCGACTATTTGTATACCTACCTGCGCACCTTCTACAAGGACGATACCCGGCCGACCGGATGGAACAACCTGGTGGTGCCGAACGTCGCCATGCCACACGTGCTGTGGCAACTGCAGGGGGTGCGTACCGTGAAAATGGTCGAGGAACCCGATCCGCACGAAAAGGGCAAGACGGTACACCGTTTCGCCGGCTTCGCGCAAGTCACGCCGGGCAGCCTGAGCCAGCCGGAGTTCGACACCCAGGTCGCCGACCTGGTGGCGTACATGGAATGGATGGCCGAACCGACCCGCGACTTGCGCAAGCGCCTGGGTGCGGTCGTGGTACTGTTCCTGTCCTTGTTCGCTTTCCTTGCCTGGCGTCTGAATGCTTCATATTGGAAAGATGTAAAGTGATTTGATTGCCCGGTTATAATGCGGGCAATGTCTATTCGGGGTGAGCCATTTGGCCTTCACCCCTTTGTTTCTTGAAGGAACTATAAACCATGATGGTTCTCTACTCCGGCACCACGTGCCCGTTCTCCCAGCGCTGCCGCCTGGTCCTGTTCGAAAAGGGCATGGACTTCGAAGTGCGCGACGTGGACCTGTTCAACAAGCCCGAGGACATCTCGACGATGAACCCGTACGGCCAGGTGCCAATCCTGGTCGAGCGCGAGCTGATCCTGTACGAATCGAACATCATCAACGAGTACATCGACGAGCGCTTCCCGCATCCGCAACTGATGCCGGCCGACCCGCTGATGCGCGCGCGCGCGCGCCTGATGCTGTTCAACTTCGAGAAAGAGTTGTTCGTGCACGTGAACACGCTCGAGAACGAGCGCAACAAGGTGACCGACAAGAGCCACGACCGGGCCCGCGCCGAAATCCGCGACCGCCTGACCACGCTGGCACCGCTGTTCCTGAAGAATAAGTACATGCTGGGCGACGAGTTCTCGATGCTGGACGTGGCGATCGCTCCGCTGCTGTGGCGCCTCGACCACTACGGCATCGAGCTGTCGAAGACCGCGGCCCCGCTGATGAAGTACGCCGAGCGCATTTTCTCGCGCCCGGCCTACATCGAAGCGCTGACCCCGTCCGAGAAAGTCATGCGCCGTTAAGCGCACCGGTCCCGCTCGCGGGATAACGTTGCACGCCAGTTGTTCGACGCCCCGCGGCGATTCGGATTACACTGGCGTGCAATTCGATGCAACCCGAATGCCGAACATGCCAGACATCTCTACCAAGCCGTACCTGCTGCGCGCCATCTACGAATGGTGCACGGACAGCGGCCATACGCCCTATCTGGCGGTCAAGGTCGACGCCGCGACCACGGTTCCGATGGAATACGTGAAGAAGGGCGAGATCATCCTCAACATCAGCTACGGCGCCACCTCGGGCCTGAAGATGGACAACGACGCCATCACCTTCCGCGCACGCTTCAACGGCGTGTCGCGCGAGCTCTACATTCCGGTGCAGAACGTGCTGGCGATCTATGCCAACGAAAACGGCCAGGGCATGGCCTTCGAGGTGAGCACGACGGCGGCCGAGATGGCCCCGCCGGCCTCTGCCCCGACGCTGGCCTCCGCGCCGGCACCGGCCCCCGCCGCCGAGCCGGCAGCGCCGGGATTGGCTGCCGTCCCCGCCAAGACGGCATCGGAAGTGTCGCATCTGCCCGACGGTGACAATGAGCCACCGAAAAAAGGTGGCCGGCCTACGTTGACCCGCATCAAATAGCGGTATAATTCTGGCCACATTGCCGGCTTAGCTCATCAGGTAGAGCAGTTGATTTGTAATCATCAGGTGGCGGGTTCGAGTCCTGCAGCCGGCACCAAGATTCACGCGAAAGCCCAGCCTACATGGTTGGGCTTTTTGCTTTCTGCACTGCTCGACACGCCGCTTACAGCTGCGCCAGCGCCGGCTCCCCGCCCTTCCCCAGCCAGGTCGTCTCGAAACGCCGCTGCGCCAGCTGCAGCGACACCGCATCCCCACGCTGCCTATACACCTCCATCAACCCGCGTAGCGCCCAGCCATTGCTCGGCGTGCGCGCCAGCGATGCGCGGAACACGTCTTCCGCATCGTCCAGCCGGCCGGCGCGCAGCAGGGCCACGCCGAGCGACTGCCGCGCCGGGTAGTACCAGTACGGCGGCTCCATGTAGGGCAGTCCGTCCTGCACCGCGACCGCCTGCCGGTAGGCGGCCAGCGCCAGCGGCAGGTCGCCGCGCGCATCGGCCAGGCGGCCGGTGGCGACGTAGCGCGCGGTCCTGACGATGTCCTGGGCCGGGATGCCCCAGGCGGCAAACGGCTTGAAGTCGGCGCTGCGCTCCATGGTGCCCAGGGCATCGATCTCGCGCCGGCTCTCGGGCGCCATGCCCTTGCGCGCGAAGCCGACCGCGCGCGCGTAATGCCACATCGCCTGCACCAGCACCAGATCCGGGCCGGGGTCCGGCAACGCGACCAGCGTGTCGGCACTGCTGAACTGCACGTGCGAGAAGTATGGCGCCGCCTTCACCGGCTGGATCAGCGGGAATTTCGCCACCAGTTCGGGCGGTAACGATTTATCCAGTTTATGCGCGGCGTCGAGTGCTGTCTTGCCGTCGCCGCCCATCAAGGCGGAGACCATCACGAAGTGGATATTGTGCGGGTAGTAGGCGCCCTTGTAGACCGGGTCGCTGCCCAAGCGGCCGAAGTAGCGCTCGTCGACGGCCACCGCCTGCAGGTTGGCGTCCAGCGACTCTTTATACAGGCCGAGCCGGTAATAGATATGCGAGGGCATGTGCACGATGTGGCCGGCGCCGGGGATCTGCCTGGCCAGCAGGCGCGCGTAGGGCAAGGCGCGCTCGGGGTTGGACGAGGCTTCCACCGCGTGGATGTAGTAGTGGGCGGCGCCCGGGTGGTTCGGGTTGTGCGCCAGCACGCGCTCGAGGGCGGCGATCATCTCCGGCGTGCGGCCCTTGGGCTGGGTGCCGCCGGCCTGCCAGTAATCCCAGGGCGACAGGTCTATCAGTGCTTCGGCGTACAGGACCTGGATCGTGTCGTGGCTGGGAAAAGCGCGCGCCGCCTCGCCCATGGCGTCGGCATAGGCCTGGTCGAGCGACTTGCGGTCTGCCGGCGGCGCCTCGGCGTAGCGTTTGGCGACGGCGCGGATCACGGCCTGCTCGTGCGGCGTGGCCGTACCGGCCAGGCTGACGGCCTTGCTGGCCGCGGCATAGGCCGGGGCCACCGCCTGCGGGAACATCGGCGCATTGATGTTGGGGCCCAGCACCAGCGCCTCTCCCCAGTAGCACATGGCGCAGCCGAGATCGGCCTGCTGGGCGGCGCGGAAGGCGCGTGCGGCTTCGGCATGGTTGAAGGCAAAGGCCAGGCGGATGCCCTGGTCGAAATAGGCCTGGGCCTGCCTGCTGCGGGTGGTGATCGGCAGGTGGAATCTACCCAGGTCCTTGTACAGCGGCGGTGGACTGTCGGCGCTGCCGTCGGCCTGCGCGGGCAATTGCTGGCCGGGCTGGAAGGGACGCGTTTCGGTCGGCGGCGGCTGGAGCTGGTTCTGGACTTGCAGCAGGCTGGCGAGCAGGATCGGATGGCCGGCCTGGGGCGGGGTGCAGCTGGCGCCGCGGGCGAACAGGGGATCGAAGGCAGACGGTGCTGAGCCCTTCTCGGCGGAGCTTGGGGACAAGGCCAGCAGCGCGGCGGCACCGGCACCCGCCAACGCGACCAGGATTCCAGGATTTCGCATGATCTACTCCTCCACATCATCGGCGTCGGCGCTTTTTGCCGACAGAAGGAAGCGCAACGCGTGTCATGGAAGCTGGATATGCATTTAAGTGCGGCGTTCATGGCCGGTTCCGTGGACATGTGGCAGGTATGCGGTCCGTCAAACGTGTGCAAGACACCATGCAGTGTTTGACGGCACCATCGTTGCCGGCTAACTTATGGAACACGCATTCGCCCACCTATTCGCGAGGTCATGCATGCAGGATCCCGACCGGCACACGCACCGCGTTCACGCCACTTCCAGCCGCGACCTGGTGGACGGTCACGTCCGCTATGCATGGAAAAAATCGCTCTGGTTCAGTGCGATGGCACTGGCGGCGCTTGGCGGCGGCGCCGTGTACGCGAGCTGGCGCGGCCTGCTGCTGTTTGCGCTGTCGACCGCCGCCGTGCTGCTGCTCGGGCACTCGCTGGGCAGCCACCGCAAGCTGATCCACGACAGTTTTCAATGCCCGGCCTGGCTCGGCTATTTACTGGTCTGGTGCGGCGTGCTGGTCGGGCTGGCCGGTCCGCTCGGCCTGCTGCGCCAGCACGAACTGCGCGACTACGCCCAGCGCCAGCCAGATTGCCACTCCTACCTGCGTCATGGCGCGGGGTTCTGGCGCGATTTCTGGTGGCAGATCCACTGCGACCTGGTGCTCGCGCGCGAACCGGCCGTGCTCCTCGAGCCGCGCATCGCCGGCGACCGCGTGCTGGCCTGGCTCGAGCGTACCTGGATGCTGCAGCAACTGCCGCCGGCCTTGCTGCTGTATGCCTGGGGCGGCTGGGGTTTCGTGGTGTGGGGCGTGTGCGCGCGGGTGACGGCGGGCATCCTCGGCCACTGGCTGATCGGTTACTTTGCCCACAACCACGGCGGCATGCACCACGAGGTGGAAAGCGCCGCGGTCCAGGGCCGCAACATCCGCTTCACGTCGCTGCTGACGATGGGCGAGTGCTGGCACAACAACCATCACGCGTTTCCAGGATCGGCGCGGCTGGGTTTGTACCAGGGTGAATGGGACCCGGGCTGGTGGCTGCTGTGCGGCCTGCGCCGCCTGGGTCTGGTGTGGGCACTGCGCCTGCCCGAAGACTTGCCGCCGCGGCCGGAACTGAAGCGGCTGCGCGACGCCGGCTGGCGCCAGGCCACCGCCTGAGACCAGCCTGGCGTCAGCGCGGCTCGACCACGCAGCAATCGAGGCCGTCGCGGTGCGTGAAGTGGAAGCGCACCGGCAGGAACAGCTCGATCACCTCGGCGTTGGTGCGCGCATGCAGCGAAGCCTGGTCCACCGTGAAGCCGCCGCCGCCCGCCAGTGCCAGCGGCAGCATCAGCTGGTCGCCCAGGTATTCGGCGACGGCGGCGCCGCTGGCGATATAGCGGCGCGCCTGACCGACCGCCTGGCGCGCGACGTTTTCCGCGGTGACCGATTTTTCGCCGAAGGTGGTGAAGACTTCGGTCACGTGCTCGTACTCGAGGGTCAGCATCAGCGCATTGCCCGGCCCCTGCTCGTCGGGCAGGCGGCGCGCGAATAACTGGTCTTCGCTCCAGTTCATGCCCTGGCCGACGCACTCCAGTTCACGCTGGGCGACGCGCGCCGGGATACCGGCCGTGAAGCTCTCCGCATATCCCTGCCTGCGCTCGCCGCGCGTCATCCATTCATGCGGCGCCAGTCGGGCGCACGGCTGGACCGTGGCGACGACTTCGCCGCCGCCGGCCGGATAGAAGCCGAAACGCTCCAGCTGCAAGTCGATCTGCGCGCCCATCTCGGCCATGCGCGGGCACCAGGCACGCTGCAGGAACTGCACCGGCGGCGCCATCGGATTGTGGGTGCCGCCGCACACGCGCAGCGTCGACGGCACCTCGGCGTACAGCAGCGCCGGCAGCACCGTCTGCAGCACCAGCGTGCAGCTGCCGGCGCTGCCGATCGCGAAGCGGTAGTCGCCGCCGCGCAGCGTGCCCGGGATGAATTCCAGCTCCTGGCTGCCGAGGCTTGCCCCGCTCACGTCGGCGCCGCAGACCTGGGCGGCGGCCTGCACCGCCACCAGGTGCTGGCGCATCAGGCCCGGCTTGCTGCGGTTGGCGCGGATGCGCCGGATGCGGAACGGCTGACCGGTGATCATGGCCAGCGTCAGCGACGTGCGCAGGATCTGGCCGCCGCCCTCGCCCAATGCGCCATCCAGTTCGATCATCCCCATCTCCTTTACCCCTTCACGCATACGATCTGCTTGAGCGTATGCACCACTTCGACCAGGTCGCTCTGCGCCTGCATCACGGCGTCGATGTCCTTGTAGGCCATCGGGATCTCGTCGATCACGGCGGCATCCTTGCGGCATTCGACGCCTTCGGTGGCGCGCACCTGGTCCTCGACCGAATAGCGACGCTTGGCCTCGGTGCGGCTCATCGTGCGGCCGGCACCGTGGCTGCAGCTATGAAAACTGTCCGGATTGCCCTTGCCGCGCACAATATAACTCTTCGCGCCCATCGAGCCCGGAATGATGCCCAGTTCGCCCGCGCGCGCCGACACCGCACCCTTGCGCGTGACCAGCACTTCCTGGCCGAAGTGCTGTTCCTTCTGCACGTAGTTGTGGTGGCAGTTCACCGCTTCCAGGTGCGTCTCGAACGGCTTGTGGATCACTGTGCGCACGGCCGCGATCAGGTTGCGCATCATGACTTCGCGGTTCATGCGCGCGAACTTCTGCGCCCAGCCGACCGCCTCGACGTAGTCGTCGTAGTGCTGCGTGCCCTCCTTCAGGTAGGCCAGGTCCTTGTCGGGCAGGTTGGCGATGTGGGTGCGCATGTCCTGCTTGGCCACTTCGATGAAATGGCTGCCGATCGCGTTGCCGACGCCGCGCGAGCCCGAGTGCAGCATGAACCAGACGAAGCCTTCTTCATCGAGGCAGATCTCGATGAAGTGGTTGCCGGTGCCGAGCGTGCCCAGGTGCTTGTAGTTATTCGTGTTCTTCAGCTTCGGGGTCTTCTGGCAGATGACGTCGAATTCGTCTTTCAGCGCCATCCAGGCCGTGTCGACCGCATGCGGCGGCGTGTCCCACGAACCTTTGTCGCGTCCCTTGAAGCCGCGCGTCTTGGGCGACATCCCGTGCGGTACCGAGCGCTCGATCGCGCTGCGCAGCGGTCCCAGGTTGTCCGGCAGGTCGTTCGCGCTCAGCGTGGTCTTGGCCGCCATCATGCCGCAGCCGATGTCGACGCCGACCGCGGCCGGGATCACCGCACCCAGGGTCGGGATCACGCTGCCGATGGTCGACCCCTTGCCCAGGTGGACGTCGGGCATGGCGGCCATGTGCTTGTAGATGAAGGGCATGCGCGCGGTGTTCGCCAGCTGCTGTTTGGCTTCTTCTTCGACCGGGACGCCGCGGGTCCACATCTTGACCGGACGGCCGCCAGCCACCTCCAGGGTGTCGTAGTGCTGGTCTTTGTATGCTTGGTTCATGATCGTGCTCTCTCGTGTCGACTGCATTGCTTGTCTGTGACTTATTCGGTATCGGCCAGGGTGGTCAGCAGGTTGCGCCAGATGCGCCGTGCCTGCCAGGCCGGGACCGCGCCAGCGTCGTTGAACACCTTGACGCGGGCCGGTACGCCCTGCACGTCGATGCTGACCGACACGACCTGGCCGCCTGTCTGTGCGTTTTTTTGTTTTGTTGCGCTGCCGGCCCTGCCGACGCTGATGATCCAGCCCATGATCGCTCTCCCTCTTCGTTGATCTCGTTTATCTTGTTTGCCCCTTCTCTTTTGCAAGCGGCGTGCCAGCACTTCAACGGCAACCAAACGCGACGCCAAGTGCTTGATTGGCAAGCAAAAACGTTTTACGAAGGTTGACAAAGGCGATTTTGGATTCCAATATGAAATATCCAGAATTTATACGATTGTATAAACCCTTATAAAATGAAGAACAAGAAAATCGTCGTGATCGGTTTCGTCGGGACCCAGCTCGACAGCGGCAAGGGCAGCGCACGCTGGGAAAAATGGCGGCCGTCGGTCGCTCTCACCCAGCATGAGGATGTGGTCATCGACCGTTTCGAACTGCTATGCAATCGCGGCTACGAGGGCCTGGTGCGGCAGGTGATCGAGGATATGGGGGCGGTGTCGCCGGAAACCCAGGTGGTGTCGCACACGCTGGCGCTGGACGATCCCTGGGATTTCGAACAGGTCTACAGTGCGCTGTTCGATTTCGCCAGGGACTACCCCTTCGATCCCGAGCGCGAGGAATACTGGGTCCACATCACCACCGGTACCCACGTGGTCCAGATCTGCATGTTCCTGATGACCGAGGCGAATTATTTTCCGGGGCGCCTGCTGCAGACGTCGCCCCCACGCCGCCATGCGCCCGGCGCGCCGGGTTCGTTTGCGCTGATCGACCTCGATCTGTCGAAGTACGACCAGATCGCGCAGCGCTTTTCGCACGAGCAGCAGGAAGGCGTGGCCTTTTTGAAATCGGGCATCGCGACCCGCAATCCGCGCTTCAATGCGATGATCGACGAGATCGAGCGGGTGGCGATCAAGTCGCGCGCGCCGATGCTGCTGATGGGTCCCACCGGCGCCGGCAAGTCGTTCCTGGCGCGGCGCCTGTATGAATTGAAGAAGGCACGGCGCCAGCTCGACGGCAGGTTCGTCGAGATCAACTGCGCCACCCTGCACGGCGACGGGGCGGCGTCGACGCTGTTCGGCCACGTCAAGGGCGCATTCACGGGCGCGGCGAGCGAGCGCGCCGGCCTGCTGCGCAGCGCCGGAAAGGGCCTGCTGTTCCTGGACGAGATCGGCGAGCTGGGCCTGGACGAGCAGGCCATGCTGCTCAAGGCGATCGAGGAAAAGCGCTTCTTGCCGGTCGGCGCCGACCATGAAGTGCACAGCGATTTCCAGCTGATCGCCGGCACCAACCGCGACCTGGCGCGGGAAGTCGCGCGCGGGCGTTTCCGCGACGATCTGTTCGCGCGCATCAACCTGTGGACCTACGAATTGCCAGGACTGGGCGAGCGGCGCGAAGACATCGAGCCGAACATCGATTACCTGCTGCGCGCCTTTGGCGCCGAGCATGGGCAGATGGTCCGTTTCAACAAGGAGGCGCGCGACCGCTATATGCGCTTCGCCATGTCGGCACAGGCGCGCTGGAGCGGCAACTTCCGTGACCTGTCGGCTTCGATGACGCGTATGGCCACGCTGGCCGAGGCCGGACGCATCACCGGCGAGATCGTCGACGCCGAGGCGCTGCGCCTGGCACGCCTGTGGCAGCCGGCCATTGCCGGACCGGCGGACGGCTTGCAGGCCGGGGACGGCGATGCGGTCGACCTCGATGCGCTGCTGGGCGAGGCCGTGGCGGCGCAGCTCGACCGCTTCGATGCGCTGCAGCTGCAAGCGGTAATACGCGTGTGCCGCGCATCGAAGTCGCTGTCGGAAGCGGGACGCAGCCTGTTCGCCGTCTCGCGCCAGGCCAAGCGCCAGCCGAACGATGCCGACCGGCTCAAGAAATACCTGGCCAGGTTCGGGCTGGCGTGGGACGCTCTGCAGTCCTGAAACCGCCGGATATGACGTTCCATGCCGCCGATGGCGCAGCCTGTCGCAATTACGCTGCCGGCACTGCAGGGCATGCCTATAGTGGATGCAAGCGATCACTACTGGAGACATCCCATGAACAAGATCCTCGGCAGCGCCCTGCTGGCCATCACCCTGTCGCTGGCGATGCACGGCGCCGTGGCCGACGACGTCGTGCGGGAAACCCGCAACATCGACGCCGCCGTCTCGAAAGTCCACCTGGGCGGCGTCATCCGCCTCAACCTGCGCCAGGGACCGCCTTCGCTGGTGCTGTCCGGCGAGCGCCGCTACCTGGCGAAGATCAGGACTGTCCAGCGCGGCGACACGCTGGTCATCGACATGGACGACAACCTGCGTATCAATGGCAGCGCCGGCGACCTGCGCGCCGACCTGACGGTGCCGAACCTGCAGGAATTCGTGTCGCAGGGTGTCGGCTCGAGCGAGCTGTCGGGCTTCAGCGGCAACCGCGTGACCCTGTCACTGGACGGCGCCGGCGCGGTGCGGTTCACGGGGCAGTACCGCGACGTCGATGCGCGCCTGGGCGGGGTCGGCGGTCTGACGCTCGATCCGGGACAGGCGGAGCGGGTCGAGCTGCACCTGGGCGGCGCCGGCCACATCACGGTCAATGGCAAAACCCGGCTGCTGCGCGCGCACTTGGGCGGCATCGGCGGGCTGGATGCGCAGGGGCTGCGTGCGGATACGGTCGACCTGGACATGTCGGGCCTGGGCGGCGCCAGCGTGTTCGCCAGGACCGCCGCCAACATCAGCATGAGCGGCATGGGTTCGGCCACCGTGTACGGCAAGCCGGCGACGCGCAATGCGACCACCGACGGCTTCGGCAAGGTCAGCTGGCAGTGAGCCAAAGCCTGACATAAAAAAACAGGCGGCACTGGCCGCCTGTTCTTCGGGTAATACGGATCTTAACGGACGACCGTGTCGTTCTTGACCGATTTCACACCCTTGATACCGCGTGCCAGTTCGACGGCACGGCGGGCGCTCTCCGGCGAGTCGACGAAGCCGCTCAGCTGCACGGTGCCCTTGAAGGTTTCCACCTTCACTTGGGTCGCCTTGACCGTCGGGTCGGCGGCATAGGCAGCTTTCACCTTGGTGGTGATGACGCTGTCGTCGACGTATTCGCCGGTGCCTTCACGGGTAGCGGTCGGGGCGCAGGCGACGACCGAGACCAGCAAGGTGCCGGCGATAACGGATTGAGCAATGGCGGACTGAAAACGACGAGTAAAGGTCATGGCAATTCTCCGAATTTATTGAAATTTAATTATTGCTAATTTCTGCTAAGTCTGGCGCCCGATATCGTTGCAAAAAAGTCACTCCCGCATCAAGGCGTACTTGCCATGACGGTGGCGCTGCCGGCTCCCGGCCGGTAGGCAAGCCGCTGCGGCGGCAGGTCGTGGCCGATCACCATGCGCACGTCGGCGCGTCCGGCCATCCTGACTTCGACCGGAGTGGCGGTGCCGAAGCGCCGCGCCAGGCGCTCGGCGAGGTCGCGGAAGTCGGGCTGGTATTCGATTCGGGTCTGGCGCACCTTGTATCCCTTTTCGTTGGTCAGGCGCACGATTTTCACGCCGGGATCACGGATCTGGCGCGACACCAGCCTGGCCATGCCCTGGCGTCCGTTGCCGTTGCTGATCTCGAGCGCGGCGGTGATGGCCGGCTGTGCCGGATCCGGCAGCGATGGTGGCGGCGCTTTCGGCGCCGGTGCCGAGGGCAGCACGCGGCGCAGTTCGAGCACGCCGCTTGGTGCCCGGGTCACTTCGACGAACGCCCATTCCTGGTCCGGCCGCGCCTGCCCCGCCTGCGTGGCTTGCACCGCCCGCTCGAGCGCGGGCATGCGGCTGCCGCCGCCGGCCGCCGCATAGTCGGCCTGGAAATCGTGCTCACGCAGGGCACTGGCCTGGCTCAGCATCTGGCGAGCGCGCTCGTTCTGGCCGAGCTTTTGCAGGGTCTCGCCCAGGTACTGCCACGAGCGCGCATTGAGCGGGTCGAGCAGGCAGGCCTTTTCGAGCGCGACCTGGGCTTCGTCGTAGTTACCGGCCAAGAAATAGGCGTAGCCCAGGTTACCGAACAGGAACGCGGTGGCCCGTCCCGAGCCCAGGTGGGCGCCCTGGGTCAGCGCGCGCCAGATCGGGATCGCTTTGGCGAAGTCGCGCTGCTCGGCATAGGCGATCGCCAAGCCGTTGTTGGCATTGACGTGGCCGGCATCGGCCTGCAGCGCGGCCTGGTAGGCAGCGATCGCTTCGTCATAGCGGCGCTCGAGGTGCAGGTTGCGGCCGCGCAGATAGGCGTCGTCGGCAGACGACATGACGGGTGCCGCCGCGTCCTCACGCAGCAGCGTGCTGCCGCAGCCAGCCAGCAGGACGCCGCTGCATAGCAAGGACAAGGCGCTCACAAGGATTCGGGTACGCATAAGACTCTCCACTCATATCAATTAGTGCCGCCGACAGCGCTGAACATGCGCCGGAGCTGGATGCCCGCAGGACCCACCAGCACCATCAGCAGCGTCGGAAAGATGCAGAAGATGAGCGGGAACAGCAGTTTCAGGCCGATTTTGGCGGCCGCCTCCTCGGCGATCATGCGGCGCTTGTTGCGCAGGTTGTCGGAGTACACGCGCAGGGCATCGCCGATGCTGGTGCCGAAGCGCTCCGACTGGATCAGCATGGCAACCAGCGAATCGACGTCGTCTAGGCCGATGCGCAGGGCGAAGTTGCGCATCGCCTTCTCCTTGCTGAAACCGGCGCGCATTTCCATCAGCGCCAGTTGCAATTCCTGCGCCAGGGTCACGCTTTTGATGTGGATTTCGCCCGCGACCTTGACCATGGCGCGCTCCAGGCTCAGGCCGGCCTCGACGCAGACGGTGAGCAGATCGAGCGCGTCCGGGATGGTTTCGAAGATCTCGCGCTTGCGGCGTTCGACCATGCGCCTCAGCACCACATTGGGCAGGTAGTAGCCACAGGACGCCATCAGCAGCAGGAGCAGCACGTTGGTACTGGCCGTGGGCGCGGGCTTGAAGGCCAGCACGATGCCGGCGAGGGCCGGCAGGCACAGTGCCAGCATGGTCTTGGAAGCGAAGTACAGCGCCGGCGCCGACGGGTTGCGCCAGCCGGCGTTCATGAAGCGGGTACGCAAGGGCGATTTTTCCCAGCCCTCTTCCGGCACCGACAGCCGGCTCAGCGGCCGCACCACCCGCGCGACGCGCTCGGTCCAGCTGCTGCGATCGGCCTGGCTGTCGTCGGTGCCGCCCTTGAAGCTGGCCAGACGCGTCTGCAGGGCGCCGGGCGCGAACAGCATCATGCCAACGCCCACCAGGCCGCAGACGACCGCGAACACGATCAACAGGAACAGTAACTGTGCGCTTGTCATCGACGGCTCCTCAGATGTGAATGCGGATCATCTTGCGCAGCCACAGCACGCCGATGACGATCATGATCAGCGCGGCCCAGACCAGCTTGATACCGGTCGGGTCGGTCCACAGGATGCCGATGTAGTCCGGATTGGTCAGCACCAGCATGCCGCCCACGCCAAACGGCAGCAGGCCCAGGATCCAGGCCGACATCCGGCCTTCGGCCGACAGCACGCGCACCCTGTCCACCAGCTTCAGGCGCTCGCGGATGATGTGGCTGATGCTGGTGAGGATCTCGGCCAGGTTACCGCCGGTCTCGCGCTGGATCAGGACCGCAATGATCAGGTAGCGCAAGTCGGTCAATGGAATCCGCGCCGCCATGTTGTGCAGTGCTTCGGCCATCGGCACGCCATAGTTGATTTCTTCGCGGGTGATGCGGAAGTCGGCGCTGAGCGGCTCCGGCATTTCGTTGCCGACGATTTGCAGGACATTAGTGAACGAGTGGCCAGCGCGCAGCGCGCGTGCGATGAAATCGGCGGCCTCCGGCAACTGCTGCTCGATGCGCGCCAGGCGCCGCCGGCGCGCGCGCTTGACCAGCAGCATGGGGATGATCGAGAACAGCAGCGCCAGTCCGATGCGCAGCGCCAGCGGCAAGGGCCACTGCGCAGCCAGGAACGCCCCTGCCAGCAGTGCCGTGCCCGACCACAGCAGGAACTGCTGGACCGACCACTTAATCCCCGACTGCACCAGCAGGCGGTCGACGCGATGGGCCAGCGCGAGGCGGTGCAGCAGCCGGTCGGCCAGGTCGTTGCGGGCGAAGCGCCGCTGCTTCAGGATCGAGATGCGTTCGGAGCGCCCTGCGGTTCCCGACATCAGCTGCAGGCGGCGCGCCACGCGCTGCGCGGCCGCGCCGTGCGTGCCTATCCACCACAGGTACACGCCTTCGATGCCGAGGATGACGCCAGCGAACAGGAATACGACGAAACCATAGAACAGGATGTCCATGCGAGACTCCGCGGCAGCTGCCTGCTAGGTAAAGATGCGGTCCGGGTCGAAGGTATCTTCCGGCACCGGCGCGCCGAACATCCTGAGACGATCGGCGAAGCGCGGCCGCACGCCGGTGGCGCAGAAATGGCCCTGCACCTTGCCGTCGGTGTCGACCCCGGTCTGCTCGAAGCGGAAGATTTCCTGCATCGAGATGATGTCGCCTTCCATGCCGGTGACTTCCTGCATGCTGACCAGCTTGCGCGTGCCGTCGGTCAGGCGCGTGGCCTGCAGGATCACGGTGATGGCCGAGCAGATCTGCTGGCGGATCGCGCGCGGCGTCAGGCTCACGCCTGCCATGCCGACCATGTTCTCCAGTCGCGCCAGCGCGTCGCGCGCGGTGTTGGCGTGAATCGTCGCCAGCGAGCCTTCGTGACCGGTGTTCATCGCCTGCAGCATGTCGAGCGCTTCGGGTCCGCGCACTTCGCCCAGGATGATGCGGTCGGGGCGCATGCGCAGCGAGTTGCGGACCAGCGCGCGCTGCGTGACCTCGCCCTTGCCCTCGATGTTGGGCGGGCGCGTCTCCAGGCGTACCACGTGCGGCTGGCGCAGTTGCAGCTCGGCCGCGTCCTCGATCGTCACGATACGCTCGTTGCCGGGGATGAAGCCGGAGATCAGGTTCAGCATGGTGGTCTTGCCGCTGCCGGTGCCGCCCGAAATCAGGATGTTCACCTTGGCCAGACCCAGGCTTTCCATGACTTTGACCATCGGCGGCGTGACGCTCTTGTAGTCGAGCAGGTTCTGCACCGTGAGCGGTGTCGCACCGAAGCGGCGGATCGAGACCAGCGGCCCGTCGACCGCCAGCGGCGGGATGATCGCGTTGACGCGCGAGCCGTCAGGCAGGCGCGCATCGACCATCGGACTCGACTCGTCGACGCGGCGGCCGACGCGCGAGACGATCTTCTCGATGATCTTCATCAGGTGAGCGTTGTCGTGGAAGGCGATGTCGGTGAGCTCAAGGCGGCCGCGCCGTTCGACGTACACCTTGTTGTGCGTGTTGACCAGGATGTCGGACACGGTTGGATCGTTCAGCAGCGGCTCGAGCGGGCCGAAGCCCAGCATCTCGTGCTGGATGTCGAGCACCAGGTTGTGGCGCTCTTGCTGGTTCAGCACGATGCGTTCTTCTTCGACGATGCGCTGCACCAGTAGCGCCAGCTCGTGCTTGAACTGCTCGGTGGTCAGGCGCTTCAGGCGCTCCAGATCGATCCTGTCGAGGATCAGCTGGTGCATCGTCTTTTTTAGCTCCTGGTAGGCGTGCTGGGCTACCGCAGGCACGGCTTGGTATTGGCGTTCCTCGTCCGTTCCGGACAGGCGCTCGCGCAGGGACATGGACGGCTCCTTGGACAGTTAATAATCGCCTTCGCCGCGCCCGAACAGGCGGTCGAACAGACCGCCCCTGGATTCGACGATACGGCGCTCGGTCACGATCTCGACCAGGTCGGCCAGGCTGCGCGCGGCGGCACTGCCGCGTGCCAGCTGCAGCACTGGAATGCCCTGGTTGACCGAATCGGTGACGGCAACGTAATCATTGGGAATGGTGTGCAGCACCTCGGCACCGAGCGCCGCGTTCAAGTCCTGTAGGCGCAGCTTGCCGCCTTTTTCGTAACGGTTGACGATCAGCCGGATCTGGTCGGTGAGGTAGCCCAGCGAACGGAAGATATCCAGCAGGCGGCGCGCATCGCGGATGTCGGGCAATGCCAGCTGCAGCACCGGATAGATCGCATCGGTGCTGTCGAGCGCGCGCAGCGAAACCGCGTCGATCTGGCGGCCGACGTCAAGCAGGATGTAATCGTAATGCTGGCGCGCGACGCGCAGGATGGTGTCGATGTGCTCGGGCTTGGCCTCGCTGGTCTGGCCGGGATCGTCAGCGGCAGCCAGCACGCCGAAGCCGGGTGCGACGTGCACCAGGCACGAATCCAGGAACGGGCCGTCGATACGCGCGATCTGCTGGCACACGTCGGCCAACGTCATGACCGGCTTCTGGTCGGAGACGTACAGCGTGGCATCTCCGAACTGGCGGTGCAGGTCGATCAACAGTACCTTCTTGTCGGCCAGGGTTGCCAGCGCGTAGCCGAAATTTGTCGAGATGAAGGTCGCGCCGCTGCCGCCCTTGCAGGCGATGAAGGCCAGCACCTTGCCGTCGTGGACCGACGCCACACCGGCGCTGGCAGCGATGCGGTCAATCGCTTCGTGCAGGGCACTGTGCAGCAACGGCAGTTGCAGCACCTCGCGCACGCCGACCCGCATGGCGCGGATCAGGATCTCGGGATGGTGGTTATCGGTCAGCAGCATGAAATGCGCCGCTGCGTAATGGCGGGTCAGCCGCTCCAGGAGGTCGCCGTCGGCCGCATCGGCGTCGCTGACGTCGACCACGACCAGCGCCGGCGCCTCCGCCAGCGGACGATCGAGCGCGTCACGCAGGCTGGCGCGGCTGGCGCCGACATTCAGCGGCGGCACGCGCGCCGCCCCTTGGGAGGCGATCTCCGCGTAAAGCTGGGTGTCGCGGCTGATCAAGAGGGCTTTCATCGGGTTCCTCGGGGCGGCGGGCGATCGTATCAATGCTGGGTGCGGGCGGTGCTGCGTGCTCGGGCCGGAGCCACGCGCGCTGCATCATTGGGCGCCGTTCCCGTTGACCAGCGAACGGTCGGCACTGGCATCCTTGTCCTTGAACGAGCGCTGGTAGCGCTCCTGGGCCGCGTGGGCGGCAGCACCGTCCACGCCGATGGCGGGATTGGCATTCGCCGATGCCGCCGGGTTGATGACCTGGGCAGAAAGATTGGCGCGCATGGCGGCGCCGAAGTGGTCGTTGAAGCGCGGGGTCGAGCTGCAGCCCTGCAGCGTCGCGCCCAGCACCAGCGCCAGCGACACCGGCAGCACCGGCAGATTGCGTCGGATCGTCATTCTCGCCTCCTATTTCAGTTCGAAGCCGCCGCTGCTGTGCGGCGCGGGCGGTACCAGCGCCGGCGCCGGCGCCGACTGGGCGGCGCTGGTGGTTTCGGGTGCAGGACCATCCAGCCGCCCGCCGAGCAGGATCGCGCCGCGCGACGGCACGCCGATCTTGTCGGTCGGCAGTTCATAGCCTGCCCCCGGCAGCGGCTTGACTAGGCGCGCGGTGATCACGAAGACCAGTTCGGTGCGATCCTGCTGGTAGTCGGTGCTGCGGAACAGCGCGCCCAGGATCGGCACTTCGCCAAGCACAGGCAAGCCTTTCAGGTTGGAAACCAGGTTGTTCTTGACCAGGCCGCCGATCGCGAAGCTCTGGCCGTCGTACAGCTGCACGGTGGTGCTGGCGCGGCGCGTGGTCACGACCGGCAGCACTGCCACGCCATTGAAGCCGTTGACCGAGATCCCGATGCCGTCGCGCGACAATTCCGACACCTCCGGCGCCACGCGCAGGTTGATGCGGCCGCCGGAGAGCACGGTCGGTGTGAAACGCAGGCCGACACCGAACTCCTTCTCGGCCAGCGTGACCCGGTTGTTCTCCTGGGCGACGGGTATGTAGAATTTGCCGCCCGCGAGGAAAGTCCCTTCCTGACCGCTGATCGCCATCACGTTCGGTTCGGCCAGGATGCGCACGAGGCCATCCTGGCGTTCAGCTGCAGCCTTGACGCCGTTGGTGGCACCTTTGGTGGCGCTGAGTGTACTGCTGGCTTTCCCGGTGATGAAATCGGTTGCCAGCGTCGCGGCCCAGCTGCCGGAACCGAAGCGCCAGGCGGCGCCGGCTTCCAGGCGCTCGAGCAGGGTCTTGGACACTTCGGCGACCTTGACCTCGAGCTGGACCTGCTGCGGGGCGCTCACACTGAGCAGGTTGACGATGCGGGTGCTGGCCGCCTGGGCGGCACTGCCGCTCGTGTCCTTTGGTTCTGCTTCTTCCTTGTCCGGCTTGGGCACGGCCAGTGCGCGCAAGGGCCGGCGTACGTAGGCGTTTGCCAGTTCGACGACGCGTGAGGCGGCGGCGGCATCGCTCACGCTGCCACTCAGGACCAGCGTGTCGGCTGCCGCCATGACCTTGATGTCGCGCTCCTCGGGCATGACCGCAGCCAGCGTGGCCTGCAGCGGTGCCGGATCGATCGCGACCGTGATGTCGAGCATGCTGCACACGCCGCTGCGGCCCTGCACGATCATGTTGGTGGTGCCGACGTCGACGCCGGCGATATACAGCGTATCCGGTGCGACCAGCAGCGCCTGTACCACGGCCGGATTGCCGACACTGCGGTGCTGGACTGCTTCGGGCAGGCGCATCAGGCTTGACTTGCCGACCTGCAGGGCCAGCTGGGCCGGCCTGGCGGCCATACCCTGGCAGTTCGGGCCGACCTCGGTTCGTGCCGGCGCCGCCTGGGCCGTATCATCCGCGTTCTGCCCCTTGGCCTTGGCTGCGCACGCGGGTCCGGCGGCCGCCAGGACCAGGCCGGCGGCGACCAGGCAGCGGAACATCGGTGTTTGCATCAGGCTTGCGTTCATGACCTCACCCCGGGATAAATTCAGAAGCATTCCTGCGTCATGCGCAGACCGTTCAATACGCTGACGCAATCGCGCCGCACCGGTGCCGCCGCCTTGACCACCACCGGACGTGGTGCCGCGGCTGGCCTGGGGACGGGCTTCGGCGCCGGCTTCGGCGGCACCGGCGTTGCCGGCGGCAGCAGCGTCAACTTGGTGGCACCCTCGGTCGCCGCCGACTGCGGGTCGACCTGGTTGCGCAGGGCCAGCGACAGCGTGCCGACACTGCGCGCCAGGTCGAGTTTTTCGGCCTGTTCCGGCGTGACTTCGAGCGTGACTGCATTGACCACCTTCGGCTTGGTCTCGTCACGGCTGACTTCCTGCGCGACCGCCAGCACAAGAATCCGTTCCAGCACGATCTTCGAAATGCTCTGCTCGCGCCCTTCGGCGCCGGGCTGCATGTCCTTCTGGGTGCTGACGATGATGTCGACATAGTTGCCCGGCAGCGCGAAGCCGGCGACGCCGATCACGTCGTTGACGCGCACCGTGATCGCACGCTTGCCTTCGGTGATCAGGGCCGACAGACCGCCCAGGGTGCCGGCCGGCGCCAGCTTGGCTTCGGTGACCGGCTCGCCCATGACCAAGTTGCTCTTGAGGACACGGCCGTTGAGCCGTTGCGGATCGGTGAACGCGTCTTTCGGCAGGCTGCCGGATGGCCACTCGGTCAGCTTGAACATCTCGGGCGCGAGGCGCTGGCCGAGGCTGATGTCGGCACTGGCCACCAGGATGCGGCCGTTCGCGCCGCCCGGCTGGGTCAACAGCCAGCGCGATGCGAACACCACCGCGGCCAGGCCGAACAGAATGGCAACGACCATCAGGATGAGAGCACGCTTGTTCTTCATTCAAGCCTCCACGTCGCCGGCAATGAACATACTGCGCCAGGCCTGCTCGACTGCGGCTATGGTCAGGCGCGCCTCACTGCCGGCAAATCCGGCGAAATCGGCGACCCGGTCCAGCAGTTCGCCCGGATAGCAGGCCAACAGTGCTCGCCCGGACTGCGGATGCAGGCGCTTGATCAGGTGGTCGGCCGTGCCTTCGTCGTAGTCGATGCGGCGCAGCCGGCATTGGCGCCGCAGCAGGGTGCGATAGGCATTCGGCGACCACGCCCCGATGCCGGTCTTGTAGCCGATGCGGCGCAATGCGGCGTCGTCGAACACCATGGCCGGATTCAGGTTGGTCGCGAACACGACGGCAGCGTCGAACGGCACGATCTCGGTCTGGCCGCCCTGCAGTGCCAGCTGGTCGGTACCGGCATCGAGCGGGCCGATGAACCGGTTGAGCAGCTCGGCGGCCGGCATGCGCTGGCGGCCGACATCGTCGACCACCAGCATGCCGTTGTTGGCCTGCAGATGCGGCGGCGCGTGGTACACCCCCTGTTCGGCGTCGTAGCGCAGCTCGAGGGTCTCGCGGGCCAGCTCGGCGCCGACATGCACCAGCGGCCGTTGCGACACCGCCCAGCGGGCATCGCTGCTGCGGCGCTCTTCCTGGGTGCTGCCGCGCGCCGACGGCGGAGGTGCGACGTGGATGGCAGGATCGAACAGGCGGATCACCTGGCCACTAACGATCAGGGCATGCGGCACGGCGATCGCTCCGGGCAACAGGCGCCCGAGCTTGCGTGCCAGCTGGGTCTTGCCGCTGCCCGATGGGCCATACAGCAGCAGCGAACGCCGTGCGTACAGCGCTGCGCCCAGGGTGGCGCGCGCATCCGCTGCCAGGCCATCCTCGCCGAGCACCGCCGCGAGCTGGGCAGGGATAATGCGTTCGGCATCGGCATCGGCATGGCGCAGCGCCTGGCGTTCGACCATCGCACGGTAGGCCGCCAGCGTCACGGGCGCCGGTCCGACGTAGCGGCAACGCGCGAGCGCGTCGGCGGCGGTGCGCTGGCCGATCGGGGTCAACTGGTACTGCATGTCGATATCGGATTCGCCGCACCAGGCGACGTCCACCTGCTGCTCGGCGATCAGCGGGTTGAGCACCTCGCGCAGCACGCTGATCGAGAGACGCAACTTGCCCGCCAGGAGCGGCAGCGGCGCCTTGCCGCTGGCCTCGATCGCCTTGAGCACCAGGTCGGCCACGAAGCGTGGCTCGAGACCGGTGTCGCGCACTGTCTTGGCCTGGCGGGGCAGGATCGGCATGACGTCCGATGCGTCCGCCATACTGCCCTGGAGCGTGCGCAAGGCCGTTGCGGTATTGCCTGTCGATAGCGTTTCAAACATCGAAATCCCCTAGAAACCTTCATGTTTTCTGAAAGAGGTCGGATTGATTCTAACGACCACCTTCCAGTCCACCCTTGCGCTTTGCCAAAGCGGACTCAACCGTAGTGACGAAGCAGGACCGTGATCGTGCCGACCGCGATGGCCAGCCCATATGGAATAGAACCGGCGCTCTGCTGGAGCGGCATGTCGGTCATATGGATGCCCGGTACCATGAAGCCGTATAACAGGTAGCGGATGTTGGTGAACGCCAGCCGCAGGCGGCCATTCATCAGCACGACGCACAATGACATGACGCCGCCGACGCACCACGTCAGCACGGCGACCTCGAATGCTTCCTCGGGACCGATGAATGCCCCGACGACGGCGATCAGCTTGACATCGCCGGCCGCCATGCCGCGCAGCAGATAAAACGGCAGAAATATCGCGAAGCCGACTCCCATGCCGGAAAATGCTTTCAGCACGGATGCGCCAGGGCTTGCAGAGAGCAGATGCAACAACAGAGCGCAAGCCAGGCCGATCAGCAACAACCGGTTGGGAATGCGGCGCGTCGCCAGATCATTAATGGCAGCAATACAAACCAGCAAAAGGAGACTCAAGTCCAGATATGGTTCGATTAGCATGGCATCCTCGAAACAAAAAAGCCCTCCGGGCCGAATGTCCCGGAGGGCAAGTGCTGCTTACTTATTCTGGAGCGCGGTGCTGATCTCTCCGAACAAAGTCTTCAGATCGCCACCCACGGTTTTGGCGGCACCAGCGATCACCACACCGATCAGTGCAGCGATCAGGCCGTACTCGATCGCGGTCACACCGTTTTCGTCAGCAACGAAGGTTTTGACTGCAGACATGAAGTTGCTCATAACGTACTCCCATATGGTAGGTTGATGAAACACTGACCGGGGGCGCTGACTGCGACAACTGCGCTTCTTGCGACTGGCTGCTTCGCGTTCCGTGTCAGTGAGTTCACTATAAAATGTGATGCTGTACGGCAATTTGATTACAGACAATTTTTCCCAAAGGAATCATTTTTTGTTTTGAGGAATTTTTTTGACGCCGATAAACAGCATGGTGCTGTCTAAAAATTCGTAAACATCAAACACGCGCAGGAAAATTTTATTTGCATAATTGAAATTAATGCAGAAAGCCGTTATGCTGATTTTATTGCTCTAATGAAATGCCAAATGCGTAGGCGCCCGATATGGACATCGTTCATGCGCCAGCCTCTAGATCACATTGCGGGAACGACATGGATTCGCTTCTGAAACATATGGTGGACATGACCGGCCACCGCGACCACGCAATGCTCGACATTTCCGTGATCTCGGCGGTGCAGGAGTTGGCCGGGGCCGTACAGACCCGCATCCTGCGCATTGGCACTGTATCTGGGCAACAAGTCCTGCGCGCGCGCGCATCGATCCGCAGAGGCAGCCCCGCCCGCCTCGAAGAAGCGCATGAGGGCTGCCCTGGCGAAGCGCTGGCCAGCCATCCGGTACTGATGCAGTGTCTGATCGCGCGGCGGCCCAGTGCCGAAGCGCTCGACGACGACGGCATGCGCACGCTATGGCTGCCGATCTGGTTCGGCGACAAGGCCGGCACCTGCCTCGAAATCCGCGACGACAAACCGTTCACCGACGTCACCGTCCACATGGTCGGCGGCATCGTCGGCGTGTACCGCAACTTCCAGAACCTGCTCGACTACAGCGAGCGCGATTCCCTCACCGGGCTGCTCAACCGCAAGACCTTCGACGACCAGCTGGCGCGCATGCTGCACAGCGCGCAGCAGCAGGATGTGCGCCTGCCCGGCTTCCCGGAACGGCGCCAGCCGAATGGTCAGGAAAAACAGTGGCTGGCAGTGGTCGACGTCGATCACTTTAAGGCGGTCAACGACCGCTTCGGCCACCTGTACGGCGATGAAGTGCTGATCCTGATCGCCAACCTGCTGCAATCCTCGTTCCGTGCCCAGGACCGGGTATTCCGTTTTGGCGGCGAAGAATTCGTCGTGCTGCTGCGCTCGACCACGCTGGACAATACCTGGAAGATCATCGAACGCTTTCGCGCCGGCGTGGCCAATCACGGCTTCCCGCAAGTGGGGCGGGTGACGGTCAGCGTCGGCTTCGTCGCGATCAGCGCCTTCGAATCGCCGGTAATGACCCTCGGCCATGCCGACCAGGCGCTATACCACGCCAAGAGCAGCGGCCGCAATCGCGCCTGTCACTACGACGACCTGGTCTCGCACGGCATGGTGCAGGCGGCGGCCTCGAACGATACCGCCGAATTCTTCTGATGCCGTGCCGGGTGGCGCGTCGGCTCAGGCCAGGGCCAGGAAGCGCTGCGGGTCGACCTGCCATTTGCCGGGCGACTCGTGGCGCACAATGCGGTCGCCCCCGCCGAAGCCCAGTCCGCGCGCCAGGTCGACCAGTTCCGGCTTGATGTAAGCCTGGCTGCGGGTGCTGTAGAACACTCTGACCTTGGGCGTGAGCAGGCTGGTTTCGTGCGGTTCGATCACCACGCCCAGGCGTCCCGATTCCAGCAGCACCAGCGTGCCGACCGGGTAGATGCCGACGCAACGCATGAATGCCTGGACCAGCGCCGGCTCGAACTGGGTGCTGCTCCACTCGTACATCTTGCGCAGCGCCTCGGCCGGCGGGATGCCCTTGTGATAACAGCGGTCGGCGGTGATGGCGTCGTAGACGTCGACGATGGCCGCCATCTGCGCCAGTTCGCTGATCGCTGTGCCGCCCTGGCGCTCAGGGTAGCCGGCGCCGTCGCGCCGCTCGTGGTGGTGCAGCGTGATGTCGAGCGGAATCGTGCCGATGCCCGGCGTGCGCGCCAGGATGTCGTGACCGTCCTGCGGATGACGCCGCACGATGGCGAATTCCTCTTCGGTCAGGCGCCCCGGCTTGTTCAGGATGGCGTCCGGAATCAAGGCCTTGCCGGTATCGTGCAGCAGGCCGCCGATGCCGGCCTGGTAAATGGTCTCGGCATCCAGCCCACGCGCGCGGCAGAATGCCACCAGCAGGGTGCACACGCTGACCGAATGCAGGAAGGTGTAGTCGTCCTTGCTCTGGATGACGGACAGCCCGAGCAAGGCGCCGGCGTTGCGCAGGATCGAGCCGGTGATGTTCTCGACGACCGGCGACACCTGATCGAGTTCGACCGCCCGCCCCATGCGCGCATCCTGCATCACGGTCTTGACCAGGCCGGCGGCCTGGCGCCGGATCGACAGCGCGCGATCGAATTCATCGGCGAGCGTGGTGCGCGGCGCCACCACCGGACGGGCGCCGATGGCGGCGATCCCGGCGTCGACCGCGGCCTCGGCTTCGGCCACCGTCGGCGCATCGTCGGCATCCAGGCCGAGGCTGCAATCGATGGTGATCGAGTGGATGCGCGCTGCCACGATCTTGCGGATCTCGTCATCGTGCGTAATCTTGAAACGGTTGCGCAGGAAGGGATGCGTCATCCAGCCGCAGTCGAGCGCATGGATGAACATCCCGACGCGCAGTTGCGAGGGATCAACTTTCTTCAGCATGGGGTGAGGCGCAGGTCGGTTGCCGGTATGTCGCGGTGGGTCTCAGGTATGGTAATGTCGCCGCGTTTTGCGGCGTTCAAGTATACCTACTTCGGGTGTTTAGTTGCCACATGAAAACAATTAATGATCACTATGTATCTATAAAGATACAAAGATTTCATAATGGAACTTAGACAGCTCCGCTATTTCGTTGCCATCGTCGATCACGGCTCGCTATCGCGCGCGGCCCTGGTGCTGCACGTGGCGCAGCCTGCGCTGACCCAGCAGTTGCGCCAGCTGGAGGACGAACTGGGGGTGCAATTGCTGCACCGTACCGCCCAGGGCGTACTCAGCACCGACGCCGGCAAGGTGTTCTACGAGCACGCGCAGGCGATCCTGAAACAGGTCGCGGATGCCCAGGCCGCCGTGGTGCAGTCGGCCGAGCGGCCATCGGGCAGCGTCACGCTTGGCCTGCCGCACAGCATTTCAAGCGCACTGGCGCTGCCGCTCTTGCGCGCCATTCGCCAGCGATACCCGGAAATCACGCTGCAGCTGACCGAGGAATTGACCGGCAACCTGACCGAGCAGTTGCGCGCCGGCCGCGTCAATCTCGCGGTACTGCTCGACGACGGCCAGTTGGGCGGCTTCGCCACCACTTTGCTGGTCGAGGAAGAATTGCGCTACATCTGCCGCGACGATACCCCGCTGGCGAGCGGGCGCGACAGCGTCTCCCTGCGCGAAGTGCTGGACACCACCCTGATCCTGCCCGGCCTGCAGCATGGTGTACGGCCGCGCATCGAAAGCACGGCGCGCGGGGCCGGCCTGCACGCGCGCGACGTCATCGAAATCAATTCGATCGCCATCCTGAAATCGGCGATCCTGGCCGGCATGGGCGCGACCATCCTGCCGGTGGCGCCGGTGCTGGCCGAAGTCGAACGCGGCGCGATGCGCGCGCTGCCGATCCATGGCCCGGCGATCGCGCGCACCGTGGTGCTGTGCGCCTCGCGCAATATCCCGCTCACGAATGCGGCCTCCGCAGTCGGCCGCCTGGTGGCCCAGGTGGCGCACGATCTGTGCGACAGCGGAGACTGGATCGGCGCCCGTCCCCTCTCCTGACCGCTGCTGATAAGCCCTCTCCGGGCTTTTTGATGTGCATCAAAGATTTTTCCGCTTGGGAAAACTAATCTCGCGTCATCGCTCCATTACCAGATCTAGCTACACGTAGTTTGCGCACGCTCAAATCTGCCATTGGAGCATTTTGAAGGCGCACACATGCACACTCTTTCCAAGCACCCACTGCGCACACCGCGCCGCAGCAACCTGGCCTTGACGCTGGCCGTGACCCTCGCCGTCAAGTGCCTGGCGCTGTACGGCCTTTGGTACGCCTGTTTCTCGCATCCGCAAACCAAGCACATGCTGCTGCCGGCCGGCCAGGTGGAACGCCACCTGTTCGCCATCCCGGCCGCGCGTGATCCTCTCCCCACCAAATAAAACGCAGGTTCCACCATGCCTCCGCTCGACGATGTCGTAGCCCTTTCGCGGCTACAGTTCGCAGCCACCGCGCTGTATCACTTCCTGTTCGTTCCCCTGACCCTGGGCCTGGCCTGGATCCTGTTCATCATGGAATCGAGCTATGTCATGACCGGCCGCCAGGTGTACAAGGACATGACCCAGTTCTGGGGCAAGCTGTTCGGCATTAACTTCGCGATGGGCGTCACCACGGGCATTACGATGGAGTTCCAGTTCGGCACCAACTGGGCCTACTATTCCCACTACGTCGGCGACATCTTCGGCGCGCCGCTGGCGATCGAGGGCTTGATGGCCTTCTTCCTCGAATCGACCATGGTCGGCCTGTTCTTCCTCGGCTGGAACCGCCTGTCGCCGCGCAAGCACCTGATGGTGACCTTCTTCGTGGCGCTCGGCTCCAGCCTGTCGGCACTGTGGATCCTGATCGCCAACGGCTGGATGAACCACCCGGTCGGCGCCGCATTCAACTTCGACACCATGCGCATGGAGCTGGTCTCGATCTCGGAAGTGATCTTCAATCCGGTGGCGCAGGTCAAGTTCGTGCACACCGCCGCCGCCGGCTACGTAACGGCCTCGATGTTCGTGCTCGGCATCTCGGCGCTGTACCTGCTCAAGGCGCGCGACGTGCCGTTCGCGCTGCGCTCGTTCGCCATCGCCGCCGCCTTCGGCCTGGCCTCGACCCTGTCCGTGATCGTGCTGGGCGACGAATCCGGCTACACCGCCGGCGAAGTCAACAAGGTGAAACTGGCCGCCATCGAAGCGGCCTGGGAAACCCAGCCGGCGCCGGCCGGTCTCACGCTCTTTGGTTTTCCCGACGATGCGAAGCAGACCACCGACTACGCGGTCGAGCTGCCCTGGGTGCTGGGCCTGATCGCCACCCGTTCCTACGACGGCAAGGTCACCGGCCTGAAGGAACTGCGCATGGAAAACGAAGCGCGCATCCGCACCGGCATGACGGCCTACGCCGCCCTGCTGCGCCTGAAGGGCGGCGACAAGTCGCCTGAAGCGAAAGCCGCCTTCGAGGCGGTCAAGGCCGACCTCGGCTACGGCCTGCTGCTGAAGAAGTACACGCCGAACGTGGTCGACGCCAGCGAAGCGCAGATCAAGCAGGCCGCGGCCGACACCATCCCGAAAGTGGCGCCGCTGTTCTGGTCCTTCCGCGGCATGGTCTTCCTCGGCTTCCTGTTCCTGTTCATCTTCTGCGCATCGGTGTGGTTCATGGTACGGCGCAACCTGGCGCCGCAGCGCTGGCTGTTGAAACTGTGCGTGATCTCGATCCCGCTGCCGTGGGTGGCCGCCGAACTGGGCTGGATCGTGGCCGAATACGGCCGCCAGCCCTGGACCATCGCCGGCGTGCTGCCGACCCATTTGTCGGCATCGAGCCTGAGCCCGGGCAACCTGTGGTTCTCGCTGTTCGGCTTCCTCGGCTTCTACACGCTGCTGCTGGTGGTCGAGATGGGCCTGATGGTCAAGTACGCCAGGATCGGCCCGGCCAGCCTGCATACCGGCCGCTATCACGGGGAACCGAGCGGCGAGTCCGGTAGCGACAAGCCCGAGCACCTGGCGGACGACCAGATTGCCGCCGTCTGAACGCCTGACATAGACAAGGAACCATCATGCTGTTCGATTACGAGACTTATAAACTGATCTGGTGGGCCTTCGTCGGCGTGCTGCTGCTCGGCTTCGCGCTGACCGGCGGCTTCGACTTCGGCGCCGGCATCGCATTGCCTTTTGTGGGACGGACCGACACCGAGCGCCGCATCGTCATCAACGCGATCGGCGCCACCTGGGAAGGCAACCAGACCTGGCTGATCACCGCCGGCGGCGCCCTGTTCGCGGCCTGGCCGCTGGTGTACGCGGCCGCCTTTTCCGGCTTCTACGTCGCCCTGCTGCTGTGCCTGTTCGCGCTGTTCTTCCGCCCGGTCGGCTTCGACTACCGCAACAAGCTGCAGGACCCGCGCTGGAGAAGCACCTGGGACTGGTGCCTGTTCGCCGGCGGCTTCGTCCCGCCGCTCATCTTCGGCGTCGCTTTCGGCAACCTGCTGCAGGGCGTACCGTTCTGCTACGACGACATGCTGCGCCTCGAATACACGGGCGGCTTCTTCGACCTGCTGAATCCCTTCGGCCTGCTGTGCGGCGTACTGTCCCTTGCCATGCTGGCGCTGCACGGCGCGACCTACCTGCAGCAAAAGACCGAAGGCGCCGTGGCCGAACGGGCGCGCCTGATGGCGATGGGCGCCGCGATGCTGACCATCGCGCTGTTCGCGGCCGGCGGGCTGTGGATCGCCACCGGCATCGAGGGTTATCGGATTGCCGCCATGCCGGATGCGAACAGCGTGTTCCTGCCCGCGGCCAAGACCGTGACCCGCGCGCCAGGGGCCTGGCTCGACAACTTCTATCGCTGGCCGCTGCTGTGGATCCTGCCGGTCATGGGCCTGGCCGGCGCGCTTCTTGCCTGCGTGTCCAGCGCCGCGCGCCGTTCGCTGCCGGCCTTCCTGTCCAGCGGCCTGGCGGTGACCGGCGTGGTGCTGACCGCCGGTGCCGCCATGTTCCCGTTCGTGATGCCCTCGTCGCTGCTGCCGGCCCACAGCCTGACCGCCTGGGATGCGGTGTCCAGCCATCGCACCCTGTCCGTGATGTTCTGGGTCGTGATCGTGATGCTGCCGATCGTCAGCTTGTATACGGGCTGGGTGTACCGCGTCATGCGCGGCAAGGTCACGCACCAGCACATCCAGGACAACCAGCACACCGCTTATTAATTCATAAAGAACGAAGGAATACGATCATGTGGTACTTCTCATGGATGCTCGGCCTTGGCTTCGCCATCACGGTCGCCATCATCAATGCCATCTGGCTCGAGACCAACTATGCGTTCGGCCAGCGCACCGAAGCAGGTACCGAGGCGCGCTTCCAGGAAGAGCGCCGCAAGCGGCAACGCTGACCAGCATCGGGGGTATCATTTTTTCTTATACCCCCATCCCCAATCCGTATTTCCGACTACGTCAAGTCGTCGCTACACTCCAGTAAAAGCCGCAAAAAGCGGATGACGGCCCGCCCCGCCAGGCGCCTACCCGGCGCTGAAGCGAAGGCGGGCCAGTTCACCATACCATTGGAGACACCATGCCCGACACCATCCTCGGCCAAGGCGCGCACGCGCCCGCCGTCCCCCCTGCCCCACCTGCGCAGCCCCCCGCACTCAAAGACGTCAGCCTCGACGACAAGTACACCGCCACCGAAGGCAAGATCTTCTTGTCCGGGATCCAGGCGCTGGTGCGCCTGCCGATGATCCAGAAACTGCGCGACGAACAGGCGGGACTGAACACGGCGGGCTTCGTGTCCGGCTACCGCGGCTCGCCGCTGGGCGGCCTGGACGAAAACCTGTGGGAGGCCAAGGGACACCTGGAAGCCAAGAATATCCAGTTCGTGCCGGGCGTGAACGAAGACCTGGCCGCCACCGCCGTCTGGGGTACCCAGACCGTCGACCTGATCGGCCCGGCCAAATACGACGGCGTATTCGCCATGTGGTATGCCAAAGGGCCGGGCGTGGACCGCTGCGGCGACGTTTTCAAACACATGAACCATGCCGGCACCAGCAGGCATGGCGGCGTGCTGCTGGTTGCCGGCGACGACCACGGCGCCTATTCCTCGACCCTGCCGCACCAGTCGGACCACATCTTCGCCGCCTGCATGATCCCGGTGCTGTACCCGTCCAATGTGCAGGAATACCTGGACCTGGGCGTGCATGGCTGGGCGATGTCGCGCTTTTCCGGCTGCGCGGTAGCGTTCAAGGCGCTGGCCGACACGGTCGAATCGAGCGCCTCGGTCGACGCCGATCCGTTCCGGGTCGCGGTCAGGATCCCGCAGGATTTCGCGATGCCGGAAGGCGGCCTGAATACGCGCCTCTCGTCCGTGCCGCTGGGCACCCAGGCGCGCAACCAGGAAGCGCTGATGCAGGACTACAAGATCTACGCGGCCCTGGCCTATGCACGCGAAAATAAACTGAACCGCACCGTCATCGACAGTCCGGATGCAAGGCTCGGCATCGTTGCCTCCGGCAAGTCCTACGTCGACGTGCTGGAAGCCCTGGAAGAACTCGGCATCGACGAAGCGATGGCGGCCCAGGTCGGCCTGCGCGTGTACAAGGTCGCGATGATCTGGCCACTGGAGCCGGAAGGCGTACGCGAGTTCGTCCAGGGTCTCGAGGAAATCCTGGTGGTCGAGGAAAAGCGCCAGGTGGTGGAATACCAGCTCAAGGAGCAGCTGTACAACTGGCGCGACGACGTCCGTCCGCACATCGTCGGCAAGTTCGACGATAAGGGCGAATGGGTGTCGCCGCGCGGCGAATGGCTGTTGCCGCCCAAGGCCGATTTCTCGGTGGCGCAAGTGGCGCGCGTGATCGCCGGCCGCATTGCGCGCCTGAACCTGGACCAGCGCACGCGCGACCTCATCAAAGCCCGCCTGGCCTTTTTGGAAGCCAAGGACGCGGTGCTCATGAAGGCCGTGAGCACGCCCTTCCGCCCCGCCTTCTATTGCTCCGGCTGCCCGCACAATACATCGACCAAGGTGCCGGACGGCTCGTTCGCGCTGGCCGGCATCGGCTGCCATGTGATGGCGACCTCGATCTACCCGGAGATGAACAAGCTGACCACCCACATGGGCGGCGAAGGCACGCCGTGGATCGGCCAGGCCGCCTTCTCGAAGGTGCCGCACGTGTTCCAGAACCTGGGCGACGGCACCTATTTCCACTCGGGCTATCTGGCCATCCGCGCGGCGATCGCGGCCAGGGTGAACATCACTTATAAAATCCTGTACAACGATGCGGTAGCGATGACCGGCGGCCAGCCGGTCGACGGCGTCACCTCGGTGCCGCTGATCGCCCAGCAGATGGCGGCCGAAGGGATAAAACGCATCGCCCTGGTCACCGAAGACCTGTCGCGCTACGAAGACCGTTCTTCCTTGCCGGCGCTGGTCACCCTCCACGACCGCAAGCACATGGACGACGTGCAGCGCGAATTGCGCGAGCTGCCCGGCGTGACGGCCCTGATCTACGACCAGACCTGCGCCGCCGAGAAGCGCCGCCGTCGCAAGAAAAACGAATTTCCGGACGTGGCGAAACGCATGGTGATCAACGAAGCCGTGTGCGAAGGCTGCGGCGATTGCGGCGTGCAGTCGAACTGCGTCTCGATCCTGCCCAAGGAAACGGAATTCGGCCGCAAGCGCAGCATCGACCAGTCGTCCTGCAACAAGGATTATGCGTGCGCCAAGGGCTTCTGCCCGAGCTTCGTGACCGTCGAAGGCGGCACGCTGAAGAAGAACAAGGCCGGCGTGAGCAAGTCCGATGCGGATGACGGCTGGGGCGCGCTGCCCGAGCCGGCGCTGCCCTCGATCGCGCATCCGTACAACATCCTGATCAACGGCATCGGCGGCACCGGCGTGATCACCGTCGGTGCACTGATGGGCATGGCGGCCCACCTGGAAGGGAAAGGCGCCTCGGTGCTGGACATGACCGGCATGAGCCAGAAGAACGGCTCGGTCACCTCGCACGTAAAAATCGCCGAGACGCCGGAACGCCTGCGCGCCCAGCGCATCGCCACCGGCGAGGCGGACCTGGTGCTGGGCTGCGACATGCTGACCGCCGGCGCCGCCGACGCGATCTCGAAAATGCGTCCGGGCCGCACGGTGGTGGTGGTCAACCTGCACGAACAGCCGACCGGCACCTTCGCCCAGCAGAGGGACTGGGAATTCCCGGCGGCGCAGGTGCGCACCTTGATCGAGGAAGCGGTCGGCGGCGCTGCTGGCGTCGACTTCCTCGACGCCACCAGGCTGGCGACCGCGCTGATGGGCGACTCGATCGCGGCCAACCTGTTCATGCTCGGCTATGCCTGGCAAAAGGGCCTGGTGCCGCTGTCGGAAGCTGCGCTGCTGCGGGCGATCGAACTGAATGGCGTTGCCGTCGCCTCCAACCAGCGCAGCTTCCTGTGGGGCCGGCGCGCCGCCGCCGACCTGGCGCGCGTCGAAAAGGTCGCCATGCCGGCCCAGGCGGTGGTGGTGCAGATGCCGCAAGGCCTGGATGCGGTCATCCGCAAGCGCGCCGAGTTCCTGACCGGCTACCAGGATGCCGCCTATGCCGCCCACTACGAATCGCTGGTCGCGCGCGTGCGCGAGGCCGAGCGTGCAGCCGGCCTGGGCAGCAAGCTGACGATGGCGGTTGCCAGGTCGCTCTTCAAACTGATGGCCTACAAGGACGAGTACGAAGTGGCGCGCCTGTATACGGACGGCCGCTTCGTCGAACAGCTGAAAACCCAGTTCGAAGGCGATTTCTCGCTGAAATTCAACCTGGCGCCGCCGCTGTTCGCCAAAAAGAACGCCAAGGGCCACCTGGTGAAAGCCGAATTCGGTTCCTGGATGTGGACCGCCTTCAAGCTGCTGGCCAAGTTGAAAGGCTTGCGCGGCGGCGCTTTCGACGTGTTCGGCTACAGCGCCGAGCGCCGGATGGAACGGGCGCTGATCGCCGAATACCGCGCCATGGTCGAGGACCTGCTGCCGGCGCTGGATGCGGCCAACCACGCGACCGCGGTCGAACTGGCGGCGCTGCCGGAACAGATCCGCGGCTTCGGGCATGTAAAGGAGACAGCAGTAGCCGCATACCGGGCTCGCAAGGAAGAGCTGCTCAGCGGCAATGTGAAGAGACGCGCTGCTTGATGACTGAGTGTGCGTATGAACGTCGCTCCCGCGCAGGCGGGAGCCCAAGTTTGCATGCGGACTCGCGGCGGTATTCCGGCTGAGCGCACAACTTGGGTCCCCGCCTCCGCGGGGACGACGTTGTTTGAGATCACGTCAATTCAAATATTTCACGCAGCACGCGCCACCACACCAACTTGACGTTAACGTTAACGTCATATACCGTACAAGAACACCTGTTCGCTTCCGACTCTCAAGGAACACCATGAACGACATCACCCCCGCTGCCAGGCTCGAGCTCCCGGAACAGCCGAAACTGGCCAACAAAGTACGCTTCGTCACCGCAGCCTCGCTGTTCGACGGCCATGACGCCTCGATCAACATCATGCGCCGCATCCTGCAATCGAACGGCGCCGAAGTCGTCCACCTGGGCCACAACCGTTCGGTCGACGAAGTCGTCACCGCGGCGCTGGCCGAAGACGTGCAAGGCATCGCCATCTCCAGCTACCAGGGCGGCCACGTCGAATATTTCAAGTACATGATCGACCTGCTGCGCCAGCGCGGCGGCGCGCATATCAAAGTGTTCGGCGGCGGCGGCGGCGTGATCGTCCCGGCCGAGATCGAGGAACTGCATGCCTACGGCGTGAGCCGCATCTTCAGCCCGGAAGACGGCCAGAGAATGGGCCTGGTCGGCATGATCCGCTCGATGCTGGAGGCCTGCGACGTCGACCTCTCTCCGTATGCGCCGACCACGGTCGAACCGCTGCGAACGGGCCCGCTCGAAGCCCGCCACCGGCCGCTGGCCCAGCTGATCACGGCGCTCGAAAACGGCAAAGTGGATGGTGGCCTGCGCAAGCAGGTGATGGACCTGAGCGAAGGTTTGAAGGTGCCCGTGCTCGGCATCACCGGCACCGGCGGCGCGGGTAAATCCTCGCTGACCGATGAACTGATCCGCCGTATCCGCCTCGACCAGAACGACCGCCTGCACATCGCCGTCATCTCGATCGATCCGTCGCGCCGCAAGTCCGGCGGCGCCCTGCTCGGCGACCGCATCCGCATGAACGCGATCAATCCGTGGAACGGGCAGACGCGCGTGTTCATGCGCTCGCTGGCGACGCGCGAAGCGGGGTCCGAGATCTCGCAGGCACTCCCTGACGTGATCGCCGCCTGCAAGCTGGACGGCTTCGATCTGGTGATCGTCGAAACCTCGGGCATTGGCCAGGGCGACGCCGCCATCGTGCCGCACGTCGACCTGTCGATGTACGTGATGACCCCGGAATTCGGCGCCGCCTCGCAGCTGGAAAAGATCGACATGCTCGATTTCGCCGATTTCATCGCCATCAACAAGTTCGACCGCAAGGGTGCCCAGGATGCGCTGCGCGACGTGGCGAAACAATACCAGCGCAACCGCGAGCTGTGGAGCCTGAGCCCCGAGCAGATGCCGGTGTACGGCACCCAGGCTTCGCGCTTCAACGACGATGGCGTCACCGCGCTGTACCACGGGCTGCTGCCAGCCCTGGCCCGGCTCGGCCTGCAGGTCGAGACGCCGAAGCTGCCGCAGCCGGCACAGCGCTACTCGAGCGGCAAGCACGTGATCGTGCCTCCGGCACGCATCCGCTACCTGGCCGAAATCGCCGACACCGTGCGCGGCTACCACCGCAATGTCGACAAGCAGGTGAAGCTGGCGCGCGAGCGCCAGCAGCTGAGCGAGACCAAGCGCATGCTGGCGGCGGTCAACCGGGAAGTGGTCCTCGACGACCTGATCACGGAACGCGACAGCGCCATGGACGCCGGCGCCAAGAAGCTGCTGGCGATGTGGCCGGACATGCAGGCGGCGTACGCCGGCGACGATTACGTGGTCAAAATCCGCGACAAGGAAATCCGCACCCGGCTGGTACAAAAAACCCTGTCCGGCACCACCATCCGCAAGGTGGCGCTGCCGAAGTACGAAGACCACGGCGAAGTGCTGCGCTTCCTGATGCTGGAAAACGTGCCCGGCTCCTTCCCGTTCACGGCCGGCGTGTTCGCTTTCAAACGCGAAGGCGAGGACCCGACCCGCATGTTCGCCGGCGAGGGCGACGCCTTCCGCACCAACCGACGGTTCAAACTGGTCTCGACCGGCATGGAGGCGAAGCGCCTGTCGACCGCCTTCGACTCCGTCACCCTGTACGGCGCCGACCCGGCGCTGCGTCCGGACATCTACGGCAAGGTCGGCAACTCGGGCGTCTCGATCGCCACGCTGGACGACATGAAGGTGCTGTACGACGGTTTCGACCTGTGCAGCCCGAGCACGTCCGTCTCGATGACGATCAACGGCCCGGCGCCGACCATCCTGGCGATGTTCATGAACACCGCCATCGACCAGCAGATCGACCGGTTCGTGCGCGACAACGGGCGCCAGCCGACCGCCGATGAAGCGGCCAAGATGAAGGAGTGGGTACTGGCCAACGTGCGCGGCACCGTGCAGGCCGACATCCTGAAGGAAGACCAGGGCCAGAACACCTGCATCTTCTCGACCGAGTTCTCGCTGAAGGTGATGGGCGACATCCAGGAATACTTCGTGCACCATCAGGTGCGCAATTTTTATTCGGTGTCGATCTCGGGCTATCACATCGCCGAAGCGGGCGCGAATCCAATCTCGCAGCTGGCATTCACCCTGTCGAACGGTTTTACTTTCGTCGAAGCCTACCTGGCGCGCGGCATGCACATCGACGATTTCGCGCCCAACCTGTCGTTCTTCTTCTCGAACGGCATGGACCCGGAATACACGGTGCTGGGCCGCGTGGCGCGCCGCATCTGGGCGGTCGCCATGCGCGACAAATACGGCGCCAACGACCGTTCGCAAAAGCTGAAGTACCACGTGCAGACCTCCGGCCGCTCGCTGCACGCCCAGGAAATCGACTTCAACGACATCCGCACCACGCTGCAGGCACTGATCGCCATCTACGACAACTGCAATTCGCTGCACACCAATGCGTATGACGAAGCGATCACCACGCCGACCGACGAATCGGTGCGGCGCGCCCTCGCTATTCAGCTGATCATCAACCGCGAATGGGGCCTCGCGAAAAACGAGAATCCGAACCAGGGCGCCTTCATCGTCGACGAATTGACCGATCTGGTCGAGGAAGCGGTGCTGCAGGAGTTCGAGCGCATCGCCGAGCGCGGCGGCGTGCTGGGCGCGATGGAAACCGGCTACCAGCGCGGCAAGATCCAGGAAGAGTCGATGCTGTACGAGCACAAGAAGCACGACGGCTCGCTGCCCATCATCGGCGTCAACACCTTCCGCAACCCGAAAGGCGAAGGCGCGCCGGCCGTCATCGAACTGGCACGCTCGACCGACGACGAAAAACAGTCGCAGCTGGCGCGCCTGGACACCTTCCACGCTCGCAACGCCCAGGCGGCGCCCGCTGCGCTTGCGGCGCTGCAGCAGGCGGCCATCGACAACGACAACGTGTTCGCGCGCCTGATGGATGCCGTGCGCGTGTGCTCGCTGGGGCAGATCACCACGGCGCTGTTTGAAGTCGGTGGGCAGTACCGGCGCAATATGTGAGCGATGAAGGCCGGGTGGGCGGAAGCGGCCCACCCTACGTCAATCCTGTGGGCAATGCTGGACGGCGTGGCCTAGAATGGTTCCGCCACCACCACGGAGCCTTGCCATGCCGATCAAGCCGGAAGACCTCACTGCCTTGATGCAGGAAGTCGAGCAGGAAGACCCGATCGATTTCGCCGACCTGCCCTTCCCCGAAGACGAACTGCGCCAGCTTGTCGCCATCCAGCTGTGCGGGATGGCGGCGTCGATGGACAGTTTCAGCACCGAAGACAAGTTGATGACCCTGCTGGCCGTGTCGGCCAAGCTGGTGCTGGAGAACATGGTGCTACATATACAACTGCTGCGCCGTGATGGTCTACCAGTCGGCAACGACGTCGAGGCCCTGCTCCAGCGCTTGAAAAAAGGGGAAAATGATGAGGGCCACTAATTAATATCGCGAATAAGCGACAAACGGTGGCAAACGGTGGCACATCCGCCACTACTGTCTTTACAAATAACCGATTTGTACGGCATAGCCCGCCAAGGCGGCTTAAAATCTGTTCCTTAAGGTATTATTGTTGAGAGGAATCCGCTCAGCCAGCGCCTCTCATCCCCATCCTCGAGGAATCCCGAATGCCGCGTCACGCCAACAAGCTCAAACTCACCGCTGCCCTAGTTTCCAGCGCTTTCCTGATCGCAGGCCTGGGTGCCTGCGGCAAGACCCAGACTACCGAGTCGCTGCTTGCCGAAGCCCAGCAATACCAGCAGAAAGGCGACATCAAGGCGGCCCTGATCCAGCTGAAGAATGCCGTCGAGAAGAGCCCGGAGAACGGCGAGGCCCGTATCGCACTCGGCAATCTCGAACTGGCCATGGGCGATGTACCCTCGGCCGAGAAGGAATTCCGCAAGGCACGTTCGCTCGGCATCCCTGCCGAGCGTGTCCTGCCGATGATGGGCAAGGCGATGGCGCAGCAAGGCAAATTCAAGGAGATCCTGCAGGAAGTCACGCCGGAGATAGCGGCCAAATCGGCGCCGCTGATGTCGCTGCGCGGCGAAGCCCTGCTGACCACCGGCCAGCCGGGCGACGCCAAGGCGGCCTTCGATCAGGCGCTGGCGATCAACCCGAACTCGGGCGATGCCCTGCTGGGCCTGGCACGCCTGGCCGTGCTGGCGAAGGACCGCGATGCGACCGAGCGCTACGTCAACGAGGCAGTGGCCAAGGATCCGAAGAATCCCGAAGTCTTCATGGCGCAAGGTACCCTGCTGCGCATGCAGAACAAGCCGGACGAGGCGCTGGCCGCGTTCAACCGCACGCTGGCGCTGGACCCGGCCCACCGCACCGCCCACATCGAGAAAGCCTATATCGAGATCGGCCGCGGCAAGTTCCCGGCAGCGAAGACGGAAATCGATGCCGCACAAAAGAATGCGCCGGGCAACCTGCTGGTCACCTACACCAGCGCCCTGTATGAATTCACCCAAGGTAAATTCTCCGCAGCCCAGGAAAACTTGCAGCGTGTATTGAAGGTGGCGCCGGATCACATGCCGAGCGTCTTGCTGGCCGGTGCATCCGAACTGCAGCTGGGCGCGATCCAGCAGGCCGAACAACACCTGCGCAGGTACCTGGAGGCGGCGCCCAACGACACCTACGCGCGCAAGCTGCTGGCCCAGGCCCAGCTGAAGAATGCCCAGCCGGCCGACGCCGCTGCCACACTGGCGCCGGCACTGAAGAACGATGCCGCCGATCCGCAGCTGCTGGCCCTGGCCGGCGAATCCTATATGCAGGTGCGCGATTTCAACAAAGCCAGCAGCTACCTGGAAAAAGCCGCCGAACTGGCGCCGAAAGCGGCCGGCGTGCGTACCTCGCTCGGCCTGTCCAAACTGGCCAGGGGCGACCAGTCGGGCGGCCTGAGCGACCTGGAAATGGCGACCTCGCTCGATCCCAAGTCCTCGCGTGCCACCATGGCACTGGTGCAGACCGAAATGGGCCTCAAGCACTACGACAAGGCGCTGGCCGCGGCCGACGCCCTGGCCAAGCAAGAACCGAAGAACCCGCAGGTCTACAACCTGAAGGCTGCGGTCAACATGGTCAAGGGCGACATTCCGGCCGCGCGCACTGCCCTCGACCAGGCGCTGGCGCTCGATCCGACCTTCGCACCGGCCGTGAAAAACATGGCGCGCCTGGATCTGCTCGAGAAAAAGCCGGACGCCGCCAAGCAGCGCTATGAAAAAGTCCTGGAAAAGGACAAGAACAACGTCGAAGCGATGACCTCGCTGGGCCAGCTGGCCATGCTGCAGAACCGTCCTGAAGAAGCCACTTCGTGGTTCGAAAAGGCCAGCAACGCCAGCCCCAACGCGGTGAACCCGGCGGTCACGCTCGGCATGCATTACCTGCGCACCAACCAGCCGGCCAAGGCCCTGAACCTGGCGCGCAAGTTCCAGACCACCAATGCCACCAGCCCCGAGCTGCTGGACATGCTGGGTCAGGCGCAGGTCGCCAACAAGGACTTGAACGGTGCTCTGGAAACCTACAGCAAGATGTCCAACGTGGTGCCGAAGTCGGCCACGCCGCAGTTGCGCCTGGCCGCCGTCCACATGGCGATGAAGAACAATGCCGCCGCCACCGAGGACCTCAAGCGTGCCGTCGAGCTGCAGCCTGAACTGGTGCCGGCGCGCCTGGCCCAGGTCGAGATGGCGATGCGCAGCGGCCGTCCGGACGAGGCGCTCGGCATCGCACGCCAGATGCAGAAGATGAACGACAAGTCGCCGGTCGGCTATGCCACCGAAGGCGACATCCTGCTGGCGCAGCGCAAGGCGGCGCAGGCGGTGCCGGCCTACGACAAGGCGCTGGCCCTGGCCAAGTCGCCGCAGCTGCTGGTGCGCTCGATGCAGGCGCTGAACATGGCCGGCAAGGGCAAGGAAGCCGAAGCGCGCGGCAACGCGTGGCTGAAAGAGCACCCGAGCGATCCGATGGTCACGATGTTTGTCGCGGAAACCAACCTGGCGCGCAAGGACTACCCGACCGCGATCCGGATGCTGGAAGCCGTGGCCAAGCAAACCCCGGACAATGCAGCCGCCTTGAACAACCTGGCTTACGCCTATCAGCAGGTCAAGGATCCGCGCGCACTCCCGACCGCCGAGCAGGCATTCAAGCTGGCCAGCACCAATGCGGGCGTCATGGATACCCTCGGCTGGATGCTGGTGGAACAAGGGAATACCGGCCGCGGTTTGCCGCTGCTGCAAAAAGCCAGCAGCCTGGCGCCGAATGCAACCGAAATCCGCTATCACCTTGCGGTCGGTCTGCATAAATCCGGCGACAAGCAGGGCGCGCGCAAGGAACTGGATACCCTTCTCGCCGATGGCAAGCCGTTCCCGCAAGCCGACGACGCACGCGCATTGCTAAAGACCTTGTAACTGGTTAATATACGTTATCCATAATAAAACAATAAGCCACGCCAAGACGGACGTGGCGAGCTAACCTGGCGCCGGCGCCACCGCCGGCGTTTCTCAATGGGGAATCCTGCGATGGCGACTTTTGACGATTTCAAGGACCCAGAGGGTGAATCGGCCGTATCTCTATCGGACGCTCATGATTTCAATGATCGCGATAATATTACGCCCTCTCAATATGAGGATGTGATCGTGAACCACGATTCGTACGGAATCCGGCTTACCGATACGGCGGACGGGCGTAATTCAGCAAGCATGTTAATCAATAAGATGTATGCCTGGCGTGGCTACGCCGGTACGCATCAGCTGAGTGACGACCCTAATCGCATCACCCTCACGGCAACCGACAAGGGCGAAGTAGTGGGCACGCTCACCATCGGCATCGACTCCCCGATCGGCCTGATGGCCGACCAGATCTTCAAGGAAGAACTCGATTTTCATCGCAACAAGGGCGCGCGCCTGTGCGAGTTCACCAAACTGGCTTTCGATCCTTCGGTGCGCTCGAAAACCTCGCTGGCCAACCTGTTTCACCTGGCCGTGATCTACGGCCGCGATATCCATAAATGCACCGATATCGTGATCGAAGTCAATCCGCGTCATCGCCGTTTTTACGAGCGCATGCTGGGCTTCAAGCAGGAAGGCGATTTGAAAATCAATCCACGCGTCGACGCGCCGGCCTTTCTGTTGCGCGTCAACCTGGAATACGTGACCGAGCAAATCGAAAAATTCGGCGGCACCTTCACTGCCGACAATAACGTCACCGAACGTTCGTTCTATCCGTATTTCTTTTCGCCGCGCGAAGAAATGGGTATTCGCAACCGTCTGCTGCGCATGGACGACCAGCACGCGGGATGACCTCGCGCACCGGCGCCGGGCATTCCCGATCCTGGCGCGTTCCCGTCTTGCGATTCTCTTCTGACCTTCTGTATTTCCCCCATCGATGAATAATCCGTTCCGCTATGAACAGGCGTTTTCACGCAATATTGGCTGGGTCACGCCGGCAGAACAATCCACGCTGCGCGGCAAGCGCGTCGCCATCGCCGGCGGCGGCGGGGTCGGCGGTGTCCACCTGCTGACCCTGGCGCGCCTGGGCGTCGCCCATTTCCATATCGCCGATTTCGACAGCTTCGACATCGTCAACTTCAACCGCCAGGTGGGCGCCATGATGTCGACCGTCGGCCAGCCCAAGGCCGAGGTACTGGCACGCATGGCCAAGGACATCAACCCCGAGATCGACATCAAGATCTTCGACCAGGGCGTCAACAAGGACAACCTGAACGATTTCCTGGCCGGCGTCGACCTGTACGTCGATGCGCTCGATTTCTTCGCCTTCGATGCCCGCCAACAGACCTTCGCGGCCTGCGCCCGGCTCGGCATTCCAGCTACCACCGCGGCGCCGCTCGGCATGGGCGCCGCCCTGCTCAACTTCATGCCGGGCCAGATGACCTTCGAGGAATACTTCCAGTGGGGCGACCTGCCCGAGCTGGACAAGGCGATCCGGTTCGTGGTCGGCCTGGCCCCGGCAGGCCTGCACCGGCCTTACCTGGTTGTCCCGGAAGCCGTCAATTTCGCCGAGCGCCGCGGTCCGTCGACCTTCATGGCCTGCCAGCTGTGCGCCGGCATCGTCGCCACCGAAGCCTTGAAGATCCTTCTCGGGCGCGGCAAGATCCTGGCCGCGCCGCATGGCGTGCAGTTCGACGCCTACCGCAACAAGCTCACGCATACCTGGCGTCCCGGCGGCAACGGCAATCCGCTGCATCGTTTGATGATCAGTGTCGCCAAACGCCAGATGACCAAGCAACTGGCGCCGCAAGCATGAACATCCCGCCGAGCCTCCACCGCATCCTCGAACTGGCGCGCTGGGCGCCGAGCGGTGACAACACCCAGTGCTGGCGCTTCGAAATCGCCGCGCCCGACCATCTGGTCATCCACGCCTACGATACCCGGCACGATACCGTCTACGACCTGGATGGCCATCCGAGCCAGATTTCCATGGGTGCGCTGCTGGAAACCATCGACATCGCCGCCAGCGAGCAGGGCTTGCGCGCCCACACCGTGCGCCGTGCCGACAGCGCGCCCGACCGCCCGGTGTTCGACGTGCGCTTCAGCCCGAACGCCACGGTGACGCCGAGTCCCCTGCTCGGCGCCATCGAAACGCGCACGGTGCAGCGCCGCCCGATGCGCACGCGCCCGCTCAGCGCGGCCGAGAAGCGTGAGCTGGCAACCTGCGTCGGTCCCGACTTCGCCGTGACCTGGATCGAAGGCTTCGGCCCCAAGCTCAAGACGGCATGCCTGATGTTCAATAACGCTAGGCTGCGTTTGACCATGCCGGAAGCCTTTGAGGTGCACCGCCGCATCATCGACTGGAATGCCAGGTACAGCCCGGACAAGGTGCCGGACCAGGCGCTCGGCGTCGACAAGGCGACGCTGAAGCTGATGAAATGGGCGATGGTGAGCTGGAAGCGGATGTCGACCATCAACACCCTGATGGGCACCTGGGCGCCGCGCCTGCAGATGGATTTACTGCCCGGCATCGCCTGTGCGGCCCACTTCGTGCTGAAGGCGAAGCAGCAACCGCAGACGATCGACGACTACGTGCAGGCCGGGCGCGCGGTCCAGCGCTTCTGGCTGACCCTGACCCGGCTCGGGCTGTTCATGCAGCCGGAGATGACGCCGTTGATCTTCGCCAAGTACGTGCGCGAAAACACATCCTTTACGCGCGAGACCCGCCTGCATGCGCCGGCGCGCCGCCTGCAGCAGCAAGGCGCCGAACTGATCTTCAACGATGCACTGTACCCGGTCTACATGGGTCGCCTGGGTGCCGGCCCCGCCCCTGCCGCACGTTCGCAGCGCCTGCCGGTCGAGCAGCTGCTGAAGCGCTGACCGCACTGGAGCGCCTGTTCGGCGCAATTTCGTTCGACGACATAAAAAAATCGTTCTACAATAAAAAAGAGCAGGGAAACCCTGCTCTTTTTTATTGTCATTTATCCAGTCGGACGACCGGATAAATAGAAGGCCTTCTCGTTACGATCAGGCCTTCTTATGACAATTAGGCGTTCTTGTTGCGCTTGCGTGCTGCGACGCCGGCGCCCAGCATGGCGATGCCGAACAGGGCCAGCGAGCCCGGCTCAGGCACTTCAGCCAGTTTGAACTGACCGTTGTTGCTGACGAAGAAGTTCTGGCCCGGGACGTTGGCATAGGTGGTGCCGGTGGTGCAGCCTGCGCCGGTGTAACCGCCGAATTGGCAGGCGACTTCCGACACCAGGTTCGCGTTGGCCGGGCTGTTGAAGTTGGTCTGGCCGTTAGCGTTGGTGAAAGCGAAGGCCAGGATGTCTTCCGAGCTCAGGTCTTGACCATTGCCACGGAAGAAGTAACCCGATGCCAGGTCGCCAGCATTGGCCTTGGCGTACACGGTGACTTGACCGTTGCTGATCGGGTTGCCCGATGCGTCGACGGTGCCGCCGCCGCCGACCAGCACGTCGAAGCTGGCGATCAGCTTGCCGTCGTCAGCACCGTAGATGCCGGCGGTCGAACCGTAGTTGGCAACGGTGTCCTGGTAGATGTTGATGGTGCCGCCGGTGAACTGGAACTGGCCATTGAAAGTGCCGGTGCCGGTTGCTGCGAAGGTTGCAGTGATGTTACCGCCCGGGTAGTTGACCGGGAACAGCTGGCCGTTGCTGTCAGCCTGAACGATGTTGAAAACAGCGTTCTCTTGGAAGTTGAAGGTGTTGTTGCCGTTGTTGGCCAGCTGGATGAAGGCGTTGCCGTTCACGTCCAGGTATTCGCCGATGGCTTGGCCGCTCGAGTAACCGCCGCCGACCGGGTTGAAGACCCAGTTGGTCAGCACGTCTTCTGCATGCGCAGCACCGGCCATGGAAAGAGCTACAGCTGCAGCGCACGACAGTTTTTTCAGAAATTTCATGATTCGTTTTCCTCGCTTAGTTGATCGGTGATGCAATGCCTCTCTATAAGCAAGCCGTGTGCCAGCTTTTATAAAATGTTTAAGATCAATGACTTACCAGAAATCAATTAAGGCGAAAAGAAGGGACTGTAAAAAATGCCGACAGAACATTTGACTAATAATTTCGTTATGGAAATTATATTGTCTGTTGCCGTATATTAAGACGATTGTTTCTTGGAGAGGAAAGCCTTGTGAAACAGGTGGCGTGCCAGCATCAGCGGCGGCATGCGCAGCCAATTGCCGCGCACGTACAGCGCAAACCGCGCGGTGCTGGTGAGCGCGTCGGCGCAGCTGGCATGCATCGGCAGCAGCGCGCGTTCGAACAGGGCATCCATCACGGCCAGCAGCGCGCGGTTTGGCGCGGCCGGGGCAAGCGCATCCACTACCGCATCCGGCACCGGCGTACCGAGCAGGCGCCGGCTGTAGCGCAGCGCATAGAACAGCGGCCGCTCCAGTTCGAGCGCGCGCGCCCGTGCCGGCAGTGCTTCCCAGAAGCCGGCACGGACGCCGAACTCACGGAACAGGAAGTGCAGGTCGAGCAGGTCACGCAAGCCCTTGTCGAATTCGCCGTCGAAGAACAGGTGCACTGCGCTGTGCAGCACCATGTCGGCCGGCGCCAGGGTAGCCAGGCCGGGCGCGTGCGCAATCGGCACGGCGGCGGCGCGCAACAATGCCGGATCCGGGTGTACGGGCGCCGTCTGCGGCAGGATCGCGTGGTGGACGTCGATGCTGCTCTGCCGGCGCACGTGCTGCATCGGCGGCAGTTCGTGCATCCACTGGCGGTAATAGCGCTGGTCGTAGGCGTCGGCCTGGCTGCTGGCCCAGCCATGCAGCATCAGCGCCGACTCCACATCGTCCAGGCGCGCCTGCGGCACCATGATGTCGATGTCGCCGAACAGGCGGCCGGCACCGGCGCGCAGGCCGGCCATCGCGTAGGCCGCGCCTTTCAGCAGCAGCAGCGGCGCCACGCCGTCCACTCTCGCCAGCGCGGCCTGGATGGATTCGACCTCGAAACCCACCGCCTGGCGGTGGCGCGTGGCCAGCGCGCGCACCCATTCCAGGTGGGCGCGCGGCTGTGCCGGCACGGCGTCCAGCAGGCCATGCTCTTCGATCAACGCCAGCAGCGTCGGACTCAGGTTGGCGCTGGTCGACTGGCGCAGCAGCAGGTCCCAGTCGGCCAGGCGCAAGCCCGGCAACGGGCCGGGATCGCGCAGGACCGCCACCAGGATCGGCAGGCGCTTCACCGCGGCGCCTCCAGCCCGGCGAACAGCGCCATCGCTTCATCCAGGTTGCTGTAGCGGAAATCGTAGCTGGCGCAGCCCTCGATCGCGCCGGCCAGGGTGGCGAACCCGCGCGCGCCCATGTGGCTGTAATTGAAGGCATTGTCGGCCACGCGGAAAAAGGCGCGGGCGCGCGGGATCGGGGTGAGCGAGGTGGCGGCGCCGGCTTCGTACTTGGGAAACACGATCCAGGCCGGGCGCGCGGTCTGGTGGGCGCGCGCGACGCTGTCCGCCGGCGCCTTCAGGTGCGCCACCGAGCCCTTGGTGGTGTTGCTGACCGGGCGGCTCAATACGGCGTCGGCGACATAGCCGCGGATCACGTCGATCGAGCGGTTCTTGAGGCTGACCGGCCGCGGCACCGGCACCAGCAGGCCGTCTTGCGGACGGAACAGCGCCAACTCGTCGGACAACAGGCGCCAGCCGCGGTTAACCAGCGCCGCGCACAGCGTGCTCTTGCCCGATCCGGGCGGCGCCGGCAGGATCGCCGCCAGGCCGCCGCGCTCGACTACCGCGGCATGGATCATCAGGTAGGCATGGGCGCGCGTCGAAATGCACCAGTTCAGGCCCCATTCCAGCATCGGGAAGGCGTGCGCTTCGGGCAGCGGCTCGAACGGCAACTGGCCGTCGAGGTCGAAATTCACCTGCGGCTGGTACCAGCGGCGCAGCCCGCCGGGATACTGCACGCCGACGTGGAAATCGGCGAAGCCGTTCTCGCCATGGATCGGATAGTCGCCGTACAGCAGGGCGATGCCGTCAGCCACATGGCGGATCGGCGAACGGATGCGGCTGACGAAGGCGCCGGTCTGCACCAGCAGGCCGGCGCCAGCCAGGCGCGTCTCGAGCTGGCGGCGGCTGAGCGATGCGACCGTCAGCATGCGAGGGTGTCGATGAGGTTCAGGTGTTGCAGGTCGCGCAGCAAGGTGTCGGTCTCGAGGTCGAGTTCGGCCGGTTCGAGGTCGAATTCGGCCTGCAGGACGGTGGCCAGCGCAGTGCGCGTGGCCGGACCGCGGCGCAGCGCCAGCAGCAATTCGATGGCGCCATCGCCCAGCAGGTGGGTGTCGCCGGACAAATCGTTATACAGGATGCACTCGCCGTCCCACTGCCGGTACTGCAGGGTCTGTCCGAGCCGCAGGCGCCATGTTTCGCTGGCGGCCACCGGATCAATCCATGGTGCCGTACAGGTAAGCGACGATGTCGTTGGCATACCACTTCTGGCCGGCCATCGGGGCGTAGTAGCCTTTCGCGACCCATTCGCTCCATACGCTGCGCAAGGACTCGATGGTGAGGAAATTGACGCGGCCCGACAATACGTTCAGGTAAGCGGCCAGCATGTACTTGGCCATCTTAGTACTGTCGAAAGGGGCGCCGTGCATGATCTGGTTGCAGCTCGCCCCGGCGTAAGCGCTGCCGATATTGCAGCTGAAATGCTTGGAAAAAGAATCGGTCGGGGAGCAGCCAGCCGGCCAGGCCGTCTTGCTCCAGGCGAGCGGATCGAGGCCATTGCACACTGCCGCCGGACCGTGGTGGCTGAGTGTGCCCACGGCCTTGTTCTGGCCGACCGCCGACACTGCCGCCGAAGCCGAAACGCCGCAGTAGGTACATGCCATGCCAGGCTGGCTGTGCAGGGTCAGCAGCACGCCTGCGGCGCCGGCACCGGCTCGGGTGAAGCGCCGGCGTGAAGCGCCCTTGGCAGACAGCGCGTCCGATGCCGCGGGCTGCGCAGCGTCCACTTGCGGAATCGATGCGACAGGATCAGTTTCGCTAGGATGACGGTCTTGGTTAGCCACGTGGGTCCTCTTCGGTTTTCAGAACAGTCGGGCAGCAGCACAATGCCAGATTACGCAAAAACAAGCAATCCTTGTGCCAGAAACAAGCTGCCCAAAAGCAACGCTTAATAATCAGCAACTTAGGCGGTGTGCGGGGGTTGCCCGTATTTCGCTATGCTAATCGACTGTAAAGAAAACTGACAGCGATCAGAAATAGCTTTCGGGGATGACCAGCACGTCACCTGGGCGCACCGGCACGTTGGCCGAGATGTCGCCATCCTTGACCAGATCGTCGATCCGCACGTTGAATTTCTGCTGCTTGCCGTCGATAGTGCGCACCAGGCTGGCGCGATTACCTGCCGCAAATTCGGTGGTGCCGCCAACCGCGATCATCACGTCCATCAGGCTCATGTCGCGGCGGTAAGGCAGGGCCTGCGGACGGGCGGCCTGGCCGATCACGCGGATCTGCTCGCCGTAGGTGCCGACGAAACTCGACACGACCACGGTCACCACCGGCTGCTGGATGAACTTGGCCAGCGCTTTTTCGATGTCACGCGCCAGTTCGGTCGAGGTCTTGCCGGATGCCGGCAGGTCTTCGACCAGCGGCGTGGTGATCTTGCCGTCCGGACGTACCGGCACCGACATCGAGACTTCCGGATTGCGCCAGACGATGATGTTAATGCTGTCGCCCGGCCCGATCAGGTAGTCCGGATTAGCCGACACCTGCGCGTCGGTCGGTGCCGGCAGCGGGCGGGTGGCACAGCCGCCCAGCGCCAGCGTGCTGGCAGCGACGAGCGCGATTGTCGAATATTTGATCAGGTTCGCCTTGTACTTGCCCACGTGAGATCCCTCTCGGATTGTTATTAAGCCATCAACAGCCGCGTATTGTATATCAATGTGCTTTAGGACAAGGGCGCGCACGATACAAATTGTTTCTCAATATTTATTTCTGTTGCAACAGCTCGCGCACATAATTCCCTGGCACGGCATAGGTGATGCCGCTCGGGTTGGTGATCGCGGTTTCCTTCAGTCCCTTGACGAACACCGCGTTGATCACGCCCCACACCTTGCCGCTGGCGGGATCGTAGAGGGGGCTGCCGCTGTTGCCGGGATAGGCGGTCGCGTCGAGCTGGAAGATATTAAAGGGCGCACGTTGCAATTGCACCAATTGGCGCACGTCGAGCTTGCGCGAGTTGAGCGAGGGGGTCACCACCGGCGTGATGGCGGCCAGGGTCGCGCGGTGGGTGGCGGCATGCAGGCCCAGCACCATCCCCAGCGGATAGCCGGTAAACGCTAGTCCTTGCCCTTCGAGCGCCTTGTCCGAATCGACCAGCTCGAGCGCCGGCAGGGGCGTGCCGGTAAGACGCAGGTGAGCCAGGTCGTGCTCGGCATCGCGCGCTACCAGCTGGGCCGGACGAAAGCGCACCATGTCGCCGTCCGCGGTCACGATGCCGATCTGTTCCATGCGTTCGGAATCGACCGTGGCCGGCACCACATGGGAATTGGTGATGACGCTGAGGCCGTCGCCGACCACGAAGCCGGTGCCGACGAACACCGTGGCGGGACTGCGCGTGCGCTCGAAGGTGCCGACACCGACCACCGAACGCTTGACGGTCGGCACCACGGCCGTGAGGTCGGCGGCCTGCACCGCACCCGGCAGCGACGGCAAAAAAGCAACAGCAGCACAGAGCAGCGCAACGCCAGACAGGCTCGTCTTTACCCGGGCACGCAGTCGGTGAGTGAAATTAATATTTCGATAAGGCAGCAAACGTGCACCCCCTTTTGCATTTAAGACATTACAATTAAGCGCTTGTTCTGGAGCAAAGCATCTAACGCAAGTCTACGCGATGACATCTTATCCTGCACGGATAAGGTGTTGATTTCATGCAATAAAACGCTGTGATTTTATTAACACAGCAGAAATAATTGCTGAAATACAATGCAGACGACATGTGGTTTTTGGGTGCAGGAACAAGATTTGTGTTGTAGCGAGGGCACGACTGGCCAAGCACTTCACATTTTTCTCGTGCGTAATTGCAATTGCTCCCACTACAAGCGATCATGCAACGTATTTAATTATTTTTCTGACCCGCTCAACGCGCTTGAGGGGTCATTTATCGCGAGACTGACGAGATGGCAGAAATTACCGCCGTACTTCTAAACTTCCTGAAAGCAATCGGCAAGTACCGCTGGTACGCGGTCGTCATCGCCTGGACCGTGGCCTTGATCGGCTGGGCCGTGGTGTTACGCCTGCCGCCCCAATATGAAGCATCGGCACGGGTGTATGTCGACACCCAGAGCATGCTGCGTCCGCTGCTGTCCGGCATGACCAGCATGCCCGACGTTAACCAGCAAGTGATGTTCATGCGCCGCACCCTGCTCAGCCGTCCGAACATCGAACGCCTGATGCGTGACGTCGACCTCGACGTCAAAGCCAAGAACACCAAGGAACATGAGAGGATCGTCAATGAACTGATGTCCAATCTCAGGCTCGGCGGCACCGAACGCGACGACATCTATACCATCAGCTATGTGTCGGACAACCCGCAGCTGGGCAAGGCCGTCGTGCAGGGCTTGCTGACCATCTTCGTCGAAGGCAGCTTCGGCGGCAAGAAACAGGATTCCGACAAGGCGATCCAGTTCATCGACGACCAGATCAAGACCTACGAGGACAAGCTGGCCGCCGCAGAGAATTCCTTGAAGGAATTCAAGATCAAGAACATGGGCATGCTGCCCGGTTCCGGCGACTTCAACGGCCAGATGAGCACGGTCAGCGACCAGCTCAGCCAGGCACGCCTGGAACTGGCCGAGGCCGAGCAGGCGCGCAACGCGATCCGTCGCCAGATCAATGGCGAGCCGGCCCAGCCTGGCACCAAGACAATCGATCCGGCCCTGCTCGACCCCGAACTGGAAGGCCGCATTCAGACGGTCCAGAAGAACCTGGACAGCCTGCGCCTGCAATACACCGAGCAGCACCCCGACGTGGTCGCCAACAAGCGCCTGCTCGAGCAGCTGCTGGCGCAGAGAGCGGACCTGTCGAAGACCAAGAAACGCAGCGCCGACCCGGGCGCCGGCTACAGCCCGATGCTGCAGCAACTGACCGTGGCGCTGTCGGCGGCCGAAGCGCGCGTGGCCTCGATGCGTGCCCGCGTCGACGAATTCTCGGCCCGCATGGCGCGCCTGCGCTCGCAGAGCACCACGGCGCCGGAAATCGAAGTCCAGCTGACCCAGCTGAACCGCGACTACGACATCAACAAGGCCAATTACCAGCGCCTGGTCGAGCGCCGCGAACAGGCCCGCCTGTCGGGCGACCTGACCTCGGCCACCGACATGCTGGCCTTCCGCATCATCGATCCGCCGACCGTGCCGAACCAGCCGAGCGGCCCGAACCGCCTGCGCCTGTTCTCGATGGTGTTCGGCGGCGCATTGGTGGCCGGCCTGGCGGTGGCTTTCCTGATGAGCCAGTTCCGTCCGACCTTCATGAGCCAGACCGCGCTGCGCGACACGACCGGCCTGCCGGTGCTCGGTTCGATCGGCATGAACTGGACCAACGAACAGACCGTCCGCCGCAAGCGCCGCCTGGTCGCCGTCGGGGTATCGGTGCTGCTGCTGCTGGGCGCCTATGCCGCCGGCGTGGCGGCCATCCTGGTCCGCCCCACGCTTTAACGCGACGATTGCAAGGAGTACACCGTGAGCATTATTGAAAAAGCAGCAAGCCGGATCGACCAGCAGCGCAACGCCGCCGCGACCGCCACCGGCACTGCCACCGTGCCGGACACCGATGCCGTCCGCGCCATTCCCCCGGTCGCCGTAGCCGCCCCGCCCGCCGTGCCGCCCGCCCCCGCCATCGTGATGCCGGCGGCAGAACCGATCGCGGTGCCGGCCGCCGCGCCGGCCCAGCCGGCAACGGAAGCGGAGCGCCCGCCACAGAAGTTTTCGACCCGCCGCGTCGAGCTCGACCTGGCGCGCATGCGCGACCTGGGCATGGTCACCGCCGCCGCCGGCCGCACCCGCCTGCTGGAAGACTTCCGCGTGATCAAGCGTCCGCTGCTGCAGCGCGCCTTCATCGAACGTGCGCCGGGCGCCCGTCCGAACAACCTGATCATGATCACCAGCTCGCTGCCGGGCGAAGGCAAGACCTATTGCGCGATCAACCTGGCGATGAGCATCGCCATGGAACTCGACCACACCGTGCTGCTGGTCGACGCCGACGTGGCGCGCCCGTCGGTGCTGCGTACGCTCGGCCTGCCGGCGCACCGCGGTTTGATGGATATCCTGGTCGACGACAAGCTTGACATGGCTGACGTGATGCTGCGCACCAACGTCGACACGCTGTCGATCCTGCCGGCCGGCACCAACACGCCGCGCGCCACCGAACTGCTGGCCAGCTCGACCATGACCAACCTGGTGCACGAGATCGCCAACCGCTATCCGGACCGGATCGTGATCTTCGATTCGCCGCCGCTGCTGCTCACCTCGGAATCGCACGTGCTGGCGTCGCACATGGGCCAGATCGTGATGATGGTCGAAGCCCAGACCACCACCCAGCATGCGGTCAAGGAAGCACTCCAGCAGCTGGAAGGCTACCCGAACGTGAATCTCATTTATAACAAGACCAGGGAAATCCCCGGCATCGAAGAAACGTATGACTATCACTACGGCTAAGATGCCGATTTCCGGGCCGGCACTTAGGCTGCTGCCGCTGGCCCTGGCCGCGATGCTGCTGTCGGCCGAATGCCATGCGCAATGGCGCGTCACTCCCCGGCTCGACCTGCGCGAAACATATTCCGACAACGTCGGCCTGCAGAACAGCGCGGATGCGCGCAGCAGCTTCGTCAGCGAAGCCGATCCCGGCATCAGCATCACCAAGCTTGGGCCGCGCCTGAAGGTGAGTGCGGATGCCGGCTGGCGCCTGTATTCGTACAGCAACAACGATGCACCGAATCTGCGTAACAGCGAACGCCACTACAGCGGCGCCATGCAGGCGACGGTGGTCGACCAGTTGCTGTTCGTCGATGCCAACGCCAGTGGTTCACGCCAGGCCGTGTCGGCCTTCGGCCCGGTATCGAACAACACGTTCTCGAATGCCAACCGCACCGACGTCAGCACCTGGCGCATCAGCCCTTACCTGCGCCACCGCTTCGGGTCGACCGCGGACATGACGCTGCGCTACATGCGCGACTCGGTCGACAGCGGCGTAGGCGGCTACGGCAGCAGCAGGGCCAGCACGCGCTCGGCAGACCTGAACAGCGGCACTGCATTCGACACCCTCGGCTGGAACCTGTCGTATTACCACCAGGACCTGAGCGAAAGCCTGGGCGATGTTGGCACCGTGCCCGGCACCGTGCCCACGCTGGCCAACGATTCGATGTCCGAGAACACCTCGGCCGGGCTGCGCTGGCGCCTGATCCGCCGTCTTGCCCTGACCGCCAGCGTCGGCTACGACAAGTACGAATACCCGACCCTCGGCGAAGCCACCAGCGGCCGTAGCTGGTTGGGCGGTTTCATCTGGACGCCATCCACCCGTACCAGCGTGCAGGCCTCGTTCGGCCGGCGCTATTTCGGCAAGACCGGCTCCCTGGTCTCGAGTTACCGCACCCAGCGCAGCATCTGGAACCTGAACTACAGCGACGCCGTGACCACCACGCGCTCGCAATTCGTGCTGCCGTCCGCGATCGACACCGCCGCCATGCTCGACAGCCTGTTTGCCGCCAGCATCCCGGATGCGGTGCAGCGCCAGCAGGCGGTACAGGCCTACATCGCCGCCGCCGGCCTGCCGCCGAGCCTGGCCAACAGCATCAATTACCTGAGCAACCGCTATATCCGGATCCAGCGCCTGCAGGGCGCGGCCATCTTCCGTGGTCCGCGCAGCAACCTGACCTTCAGCGTGTTCAACGAAAAGCGGCTTGCACTGTCGAGCCAGGAAAGCGATAGCGCCCTGCTGCTGGGACAACTGGCCTCGCTGAACGACGACACCAGCCAGCGTGGCGCCACCGCCAACCTGGACTACCGGCTGTCGCCGCGTTCGAATGCCTACGGCGCCCTGTCGGTATCGCGGGTGCACTCGCTGTCGGCCGACTTCTCCAGCAACAACAGCGAAATGCGCCTGGGGCTGAATCACCGCTTCGCCAAGCGGATGCAGGGCAGCGTCGAGCTTCGCCACACGCGCGGACGCCAGAACCTGGTCAACAGCGACACCTACCGCGAGAACGCGCTGGTCGCGACTCTTTCCGTCGTCTATTAAGCGGAGCCCATCAAGATGTACGAAACCTATTACGGATTATCCGCCAAGCCCTTCCAGCTGCGTCCCGACCCGCATTTCTTCTACGGCAGCAAGGGACACAAGCGCGCCATGGCCTACCTCGAGTACGGCCTGTCGCAGGGCGAAGGCTTCATCGTCATCACCGGCGAGGTCGGCGCGGGCAAGACCACGCTGGTGCGCAGCCTGTTCAACCGGCTGCCGTCGGACCAGATCGTGGCCGCCCACATCGTCAACACCCACCTGGATCCGGACGACACGCTGCGGATGGTGGTGTCGGCGTTCGGCCTGCCCTACGAGGGCGCCAGCAAGACCGACCTCCTGACGCGCCTGGAGCGCTTCCTGTGCGACGTCGACCACCAGGGCAAGCGCGCCCTGCTGGTCATCGACGAAGCCCAGAACCTGTCGGCGCGCACGGTGGAAGAGCTGCGCATGCTGTCGAATTTCCAGACCGACGACAAGTCGCTGCTGCAGACCTTCCTGCTCGGCCAGCCCGAGTTCCGCGCCACCCTGCACAGCCCCGGCATGCAGCAGCTGCGCCAGCGCGTGATCGCCAGCTACCACCTGGGCCCGATGGATGCGCAGGAAACCCACGCCTACATCGAGCACCGCCTCGCCACCGTCGGCTGGAACAACGATCCTTCCTTCGACGACGGCGCCCATGCGGCGATCTTCGCCTACAGCGGCGGCATTCCGCGCAAGGTCAACACGCTGATGGACCGCGTGCTGCTGATGGGTTACCTGGAAGAGATGCACACGTTCACGGAAGAAGACATCAATACCGTGATCCGCGATATCAACGAAGAATACAAGGTGCCCGAAGTCATGGGCACGCCGGCCGAAGACGCCATGCCGGCGCATGCGGGCCTGGACGACGACCTGCGTGCCGGCGGCATGCGCATGATCGACCAGCGCACCGGCGACCGCCGCGCCAACAGCGTCGAAATGCTGGACGAACGCATGATGCGGCTCGAAAAATCGATCGTGTCGGTGCTGTCGATCCTCAAGAAGATCGTGGCCACGCCCCAGGGCGCGGCCACCCACCAAGTGGACAACCAAGAATGAACATGTACGAACTCGCCGTGCGCCCCGCGCCGGCCCCGGGTGAACGCATCCGCAACGCCATGACCTGCGACGTCGAGGATTACTTCCAGGTCTCGGCCTTCGCGCCCTACATCGACCGCGCCAGCTGGCCGGCGCGCGAATGCCGCGTCGAAGCCAACATGGACCGCATCCTGGCCCTGTTCGAGCGCACCGGCGTGCGCGCCACCTTCTTCACGCTGGGCTGGATCGCCGAGCGCTACCCGAACGTGGTGAAACGCATCGTCGCCGGCGGCCACGAGCTGGCCAGCCACGGCTACGGCCACCTGCGCGCCTCCGACCAGACCCGCGCCGAATTCGACAACGACATCCGCTCGGCCAAGGCCCTGCTGGAAGACATCGGCGGCCAGGCGGTGCTGGGCTACCGCGCCCCGAGCTTCTCGATCGGCCGCGACAACCTGTGGGCGCTCGACGCGCTGCTCGAAGCCGGCTACCGCTACAGCTCGAGCATCTACCCGGTGCAACACGACCACTACGGCATGCCGGAAGCGCCGCGCTTCGCGTTCTACCCGAACGGTACCGACGGCTTGCTGGAAGTGCCGATCACCACGGTGCAGATGATGGGCCGCAACCTGCCGGCCGGCGGCGGCGGCTATTTCCGCCTGCTGCCGTACGCGCTGTCGCGCTGGATGATGGCCAAGGTTAACCAGGACGACCGCCAGCCGGCCCTGTTCTACTTCCATCCGTGGGAAATCGACACCGAGCAGCCGCGCCCCGAAGGCGTCGGCGCCAAGTCGCGCTTCCGCCACTACGTCAATATCGAGCGCATGGAAAGCCGCATCGAAGCCCTGGCCCGCGATTTCGCGTGGGACCGGATGGACCGCATCTTCTTGAACCAAAAATGAATTCGATCATCGAAGCCGCGCAGGCCAAACGCGCCGGCCCGGCACCGAGCGTGCCTGTCGCACCGGCGCCCCTGACCCTGCACCTGCTGCAGCGTGCCGACTATCCCCGCTGGGACGCCTTCGTGCGCGCCTGCCCCGACGCCACCTTCTTCCACCTGTCCGGCTGGCAGAGCGTGATCGAGCAGTCGTTCGGCATCAAGACCTTCTTCTATTACGTCGAGCAGGACGGCCAGATCCAGGGCGTGTTGCCGCTGGCCGAGATCAAGAGCCGCCTGTTCGGCCACTCGCTCGGCGCGATGCCGTTCTGCGTGTACGGCGGCCCGGTCGCGACCGGCCCGGAAGCACGTGCCATGCTGGACGGGGCCGCGCACGAACTGGCGCAGAAACTCGGCGTCGGCCACCTCGAATACCGCGGCATGGCGCGCTTCCACCCGGAAGACCCGGCCTGGCACTCGAAGGAGCTGTACGTGACCTTCCGCAAGGAGATCACGGGCGACGACGAGACCAACATGAACGCGATCCCGCGCAAGCAGCGCGCGATGGTCCGCAAGGGCATCAAGCTGGGCCTGCGCGGCGAAGTCGACGCCAACGTCGACCGCATGTTCGACGCCTATGCGCGCAGCGTGCACCGCCTCGGCACCCCGGTGTTCCCGAAAAAATACTTCGCCCTGCTGCAGCAGACCTTCGGCGACGAGTGCGAAGTGCGCACCATCGTCACCGACGACAACCGCCTGGTGGCGGCCGTGCTGTCGTTCTACTGGCGCGACGAAGTCGTGCCCTACTACGGCGGCGGCACCGACCTGGCGCGCGAAGTGGCCGGCAACGACTTCATGTACTGGAACCTGATGCAGGCCGCCGCGGCGCGCGGCTGCCGCCTGTTCGATTTCGGCCGCAGCAAGCTGGGCACCGGCGCCTACGATTTCAAGAAGAACTGGGGTTTCACGGCCCAGCACCTGCCCTACGAATACAAGCTGTACGGCGCGGATGCGCTGCCCGACAACAACCCGCTGAATCCGAAGTACCAGCTGTTCATCAAGATGTGGAAAAAGCTGCCGCTGCCGTTGGCGAATTTCATGGGACCGTACATCGTCCGTAACCTGGGCTGATGGCTGAAACATCGTGGAAGACCTGCTCCTGCTGATCCACCGGATCCCCTACCCGCCCAACAAGGGCGACAAGATCCGTTCCTACCACCTGCTGAAGCACCTGGCGCGCCATTACCGTGTGCACCTGGCCACCTTCGTCGACGATCCGGACGACTGGCAGTACGTCCCGCACGTCCAGGCGCTGTGCGCGAGCAGCCATTTCGCCGCCATGAAACCCCTGGTCGCGCGCGTAAAAAGCCTGGGCGCGCTGCTGAAGAACCGCTCGCTGTCGCTCGAGTACTACCGCGACAAGAGCGTCGAACGCTGGGTCAAGCAGACCGTCGCCGCGCACGGCATCGAGCGCGTGCTGGTGTTCTCGTCGGCGATGGCGCAGTACGCCGATCCGTATCGCGCGGCGCGCCGCGTGGTCGATTTCGTCGACGTCGATTCCGACAAGTGGCGCCAGTACGCGGAAAAGAAATCCTTCCCGATGAGCTGGCTGTACCAGTACGAAGCGCAGCGCCTGCTCAGCTACGAGCGCCAGGTGGCGCGCGACTACGATGCCTCGCTGTTCGTGTCGGCCCCCGAGGCCGAGCTGTTCCGCCAGCTGGCGCCGGAAAGCAGCGTCAAGATCGGCCACTTCAGCAACGGCGTCGATACCGATTATTTTTCGCCGCACGACAACCACGTCAGCCCCTACGCGGCCGGCGAGCGCGCGCTGGTGTTCACCGGCGCCATGGATTACTGGCCCAACGTGGATGCGGTGCAGTGGTTCTGCGACGAAGTGTTCCCGCAGCTGCGCACGCGCTTCCCGGAACTGCGCTTTTATATTGTCGGCTCGCGCCCGTCGCCTGCCGTGCAAGCACTCGGACAGCAGCCGGGCGTCAAAGTCACCGGCACCGTGCCCGACGTGCGGCCCTACATCGCCCACGCCGCGGTCGCGGTGGCGCCGCTGCGGATCGCGCGCGGCATCCAGAACAAGGTGCTGGAAGCGATGGCGATGGCGACCCCGGTGGTGGTGTCGCCGCAGGCGCTGGAAGGCATCGACGCCGTCCCCGGCAGCGAACTGGTGCTGGCCGAGGATGCCGCCGCCTTCGCCGATGCCGTCGCCACCCTGCTGACGGGCCTGGACAGCGCGGCCAGCGCGATCGGCCAGGCGGCGCGTGCCAAGGTACAAAGTCAATATAGCTGGTCGAGCAATCTTGCCTGCATAGGAGAGAACCTGGAATGTTCCTGAAGCCTCCCCCCGGCGTCGCCGGTAGTGCCACCTCGGTGCCGGCGATGCCGCTCACGCGCGCCAGCATGATCCTGATCGCGCTGGCCCTGCTGGCGCCGTTCGTCCTGTATTTCGGCACCGTGCGCTCGATCGTCTCGATCTGGAACAGTTCCGAGACCTTCGCCCACGGCTACATCATCCTGCCGATCAGCCTGTGGCTGCTGTGGCGCAAGCGCGAGAATTTCACCCTGTATCCGCCCAAGCCCTACGCGCCGGCGCTGGTCGCACTGGCGGTGCTGGGCCTGGGCTGGCTGGCGGCCCAACTGGGCGAGGTGCAGTTCGTGTCCCAGTACGCCTTCGTGGCCATGCTGCCGGTGATCGCACTGGCCCTGCTCGGCCCGCGCCTGGCCGGCTCGCTCGCCTTCCCGCTGCTGTTCCTGCTGTTCGCGGTACCGTTCGGCGACGTGTTCGTGGCGCCGCTGATCCAGTTCACCGCCGATTTCACCGTGTGGGCAGTGCGCGCCACCGGCATCCCGGTGCTGCGCAGCGGCACCCGCTTCGAACTCCCGACCGGCAACTGGTCGGTGGTCGAGGCCTGCAGCGGCGTGCGCTACCTGATCTCTTCGATCACGCTGGGCTGCCTGTACGCCTACCTGACCTACCGTTCGACCCTGCGCCGCCTGCTGTTCATCGGCCTGGCGATGATCGTGCCGATCATCGCCAACGGCTTGCGCGCCTACATGATCGTGATGATCGGCCACCTGTCCGGCATGGAGCTGGCGACCGGTGTCGACCACCTGATCTACGGCTGGCTGTTCTTCGGCCTGGTCATGTTCGTCATGTTCTGGATCGGCAGCTACTGGCGCGAGGATGCCCCCGAGGCATCCAGCGCCACCGGCACCGGCGCCGCAACGGCAGCGCCGGCCGGCATCCATCCGGCCGGCGCCCCGCAAGGCCGCTTCGCCGCCATGGCTGCCGCCGTGCTGGCGCTGGCCGCCCTGTGGCCCGCTTCCGCCCTGATCGGCGAGCGCGTCAACCACAACCCGGCCCCGGTCGCTCTCGGCCAGATCGCAGTGAACCTGCCGCCGGCGCCCGACTTCGCCGACTGGAAGCCCGATTACATGACGCCCAGCGCGCGCTTCCACCGCGTCTACCAGAACGGCAGCGTGCCGGTCGCGCTGACCGTGCTGTACTACCGCAACCAGGACCGCGACCAGGCCCTGATCAGCTCCATCAACCGCCTGACGGCCTATGAGGACACCTGGCACGAGATCGACGCCGGCGCGCGCACCGAAAACGTGGCCGGCCACCCGGTCGTGGTGCGCGAAACGACGCTGCGCAGCGGCGGCCGCACGCTGCTGGTCTGGTCCTGGAAATGGATCGGCGGCCAGTACACCAACAGCGACATCGCCGGCAAGCTGCTGCAGGCGCGCGCCAAGGCGCTGCTGCAGGGCGACGACGGCGCCGCCGTGATGCTGTACGCGCCGCTCGACGACAACCCGGACGCGGCGCGCCGCGCCCTGGGCGGCTTCCTGGCGCAACAGGGTGCGGCGCTGGACACGGCCCTGCGCGCGGAACGGACACGATGAACGCTGCCGTACCGCATCCGGTCGCCCACGGCGCCGACACCCGCCCGCTGGTCGTGCACTTGGTGTACGCGCTCGGCGTCGGCGGGCTGGAAACGCTGCTGGTCGATTGCATCAACCGCATGCCGGCCTGGCGCCACGCGGTGGTCTGCCTGACCCGCTACACCGACTTCGCCGACCGCATCCAGCGCCCGGACGTGACGCTGCACGCGCTCGGCAAGGCGCCCGGCCTGGGCCTGGGCACCCATCTCGATTTCTGGCGCCTGATGCGCAAGCTGCGGCCGACCGTGCTGCATACCTACAACCTGGCGGCGCTCGAGTACGCGTTTACCGCCAGCATGGCCGGGGTGCCGGTGCGCATCCATGCCGAGCATGGGCGCGACGCCGGCGACCCGCACGGCCTGAACCCGAAGCACAACTTCCTGCGCCGCCGCATCGCACCCTTTGTCGACCGTTTCATTCCGGTCTCGGAAGACCTGAACCGCTGGCTGGGCGAGGTGGTGCGGATCGCGCCGGCCAAGACCCTGTTCATCAAGAACGGCGTCGACACCGACAAGTACGCCCCGGGCGGCCTGCCAGCCGCGGATTCGCCCTGGCAGCCGGACGACATCGTGATCGGCACCGTGGCCCGGGTGCAGGACGTCAAGAACCACCGCCTGCTGGTGGAGGCACTGGCGCGCCTGCATGCGCGCCATCCGGCACTGGCGGCGCGCGTAAAGCTGTCGATCGTCGGCGACGGCCCGCTGCTGCCGGCGGTGCGCCAGCAGGTGCAGGACCTCGGCCTGCAGGATGCCGTGTGGCTGCCGGGCGCACGCGTGGACGTCAAGTCCCTGCTGCATACGTTTACAATGTTCGCCCTGCCGTCGCTGGCCGAAGGCACGCCGGTGTCGATGCTGGAGGCGATGGCCTGCGGCCTGCCGGTGGTGGCCTCGCGCGTGGGCGGCATCCCGGAAGTGGTCGACGACGGCGTCCAGGGCCTGCTGGTGCCGGTCGGCGACGTCGAGGCACTGGCCCAGGCCATGGCGCGTTACGCGCTCGACGCCGACCTGCGCGCGCGCCACGGCCGCGCCGCCCGCGCGCGCGTGGAAGAGTGCTTCAGCATGCGCACCATGCTGGCCGCCTATGGCGACCTGTACGCCGGCCTGTGCCGCCGCAAGGCCGGACTGGCCGTGACGGCCTGACTTTACTACGAATCGAAAAGAGCAACCATGTGCGGAATAGTCGGCATCTTTGATACCCACGGCAACCGGGACATCGACCGCGAAGCCTTGCGGCGCATGAACGAGAGCCAGCACCACCGCGGTCCCGACGAGGGCGAGCTGTACCTGGAAAAGGGCCTGGGCATGGGCCACCGCCGGCTGTCGGTGATCGACCTGGCCACCGGCCAGCAGCCCTTCCTCAACCCGGCGCGCGACGTCGCCCTGGTGTTCAACGGCGAAATCTACAACTACCGGCTGCTGCGCGACGAGCTGGTCGCGCTCGGCCACGTGTTCCGCACCAAGTCCGACACCGAAGTCGTGCTGCAGTCGTGGCTGGCCTGGGGCCCGGACTGCGTGCGCCGCCTGCGCGGCATGTTCGCCTTCGCCATCTGGGACCGCAGCCAACAGACGCTGTTCCTGGCGCGCGACCACGTCGGCGTCAAGCCGATGTTCTATTCGCTGCTGCCGAACGGCCTGTTCGTGTTCGGCTCGGAACTGAAATCGATCATGACCTTCCCCGAGTTGTCGCGCGAATTGAACCCGCGCGCGGTCGAGGATTATTTCGCCTACGGCTACGTGCCGGAGCCGAAGACCATCTTCAATAACGCCTATAAACTCAGCCCGGGCCACTGCATCACCCTGAAAGTCGGCGACCGCGCGGTGCAGCCGCAGCGCTGGTGGGACCTGGCCTTCCGCCCGGCACCGCAGCGTCCGGACGCCGAAGTCCAGGAAGAGCTGATCGAACGCCTGCGCGAGACCGTGCACAGCCAGATGGAATCCGAAGTGCCGCTCGGCGCTTTCCTGTCGGGCGGCGTCGATTCCAGCGCGGTGGTGGCGATGATGGCCGGCGACAAGCCGGTGACCACCTGCTCGATCGGCTTCGACGATCCGGAATTCGACGAGTCCGAGTACGCGAACCAGGTGGCGCGCCGCTACGCGACCGTCCACCACGGGCAGATCGTCGACAAGGACGACTACGGCCTGGTCGATACGCTGGCCCACCTGTACGACGAACCGTTCGCCGACAGTTCGGCGATCCCGACCTACCGCGTGTGCCAGCTGGCGCGGCGCCACGTGACGGTGGCGCTGTCGGGCGACGGCGGCGACGAGAATTTTGCCGGCTACCGCCGCTACCGCTTCGCGATGGCCGAGCACAGCGTGCGCTCGAAACTGCCGGAAGCGATCCGCAAGCCGCTGTTCGGCACCCTGGGCAGCCTGTACCCGAAGGCCGACTGGGCGCCGCGCATGTTCCGCGCCAAGACCACCTTCGAGGCGCTGGCGCGCGACCTGGTGGAGGGTTACTTCCACGGCGTGTCGCGCCTGACCGACCGCCAGCGGGACCAGTTGTTTTCCCAAGGCTTCCGCGACGACCTGCAGGGCTACCGTGCGATCGACGTGATGCGCGAGCACGCCGCGCGCGCGCCGACTGACGATCCGCTGTCGCTGATCCAGTACCTCGATTTCAAGACCTGGCTGCCGGGCGACATTCTCACCAAGGTCGACCGCGCCAGCATGGCCCATTCGCTGGAAGTGCGCGTGCCCCTGCTCGACCACACCTTCTGCGAATACGCGGCCACGCTGCCGAACGACCTGAAACTGCGCGGCGGCGAAGGCAAGTACGTGCTGAAGAAGGCGCTCGAGCCGCACCTGCCGCACGACATCATGTACCGCGCCAAGAAAGGGTTTTCGATCCCGCTGGCGGACTGGCTGCGCGGTCCGCTGCGCCAGGCCGTGCGCGATGGCGTGCTCGGCGCGCGCCTGCTCGATACCGGCATCTTCAACCGCCGCTACCTGGAACAGCTGGTCAGCCAGCACGAGTCCGGCGCGGCCGACCACAGCGTGGCGCTGTGGTCGCTGCTGATGTTCGAATCTTTCCTGCGGGTATCGGTGGCGTCATGACAACGCTCCGGTTGGATACGCCTGTTTCATTGCAAATAAGATAGTATGCTGTTGAATTCAGGCATGAACAGTTCGATCCACCCGGCACCCGATGCCGCCTCCAATGTTGACGACATAAGAATGCGTGCTCCTTTTTCCGCCCCGGTTTCGGTGCACCCAGCCGGGCGCCCGACCGGAAACGCCAGCGTTTCCCATGTCCTGCCGCGGTTCACCGCCGGCATGGTGCGCACGGCGGGCGACCTGATTGCGCCCCGTGGCAAGGGTGCCGGCCGCCTGTGCATCCTGAGTTACCACCGCATCCTGGCCAATCCGGATCCGCTGATCGACGGCGATCCGGACGTGGAAACCTTCCGCTGGCAGATGCGCCTGCTGGCCGAATGCTTCAACGTGATGCCGCTGCACGATGCGGTGCAGGCGATGGCGACCGAGCGCATGCCGCCGCGCGCCGTCGCCATCACCTTCGACGACGGCTACAGCTCGTTCCACGACCTGGCGCTGCCGGTGCTGATGGAATACGGGCTGCCGGCGACGGTCTTCGTCACCACCGGCCACATGCAGGCGAAGGGCAGCATGTGGAACGACATGATCCTGGAAGCGGTGCGCCGCATGCCGCCGACCTCGCTCGACCTGCGCGAGATCGGCCTGGGCGAGCTGCCGCTGCGCACCGCCGAACAGCGCCGCCGGACGGCCCAGGTGCTGACCGACCGCTGCAAGTACATGGCGCTGCCGGAACGCGATGCCTTCACCGCCCTGCTCCAGCGCCATGCCGGCGTCGCCCTGCAGCAGGACCTGATGCTCGACGACGACATGCTGCGCACGCTGGTCAAGCACCGCATCGAGATCGGCGGCCATACGGTCAGCCACCCGATCCTGGCGAAGATCGACGACGATGCGGCTCGCGCCGAGATCGTCGACAACAAGCGCGTGCTGGAAGCGATCATCGGCCAGCCGCTGCGCCTGTTCGCCTACCCCAACGGCAAGCGGCGCGCCGACTATACCGCCGCCCACGTGCAGATGCTGGAAGAAGCCGGCTACAGCGCCGCCTTCACGACCGAGACCGGGGCCGCCACGCGCGCGCATCCGCGCTTCGAACTGCCGCGTGCGCGGCCATGGGATGCCACGCCGGGAATGTTCGCCGCGCGCCTGCTGCGCTGGCTCGCCGGCCTGATCTGACGGGGCCACGATGACTTTCCCCTCTTCGTCTTCCCAGGTCGCGCCGCTGGCGCCGGTCGAGCCGCTCCACGAACAGCATGCGCGGCCGGGCCCGTCGCACGGCTCCGGCCGCGCACGCAGCGGCGGCGCGCTGCGGGTGGCCTTCTGCGAAAACGGCGCCGGCTATGGCGGCGCCGTCATCTCGCTCGAAGCGCTGCTGGAAAAGCTGCCGCCCGAGTTCGTCGCGCATATCTATACCGGGCTGGCGATCGATCCCTATCCGCGCCTGGCGCGGCTGGGCCGCTGGCGCCACCTGCGCGCGGTGCGCGTACTGAGCCAGCAGTGGCTGCGCCGGCGCCGCATCCCGGCCGCCTCGGCGATTGACAACCTGGTCAACATCCTGCCGACCGCGCTCGGTTACTACTGGCGCTTCAAGCGCGACGGCATCGACCTGGTCTACCTGAACAACGACGCCAGCTGCAATCTCGCGGCCGCGCTGGGCGCCACCCTGGCCGGACTGCCGACGGTGCTGCACGCGCGTGGCTTCAACGTCGATACCCGCGGCAACCGCTGGGTCCTGTCCAAGCTGCGCCACTGCATCCCGGTCTCGACCGCAGTGCAGGCCGAATTGCTGACGCTCGGACTGGCGCCGGAAAAATGCACGGTGGTGGCCGAAGGCCTCGACCTCGATGCCTTTTCGCCGCGCGCGCCCCTGCCCGGCCTGCGTGCCGAACTGGACATCGGCAGCGACGAGCCGGTGATCACGCTGGTCGGCGGCCTGGTCGACTGGAAAGGCCAGGACGTCCTGCTCGACGCCGCGCCGCGCATCCTGGAACGCTATCCGCACGCCCACCTGCTGCTGGTGGGCGGCGCCTACGGCAAGGACCGCGCATTCGCCGACAAGATCGCACGCCGCGCCGCCGCGCCGGCCCTCAAGGGCCGCGTGCGCCTGCTCGGCATGCGCAGCGACGTGCCCGACATCCTGGCCCTGAGCACCGTCGTGCTGCACGCCTCGACCACACCGGAACCCTTCGGCCGTACCTTCCTGGAAGGGATGGCGCTCGGCAAGGCGGTGATCGCCTCGAACGAAGGCGGCCCGCTCGACGTCATCGAGGATGGCGTCGACGGCCTCCTGATCCCCCCGCGTGACCCGCAGCGGCTGGCCGACGCCGTGCTGCGCCTGCTCGACCAGCCGGCCTTCGCGGCCGCGCTCGGCAACCGCGCCGCGCTCAAGGCACGCGACTATTCGATCGAACGGCACACCGAAGCGGTGTGCGCCGTCCTGCACCGCGTCATGCGCGGCGATTGATTTTATAAACTTTTATATTGGCAGCAACAGTGCGCATTCTTTACCACCACCGTACCCGCTCGAAGGATGGGCAATACGTCCACATTGAGGAAATGATCAATGCGCTGCGCGCGCTCGGCCACGAAGTCATCGTGGTCGCGCCGCCCAGCGCCGACACCGAAGCCTTCGGTGCCGATGCCGGCCTGGTGGCCGTCCTCAAGCGCCACCTGCCGAAATGGTTCTATGAAGTGATGGAACTGGGTTACTCGCTGGTGGCCTACCGGCGCCTGGCGGCCGCGGTGCGCAAATACAAGCCGGACTGCCTGTACGAACGCTACAACCTGTTCCTGCCGGCTGGCGTCTGGCTGGCGCGCCGCTTCCGCCTGCCGATGCTGCTCGAGATCAATGCGCCGATCCTGGAAGAGCGCAGCCGCTACGACGGCCTGTCGCTGAAACGCCTGGCGCGCTGGTCGCAGGCTTACTGCTGGCGCAATGCCGACCTGGTGCTGCCGGTCACCCAGGTGCTGGGCGACATCGTGGCATCCTACGGGGTCGACCCGAAAAAGATCGTGGTGATCCCGAACGGCATCAATTCCGACCGTTTCCAGGCCAATCCCGACGTCGAAGCCGCCAAGCGCGCCCTCGGCCTGGAAGGCAGCCTGGTGCTGGGCTTCACCGGCTTCGTGCGCGACTGGCATGGCCTGGACAAGGTGATCGACATGATCGCCCAGGATCCGCCGGAATCGCGGCGCCACCTGCTGGTCGTCGGCGACGGCCCGGCGCGCGCCGACCTGGAACAGCAGGCGCATCGCCTCGGCATCGACAGCCGCGTCACCTTCACCGGCATCATCGGCCGCGACGACGTGGCGCGCTACGTCGCCGCCTTCGACGTCGCCCTGCAGCCGGCGGTGGTGGCCTATGCCTCGCCGCTCAAGCTGTTCGAATATCTGGCCCTGGGCAAGGCCATCGTGGCCCCGGACCAGCCTAACATCAAGGAAATCCTGACCGACGAGCACAACGCGGTGCTGTTCGACCCGAAACAGAGCGGCGGCCTGGCCGCCGCCACCGGCCGCCTGTGCGCCGACGACCTGCTGCGCACCAAGGTCGCGGCCAATGCGCGCCGCGCCATCGGCGAGCAGAAACTGACCTGGAAAGCCAACGCCCAGCGCGTGGTGGAACTGTTCGGGACTTTGCGCACCCATGCGTGACCTCGTCATTTTCGGCATCATCTTCGGATTGCTGCCTTTCGTCTTCAAGCGGCCGGCATTGGGCGCCCTGCTGTTTACCTGGATCAGCTTGATGAACCCGCACCGCCTCGCCTACGGCGCGGCGTACAACTTTCAGTTCGCGGCAGTGGTGGCGGGGATCACGATCCTGAGCATGCTGATGTCGAAGGAGCCGAAACGATTCCCGCTCACGCCGGTCACCGTCACGTTGCTGCTGTTCTATGCCTGGATGAACCTCACCAGCCAGTTCGCCCTCGAACCGGGCCTGGTGTGGAGAGAGTGGGACCGGGTGACCAAGACCTTCCTGATGGTCGCCATAACCCTGATGGTCATCAACACCGAAAAGAACATCAAGCTGTTCGTGTGGGTCGTCGCCCTGTCGCTCGGTATCTACGGCCTGAAAGGCGGCCTGTTCACGATCGCCTCCGGCGGCCACTATCGCGTCTTCGGCCCGGACGGCAGCTACATCGCCGAAAACAACAGCATGGCGCTGGCGCTGGTGGTGGCCCTGCCGATGATCTGGTACCTGCGTAGCCAGGTCAAGAGCAAATTGGTCTCGATGGGCCTGCTGGCGGTCGTGATCTTCACGTCGGTGTCGGCGATGGGTTCCTATTCGCGCGGCGCACTGCTCGGCGGCGCCGCGATGCTGGTGTTCCTGTGGCTGAAGAGCCCGAAGAAGGCGCAGACCGGCCTGGCGGTGATCGTGATCGGCGTCCTGATCGCCTGCATCATGCCGGAAGCCTGGTATGCGCGCATGGACACGATCAACGACTACCAGGAAGACAGCTCGGCACTGGGCCGCATCAACGCCTGGTACTTCGCCATCAATATCGCCAACACCCACCTGCTGGGTGGCGGCTTCAATGTCTTCACGCCCCGGCTGTTCATGCAGTATGCGCCCGATCCGCTCGGCTACCACGTGGCGCACAGTATCTATTTCCAGGTGCTGGGCGATCACGGCTACGTCGGGCTGATCATGTTCCTGGTGTTGATGTTCTTCAGCTGGCGCACCGGCACCCGCATCATCAAGTTCTGCGGAAAGAACCCCGAGCTAAAGTGGGCTTCGGACCTGGCCAAAATGGCCCAGGTCAGCATCATCGGCTATGCCGTCAGCGGCGCCTTCCTGTCGCTTGCCTACTTCGACCTGTATTACGACATCATCATCATCCTGGTCCTGCTCGAAAAGCTGCTGCTCCTGAAGAAACCCCTGTCCTTCGGCGGGCGCATGCAGGCGGCACAGGTACCAGGCGACCAGCATGTCCCGGCCAAACTGACCAAAGAATTACCATGTCCAGCATCGCACCCACGTTCAGTCTAGTCATCCCCACGTACAACCGGGCGTCGCTGATCGGCGCCACGCTGGACAGCGCGCTGGCACAGCACCTGCCGTTCCTGGAGATCATCGTGGTCGACGACGGTTCGACCGACGACACGGCCGGGGTACTGGCGCAGTACACCGGACGGATCCGGGTGATCCGGCTGGCCAACGGCGGCGTGCAGAAGGCCCGCAATACCGGCGTGGAGGCGGCCGGCGGCGACTATGTCGTGCTGATGGACTCCGACGACCTGTTCGAGCCGGCGTACACGCAGACGATCGCGGCCTGGCTGGCCCGGCATCCTGACTACGACGCCGTGTACACCAATTTCACGACCTTCGACGAACGCGGCGCCCATGCCGACAAGTTTTCGCTGGCGCCGGCCGGCTTCTTCGACGGCGCGCAGCAGAGCGACGGTTTCTGGATCGACATCCCGGACCTGTACCTGCGCACCCTGTCCTACCAGCCGCTATTCCCTTCGGGCAGCGTGATCCGCAAGATCCTGTACCAGCATATCGGTGGCTACGACGTGCGCTTCAACGGCGTCGGCGCCGAAGACTGGGAATTCACGCTGCGCCTGATCGGCCAGGCGCGCCTGGCCTTGTGCGCCACGCCGCTGGTACGCGTCCGCAAGCACGCCACCAACGATTCGGGCGACAACATCCGCACCGTCAGCGGCTGCGTGCACATCCTCGAATTCGCCCTCGACGAGCACCCGTACGCCGCTCCCTACCGCGAGGCCATCCTGCGCGAGATCGACGTGCGCCGCCTGGACGTGTTCGACGGCGCCTTTGCGCGCGGCGCCTTCGATACGGCAGGCGACATGCTGGCGCGCATGCGGCGCCGGCCTCAGGACCGCAAATTCCGCCTGAAAGCATTCATTACCGCTCTGCCCGGCCTGCTCCGCAAGCCGTTATGGCAGTTGACGCAGCGTGGCTGACGCGGCCCGGCGCGTCTAGACGAGGACTTCGAGCGGCGCCGGGTGTCCCAGGAAAGCGGTCGGGCTGGCCGACAGGCCGTATGCACCCGACTGAAATACCACCACCAGGTCGCCCACGTCGGCACGCGCCAGGTCCATGCGTTCAGCCAGCACGTCCAGCGGCGTGCACAGCGGTCCCACCACCGACACCGTTTCGCGTGCTTCCGCGGCCATGCGGTTGCCGACCGCGACCGGGTAATTCTTGCGGATCACCTGGCCGAAATTGCCGGACGCCGCCAAGTGGTGGTGCAGGCCGCCGTCGGTGACCAGGAACACCTGGCCGCGCGAGACCTTGCGGTCGATGACACGCGCCACGTAGACGCCGGCCTCGCCGACCAGGTAGCGTCCAGATTCCACCGAGACGCGCATGCCCGGCAGTTCGGCGTCGATGCGCGCCAGCCAGTGCGCCAGGTTGTCGCCGATCGGCGCCAGGTCGAGCCGCTGCTCGCCGGGGAAATAGGGAATGCCGAAACCGGCGCCCAGGTACAGGGCCGGCAGCGGCTGGCGCGCTGCGCCCGCCAGTTGCAGGGCCAGCTCGACGCTGCGCGCATGCGATTCGGCGATCGCCTCGGCCTTCAGGCTCTGGGAGCCGCTGAAGATATGAAAGCCTTGCAGCGCGATGCCGAGCGCCGCCAGCTGGCGCAGGCAGTCCGGCACCTGTTCGGCGTCGATGCCGAAGGGTTTGGCGCCGCCGCCCATGCGCATCCCCGATCCCTTCAGCTCGAAGTCGGGATTCACGCGCAGCACGATGCGCGGCGCGATCCCGAGCGCGTCGCCGATGCGCGCCGCGCGCCCGATTTCATGCGGCGACTCGGCGTTCAGCGTGACGCCGGCGGCAATCGCCTGCGTCAGTTCCGCGTCGGTCTTGCCGGGACCGGCGAAGCTGACATGGGCCGGATCGAAGCCGGTATCGAGCGCCGTCCTGAGTTCGCCGGCGGAAGCGACGTCGAGGCCGTCGACCAGGGTGGCCATGTGCTGCACCAGCGCCGGCATCGGATTGGCCTTGACCGAATAATGCAGGCGCAGCGGCGCCGGCAGGTGGGCGCGCACATGACCGACGCGCGCCGTCAGCAGGGCCCGGTCATAGGCATAGAAAGGGGTGCGGCCGACGCGCTGGGCGAGCCGGGTCAGCGGCACGCCGCCGACCTGCAGCTCGCCGCCGTCGACGGCAAACTGGGTCATCTCGGCGTGGACGGGCTTGGTGGTGCTCATGATGAACGGTCTTCGAACAGGGTCAGGAAAGGAAGCGCCAGCCCCTTGCGGTCGATCTTGCCGTTCGGGTTGCGCGGGAACGGTTCGCTGCGGACTTCGACATGCGACGGCACCATCCAGGCGGGCAGACTGCGCTGGCAGGCCCGGCGCAACAGCTCGGGCGTGGGCGCATCGAGGCCGGCGCTGCTGGCCAGCAGCACGATAGCCTGGCCCAGCTCCGGATGCGGCACGCCGAAGGCCACCGCCTCGTCGACCGTGCCGAGGCCGTACACTGCGTCTTCCAGCTCGGTCGGGCTGACGCGGTAGCCGGACACCTTGATCAGGTCGTCGGCGCGGCCGATGTAGTACAGGTAGCCGTCGCCGTCGCGGCGCACGGTGTCGCCCGACCACACCGCGATCTCGGTCAGCGGCAGCGCCGGATCCTGGCCCGGGACCGGGCGGAAACGCTCGGCGGTCTTGGCGGGATCGTTCCAGTAGCCGAGCGAGACCAGCGCACCGCGGTGCACCAGTTCACCCGGCTCGTCGCTGTCGCACGGGCTGCCGTCGGGGCGCACCACCATGATCTCGGCATTCGGGATTGCGCGCCCCATCGAACCGGGGCGGCGGTCGATCTCCGCCGGCGGCAGGTAAGTCGAACGGAAGGCTTCGGTCAGGCCATACATCAGGAACACCTGGGCGCGCGGCAGGGCGGCGCGCAGGACCGCCAGGGTCGCACCCGGCATCGCCCCGCCCGAATTGGTGAGATAGCGCAGCGTGCAATCCTGCGGCCAGTCCAGGCGCGCCAGCTGGTTCCACAGCGGCGGCACCGCGGCCAGGCCGGTGATGCCGTGCGCGGCCACCGCATCGACGACGTCGCGCGCGAACAGGTGGTTCAGCAGCACGGCGCTGGCGCCGGTGAGGAAGGCGCAGGTGAGCTGGCTCAATCCATAGTCGAAGCTGAGCGGCAGCACCGCCAGCAGGCGGTCGGATGGGGCCAGTTCGAGGTAGCTGGCGACGCTGCGGGCGCCGGTCACCATGTTCCGGTGCGACAGCACCACGCCCTTCGGCTTGCCGGTGCTGCCCGAGGTGTACAGGATGGCGGCGACATCGCCATCGATGCGGCGGTGCGGCGCCAGGTCGGTGCCGGCTTCATGCAACGCCGCATCCCAGGACCGCAAGGCCAGCGCCGGGTGGGCGCCCGCCGCAGCCAGGTCCGGGGTGCCGGTGAGCAGCGCCAGGCGCAGGTCGGGGCAGGCCGCCAGCTGCGGTGCCAGCTGCGCCAGCCGTTCGCCGGACGTCACCAGCACCCGCACGTTGCAGTCGGCCAGGATGTGCGCCACCTGCTCCGGCTTGAGCAGCGGATTGACCGGGACGAACACGGCGCCGGCCAGGGAAGCGCCGAACATCGCGGCCACGTTCTCGATGCGCTTCTCGAGATACACCGCGACCCGCTCGCCACGCTGCAGGCCGGCGCCGAGGAAGACCTGGGCGGCACGCCGGACATGCTCCGCCAGTGCCGCATAATCGAGCCGCACGTTGCCGTGGACAAGCGCCTGCGCAGCCGGCGTACGGCGCGCCGCCGTGAAAATGAAGTCGTGGATCAGGTCGCTCATAAGGACGAGGACGTACTCGGGAAAACCAAACTGCAATGTTACCATTCCACCTGCGCAACGTCGAAGCCGCATCACCGAATACCGATAAACGATCCCGGAACGAACCCATCATGCCCTTGTCCCCTTCTGCCGCGCCGGCCGCGCAGTCCCTGCCCGCCCGGCCGCACGTGCCGCTGGTACCGGTGCTGTCGGGCGCTTCGTTCCGTCCCGTGCGCGGACAGCGCCTGTCGTCGGTGCTGGACGCAGCGCACGTGCGCCTGGTGACCAGCGGCCGCATCGCCCTGGCGCTGGCGCTGCGCGAACTCGGCGTGGGCGCGGGCGACAGCGTGCTGCTACCGGCCTACCACAGCCTGTCGATGGTGCCGCCGGTACTGTGGCTGGACGCCGCGCCGCTTTTCTATCGGGTCGATGGCGGCGCGCGCGCCGACCTGGACGATATCGCAGCGCTGTGCCGCCCCGGCGTCAAGGCCTTGGTAGCCACCCATTATTTCGGCTTTCCGCAAGACCTGGCGGCGCTGCGCGCCTTGTGCGATGCGCACGGCATCGCCCTGATCGAGGATTGCGCCCACGCCTTCTTCGGCGAATACACCGGCCGTCCGCTCGGCAGCCATGGCGATTATGCGATCGCCAGCAGCATGAAATTCTTCCCGATGTACGAAGGCGGGGCGCTGGTATCGGCACGCCATGCCCTGGACCGGGTCGTGCTGCGTTCGGCCGGCAAGGGCTTCGAAGCCAAGGTGGTCCTGAATACGCTCGAGCACAGCTTCCGCTACGGCCGCCTGCCGGCTCTCAAGGCGCTGCTCGCACTGCCGATGCGCGCCAAGGACCAGCTGTGGCGCCGCATCAAGTCCAGCCGCCCCGCGGCGGCGGCGGCGGCGGGCGGGCTGGCCCCTGCTTCCTCGGACAGCGATTTCAGCTTCGATACGCGCTGGCTCGACAAGCGTTCCTCGCTGTTCGCGCGCGTGCTGCTCAGGCGCGTGTCGGCAGGACGCATCGTCGCCCTGCGCCGCCGCCACTACCAGCGTCTGCAGGCGGCGGTGGCCGGTCTGCCGGGCTGCCGCCCGCTGCACGCGGCGCTGCCGGACGGCGTCTGCCCCTGGCTGTTCCCGCTGGTCGTCGACGATGCCGAGGCGGCGTTCGCGCGCATCCGGCAGCTCGGGCTGCCGGTCGTGCGCTTTGCCGAGACGCTGTGGCCGGGCGTGGACGCGGCGCGCTGCCCCGACAGTGCGCACCTGTCGCGCCACGTGCTGGCCTTCCCCTGCCACCAGGAGCTGAGCGCACAGGAACTCGACTGGATGTGCGCCCGCCTGGCCGAGGTGCTGGCGCCATGAAATGGAGCTTCCTGCCGGCTAGCGGTTTCTCCGCGATCGCCCCGCAATGGGATGCCTTGCGTGCCTTCGGACCGGCGGCGCCGATGCTGGCCGCCGATTTCGTCGCCGCCCTGCTGGCTGCCTTCGGCACCGGCCGGGAACGCATCGCCCTGTGCCACGACGGCGCTGAATTGCTGGCCGCGGCGCTGCTGGTGCCGCAAGGCCGCGCCAGCTGGGCCACCTTCCAACCGGCCCAGGCGCCGGTTGGCTGCTGGCTGCAGCGTCCGGATAGCGATCCGCAGGCGCTGCTGGCCAGCCTGGTGCGCGCCTTGCCCGGATGTGCGCTGCTGGTTGGCCTGAGCCAATGCGATCCCTTCCTGCTGGGCCGGCCGGCCAATGGTCCCGGCATGCGGACCACCGACTACATCGATACCGCGCGCATCGTGGTCGAAGGTACTTTCGATGCGTGGTGGGAGGGTCGCGGCAAGAATCTGCGCGTCAATCTCAAGAAGCAGCGTAACCGCCTGGCCGCGGCGGGCGTCGCCACCCGGCTCGACACCTGGCGCGCACCGCACCAGGTGGCGCAAGCCATTGCCGACTATGGCCGCCTGGAGAGCACCGGCTGGAAAGGACGCGCCGGCACCGCAGTGGCCGCCGACAACGACCAGGGCCGCTTTTACCGGCGTATGCTGGAAGCATTCTGTGCCCGCGGCCAGGGCAGCATCTACCGCTACTGCTTCGGCGACCAGCTGGTTGCGATGGACCTGTGCATCGAGGATGGCGATTGCATCGTGATCCTCAAGACCGCCTATGACGAAAGCATACCGAAGCATTATTCACCGGCCCTGCTGATGCGCGAGGAAGCCTGCCGCCGCGTGTTCGAGGAAGGACGGCTGCGCCGTATCGAGTTTTACGGCAAGGTCATGGAATGGCATACGCGCTGGACCGAGGACGTTCGCACGCTGTATCACCTGAACTGTTACCGCTGGCCTTTGCTGCTGCGCCTGCATGCGCGGCTGCAGCGGGCGCCAATATCGGCGCCTGCCGATTGACCCTCGTTCCCTTGACACTGCATGTCAATATCGGCTCGGCAGTATCGCCGAGTTCCATAACCGTGTAATGCCAGTGTCGGCACATAGTGCGGCGGCCTGGAATGCGCATAGAGCATTCGATCATCGTTCTTCTTAAATACCCTGATGAAGAATGGATCTACGCTATATATTGATACGCAATAATCTCACTCTCGGTTATTTGAACATCAAAATAATTTTATTATGATTCGAGATTGTTATTTCTCGTCGAGAAAGCCTGTTCATATTCGCCCTACAGATGCAATCAAGTATTTTCTGAACATCTCGCTTAATGATTTCTTAATCTTTCTTAGCGGCATGCTCCCAGCTGAACAGCCCCGCTACTTGCTTTTCCCTAACGCTTCCTGTTCCACGTAAAAAAAAGAATGGATTGCTAAGTATCCATTCCTTTCTTCTATCAATCACTTCATAATGCCCTTCTTTTGTTGAAAATAGACAAAAAAGTTGCACTGTAATAATATAAATGTTTATTTGCTATAAAAATATTTTATTAAAATTATCATGAGCGTGATCTTTTAGGAAATTTTTGTGAAAATATGGAAATTTTTGTTCTGATCGGCATAGCACACGGGACAATATTTTTCATTTGCTTCTTAAGCTCAAATAAACTTTCGGTATCAAAGATGATATTTTTTGTTGTTTTTGTGCGGAATCCCGGCGTTTTTGTCCTAAAACAGAACACACATTTTATTGACTGGAGTAAAGTTTGATTCTCTCGTGAAATTTCTTACGGTAAATAAATTGCCGCGACTCATGAAACCGAATTCTTCTCTACCCATTCCACCCCTCCAGATCATGCGCTCGACTACCTCTACTCCTACCTTGCGTTTTATTGCTGTCTTATCAGTAGCTGCTCTGCTGGTTGCCTGCGGCGGTGGCGGTGCATCCGGTGCATCCGGTGCAGCCACCGGCGGCGACGTATCGCTGGCAACGATCACCAGCGGTCATGCCCTCACTCCGATCGGTACCACCCCGACTACGCCTGTCGTCACCACACCGGTCGTGACGACGCCGACCGTCATTGGCAGCCTGTTGACGGACGTGCGCCTGGAGAGCACCGGCAGCGCCCAGACCAACATGCCATTCACTTTCGGTCAGGTGTTCGCCCCGGGTGCCCTGAGCGTAGCCGATGGCGTCGCTGCCAAGCTGGCCGACGGCACCGTGCTGCCGCTGCAGATCAACGTCAAGGCGACCCATGCCGACGGTTCGGTGCGTCATGCCATCATTTCCGGCGTGCTGCCTTCACTTGCTGCTGGCCAGACCCAGACCCTGAACCTGGTCAAGTCGACCCCCTCTGCCACCGCCACGGTGACGCTGCAAGGCCTGCTCAGCGCCGGCCTGACCGGCAAGACGACTATTTCGCTCAACGGCGTGAAATACAGTGCAACGCTGGCCGATGCCGTGGCGCAGTCGACGCCTATCGCCTGGCTGTCGGGCACGGTCGCCAACGAATGGATCGTCAGCGCGCCGCTGAAGGATGCGAATGGCGTTGCCCACCCGCAACTGACCGCGCGCTTCGACGTGCGCTGGTATTCGGGCTTGAACAAGCAGGCACGCGTCGAGTTCGTGGTCGAAAATAATAAGACTTGGGTACCGGGAATCAAAGTCAATTATGACGTCAACCTCGAACTGAACGGTCAGTCGGTGTTCAGCAAGACCGGCATGGACCACTATCACCACTCGCGCTGGCACCAGTATGCCTGGTGGGATGCCTCCCGCCAGCCGGCAGTGAACGTGAAACTCAATACGGCTTACCTGATCGCCACCAAGGCGGTTCCCAACTACGACACAAGCTTCGCCCCTGGCGAAGGCGAGCTGAGCTCGATGGCCCAGAGCATCAACGGTGGCAATACTGGTCCGATGACCATCGGTCCCGTGACCGCCTATATGCCGACCACTGGCGGACGCAACGATATCGGCTCACTGCCTTCCTGGTCGGTGATGTGGCTGCTGTCGATGGACCAGCGCGCTTGGACAGTCATGATGGCCGCAGCCGATGGCGCGGGCAGCTGGTCGATCCACTATCGCGATGAAAAGACCGGGCGCCCGGTTCGTACCGACAACGATACGAACAAGAACATGACGACCCACTTCAACCTGCGCGACAGGGGCCCGTTGCCGGTGCCGCGCTACGTGAACAACGACCTGGGCCACTCATGGACGCCGTACACGGACGATACCGCCCACCAGCCGTCGCTGGACTACCTCCCTTATCTGGTCACGGGTGACTATTACTACCTGGAAGAACTGCAGTTCTGGGCAGCTTCCAATCCGCTCGGCACCGACCCGAACAATTCGGGTAACGGCAGGGGCCTGGTGCGCTGGCTGCAGGTACGTGGCCAGGCATGGTCGCTGCGCACCCTGGGTCAGGTGGCCTATATCACGCCCGACGCCGATCCGATGAAGGATTATTTCGTCCAGCAGCTGGGCAATAACCTGGACTTCTACAAGCAGACTTATGTCGACGGCCAGCCAAACAAACTGGGTGCCTATGACGGCTCGGGTGAAGGCGCATTCAACGATGCCGACAATTTCGGTGCATGGCAGGATGACTTCCTGACCTGGAGCTTCGGTTACCTGAGCGAACTCGGCTTCACCAAGGCCGATCCAATCGTCCAATGGAAATCGAAATACCCCGTGGGTCGCATGACGGCGCCAGGCTTCTGCTGGGTCGGCGCCTCGGCGTACATCCTGAACATCCGTCCTAGCCGCTCGGCGCCGCTGTATGACAGCTTTGCCGGCGTGTACGCGGCCACCTTCGGCGGCGACATGATGTTCAATGACGACGTACGTGGAGTGTCCACCAGCCGCAATGGCAAGAAGTTCGTCGACATGACGTGCGGCAGCAACGAACAGGCCGAGTTCCTCGGCTCGATCAACGGCTTTGAATGGCCGGCGGGCCGCATGATGGGTTATGCCGACGGCGCAATGGGTTACCCGGCCAACATGCAACCGGCACTTGCGGTTGCCGCCCAGCTGGGTGGCGCCGATGCCAAGAAGGCGTGGACGATCTTCATGAACCGCACTGCCAAGCCGAATTACCGTTCGGCGCCGCAGTGGGCCATCCTGCCACGCTGAACGTCGGCATCGCATCATCGCCAGCCCGCTCTGGGCTGAACCGAGCCGGGCTTCCTTGACAGGAAGTCCGGCTTTTCTTTGACGCTACATTGTTGGCAAGAATTTAATAGAAAAAACCCGTAAGCTCACGTGTGCGTGCCGCGTTGCAGCATATAATGTAATGCGATATAGCAAGGAACTTGCAATTTAGCAGGTCATTTGGGAGTTAGTGAGGATGTCTTTATTCAACAAGGCCATGGGGCGTGCCAAGCGTGATTATTGGCGCTGGAAGTACCACAGGGTCGCCCGGCAAATCCTGGGAACCCGCCCCCTCGAACGGGGCGTGCTGCCGTTCACCCTGTTATCGATGGTGCACCAGCGCGACGTCTCGTCGTACCTAGTTGCCGTCAAGTCCTTTGCGCATTTCCTCAATCCGGCCAAGATCGTCGTGGTCTGCGATCCATCGATCGACCATGCCGACCGCGCTGTCCTGAAACGCCACCTGCCGCATGTCGAACTGCGCGAAGCCCACGAATTCGTGCATCCGGATATCCCGCGTGGCGGTACTTGGGAACGCTTGTTCGCGATTGCCCACTACGTCGAGGATAGCTACGTGGTACAGCTGGACGCTGACACTTTGACCGTGCGTCCGGTGCCGGAAATCTTGGACGCGGTCCGCAACGGCACCGGTTTCGTGCTCGGCGAAATGCCGGATACGCCGATCCGCTCGCTGCAAGCGACCCGCGAGAATGCCTTGCCCTGGCTGGCGCCGTGGGCGCACGTCCAAGCGATCGCCGAAACCGAGATGGTCAATGTCGGTTTGCCGCAGGACGCCCGCTATATTCGCGGCTGCTCGGGCTTCACCGGTTTTCCGCGCTCTTTCCAGATGCGCGACACCATGACCGATTATTCGCGCCGCATGGGCGCCAAGCTCGGCGACGACTGGAAACGCTGGGGCACCGAGCAAGTCACCTCCAACTACTTGGTCAGCAATATGCCGGGTGTCCAACCGCTGCCTTTCCCCAAGTACGGCACGCCGGACTGTGCAACGGCTGACACCGCGTTCTACCATTTCATCGGGTCGATGCGTTTTATTAATAACAAATACGAGGCTGCTTCACGGCATGCCATTCGCCTGATTAACAGTGCGCCAGCGTAAATCGTTGCCGTTCTCTCTCTAGTACGCAGTTGTTTTTATGGCAGATCTCCGTCGCTCGCTGGTCATCAACTTTTTCTCGACGTCCGGGGCCGCGGTTCTCCAGTTCGTCGTCAGCATCATCCTGGCACGGATCCTGAGCCCGAGCGAAATCGGTATTTATTCGATGACGGCGGTGGTCGTCAATCTGGGCCACGTATTCCGCGATTTCGGCGTCACCAACTATATTCAGCGCGAAAAAGAGCTGACTCCGGACAAATTGCGTTCGGTGACCGGCGTCGTGTTCACCACCTCCTGGATCATCGCCATAGTCCTGCTGCTGGCCAGCGGTTGGATCGGTGAATGGTTCCGGGAACCGAAACTGGTGCCAGTGATGCGTGTGTTGGCCGTCGGCTTCTTCTTCATTCCGTTCGGGTCGATTACCAACTCGCTGCTGGCCCGTAATTTCGAAGCCAAGAAGGAAGCCGTACTGTGGGCAATCGGTACCGGCAGCTTCTGCATCAGCTGTATCACCCTGGCCAAGCTCGGCTTCGGCAGCATGGCGCTGGCGTATGCCAACTTGATCAACATCATCGCCTGCGGCATCGGCTGCGCTTTCATGCGGCCCAAGGATTTGCCGTGGCTGCCTTCGTTCAAGCACTGGCGCGAGGTCGCTCACTTCGGCGTGGGCTCGCTGCTGTCGAGCTGCGCGGGCTCTCTGAACAATGCCGTTCCCGACCTGCTGCTGGGCAAGCTCGGCAGCCCGCGCCTGGTCGGCCTGCTCAGCCGCGCGAATTCGACTGTGGCGATCTTCACCTACATCGCCGGTTCTACCGTTAACTATGGTGCCGTAGCCTACTTGGCCCAGACTTACCACCGCGGCGAGTCCCTGGCACCAACGCTGTCGCGCGCCACCGCCCTGCTGACCGGCGTGGGCTGGGCCGCCCTGCTGCTGACTGCCATTCTGGGGCACGACATCGTGCTGGCACTGTACGGACCGAGCTGGCTCGAAGCCGTACCCGCCATCCCGGCCCTGTCGCTGGCCGCGGCGGTGACCATGATGTATCACTACGTGCCGATGGCGGTGACCGCGATCGGCCGGCCCTACCTGAGCACCGTGCCGATCATGATATCGGTACTGACCCGCATCGGCTTCGGCGTGCTGCTGTTCAACGGCAGCCTGGTTCACTTCGCCTGGGCGCTGTGCCTCGCTACCATCGTCACCGCGCCGGTCGTCGGCCTGCAGCAGACACGCCATCTCGGCTACCCGACTGGCGTCATGCTGCGTGCACTGGCGCCGAGCGCGCTGGTAGCCCTCGGCACCGGCGCGACCGGCTACCTGCTGCAACTGGCGCTGCCGTCCTCGCTGCCGGCACTGGCGCGCCTGCTGATCATGCTGGTGCCGCTGGCCGCCGTCTGGTACCTGCTGCTGCGCGTCACGCGCCACGTGCTGCTCGAGGAAATACACCGCTTGGCGGCGCCAATCGGGATCAGGCTCGGACTGCTGCGCCCGAATGTATAATCGCCTCCTGACCGGAATCACGAATAGATTATGTACCTCAACCAAGTTAAGACGATCCTGATTGACGTGCTGGGCTTGGGCGAAGCAGGCAGCCGCTTGGATGCCGACTCGCCTTTGCTGGGCAGTCTTCCCGAACTCGATTCGATGGCAGTGGTGAGCCTGATCGCCGCGCTCGAAGAACAGTTCGACATCGCGATCGACGATGACGAGATCAGCGCCAGCACCTTCGAAACTTTGGGCAGCCTGGCCGCGTTCGTCGCACATAAACGCGGCGAATGAGCGCCGTGCCGAGCCAACCGGCCGAGCCCTTCTTCCTGGAAAGTGCCCCCGGCCGACGGTTCTGCCTGTTCCACCCGCCCCTTGGCGTCTGCCGCGGCGCGGTCCTGTATGTTCACCCGTTTGCCGAGGAAATGAACCGTTCGCGCCGGATGGCAGCGCTGCAGGCGCGCGCCCTGGCGGCCTGCGGCTATGGCGTCCTGCAGCTCGACCTGTACGGCTGCGGCGACAGCAGCGGCGACTTCGGCGATGCCCGCTGGACGATCTGGAAATCGGACCTGGCGGCGGGCGCGGCCTGGCTGCAGCGGCGGCTCGCGCGCCCTCTCACCTTGTGGGGACTGCGTCTGGGCGCCCTGCTTGCGCTTGATTATGCGCACGAGGCCCCCGAGCCGCCGCATGCGCTGATCCTGTGGCAACCCGTGCTGAACGGTGCCAGCTACCTGACGCAGTTCCTGCGCCTGCGCGTCGCCGGCGCCATGTTCGACGAGGGTGCGCAGACCAGCACCAGTATGCTGCGCCAAGCCCTGCAAAACGGCGCAACCCTGGAAATCGCCGGCTACGACCTGGCGCCCGAACTGGCCATGGCCATCGATACGCTGCCGGCAGCGGACAGCATGGCACCCGCCTGCCGGGTGGACTGGTTCGAGGCGCTTGCCACGCCCGATGCCGCCTTGGCGGCTGGCACCACCCGCGTCAGCGCCGAATGGCAGCGCCGCGGCGTCGACCTGCACCTGCATGCGCTGGCCTGCCCGTCGTTCTGGATTACTCCCGAGATCACGGAATCGCAAGCCTGGCTGCAGGCGACCGTGGCGGTCCTGCAGGAGAGCGCCGATGTCGATTGAAGACTGCGACGACCGCGCGCTCGCTTTCCGCTGCGGGGACGACTGGCTGTACGGCGTACTCAGCATGCCGGACACGATGCCTACCCAAGGTGTCCTGATCGTTGTCGGCGGACCGCAATACCGCGCTGGCAGTCACCGCCAGTTTACCCTGCTGGCGCGCAGCCTGGCCGCGAACGGCATCGCCGCCATGCGCTTCGACTACCGCGGCATGGGCGACAGCGAAGGCGCGCTGCGCGACTTCGAGACCATCACCAGCGACTTGTGCGCCGCCATCGACGCCTTTACAAAAGCCGTGCCCGGCATGCGGGAACTCGTGCTGTGGGGCCTGTGCGACGCTGCCTCGGCGATTGCCATGTACGCGGCCAGCGATGCGCGCGTCAGTGGCGTGGTGATGCTGAACCCGTGGGTGCGCACGAGCGACGGCCTGGCGCGCGCCACCCTCAAGCATTACTACCGCGGCCGGCTGTTGGAGCGCGACTTCTGGCGCAAGCTGCTGAGCGGCCGCTTCGACCTAGCAGGCTCGCTGGCATCGATGGCGAAGCTGGCCCGCAGCGCCTTCAGTCCTGGCAAGCCGGATGCCGCCGCCAGTTCGCGCCCGTCCCCGCTGCCGCAGCGGATTCTGGCCGGCATGCAGGCTTTTCAGGGGCGGATGCTGGTCATTACCAGCGGTGCCGATCTAACCGCACGTGAATTCTGCGACGCCGCCACCGCCATGCCGGCGTGGAAACGCCTGCTGGAAGCGCCGCGTGTGACCCGCCGCCAGATCGACAAGGCGGACCACACGTTTTCGCGCCGCATGTGGCGCGATCAAGTGGCGGACTGGACCTGCGCGTGGATCCGTGGGGAATAAAACCGTAATACAACGCGTTGTGATGCAAATGACCGACAAACATAAAAAAATAGTGGTTTTCTTATCCTGTATCACAACGTGCAAATCGATTTCTTCGTGTTAGACTTGCAACATTCCTTGGGTTTATTTCCCACACTCTAATCTGTCCGTAATGTCGCTCAAATCCCTTCTGATCCCATCGCTGAATCGTCCACCCGCGCGCGAATACATCGCTGCACTCCCCGAGGGCACGTCGATCCCACGCATCATTCACCAAGTGGGCATGCGTCCAGCCTTTGAAAACCGCCAGATCCCGCCGCTGTTCGAAAAGAACATCGAAAAGATGAAGGCGCTGAATCCCGGCTGGGAATTCCGTTTCTACGGCGACGACGAGATCGAAGCCTTCATCAAAGGTAACTATCCGCCGGAGATCTGGGCGTATTACGAGCGCATCGACCCGCGTTACGGCCCGGCCCGTGCCGACCTGTTCCGCTACCTGCTGCTGTACAAGGTCGGTGGCGTCTATCTCGACATTAAGAGCAGCGCCACCCTGCCGCTGGATTCGGTGCTGCGCCCGGACGACCGCTACATCCTGTCGAAATGGCACAGCGCCGATGGCCAGTTCGAGCACTGGGGCCTGGTGTTCGACCTGCGCGACCTGTTGGGCGGCGAATTCCAGCAATGGCATGTGATTAGCGCGCCGGGACATCCCTACCTGAAAGCGGTGATCGAGCAGGTGTTGTTCAACATCGACCATTACCTGCCCTCCCTGCACCAGGCCGGCAAGAACGGTACCCTGCGTCTGACGGGTCCGATTCCCTACACGCTGGCGATCGAGCGCATCCGCGAGAAGCATCCGCACCGCATGGTCGACGGGCGCAACGTGTTCGGCCTCGAGTACAACATCATCGATGGCGACCAGGGACACGCGAAGATTTTCAAGGGCCATTACACGCGCCAGACCGCGCCGGTGGTCCGCTTGACGCCGTTCAAGCATGTCAGCAACCAGTTCTATAAGCTGGTCCAGCTGACCTACGATCATACCCTGCGCCGCTACACGGACGCCAAGCTGGCGCCGATCGACAAACCGGCGTCGGTCCTGGCACGTGAAGCAGCGGAAATCGCGAAACGCGAGGAAGCCAAGCGCGCGGAAAGGGAAATGAGCAAGGCCCAGCGCCGCTGAAGTGCCAGTCCGCCGCCGTCAAGGCCTGTGGCGGCACGCGGCGAAGTCGTCGAAGGCGCCGTAGGCCCGCACGGGTCCGGCGCCGCACAAGTCCAGGCCCTTGCGGCCGCCCTCGCGCTGCGGTGCCTCCTCCTTCCACGAAAAATCCCCCTCCAATGGCGCACGGAACAGCGCCCTTACCGGGTGGTCCCCCAGATAGGCGTGCCACAGCGGCACCGTGCGGTCGTCGCCCAGGTGCAGCAAAGCACCGTCGCGGGTGCGGATCGGACCATCGACCAGGTTGCCATCCAGCCGCGCGCTGCTGGTTGCAAAGCGCACGTCGATGCCGGTCGTGTCGACCAGTGTATTGTCTTCCACGCGGCTGTCGGCGGCGCTGTTCAGATAAACCCCCACATCCGAACAGGATGCCACCAGGTTGGCGCGGATGACGCCGCCCTGTTGCTCGGTGATGCACTTGCGGTCGCGGCACCACTCGGCGCCGGTAGCGCCGCCGCCGAGCGACAACCCGACCCGCTGGCCCGGCTGCCCGCGCAATTTGTCTTCGCACCACACCAGATTGCGCTCGAACACGTTAGCGCTGCCTGCGCCCTTGGCAAACCCACCGTAGCTGACCTGGTTGCCCTCGAGCTTGACGAAATCCTTGATGACGTTGGTGCGGACGGTCCAGCGGCTGGCCGCCACCAAATCGATCGGCACCACCGGATTAGCGGTCTTGCGCGCCCGCGTGTTGTACAGCGTGTTCGATTCGATCAGGCCATCGTCCGGGAAATCCTCGCCGCCGCCGTTGATCTTGAAGTGCGCGTTGAAGTCGGCGATCTTGTTGTTGACGGCGGCGAAATGGCGGCCGGCGCCGACCACGTGGAAGGCGTGTTCGCAGTAGGTGTCGTCGCTGCAGACGCCGCGGATTTCCAGGTTTTCGAAGCGCCACCAAGGCGCGCTTACCCGGAAACCCTCGACCTGCTCGAACTCCACCTGCACGCTGCCGGGACGGGCGGCGCGCACCACGATCGGGGCGCCGTCGCGGCCGGGCCGGTTGGCATCGATCGCGCGTTCCTTGAAGCGGTAGGTCCCGGGCAGCAAGGTGATGACCTCGCCCGGCTGGGCATTCGCGATCGCCGCGCGCAGCTCGTCGGGCGTAGCGACCAGCACGCCGCCCGGCCGGCTCGTGCCCGCCGGCTGCGCCTGGGCGCCCAGCATCAGCGCCAGGTCGGCCGGCATGGCTGGCGTGCCGCGATCCAGTGCCACCAGGGTCTCGCTGGCGAAGCGGCCCAGCCCGACGATGGTCGGATTGTGGCCGCTGCTGCGTTTTGCCACGTAGGGCGCGAGCGTGCGCGGCGCAATGCCCAGCTGTTCGATCGTGACCGCAGCGCCGACCAGCCCGACCGCGGCCAGCGCGGCGCAGGCCAGCAGCAGGCGGCGCCCGCGGCCCGTGCGGCTTGAGCGGACACGCTTCACGCGTTGACCTTGATCCCGTGCCGGCCCATCAGGTCGTACATGGTCGGCCGGCTGATGCCCAGCACCTCGGACGCCTTGACGATGTTGCCGTCGGTACGCGCCAGTGCCTTGACGATGGCTTTATATTCGGCCTCGTCGCGCACCTGGCGCAGGTTGAGCGGCTCTTCCTCGGCACCGCTCTCGGGTAGGCCGAGGTCGTCGGCGACGATGGTGTTGCCATCGGCCATGATGACGGCGCGCTTGATGCAGTTTTCCATCTCGCGCACGTTGCCCGGCCAGGCATAGCCCTCGATCGCCGCCAGCGCGTCGGGCGCGAAGTGCAGCGATGCGCGCGATTCCTGGGCGCAGAATTTATTCTTGAAATGGTGGGCCAGCAGCGCGGCGTCGCCCTCCCGCTGGCGCATCGGCGGGATGTTGACCACGATTTCCGACAGGCGGTAATACAGGTCTTCGCGGAAGCGGCCCTGGGCGCACAGGTCCTTCAGCTTCTGGTGGGTCGCGCACACGATGCGCACGTCGACCGGAATTTCCTCATGGCCGCCGACGCGCTCGATCACGCGCTCCTGCAGGAAGCGCAGCAGCTTGGCCTGCAGCGCCATCGGCAGATCGCCGACCTCGTCGAGGAAGAAGGTGCCGCCGTGGGCCAGCTCGACTTTGCCCTTGGTCTGCTTGGCGGCGCCGGTGAAGGCGCCCTTTTCGTAGCCGAACAGTTCGCTTTCGAGCAGGTTTTCCGGAATCGCCGCGCAGTTGATCGCCATGAAGCGGCCCTTGGCACGCGGCGACAGCGCGTGCACGGCGCGCGCCAGCACTTCTTTACCGGTGCCGGATTCGCCCAGCAGCATCACCGAGGCCGAGGTCGGCGCGACCTTTTCGACGGTACGGCACACCTTCAGCATGCCCGGGTCGCGCGAAATCACGCCCGACAGCGGCGAATCCGCCTGCGACTGCTGCATGCGGCGGTTTTCCTGCTGCAGGGTGTGCAGGAAGAAGGCGCGCTGGATCACCAGGTTCAGCACTTCCGGATCGACCGGCTTCTGGTGGAAATCGTAGGCGCCCATGCCGATCGCTTTTACCGCGTTGGCATGGTCCTGGTTGCCGGTCAGGACGATCACGCGCGTGTCCGGCGCCAGCGCCAGGATCTGCTGCAGCGTGGCCAGGCCTTCGGTCGAGCCGTCCGGATCGGGCGGCAGGCCGAGGTCCATGGTGCACACGGCCGGTTCGTGGCGGCGGATCTGCGTCAGCGCCGCCTCGCGGTCGCCGGCGACGACCACGTCGTAGGCATCCAGGCTCCAGCGCAGCTGCTTCTGCAGGCCTGGATCGTCTTCAATGATGAGCAGTTTCGGTTTGGTTTGGGTCACGGATGTCCTCTGTTCAAGCGGGCGTTCAGGTCATGGCCGGCGCTGCTTCGCGGTAAGGCGGCAGCACGACCCGGAACGTGGTGCCGAGCGAGGGACGGCTGCTCACTTCCAGCGCCCCGCCCAGCTCGGTGATGTATTCGCGGCTCTCGAACACGCCAATGCCCATGCCGGCCGACTTGGTCGAGTCGAAAGGCTTGAACAGGCGCTCGCGGATGAATTCTTCGCTCATGCCTTCGCCGGTGTCGCTGATTTCGATCTCGACCGCGTCCTGCGGGCGCTTGTCGTCGTTGCGGATGCCGACACGAATCATGACATGGCCGTCGCGCGGCGTGGCCTCGATCGCATTCTGGATCAGGTGCCCGACCACGCGCTCGAGGCGTTCGCGGTCGGCCAGCACGCGCAAGCCGGGCGCCTCGACCACCAGTTGCGGGTGCGGCTCGAACGCACTCTTGAGCGCCACCGCGCCGCGCACCACCTGGTCGATCGCCAGCGGCAGCTTGTTGTCGGCATTTTCGGTGCGCGACAGCTTCTGCAGCAGCAGCTTCATCTTCTGCACCGAGTGGTTCAGGGTTTCCAGCATGTCCTGCTGGAACTCGGGATTGTTCTTGTGCTTCTCGGCGTTGGCGTTCATCAGCGACAGCTGGGCCACCAAGTTTTTCAGGTCGTGCACGACGAAGGTCGACATCCGGTTGAAGGACTCGAACTGGCGCGCCACCATCAGCGCATTGGCCGCGTCTTCCTGGGCCAGGTGGCTGGCGGCCTGGCTGCCGGCGATTTCCAGCAGGTCGAAGATTTCCCAGTTCAGCTTGAGCGGGCTGCGCGCGCGCTGCAGCACCACGAAGCCGAACAGCTTTTCGTGCAGCATCAGCGGCACCACGATCCAGCGCCGCGGCAGGTCCAGCACCCAGTCGGGCACGGCCAGGCCTTCGTATTTGTCAGGGCTGTCGACGTATTCGTCGAGGTCGATGACCCACTGGGTGCTTTCCAGGAAGCGGCAGAACGGCGAATGCTCCGGCTCGACCGCATCGGCCGCCGGCGCCTGCCAGTAGGCACGCGGCGCGAACCGGGCGCCCTCGCGCTGCCACAGCACGCCGCCCGGGCTTTCCACCAGCGCCGCCAGCGCCTGGATCGCACGGTCGCCCAGGTTCGGGCCGCGCTCCGACAGCGTGCGCGTAAACCGCATCCACTCTTCGCGGTAGTCGTAGTTGTAGCGGAAAAAATGCTTGCTGATCGAGACCTTCAGCCAGGAGCGCGCCGTGCCCGAAAACAGGATCACGCCCAGCAGGCAGACGGCGCCGAACAGGAAGCCGGTCTGCATCACCGTGCCCCAGCGCCCGCCGACATAGCGCAGGTAATAACCCACCGTCCCCATCGCCAGCAGGTAGATCGCGGAGCCGAACAGGGCGGCCGAATGGAACATCACGCGGCGCGACACCGAGAACGAGGTGGTCCAGGAACGGCGGCGCGCCAGCGAGGCCGCCACCAGCGGCACCGTCAGGGCGTTGACGACGCCGCGCGCGGTCCACAGGTCGGGATTCGGCTCGCGGAACAGCATGGTGTTGCTGTACATATAGAAGTCATAGGCGAACATGCCGCACACGCCGAGGCAGACGAACTTGGTGGCCCAGCGCTCTTCAATGGTTTTATTGCGGTAGGCCTGTTCCACCAGCAGCATGCCGTACACCGACAGGCCGACGAAGGCGGCCAGCATCGGCAGGCTGCCGAATGCGACCAGGAGACCGGTGCCGTGCCCGGCCAGTGCCAGGGCGAGCAGCACCACCAGCGTCAGGTAGCAGGCGGCGGCGATGGTCAGCGAGCGGCGCAGGCGGCCGGCCTCGTCGCGCCAGTGGCCGTGCAGCGCCACCAGGAACAATGCCCAGGCGCCGTCGCGCACCACTTCGAGCAGGCCGGACAAGGGGCTCCACAGCACCCCGAGTCCCGCTTCCCAGGACAGCACCCCGGCCCACAGCGCACTGGCCAGGCAGGCCAGGGGCAGCGTGATGCGCTGGGCACGCCCGCGCCAGCCCGACAGCACGGGCAGGCCCAGCACCAGGAAACCGATGGCGGCCAGCAGGTAACTCGAGGCAGCGATGTTGGTCACGCGATCTTAGTCACGGATAGGAACGATGAACGGCCGCACAGGCGGCCGCAAGTATGAGTAAAACCGTCGGCCCGATCAGCGGCCACTGCGGAACAGCACGACCTTCAGGGTATCGATCAGGATCAGGACGTCGAGGAACAGGCTGTTGTTCTTCACGTAATACAGGTCGTATTGCAGTTTCTGCAATGCATCCTCGGCCGACGAACCGTAGCCGTAGCGTACCTGGGCCCAGCCGGTGATGCCCGGCTTGACGCTGTGGCGCACGTTGTAATACGGGACCACCTCGATCAGCTGCTCGACGAAGTACTGGCGCTCCGGACGCGGGCCGACGAAGGACATCTCGCCCTTGAACACGTTGAGGATCTGCGGCAGCTCGTCGATACGGGTCTTGCGCATGAAGTTGCCGACGCGCGTGATGCGCGGGTCGTTCTGCTGCGCCCACTGCGGCTTGCCGCCCTTTTCGGCGTCGATGCGCATGCTGCGGAATTTATGCACACGGAAGATCTCGCCATCCATGCCGACGCGTTCCTGCGAGTAGAACACCGGACCGCGGTCCTCGAACCACACCGCCAGCATCGCACCCAGCATTAGCGGGAAGGTCAGCACCAGGATGAGGGTGCTGCAGATGATGTCGAAGCTGCGCTTCATGAAGGTACGCACGAAGCTCTGGTCGAAGCCGCCGCCGAACACCAGCCACGACGGCTGCAGCGAGTCGACCCGGATCGGACAGGTTTCGCGCTCGAAGAAGGTGGCGGCATCGGTCACCTTCAGGCCGGCCAGCTTGCACTCCAGCAGTTCCTTGATCGGGAAACCGCCGCGGCGGTTCTGCACCGACACCACGATTTCCTGCACGTTGTGGCGGCGCGCCAGCGCCACCAGCGACTCGTTCTCGCGCGCCGACAGCAGGCCGGTGGACGGCACGCATAGCTCTTCGGTCGGGGTCGGGATGAAGCCGGTGATGTGGTAACGGTGGTAGCTGGCGCTCTGCTGGGCCAGGTCGCTGCATTCCTTGGCCAGCGGGCCGCTGCCGAGGAACAGGATGCGGGTTTCGAGGAAGCGCAGTTCGGACGTCTTGAAGAACACCATGCGCGATACGACGATGCCGACGCCGCCGATGCCGAACACCAGCGCCAGGATGCCGCGGCCGAAGTACAGGTCGGGCGCCACGTAGAACACCAGGGTCAGGATCAGGAAGCCCATCACGAACGAGGGCATCAGTTTCATGAGGAAGGGGTTGCGCAGCCCTTCGTTGAAGTCGAGCTGGTACATGCCCATCGCGCTCATGCTGAAGATGATGGCGACCGTAAAGGCGATGGCCGAAGTCAGGAAGTGGTCGATGTTCGGCAGCGAAGCCCCCGGGCCCAGCTCCATGAAACGCACCGTCGCCCCGATATAGGCTGCGCCAAGCAGCACCAGCACCTCGACGAACAGCAGAACGAATACGATCTTCGACACGTAGTGATTAGAAATCCTAAACACGATAACTCCCGGGCTTCTTCTTGATTATTTGGAAAACATGGGCGGTGTTGAGTGCCCTGGACATGTCCGCCTGCGAGTGCCGTGTATCGCCGCGGCGGAAATCGGCGTATTCCGGGACCCGTGCAGCGGCATGCGCAAAGTTCCCGGACAGCAAAGCGTTCATCATACCTTACACGCCGTTGAGCACGCTACGAACGCACGCCAAAGCGTTGTAGACTTGATTCAAAGCATCATTTTTGGCAATCATTATCAAACGCATGCCATTCTTATAAGCGCCAGACGCTGTAGCCTGCCTGGCTGAAGGTTTTCGGGTCGAACTGCGCCTTCACGTCGATGAAACAGCCACCGTCGTTGAGCTTGGCGCAGAACTCGTCGGACGAGTGTTCCATCACCTCGCGGTGCCCGACCGGCACCACCATCGCGTCGCCGCGCGGCAGGCTGTCCCAGTTCTCCAGCTCGATCCCGTATTCGTGGCGCGCCTGGCCCGGATCGGCCAGCGGGTCGTGCACGTGCACGTCGCAGCCATAGGACGCCAGCTCGTGCACGATGTCGGCCACCTTGGAATTGCGCAAGTCCGAGCAGTTCTCCTTGAACGTCAGGCCGACCACGTTGACGGTCGAGCCCTTGACGTGGAAACCCGACGAGATCATCGACTTGACGGTTTTCTCGGCCACGAACTTGGCCATGCCGTCATTGATGCGGCGGCCGGCCAGGACGACCTGCGGGTGATAACCGACCATCTCGGCCTTATGCGTCAGGTAGTACGGATCGACGCCGATGCAATGGCCGCCGACCAGCCCCGGACGGAAGGGCATGAAATTCCATTTGGTGCCCGCGGCACGCAGCACGTCGCTGGTATCGATGCCGATCTTGTCGAAAATGATCGCCAGCTCGTTCATCAGCGCGATGTTCAGGTCGCGCTGGGTGTTCTCGATGACTTTCGCCGCCTCGGCCACCTTGATCGCGGACGCCCGGTGCACGCCGGCGTCGACCACCGATTCGTACAGCGCGGCGATCCGGGCCAGCGTGGCGTCGTCGTCGCCGGACACCACTTTCGGGACCGTCGCCAGCGTATGCTCGCGGTCGCCCGGATTGATGCGTTCCGGCGAAAACCCGACGTGGAAGTCACGCCGCCAGCGCATGCCGGACTGGCGCTCGAGGATCGGAATACAGATTTCCTCAGTAGCACCCGGATACACGGTCGACTCGAATACCACGGTCGCCCCGGGCTTCATGTGACGGCCGATCAGCGTGGTGGCGCCGGCCAGCGGCGTGAAATCCGGCTGGTGAGCGCCGTCGACCGGGGTCGGTACCGCGACGATGATGAAATCGGCGGCGTCCAGGCACGCCGGATCGGTCGTGAATTCGAGCTGCGCCGCCGCAGCCAAGTCGGCAGCCGCGACTTCCCCGCTGGGATCGACGCCGCTGCGGTAATGCGCAATCTTGGTGACGGACAAATCGAAGCCGAGCGTCCTGCCCCGCTTGCCGAATGCGACCGCCAGTGGCAAACCAACGTACCCGAGTCCAACTACTGCAACGACTGCTTCTGCATTCATTTTATCGGTTCCGATCCAATTTTTGCAAATTGTATAACATTTAATATAACACGGAAAAACCGATACTTCCCAGCAAAAGTACGTGGATAGTCAAATAGAAACAACAAGTTACCGGCCATGACAGGCCTTACGACCTCCACGCGATGGTGCCTGATACGCACCCGAACCATGAAATACTGCCATTTTCTCAAGGGAAGTATTCTGCTACCGTGATCTTTTGGGCAACATTCTTATGCCTAGAGCATGTAATAGTATCATTTTCGATGGCGCCGCCGCAGGCGCTCATCTATCGTGCGCAACATTGGAGACACAATATTGCACAACGAGACAGATAGAGACAAATGCGCAGCAGCGCGTGCAGGTGCGCACAGGAGGCAAACAAGGGGAAAAGTGAGAAAACAGGAAGAAAGGTGGCGCGGCTGGCTGGGATCGAACCAGCGACCCTTGGCTTCGGAGGCCAATACTCTATCCACTGAGCTACAGCCGCGCTGAGAGTGATGCGAAGGATACAGTCTTTCCCGACCGTCGTCTATGGGAACCGGCGCTGCCAGCCAGTAATTGCGTTTCCATTAACGATTTTTGGGTCTATAATCGGGCGCGGATGGTATTGCAAACAAGCATCCGCAGCGCAGGAGACAGGTTTTTTTAATTAGATTAAGGAAATCATGAGCGACGCACACAATGAACAGCAATCCCTGATCCAGACACCCAAGCAACTCATCGTTGCGGTCGCAGGTTTCTTCCTCGTCATCGTCATCGGCATCATCCTGCTCGTCACCTTCGTCACCAATACCCATCTGCAGGGGGCCGGCTCAGAACAGACCGCGCAAGCCATCGGCGCCCGTATCCGCCCGGTGGCCGACGAGGGTTTCACTTTCAAGGATGCCAACGCCCCGAAAGTCCTGCAGAGCGGCCAGGCCGTATACACCGCGGTGTGCGCGGCCTGCCACGGCAGCGGCGCTGCTGGCGCCCCCAAGCTGGGCGATGCCGGCGCCTGGGCCGCGCGCATCAAGCAGGGTTACGACACGCTGGTCCAGCATGCCGTGCAGGGTATCCGCCTGATGCCGGCCAAGGGCGGCAACCCGGACCTGGACGACATCGAAGTGGCACGTGCCGTGGTCTACATGGGCAACGAGGCGGGCGCCAAGTTCAAGGAACCGGAAGCGCCGGCCCCCACCCAGCAGGCGGCGGCCCCTGCGGCCGGCGCACCGGCTGCGGGTACGCCTGCTGCTGAGGGAGCCCCTGCTGCTGCCTCGGCACCGGCCACGGCTGCAGCAGCGGCGCCGGCTGCAGCGCCGCCGGCCGCCCTCGCCAGTGCCAGCGCCGATACCGGCAAGGCCCTGTTCAACACGGCCTGCGTCGCCTGCCACGGTGCCGGCATCGCGGGCGCACCGAAGGTCGGCGACAAGGCCGGCTGGGCAGCGCGCATCGCCCAGGGCAATGCGGTGCTGTACGAGCATGCAATCAAGGGCTTCCAGGGCAAGGCCGGCGTGATGCCGCCGAAAGGCGGTTCGGCGGCGCCGGATGCCGACGTCCGGGCGGCCGTCGACTACATGGTGGCGGCGGCAAAATAAGCGAGCCGCCGGCCGCCAGCTACGACGCGGCCTGGCGGCGCGTAAACACGGCGTACTTCGAGATGGCGAAGTTGAACGCCAGCGCAACGGCCGAGCCGGCGGCGACGGCCAGGAACAGGTTGAGCGTGCTGTGGTCGGTCAGCCAGAGCCAGATCGTATAGACGATCACGTTGATGCCGCCGCCCAGGCTAGTCAGCAGCAGATACTGCGCCCATTCGCGCAGCGACCCCTGCCCCTGCTGGACGAAGGTGAAATGCCGGTTGACCTTCCAGGTCACGGTGGCGGCGATCAGGAACGAAAGGATCCGGCCGCTGACCGCTCCCAATCCCAGCACCTTGACGCCCAGATACAGCATGGAAAAGTCGGTGACGAAGCCGAGCGCACCGACCATGCAAAAGCGCAGGAACTGTTTCAAGTCCGTTTTCCGAGCATGGCACCGACCGAGGGCACCGTGAGGTAAGCCAGGCGCTTCAGTTCACGCCGCCCGTGGGTGACCGTGTCCAGGATCAGGCCGCAGGTGAGTGCCAGGAAGCCCAGCAGCATCGTGCTTGCCGCCAGCACGGCGGTCGGCAGGCGCGGCACCAGGCCGGTCTCGAGGTAGGTCAGCAGCACCGGCAGCGACAAGCCCAGCGACAGCAGGGCCAGCAGCGCGAAAATGATGGTGAAGAAGAACAGCGGGCGCTCGTTCTTGAACAGCTTGGTGATCATCAACAGGATGCGGAAGCCGTCGCGGTAGGTCGACAGCTTGCTGGTCGAGCCTTCAAGGCGCGCGCCGTAGGGCGTATTCAGTTCGCCGATCGGCATGCGCAGCTGGAGCGCGTGCACGGTCAGTTCGGTCTCGATCTCGAAGCCGTTCGACAGCGCCGGGAAGGATTTCACGTAACGGCGCGAGAACACGCGGTAGCCGGACAGGATATCGGTGAAGCGGTTGCCGAACAGGTTGGCGACGAAGCCCGTAAACAAGGCGTTGCCGAAGCGGTGGCCGGCGCGGTAGGCGGCGGCTTCGGAGTCGACGCGGCAACCGACCACCATGTCCAGGTTTTCCGCGATCAGCTTGGCGATCAGGGTGGGTGCGCTGGCGGCATCATAGGTGATGTCGCCGTCGCACATCAGGTAGATGTCGGCGTCGACGTCGGCGAACATGCGGCGCACGACATTGCCTTTGCCTTGCAGGGTTTCGCTGCGCACGATGGCGCCGGCAGCGGCGGCGACCTGGGACGTCTTGTCCTTTGAATTGTTGTCGTAGACATAAATCCGGGCTTGCGGCAGCTCGCGGCGGAAGCCTTCGACGACAGCGCCGATGGCCGCTTCCTCGTTGTAGCAAGGCAAGATGACTGCGATCTCGAACCCGGCAAGGGAGGCATTCGTCATGTCCATCGGCACGACATTCTGCGGGGTTCTCAAAGAGGATTCCATGATGTTCCTTACTGCTGTAATTGGGTTAGCTTGTTGGCTTTGGCGGGAATGCCCATCTCGCGAACGGCCGCGATGTCGGGGGTGACGGTGCCGCGGGTTTCATAGACTTCCGTCACGCCGTCGCGGTACTGGTGCGGCAGGCGCTGGGTCAACATGAAGCCGGAGTCCGGACCCATCAGCGCGTCGCGCATCTGGGTACTATGGGGATAGGCCGGATTATTACGCTGGCGCACGATGACGACGTGCTGCACACCGAGGCGGTGCAATGCCGCCAGCACCTGCCCGGCATTGCTGTACTTGAGGGTGTAGCTGCTGCCCATGAAATTCGAATCGGCCAGCAGCTTGGACGCGCGGATCACATAGCCCTGCAGGTGGCTGTCGTGCACCGCCATCTCGGCAATAAAGGCGCCTTCCGCGCCGGCCGGGCCGTCGATCACGGTCAGCGTCGGGCGGTTGGCGGGCGCCAGTGCCTGCGACAGCAGCCCGATGCCGGTGTCGGCCTTGGGCGGGCGCGCCGCCAGATGCATCACGCCGGGCACCGCCATCACCACCGCCAGCACGGCAGTGGCAAGCGCCGCTGCCGGCCTGGCGCCGCGTTGCGCCAGCATGGCCAGCAGATGCTGGACACCGAGGATGGCCAGCACCACCACCGCCGGCAGGGCCGGCGCCATGTAGCGGTCGACGATATCGACCGGCACCAGCGACTGCAGCAGCAGCGTGGCCAGTACCAGGCTAAGGATGCCGCTGACGATCGACCAGCGCAGCGCCGAGCGCGCACGCTGGCGGAATTCGGCCACCACTGCCAACAGGGCCAGCAGCACGCCGGCCGGCGTCAGGTTGTGCGACAGCGTGAGCAGGTTGGCCAGCAGGGCCTGCGATGCATACGGGAGGCCCGCCTGGTAATTGAAGCCGTCGGCGGCGATTTTCGCCGTCAGCACGTACCACGGCACCACCAGCAGCGCCATCAGCGCGGCGGCCACGTACAGTTTGATGGACAGCAGCTGCTTCCAGTTGGCGGTCAGCGCGATATGAAATACCGGAATGAACACGACCAGCCAGCCATTGCCCTTCATGAGCACGGCCAGCGCAGCCAGCAGCGCAAAGCCGATCGCCTTGCCCCAGCCTGGGGCCGCCGCATAGGCGATCCACAAGGCGGTGGCGGCCACCAGGCAGGCGGCCAGCGGCTGGTCGACCATGAACATCGCATGGCCCTCGAGCACCAGCGGCGTCAGGGCATACACCAGCACGCCGACGATGGCGGCGCGGCGATCGGCCAGCAGGGCCAGCGCGGCGGCGATGCCGACCGCCGGCAGCGCGGCCAGCAACACATTCAGCGCGAAGACCACCGGCATCGTCGGCGGCAGCACCATGAACAGCAGTCCCAGGAAACCGTAATAGGCGGGCGGCCAATGGCCTATCGAAATCTTCGGATAGTGGACATAGAAATCGGCCGCGGCCGCCATCGGATTGGCGCCCAGGTGAGTACTCAGGTACTGCGCGATGAAATAGCCGTTGAGGAAGTGGGAAGGTTCATCTGCGCCGGAAAAACCCGATTGATAAGCCTTGGCGAGGACCATGGCAAACGTCCCGACGGCGACGGCGGCCAGATAAGCCAGGAACAGGAAGGAAGCCGATGGCCTCTTGGTAAGAGCTTGCATTCAGGAGGTCGAGATGGACAATTAATAATGCTTCAAATCAAATTTTATACGGATTTGTAATTTTTATACATTCGTACCGAATTCTGTTGTATTTGGGGCTGCGGCACGATGTTGAACATGAGGAGATGGTGTGGCGGACAGCAATGCGGCCGTCATCCGACGGCCGCAGGCACAAGCAAGGCTGGCAGCCGGGGCGTACGTCTCCGGCCGCTGGATCACATCCGGGATTGACGGCGGCGGCGCACAGAGCAAGCCGCCAGCAGGCCGGCGCCGCACAGCAGCATGCTGCCCGGTTCCGGCACATCGCTGTGGGCCTCACGTCGCACATAGAAATCGAAGGTGATGTTGGAGAGGCCCTGCCCACCGATTTCGCTGATAAACAAGCTGGTCGCGGGCGTCGGCAGGCTGCCGTCCCAAGGCTGGGTCTGGATGGTCGGGTCGATGTCGGTCAGGTTGTCCGAAACGAACAGCACCTTGCCGAGCAGGTCGCGCAGGGTCACGCGCACGTCGTACAAGGTGACTGCAGAAACCAGATCGATCACGTCGCCAAAGGTGCCGACGCCGAGATAGGCACCTTCATTAAAGACGGGAAACAGGTCGCCGTCTGCACTTAGGTTGAGGCTGATCCGATTGTCCCCACTGCTCAGCATGGTATCGGATTCGCTCGTCGTTACCACCAGGCCAGCGCGCGTAAATGTCGCCGGCGTATTGTCGAAGACGCTGACCGGGAGCGAGGCATTGCCGCTGGTTTCGCCTTCAAGATAGACGCTGTACGTAGAACCGGTAAGAACGATTGCAGATGCAGTACCTGCTACCGCAAAGGATGCAGCAAGTAACATCAATGAAATGAATATTTTTTTCACATACTTCTCCCAGATGAAAAATTATAAATAATGTCAAGAACATAAGCAATTTTCATTCCAGCAAAGAAATCTGTTCTTTATCAATAACTTATTTTTCTCTTTAGCGCATTCCAAATTTTCCTTGTAAAGAATCTCGACGTCTCTATCGGTATAAAATCAACAAAAACTTTAGGTATATTTTTATAAAAATAGAATATTTATATTAGTTTTTACGGTCATTAGTAATATGTATTCTCTATTCATCAACACCAGCCGATACCTACAAACAACAACGAATAAAGTTTCGCTGAAAAATTTAAATTACCTTATATAGAAGGAATTTCAAGGCAGTTATCATTGCGCACCTTGCTGGTGCGCTATAAAAACCATTCTTGCTTTCTCTAATAGTTTCTGTAGGAAAAAATTTTAGTTTGCTTGATATTCACGGAACAATTTGCTTGACGTTGCCTGTATATCAACTCAATTGCAAGAATTTTATAGTTATTCATTACCTAATTTCTGGTTACAAATACTTACAAACCGCATTTCTCAAATCTCGTAAGCTCTATTCTTTCCAGCAGGAATAACTGCTCAAAAGAATTTTCATTTACGAGGAAACGACATGCAACAGCGCAATACCGGCTCCATCGCCGCCCGCCTGGCCCCTGCCCTGGTGGTCTCGCTGCTGGCGGCAACCGGCGCATCCGCCGCGACCCTGTCGGTCGGTCCCGGCAAACAGTATTCCGCCCCTTGCGCGGCCTTCAATGCCGCTCGCGATGGCGACACCATCGAAATCAGCGGCAACAATATTTACAAGGGCGATGTCTGTGGCATTTCCCGCAATAACCTGATCATCCGCGGCGTCAATGGCCGTCCGATGATCGATGCCAACGGCGCCAATGCCATGGGCAAGGCGATCTGGGTGGTCGGCGGCAACAACATCACCATCGACAACGTGGAAATGTACGGTGCCCGCGTGCCGGACCAGAACGGCGCCGCACTGCGCCTGGAAGGCACCGGTTTTACGCTGCGCCAGAGCTTCCTGCACGATAACGAAAACGGCATCCTGAGCGGCGCCAATACCGCCAGCGATATCCTGATCGAGTACAGCGAATTCGGCCACAACGGTTTCGGCGACGGCTATAGCCACAACCTGTATATCGGCAACGTCCGCAGCCTCACCTTCCGCTACAGCTATTCGCACGACGCCAACGTCGGCCACAACCTGAAGTCGCGCGCCCAGGTCAACGCGATCTACAACAACCGCTTCTCCAGCACCGCGCCGGGCCAGACCAGCAGCACCGCAGCGGGCAGCCCGAGCTACGAAGTCGACCTGCCCAACGCCGGCACCTCGTACGTCATCGGCAACGTGATCGAGCAGCCGGCCGCCAACAGCAACCCGAACATCCTGGCCTATGGCGAGGAAGGCGCGAGCAACCCGGGCAAGGACCTGTACGTGGTCAACAATACCTTCCTGAACGATGCCGGTTCGGGCACCTTCGTGATGATCGGTTCCGGTGTCGGCACCCCTGCCCTGATTCAGAACAACGTATTTGCGGGTGCCGGCAGCGTGACCAGCCAGGGTAACGCGACCCTCAGGACCAACTACAGCGCCGCCACGCCAGCCTTCGTCAACCGCGCCACCTACGACCTGCATCCAGCCGCCGGTTCGCCGATGATCAATGCCGCCTCGGCCCCCGGTACCGCACCGACCGGCTTCGTGCTGGCCCCGATCGCGCAATACCAGCACGTGGCCTCGGGCGAGGCCCGCGCCAACGTCAACGACATCGGCGCCTACGCATCCAACGGCGCTGCCGCGACGCCGCCGGTAACGACGGGCTGGACCCAGTGCGCCAACGAAGGCGGCACCTGCACCTTCAGCGGCACCCGTGAAGTGCGCTACGGCTCGGGCATGACCTTCGTGTCGCGCACCGTGACCGGTTCGGTCGCCTGCAGCAACGCCGTATTCGGCGACCCGACCCCGAACGTGGCCAAGACCTGCAGCTATGCGGCCACCGCCTGGACCCAGTGCGCCAACGAAGGCGGCACCTGCACCTTCAGCGGCACCCATGAAGTGCGCTACGGCTCCGGCACGACCTTCGTGTCGCGCACTGTGACCGGTTCGGTCGCCTGCAGCAACGCCGTGTTCGGCGACCCGACCCCGAACGTGGCCAAGACCTGCAGCTACGCCGCCGACAGCAGCACTGCACCGGCAGCCGAAACCTGGAACACCTGCGCCGGCGAGGAAGGCCTGTGCACCTTCAGCGGCACCCGCGACGTCCGCTACGGCGCCGGCAGCAGCTTCGTGACCAGGACCTTCACCGGTACGGTGGCGTGCTCGAACAGCATCTTCGGCGACCCGGCCCTGGGCGTGGTCAAGTCGTGCAGCGTGTCCAGCCTGACGAAATAAGCGGATGACCTGAGCACCGCGTCGATGTAAAAAAAGGCCGCGAAGTTCGCGGCCTTTTTCATTGTCGACGATGCATTACCAGATGATCACGCGGTCCTTCGGCGCCAGGTACATCTTGTCGCCCGGCTTCACGCCGAAGGCTTCGTAGTAGCCCGGCTGGTTCTTGAGGGTGCCGTTGGCGCGGTACTGGCCCGGCGAGTGCGGGTCGGTCTTCACCTGTACGATCTGCTGCTGTTCGCGCATCTTCGAACGCCACACCTGTGCCCAGCCCATGTACAGGCGCTGGTCGCCGGTGAGGCCGTCGATGACCGGCGCCTTCTTGCCCTTCAGCGAGATGTGATAGGCCTTGTAGGCGATGGCCAGGCCCGAGTTGTCGGCGATGTTCTCGCCCAGGGTCAGCTCGCCGTTGACGTGGTAGCCCGGCAGCGGCTCGAAGGCGTTGTACTGGTTGACCAGCATCGCGGTCTTGGCCTTGAAGTTCTTGTGGTCGGACGCGGTCCACCAGTCGCGCAGGTTGCCCTTGCCGTCGTACTGGGCACCCTGGTCGTCGAAGCCGTGGCTGATCTCGTGGCCGATCACGGCGCCGATGCCGCCGTAGTTGACCGCGTCGTCCGCATTGGCGTCGAAGAACGGCGGCTGCAGGATCGCGGCCGGGAACACGATCTCGTTCATCTCCGGGTTGTAGTAGGCGTTGATGGTCTGCGGCGTCATGCCCCACTCGTCGCGGTCGATCGGGCGGCCCAGCTTGTTCAGCTCGCGGTCGGCTTCGACCACGCGCGAACGCATCACGTTGCCGACCAGGTCGTCGCGCTTGACGGTCAGGGCCGAGTAATCCTTCCACTTGTTCGGGTAGCCAATCTTCGGGTTGAAGGTGGCCAGCTTGGCTTGCGCTTCCTTCTTGGTCGCCGGGCTCATCCAGTCCAGTTTGTCGATCGACTGCTTATAGGCGGCCAGCAGGTTCTTGACCAGCGCTTCCATGCGCGCCTTGCGCTCGGCCGGGAAGTATTCGGCCACGTACAGCTTGCCCAGCGCTTCGCCCTGCGCACGCTCGACCGCGCCGACGCCGCGCTTCCAGCGTGGTTCCTGCTCCTTCACGCCCGACAGGGTGCGGCCGTAGAAATCGAAACGCTCGTCGGCGAAGTTCTTCGACAGGAAGCTGCCGTAGGATTCGATCAGGTGCAGCGACAGGTAGGCTTTCCAGGTGTCGATCGGGGTCTTGTTCGACAGCTCGACGAAGCCTTTCAGGTAGGTCGGCTGGCCGACGATCACGTAGCTCGCCTTGGCGCCGATGCCGGTGGTGTCGAACCAGGTCTTCCAGTCGAAGCCCGGGGCGGTCTTGTCCATGTCGGCCAGGTTGACCTTGTTGTAGGCCTTGATCGGGTCGCGCAGTTCGACCTTGGTCCATTGCACGCGGGCGATCTCGGTTTCGAAGTCGACGATGGCTTTCGCGTTGGCGGCGGCGTTCTTGTCGCCGGCCATGGCCAGCATCTTCTGAACGTGGGCCTGGTACTTGGCCTTGGTGTCGGCCAGCTTGGCGTCGTCCGCCTTCAGGTAGTAGTCGCGGTCCGGCATGCCCAGGCCGCCCTGGCCGATGTCGGCGACGTACTTGGTCGAATCCTTGTTGTCCTGGTGGATACCGAAGTCGAACGGCACGCCGACGCCGATTTTACCGAGGCGGGCCAGCATGGCCGGCAGCTCCGACTTGTCCTTCAGGGCGGCGATCTTGTCCAGCTCGGGCTTCAGCGGGGCCACGCCCAGCTGTTCCAGGCGCGCCTCGTCCATGAAGCTGGCGTAAAAGTCGCCGATGCGCTGGGCGTCGGTGCCGGCGGACGGGTTGGTCGCCGCGGTCTTTTCGATGATGCCGCGCAGCTGCGGCAGGGTGTTCTCGCGCAGTTCCATGAACGAGCCCCAGCTCGACTTGTCGGACGGGATCTCGACCGTCTTGAGCCACTTGCCGTTCAGGTATTCGAAGAAGTCGTCCTGCGGGCGTACGGACGGCTCGATGTATTGGGTGGCGATGCCGGCGCTCAGGGTCTGCCCGCTCTTAGCAGCGGTGCTCTTGGCCGCGGCGGCGCCTTCGGCCGCGTGGCCCAGGCTGGAGATCAGCGCCAGGGTGAGTGCGCTCAACAGGTATTGTTTTTTCATCTCTTTGGTCTCTCGGATTGTGGTCAATCGGCCGGCGGGATCGCCGCCGGCCCGGGTCGTGCCGGTGCAGCTTACCAGATGCGGATCACCAGATCGTCACGCGGTCTTCCGGCTTCAGGTACATCTTGTCGCCTTCCTTGATGCCGAAGGCTTCATAGAAGGCGGCCTGGTTGCGCAGGGTGCCGTTGGCGCGGAACTGGCCCGGCGAGTGCGGGTCGGTCTTGACCTGGTTGATCGCCGCTTCGTCGCGCATCTTGGAGCGCCACACCTGGCCGAAGCCCATGAAGAAGCGCTGGTCGCCGGTGAGGCCGTCGATGACCGGGGCCGGCTGGCCGTGCAGCGAGATCTTGTAGGCTTTGTAGGCGATGGCCAGGCCCGAGTTGTCGCCGATGTTCTCGCCCAGGGTCAGCGCACCGTTGACGTGGTAGCCCGGCACCGGCTCGAAGGCGTCGTACTGCTTGACCAGCATGTCGGTCTTGGCCTTGAAGCGCGCCTCGTCTTCCTTGGTCCACCAGTTGCGCAGGTTGCCCTCGCCGTCCGACTGGCTGCCCTTGTCGTCGAAGCCGTGGCCGATCTCGTGGCCGATCACGGCGCCGATCGCGCCGTAGTTCACGGCATCGTCGGCTTCGGCATTGAAGAACGGCGGCTGCAGGATCGCGGCCGGGAACACGATCTCGTTCAGGCGCGAGTTGTAGTAGGCGTTGATGGTCTGCGGCGTCATGCCCCATTCCTCGCGGTCGATCGGCGTGCCCAGCTTGTTGATGTTGCGGTTGTAGGCGAAGGTCGAGGCGCGCATCACGTTGCCGGCCAGGTCATCCGGTTTGACCGCCAGTTTCGTGTAGTCGCGCCATTTGTTCGGGTAGCCGATCTTCGGGTTGAAGGTGGCCAGCTTGGCCTGCGCTTCCTTCTTGGTGGCCGCGCCCATCCAGTCGAGGCCGTCGATCGACTCTTTATAAGCGGCCAGCACGTTCTTGACCAGCGCGTCCATGCGCGCTTTTCTCTCCGGCGGGAAGTACTTGGCCACGTATTCGCGGCCCAGCGCTTCGCCCAGCGCGCCTTCGACGGTCGACACGGCGCGCTTCCAGCGCGGACGGTTCTCGGTGACGCCGGTCAGCATGGTGCCGTAGAAGTCGAAGTTGGCGTCGACGAAGCCCTTGCTCAGGTAGGGCGAGTATTCGCGCAGCAGCTGCCACTGGAAATAGGCCTTGACGGTCTCGAGGTCGGTGTCGTTCAGCACCTTGTTGAAGCCGGTGACGTAGCTCGGCTGGCCGACGATCACGTAGTCGGCCTTGTTGCCGACGCCGGCGGCAGCCAGCGCGCTCTTCCAGTCGTAGTCCGGCGCCAGGGTCGACAGCTCGGCCACGCTCATCTTGTTGTAGCCCTTGTTTGGATCGCGCAGTTCGACGCGGTTCCACTGGACCTCGGCCAGCCTGGTCTCGAAGGCCACGATCGCTTTCGCCTTGGCGGCGGCGTCCTTTTCTCCGGCCAGGCCGAGGATGGTGGCGACATGCGTTTCGTACTTGGCGCGGATGCCGGCCATGCGCTTGTCGTCCAGCTTCAGGTAGTAATCGCGGTCCGGCATGCCCAGCCCGCCCTGGCGGATGTAGGTCGCGTAGCGGGTCGATGCCTTGGCGTCCTGCGCCACGCCAATGCCGTAGGGCGTGGCCACGCCGATTTTGGCCAGGTGCGCGACCAGGGCCGGCACGCCCTTCTTGTCCTTCAACGTGCGGATGCGCTGCAGCTCGCCGGCGAGCGGCTTGGTACCGAGGGCTTCCAGCTTGTTCTCGTCCATGAAGCTGGCGTACAGGTCGCCGATCTTGCGGGCATCGGTACCCGGCTTGGCCTTGGCTTGCTGGTCGGCTTCGATGATGGCGCGCAGCTGCGGCGTGGTGTCGTCGCGCAGCTTCATGAAGGTACCCCAGCTCGACTTGTCGGCCGGGATCTCGGCGGTTTTCAGCCACTTGCCGTTGAGGTATTCGAAAAAGTCGTCCTGGGCGCGTACGGTCGGGTCGATGTACTGCGTCTCGATGCCGGACTTGGCTGCGGTTGCAGTCGATGCCGGGGCATTGTCCGCAGCGTTGGCGAAAGCGGCCAGCAGGGACAGGGTCAGGGTGCTCAACAGGTAACGTTTCACAAGGAAGTCCTTCATTGCATAGGGAAAAGAGCGGCTTGTGGCCGTCGGCAAATGTAACATAGCCCGGCTTGGCAAAACCGGGCTGTTGTCTGACAGGCACTTGTCCGTCGTTCCTGCCCCATGTTGCCGACTAGATCGAGGAAATTCTAGCCGGGAAGGGTAAAGCCATTACACAGAAACACGCTTTTTTACTTTTCGATACATCATGCATATGTGAGCACCACCGCGGGTCTCATCCGCCGATGTTGATCGAGGCGCCGCCCGGGCCCGTACTGCCCGCGCCGCCGGCGCCGCCCATGCCGCCCATGCCGCGGCCGCCACGTCCGCCGCGCCGCTCTCCCCGTTCGCCGCCCCGCTCGCCGGCGCCGCCCGGCCGCCCTTCCGGCACCACGCGCAACAGTTGCTCGCCCAGGAACACCGCAAGCTGGGCACGCTGCTTGTCGTCGAGGGCATCGTTCACGCCCAGCCACAGCTCGCGCAGCTGCCTGTCTTCCGCATTCGCGGCCGCGCTTTCCGCTTCCACCAGTTTATTCAGCTCACGCAATTCGACGTCCGGCTTGGCCAGCATCGTCTTGGCCTGTTCCTGCAGCGTGTCCCGGCGGTGCTGGCGCTCGCGCAGTACGCTGCGGGTGCGGCCCTCGACCTGGTTCCACAAGGTTTGCTGGTTGGTACTCAGGTGCATCGACGACTTCAGGTCGGATGCCATGAACATCAGGTCTTCGACACGCATGTCCATCAGCGGCACGGCGAACGAGGGCGTGGCGGCACCGACGGCAAGGGCCAGCACGCAGGCGCGAAACAGGCGGGTTCTTAACATACTGCAAATCTCCTGGGCGAAGCGCCATCGAGAAAAACCGTCGCGAGCGGCAGCAGTTTGAGACGAGAAGCGCAGCTGTACGGAGGTACAGCGAGCATCGCAATCTCAAAATGCAATGCGCAGCAGGTTTTCCGATGGCGCATAAAAAAGCCCACGGTGGGTACCGTGGGCAAAGACCACTTCAAGAGTGGAGAGAGAGAAAAACTGAGATCGACTATATGCCTCTCGCCCGGCCCTGTCCGGGCCCTTTACAAATACTTACCCTACGTTGGGGACGGAATACAAGGATTTACAAGAACATCGAAATTGTATTGACGCTGCTGGCAATAAAAAAGGCTGCCACGGCAGCCTTTTGATGGAGACGACAAACACTCACGAATTGAGCTGCTTGGCATCGCCCAGATTGTCCTTGTACGAATCGAAGATCTTGCGCAGCGCATCCTGCATCGACACCTGCGGCTGCCACCCCAGCTCCGACTCGGTATTCTCGATCTTCGGCACACGGTTCTGCACGTCCTGGTAGCCGGTGCCGTAGTAGGCGCCCGAGCTGGTCTCGACCAGCTTGACCTGCTTCGCGGTCTCACGGTATTCCGGGTATTCGGCCGCCAGGTCCAGCATCATGGTGGCCAGTTCGCGGATCGAGTAATTGTTGACCGGGTTGCCGACGTTATAGATCTTGCCGGTGGCCTTGCCGTCCTTGTTCTCGATGATCTTCATCAGCGCCGAGATGCCGTCGTCGACATAGGTGAACGAGCGCTTCTGGGCGCCGCCGTCGACCAGCTGGATCGGTTCGCCGCGCACGATGTGGCCCAGGAACTGGGTCAGCACGCGCGACGAGCCTTCCTTCGGCGTGTGGATCGAATCGAGGCCGGCGCCGATCCAGTTGAACGGACGGAACAGCGTGAAATTCAGGCCTTCCATGCCGTAGCCCCAGATCACACGGTCCATCAATTGCTTGGCGCAAGCGTAGATCCAACGCGGCTTGTTGATCGGGCCGTAGACCAGGCTGGAATTTTCGGGATCGAACTCGGCGTCCGGGCTCATGCCGTAGACTTCCGAAGTCGATGGGAAGATCAGGTGTTTTTTGTACTTCGCGGCCGAGCGCACGATCGGCAGGTTGGCCTCGAAGTCGAGTTCGAACACGCGCAGCGGTTCTTTCACGTAGGTCGAGGGCGTGGCGATCGCCACCAGCGGCAGGATCACGTCGCATTTCTTGACGTGGTACTCGACCCATTCCTTGTTGATCGTGATGTCGCCCTCGAAAAAGTGCATGCGCGGATTATCCAGCAGGTCGCCCAGGCGCTCGCACTGCATGTCCATCCCATACACTTCCCAGTCGGTCGTCTCCAGAATACGCTTGGACAGGTGGTGGCCAATAAAACCGTTGACGCCGAGGATGAGGACTTTTTTCATTTCAGATAGGAAACATTTGCCTTGGTTGCCTGATTATACCATCGCGCAAATTCGCCCAATCCCGTCGCCAGAGAGGTGGTCGGCTTGTAGCCGACCCAGTCCTGCAGCTTGTTCGTGTCGGCATGCGTGGCCGGCACGTCGCCCGGCTGCATCGGCTGGAAATCCAGCGCGGCCTTGACCCCGACCGCCTCTTCCAGGGTGCGGATGAAATCCAGCACCTGTACCGGGTTGTTGTTGCCGATATTAAAGATCGAGTGCGGCGGCTGGCCTTCGCGGATCGACGGCTTGAACAGCAGGCGCACCACGCCTTCGACGATGTCGTCGATATAGGTGAAGTCGCGGTACAGCTTGCCTTCGGCAAAGACCGGGATGCTTTCCCCGGCCAGCATCTTGCGCGCGAAGCTGAAATAGGCCATGTCGGGCCGGCCCCACGGTCCGTAGACCGTGAAGAAGCGCAGCCCGGTGATCGGCAGACCGTACAGGTGGCTGTAGGTATGCGCCATCAGCTCGTTCGCCTTCTTGGTGGCCGCGTACAGCGACACCGGCGCGTCGGTCTGGTCGGTTTCACTGAACGGGGTCTTGGCGTTGGCGCCGTACACGCTGCTGCTGCTGGCGTACAGCAGGTGCTGGGTGTTGAACTTGCGGCAGCCTTCCAGGATGTGGCCGAAGGCCACCAGGTTGGCCTGCACGTAGGCGGCCGGGTTCTTCAGCGAATAGCGCACGCCGGCCTGGGCGGCCAGGTGCACCACCAGCGCCGGTTTCACGCGCTCGAACAGGGCGGCGGTCTGTTCGCCGTCGCTCAGTTCGACCGTCTCGCAAGGCACGCCGGCCGGGCCCAGCAGGGCCTCGACGCGGTGGTGCTTGAGCGCCGGGTCGTAGTAATCGTTGAAGTTGTCGCAGCCGACCACGCGGTAGCCCATGCCGGCCAGGCGCACCGCCACCGCGCTGCCGATGAAGCCGGCGGCGCCGGTCACCAGCACCGTCTGCTTGTCCGTGCCTTGCACTGGGTCGGTCATTGTTCCACTTTCTTCGAACGGCGGCCGATGCCTTCGTAGGCCAGGCCGGCGGCCGCGAACGCTTCCGGATCGTAGATGTTACGACCGTCGAACACCGCCTTCAGTTTCAGCTTGTCGGCCAGGAAAGGCAGGTCCGGCGCGCGGAATTCCTTCCATTCGGTGACCAGCACCAGCACGTCGGCGCCTTCGACCGCGGCCTTGGCCGAGTCGACGATGCGCAAGCGTTCCTGGCACAGCGCTTCGCCATGCTCGGCCACCAGTACGCGCTGGGCTTCGGTGCTGGCGACCGGGTCGTAGGCGATCACGCTGGCGCCGGCGGCGAACAGCGAACGGATCAGGATACGGCTCGGCGCTTCGCGCATGTCGTCGGTGTTCGGCTTGAACGACAGGCCCCACAGCGCGATGGTCTTGCCCTGCAACGCCTGTTCCGAGCCGAAGAAACGCACCAGCTTCGTGAACAGCACGTTCTTCTGGGCGTCGTTGACGGTTTCGGTGGCGCTGAGCAGGTGCAGGTGGCGGTCGTGGCCGCTGGCGGTCTTGATCAGTGCCTTGACGTCCTTCGGGAAGCAGGAGCCGCCGTAGCCCATGCCGGCGTACAGGAAATCGGGGCCGATGCGCGGGTCCATGCCGATGCCCATGCGCACCGCTTCGATGTCGGCGCCCAGCAGTTCGGACAGGTTGGCCAGCTCGTTCATGAAACTGATGCGGGTGGCCAGCATGGCATTCGCCGCGTACTTGGTCAGCTCGGCGCTGCGCACGTCCATCTCGACGAATTTCTCGTGGTTGCGGCTGAACGGCGCGTACAGCTTGCGCATCTGCTTCATCGCTTCCGCTTCGTCGCCGCCGACCACGATGCGGTCGGGCTTCATGAAGTCCTCGATCGCCGCGCCTTCCTTCAGGAATTCGGGGTTGCTGACCACGCTGAAGGCGACGTCCACGCCGCGCTTTTCCAGCTCGCCGGCAATCGCGCGCTTGACCTTCTCGGCGGTACCGACCGGCACCGTCGACTTGTCGACGATCACCGCCGGTTTCGTCAGGCGCTGGCCGATGCTGCGCGCGGCCGACAGGATATGGGTGAGATCCGCGCTGCCGTCTTCGTCCGGCGGGGTGCCCACGGCCAGGAAGATGATGTCGGCGTGGCTGACCGCGTCGTCGTAGTCCGACGAGAACAGCAGACGGCCGGCGGCGGCATTGCGCTGCACCAGGCTGTCCAGGCCAGGTTCGTGGATCGGGATGACGCCATCCTTGAGCATCGTGATTTTGCGCGTGTCGACGTCGAGGCACAGCACGGTGTTGCCGACGTCGGCAAAGCAAGCGCCTGACACCAGGCCAACGTAACCAGTCCCGATAACGGAAATTTTCATAATCTATACAGTAGGTGAAGCACGCGATGCCCGTGCCGCCGGCCGGAACATCCCATGAAAATGAAGGCTAGCGGAAAGACAAGCAGACTTTCCTCTAGGCTAGGAACCGGTCGAATTTATCATAAATTTCTACTGAGCACGTTACGCACGTTACATTTTTGCTATTAAGCGACGATACGTTCCGTTAGAAAAGACAGGTGTTGCGTTATGTAACATAATAGCCCCCTGCCCGGTCCGCCCCGGCCGCCACTTTTACTGCACCCCATGAAGCTCCTTACATTCAGCACGCTGTTCCCCAACACGGTCAAGCCCAGCCACGGCATCTTCGTCGAAACCCGCCTGCGCTACCTGCTGGGCAGCGGTAGAGTCGCTTCAAAAGTGGTGGCGCCGGTACCCTGGTTCCCGTCGTCGAACTTGCGTTTCGGCAGCTATGCCGCCTTCGCCGGGGTGCCGCGGCGCGAGACGCGCTACGACATCGACGTGCGCCATCCGCGCTACCTGGTGATCCCGAAAGTCGGGATGACGGTGGCGCCCTGGCTGCTGGCCCAGTCGGCGAAGCAGGAAATCGGCCGCATCATCGACGAGGGTTACGACTTCGACGCCATCGACGCCCATTATTTCTATCCGGACGGCGTGGCCGCGGTCATGCTCGGCAAATATTTCAACAAGCCGGTCGTGATCACCGCACGCGGCACCGACATCAACCTGATTCCGCAATACGCGCTGCCGCGCAAGCAGCTGATGTGGGCGGCGGAGAACGCCGCTGGCATGATCACGGTGTGCAATGCGCTGCGCGATGAAATGGTCCAGCTCGGCATGCCGGGCGAACGCATCGTCCCGCTGCGCAACGGCGTCGACCTGCAGCGCTTCCAGCCGATGGACCGGCAAGCCGCGCGCACCAAGCTCGGCATCGACGGGTTTACCCTGGTCTCGGTCGGCCTGCTCGATACCCGCAAGGCGCACGACCTGACGATCGGCGCCCTGCCCCTGATGCCCGACGCGAAACTGCTGATCGCCGGTACCGGCCCGGAACGCAAGAACCTGGAAATGCAAGCCCAGCGCCTGGGCGTGGCGGACCGCGTCACCTTCCTCGGCTCGGTGGCCCAGCCCCAGCTGAAAGAGTATTACAACGCCGCCGACGCCATGGTGCTGGCATCCAGCCGCGAGGGCTGGGCCAACGTGCTGCTGGAATCGATGGCCTGCGGCACCCCGGTGGTGGCCAGCAACGTGTGGGGCACGCCGGAAGTCGTGGCCGCGCCCGAGGCCGGCGTGCTGATGCCGGAGCGCACCTCGGAAGGCATCGCCCGTGCCGTGCGTACCCTGCGCGAAAATTATCCTGATCACGCGGCCACCCGCCGCTACGCCGAGAATTTCAGCTGGGATGCGACCACGGAAGGCCAGATCCAGCTGTTTTCGCGCATCATCAGTACCGCGCGCCCCTTGTCGAGCGGCCGCCGCGTCGCAGCCTGAGCGAGTATACTGAGCCGGCATCCACATTTCCGGACCGGTATTCAGTAATGGGCTCTTCCCTCAAGCACTATGGCCTCGTCGCCCTCGGGGTGATCCTCGGGGTCGGGGTGACGATGCAGTTTTCCTCGCTGGCGAACAAGCCGGTCGAGGATGGCATGCCGGTCGACGCCCTGCGCCAGGTGGCCAGCGTCTACCGCCTGATCGAGGCCGATTACGTGGAGCCGGTCGACCAGCGAAAACTCATCACCCAGGCCGTGGCGGGCATGGTCGACGCGCTCGACCCCCACTCGGCCTACCTCGACCGCGCCGCCTGGCGCGAGCTGCGCGAGGGCACCGAGGGCAAATTCGTCGGCCTCGGCATCGAGATCGGCCAGGGCGACGAGGGCACCATCAAGATCACCGCCCCGATCGAGGATTCGCCGGCGGCGCGCGCCGGCATCCAGGCCGGCGACCTGATTTCCCACATCGACGGCGCCGCGGTCAAGCAGATGGATATGGACACTGCCATCAAGCGCATGCGCGGGGCGCCGCACAGCAGCGTGGTGCTGACCATCATTCGCAAGGACGCGCCGGCCCCGCTCGAGTTCAACATCGTGCGCGAAGAAATCGTGCAGAAGAGCGTCAAGGGCAGGATCGTCGCGCCCGGCTATGCCTGGATCCGCATCGCGCAATTCCAGGAACCGACCGTGGACGACCTGGCCAACAAACTGGCGGCGCTGGCGCGCGAAGAACCGGCATTGAAAGGCCTGGTGCTCGACCTGCGCAACGACCCGGGCGGCCTGCTGCAGGGCGCGATCGGCGTGTCCGCCGCTTTCTTGCCGGCCGGCGCCGAAGTGGTCTCGACCAACGGCCAGCTCGAGGAATCGCGCGCCCGTTTCTATGGCCGCCCCGAGTACTACATGCTGGGACGCGGCATCGACCCGCTGGCCAAGGTACCGGCCCTGTTCAAGACAGTGCCGATGGTGGTGCTGGTGAACACCGGCTCGGCCTCGGCCTCGGAAATCGTGGCCGGCGCGCTGCAGGACTACAAGCGCGCCACCATCGTCGGCAGCCCGACCTTCGGCAAGGGGTCGGTGCAGACCATCCGCCCGCTGTCCGGCGACGCCGCCGTGAAACTCACCACGGCGCGCTACTACACCCCGGGCGGGCGCTCGATCCAGGCGCGCGGCATCCTGCCCGACGTCGCGGTCGACGAAACCGCCGAGGGCGACGGCCTGAACGCGCTGCGCATGCGCGAAGCCGACCTGCAGCGCCATCTGTCGAACGATCGTGACCATGAGGAAGCCACGCGCCACGACGACATCCAGGAACAGATGCGCATCCTGGCCGAGGCGCGCCGCCGCAAGCCGCTCGACTTCGGCAGCGCCGACGATTTTCAATTGGCGCAAGCGCTGCGCCAGCTGCAGGGCTTGCCGGTACAGCTGTCGAAGCGTGCCGCCGCGGTGGCGCCGCTGGCCCAGCAGGCACACTGACTGATATTGAGCAAAGCCCGTCCCCACGGGCGTTATGCCTGATTAGAATGGTCCTACCAGGGCGATTCCCACGGCCGGTCCCTTTGTGTAGAATCGCCAGATTCTCCGGGAGTTGCCTCCCGTTATTACCTTGGAAAGCCAAACATGAAATCTGTCGTCATCAGCGGCACCGGCCTGTTCACCCCTCCGCATGCCATCTCGAACGATGAGCTGGTGACCGCCTTCAACGCCTACGTCGAACTGTTCAATGCCGAGAACGCGGACCGGATCGCGGCCGGCGAAGTGGGCGCGCTGGAACCGTCCAGCAGCGCCTTCATCGAAAAAGCCTCGGGCATCAAATCGCGCTACGTGATGGAAAAAGCCGGCATCCTCGATCCGGCCCACATGACCCCGCGCATCAAGGAACGCGCCGACGAAGCACTGTCGCTGCAGGCCGAGATCTGCGTCGCCGCCGCGCGCCAGGCGCTCGAGCGCGCCGGCCGCACCCCGGCCGACATCGACATGGTGCTGGTTGCGGCCAGCAACATGCAGCGCGCCTACCCGGCGATGGCGGTCGAGGTGCAGGATGCGCTCGGCATCGAGGGCTTCGGCTTCGACATGAACGTGGCCTGCTCGTCGGCCACCTTCGCGATCCAGACCGCGGCCGGCGCCGTCCAGACCGGCCAGGCGCGCGCCGTACTGGTGCTGAATCCGGAAATCACCAGCGCCCACCTGAATTTCCGCGACCGCGACAGCCATTTCATCTTCGGCGACGCCTGCACCGCGATGATCATCGAGGCGGCCGACACCGCCACCAGCGCGCACCAGTTCGAAATCCTGGATTCCAAGCTGAAGACCAAGTTCTCGAACAACATCCGCAACAACTTCGGCTTCATGAACCGCTTCGACGAAGCCGGTGTCGGCCTGGCCGACAAACTGTTCCGCCAGCAGGGCCGCAAGGTGTTCAAGGAAGTCTGCCCGATGGCGGCCGAGATGATCCGCGAGACCGTGGAGGGCGCCGGCCTGCAGATCGGCGATATCTCGCGCTTCTGGCTGCACCAGGCCAACCTGAGCATGAACCAGCTGATCATCCGCACCCTGCTCGGCCGCGATGCCGCCGCCAACGAGGCGCCGGTGATCCTGGATACCTATGCGAATACCTCGTCGGCCGGCTCGATCATCGCCTTCCACTCGTACCAGGACGACCTGCCGAGCGGCGCCCAGGGCGTGATCTGCTCGTTCGGTGCCGGTTACTCGATCGGTTGCGTGGTCGTGCGCAAAAAATAAATCCTACCTGAGGCAACTCGGCAGTAACCATCATTCTCAATTCCCTCGGGAATGATGGTAGTTCTACTCCTACAAAGGTGCGCTCCCTCTTCCTCTGGAATACGGGCTTCCCGGCGCGCATGATCTTCCTGTCAGCGCTTCAGCAGCGCAGCACTTGAGGAGGATCAACATGACCAAGCAAAAAGGACCGGACAGCGTCCGTGCACGCGGCATCGCCAAGGAAAAGGCCGTGACCATGACGGTGGCCGAGGGCAGCCAGCAGCCGCGTGCGCCGGGCTGGGTCGCGCCGGGCGGCGCCAGCGTGCAGTCGGCGAATATCGAACAGCAGGGTGCGGCGCTGCGGGCACGCGGTTCGCTGCAGGGCGGTAGCGGCGGCGGCGATGCGAATGTCGGCAGCCAGCGCGGCGGCGGCGGTGCCCAGCAGGCCGGCTGGAGCGCCCGCCAGAGCGCGCAGCGGATGCAGGCGCGTGGCGAGGAAGATCGCCTGAACGCGTCGCGCCAGTCGGGTTACGGCGGCATGGAACAGCAGCAGAAAGCCGGCTCGCAGGAATCGCCGACCGGACCGTCGGGGTCGCTGCAGACCGGCGCCGGCGGTTCGCGCCAGATCGATCAAACGCAGCAGCCGGCCTCGGATTACGCCAGCCGGCCGAGCAAGAAGGGCAGCAGCGGCGCCGGACAGGACTGAATCACTGTGGTTGGTGGTAGTGGCCGGGTGGAAGTTCACCCGGCCATTTTTTTGCACGCGCCGGACGCGCCCTTTTACACCGGATAGCTTTCCGGCGAACGCAGCTCGGCAAACTGCTCGAGGCTGCCGATGCGCACCGTGACCGGATTCAGGCTGGCCTGCGGCGACATCGAGCGCCAGGCGAATTTCCACTCCTTTTCGCGTGCTTCGGCGGCGGTTTTCGAGAACGCCAGGCCGAGGCGCGAGCGTACGCCGTATTCGACCGGGCCGTCGATGCCGGCCCAGTTGGGCAGCGTGCGCTGCACGGCACGGTGCAGGCGCTCGCCGAAGGCCTCCGCATCATGGATGACCAGGCAGCTGTCGGCCGGGCCGAGCACGGTGAACAGTTCCTTGTTCCACTCCTGCGCGAAGGAGACCACCAGGAAGCCGTTGGCGGGCACCAGGCGGAACTGGCCGGCGCTGAGCGCCTGTTCCAGTTCGCTGCGCAGGCCGTAGCGGTACAGGGTCGGGGGTCGTTGGTAGTCTTGCATGGTGATTCGAGGCTTTCAAAAGGGGGTCAATGCGTCGTCGTCATCTGCTGCGGCTCGGGCGCCGGCGTGTCGTGCAGGTGCATGCGCATGTAGCGGAACGAGACGAAGACTTCGCGCAACAGGAAAGTGAAACTGGCAATCAGGGCAATCATGGCGATCACGAACATGCCGGCGATATAGCGGTCGAGCGGCAGGTTGGCGGTGTCGCCCAGGAACAGGCAGGCGATGACGACGCAGATCAGGAAGCCGCACAGGGTGCTGGCGGTCAGCGCGTAGTTGATCAGCTGCCAGCGCACGTACAGCACATCCAGCTCTTCGTGGCATTCGGGATTCGGCCCCTTGCGCAGCTGCTCCTTGAGCACGCGCGTGCGGTCGATGATGCGTCCCAGGCGGTTCATCAGCACGGTGAGCTTGGTGGCGACGCCGGTCAGCAGGAACACGGGCGCGATCGACAGCTGGATCACGTGGCCGATGTCGTTGGTCTGGATATTCATGGCTTTCCTCAGTCGAAGCGGCCGTGGCGTTTGAACTGTTCGGTGGCGCCGACCAGCGCGCGCGCGATGCCGGTTTCGAGCGCGCCGTGGCCGGCGTCCGGGATCATGCGCATGCGCGATCCCGGCCAGGCCTGCTGCAGGCGGTAGGCCGCCAGCGGCGGGCAGATCACGTCGTAGCGCCCCTGCACGATCACGCCCGGCAAGTGCGCGATCCGACCCATGTTGCGGATCAGCTGGTCGTCCTCGAGGAAGGCGCCGTTGGCCATATAGTGCGCTTCCAGGCGGCCGACGCCGAGGTCGAGCGTGTCCGACGAGCTTTCCTCTTCCTGCGGCAGCAGGAACACGCGGCGGCCCTCGAAGCGGCTCCAGGCGCGCGCCGCCGGCCAGAACTGCTGCGGATCGTCGCACAGCAGGCGGGTCGCATAGGCCTTGAGCAGGTCGCCGCGTTCCTCGGGCGGAATGGGAGCGATGAACTCGTCGTACAGATCCGGATAGAACCACTGCACGCCGTACAGGAAGAAGTCGATCTCGGCCGGGGTGCACAGGAAGATCCCGCGCAGCACGAAGCCGAGGCAGCGCTCCGGGTGCGCCTGCCCGTAGGCCAGCGCCAGCGTCGACCCCCAGGAACCGCCGAACACCAGCCAGCGCTCGATGCCGAACATGGCGCGCAGGCGCTCGATGTCGTCGATCAGCAACTGGGTCGTGTTGTTGCGCCATTCGCCCAGCGGGGTCGATTTGCCGGCGCCGCGCTGGTCGAACAGGATCACGCGGTAGGCGCTGGGATCGAAGAAGCGGCGGTGCTGGGGAGATAAACCCGCGCCCGGGCCGCCGTGCAGGAAGATCACCGGGATGCCGTTCGGGTTGCCCACTTCTTCCCAGTAGATCGTGTGCAGGTCGTCGACGGCGAGCATGCCATGGCGGTTGGGCAGGATGGGCGGGAACAGCGACTGCGGGGTGGCGGGCATGGGATTACGTTCTGGTTGAAGCGACAATTGATTGTAACTTAATGCCCGGCTGCTTCAGAAGAAGGTATTGCAGGCCCCGCGCACCAGGTAATCGTCGTCGACCGCCAGCAGCAGCGGCCAGCGGTCGAAGGTGGTGCAGGGATGCGAGATGCCGCAGCCGACCAGGTCGCCCACCGCCAGCCCCTCGCGCAGCGGCCCCTCGGGCAGGCGCAGGTAGGCATGCTGGTCGTTCATCTTGACGATGGCGCAGCCCGGCGCCAGCGCCTGCGGGCTGCCGGGCCCCGGCCGGTGCATCAGCAAAGGCAGCGGCAGGCCGGCATCGTGCGACGCGTCGCGCTTGCCCATGCCCAGGATGGCGAGATCTGCCTCGGGGCGCGATTGCACCACGCTCCAGATTTCCAGCGCCGGGCGCAAGCCCTGCCCGGCCGCATAGCCGGCGCGCGCATCGAGTTCGGCCAGGGCGTCGTGATACAAGCCATGGTCGCTGGTGACGTAGCAGCCGCTGCGCAGCACCGGCTGCAAGGGCCGCGACAAGCCGTGCAGCGAGCCCAGGCCGCGCGCCACCAGATCGAAATAGGTCGAGCCGCCGGCCGACACCAGGATCGTGCTGCCGGTGAACAGCCCTTCGTCGTCGGCTTCCAGCACCAGTCCGCACAGCTGGTCGACGAAGGCGCCGACCGCGCGCAGGTCGGCTTCGCGGTCGTCCGACACCAGCAGCCCTTCGTAGCCCTCGAAGCCGGCCAGCGCCAGTCCCGGCGCGCCGGCGACGGCACGCGCCACCGTCAACGCCTGTTCCGGCGTGCGGCAGCCGCTGCGCTTGCCCTGCAGGCCCAGCTCCACCAGCACCGGCAGCGGCCGTGCCAGCGAGCGCTGTGCCACCTCCTCGGCCAGGCGCGCCACGCCGGCCAGGGCATCGGTCAGCACGCTGCACTCGAAATCGGGATCGTCGTGCAGCAGCTGCAGCAGCGCGCGGATGTCGCTGCGTGCGACCGGCTGGTTGGCGAGCAGCACGCGGCGCACGCCGAAGCGGTGCGCCACCTGCACCTGCGGCACGGTCGCCAGCGTGATGCCCCAGGCGCCGTGGGCCAGCTGGGCGCCGAACAGCTGCGGGCACATGGTGGTCTTGCCGTGCGGCGCCAGCAGGACCCCGTGGCGCGCGCAGAAATCGCGCATCCACGCCAGGTTGTGTTCCAGCGCCCTCAGCTTCAGCACGCCGACCGGGAAGCCGGTGTCGCCGTGCAGCACGTTCCAGCCCTGCACGCCGATCGCGCCCTGGCGCAAGGGTGCGGTGATCGGCAAGCCTTTCATGCCCGGCTGCAGCCATTGTTCTTCCAGGCTCGACAGGGACAAGGAACCGTGGGGCAGGATCATGGCATTCCCCCTTCGACGCCATGGCGGCGACGCCCCATTTCATCGTCGAGGTCGGCGCGCAGCAGCCCGGCGGTCGGCATCACGTCGCGCGCGCCGGGCGTATAGAACACGCCGGTGACGATGCCGTCCTGCTCCAGCTGCGGCAGCAGTTCCGTCATCAGTTCGTCCAGCGCGAAGGATTGCGGCGCGTATCCCGTCCATTCGTAGTCGGCGCAGACCTGCGCGAATTCGCTATCCGGCCACAGCGGGAACACCAGCGTGCCGTCCTCCTTCTTGGCCAGCGCCCAGCCCTGGCGGTACAGGCTCCAGACCACGCCGGTTTCGGCCACGTGCTTGACGAAATATTCGTAGCGCTGCGGTCCGGGCAGCATCACCACCGCCTGCAGTTGTCGGGTATCGATCGCCATCGCCGCCTTTCATTGCTGTCCGTTTGGAAGCAGCATACGTCAACATGGCGGCCGGGCGGCGCAGCCTAGTCCCCGTCCAGCAGTTGCTGCAGGCGGCGCGGATAGTGGTTCAGGAAGTCGCGCGTGATGGCGTAGTGCTCGGTGTCTTCGTAGGCGACGTCGCGGATGCCGTCGGCCCCGAAGCTGAGGATCCTGGCGCGCGGATAGGCCAGCAGGATCGGCGAATGGGTGGCGATGATGAACTGGCAGCCGTCCTTGACCAGCTTGTCGATCAGCGCCAGCGCCGCCAGCTGGCGGTTGGGCGACAGCGCCGCCTCGGGTTCGTCGAGCAGGTACAGGCCGTCGCGCCGGAAATCCTGCAGTACCTCGAGGAAGGCTTCGCCGTGCGATTTCAGGTGCAGCGAAGGCGGGCCGCCGGGCCCGAGCTGGTCGATGTAAGTGAATACATTAAAAAGGCTTTCCGCACGCAGGAAATAGGCCGCGCGCGGCATCTTCCAGCCCTTGACCAGCTTCAGCATGCGATGCAGCGGCGACACGTCCTGCTGCGCGCGGTGGACGTTGCGCGTGCCGCCCTCGGCCGGCATCCCGAGCGCCACCGCGATCGCTTCCAGCACCGTCGACTTGCCGGCGCCGTTCTCGCCGACGAAAAAGGTCACGTCCGGATGCGGCTCGAGCACGCCCAGCGCGCGCACCGCCGGAATCGTGAACGGATAACTGGCGGGATCGATCTGGGCCTGTGGATCGATGGCGACCGAACGCAGATAGGGTTTGGCACTGAGTGGCATAGCAGGCTTGAAAGCGCTCCAGACAAGAAAACACCGCCCGCAGGCGGTGTCGAGTGGCACTACCCTACGCTAACGACTTACTGCATGTGCTGGCCGCCGTTGATGGCGATGTTGGCTCCGGTCACGAATGCGGCTTCGTCCGAGGACAGATACGCGACCAGGCCAGCGACTTCTTCCGGCTTGCCCAGGCGCCCCATCGGGATCTGCGGCAGGATCTTGCTTTCCAGGACTTCGCTCGGGATGTCGGTCACCATCTTGGTGCCGATATAGCCCGGCGAAATCGTGTTCACGGTCACGCCCTTGCGCGCCACTTCCAGCGCCAGGGCTTTGCTGAAACCGTGGATGCCGGCCTTGGCCGCCGAGTAGTTGGTCTGGCCGAAAGCACCCTTCTGGCCATTCACCGACGAGATGTTGATGATGCGGCCCCAGCCGCGTTCGACCATGCCGTCGGCGACCGGCTTGGTCATGTTGAACACGGAATCCAGGTTGGTCTTCATGACCGCGTCCCAATTGACCTTGTCCATCTTCTTGAAAGTCATGTCGCGCGTGATGCCGGCGTTATTCACCAGCACGTCGACCGGTCCCACTTCCTGGCTCACCTTGGCCACGCACGCCTGGGCCGAATCGTAGTCGGCCACGTCGCACTCGTAGGCCTTGAAGTCCTGGCCCTGCTCGCGCATCGCGGCCAGCCAGCCTTCCGCCTTCTTGCTGCCCGGAGAATACGTCGTCACGACCGTATAGCCGAGCGCCGCCAGCTTGATGCAGATCGCTTCACCCAGGCCGCCCATTCCGCCCGTTACCAATGCCACTCGATTCGTCATTGTCTTCTCCTAGTTTTTCAAAAAACTGTTTTAGGAACTGCTTGTTCTGGTAATCGCCCTGTCCTATCCAATACTGCGGTAACGCACTTGTCCGTTTCAGCGCTCCACCGCCAGCGCCACGCCCATACCGCCGCCGATGCACAGGCTGGCCAGGCCCTTCTTGGCGTCGCGGCGCACCATTTCGTGCAGCAGGGTCACCAGCACGCGCGCACCGGAGGCGCCGATCGGGTGGCCGAGCGCGATCGCGCCGCCGTTGACGTTGATCTTGGAGGTATCCCAGCCCATCTGCTTGTTGACGGCGACAGCCTGGGCGGCGAAGGCTTCGTTGATTTCCATCAGGTCCACGTCTTCATGGGTCCAACCCGCCTTTTCCAGGCAGGCGCGTGCGGCCGGCACCGGGCCCATGCCCATGATCGACGGATCCAGGCCGGACAAAGAATATGCCTTGATGCGGGCCAGCGGGGTCAGGCCGAGCTGCTGGGCCTTGGAAGCCGACATCAGGATCACGGCGGCGGCGCCATCGTTCAGGCCGGAGGCGTTGCCGGCGGTGACGGTGCCTTCCTTGTTGAAGGCCGGACGCAGGCTGGCCAGGCCTTCCAGCGTGGCGCCGTGCTTCGGATACTCGTCGGTGTCGAACACCGTGGTGCCCTTCTTGGACGCGATCTCGATCGGCAGGATCTCGTCCTTGAAGCGGCCTTCCTTGATGGCGGCTTCGGCCTTGTTCTGCGACTGCAGCGCGAATTCGTCCTGCTCGGCGCGCGCGACCTCGTACTTGCGCGCGACGTTCTCGGCGGTGACGCCCATGTGGTACTGGTTGTAGACGTCCCACAGGCCGTCGACGATCATGGTGTCGGTCAGTTTGGCATCGCCCATGCGGAAGCCGTCGCGCGAGCCGTTCAGCACGTGCGGCGAGGCGCTCATGTTTTCCTGGCCGCCGGCGATCACGATCTCGGCGTCGCCGCATTTGATGGCTTGCGCCGCCAGGTGGACGGCGCGCAGGCCGCTGCCGCATACCACGTTCAGGGTCGAGGCCGGCACGCTGTCCGGCAGGCCGGCCTTGATCACGGCCTGGCGCGCCGGGTTCTGGCCGGCGCCCGCGGTCAGCACCTGGCCCATGATGACTTCGCTCACCGATGCCGGGTCGATGCCGGTCTTGGCCAGCAGCTGCTTGATGACCTGTGCGCCCAGCTCGGTTGCCGGAATTTTGGCGAGCGTACCGCCGAACTTGCCGATTGCAGTGCGGCCGGCGGCCACGATAACGACGTCTTCCATGATGATCTCCGAGTACCCGGCCTGGGGCCGGGGTTGTAGTAAATGCAGCCAGCTGGCCGATGTCCTTGCGCACCCCATATTGGGACGCGGGTTGGAAAGCCAACAATGTTAGATATTCAGCTTATACATTGTTTGAGCAATATCAATCTTATCAGCTTATTTATCAAACAAACTCTGCATTTAGGTCAATTCTCCTATGAAAAGAGGAACTTTTCCCTGTTCATTTTTTTTCATGGAAATACTCATTGCCTTCTATTACCAAAGGGTCAAAAGCCTTTCCCGTTCATGGAAATTTCAAAGTAGAATGCACGAGCTTGTGCCAACCAGAACTATCTATGTCCAAGACCCCGACATCCCTTCCCATCGAAATCAAGATCTCCACGGTCGTCGCCATTTCGACCATTCTGCATTCGGCCGATCCGATCGCGATCGATGCCGCGCTGAAGCAGATGACCGGCGGCGTGGCCGACTTTTTCGAAGATGAGTTTGCCGTCATCGACATTGCCGCCATCGCCGACGAGGCAGGGCAGATCGATTGGGAATCCCTGGTTCGCCTGCTCAAGAAATACCGCCTGAATGCGGTCGCCGTGCGCGGCGCGCCGGCCGGGCTGCACGACATCATCCGTGCCCACGACCTGTTCCTGGACGATGGCTCCAGCGGCGCCCGAACCGGCGGCGCGCGCGACCATGCCACGGCGGCGGCGGCGAGCGCCGCCGCGCCTGTCGCCGAGTCCGCGCCGGCGCCGGTGGTGCCGGTCCCCGCGCCTGCCCCGACCGCGCCGTCGGCCCCGGCCCAGGCCCTGATCATCGACACCCCGGTGCGTGCCGGCCAGCGCATCTATGCGCGCGGTACCGACCTGATCATCACCGCAGTGGTCAACAACGGCGCCGAAATCATCGCCGACGGCAGTATCCACGTGTACGCGCCGCTGCACGGGCGCGCCCTGGCGGGCGCCTCGGGCAATGCCGATGCGCGTATCTTCGCATTGCAGCTGGAACCGGAACTGGTGTCGATCGCGGGCGTGTACCGGACCTTCGACGAAGGCGTGCCGGCCGACATGGCGCGCACGCCGGTACAAATCCGTTTGGTCGGCGACCGAATCGATATATCATCGCTGGGTTCGGCCAATCGGCATTGAGTGCTTACGCATCCAGCATTGACCAGATCCAAAATAATTAAGGACATCTATTTGTCATGGCAAGAATTATCGTTGTAACGTCCGGCAAGGGCGGTGTGGGCAAGACTACTTCCAGCGCGAGCTTCTCGACCGGCCTGGCGCTGCGCGGTCACAAGACCGCCGTCCTCGACTTCGACGTCGGCCTGCGTAACCTCGACCTGATCATGGGCTGCGAACGCCGCGTGGTGTACGACCTGATCAACGTGATCAACAAGGAAGCCACGCTGACCCAGGCGCTGATCAAGGACAAGCACTGCGAGAACCTGTTCATCCTGCCGGCCTCGCAGACGCGCGACAAGGATGCGCTGACCGAAGACGGCGTCGAGCGCGTGCTGAACGAAATGGTGCAGATGGGCTTCGAATACATCATCTGCGATTCGCCGGCCGGCATCGAGCATGGCGCGCTGATGGCGCTGACCTTCGCGGACGAGGCGATCATCGTGACCAATCCGGAAGTGTCGTCGGTGCGCGATTCCGACCGCATCCTCGGCATCCTGCAGGCCAAGTCGCGCCGCGCCCAGAGCGGCGGCGAGCCGGTCAAGGAGCACCTCTTGATCACGCGCTATTCGCCGCGCCGCGTGGAAGCCGACGAAATGCTGTCCTACCAGGACGTGCAGGAAATCCTGCGCATCCCGCTGATCGGCATCATTCCGGAATCGGAAGCCGTGCTGCACGCGTCGAACCAGGGCAATCCGGCAATCCACTTCAAGGATACCGACGTCGCGCAAGCCTACCAGGACGTGGTCGGCCGCTTCCTCGGAGAAGAGATTCCGTTGCGCTTCACCAATTACGAAAAACCAGGCCTGATGAAGCGCCTGTTTGGAGTAAAGTGATATGGCTTTGCTTTCATTCCTGTTTCCTCAGAAACAGAAAAGTGCGACAGCGGCCAAGGAACGGCTGCAGATCATCATCGCCCGCGAGCGCACCGACCGCGCCGGTCCGGATTTCCTGCCGGCTCTGCACCGTGAACTGATCGAAGTGATCTCGAAGTACACCAAGGTCAGTGCCGAAGACATCAAGATCTCGCTCGACCGCCAGGGCAACCTGGAAGTGCTCGACGTCAACGTTGTCTTGCCGGACGCCTGATCCGGCCGTACACCGCATCCGCCGCCTGACGCACCGACCGCCGCCAGCCCCAGCTGCCGGCGGTTTTTCCATTTCAGGCCGGCCCCTGCGGTACCTTGTCCGCCACCTCGCGCGCGACCCGGACGCAGGCTTCCACGTGCTGGTTCCCCATCTGTCGGAACAGCGCAAAGCCGATCGCGGCCGAAGCGATCTGGCCGGCCAGCGGCACCACCTTGGCGGCCGATTTCGCGGCCAGCTTGGCACCCGACTTCTGCAGCAGTTTGAGCACCAGTTCACGCGTCACCAGCTTACCCACCAGCATCCCGCCCAGCGCCCCCACCGCCTCGTAGGCCGCCACCCGCATGCGCGGCTGCAGGCGTTCGATCTGTGCCGGCGTTAGGCCGAAGGCGCGGTTGATATCCTCGACCATCGAGGCGAAGCTGCCGAGGTCGGCCACCATGTCGATCCCGGGGATCGGCACCGCGCCCACGCCGGCCGAAATCATGGCGCGTTTGCGCACCAGGGCACGGCAATGCGCGCGTACCCGCTCGATGTCTTGGCTGGCCACCGGCAGCAAAACCTGTTCAGTATCTTTCTTCTTTTTTAGAAACATGTAAAACTCCTATCCTGATGGTCGATATCATTGTAACCACGAGTTTGATGTCAAATGGACACAAGTGTGACGCAATTCACCAACGGAAATGTGAATTTTGATTGCGGGTGTGTGGCTTTATTTTAAAAGTCTGTTATATTCGGAAATAAGTTGTAGGATCGATCCTACACCTGGGCTTCACGCTGTCCCACCCCCAAGCCGAGACCGCCTTATTATGCGAATTGCAGTACTGGATAACGACACCACCCAGGCAGATTTGATCTGCCAAGTCCTGAATGGCGCCGGCCACAGCTGCCAATCGTTTGACAGTGGCAAAGAGCTTCTTGGTAACCTTCGCAAGGACAGCACCGATTTGCTGATCCTCGACTGGCAGATCAACGACGTGCCGGCCCAGGAAGTGCTGCGCCGCGCCAAGGAAAAAATGGCGGCGAATACCCCGACCATGTTCCTGGCCGGCAGCGCCGCCGAGGACGACATCGTGGCCGGCGTGACCGCCGGTGCCGACGACTACCTGGTCAAGCCGCTGCGCCGCGGCGAACTGGTGGCGCGCGTCCAAGCCCTGCTGCGCCGTGCCTACCCGTCCCAGAATGGCGCTGAGCAATTGCAATTTGGTCCTTATATCTTTGAAACCCGTCCTGGCCGCCTGATGATGGATGGTGAGCAAGTGGATGTGACCCACAAGGAATTCAACCTGGCATTGCTGTTTTTCCGGAATCTCGGCCGTCCGCTGTCGCGCGCCTACATCCACGAGTCGATCTGGGTGCGCGAAACCGCGGTGCCGTCGCGCACCATGGACACCCATGTCTCGCGCGTGCGCAACAAACTGCGCCTGCGTCCGGAGAACGGTTTCCGCCTGGTGCCGGTGTACAGCTATGGTTACCGCCTGGAAAAACTGGGCGCCTGAGGGGCGCCCTCGCCCCTGGCTTGAGGCTGCCCTGAAACCCTGCGCACATCCGGGTATAATGAGCAAACTGCCCGTTTTTTGATCACCCATGCAACTCCTCGCCGTCGGCCTCAATCACACCACCGCCCCGGTCTCGCTACGCGAGCAACTGGCGCTGGCGCCTGAGCAGCTGGGCGAGGCGGTACAGGCGGCGCGCGGCTGGTTTTCGCGCTTCAATACCCACGGCGAAGACGAAGCGGCCCTGCTCTCGACCTGCAACCGCACCGAGATGTATGCGGCCAGCGGCGCGCCCGATCCGCTCGACGCCTCCGCGCGCTTCCTCGCCGATTACCACCGGCTGAATTTTTCCGAACTGCGTCCGCACCTGTACATGCTGCCGCAGCACGACGCCGTGCGCCATGCCTTCCGCGTCGCATCCGGCCTCGATTCGATGGTCCTCGGCGAAGCCCAGATCCTGGGCCAGATGAAGGATGCCGTGCGCGTGGCCGACCAGGCCGGCGGCCTCGGTACCTACCTGCACCAGCTGTTCCAGCGCAGCTTCGCGGTGGCGAAGGAAGTGCGTAGCACCACCGAGATCGGCGCCCACAGCGTGTCGATGGCGGCGGCGGCGGTGCGCCTGTCGGAGCGCATTTTCGACAGCGTCAGCGAACAGAACGTGCTGTTCATCGGCGCCGGCGAAATGATCGAATTGTGCGCCACCCACTTCGCGGCCCAGAATCCGAAATCGATCACGATCGCCAACCGCACGCTGGAACGCGGCGAGCTGCTCGCCAACCGTTTTTCCGGCCGTGCGATCCGCCTCGCCGATTTGCCGGAATTGCTGCCGCAGTTCGACATCGTGATCTCGTCGACGGCGTCGACCCTGCCGCTGATCGGCAAGGGCCTGGTCGAACGCGCCATCAAGGCGCGCCGCCATCGGCCGATGTTCATGGTCGACCTGGCGGTCCCGCGCGACATCGAACCCGAAGTCGGCAAGCTGAACGACGTGTTCCTGTACACCGTCGACGACCTGGCCGACGTCGTGCGCAGCGGCGTCGAAAGCCGGCAAGCCGCCGTGGCCCAGGCCGAAGCCATCATCGACACGCGCGTCCAATCGTTCATGCACTGGGTCGGCGACCGCGCCGTGGTGCCGGTCATCCGCGACCTGCACGAATCCAGCGAAGTCCTGCGCCTGGCCGAACTGGAGCGCGCGAAAAAGCTGCTGGCCAAGGGCGAAGACATCGACGCGGTGCTCGAAGCGCTGTCCAAGGGTCTCACCGCCAAGTTCCTGCACGGCCCGCAGCAGGCGCTGCACCGTGCCCAGGGCGACGAGCGCGCGCGCCTGGCCAGCCTGCTGCCCCAACTATTCCGCGGCCGCCGTTAGCGTCCTCCTCTGTCGTTTGCCATGTGCGCGGCAGCGATCGTGCCGCGCGCCCTGCCGCCCTGCGCGGCCCGTCCGTTCTCTCTCGTCTACTACACTATGAAACCATCCATGCTGGCCAAGCTGGACCAACTGGCCAACCGCCTCGTCGAACTGGACGAGCTCCTGATGTCCGAAGGCGCCACCGCCAACATGGACAATTTCAGGAAGATGAACCGCGAGCACGCCGAACTGGGGCCGCTGGTGGCCGTGTACCACCAGTACCAGACCGCCCAGGGCGACATCGCCGCGGCCCAGGACATGCTGGCGGACCCGGAGATGAAGGAATTCGCCCAGGACGAGATCGAGGCCGCCAAGGGCCGCCTGGCCCAGCTCGATCTCGAGCTGCAGACCATGCTGCTGCCGAAGGACGAGAACGACGAGCGCAACATCTTCCTCGAGATCCGCGCCGGCACCGGCGGCGACGAATCGGCGCTGTTTGCCGGCGACCTGCTGCGCATGTACACGCGCTATGCGGAGCGCAACCGCTGGCAGGTGGAAATCGTGTCGGAGTCGAGCTCGGACCTGGGCGGCTACCGCGAAGTCATCGCGCGCATCATCGGCAACGGCGTGTATTCGAAACTGAAATTCGAATCCGGCGGCCACCGCGTGCAGCGCGTGCCGGCCACCGAGACCCAGGGCCGCATCCACACCTCGGCCTGCACGGTGGCGGTGATGCCGGAAGCGGACGAAGTCGAGGACGTCAACATCAACCCGGCCGACCTGCGCATCGACACCTATCGCGCGTCCGGCGCCGGCGGCCAGCACATCAACAAGACCGACTCGGCCGTGCGCATCACCCACCTGCCGACCGGGATCGTGGTCGAGTGCCAGGACGACCGCAGCCAGCACAAGAACAAGGCGCAGGCCATGAAAGTCCTGGCCGCGCGCATCAAGGACGTGCAACTGCGCGAACAGCAGAGGGAAGAAGCCGCGACCCGTAAAAGCCTGATCGGCTCCGGCGACCGCAGCGAGCGCATCCGCACCTACAACTTCCCGCAGGGCCGCCTGACCGACCACCGCATCAACCTGACGCTGTATAAGCTCGACATGATCATGGACGGCGACCTGAACGAACTGACGACCGCGCTGTCGGCCGAGCACCAGGCCGAACTGCTGGCCGCCCTCGGCGATTGACAATTCGGGGTCAGAGCAGAATTTTTGCTCTGACCCCGAATTTTTCACCGATTGTGCTCTGACCCCGAATTGGGGTCGCAATGTGCGAAAATCGCAAGATCACTTACATCAGGAAAAGCTTCATGCCCGCCTCCCGCAAGATCCTGCTTCTCATCGCTGCCGTCAGCCTCGCCCTGGTCGGTGCCGCCCTGTATCTGCAGCACGCGAAAGACATGCTGCCCTGCCCGCTGTGCATTATCCAGCGCTACCTGTTCCTGGGCGTGGCCATCTTCAGCCTGGTCGGCGCCTTTGCCGGCAAGGTCAAACTGTGGACCGGCGTGGCACTGCTGTCGGCGTTGGGCGGGCTCGGCGTGGCCGGCAAGCACCTGTACGTGCTCGCGCACCCGGGCTTTTCCTGCGGTATCGATCCGATGGAGACGGTGCTGAACAAGATCCCGACCGCGACCCTGCTGCCCTGGGCGTTCCGCGCCGACGGCCTGTGCGAAGCGGCGCTGGACAACGTGCTCGGGCTGTCGGTGCCGCAGTGGTCGGCGCTGTGGTTCGTGCTCCTGGGCCTGGCATTGGTCTGGGTGCTGGCGCGCCGCGCACGCTGATGGCCGCGCCGTCTCCACTCGTTCCCGGCACCACGGTCGGCGCGGCGCAGGCAGCGCTGCCGCTCGACCCGCTCGAAAACCGCATCCTGCTGTGCCATGCGACCGGGATGACGCGGGTCCAGTTGATCACCCAGGCCGGACGCGCGCTGGACCAGGATGAAACGGCGCGCCTGAATGCGCTGGTGCGGCGCCGGTTTGACGGCGAGCCGATCGCCTACATCGTCGGCAAGCGCGAATTCTTCGGCCTCGACTTCCAGGTCAGCGAGGCCGTCCTGATCCCGCGCCCCGACACCGAACTGATCGTCGAACTGGCGCTCGAACGTCTGCCGCAACCGGGACAGCGTTGCCGTGTGCTCGACATGGGCACCGGCAGCGGCGCCATCGCGGTGGCACTGGCCCACACCCGGCCAGATGCCGCGGTCAGCGCGCTCGACCTCAGCCCGGCGGCGCTGGCGGTGGCGCAGGCGAATGCGGATGCCAACGGCGTGCGCGTCCGCTTCCTGCAAAGCGACTGGTTCGCGGCCCTGGCGCCGGGCGAGACCTTCGATCTGATCGCCTCGAATCCACCCTACATCGCGGCCGCGGATGAACACCTGTCGCAGGGCGACCTGCGCTTCGAACCGAGCGGCGCCCTCACCGATTTCGCCGACGGCCTGTCGGCGCTGCGCATCATCATCGAGGGCGCGCAGGCGCGCCTGGAAGCGGGCGCCTGGCTGCTGCTGGAACACGGCTATGACCAGGCGGCCGCGGTGCGCGCGCTGCTGCAGGAACACGGCTACAGCGAGGTGCAGAGCTGGCGCGACCTCGGTGATATCGAGCGCGTCAGCGGCGGCCGCGCGCCGCGCTAACGCCTATTCATAACGCAGCGCGTCGGCCGGATGCAGGCGCGACGCCGACCAGCTCGGATACAGCGTCGCCACGAACGCCAGCAGGATCGACACCCCGCCGCTCCAGCCCACGTCCGCCCAGCGCAGCTGGGACGGGATCTCGCTGATGAAATAAATGTCCTTCGACAGGAAGTGCAGGCCGAACACGCGTTCGATGAAGGGCACGATCACGTCGACGTTGAGCGCCACCAGCACCCCGAGGCCGACCCCAAGCAGCGTCCCCAGCACGCCGACCAGCGTGCCCTGCACCACGAAGATCTTCATGATCGAGCGCGGCGATGCGCCCAGCGTGCGCAGGATCGCGATATCGGCCTGCTTGTCGCGCACCGCCATCACCAGCGTCGACACCAGGTTGAAGGCGGCCACCGCCACGATCATCGTGATAATGATGAACATCATGCGCTTCTGCGAGCCGACCGCCGCGAACCAGATCGCGTTCACCTGCGACCAGTCGCGCATGATCAGCTCCCCGGACATGCTGTGCTGCAGCTCGGCTGCCACCTGGGGCGCTGCATACAGGTCGGCCAGGTGCAGGCGCAGGCCAGACGGCGCCGGCAAGCCCTGCACGGCCATCGCGTCTTCCAGGCTGACGAAGGCGAGCGAGGAATCGAACTGGAAGTGCCCGGCCTTGAAGGTACCGGCCACCGTGAAGGTGCGCGAACGCGGCGCACCGGCCAACTGCCCGCCCTGCGCGCCGCCCGGCGCCAGCAGCATCGTCAGGCGGTCGCCGGCCTTGACACCGAGCGCTTCGGCCAGCTCATTGCCCAGCACGATGTTGAACGACCCTGGCTGCAACGCCGCGAATGCGGTCGAGTGCTGCGCCACCTTCGACACCTTGGCTTCCTCGGCGGGCAGCACGCCGCGCACCAGCGCCGGCTTCATGGTGCCTTCGACCACCAGCATGCCCTGCATGTCGACGAAGGGCGCGGCGGCGCGCACGCCCGGATTGCGCAGCGCCTCGCTGGCCGAGCGGCGCCAGTCCGGCAGCACGCCGCGCGCGTCGAACACTTCGATGTGCGCCACCACCGACAGCATGCGGTCGGTGACTTCCTTCTGAAAACCGTTCATCACCGACAGCACCACGATCAGCGCCGCCACGCCGAGCGCGATGCCGGCCACCGAGATCCACGAAATGAAGGAAATGAAACGGTTACGCCCGCTGCGCTTGCCGGCGCGCGTGTAGCGCAGGCCGACCCACCATTCATAGGGCATGTCTTTAATGATGCTCATGGTTTCCTGACAAATATTCAATCCGGCGCAGTGTGCCACACAATGCGCACGCACGGGATGGCGCAGGCCACCCGGCGCAGCCCGTTGTGCGCCTTTGTTACAATGGGTGCCCCATCCCCGGAGCCCCGCATGCCTCGAACCCGACTGCCCGCGGCCCGGCAGCGCGCGGCGCGGCTGCTGGCGGCCGCGCTGCCGCTGTTGCTGACCCCGCTGCTGTCGACGCCGCTGTCGACGCCGTTGTCGATCCTTCTGCTGCTGGCGCCGCTGCCGGCAAGCGCCACCGAACTCCCTGCCGACGTCCCCGGCCAGGCGCGCGCCCTGTTCGAACGCGACTGGCAATGGCGCCTGAAGCACCAGCCGGCATTCGCCACCGCCGTCGGCGACCACCGCTACGATGCCCAGCTGGCCGACAGCTCTCTGGCCGGCGCGCTGAAAGCGGTCGAGCACGAACGCCGCATGCTCGAGCTGGCGCGCCAGCTCGACCCGGCCCAATTGACAGGCCAGGAGCGCCTGTCCTGGGAGCTGTTCGTGGCCGACAAGGAAAGGCGCCTGGCGGTCGCCAGCTTCGTGCCCTTCGATCCGCAGCCGATCAGCGTCCAGGACGGCATCCAGTTGCGCTTCCCTCGCCTGGTCGCCCAGATGCCCTTCGTCACCGAAGCCGACTACCGCAACTACCTGGCGCGCCTGCAGGCGCTGCCGCGCCACATCGACGGCATCGTCGAGCAGCTGCATGAAGGGATGCGCACCGGCTGGGTCGCGCCGAAGCGCGTCATGGCCGGCGTGCCGGACCAGCTGCGCAACCTGCGCGAGCACCTGGCCGACGGCGCCGTCTCCGCCCCCTTGCGGCGCCTGCCGGCCACCATCCCCGCCGAGGTGCGCGCCCAGCTGGCCGCCGACGGCACTGCTGCCCTGCAGGCGCTGGCGCCGGCGCTGCAAAAGCTGGAAGACGTGATCCGCAACGACTATCTGCCGGCGGCACGCCCGACGATCGCCGCATCGAGCCTGCCCGGCGGTCCGTCCTGGTACGCGCTGCTGGTAAGGAACGCCACCACCACCGCCCTGACGCCGGCCGAGATCCACGCACTCGGCCTGAAGGAAGTTGCACGCATCCGCGCCGAGATGGCGCCGGCCATCCAGCGCACCGGTTTTCGCGGCACCCTCCCCCAGTTCTTCGTCTTTGCGCGCAGCGATCCGCGCCTGTTCACCACCGACGCCGACGCATTGCTGAACCGCTACCGGCGCACCCTGGCCCGCGTCTACGCCCACCTGCCGCTGCTGTTCGCGACGATTCCGCCCGACGAGCTGGCGGTCAAGCCGCTGCTGGATGCGCAGGCCGGCCAGGGCGGCGCTGCCTACGAGGCGGGCAACGCCGCGCGCGTGGCGGCGCTGGTGGTCAACACGGCGCGCCTGGATACGCGTCCGCTGTGGGAAGTCGAGACCCTGGCCCTGCACGAGGGCGTGCCCGGCCACCACCTGCAGGTGGCGCGCGCCCAGTCGATTCCCGACCTGCCGCCGTTCCGCCGCAATGCCTGGTACGGCGCCTACGGCGAGGGCTGGGCGCTGTATGCCGAAGGCCTCGGCCCCGAACTGGGCCTGATGCGCGATCCGTTTTCGGATTTCGGACGCCTGGCCGACGAATTGCTGCGCGCCGCCCGCCTGGTGATCGACACCGGCATCCATGCGCGCGGCTGGACCCGGCAGCAGGCGCTCGACTACTTGAACGCGACCACCGCCAACCCGCCGTTCGACAACGAGGCCGAAGTCGACCGCGCGATTGACCATCCGGGCGAACTGCTGGCGTATAAAATCGGCCAGCTGCGCATCCTGGCGCTGCGCCGCAAGGCCCAGGCGGTGCTGGGCGGGCGTTTCGACGTGCGCGCCTTCCACGAGGCCGTGCTGGGCCAGGGCGCGCTACCGCTCGACCTGCTGGAGCGGGAAGTCGAACGCTGGATCGCGGCCCAGGCCACGCCGCCGCCGGCGCAGCCGCCCGCCCAGGGAGCCGATCCAGCGCCGCCGCCGGCGCCCCCGCAGGGCAGCGCCCAGGTGCCCGAACAGGTGCCCGATCAGGCGCTGTTCGGAGCGCCGCAGCTGGCGCCAGGTTAATACAATCGTCATATTGCGCGGTGCCCGGCGCGCTTGGCCGTTTTCGGTTACTCTCTGCACCTTCAAAGCAGTACAGTATAAGAAAGGAAATTCCGTGTCGAACCAACTGACCCGCCGCCTGGCCCTGCTGGACGACGATGCCCACCGCGGCCTGCTGTTGCAGGGCCTGCGCGGCATCGAGCGCGAGACGCTGCGCGTCGACAGCCAGGGCCGTCTGGCGCGGACACCGCACCCGGTCCAACTCGGCGCCGCCCTGACCCATGCGCAGATCACCACCGATTACGCGGAAGCCCTGCTCGAATTCATCACGCCGGCCGAGCACGACATCGGCCTGGCCCTGAACCGCCTGGACGCGATCCACCGCTACGCCTACACCAAGCTCGACGGCGAGATGCTGTGGAGCCAGTCGATGCCGTGCGACTTGCCGTCCGAAGAAGACATCGAGATCGCCTGGTACGGCACATCGAACATCGGCATGCTCAAGCACGTGTACCGGCGCGGCCTGGCCCTGCGCTACGGCAAGGCCATGCAATGCATCGCCGGCATCCACTACAACTACTCGTTGCCCGAGCAGCTGTGGAAAGTGCTGGCCGAGAGCGAAGGCATCGCCGAGGAACGCCGCCATGCGCTGCGCGATTTCCAGTCCGAAAGCTACATCGCGATGATCCGCAACTTCCGCCGCTATAGCTGGCTGCTGATGTACCTGTTCGGCGCTTCCCCGGTGCTGGCCACGGGCTTCCTGCGCGGCCGCGAGCACAATCTCGAGACGCTGTCCGACGACACCCTGTACCTGCCGTACGCCACCAGCCTGCGCATGAGCGACCTGGGTTACCAGAACGACGCCCAGTCCGGCCTGCGTCCGCACGAGAACAGCCTGGAAAGCTACGTCACCTCGCTGATGGACGCGGTCAACCGCCCGTATCCGCCGTACGCCGACGTCGGCACCAAGAAGGATGGCGAATGGGTGCAGCTGTCGACCAACATCCTGCAGATCGAGAACGAATACTATTCGACCATCCGCCCCAAGCGCGTGATCCGTACCGGCGAGCGTCCGGTGCAGGCGCTGTGCAACCGCGGCGTGCAGTACATCGAGGTGCGCTGCCTCGACATCGACCCGTTCGAGCCGGTCGGCGTGGCGCTGGAAACCGGGCGCTTCCTGGACGCCTTCCTGCTGTTCTGCGCGCTCGAGGAAAGCCCGATGATCAATGCGATGGAAGGACAGGTCCACGCCCGCAACTTCGCGCGCACCGTCAAGGAAGGCCGCCGCCCGGGCCTCACACTCACCCGCAACGACGCCGAAGTGCCGCTGCTGGAGTGGGCTGCCGAGCTGCTCGAACGCATCCGCCCGCTGGCCGAACTGCTCGACAGCGAACACAATTACGCCGGCGCGCACCTGTCCGCGCTCGAGCTGCAGAAGGCCAAGGTGGCGAACCCGGACAAGACCCCGTCCGCCCGCGTGCTGGAAGAAGTGCGCGCGCTCGGCTCGTTTGCCAAATTCGGCCTGCAACAGAGCGAACTGCACGCCCGGGCGCTGCGCGCCGAACCGCTGATGGCGGCGGAAGTGGCGCTGTTCGACGAGACCGCGCAAGCGTCACTGGACGAGCAGGCCAGGATCGAGGCGGCCGACAGCGGCAGCTTCGACGATTTCGTGGCGGCGTACAACAGCAGTACACTGTGCAGTAATCACCAGGGCTGACGCAGCGGCGAGCGCCCGACGCACCGTTAGCTTAAAAACCGTCGCCCCCGCGAAGGCGCGAACAGTGCCACTGGCACTGTTCGCGCCAAGTTTGCACAAGCGACCGGTGCGCTTGCAGAACTTGGATCCCCGCCTGCACGGGGGCGACGTGCTGATGTAAGCAGCAGGATCAGCGCAGCAGTTTTTCGAAGTCCCGGCCGAGAGAATACCTTGCTCACCTTCTTCAACGAACACCACGCCCACCACAGCCCGCGCGCCGTCCCCCGGCCCGGCGCGCCGCTCCCGTGTTCCGAGAAACCCGAGCGCCTCGACCTCATCGTGGCCGAACTGCACGGCCGCGGCCTGGGCCAGATCGTCACCCCGCACGGCGTGTCCCTGGCCTCGCTCGAGCGCGTGCACACGCCGCGCTACCTGCACTTCCTGCGCAGCGCCTGGAGCGGCTGGCTGGCCCTCGATCCGCGCAACGCCGGCAGGGACATCCAGCCCGCCGTGTGGCCGGCGCGGATGCAGCGCCACGACATCGAACCGGACGATTTCACGGGCCGCCTCGGCCTGTATGCGATGGACGGCATCACCCCGCTCACGGCCGGCACCTGGATCGCCGCCAAGACCGGGGCCGATTGCGCGATCAATGCGGCGCACGCGCTGCGCCTGGGCGAACATGCCAGCTTCGCCCTCACCCGCCCGCCCGGCCACCACGCCGGCGCCGACCATTTCGGCGGCGGCTGCTTCCTCAACAATGCGGCGCTGGCGGCCCAGCACCTGCTGGACGATGGCCTCGAGCGCGTCGCCATCCTCGACCTCGACGCCCACCACGGCAACGGCACCCAGGGCATTTTCTATGGCCGCGGCGACGTGCTGTTCGTCTCGATCCACGCCGACCCGCACGCTGCCTACCCGTATTACTCGGGCCACGCCGACGAGACCGGGGCCGGACCGGGGGCCGGCGCCAACATGAACCTGCCGCTGGCGCGCGGCGCCGGCAGCACGCAGTGGTTTGCGGCGCTGGAGACGGCATGCCTTAAAATGGCGGGCTTCGCGCCGCAGGCGCTGGTGGTCTCGCTCGGCGTGCAGTCGCACTTCGGACTGGGGACGGCCGACTTCCTGCGCCTCGGCGAACGCCTCGGCTACCTCGGCCTGCCCACTGCCTTCATGCTCGAAGGCGGCGACGCCGGCCCGGCGCTCGGCGTCGACGTGGTGAACGTGCTCGACGGCTTCGAGACTGTCGCTTGAGTATGCTCTGACAACCCCAACCTGATAGAACGAGAACGATGATTGAATGGCAGTGGAGCCGCTTCGCCGACCTGACGGCGGCGCAGCTGTATGAGATGCTGGCGCTGCGCCAGCAAGTGTTCGTGCTGGAGCAGACTTGCCTGTATCCGGACATCGACGGCCTGGACCCGGGCGCCCACCACCTGCTCGGCTGGCGAACGGTGAACGGGAAACGCGAACTGGCGGCTACCCTGCGCTGCCTGGCGCCGGGCGCCAAGTACGCCGAGATGTCGCTCGGCCGCGTGGTCACCAGTCCGGCCATGCGCGGCACCGGGCTGGGACGCGAGCTGGTCGCCCAGGGCATCGCCTGCGCGGTGCGCCTGCACCAGGGCCACGCGATCCGCATCGGCGCCCAGGCGCATCTGGAGAATTTCTATGGCAACTTCGGGTTCGTCACCGTGTCCGCACCCTACGACGAAGACGGGATCATGCACATCGACATGATCCGCGCCGCGGAACCTCTATAAACCTGCTGCGCGTTGCATATTCGGCCTGCGATGCTCGCTGTACATCCGTACAGCTGCGCTTCTCGACCAAATCTGCGGCCGCTCGCTACGGTTTCTAGAGGTTCCTTTTATTTGAGGTGACCCGAGCGGGTCGGATCCGGCATGCGGAACGCCACGATCGCGGCCAGCAGGCACATGAAGCTGACGTACCAGTAGAAGTGCGATTCGGTGCCGGCCTGCTTGAACCACAGCGCCACGTATTCGGCCGAGCCGCCGAAGATGGCGTTGGCGACCGCGTAGGACAGGCCCACGCCCAGCGCACGCACCTCGACCGGGAACATCTCGGCCTTGATCAGGCCCGAGATCGAGGTGTACAGGCTGACGATCGCCAGTGCGCACACGATCAGCACGGCCGCCATGATCGGGCTTTGCACGCCGCGCAGCGCGAACATGATCGGTGCGGTGCAGAGCGTGGCCAGCACGCCGAAGCCGATCATCGCGTTCTTGCGGCCGATGCGGTCCGACAGGGCGCCGAACACCGGCTGCAGGACCATGTAGATCAGCAGGCAGACGGTCATCACGCCGCTGGCGGTCTTGGTGCTCATGCCGACCGTGTTGACCAGGTACTTCTGCATGTAGGTGGTGAACGCGTAGAAGATCAGCGAGCCGCCGGCGGTAAAACCGAGCACGGTGACGAAGGCGCGCCCGTGGTTGCGCAGCAGCGCGCTGACGCTGCCCGCGGCTTCGCTCTTGCGTTCGGTCGAGGTGGTGGTTTCATGCAGCGAACGGCGCAGCCACAGCGACACCAGGGCCGACGCGGCGCCGACCACGAACGGAATGCGCCAGCCCCAGGCCACCAGTTCCTCGTGGCTCAGCAGCAGTTGCAGGATGCCCAGCACCAGCAGCGCCGACAGCTGGCCGCCGATCAGGGTCACGTACTGGAAGGACGCATAAAAACCCTTGCGGCCGGGTTCTGCCACCTCGCTCATGTAGGTGGCGCTGGTGCCGTATTCTCCGCCCACCGACAGGCCCTGGAACAGGCGCGCCAGCAGCAGCAGCGCCGGCGCCGCGGTGCCGATCATGGCATAGGTCGGCAGTACGGCGATCATCAGCGAGCCGCCGCACATCATGAGCACCGAAATCATCATCGAATTCTTGCGGCCGTAGCGGTCGGCGATGCGGCCGAACATCCAGCCGCCGATCGGGCGCATCAGGAAGCCGGCGGCGAACACGCCGGCCGTGTTCAGCAGCTGGGTGGTGGGATCGCCCTTGGGGAAGAACGCCGACGAGAAGTACAGCGCGCAGAACGAGTAGATATAGAAGTCGAACCACTCGACCAGGTTGCCCGATGAGGCGCCGACGATGGCCCACACCCGCTGGCGCGGCGTGAGGTCGTGGATGGCTTGGGCTTCCGTACTGTCTCTTGCTGTCATTGCGATCTCCAGGTTTTCGTTGGTACGCCAGGGCGTGGCTGACGAATTCCCGGGTGGATCCGCTACGGCCGACGCGGCCAGGCGGCCTAGGATAGCATTTCCATATGATCGACGCTGTATGTACCGTGTCAGAAAGTTATCACGGAGCGGGCGGCGTGGCGCTGCTGTCCACGCTGCGCCATGCGCCATGCGCCGGCGGCGGCACGGATCCGGCCGGCGCTGGCGCTCAGGGAAGAGCTTATTTGACGGCGGTGAGCGCGATGTCGAACACCAGGCCGGCGTTCGGCGGAATCTTGCCCTGCCCGGTGCTGCCGTAGCCCAGGTTCGACGGCACCAGCACGGTACGCTTGCCGCCGACTTTCATGCCTTGCACGCCCTGGTCGAAGCCGGCGATCAGCTGGGTCGAACCGACGACATAGGACAGCGAGCCGGTATCGAACTGGGTGCCTTTATGGTCGGTCGCGGTGGCGCTGTACAGCCAGCCGGTGTAGGTGACGGTGGCGGTCTTGCCGCTGGTGGCTTCGGCGCCGGTGCCGACCGTGGTGTCGGTCTTGGTGAAGGCGGACGGGTTGGCGACCACCACGTTGCTGCCGGCATCGTTATCGCCGCCACCGCAGGCGGTCAGGCTGAGGGCGAGGGAGGCGGCCAGCAGCACGCCGGCGAGGGGAGACTTCAGTTTCATGCGGGTCCTTGGTAAGAAAACCTCAACCTTACCTGCAGACCGCATGCCACATGTACATTTTTTGTAATGCCGTGTCGTCCAAGCGTCCTTAAATTTCCACCTGCGTCCCCAGCTCGATCACCCGGTTGGCCGGGATCTGGTAGTAGTCGGCGGCGGTGCGCGCATTCCTCTGCATCGCCACGTACAGGTGTTCGCGCCACGGCATCATGCCCTGGCCCGGCACCGAGATCACGGTCTGGCGCGCGATGAAGAACGAGGTTTCCATCATCTCGAATTCAAGGTCTTTCATGGCGCACAGGCGCATGATGTCGGGGATGTTGGCCTCGTCCTTGAAGCCGTAGCTGACGTTCAGCTGGAAGCAGTTGTGGCCCAGCGCCGTCACCTGCAGCTGCTCGGACTGGGGCACGTAGGGCTCTTCGCGGATGTGCACCGTCAGGAACACCACGCGCTCGTGCAGCACCTTGTTGTGCAGCAGGTTGTGCAGCAGCGCGTGCGGCACGCCGTCGGTTTCGCCGCGCAGGAAGATGGCGGTGCCGGCCACCCGCGCCGGCGGCGCCACGAACAGCGACTGCAGGAAGTCGTCGAGCGGGATCGCATGCTTTTCCAGGTTCTCGAACACCAGCTCGCGGCCACGCTTCCAGGTCAGCATGGTGGTCAGCAGCACCGCGCCCAGCAGCAGCGGGAACCAGCCGCCGTGCAGCAGTTTCAGCGTGCTGGCCGAGAACAGCGCGATGTCCATCACCATGAACAAGCCGGTGGCGCCGATGCACAGCCACAGCGGCAAGTGCCAGCGGTAGCGGATCACGAAGAAGGTGAGGAAGGTCGTGGCGAACATGGTCGCTGTCACCGCGATGCCGTAGGCACCGGCCAGCTTGTCCGACGAGCCGAAGCCGACCACCGCGATCAGCACCACGATCAGCTGCAGCCAGTTCACGGCCGGGATGTAGATCTGGCCGATCTCGCTTTCCGAGGTGTGCATCACACGCATGCGCGGCAGCAGTCCCAGCGCGATCGCCTGCTTGGTCATCGAGAAGGTGCCGGAAATCGTCGCCTGCGAGGCGATCACCGCCGCCATGGTCGACAGCACCACCAGCGGCAGCACGCTCCAGCTGCCGAGCTGGTGGAAGAATGGGTTCTCGACCGTTTCCGGATGCATGATCAAGAGGCCGCCCTGGCCCAGGTAGTTCAGCGCCAGCGCCGGGAACACGACCAGGAACCAGGCCACGCGGATCGGCTTCTTGCCGAAGTGGCCCATGTCGGCGTACAGGGCCTCGGCGCCGGTCAGCGACAGCACCACCGCGCCCAATGCGACGAAGGCGATGAACTTGTTGCGCACCATGAATTCGATGGCGTGCCACGGATTCAGCGCCTGCAGGATCACCGGCGCCTGCACGATGTTGATGATGCCCATCACCGCCAGTACGACGAACCAGACGATCATGATCGGACCGAAGAAGCGGCCGATGCCGGCGGTGCCGTGTTTTTGCACGCTGTACAGGACCAGCAGCACGGCGATGGTCAGCGGCACCACGTATTTTTCCAGGCCCGGCGTGGCCACTTCCAGGCCTTCGATCGCGCCCAGCACGGAAATGGCCGGCGTGATCACGCTGTCGCCGTAGAACATGGTGGCGCCGATCACGCCGATCACCATCAAGACGTAATGCCAGCGCGAGTGGCGCGTGACCGAATTCATGGCCAGCGCCATCAGCGCCATGACACCGCCCTCGCCGCGGTTGTCGGCGCGCAGCACCAGCGTCACGTACTTGAGCGACACGATCATCGTCAAGCCCCAGAAGATCAGTGACACGATGCCCAGCAGGTTCGGCGTGTTCAGCGGCAGGCCGTGGGTCGGATCGAAGATGGTTTTCAGCGTGTACAGCGGACTGGTGCCGATGTCGCCATAGACGATGCCGACCGCCGCCAGGGTCAGCGCGGCCAGGCTGCTTTTGTTATGTTGCGACAAGTTTTCACCTTGGTTGTTCCGGTGCGTTGCACAATAGAATAATAGACAAGGAAAGACAAGCCAGGCCTTCCGGCACGCGGCTTATTTTCCAACATTTTCTCAAAGTTTTTGTTCAGGCAAGACCGCAGTCTGCCCCATCTGCCGAGGCATGGGCGCGCGGCTCGGCGGCGACCCCTGCCGCATAAATACGGGGTTCCAGCAGAGTGGCGCCGCTTCGGGGATAATGTCGACCCGATAATTTTTTCATCTTTCCATGCGCACCGGCATCCTGTCCGCTGCCCTCGCCTTCCTGTGCTGGGGCCTGTTTCCACTGTATTTCCACGCCATCGGCGAAGTGCCGCCACTGCAGATCCTGGCCCACCGCATGCTGTGGTCGCTGCTGTTCCTGGTGATCGTGCTGGTGCTGCGCCGCCAGTGGGCGTGGCTGGCGCTGGTGCGTCAGCCACGCGTGTTCGGCAGCTTTGCGGCATCCGCCCTGCTGCTCAGCATCAATTGGCTGATCTACATCTGGGCCGTGAACAACGGCCACGTAATCGAGGCCAGCCTGGGCTACTTCATCAACCCGCTGGTCAACATCATGTTCGGCTACCTGCTGCTGAACGAACGCCTGCGTCGCGCCCAGTGGATGGCGATCGCGGTGGCCGCCCTCGGCGTCGCCTGGCTGACCTGGCAGGCCGGCACCGTGCCCTGGATCGCGCTGGCGCTGGCGGCGTCCTTCGGCGGCTATGGCCTGCTGCGCAAGACGGCCAAGCTGGGCGCCCTGGAAGGCTTGTCGTTCGAGACCATGGTGCTGTTCCCGCTGGCGGCCGGCTACGTGACCTGGCTGACCATACATGGCCAGAACGCCTTCATCAACACCCCGTCCGACACCACGCGCCTGCTCCTGATCGCGGCCGGGCCGATCACCGCGATCCCGCTGCTGCTGTTCGCCTCGGGCGCGCGCCAGATCCCGTTATCGGTACTGGGCCTGCTGCAATACCTGTCGCCGACGCTGCAATTCCTGCTCGGCGTCTGGCTGTTCCACGAAGCGTTTACGGCGGACCGCCTGGTCGGCTTCGCGCTCATTTGGCTGGCGCTGGCCCTGTTCGCCATCGAAGGCTTGCTGCGCCGCCCTGCCCCTGCCCAGGCTTGACGAAACACAATTCGGGGTCAGAGCACAATTGTTGGCTTGTTACGGCTGCCTTCCAGAGCGAAGTCGCTGCCGCAAAGCGTAAAACTTGTGCTCTGACCCCGAATTTTTACAGTATCCTGTCGTCCTTATTTCACATCGAATCACTCATCACATGGCCAATTACGTCTACACCATGAACCGCGTGGGCAAGATCGTCCCACCGAAGCGTCAGATCTTGAAGGATATTTCCCTGTCCTTCTTCCCGGGCGCGAAGATCGGCGTGCTGGGCCTGAACGGCTCCGGCAAATCGACGCTGCTGAAGATCATGGCCGGCATCGACACCGACATCCAGGGCGAAGCGCGCCCGATGCCGGGCCTGAACATCGGTTACCTGCCGCAGGAACCGCAGCTGGATCCGGAAAAGACCGTGCGCCAGGAGGTCGAAAGCGGCCTCGGCGAAGCCTTCGAGGCGCAAGCCAAGCTGGAAGCCGTGTACGCGGCGTACGCGGAAGAAGACGCCGACTTCGACGCGCTGGCGAAAGAGCAGGAACGCCTGGAAGCGATCATCGCCGCGGCCGACGGCGGCAACCTGAACCTGCAGCTGGAAATGGCGGCCGATGCGCTGCGCCTGCCGCCGTGGGATGCCAAGGTCGGCGTGCTGTCCGGCGGCGAGAAGCGCCGCGTGGCGCTGTGCAAGCTGCTGCTGAGCAAACCCGACATGCTACTGCTGGACGAGCCGACCAACCACCTGGACGCCGAATCGGTCGAGTGGCTGGAGCAGTTCCTACTGCGCTTCCCGGGCACCGTGGTCGGCATTACCCACGACCGCTACTTCCTCGACAACGCCGCCGAATGGATCCTGGAACTGGACCGCGGCGCGGGCATCCCGTGGAAAGGTAACTACTCGTCGTGGCTGGACCAGAAGCAGGCACGCCTGAAGCAGGAAGAAGCGACCGAATCGGCACGCCAGAAAGCGCTGGCCAAGGAGCTGGAGTGGGCACGCCAGAATCCGAAGGCGCGGCAAGCCAAGTCGAAGGCGCGCCTGGCCCGCTTCAACGAGCTGAGCGAATACGAATACCAGAAGCGCAACGAAACCCAGGAGATCTTCATCCCGGTGGCGGAACGCCTGGGCAACGAAGTCATCGAGTTCAAGAACGTGTCGAAAGCCTTCGGCGACCGTCTGCTGATCGACAATGTCTCGTTCACGATCCCACCGGGCGCGATCGTCGGCATCATCGGCCCCAACGGCGCCGGTAAGTCGACCCTGTTCAAGATGATCGCCGGCCTCGAGCAGCCGGACAGCGGCGAAGTCAAGATCGGCCAGACCGCGAAGGTGTCGCTGGTCGCCCAGACCCGCGAAGACCTCAGCAACACCAAGACCGTGTTCGAGGACGTCACCGGCGGCGCCGACATGCTGAGCGTCGGCCGCTTCGAGATGCCGTCGCGCGCCTATCTCGGCCGCTTCAATTTCAAGGGCGGCGACCAGCAGAAGGTGGTCGGCAACCTGTCCGGCGGCGAACGCGGCCGCCTGCACCTGGCGAAAACCCTGTTGCAGGGCGGTAACGTGCTGCTGCTGGACGAACCGTCGAACGACCTCGACGTCGAAACCCTGCGCGCGCTGGAAGATGCGCTGCTGGAATTCGCCGGCAGCGTGATGGTGATCTCGCACGACCGCTGGTTCCTGGACCGCATCGCCACGCACATCCTGGCCTTCGAAAGCAATTCTCAAGTGACCTTCTTCGACGGTAACTACCAGGAATACGAAGCTGACAAGAAGAAGCGCCTGGGCGAAGAAGGCGCCAAGCCGAAGCGTATCCGCTACAAGCCGCTGACCGCATAAGCCGAGTCGTATCCGCGCCACAGCGGAGTCGAAATCCGAAAAAAACCCAGGCATCGATCCGGTGCCTGGGTTTTTTTGTTATTAAATACATCGATATGCGCCGCATCTGCAGATAATTTTTGCGCGGAAATGAACCGGCCTCATTTTGAAGCCATGTGTAGAATCGACCGACGTTGAGATTGTTCAAGCCTCGCTTGACACCAGGTTCATGACCCATTACCGCGATAACCGCGTTCCAGGCGGGACGTTCTTCTTCACGGTGCGCTTGTTGGACCGCAACAGCACCTTGTTGACAGACCACTTCTCGGCATTTGGCGAAGCCATGCGCCAGGCCCGGACCCGCAAGCCCTTCCACGTCGATGCCTGGGTCGTACTGCCCGATCATGCTCACACGATCTGGACCCTGCCCCCGGGCGACCAGGATTGCGCGATGCGCTGGCGCGCGGTGAAAATCGCCTTTTCCAAAGCCCTGAACAAAGCCTGCCTGCCGGGCTTGCGCGTGGCCGGCAGCGGTGAAGCGATCTGGGAACGCCATTACCACGATCACTTGATTGCCGACGACGACGAATACACGGCCTTGATCGATTACCTGCACGGCAACCCGGTACGCCACGGTTTGTGCCAGCATGCGGCCGAGTGGCAGTGGTCGTCGGTGCACCGCTTCGTCGCCTCCGGTTTCAAGCCGCCCGAATCGCCCCTGCCGCCACCGCCGTGGATGCGCTCGGGCGTGTCGCAGGCGCTGCCCTACGCGAATCCCCTGCGTTGATGCTCAAGCGCAGCAAGCAATAAAAAAGGGACCCGCAGGTCCCTTTTTCTATTTACCGCTTACGCCGGCATCAGAAGCTGTAGCGTGCACCCACGGTCAGCACGTTCGGGCTGGCGCCGAAGTCCTTGCTCTTGCCGTAGCGCTCGTATTCGGCAACCAGGCCAACCTGCTGGTTCACCTTGTATTGCACGCCGACTGCGCCGTAGGCATCGGTCGCGTGGTCCTTGGTGGTCAGGCCGGCGATGCTCAACTCACGCTGGCTGTTCTGCAGGCCCAGCTTGCCGTACACGTCGAATTTCTCGTTGATCGGTGCGGTTGCCTTGGCAGCGACGTAGTAGCCGTAGCCCTTGGTTTCGCCACGGGCGGTGGCGGTGTTCACGTCAGCCTTGCGGAAGTCGGTGTAACCAGCTTCGACGCCCCAGTTCTGGTTGAATTCATAACCACCGAAGATCTTGCCCGAGGCCTTGTAGCCGTCGCTGTTGAAACCGTTGCCGTCTTCATGATCGGCGCTGGCGACACCCACACCCAGGTAGGCGTGGCCAGGGGTGGTGGTGTCCTGTGCTTGTGCTGCGGACATGGCGGCGGCGCTGGCGATCAGGGCAACGATGAGCTTTTTCATGACGAATCCTTTTGCTTTGTTGGTCTGGTTCGCGATGCAAAGTGAATCGCGATGTAGGCAAGATAGCACTAGGGTTCGTTTGCGTCCGTGCCCATTTGGTAAGAACTGTAAGCAGCTGTAACTTAATGACTCTCCGTTCAGTTATTTTTTGCCGATGGATGTCGAAACTTAAGCGATACTTAAGCGACGTAACGAAAAGTGAGGTTAAGCCGTGCACCCATCGGCTTTGCAGTCTTATTTATGCCATGCAACCAGTATTTCTGCAGCTCACCTGCCATCAATAACAGGCTGGCGTCGGTCAAATCGATTTTGACGGTGCGTTTAGTCAGCTTGTGACGCAGGATGAAGGTGCGGGTTGCCCCCAGGCTGAGCGACGCGATGGCCGGCGCCGGCCCGAGCTCCGGCTCGTCGTCGCTGTGCATGCCCATGCTGTCGGCGCCATCGCGGTAGTAATTCAGTAGCACGCTGTTGTAGCGGTGACCGGTGAGGTCTTCGACCGTGCTGCGCAAGCCGTTCAACAGCGGCGTCATCGGCGCGGGCGCCAGCGTCAGGCCGGAATAGGTGTAGGCCGCTTCGCCGAACCAGGCCGTCAGGCGCGGCTGCAGGTAGCGCTTGCCGTACAGGACGATCGTCTCGGCACGCCACGGTGTTTCTTGAATCAGTTGTTCCAGCACTTGGGCCGGACTGGCCGGCAGCGGCATGCGCGCCAGCATGGCCAGCTCGCCGTCTTCGATCGGGATCGGCACCAGGCTGGCATCGTCGGAGAATAAATCCATTGAGACACTTATAAGACTATGATGGACCCGCCATCGACTTCGTATTTTCTCATGCGTATTTTATGAAAAAACGCCAGTTCCTGGGCGCGGCCATCGCCGGTGCCCTGCCGCTTGCCGCCGATGCCGCAGCGGCCGACCGCGGCCCGGCCTCGCGCGGCCCGGCCTCTCGTGGCCCGGCCCTGCTGACCGTCACCGGCGCCATCGCCCGTGCCAACCGCGGGCCGTTCGACCCGGTACTCGACCAGATGATGCACAAGCAGGGCCTCGGCTTCGCCAAGGCTTACACCTTCGACCATGCCGCCCTGCTGCAACTGGTGCCGCACACGATCCGGCCGACGCTCGAATACGACGGCAAGCCGCACACGCTGCGCGGACCGCTGCTGCTGGACGTAATGGGAAGTGCCGGCGCCAAGGTCGGCGACCGCACCACCCTGGTATTGCGGGCGGTGGATGGCTACAGCGTCGAACTGAACGGCGCGCAGGCAGGTACGCGGCGCGTCATCGTGGCCACCCATATCGATGGGGCGCCGATGCCGCTGGGAGGATTGGGACCGCTGTGGGCCGTCTACGATGCCGACCGGATCCCGGAGATGGCGGCGCTGCCGCTGGCACAGCGTTTTACGGATTGCCCATGGGCGCTCTACCACATCGAGGTGCGCGCATGACCCTATCTCAAGCGTAGGCTTCGGCGAGGCTCATTACACGCGGCACCACCTTGATGCCGACGTTACCGAACAGGCAATCGATGGCCGCCAGGTTGTTGCTGCACTCGTCTGTCTTCCAGCCGTTGAACAGATCGGTGCCGTTCTTCTGGAAATGCAGGTCGAGCACCTTGCCTTTGTCCCTGTGGACATAGTTTTGCTGGTGGGTGGGTTCAAAGCCGAGTTCGGCCAGCGCGGTCAGCACGGCGTTCGGCGGATTGTCGGGATCGGTCGCCATGAAGATGCCGAAGGTCTTGCCCGGCGGCTTGGCAGCCACGTCGACTTCATAAATGCCGGGTGCCTTGGTGACACTGGTGCTCTTCAAAAAAAGCATGCTGCCCTCCTCCATCCGCCAAGCGGCTTGACCGGCCCGCGGGGTATTGAATAAGTTAGTTGAACTGAGGCAACAAGCTTATTGCAGCGGACGGGCTTTGTCGACGTTTTGCTGATCGAGTTTTGCTTTGGTGCAACAGATGTCAGACTAGGCTTGCTGCAACAGGCCGATCGCACTGCCGGCCACCAGCGCGCCGCAGGCCAGCATGCCGATGATGAAACCGGCTTCACGCTTGGCCGGATCGCGGTAATACCCGAGCGCATACAGGATGCGGCCGCAGCACCACAGCAGCCCGCCGGCGGCGGCCCAGGTGTCGCCCAGCGCCTGCCCGCACAGCCACAGCGGCACCAGCACCAGGGGCAGCTGTTCGAGGGTATTCGCCTGCACCCGCTGGGCACTCTGGAACGGCAGCGGGCCATCCATCGACGGCGCCGCCACGCCATACTTGACGCGCGCCCAGCCGGCCATCACGCCGGTCCAGAAGTAGACGCCAAGTACGGCCAGCATGGTCCACTCGGTTAGTTGCATTTTAGAAGTTCCTTTTGATAAAACGGAAGAATCAGGGCCGGCGCCGGGCCAGGTTGCGGGTGGCCTCGGCCAGCGCGCCGTACAGGCGTCCGCTGGCGCCGTCCCAGGCGTCGACGGCGGCCTGCTGGCGAGAGACCGTCGCCTCGTCGCCGCGCGCGATCGGGCCCGACAGCGCCTGCGCGGCGCCCAGCCGCAGGACGTTGGCCAGGGTCTCGGCGGCCAGCGGGCCGGCCAGTTCGCGCGCCACCGGTTCCGGGATGCCGGCCGCCTGGTAGGCGCGCAGCGCGGCGTCCAACACCGTGGTCAGGTAGTTCGAGGCGAACACCGCAGCCGCGTGGTAGACGGTCTTGGCGGCGGCGTCGATGGCGACGATGCGCGCGCCGGCCGCTTCAAAGGCCGGTACCAGCCGCGCCAGCGCGGCAGCGTCGCCTTCGACCCCGCACCAGGTGCCGTCGAACTGCGCTGCCACGCCGGCCGGGTCGGCAAAGCTGCGCACCGGATGCACGCTGGCGACGGCGGCGCCCGCAAGGCGCAGCGGTTCGAGTTCACTGGAGGCCTTGGCGCCGCTGCAGTGGAACACGACGGCGCCACCCACCGCATGGTCCCGCGCCAGCGCCGTGGCGACGTCGCCAATGCGGTCGTCGGACACCGCCAGCATCCAGACCTCGGCCGGCCGCATCCAGCCGAGCGCGTCGACCGGGTGGCCGGCGCCGATGAAGGCGCAGGCGGCCTGGGCGCCGGCCTGGGAGCGGGTCAGCACGTCCTGCACGGTATAAATGCCGCGCGCGCTGAACACGCGCCCGAGGGCGCGGCCGACGTGGCCGGCGCCGACGATGTTGAGCGAAGGCGCCATGTCAGAAGCGCGAACCCGGCTGCTGCAGGAAGGCCAGCTCTTCCGGCGTCGAGGCGCGGCCCAGGATGGCGTTACGGTGCGGGAAGCGGCCGAAGCGGGCGATCACGCCGCGGTGGCGGTGCGCGTAGTCGAGCATCTCGTCGAAGCCCGGATGGGCGGCGGCCAGCATCGAGAACAGTTCGACCGCCCGCTCCTGCATATACGGGTCTTCGGCATGCTCGAACGGCATGTAGACGAAGGCGCGCCGCAGCGGCGGCAGTTGGCGGTCGGCGCCGCTGTCGACCAGTTGCTGGGCGGCGGCCAGCGCCAGCGCATCGCCGGCAAAGGATCGCGGGGTGTTGCGCCAGGCGTTGCGAGTGAACTGGTCGAGCACCAGCAGGCGCGCCAGCACGCCGTCCGGGCCGGTCGCATCCCACTCGCGCAGGCCGCCGCCGACGGCGGCGTCGATGGCGGCGCCGAAGCGTTCGCGGATGACGGCATCGAAGGCCTCGTTCTTGACGAACCATTCGCGACGCGGCTGTCCGTCAAGGGCGCTGCCGGGCGCGCCGAACCAGAAATCGCGTACCTCGTGTGGGGTCATGCGGTGTCCCATATGGTTAATTACGGGCGTGCGACAGCGAGAAGCCGTCCACGCCTTCGACCGACGACAGCTCGCCGGCCAGCGACGACAGCGGCGCCCCGTTCTGGCCGGCCAACGCCAGCGCGACGAAGCGCCATTCCTGGGCATTCTTTTCGCTGCCGATGGTGAGCGAGCCGCCGGCGATCTCGTAGCCACGCTCGAGCGCGGCCTTGCGCAATACTTCTTCTTCGGGGCGGATGCCGGGCTTGAAGCGCAGCGTCACCGCCACCGCGCGGCGCGAAGGCAGCATGCCGACCGCGCGGTTCAGGTAGATCATGATCATCGCCGAAAAGAAGGCCAGGCCCATCGCGGCCAGGTAAAAGCCGACGCCGACCATGATGCCGATCACCGACGAGGCCCAGATCGAGGCGGCGGTCGTGAGGCCGCTGATGGTAAACCCGGAGCGCATGATGACGCCGGCGCCAAGGAAGCCGATGCCGGTCACCACGCCCTGGATCACCCGCGTGGGGTCGACCAGCGCGGTGGCGGCGCCATGCCCGCCGTACCAGTAATTCGGGTAGCCGGCGATGATGGTCAATCCGGCCGAGGCCATGCACACCAGGCCATAGGTGCGCATGCCGGCGGCGCGGCCGTGATAGGAACGCTCGTAGCCGACCATCAGGCCGAGCAGCAGGGCGCCGGCCAGGTTCAGCAGGATCAGGCCATTGGTCACCAGTTCGGCCGGCGACCAGTAGGCCGCGACCAGGCTCGACATCGTCAGGCCCGACTCGTTCACGATCGCCTGGTTAGTCAATCTTTTTCCTGACCAGCTGCTTCTCGAACTCGAGATCGTTCTTGCTGACGCGTTTGACTTCCTGCGGTCCGAGGCCGTTGACGAAGGCCACGAAGTCGTCCATCTCGAGCGGCGCGCACAGCGGCGGCGCGCCCGGCTTTTCGGACAGGAAGAACAGGCCGTCGCCGGTGCGCGCCATCGAATACGAGGTGATGCCGCTGCGGCGCTTGAGGCGGTCGACGGCGGCGCTGGCGCGGGTGGAACGGGAACTGGCCATGATCAGATCTCCTTCGTACGCAATTCGAGCCAGTCGCGCGCGGCGCCGCTCACGCGCGGCAGCAGGCGCGCCCGGACCGAGCGGTGGTAATCGTTCAGCCAGGCGACTTCGTCGCCGCGCATCAGCTTGACGTCGATGCAGCGGGTGTCGATCGGGCACAGGGTCAGCGTCTCGAAGCCGAGGAATTCGCCGAACTCGCCGTTTTCAACCGGCTGCGCCAACACCAGATTCTCGATGCGGATGCCCCAGTGGCCGGGGCGGTAGATGCCCGGTTCGTTGGAGGTGATCATGCCCGGCTCGATCGCCGTATGCGGTTCCGGCAGCGCGGTCGGCGAGATCACCTGCGGACCTTCGTGCACGTTGAGGAAGTAGCCGACGCCGTGGCCGGTGCCGTGGCCGTAGTCGATGCCGGCGGCCCAGATCGGCGCGCGCGCCAGCGCATCCAGCATCGGTCCTTTGGTACCGCGCGGGAAGCGCGCGATCGACAGGTTGATCATCCCTTTCAGCACCAGCGTGAAGTCGCGTTTCTGCGCCGCCGAGACGGTGCCGACCGGGACCACGCGCGTGATGTCGGTGGTGCCGCCCAGGTACTGGCCGCCGGAATCGATCAAGAGCAGGCCGTCGCCTTCGATGGCGGCGTGCGACGCCGGCGTGGCGCGGTAGTGCATGATGGCGCCGTTGGCATTGAAGCCGGCGATGGTGCCGAAGCTGGGGCTGACGAAGCCGGGACGGCGGGCGCGCGCGGCCGTGATCTGTTCGTCGATCGTGAGTTCAGTCAACGGCGCGGTCAGCGCCGTGCCTTCTTCGAGGGCTTGCTCGAGCCAGGCGAAGAATTCGCACAGGGCGGCGCCATCCTGTTCCATGGTCTCTCGCACATGGTCGGCTTCCTGCGGCAGCTTGCGCGACTTGGCGAAGGTGGTCGGGTTGATCGCTTCCACCACGCGCACGCCTTGCGGCACGGCGGCGCGCATGCCGGCGGTGATGCGGCGCGGATCGACCAGCAGGGTCGCGTCTTCCCGCAGCGTCGCCAGCGCGGCGGCGGCATCGGCGTACGGCGCGACCTGCACGCCGTCGCGCCCGAGGCGTTCACGCAATTCGGGCGGCACCTTGCCGTCGGCGACGAACAGCGTGGCGCGGCTGGACTCGACCAGCGCGTGCGCCAGGAACACCGGGTTGTAGCTGACGTCGGCGCCGCGCAGGTTGAACAGGTAGGCGATGTCGTCCAGGGTCGACATGAAATGGACCTGGGCACCCAGCTTCGCCATCGCGTTGCGGGTGGCGTGCAGCTTGTCGGCGCGCGCCTGCACCGCGTACGGCGCCGCGTGTTCGAACACCGGCTCGGGCGGCAGGCCGGGACGGTCGGTCCAGATGTCGTCCAGCAGGTCGAGGTCGGTGCGCAGCTTGATGCCGCGCGCCGTCAAGGCGTCACCCAGCAGGCGCGCCACGGCCAGGCCCAGCACGCGGGCGTCGACCGCCACCGTCTGGCCGGCCTCGAGGTTCTCGGCCAGCCAGTCGATGTGCAGCAGGCTGGCGCCGGACGGGATCTTCATCAGCTGGATGTCGGTGCCGGCCAGTTCGTTCTCGGCCTGGGTGTAGTAGCGGCCATCGGTCCAGACACCCGCAACATCCGCGGTGGCGATGAAGGTGCCGACCGAGCCGGTGAAGCCGGACAGCCATTCGCGGCCCTGCCAGCGGCCGGGCAGGTATTCGGACAGGTGCGGGTCGGCGGACGGCACGATGAAGGCATCGACCTGGTGGCGCGCCATCGCGGCGCGCAGCTGGGCAAGGCGGGCGGCGCGCACGCCGGTGGTGTCAGGAGCTGGCATGGTCAAAAAAAGGCGATATTCAAATGTTATTCCAAGCCCCGTATCATACGCGCCTCCAGGCGGAACACGGTTCCCATCATTCTGGCGGATAATTCATTCGACTCTTTTTAGACAGACAGACCATGCAAGACTTTCATTACACCCGTGCGCGCGAATTGATGGCCAATGCCGAGGAAATCGTCAGCGCCGACAAGGTGGCGGCCGCCGTCGGCAACGTGGCCGCCGTGCTGAACCAGCGTTTCGACAACGACGAGACCGGCGCCTTCCCGCTGGTGCTCGGCGTGATGGGCGGCGCGGTGGTATTCACCGGCAACCTGCTGCCCCAGCTGAGCTTCCCGCTCGAATTCGACTATATCCACGTGACCCGCTACGGCGACCTGGACAAGGGCGGCGAAGTCGTCTGGAAAGTCATCCCGCGCCAGAACGTGGCCGGCCGCATCATCATCGTGGTCGACGACATCCTCGACGAGGGCGAGACCCTGGCCCACGTGAAACAGCGCCTGCTCGACATGGGCGCGGCCGAGGTGATCCTGGCCGTGTTCGCCGACAAGGACCTCGGCAAGACCAAGCCGGTACAGGCCGATATCGTCGGCCTGAGCATTCCGAACCGCTTCGTGGTCGGGTTCGGGATGGATGCGCATGGGTACTGGCGGAATTTGCCGGGCTTGTGGGTGATTAAGGATACCGACAAGAAGGTGGAGGCGGAGACGCCTGTTACTTGAGCCGGCGTCGCACTACTAGAATTACGCTCACGCCAAACAACGTCGTCCCTGCGCAGGCAGGGACCCAATTTGCACGAACAGCCACATACGTTTGCGCTGATCGCCGAACTTGGGTCCCTGCCTTCGCAGGGACGACGTTTAGGGGTTAACTCAGATTTTCAAACGCGAGCGCGCCGCTTCGTACTGCTGTTTCAGCCGCCCCACCATCTCTTCCACGGTCGGCACATCCTCCATCAAGCCCACGCCCTGCCCCGCGCCCCAGATATCGCGCCAGGCCTTGGCACTGGCCGAACCGAAACTCATCTTGCTCTTGTCCGACACCGGCAGGTTGTCCGGATCGAGCCCGGCCGCCACGATCGATTTCTTGAGGTAGTTGCCGTGCACGCCGGTGAACAGGTTGGTGTACACCACGTCGGCCGCGCTGGAGTCGACGATCGCATCCCGATAGGCATCGCTGACGTTCGATTCCCGGGTCGCCAGCCAGCGCGAGCCGATGTAGGCGAAGTCGGCGCCCATGGCCTGGGCCGCGAGGATGGCGTCGCCGGTGGCGATGGCGCCGGACAAGGCGATCGGGCCATCGAAGAATTTGCGGACCTCGCCGACCAGCGCGAACGGAGACAGCGCCCCGGCATGGCCGCCGGCGCCGGCCGCCACCAGGATCAGGCCGTCGACGCCCGCCTCCAGCGCCTTTTCGGCGTGGCGGATCGAGATCACGTCGTGCAGCACGATGCCGCCATAGCTGTGCACCGCGTCCAGCATCTCCGGCGGCGGCGCGCGCAGCGAGGAGATGATGATCGGCACCTGGTGCTTGACGCAGACCTCGACGTCGTGCGCCAGGCGGTCGTTCGACTGGTGCACGATCTGGTTGACCGCGATCGGCCCCACTTTCTTGTCGGGGTGGGTGTCCTGATAGGCCTGCAATTCGTTCTGCAGATCGGTCAGCCACACGTCGAGCTGCTCGGCCGGGCGCGCGTTCAGGGCCGGGAACGAGCCGACGATGCCGGCCTTGCACTGCGCGGCTACCAGCGCGGGGCCGCTGGCGATGAACATCGGCGAGGCGATGACGGGTAGGGACAGGTCTTGCAGGACGGTGGGCAGCGCCATGGAGGTCTCTCACGGTAGGTTGATCGAAGCAGCCCGGCGATTATGGCGCAGAAAAGAACGACCGTGCTAGATTTCCGACTCTAAATCAGTTACGCAGCGGATTCAGTCGTCGAAGGGGATATCCCGTTCGCGGCGGCGGATCGCGGCCCACACCTGGCGCTTGAAAGCGTCGTCGGCGGTGCCCCAGGCGACGATCTCGTCGATGGTGCGCAGGCAGCCCTCGCACAAGCCGGTGTCATTCGACATCTTGCACAGGCTGATGCAGGGAGAAGGAACGGGGCTCTGGTCTTCCGGATTCATGCGCGCAGCGTAACCCATTCGGCACAGTCGCGCCACGCATACACTTTGTAAGGTTGACGCAAGCTTAACAACAAAGACTGGGCGCCGGCCCACCGGAAAGGAGCGCCCCATGAGTCTCAGCCATAAACTGCTGGCGCAGCTACGCGCCGCGGCACAGGCGGTGATGCCGCACGATCGTACCGACGCCGCCCCGCATCCATCCCACGAGGATCCCGTTTCCGACCTGCTCGCCACCCTCGGCCGTATCGGCCAGCCCGGCAGCAATCCGTTTTATTTTCCGCCACTGGCGGGCGGAGCCGGCGCCGCCGGGCTGCCCGGCCATGTCGTCGACGCCTCTTATACCAACGACGCCGGCACCCGCAGCTACAAGCTGTACGTGCCCGCCACCTATACGGCAGGTCCCGGCCCGCTGCTGGTGATGCTGCACGGCTGCACCCAGAACCCCGACGACTTCGCGCTCGGCACCGGCATGAACGCGCTGGCCGAGGAGTGCGGCTGCCTGGTCGCCTACCCGGCCCAGTCGCAGCAGGCCAATCCGTCGCGCTGCTGGAACTGGTTCAACGCCTTCGACCAGCAGCATGGGCAAGGCGAACCGTCGATCATCGCCGGCCTGACGCGCGACATCATGGCGCGCTACGCGGTCGACCCGAAGCAGGTGTACGTGGCGGGATTGTCGGCCGGCGGCGCGATGGCGGCCATCCTGGGCACGCTGTACCCGGACCTGTACGCGGCGGTCGGCGTGCATTCCGGCCTGCCGTTCGCGGCGGCGCACGACCTCGCGTCGGCGGTGGCCGCCATGAAGGGCGATGTGCGGCGCCATCACGGGTCGATGCGTGCGCCCGGACGCCCGCTCCCGATCATCGTGTTCCACGGCGACCGCGACACCACCGTGCATCCGGCCAATGGCGACGAGCTGATCCAGCGGCGGCGGCGCCACCCGGCGGAAGCGGTCGAAATCGAGCCGGGCCAGGTGCCGCATGGCCATGCCTATACGCGCACGCTGCACCGCCGTCCCGACGGCAGCATCCACGCCGAGCACTGGGTGGTGCACGGGTCAGGCCACGCTTGGTCCGGCGGCGATGCGCGCGGCAGCTATACCGACGGCAGGGGCCCCAGCGCCAGCCAGGCGATGATGCGCTTTTTCCGCACAGCACGTTGAGACGGCGGCGTCATCCGGGTGGCGTCGTGGCAGGCGCCACCGCATGCGATTGCGCGATATGCTGTTCCAGACAGGTCGGGCACCAGCAGCCGGGTGCCGTCGCGCCGGCGTCCAGGGACGGCAGCGCGACGACCGGCGGCAGTGCCGTGCACCAGCACGGGCCGGCACTGCCGTCGGCCATTGCACAGCCGAAGGACGCGCCGCAGCGGGTACATGTACTCATGGAGGTGAAAGGGGATTCATGGCCGGTTCACCTTAACGGGGCCTGCAAAAAATTTCAACAGATGTCTCTATAATGCCCACTGCGATGGCCTGTTGCCTGTAAAATCTCGCAAATTCTTTTTGGACCCCCATGAACGCTACGCTGAACCCATTGGGCGACGACCAGAACAATGACCTGACTGCGGTCTCGCCGCAGATCAAGGCGCAGATCCTGGCCGAAGCACTCCCCTACATCCGTAATTTCCACGGTAAGACCATCGTCATCAAATACGGCGGCAACGCGATGACCGACGAGCGCCTGAAGCATGGCTTCGCGCGCGACGTCATCCTGCTGAAGCTGGTCGGCATGAACCCGGTGGTGGTGCACGGCGGCGGTCCCCAGATCGACAACGCCCTGAAAAAGATCGGCAAGCAAGGCACCTTCGTGCAAGGCATGCGCATCACCGACGAAGAGACCATGGAAGTGGTCGAATGGGTGCTGGGCGGCGAAGTCCAGCAGGACATCGTCATGCTGATCAACCACTATGGCGGCCAGGCAGTCGGCCTGACCGGCAAGGACGGCGGCCTGATCCGCGCACGCCGCATGGCCATGCCGGACAAGGAAAAGCCGGGCGAGTTCCTCGACATCGGCTTCGTCGGCGAAATCGAGGCGATCAATCCGGCGGTGGTGAAAGCTTTGCAGGACGACGCCTTCATCCCGATCATCTCGCCGATCGGCTTCGGCCAGGATGGGCAAGCCTACAACATCAACGCCGACGTCGTCGCCGGCAAGATCGCGGAAATCCTGAAAGCCGAAAAGCTGATCATGATGACCAACATCGCCGGCGTGCAGGACAAGCAGGGCAACCTGGTCACCGACCTGTCGGCGCGCGAAATCGACGAGATGTTCGCGGACGGTACGATTTCGGGCGGCATGCTGCCGAAAATCTCGTCGGCACTCGATGCCGCCAAGTCCGGCGTCAATACGGTCCACATCATCGACGGCCGTATCGAGCACTCTTTATTGCTGGAAGTCTTGACCGAACAGGCTTTTGGCACTATGATCCGCTCGCACTGAAATTTTGTGGCGACAAGTCGCCGCAGAATGTAAATGCCCTTGTAGCTCAGTGGTAGAGCACTCCCTTGGTAAGGGAGAGGCCACGTGTTCAATCCACGTCAAGGGCACCAGTCTGGAGCGGTAGTTCAGTTGGTTAGAATACCGGCCTGTCACGCCGGGGGTCGCGGGTTCGAGCCCCGTCCGCTCCGCCAGAACATGAAGTAAAAGCTGTAAGAAAAATGCCTTCGCTTGCGGAGGCATTTTTTTTACTTCTTTTCTAATAAATTCTTTCGACGCTGACGCCACGCTCCTGCAACAGCGCCGGCACGCTGCCCGTCCCCAGCAGGTGCAGCACGCCCACAGCCGCCACCGTCTTCTGTTCCGCCTCCAGCAGCCGCACCAGCTTGTCTGCAAGCTTCTGGTTCCTCTCCTTCAGCAGGACCGCATTCACGAACTGCCCCGACACGCTGCGGTCGGCCTCGCAGCGCGCCGCGATCGCATCCAGCGCAGTGCGGTCGGCCGTGCTCCAGGCCTGCACCATGGCGCGCGCATCGCTGCGCAGTGCGCCGGATTCGATCGCACCCATCATCTCGTCGAGGAAGCGCCAGCGGTCCGGCACACTCAAGCGGTCGAGCAGGGACAACTGGGCCGGCAGCGATTCCAGCTCGAGCACGCGCACGTCGGCGGCGCGCGCGCTACGGGCCAGCCAGGCTTCGCTCGACCAGTCGCCGCGATATCCCTGTTTGGTGTATTCGGCCAGCGCCAGCAGGGTCGCCAGCAGCACCGGCTTGTAGTCGAGCACGGTGCCGGCATCCAGGCCGCCCTGCAGGATCAGTGCATCGAGGCGGCGCTTCTGCGCGCTCGGCATGGCGCCGTAATCGTCTTCCCCCGGTACCAGCATGCCGCGGCTGCGCACGGCCCGCTGCAGGGCCGCGCGCGGCTGGGCCGGGTCGATCTCGAGCGCCAGCGTGGACGCCGCCGCCAGCGCCTGCGCGATGCGCGGCTCGAGCGGATAAAAACCGGACTGGCCGACGTGCAGGGTGCCGAACAGCAGCATCGTATGGCCGTTGAGGGTGGCGCTGAACAGGGCGCCGCGATCGGCCGGGCCGCGCTCGGCCGGGCCACGGTCAGCCGCGTGCGCGGCCAGGCAGAACAAGAGAAGGAAGAAGGCAAGGACAGGGCGACGCATGGGACACTCCTGACAGTTGGAAATATTTCCTGAGGGTATCCATATCGGGTAAGCCCTCCTGTCGATTATCAGCAAGCTCATCCGTAGCGACCTGCGCCAGCGCAGACCCGGCCCAGAGCCGGATCAGCATCTGCGAGGCGCCTGCGCGCAGCCGATATAATCGCGGCTGCTCCCTTTTATCTTCGTCCTCCGGTGCCCAAGCTCCCCTCCCCTGTCTGGCTGTTCGACCTCGACAACACGCTGCACGATGCCTCGCACGCGATCTTCCCGGCGATCAGCGCCAACATGAACACGTATATCGCGCGCGTGCTCGGCGACGGCGTCACGCCGGCCAGCCGCGAGGCGGTGAACGCGGCGCGCATCGGCTACTGGAAGAAGTACGGCGCCACCCTGCTCGGCATGATCCGCCACCACCAGGTCGACGCCGCCGACTTCCTGCGTGAAACCCACGACCTCGGTGCGCTGCAGGAGATGGTCCGCTTCGAGCGCGGCCTGGCGCGCCTGCTGCGGCGCCTGCCCGGCCGCAAGATCCTGCTGACCAACGCGCCGCTCGACTATTCGACCGACGTGATGCGCCACCTCGGGCTGCAGCGCCACTTCGCCCACCACATCGCGATCGAGGACATGCGCGTGCATGGGCAGCTGCGTCCGAAACCGTCGAAGCTGATGCTGCGCCGGCTGCTGCGCCGCCACGGCCTGGCGGCGCAGCGCTGCATCCTGGTCGAGGACACGCTGGTCAACCTGAAGCATGCCAAGCAGCTCGGCCTGCGCACCGCCTGGGTCACCCAGTACCTGCGCTACAGCGATCCAATCGGAAAAGCACCTCTGCCGAAGATGCTCAAACGCCCCGGTTACGTCGATGTCAAAGTAAAATCCGTGCTGCGCCTGCCGGCGCAACTGCACCGGCTGCGCGCCTATAAATAAAACATCCAGGGAATCCGAAACAGATATGCCAAGCACCAAGCCGGGCCAGCGCAAACTCCAAATTCTCCAGGCCTTGGCGGCCATGCTCGAACACCCGAAAGGCGACAAGATCACGACCGCGGCGCTGGCCGCCAAGCTGACCGTCTCCGAAGCCGCGCTGTACCGTCATTTCGCCAGCAAGGCGCAGATGTTCGAGGGCCTGATCGAGTTCATCGAATCGAGCGTGTTCGGCGTGATCAACCAGATCAGCGAACGCGAAGAACAGGGCATGGCGCAGGCCCATGCGATGCTGCAGATGCTGCTGACCTTCGCCGCCAGCAACCCGGGCATGACGCGGGTACTGATCGGCGATGCGCTGGTCGGCGAAGACGAGCGCCTGCAGCTGCGCATGAACGGGTTCTACGACAAGGTCGAACTGGCCTTCAAGCAGGCCTTGCGCGTGGCCGCCAGCCAGGGCCAGGGCCGCGAGGAAGACGTCGCCGCGCGCGCCGCGCTGCTGGTGTCCTACGTGGCCGGCCGCTGGCACCGCTATGCCAAGAGCGGTTTCAAGCAGCACCCGGCCGAGAACAGCGCGCTGCAGCTGTCGCTGCTGCTGGCCGCCTGAAGCACGCTGTGGACGCCGCCATGGACACCCATCCCGCCATCTACGCCCTGCTCGACAACGCCGGCCCGAGCGCCGGCTCCGGCGGCTGGCAGCAGGCCCGTTCGCGCCTGTACCGCGATCACGCCGGCACCCTGGCCTGCCACACGGTCGACGAGTGGCCGTCCCTGCTGGCGCGCCTGCAGGCGGCGCTGGCGCGCGGCCTGTACGCGGTGCCGGTGCTGAGCTACGAACTGGGCGAGCAGCTGCTCGGCGTGGCGGCCGGCGCGCCGCGCGCCGCCGACGCGCCGCTGGCGCAGGTGCTGCTGTTCGAGCGCTACGAGGCGCTGGATGCGGACGGCGTGGCGGCCTGGCTCGAAGCGCGTGCCGCGGCAGACGGCGGCGGCCCCGCCGGCATCGCCGCGGTGCGCCCCAACGTCGACGACGCCGCGTTCGCACGCGCCATCGACGCCATCCACGCCTACATCGAGGCCGGCGACACCTACCAGGTGAACTACACCTACCGGCTGCGCTTCGACGCCTTCGGTTCGGTGTTCGCGCTCTATTCTCGCCTGCGCGCGCGCCAGCCGGTGCCCTACGGGGCGCTGGTCGGCCTGCCCGACGGGCGCACGGTGCTGTCGCTGTCGCCGGAACTGTTCGTGCGCCACGACGCCGGGCGGCTGATGGCGCGGCCGATGAAGGGCACGGCGCGCGCCGGCAGCGACGATGCCGAGACTGCCGTGCGCGCCGCCGCGCTGGCCGCCGACCCCAAGAACCGCGCTGAAAACCTGATGATCGTCGACCTGCTGCGCAACGACCTGGGCCGCATCGCGCGCACCGGCAGCGTCGGCGTGCCGGCGCTGTTCGAGGTGCGCCCCTACGGCCGCGTGCTGCAGATGACCTCTACCGTCCAGGCCCAGCTCGCGCCCGGCGTCGGCCTGGCCGGCATCTTCGACGCGCTGTATCCGTGCGGGTCGATCACCGGCGCCCCCAAGCGGCGCACGATGGAAATCATCCGCGAACTGGAACCGGCCGCGCGCGGCATCTATACGGGGGGACTGGGCTGGATCGATCCTCCGGACGGTGGCGCCGAGGTCGGCGACTTCTGCCTGGCGGTGCCGATCCGCACCCTGGTGCTGCAGCCGGTGCACGGCGGCGTGCGCCATGGCGAATTGGGCGTGGGCGCCGGCATCGTCCACGACAGCGATGCCGGCGCCGAATACGCCGAATGCCAGCTGAAGGCCGGCTTCCTGACCGGGCTGCCGAACGATTTCGAGCTGTTCGAGACGATGTATGCCACGCGCGAGGACGGCTGCCGCCACCTGGAACGCCATCTGGCGCGGCTGCAGGCCTCGAGCGGCTACTTCGGCTATCCGCTGCGCCTTGAGCTGGCGCGCGCCGGCTTGCAGGCCGCCTGCAGCGTGCTGCCGCCCGGCCAGCCGCACCGCCTGCGCCTGGCGCTGCGGCCGGATGGCGAGATCGTGGTGCAGAGCGGCCTACTGGCGCCGCTGCAGGAACCGGTGCGCCTGCTGCTGGCGGACGATCCGGTCGATGCCGACGACCTGTTCCTGCGCCATAAAACCAGCGTCCGCAGCCGCTACGACGCCGCCTGGAAAGCCGCCGAAAGCATGGGCGCCTTCGACACCCTGTTCTTCAACGCACGCGGCGAGCTCACCGAAGGCGGCCGCAGCAACGTGTTCGTGCGCGTAAAAGGGCGCTGGTACACGCCGCCGCTGTCGGCCGGCGTGCTGCCGGGCGTACTACGCGGCGTGCTGCTGGACGATCCGGCCTGGAACGCGATCGAAGTGCCGATCACGCGCGAGACCTTGTTGCGGGCGCAGGAGATCGTGGTGTGCAATGCGCTGCGGGGGCCGCTGCGGGCCGTATTGTCGAACTGAGCATCGGAAGCCCGTCATCAAAGGTAGCCAGGCAGATTCAACGACAACCTGATCGGTGCTTCAGCATGGGTCCCCGCCTGCGCGGGGACGACGTGCTATCAACCGCCCAGCGCCTGCTCGATCTTGCCCACCAGCGCCGGGTCCTCCGGCGTCACCTTGCTCGGGAAGTACTCGACCACTTTGCCGTTACGGTCGATCAGGTACTTATTGAAATTCCACTTCGGCTGGTTGCCGGTCGCCTTGATCAGCTCCGCATACAGCGGGTTGGCCGCGGTCCCGCTCACCACGGTGGTGGCGAACATCGGGAATTTCACGCCATAGGTGTTGTAGCACAGGTCGGCGATCTTTTTGGAATCGGCATCTTCCTGCTTGAAGTCGTTCGACGGGAAGCCCAGCACCACCAGGCCGCGGGTGCCGTATTTGCTGTATAACTTTTCCAGGCCTTCGTACTGCTTGGTGAAGCCGCAGTAGCTGGCTGTGTTCACCACCAGCACGACCTTGCCGGCGTACTGGCACAGGTCCTGCGGCGCTTCATCCTGCAGACGCTTGAAGCTGTGCTTCAGCACGGCCGGGCACGAGGCCGGCGCCGATTTCACGGCGGGTGCCGCGGCCTGGGCCAGGGCGGGCGCCGGCGTGGAGGTGGCGGCGATGGCGGCGCCGAGGGACAGCAGCAGAGCGGTGGTCTTGGACATGGGATGGTCAGCCGGTAGCGTTGACGAACGGTAAAGGAGCTTTAGAGCGCCTAAAAAAACCTCCATGGCTGCGTTGCATCGTCTCGCCGTACTAGCGTACTGTCTTCGACGATGCGCCTTGCCCTGAAGGTTTTGTTAGACGCTCTTATTCTATCCTAGTCTATCTTGACCTTGGACAAGTCGGCCTTCGGTTGCGGCCAGTCCAGCTTCATGCCCTGCATGGTCTCGAGCAGCAGGTGGGCGATGATCAGGTTGCGGTGTGTCTTGGAATCGGCCGGCACGATGTACCAGGGCGCGTGGTCGGCGTCGGTGGCTTCGATCGCGTCCTGGTAGGCGTGCCGGTAATCGTCCCATTTCTCGCGCGCGGTGAGATCGGCCGGGTCGAACTTCCAGTGCTTTTCCGGATCGTCCAATCGGGCCTGCAGGCGCTTGCGCTGCTCGTCCTTCGAGATGTGCAGGAACACCTTCATGATCGTGGTGCCGGTTTCATGCAGCATGCGTTCGAAGTCGCGGATGTGGGCATAGCGGCGCTTGATCTCCTTGCCGTCGATGTCGCCCAGCACGCGCGGCACCAGCACGTCCTCGTAGTGGCTGCGGTTGAAGATCGCGATTTCTCCGTTGCCGGGGACGTGGGCATGCACGCGCCACAGGTAGTCGCGCGACTTCTCGCGCACGGTCGGGGCGGCGAAGGCGGTGGCGCGCAACCCCATCGGATTGATGTGCGAGAACAGCGCGCTCACGGTGCCGTCCTTGCCCGAGGTGTCCATCCCCTGCAGGATCAACAGCAGCTTGCGCTCGCGCGCGGCGTACAGTTTTTCCTGCAGCTGGGCGGATTGCGCGGTCAGCTCGGCAGTCAGCGCCCGCTCGCGCTCCTTGATGGCGCCATTTTTCAGCTTGCCGTTGTCATCGTCGCGTAGCGGCTTGTCGCCGGCACGGGCATCGTCCAGCACCAGGTTCTTGGGGGCGCGGAAGCGTTCCAGCATCTTCATGCGGCACCTGCGTCCAGCTTGCGGTGCTCGATCAACATACAGTGGTTCATCACCACGTCCAGGCCGGCCGCGCGCGCCAGGTCGGCCGCCTTCTGGTTCTCGATGTCGAGCTGCATCCACAGGGTGCCTGCGCGCACCGCAATGGCTTCCTTGGCGATCGGCGGAATGTCTTCCGACTTGCGGAAGCAGTCGACGACGTCGATGCGCTGGCCGTTCTGCGCCAGCGCGTCGGCCGCGTCCTGCAGGGTCGCGTGCACGGTCTCGCCGAGGATCTGCTGGCCGGCATACACCGGGTTCACCGGGATGATGTGGTAACCCTGCTGCTGCAGGTATTCCGCCACGTGGTGGCTGGTGCGTTCGGGGTTGCTGGACAACCCGACCACCGCCACGTTGCTGCCGGTGCGGAGGATTTGTTCGATGGTGCGCATGGGGTTCCCGTATTCTGATGACGCTGTTGTCGTTGGCATCAGCGTAGCAGATTCATATCGTTGGGCAGCGCAGCCTAGCCGGCGTGGGACTGCAAGCGGTCTGGCTCAAGCCACTTTTCTGTATATTTTTTCCGGCGCTGACCGCTCTTTCGCTGTCGGTTTCCGTGGCTTCGACTGGCGTGACCTCGTTTTTCCTAAGCGTACACGTCCACATAACTCTACTTTAAGACGTTTTTAACTGCCAAATAACTATAAAATAAGGCCTGTACAAAGTATCGATTTGCTGTCAAAATCAGTAAAAATGCTATGGAGCTCTTGTGGCTAAAATTTCTGTACGTGAATTCGAGCAAAAAGTCTTAGAGCGAGAAGAAGTTGTTCTCATTGTTAGAGCAGCAGCTTCCGAGACTGTATATGACTATGACTACGCTCGCAAAGCGGCAGGCACTACATCAGTGAGTGATTGGCTCGAGCAGCGTATTAAGCCTTGTTTAGAGGGAAAAGAGTTTATGATTGTCAGTGGTGATCATTCGCATCCACATGGTAGAACTAAACTCGAAACATTGCGTAACAGCTATGAGAAATAAGTCTTCCGGTACAACTGGAGCCTTAGGAGCCTTAGGCAGTACATCATATTGTGCTTACGCAACGTCAGAAATGGAAAAGCCCACCAGAGGTGGGCTTTCCGAATACGCTTTGCCTATAACGTACGGCGACTAGAACCTAGAAAGGGGATGAGGCGCGTACAGGCGATATGGGTACAACTATACCCTATCGAGTGAAGAAGGTCAAACGTAACTATGTACCTTTCTGTGAAGTGCTTTGTTCTACCTCGCTGCGAGAAGTTAGATGCCGAAGAACCACAATTACTCCTCAATAATTCCGTTGATTTCTTCCCCACGTTTGGGAAGCTACCGTCTCATATTCTCTCCAGCGAATGATGCTGAAGTGTACGGAATCTATGTCTGGGCTCAACATGCTGCGGGGTCTTTGTACCCGTTGACTCAAAATGCGGAGATTACTCTGCGAAATGCCATTGACAACGTGGCTACTCAACGGTTCGGCCAATACTGGTGGAAACTCTCTTCTTTTAACGGTATTGGGACACAGTTGTTTCAAGATGGAATTACTTCAGCTGCGAGGAAGTTGGACAAGTCGTGGGAAGATAAGGAGCGGAAACGTCTAGGATTACGACGAATTATGCCGATACCTACAGTGAGACCTGTATGGAAACATGAAGAAATCATTGCTGCAACAGACTTTAGTGTGTGGCAATTTGTCTTACATGATGCGTTTGCATCAAAGACTCAAACTACCCATCAACAGTATTTGTGGCCATTATCCATGCCAGACGTTTTTCGACAGTTCTCAAACGTAGACAAAAAGCCGAACGAGGCCAGGAGGCAGCTGATCAATATAGTCAAAGAGATTCGTGACTACCGAAATCGGCTGTTCCACCATGAGCCGATCTGGATCAAAGATCCGGGAGTTACGAACGCCCGAACAGCAATAGATACGGTGCGTAAGAAGATTAACCGGATAGAGCTGCTCATCTCGACCATCGACCCAAGAAAAGCAGTGGCTTTAGATAAGGTAGGCGTGTTTTCTTTCGCACGTAAGGTTTGCTCAGAACACGAACTTAACATTTACCGTTATCAGAGTAAGGAGCCTTCGATGACTCAGAAGAAAAAGCGCGTACTGCGATCTTTATGCTCTTCTGCCAGTCGATATAACAGTATGGTTACTTGGTCGTATGGTAGTGAATTTTACGGTCTGTACCGTATTAGATAGCATCGCTGATCTATATTTTAAGCAAAAAGTAAAAAGGGGCAGCTGACGCTGCCCCTTTTATTTGCGGCATAGATAGCCTGCGATCAGCGTCCCTTGTGACGCAGCTTGGCGATGGCCGCCAGCTGGGCAATCGCCGCCGCCAGTTCGGCTTGCGCCTTGGCGTAGTCGATCTGGGTGTCCTTGGACTGCATCAGCTCTTCGGCCTTGCGCTTGGCTTCCTGGGCTTTCGCCTCGTCCAGGTCGGCGCCGCGGATCGCGGTGTCGGCCAGGACGGTCACGCCTTTCGGCTGGACTTCCAGGATGCCGCCGGCCACGAAGACGAATTCCTCGTCCGAGCGGCCAGCAACTTTGATGCGCACGGCACCCGGGCGGATGCGCGTGATCAAGGGGGTGTGCATCGGGTAGATACCCAGCTCACCCGATTCACCCGGCAACGCGACGAATTCGGCTTCGCCCGTGAAGATCAACTCTTCGGCCGAAACGACGTCTACGTGAAGTGTGTTTGCCATAAGTGTCCTTTGAAGAGGCGGTCGGAATTAACCGGCAGCCAGCTTCTTGGCCTTTTCGATCGCTTCTTCGATGGTGCCGACCATGTAGAACGCCTGCTCCGGCAGGTGGTCCAGTTCGCCCGATGCGATCATCTTGAAGCCCTTGATCGTATCTTTCAGCGAAACGTACTTGCCCGGCGCGCCGGTGAACACTTCAGCGACGTGGAACGGCTGCGACAGGAAACGCTGCATCTTGCGAGCACGGGCGACGACCAGCTTGTCTTCCGGTGCCAGTTCGTCCATGCCCAGAATCGCGATGATGTCGCGCAGTTCCTTGTAGCGCTGCAGGGTGCCCTGCACGGCGCGCGCGGTGGCGTAGTGCTCTTCGCCGACGACCAGCGGGTCCAGCTGGCGCGAGGTCGAATCCAGCGGGTCGACGGCCGGGTAGATACCCAGCGACGCGATGTCACGCGACAGCACGACGGTCGAGTCCAGGTGGGCGAAGGTGGTGGCCGGCGACGGGTCGGTCAAGTCATCCGCAGGGACGTACACGGCCTGGATCGAGGTGATCGAACCGGTCTTGGTCGAGGTGATGCGCTCTTGCAGGCGGCCCATCTCTTCGGCCAGGGTCGGCTGGTAGCCCACCGCCGACGGCATACGGCCCAGCAGTGCCGAGACTTCGGTACCGGCCAGGGTGTAGCGGTAGATGTTGTCGACGAAGAACAGCACGTCCTTGCCTTCATCGCGGAAGGCTTCGGCCATGGTCAGGCCGGTCAGCGCGACGCGCAGACGGTTGCCCGGCGGTTCGTTCATCTGGCCGTAGACCATCGCGACCTTCGAGTTCGGCAGGTTGTCCAGGTCGACGACCTTGGCATCGGCCATTTCGTGGTAGAAGTCGTTACCTTCGCGGGTACGCTCGCCCACGCCGGCGAACACGGACAGACCCGAGTGCGCCTTGGCGATGTTGTTGATCAGTTCCATCATGTTGACGGTCTTGCCGACGCCGGCGCCGCCGAACAGGCCGACTTTACCGCCCTTGGCGAACGGGCACACCAGGTCGATCACCTTGATGCCGGTTTCCAGCAGGTCTTGCGACGGCGACAGCTCGTCGTACTGCGGCGCGCTGCGGTGGATCGAGGCGGTGGTCTCGGCGCTGACCGGGCCACGCTCGTCGATCGGGTTGCCCAGCACGTCCATGATGCGGCCCAGGGTCGCGGTACCGACCGGCACCATGATCGGGTTGCCGGTGTTCTGGATCATCATGCCGCGACGCAGGCCTTCCGAGCTGCCCAGCGCGATGGTACGGACGATGCCGTCGCCCAGCTGTTGCTGGACTTCCAGGGTCAGTGCGGAGCCTTCCATTTTCAGTGCGTCGTACACCTTCGGCATCGCGTTGCGCGGGAATTCCACGTCAACCACAGCGCCGATACACTGAACGATTTTGCCATCAGCCATGTTCGTTCCTTCAGATATAGTTTTAATGTCGTTTCGGGAGATCGCCGGTGCCGCTTAGCCGCTGATTGCGGCTGCGCCCGACACGATCTCGGAGAGTTCTTTGGTAATCGCCGCCTGGCGGGTCTTGTTGTAGACCAGCTTCAGTTCGCCGATGACGCTGCCCGCGTTGTCGGTCGCGGCCTTCATCGCCACCATGCGCGCCGACTGCTCGGACGCCAGGTTCTCGGCCACGCCCTGGTAGATCAGCGCTTCGACGTAGCGCACCAGCAGCTCGTCGATGACCACTTGCGCGTCCGGCTCGTAGATGTAATCCCAAGCGTGGGTGCCGCGGTCGGCTTCCAGGTGCTGGGCCGGCAGCGGGAGCAGCTGCTCGACCACCGGTTCCTGGCGCATGGTGTTGATGAACTTGGTGTAGCACAGGTACACCGCGTCCAGCTGACCATCCTGGTAAGCGTCGAGCATGACCTTGATCGGGCCGATCAGCTTTTCCAGGTGCGGGGTGTCGCCGATCTGCGTCACGTGCGAAACCACTTTCACGCCGATGCGGTTCAGGAAGCCCAGACCCTTGTTGCCGATTGCAACGACTTCAATGCGATTGCCCGCGGCTTCCAGCTCGCGGGTCTTCTGCGTCACCTGGCGCAACACGTTGGTGTTCATGCCGCCGCACAGACCCTTGTCGGTCGTGACGACGATGAAGCCGACGGCTTTCGCCTTGACGTCCTTGGCTTGCGCCATGAACGCGTGGGTGTACTCCGGGTTCGCAGTGGCGAGGTTGGCCGTGATGTTACGGACCTTCTCGCTGTAGGGACGGGCGGCGCGCATCCGGTCCTGCGCCTTGCGCATCTTGGATGCGGCGACCATTTCCATCGCCTTGGTGATCTTCTTCGTATTTTCTACGCTCTTGATCTTGCCACGTATCTCTTTGCCTGCTGCCATGAGCCCTTACTCCTTGTGAGGACGGGGGCATGACGCCCCCCATCCCGCATTCCGTCAGAATGCGCTTAGAACGACTTCTTGAAGTCGGCGACGGCGGCGGCCAGTGCCGCTTCGCCATCCTTGTCCAGCGCCTTGGCCTGTTCGATCTTCGACAGCAGGTCGGCGTGGCTCGACTTCAGGTAGTTGTGCAGGCCATGTTCGAAGTCCAGCACGCGCTTGACGTCGATGCTGTCGAAATAGCCCTTGTTGACCGCGAACAGCGATGCCGCCATCAGCGAGATCGGCAGCGGCGAGTACTGCTTCTGCTTCAGCAGTTCGGTCACGCGTGCGCCGCGGTCCAGCTGCTTGCGGGTCGACTCGTCCAGGTCCGATGCGAACTGCGCGAACGCAGCCAGCTCACGGTACTGCGCCAGGTCGGTACGGATACCGCCGGACAGGTTCTTGATGACCTTCGTCTGGGCCGCGCCACCAACGCGCGACACCGAGATACCGGCGTTGATCGCAGGACGGATACCGGCGTTGAACAGCGAGGTCTCCAGGAAGATCTGGCCGTCGGTAATCGAGATCACGTTGGTCGGCACGAAGGCCGAGACGTCGCCCGCCTGGGTTTCGATGATCGGCAGTGCGGTCAGCGAGCCGGTCTTGCCGGTCACGGCGCCGTTGGTGAAGGCGGACACGTAGTCGGCGTTCACGCGGGCGGCACGCTCGAGCAGGCGGCTGTGCAGGTAGAACACGTCGCCCGGATACGCTTCGCGGCCCGGCGGACGGCGCAGCAGCAGCGAGATCTGGCGGTAGGCGACAGCTTGCTTCGACAGGTCGTCGTACACGATCAGCGCGTCTTCGCCGCAATCGCGGAAGTACTCGCCCATCGCGCAGCCGGAGTAGGCCGAGATGTACTGCATGGCGGCCGATTCCGATGCCGATGCGGCGACCACGATCGTGTATTCCATCGCGCCGTGCTCTTCCAGCGAGCGCACGATGTTCTTGATGGTCGAGGCCTTCTGGCCGATCGCGACGTACACGCAGGTGACGTTCTGACCCTTCTGGTTGATGATCGCGTCGACTGCGACAGCCGATTTACCGGTCTGGCGGTCGCCGATGATCAGCTCGCGCTGGCCACGGCCGATCGGCACCATCGCGTCGATCGACTTGATACCGGTCTGCAGCGGCTGCGACACGGATTCGCGGGCGATCACGCCCGGGGCGATCTTTTCGATCGGGGCGGTCAGCTGGGTGGTGACCGGACCCTTGCCGTCGATCGGCTGGCCCAGTGCGTTGACGACGCGGCCGCGCAGTTCCGGACCGATCGGCACTTCCAGGATGCGGCCGGTGGTTTTGACGGTGTCGCCTTCCGAGATGTGCTCGTAGGCGCCCAGGATCACGGCGCCGACCGAGTCGCGCTCGAGGTTCATCGCCAGACCGAAGGTGTTGCCCGGGAATTCCAGCATCTCGCCCTGCATCACGTCCGACAGACCATGGATGCGGCAGATACCGTCGGCGACGGAGATCACCGTGCCTTGGTTGCGAACATCAGCCTGACCTTCGAGGCCCTGGATGCGGCTCTTGATCAGTTCGCTGATTTCAGATGAATTAAGTTGCATGAGTGCTAACTCCTAATAGTTTCTTGATGCGTAGGGCAAGGGCGCGGATGCGGTGACTGTGCGATCTCAGGCTACCAGCGCGGCGTGCATCTGCTGCAGCTTGGCGCGGACCGAGGTATCGAGCACTTCATCACCGACCACCACGCGCACACCACCGATCAGCGAGGGGTCGACTTCGACCGTGGGGTTCAGCTTGCGGCCAAATTTCTTTTCCAGCGAGGCGACCAGCGGGTTGAGCTGGTCGGCCGACAGGTCGAAGGCACTGTAGACGATCGCGTCGGCGGCACCCTGCAGTGCATTTTTGAGCACGGCGTACTGGGCTCCGATTTCCGGCAGCAGTGCGATGCGGCCGTTTTCGGCCAGCATCGCGATAAAGTTGTGCGCTTCGGCATTCAGCGGCGACTTGACCAGCGACGCAATCGTCTCGGCCAGCTGGGCCGGCGTGACGTTCGGATTGCTGGCGAAAGCCTGCAGATCCGGGTTGGCGCCGATCTGCGCCAGTTCAGCGACGAGGCCGGACCAGGCGTTCAGGTCGCCGTTCTGGGCGACACGGAACAGCGCTTCGGCGTAAGGGCGGGCGACGGTTGCGAGTTCAGCCATGATCAGAGCTCGGTCGACAGTTGCGACAGCAGGTCGGCGTGGGCCGCTGCGTTCACTTCACGCTTCAGGATCTGCTCGGCGCCTTTGACGGCGAGGGCAGCCACCTGGCCGCGCAGTTCTTCGCGCGCACGCGTGACCTGCTGCTCGGCGTCGGCATGGGCAGCCGAGACGATGCGGGCAGCTTCGACGTTGGCGGTCTGCTTGGCGTCGTCGATGATCGCCTGGGCACGTTTTTCGGCGTCGGCGATGCGCTTGGCGCTTTCGTCACGGGTCGCGGCCAGTTCGGCGGCGATGCGCTTTTCGGCGGCGGCCATTTCTGCCTTGCCACGATCAGCTGCGGCCAGGCCATTCGCGATCCTCTCGGCGCGCTCGTCGAGCGCTTTCATCACCGGCGGCCACACGAATTTCATCGTGACGAACACCAGGACGAAGAAGACCACGAACTGAACAATCAAGGTTGCGTTCAAGTTCACGGTTAGATTCCTTCTTACAAAAACGGATGCCGAACCGGTTCGGGTTCGGCGCTTCAGATCATCGTCTTGAGAATCTATTAGCTGGTGAACGGCTTGCCGAACACGAACAGCATTGCGATACCAACACCGATCAGGAATGCCGCGTCGATCAGGCCGGCCAGCAGGAACATCTTGGTCTGCAGGGTGTTCATCAGTTCAGGCTGACGAGCCGAGGCTTCCAGGTATTTACCGCCCATGATCGCGATACCGATACATGCGCCGATAGCACCCAGGCCGATGATCAGACCGCAAGCCAGTGCAACGAAAGAAACGTCAGTCATGAGAATTACTCCAAAAGTAAAATTAAAAAACTAAGAAATTTACAACTTCTTTACTACCACTATCTTGTACGTCTTGCGATCGCGTCGGTCAGTGGCTCTCGTGGGCCTGACCGATATACACCAACGTCAGCATCATGAAGATGAATGCCTGGAGGAGCACGATCAGGATGTGGAAGATTGCCCAGATCGAACCGGCAATCACGTGTCCGACGATGCCGAACGGGGTTGCCATGGCGCCGAGCAGCGCAATCAACAGGAACAACAGCTCGCCGGCATACATGTTGCCGAACAGTCGCATACCGAGCGACACGGTGCGGGCTGCGTATTCGATCAGGTTCAACAGGAAGTTGAACGGTGCCAGGTAGATGCCGAACGGGGCCGCGAACAGTTCATGGATCCAGCCGCCGATACCCTTGATTTTCACGTTGTAGTACAGGACCACGGCCAGCACGCCCAGCGCCATGCCCAGCGGACCGTTCAGGTCGGCGGTCGGGACGATACGGAAGTGCGGTTCGCCCAGGCCCAGTGCGCGGAAGATGCCTGCGAACATGTCGACCGGCAGGAAGTCCAGGCAGTTCATCAGGAACACCCAGACGAACACGGTCAGCGCCAGCGGGGCGATGAAGCGGCGGTCGCCGTGGATGATCGACTTCGACTGGTCCTCGACCATTTCGACGACGGCTTCGATGGCGCCCTGGAAGCGGCCCGGTACGCCCGAGGTGGCGCGGCGGGTGCCGAGCCACAGGACGAACACGCCGACCACGCCCATCAGGATCGACCAGAACACGGTGTCATAGTTGATGACACTGAAGTCGACGATAAAACCTTGGTGGATATTGGTGAGGTGACCCAGGTGGTGGGTAATGTACTCGCCTGCGTTCGGCGCGTGCGCCGTCGCGGTTTCTGCCGTTGGACTCATCATTGTCAGTGCCTAAATAATAAAATAATGTAACTTTTAAGCGCCACGATGAACCCGCACAAAAGTGCCAGCCAGTTCAGATCGTGATACAGCCGCGCCGTTGCGATCAGCAGCGCGAGCGTTAAAGCAATCTTTACAAATTCCCAGATGAAGAAAGTGGCGGGGTTGGCACCGCCGACTTTCTGCGTACCGGCGAACAGGCGCAAGGCCATGATGCCGTTGGGTACGACACAACAGATTCCGCCGAGTACCGCCGATAACATCGCACTCCACCCACCGAGCAGTCCGGCGATGACGCCGGTGATCAGTGTTGCGATCATTTGCAGGGAGACCAAGCGCAGCATTGTTGTTGTTCTTTCGCGCCAGCCGTGGTGGAACCGTATTACGGAATGGTAATTACATGAATCAGCGGGATTATAAGGGGTGATAACAGCTACAGTCAAACTGTTCCGTCCGAGCGTATACCAGGAAGGAATGTAAAAACGACAAAGAAAATCGTGAAGAAAATCGGAACTTTCCTACGAAATTCGGTCTTTTTGCAACATCGCCAACAATCCGCGCGCTGCGCCGATACATACGTGGCATTGTTGTTTTCTGCGCCACGCTTGTGCACAACTGTGGTTTTATGCACAAGCGTGGGGAGGGATGCGGGCGCTCTGGCGTGCCCGCGAAAGGTCAGGTGCGCAGGCGTGCCAGCACGCTGTCGAGGATGTCGAGGTCGGCGAAATCGATGATCATCTGTCCCCTGCCCGCCTTGCCCATCTTGAATACGACCGGCGTCGCCAGGCGGTCCGACAGTTCTTCCTCGAGGCGGGCGATGTCGCCCGACTTTTCCTTCTGGCGTGCGCTGGCCGCCGGCGCGTTCTGCTCTTCCAGCGCGCGCGCCACCAGTTTTTCGGTTTCCCGGACCGACAGGCGCTTGGCGATGACCTGGTTGGCCAGCGCGATCTGGCTGGCGTTGTCGACCGCCAGCAGCGCGCGCGCGTGGCCCATGTCGATGTCGCCCGCCATCAGCATGGTCTGCACCGGCGACGCCAGGTTCACCAGGCGCAGCAGGTTCGACACCGCGCTGCGCGAGCGGCCCACGGCATTCGCCGCCTGCTCGTGCGTAAAATCGAATTCCGAGATCAGGCGCGCGATGCCCTGTGCCTCTTCCAGCGGATTCAGGTCTTCGCGCTGGATGTTCTCGATCAGTGCCATCGCGGCGGCGTTCTGGTCGTCGACTTCGCGCACCAGCACCGGGATCTCGTCCAGGCCGGCCAGCTGGGCCGCGCGGAAGCGGCGTTCGCCGGCGATGATTTCGTAAGCGACGCTGCCCTGCCCTGCGATCGGACGCACCAGCACCGGCTGCATGATGCCCTGGGTCTTGATCGAGGCCGCCAGTTCGGACAGCGAGCCGTCGTCCATGCGCGTGCGCGGCTGGTACTTGCCGGCCTGGATCTGGGTCACATGCAGCGTGGACGGCGCGCGTTCGGGCGCGGCCGGGGCGTCGTCGGCCATGCCGCCGCCGAGCAGGGCGTCGAGACCGCGGCCGAGCCCCTTGAGTTTTTTGGTTGCCATGATTGGATTCCGCTCCGTTCGACTGGGTTACATCGTCTTGATGCGCTCGACCATCTCGGCACCGAAGGCGATGTACGCCTGCGCGCCCTTCGACGAGGGATCGAAGGTCACGCCCGGGATGCCGTACGACGGCGCCTCGGCCAGGCGCACGTTGCGCGGGATGATGGTTTTGAAAACCTTGTCGCCGAAGTGCTGCTCGAGCTGGCTCGAGACCTGTTGCGACAGCGTCATGCGCGGATCGAACATCACGCGCAGCAGGCCGATGATCTTCAGGTCGTGGTTCAGGTTGGCGTGCACCTTCTTGATGGTGTTCACCAGGTCGGACAGGCCTTCCAGCGCGTAGTACTCGCACTGCATCGGGATGATCACGCCGTGCGCCGACACCAGGCCGTTCAGGGTCAGCATCGACAAGGCCGGCGGGCAGTCGATCAAGATGAAGTCGTAGTCGGCGTCGACCTTCGCCAGCGCTTCCTTCAGGCGGCGCTCGCGGTTGGCCAGTTCCACCATCTCGACTTCGGCGCCGGCTAGCTCGCGGTTGGCCGGCAGCACGTCGAAGCGCCCTGCCTCGCTGCGCAGGCGCGCACCCGCCACGTCGGCTTCGCCCAGCAGCACTTCATAGATGGATGCCTCCAGTCCGGCCTTGTTGATGCCGGCGCCCATGGTGGCGTTGCCCTGCGGGTCGAGGTCGACCAGCAGCACGCGCTGGTCCAGCTTGGCGAGGCCGGCCGAGAGGTTGACGCTGGTGGTAGTCTTGCCCACCCCGCCCTTCTGGTTTGCTACGCAAAATATTTTCGCCATGTATGCTCTTTACATATATACCGTTCATATCGTTAAAACGATTTATACGGTTTGTATGGTTTTAACTGTATAAACGGTTTATATCGTTTATACAGTTATTTGGAATTTCGTTTGCTCGTTCGGTTTTGCTCAGCTGCGCTCTATATAAACGAGGTGGCGTTCCGCACCCAGCCGGGGCACCTGCAAAGGCTCCACTTTCGTCACCTTCCATTCCTGGGGCACCCGCTCCTGCTCATCCTTTGGCGCCGTGCCTTTCAGGGCGATGTACCTGCCCTGCTCCGCCAGCAGGTGCGCAGACCAGTTGACGAAATCGGACAGGTCGGCAAAAGCGCGCGAGGTGATGACGTCGAATGCCCCGCCGGTTTTGTCGCTCGCCTGCAGCTGCTGCACCTGCATCGTGTACACGGTGACGTTGGCAAGCTCCAGTTCCGCTTTGACCTGGTTCAAAAACGCGGTTTTCTTGTGCACGGTGTCGATCATCGACACTTTCATGTCCGGGCGTACGATGGCCAGCACGATGCCGGGCAGGCCGCCGCCGGAACCGACGTCGAGCACATTGACGGCATCCTTGAACGCGGGCACCGCCGCCAGCGAATCGAGCAGGTGGTGAGTCACCATCTGCACCGGGTCGCGCAGCGACGTCAGGTTATAGACCGAGTTCCACTTGAACATCAGGGCCAGGTAATCCATCAGCCGGTCCTGCTGCGCCGCACTGAGGTCCAGCCCCATGTCGCGGATGCCTTCGGCCAGCAGCGTCTGCAGGCCTTGTCGATCGAAATTCTTCATCCGGTGACTTCCTCGGTGGGCGGCGCCTGGGTAAATCCCTTGGCGCCGCGTTTTTTCAGGTGCACCAGCAGCAGCGAGATCGCTGCCGGGGTCACGCCGGAAATGCGCGAAGCCTGGCCGAGGGTTTCCGGACGCTGCTTGTCGAGTTTCTGGCGCACCTCGATCGAGAGCGCCGTGATCTCGTGGTAATTCAGGTTTTCCGGCAACTTGAGGTTTTCATAGTAGTCGTGGCGTTCGACTTCACGCGCCTGGCGGTCGATATAACCTGAATATTTCAGCTGGATCTCGACTTGCTCCTTCACGGCAGGATCTGCGACGCCGGGACCGGCCAGCGGCTGGCCCTCGTTGCCCTGCATGCTCATCAGTTTTTCGTAATCCACGCCCGGCCGTCTGAGCAGGTCGGCCAGGTTGTACTCGCGCTCGATCGCCTGGCCGATCACGCGTTCGGATTCGGCCGCGGCCAGGATGCGCGGGTTGACCCAGGTCGAACGCAGGCGCTCCAGCTCGAGGGCGACAGCTTCGCGCTTGCGCTCGAAGGCTTCCCATTGCGCATCGCCGACCACGCCCAGCTTGCGGCCGATTTCCGTCAGGCGCATGTCGGCATTGTCTTCACGCAGGCTGAGGCGATACTCGGCGCGGCTGGTGAACATGCGGTAGGGCTCGGCCACGCCCTGGGTCGTGAGGTCGTCGACCAGCACGCCGAGGTAGGCTTCCGAACGGCCAGGGGTCCAGGCTTCCTTACCCTGGGTTTGCAGGGCGGCGTTGATACCGGCCAGCATGCCCTGGGCTGCGGCTTCTTCGTAACCGGTGGTGCCGTTGATCTGGCCGGCGAAGAACAGCCCACCGATCGCCTTGGTTTCCAGCGACGCCTTCAAGCCGCGCGGGTCGAAATAATCGTATTCGATCGCATAGCCGGGACGCAGGATGAAGGCGTTTTCCAGGCCTCGCATCGAGCGCACCAGGTTCAGCTGCACGTCGAACGGCAGGCTGGTCGAGATCCCGTTCGGATAGAACTCGTTGGTCGTGAGACCTTCCGGCTCGAGGAAGATCTGGTGCGACTCTTTCGACGAGAAGCGGTGGATTTTGTCTTCGATCGACGGGCAATAGCGCGGGCCGACGCCTTCGATCACCCCGGTGTACATCGGACTGCGGTCGAGACCGGCACGGATGATGTCGTGGGTCTGGGCATTCGTGTGCGTGACCCAGCACGGGACCTGCTTCGGATGCATGGCGGCATTGCCCATGTACGAGAAGACCGGGACCGGATCGAGGTCGCCCGGCTGTTCGCTCATCACCGAAAAATCGATGCTGCGGCCATCGATGCGCGGCGGCGTACCGGTTTTCAGGCGGCCCTGCGGCAGCTTGAGTTCCTTCAGGCGCGCCGACAGCGACAGCGCGGTCGGGTCGCCGGCACGGCCGGCGGCATAATTCTGCAAGCCGACGTGCACCTTACCGTCGAGGAAAGTACCGGCGGTCAGGACCACGGCGCGGGCGCGGAACTGCAGACCGATCTGGGTGGTAGCGCCGACCACGCGTTCGCCTTCGACGATCAGGTCGTCGACTGCCTGCTGGAACAGCCACAGGTTGTTCTGGTTTTCCAGGCGCGAGCGGATCGCCTGCTTGTACAGGGCACGATCAGCTTGGGCACGGGTCGCGCGCACGGCAGGACCCTTGGAAGAATTCAGGATGCGGAACTGGATGCCGGCTTCGTCGGTGGCGATCGCCATCGCGCCGCCCATGGCGTCGACTTCCTTGACAAGGTGGCCCTTGCCGATGCCGCCAATGGATGGGTTGCAAGACATCGCACCCAGGGTTTCGATATTGTGAGTGAGCAACAGGGTCTTCTGCCCCATGCGTGCGGACGCAAGTGCCGCTTCGGTGCCGGCATGGCCGCCGCCAACGACGATCACGTCGAATTCTGTCGGATATAGCATGATGGATTGTGCTGCAAGGAGGAGTTGCGGGAGTTAAGCCCGGATTATAGATTCTTTTTTCTATCGGGCTTCGACATGGGCTCGAAAACGACACATTTTGTTTCACGTGAAACCATGGAACCGACGTCCATATCGACCCCTCGCTGTTTCACGTGAAACAGTCAGAACCCCAAATGCCTGACCGTGTCATAAGCCGTCTTTACAATCAACACCGAGACGACCACGAGGAACAGCTTGCGCACGAAGCCACTGCCGTGCTTCAGTGCCAGCCGCGTGCCGATCAGGGAACCGCCAATCTGGCATACAGCCATCAATCCTGCCAGCTTCCAGATCAGGTGCCCGCTGTAGCCGAACCACAGCAGAGCCGACACATTGCAGGCGACGTTGACGACCTTGGCCGCCGCCGAGGCGCCCAGAAAATCGAAGCCGAAAAAGCGCACGAATAGGAACAGCAGGAAGCTGCCGGTGCCCGGGCCGAAGAAGCCGTCATAAAAACCGATAGCGGCGCCGACACCCATCGCCAGCCAACGCTCTTTCATGCCGCTGTGCAACGGCGCGTGAATCGAACCGAAATCCTTTTTCTTGAACGTGTAGACCGCGACCGCCAGCAAGATCAAGGGCAGCAGGCTGCGCACGAAGTCGCCCGGCACGCGTGTCACGGCAAAGGCACCGACACAGGCAAACAGGAAAGCGCTTACCGCTGCCGGCGCCGCCGTGCTCCACGCTACATTCACCCGGCGCGTGTACTTGGCCGCCGCCACCACGGTGCCGCACATCGATGCCAGCTTATTCGTACCGAGCAGCGTGGCTGGTACCTCTTTCGGGAACACGGCAAAGATGGCCGGGATCTGGATCAAGCCACCACCACCGACGACAGCATCAACGAGACCGGCAAGAAAGGCCGCGCAGGCCAGCAGGGTGAAATCGAACATGAGAAGGCGGAGGGAGGGAAAAGCGATATTTTACGGTAAGCAAACATCGCAACCGTCAGCTTTGCTGTTCCCTCCTCCACCTCAGGCGGCCGCTGCCGAATGCGAGCGGCTGCCGAGAAAATCGAGCAGCAGGCGATTGACCTGTTCGTGCGCCGTCAGCTGCAGCCAGTGGTCTGCGTCATGGATGCGCTCGAAGCGGAATTCGGTGTCGACGTAGCGTGCCGAGTCGCGCATCTGCTTTTCGCCCAGGGCCGGATCGCCATCGCTCCAGATCCCCATCACCGGCACGCGCACCTTTGGATAACCTTTGGGCAGCGCCAGCCCGACATTCGCGCGGTAATAGTTGAGCGCCGCCGTCAGGCGGCCCGGTGGGGACAGGTCGCGTTTCCAATGGTCGGCCTGGCCAGGCTCGCCGGTGAACTGGCGCATCATGAACCAGTCGCCGGCGCGCAGCGTATGCTCGGCGATGCCGGGCAAGATAAAACCGAGCACGTAGGTCATGCGCAAGTGCTGGATCAGGCCGGCGCGTGCGATGGCCGACGGGTGCCCGGTCGACAGCGCCACCAGGCGTTCGATGCGCTGCGGCGCCAGTGCCGCCAGCTGCCAGCCGATCAGGCCGCCCCAGTCGTGGCCGACCAGGCTGACCTTGTCGATCTTGAGCGCATCCAATAAACCAAGCACATCGCCGCGCAGCTTTTCCAGCGTGTAGTCGACAATGCTGCCGGGCGCATCCGTGCGGCCGTAGCCGCGCAAGTCCGGCGCCAGCACGCGGTAGCCGGCGGCGGCCAGTACCCCGACCTGCTTGCGCCAGACGAGGTGGGTGTCGGGAAAGCCGTGCAGCAGCAGCACCGGCGGCCCCTGCCCGGTCATGGTGGTATGCATGCGGATGCCATTTACATCCAGCATCAGGGATTCGTCGATCACGCGCGTCTCCTCGAGTAGGCATGGGCCAGTTCGCCGACGATACCGCGCCGGAACAACAGCACGCAGGCAACGAAGATCAGCCCGGTGACGATGCCCACCGATTCGCCCAGCGACGCAAACCATTCTACATGGGTCGCCCCGGCGAGGAAGTTCCCGAGGTCGCCCAGCTTGTTTTCCAGCGCCACGACGAGGAAGGCGCCGAGGATCGGTCCGGCCAGCGTGCCCATGCCGCCGACCAGGGTCATCAGGATGACGAGCCCGGACATGGTCCAGTGGACGTCGGTCAAGGTCTCGAAGCCGAGCACGACCGCCTTGAGCGCACCGGCCAGCCCGGCCAGCGCGGCCGACAACACGAAGGCCAGCAATTTGTAGCGGTCGACGTCGTAGCCGAGCGAGATCGCGCGCGCCTCGTTTTCCTTGATCGCGCGCAGCACCTGGCCGAACGGCGAGTGCACCGTGCGCACGATCAGGGCGAAGCCGGCGGCGGTGATCGCCAGCACCACGTAGTACAGAGTGAGGTCGCTGCCGAGCTCAAGCCAACCCAGCAGGCGGCCGCGGGGTATGCCCTGCAGCCCGTCTTCTCCGTGGGTGAACGGTGCGCGCAGCGCCGAAAAATACACCATCTGTGCCAGCGCCAGCGTGATCATCGCAAAGTAAATGCCCTGGCGCCGGATTGCCAGCGCGCCCATCACGAGGCCGAGCAGCGCCGCCGCCAGCACGCCGAGCAGGATGCCGAGCTCGAACGGCAGCCCCAGCGTCGCCAGCGCATGACCGGCCACGTAGCCGGCGCCGCCGAAAAAGGCGGCGTGGCCGAAGGACAGCAAGCCGGCATAGCCGATCAGCAAATTGAACGCGCACGCGAACAGACCGAAGCACAGCAGCTTCATCAGGAATACCGGGTAGCCGACGAAAGGCGCCGCCAGGGCCGCCAGCAGGACAAGGGCATAGACGATTTTCTTGGACATTATTTTTCCTTGCCGAACAGGCCGGCGGGACGCAGCAGCAGCACGATGACCATCACCACGAACACCACCACTTCCGACGCTTCCGGATACCAGACCCGGGTCAAGCCCTCGATCACGCCCAGGCCGAGGCCGGTCAAAATGGCGCCGAGGATGGAACCCATGCCGCCGATCACGACCACGGCGAACACGACAATGATCAGGTTGGAACCCATCAGCGGCGTGACGTTGATGACGGGCGCCGCCAGCACCCCGGCCAGGCCGGCCAGCGCCACCCCGAAGCCGTAAGTCAGCATCACCATGCGCGGCACGTTGACGCCGAAGGCTTCGACCAGTTTCGGGTTCTCGGTGCCGGCGCGCAGGGTGGCGCCCAGGCGCGTCTTTTCGATGACGAACCAGGTCGCCAGGCAGACCGCCAGGGAAGCCACCACCACCCAGGCACGGTAGTTCGGCAAGATCATGAAGCCGAGGTCGGTGGCGCCGGCCAGCATGTCGGGCACGTCGAGGGTCTGGCCCGACACCCCATAAAAGGAGCGGAACAAGCCTTCCAGCAGCAGCGTGATGCCGAAGGTCAGCAGCAAACCGTAGAGGTGATCCAGCCGGTACAGGCGGCGCAGCATGGCGCGCTCGACCAGGATGCCAAACAGGCCCACCGCCAGCGGCGCCAGCACCAGCATCGCCCAGTAGTTCAGGCCGAAGCTGGTGACGCCGATGAAGGCGGCGAACGCACCCATCATGTACAGCGCCCCGTGCGCGAAATTGATCACGTTGAGCAGGCCGAAGATGACGGCCAGGCCGAGCGACAGCATCGCATAGAAGGAGCCGTTGACCAGGCCCAGCAGCAGTTGGCTCAGCAGGGCCGGCAGGGGAACGCCGAAGAGTTCCATCGCCCTACTTCCACAGCGCGCACTTGGTTTCGGCCTTGGTGGTGTAGGCCTGCGCGCCCGGGATCGTCGCCACCACCTTGTAGTAATCCCACGCCCCTTTCGATTCCTTTGGCGTTTTGACTTGCATCAGGTACATGTCGTAGACCATGCGGCCATCCGGGCGGATCTCGCCATTCTTGGTGAACATGTCGTTAATGCGGGTCTTCTTGAGCTGGGCCATGACCTTGTCGGCATCGTCGCTGCCGAGCGTCTTGACCGCGTTCAGGTAGTTGGTGGCGGCCGAATAATCGGCCGCCTGCAGCATCGACGGCTGCTTCTTCATCTTGGCAAAGTAGCGCCTGGCCCAGGCGCGGCTAGCATCGTTCTGGTCCCAGTACCAGCCGTCGGTGAGGTACAGGCCCTGGGTCGTGTTCAGGCCGAGCGTGTGGATATCATTGATGAAGACCAGCAGCCCGGCGACTTTCATTTTCTTGGTCAGGCCGAATTCGTTGGCCGCCTTGACGGCGTTGATGAAATCGCCGCCGGCGTTCGCCAGGCCCAGCACCTGCGCCTTGGACCCCTGCGCCTGCAGCAGGAAGGACGAGAAGTCGGAAGCCGACAGCGGGTGGCGTACGCTGCCCAGGACGCTGCCGCCGTTGGCCTTGACGACGTCGGTGGTGTCCTTTTCGAGTGACTGGCCGAAGGCATAGTCGGCGGTCAGGAAATACCAGGACTTGCCGCCCTGCTTCACCATGGTGGCGCCGGTGCCGCGCGCCAGCGCCACGGTGTCGTAGGCGTAGTGCACGGTGTAGGGCGAGCACTGTTCGTTGGTCAATTGTGCGGTGCCGGACCCGATCGCGATGAACACTTTTTTCTTTTCACGTGCGACTTTCGCCATGGCCAGGCTGGCGCCGGAATTGGTGCCGCCGATCAGCATGTCGACGCCCTGCTGGTCGAACCATTCGCGTGCGCGGCTGGCGGCGATGTCCGGCTTGTTCTGGTGGTCGGCGACCACGAACTCGATTTTTTTGCCGTTGATGGCGCCCCCCATGTCGGCGATCGCCATGCGCACCGCTTCCGCGCCGCCATTGCCGTCGACGTCGGAATACACGCCGGACAAATCGGTGATCATGCCGATCTTGATGGTGTCGCCCGAGACTTGGGCCTGGGCCGGCAGGGACAGGGCCGCGCTGGCGGCAAGGGCGATCGCTGTGATGTTCATTCTCGTCTCCGTTGTAAAAAAATCGCTTGTCGTGTTCTTGCCTCGGTTCAGATGCCGAGCAGTTCCGTCAGTGCCGGCATGCTGGCCTGCAGTTGTGAAGCCGCAACCGTGCTGACGATGCGGCCGTGTTCCATGACATAAAAGCGGTCGGCCAGCGGCGCCGCGAAGCGGAAGTTCTGTTCCACCATCACGATCGTGTAGCCGCGTTCCTTCAGCATGAGAATGGTGCGCGCCAGCGCCTGCACGATGACCGGCGCCAGTCCTTCCGAGATTTCATCGAGCAAGAGCAGGCGCGCACCGGTGCGCAGGATGCGTGCGACCGCCAGCATCTGCTGTTCGCCGCCGGACAGGCGCGTGCCCTGGCTGTGGCGGCGCTCGTACAGGTTGGGGAACATTCCGTAAATGTCGTCGACGCTCATGGCCACGCCGTCCGAGGCGTTCCTGCCCTGCAGCCGCGGCGGCAGCATCAGGTTTTCCTCGGTCGACAGCGCCGAGAAGATGCCCCGCTCTTCCGGGCAATAGCCGATGCCGAGATGGGCGATCCGGTGGGTCGGCAGGGAAATCGCCTCGACGCCGTCGACCTTGATCGAGCCCGAGCGGGCACCGGTCAGGCCCATAACGGCGCGCAAAGTCGTGGTGCGGCCGGCGCCGTTACGCCCGAGCAGGGTCACGACTTCGCCGCGGGCGACGCTGAAACTGACGTCGTGCAGGATGTGCGATTCGCCATACCAGGCTTGGACGCCCGTCAATTCGAGCGCGGCCGTCATCCGTGCCCTCCCTGCAAGACCGCATCGGCACTGCCCATATAGGCTTCCATCACCTGTGGATTCTTCGACACCTCGGCATAACTGCCCTCGGCCAGGATGGCGCCGCGCTGCAGCACCGAGATACGGTCGCAGATGCCGGACACCACGTTCATGTTGTGCTCGACCATCAGCACCGTTCTCCCCTGCGCCACATTCTTGATCAGCGCCGTCACCCGGTGCACGTCTTCATGGCCCATGCCCTGGGTCGGCTCGTCGAGCAGCATCAGTTCCGGTTCCATGCCCAGCGTAGTGGCGATCTCGAGTGCACGCTTGCGGCCGTAGGGCAAGTCGGCGGTGACGGTGTCGGCAAAGCCGGCCAGGTCGACCTCGGCCAGCAATTCGCGCGCGCGCTCGTCGAGCACCCCGAGCGAGCGCACGCTGCGCCAGAACTGATAACTGGTGCCGAGCCGGCGCTGCAGGCCGACGCGCACGTTCTGCAACACGGTCAGGTGCGGGAACACCGCCGAAATCTGGAACGAACGCACGATGCCCATGCGCGCCACCCGCGCCGGCGGCACCCGGCTGATGTCGCGGCCGTTGAACAAAATCTTGCCCGACGTCGGCGCCAGGAAGCGCGTCAGCAAATTGAAACAGGTGGTTTTGCCGGCGCCATTGGGGCCGATCAGTGCGTGGATATGGCCGCGCCGCACCTGCAGATCGACGGCGTCGACCGCCGTGAACCCCTTGAACTCCTTGCTGAGCTTGCGCGTTTCGAGAATGATGTCCGCGTCGGCCATGCCGGTCGTCTCCTTATATTGTCATCTCCGCTGTCGTCTGCGCGGTGGTGTCGAGAATCCATTGCGCCGCCTGTTCGGCGATCATCAGGGTCGGTGAATTCGTGTTGCCGGAGGTGATCCAGGGCATGACCGAGGCGTCGACCACGCGCAACCCGGCCACGCCCTTGACCCGCAGGCGGCTGTCGAGCACCGACAAGGGATCGCCGGCGGGCCCCATGCGGCAGGTGCCGACCGGGTGGAAAATCGTGTTGCCGATCAGGCCGGCCGCTTCGGCCAGCTCTTCCTCGGTACGGTAATGCGGCCCCGGCTTGAACTCTTCGGGCCGGTAGGCCGCCAGCGCCCTGGAAGCCACGATGCGCCGCGTCAGCGCCAGCGCATCGGCCGCGACCTTGCGGTCTTCGGCCGTGCTCAGGTAATTCGGCGTGATCTTCGGCGCGACGTGACTGTCGTTCGAAGCGAGGCGCACATGGCCGCGCGAGCTCGGGCGCAGGTTGCAGACGCTGGCGGTGAACGCGGGAAAACCGTGTAGCGGATCGCCGAACTTTTCCAGGGACAGGGGCTGCACGTGGTATTGCAGGTTGGGCGTGGCCTGGGATGGATCGGAGCGGGCAAACGCCCCCAGCTGCGACGGCGCCATCGACATCGGCCCGCTCTGCGACAGCACGTATTGCATCCCGATCATCATCTTGCCGTACCAGGAAGCGGCGCTGGTGTTCAGCGAACGCGCGCCGCTGATGCGGTAGACCATGCGCAATTGCAGGTGATCCTGCAGGTTGGCGCCGACGCCGGGGGCATCGACCCGGGGCCGGATACCGTGCGCGTGCAGCAAGTCGGCCGGCCCGATGCCGGACAATTGCAGGATGTGCGGCGAGCCGATGGCGCCGGCGGCGAGCAGGGTTTCGCGGCGCGCCGCGGCGCTGAACGCCCTGCCCCCGCCCGTAAAGCGCACGCCGCGGCAGACCTGGCCGTGTTCGCCGTCCTCGATCAGCAGCCGCTCGACGTGGCAGCCGGTCATGATGGTCAGATTCGGGCGCCGCGCCGCCGGCCGCAGGAAGGCCTTGGCCGTGTTCAGGCGGATGCCGCGGCGCTGGTTGACGTCGAAATAGGCGCAGCCGGCGTTATCGCCGCCATTGAAATCGTCGATTTTCGGAATGCCGTTCTCGGCCGCCGCTTCGCGGAAGGCGTCCAGGATTTTCCAGGACAGGCGCTGGCGCTCGACGCGCCACTCGCCACCGCTGCCGTGGATGGCGCTGGCGCCGCCATGATGGTCTTCGCTGCGTTTAAAAACCGGCAGCACGGCATCCCAGCGCCAGGATGGATCGCCGGTGAACGCGGCCCAGCGGTCGTAATCGCCGGCCTGGCCGCGCATATAGATCATGCCGTTGATCGAGGAACTGCCGCCCAATACTTTACCGCGTGGATACAGGAGGGCACGGCCGCCCAGGCCGGGTTCGAGTTCGGTGCGGAACAGCCAGTCGGTGCGCGGATTGTCGATGCAGTAGAGGTAGCCGACCGGGATGTGGATCCACAGGTAGTCATCCTTGCCGCCGGCTTCGAGCAGCAAGACCCGGGTCTCGGGTTGGCGGGTGAGGCGGTTGGCCAGCAGGCAGCCGGCGGTGCCGGCGCCGACGATGACGTAATCGTATTCTCCCGCCGATTCCATGCCGCGCCTCTCGATCCGTATACGTCGATCAGGTAATGCCGCTCAGGATGCAGATCAGAACTTCGTGGAGGCAAGCTTACCAGATGATTAAGGTTTACAGGCACTCATCCGTTGTGGATAAGGGTTTGCATATCCACAGGTATCGATTGTGAGGAACGCCGTGTTTTTCCACGAGCAAAAATTTTGTCCAGTTTTTCCACCAGGCACATACAGGAACAGCACACTGCCTTATACGGTACGTAAACATTTGATCTTGTGAACAAAACCGGGCTTATCCACAGAGAATGGGGGGTGTTAACTATTACCATCATTCTGTATACAAGCTTTTGGTTGTAAACCTGACGACCTGCTTCGCGTATGCCGAAGGCGTGCGAAAAAAAAGCCGCCTCGCGGCAGCGTTAACATTGGCGAACCGTGCTGCTCAACTTCGCCGTCGAATTGGTTAACCAAAAAGCGGGCGTCACCGAAGAAACATATCCAGGCGCCGATCCAACTGCCGGCCTGGACTGCATTCGGGCTTCGACGGCCTTGCCGGCCATCTGAAAAACCGTGTTTACCAAGAAAAATCAGCGCCGCTGTGGATAAGCCCATGCATATCAACAGGATCGAATGTGCGGAACTGCCCTGCCCGTCCACAGCCTGATTTTTGTCCAGTTAACGTCCTCGCCAGACGCAAGGCTTGTTCAGCTGGTTCGAACGCAGGTAAACCATTGAGCTTGTGAAGAAAATCCGGCTTATCCACAGATAGGCAGGCGTTTACTATCACTACCAATTTATATATTTATCCAAGTTAACTAAAACAAAGACGCGGTGCGCGTGGACAAACGGCTGCGGCCATGCCGCGTGACTGCATGCTTTTGTTTGTCTACAGGAAGAACGCGATGCGAACTCATCGCAGGGAATGTGGTTAACGGCTGATCGAAGACGGGTTGTCGCACATGCATGCAAAACCAGGACGACCAGTTCAAAGCGCTGGCGGGTTGACCGGCATGGTTTACGGGAGCGTCCTCCCTGAAAAACTGGTTCTGAAGACAACAAAACCAGCTCTTCAGGCTGGCGCCTGTGGAGAAAGCCCTGCATATCCACAGGACTGGATGTGCAGAAGACGCCTTTTCTGGTTAACACCGCTTTTTGTCCACGAACGGTTCAACTTAGATACAATCCTTTTCCAGCGTATACGTCGTCACGTAAACCATTGATGCTGTAGACAAATCCGGCTTTATCCACAGAAGGAGCCGCGTTTACTATCTACTACCAGTTTTATATATATCTTTGGTCTATTAAAACAAAAACCGGCAAGCAGGGAATGCAGGACGCAGGACGCCAAACGGCATAAACGACGACTACCTGCGTAAACATGCGTATACGCCGGACGCATAGGTCAGCGATAAAGCACCTATACATCCGGCGTATGAGCACGACAACAAGCATGTATGCGTCCGGCGTATACACCGTTAACATCACCTTCAATCCCTTCCAGGACGATCAACTATGCGGTTAGGCATCATCAGCGCCTTGCACGAAGAACAGCAGGGCCTCGTAGAAGCCATGCAGAGCCCCTACAAGCTCATCCATGGCATGCGTGAGGTCTGGGTCGGACAACTGTGGGAAATCGACGCTGTGTGCGTTCTATCGCGAATTGGCAAGGTTGCAGCTGCCATGACTGCGACACTGCTTGTGGAAAAATTCGGGGTTACCCACATCCTGTTCACGGGCGTGGCCGGCAGTGCCGACAAATCGGTGCATGTCGGCGACATCGTGGTCGCGGAATCGCTGGTCCAGCACGACATGGATGCGAGTCCCTTGTTTCCACGTCATGAGGTGCCGTTAACCGGCATCAGCCACTTCGCGTCCGACCAGACCATGGCGCTGCAATTGCTTCAAGCTGCCGGCGATTTCCTCGACACCGAACTGGCGACCACCATCGATGTCCAAGAAAGGGCCGTATTCGCGCTCCAGTCGCCGCGCATCCATCGTGGCCTCATCGGTAGCGGCGACCAGTTCGTGGGCAGCAGAGAGCGCATACAGGCCCTTGGCGAGGCTCTGCCGGGTTTGCTGGCCGTCGAGATGGAAGGCGCTGCCGTGGCCCAGGTGTGTTTCGAGCTCGGCATACCGTTCGGCGTGATCCGCACGATTTCCGACAATGCCAATGAAAACGCGGCCACCGATTTCATGCGTTTCGTGAAATCGGTGGCCGCGCGTTATGCATTTTGTATCGTGCGCCAGTTTTGTCGCCAACTGGGAGCCGGCGTTCAGGCCAGCAAGGTATCCGCCGGCATGTAGTCGTAGCCGAGGTCCCAGGCCACGGCCTGGTGCGTGATCCTGCCTTGGCAGACGTTCAGGCCATTCTTGAGGTGGGGATCGTCGCGCAGCGCCTCCTGCCAGCCCTTGTTGGCCAGCGCGATCGCGTGCGCGATGGTGGCGTTGTTCAGCGCAAAGGTCGAGGTTCGCGCCACTGCGCCCGGCATGTTCGCCACGCAGTAATGGACGACGCCATCGACCATGAAGGTCGGGTCGGCATGGGTGGTCGGGTGCGAGGTCTCGAAGCAGCCGCCCTGGTCGATCGCGACGTCGACCATGACCGCCCCTTTTTTCATGCGTGCCACCATCGCCCGCGTGACCAGCTTCGGTGCCGCCGCGCCCGGGACCAGCACGCCGCCGACGACCAGGTCGGCCGACAGCACCGCTTCCTCGATCGCGTGCGCATTCGAATACAGGGTGGAAATGCGGTTGCCGAACACCAGGTCGAGCTGGCGCAGGCGGTCGACGTTCTTATCGAGCACGGTGACGCGGGCACCGCTGCCGATCGCCATCTGTAGCGCATTGGTGCCGACCACGCCGGCGCCGATGACGACCACGTGGCCGGCCGCCACGCCGGGCACGCCGCCCAGCAGCAGCCCCATGCCGCCCTTCGATTTTTCCAGGTGGCTGGCGCCGGCCTGGATCGCCATCCGCCCCGCCACTTCGCTCATCGGCGCCAGCAGCGGCAAGCCGCCGCCGGGGCCGGTGATGGTTTCGTAGGCGATGCAGACCGCGCCGGCATCGATCAGCGCCGCGGTCTGCTCCGGATCCGGCGCCAGGTGCAGATAGGTGTACAGGATCTGGCCCGGGCGCAGCATGGCGCATTCGCCCGGCTGCGGTTCCTTGACCTTCACGATCATGTCGGCCTGCGCGAAGATGTCGCGCGCATCGCCGGCGATGCTGGCGCCGGCCGCCTGGTATTGCGCGTCGGACAAGCCGATCTCGGCACCGGCGCCGGTCTGCACCATCACCTGGTGGCCGCGCGCCACCAGCTCATGCACGCTGGGCGGCGTCAGGCCGACCCGGTACTCGTGGTTTTTGATTTCTTTGGGAACGCCTACTAGCATGTCTTCCTCCAAGTTATGCATTGCATACGGCGGGGACCTCGCAAACCTGCTGCCGCTCGCGACGGCTTTCGAGGCCCCCGCGGGGACTACAGAATTCGGGGCTCCCGGATGATCACACTCCCAGCGTCATCAGGCTTGCGTTACCCCCAGCCGCGGTCGTGTTGACGCACAGTGCGCGTTCCGCCACCAGGCGCCACAGGGCGACCGGCGCGCTCTCGCGGGTGTCGACGATGCCGACGATGGCGCCCGGACGGCCTGCCAGCCGGTCGTGCAGCGTGCTCGACGCGCCGGCCTCGACCAGCGCCATCGCGATATCGCTGCCTTCCAGCCTGGCGGCGCCGATCACGCGCAGCTGCGCCTGGACGCCGGCCGGCAGGTTGGCCGGCAGCAGCGCGCGGCCCTCTTCCAGCACCAGCGCACGGTTGCCGGTAGCGAACACCGCCGCCAGCTGGTTCAGCAGGCCGGCGGTCGACGCGGCGGCGCACAGGACGGTACCGCGCGGGACAAAGGCGAGCAGGTTGCGCTCGCCGGTCGGGCCCGGCAATTCCAGCTCGATGCCGTTCAGCGTGGTCTGCATGTAGCCGTCGGCCAGCGTGGCGAGCGCGGCATGGCCGTTGGCGCGCGCCCAGGCCAACAGCGCGTCCAGCGCGGCATTGCTGCGACGCTCGTGGGTGAGGAGCGGCGCCGCATCCTGTTGCAGGCGCTTCAGGTAGAGCGGACCGCCGGCCTTGGGACCGGTACCGGATTTGCCTTCTCCGCCGAAGGGTTGCACGCCGACCACGGCACCGACGATGTTGCGGTTGACGTAGATGTTGCCGACGTGGGCGCGCGTGGCGATGAAGTCGATGGTCTCGTCGATACGCGAATGCACGCCCAGCGTCAGGCCATAGCCGGTGGCGTTGATGGTGTCGACCACTTGCGCCAGGTCGGCGCGGCGGTAGCGCACGATATGCAGCACCGGACCGAACACTTCGCGCTGCAGCTCGGCCAGCGACCCGATTTCCAGCACCGTCGGCGGCACGAAGGTGCCCTGCTGCGCCAGGCCATCCGGCAGCGACAGCGAGAAATGCTGTTTCGCGTTCGCCTTCATGCGCTCGATATGGCCCAGCAGGTTGCCCTGTGCTTCGGCATCGATCACCGGACCGATGTCGGTGGCCAGGCGGTCCGGTACGCCAACGCGCAATTCCTGCATCGCGCCCTTCAGCATGTGGATCGTCTTATCGGCGATATCGTCCTGCAGGAACAGCACGCGCAGCGCCGAGCAGCGCTGGCCGGCACTGTCGAAGGCCGAGCTCAATACGTCCTGCACCACCTGTTCCGGCAGCGCCGAGGAATCGACGATCAGGGCGTTCTGGCCGCCGGTTTCCGCAATCAGCGGAATGTCGCAGCCCTCGCGCACGGCGCGCTGGGCCAGCGTGCGGTTGATCAATTGGGCGACTTCGGTCGACCCGGTAAAAATCACGCCTTTTACGCGCGCATCGCCGGTCAAGGCGGCACCGACGGTTTCGCCGCGGCCCGGCAGCAGCTGCAGCGCGCCGGCCGGCACGCCGGCCTCGTGGAACAGCTGCACCGCGCGGAAGGCGATCAGCGGCGTCTGCTCGGCCGGTTTTGCCAGCACGGTATTGCCGGCGGCCAGTGCGGCCGCGACCTGGCCGGTAAAAATCGCCAGCGGGAAGTTCCATGGGCTGATGCATGTCACGGGTCCCAGCGCCCGGATGGTGCTGGCGCTGCGGATCTCGGTTGCGTAATAACGCAGGAAGTCGACGGCTTCGCGGATTTCGGCGATCGCATTCGGCAGCGATTTACCGGCTTCGCGCACCGCCAGCGCCATCAGTTCGGCCTGGTGCTGTTCGAACAGATCGCCCACGCGCAGCAGGATGTCGGCACGCGCGGCGTTGCCGAGACCCTCCCACGCCGGCGCGGCGGCCACGGCGGCGCCCAGGGCGGTATCGACGTCGCCGACTGTGGCTTCGGTAATGTGGCCGACGATATCAGCCGACTGCGCCGGATTCACGATATTCACGCTGCCCGCCGCTTCGCGCTGGCCATCGATCAATGGCGCTGCCACGTAGGGACGCGCAGTGCCCAGTTCGCCTGCCAGGGCCGCCAGCACGTCTTCGTTGGCGAGATCCAGGCCACCGGAATTTTTACGGCCGTCCGGGTACAGCGCCTGCGGCAGCGGGATGCGCGGATGCGGCAGGCAGTTGGCGGCACGGGCGGCGTCGAACGGGTCGGTCAGCAGCGTCTCGATCGGCACGCTTTCGTCGACGATCTGGTTCACGAACGACGAATTGGCGCCGTTTTCCAGCAGCCGGCGCACCAGGTAGGCCAGCAGGGTTTCGTGCGAACCGACCGGCGCATAGATGCGGCAAGCCTTGTTCAGGTTGTCGGCACCGACGACCTGGTCGTACAGCGTCTCTCCCATGCCGTGCAGGCACTGGAATTCGTAATTTTGTACATTGTCCGCCTTGGCCCAGGTGTAGATCACGGACAAGGTGTGGGCGTTGTGGGTGGCGAACTGGGCGTAGATGACGTCGGTCGCGGCCAACAGCTTACGCGCGCAGGTGAGGTAGGAAACGTCGGTGTAGACCTTTCTCGTGTACACCGGGTAGCCCGGCAGGCCATCGACCTGGGCGCGCTTGATCTCGGCATCCCAGTACGCACCCTTGACCAGGCGCACCATGAATTTGCGGCCGCTGCGGCGCGCCAGGTCGACCACGAAATCGATCACGAACGGGCAGCGTTTTTGATAGCCCTGCACCACCAGGCCGATGCCCTCGAAACCGGCCAGGTCGGGGTCGAAGGCCAGTGCTTCCAGCATGTCGAGCGAAATCTCGAGGCGGTCGGCTTCTTCGGCGTCGATGTTGATGCCGATGTTGTATTCCTTGGCAAGCAGCACCAGCTGGCGCACGCGCGGCAGCAGTTCCGCCATCACGCGCGCATACTGGGCGCGGCTGTAGCGTGGATGCAGCGCCGACAGCTTGATGGAAATGCCCGGACCGTCCTTGATGCCGCGGCCATTCGAGGCCTTGCCGATCGCGTGGATCGCCGCTTCATACGAGGCGTAATAGTTCTGCGCATCGAGCTCGGTCAGCGCGGCTTCGCCCAGCATGTCGTAGGAGTAGCGGTAGCCGCGGGTTTCGTTGTCGCGGCTGTTCTTCAGCGCTTCCTCGATGGTCTGGCCGGTCACGAACTGGTTGCCGAGCATGCGCATCGCCAGGTCGACGCCCTTGCGGATCAGCGGTTCGCCGCCCTTCGCGATCATCCGCGTCAGCGCCGCGCCCAGGCCTTTTTCACTACTCGACCCCACCAGCTTGCCGGTGACCAATAAACCCCAGGTGGCGGCGTTCACGAACAGCGACGGCGATTCGCCCAGGTGCTTTTTCCAGTCACCCTTGCTGATCTTGTCGGCGATCAGGCGGTCGGCGGTCTCGCTGTCCGGGATGCGCAGCAGCGCTTCGGCGAGGCACATCAGGGCGACGCCTTCCTCGGACGACAGCGAGAATTCGTGCATCAGCGCATCCACGCCGGACGCGCGGGTGCGCTTGGCACGCACCGCGCTCACCAGGCGATGCGCCAGGCCATGCGCATCCGCATGGGCACGTGCACCCTGCGCCAGCAGCCATTCCACCGCGGTGGTCTCGTCGCGGCGGTAGGCGGCGGTGATCGCGGCGCGCAAGGGCGCCTGGGCGCTGCGGGTCTCGGCCTGCAGGGCGTCGAAAGGAACGAAGGTGGTGGCCGGGGCGGCGGCAATGTTCATGGAAACTCGAAAAAAAAGTGAAAAATCGGGAGCAATCGGGGGCTGGCTGCGCATGGCAAAACGCGCCGCACCGTAAATACGGCCGGCGCGAGTCGGAATGCGGAAACATGATTCGATTGTAGAGAGAATTCTTCTTGATTAATTCTGTTTTTACAGAAGACTAGCAATAGATAGTTTTTGGTGAGAGAATTTCACCAAATAATATTTATAGTGGAGAGTGAACCAAGATGCTGGACAAGATCAGCAAGAAAATCCTTGCCGAGCTACAGAGCGACGGACGCATCAGCAACGTCGAACTGGCGGCACGGGTCAACCTGTCGCCGGCAGCCTGCCTGGAACGGGTGCGCAAGTTGCACGAGTCCGGCTACATCATGGGCTATACGGCCCAGTTGAATCCGCAGCTGCTGGACGTGTCGCTGCTGGTCTTCATCGAAGTGGTGCTGGACCGCACGACGCCCGAGGTGTTCGACGCCTTCAAACAGAGCGTGCAGCTGATTCCGGAAGTGCTCGAGTGCCACATGGTGGCGGGCGGCTTTGATTACCTGGTCAAGGCGCGTGTCAAGGACATGGCGGCTTACCGCGAGTTCCTTGGTAAGACATTGCTGCAGAAGGGGGTGCGCGAGACGCACACGTATGCGGTGATGGAAGAGGTCAAGAATACGACCAAGTTGCCGATCAAATAAGCCTTATAGCCGTCATTCCCGCTTCCGCGGGAATGACGAATTACGCCACCTTCTCCATCCGCTCATTCGTCTCCGACTTTTGCGGCAGCGTCTTCTGGGCCGAGGCCGACATGCTTTCCAGGTTGTTGCGCAGCCAGCGGTGGGCCGGGCTGCGGCCATCGCGTTCGTGCCACAGCATGTCGAGGTGCACGGCCGGCAGCTGGAACGGCAGTTCGCGCCAGACCAGCGCGTCGGCGGCGCCGGTGGAGGCGATCAGGTGCTTGGGCAGCACGGTGACCAGGTCGGAATTGGCGACCACGCGGCCGGCGGTGAAGAACTGATTCACCGTTAACAGGATCCGCCGTTCGCGGCCGATCTGGGCCAGTGCCTCGTCGACCAGGCCGTGTGCACGGCCCGAGAAGCTCACCAGCAGGTGGTCGGCCTTGCAGTACTCGTCCAGGTCCAGCCTGCCCTGCGCCAGCGCGTGGTTCTTGCGCATCACGGCCACATATTCTCCCGAATACAGGCGCTCGTGGCGGATCGGCGAACCGGTTTCATACGACAGCTGGGCGGCGACGCCGGGGAAGAAGCCGACGGCCAGGTCGATGTCGCCGCGCAGCAACATCGGGCGCGGCTCGCGTGTGGTCAGCGGCACCATGCGGATGTTGACGCCCGGTGCCTCTTTTTCGATCGAGCGCACCAGCGACGGCAGCCACAGCGCGGCGGTGGCATCGGCCATGGCCAGGCGGAAGGTGGCCTGGGCCTTGGAGACGTCGAAGGTTTCCGGCATCACGGCCGCTTCCAGCGCGGCCAGCGCCTGGCGCACCGAGGGCCACAGCGCTTCGGCACGCGGCGTCGGCTTCACGCCATAGGCGGTCCGGATCAGCAATTCGTCGCCGAGACTCTCGCGCAGGCGCTTGATGGCGTTCGAGACGGCAGGTTGCGTCATGGCCAGGTGGCCGGCGGCTCGGGTCAGGTTTTGCTCGGTCATGACAGCGTCGAAGACACGGAGCAGGTTCAGGTCAAGCGTAAGAAAGCTCATGGCGATTCGGCGCTAAAGGGTAAACAAGGTGATGACAGTGTACCTGATTTCCCATTCACGAACAGCATGAGCACTATCAGGGAACGTAATTAGATTTATATGTTGCGTTGCACTATAGTGATCTGGAACTCATCGATATCCTATATATATAAGCCATGTCTTTCGCCGACACCCTGTTCCAAGCGCCCCTGACCGCCGTTCCCTTTACTCATCTGGTGACCGGCATGGTGCAGTTGACCGTACTGGGCGCCGTGCTGATGTTCTTCCGCCCGCTGTTGATCGGCATCGCCCGTGCGCTGGTGCTGGTGGTACGCCCGCGTCCGACCAAGGACCAACTGGCGGCCCGCCGCAAGCTGAACGCGGCCAAGCATGCCGACCTCGAGCTCGATACCCCAAGCGTGCGGGCCATGGGTTCGCGCTCCTGATAGAATTTACTCGCTTCCTCCAAGAAAACGGCGTCCGGTAACGGGCGCCGTTTTTTTTCGCCTGCCGGCGCCGCCGCTCCCATCTCCTCTTCAGCCTGCCACCGTTGGCCTCGTCTACCGGCCAGGGTAAGTCATTCTCGCCATCCGCCCCTGATTTCCGGTTACCCGGGTTTTGGTGGGATTTTTTCGCCCGGATGATTTAACAATTAGTCGATACGAAAGGTAGTATGCATAAATTCGATTATGTGATCAATTGAAAGATGAATGATCAATGACAGATCATCGCGCTAAAATAGTCGATATTGATGAGCTATTGCTGTTTTCCGGATATTTTAGTATGAGGCCATATGAAAATCATCAACAAGAATAATTGCTGGAATATGGATGAAATATAGGGTCATTATCGTAGAGTTTGAATGAAGTTCATATAAAGTCGTGGATTATGGATGAGATACGGTCACTTTCGATAACATCGAAGATCGAGCGCGTTGGCGCCCTCGACATGGCGGGTGCAGGGGATCCCCACCCCGAAAAAATGGCAGCCACGCAGTCAAAAAATCGGGACGAAAAAAACGCGGCTACCGGTTGCCCGGGGCCGCGTTTTTGATGGGAAAAGTAAAAGCTTAGCGGACGTCGCCCAGCAGCGCCGGCTTGAGCGAGCGGTCGACCGGCTTGTCGCCCAGCCAGATGCGCAACAGCGCGTTATAAAAATTGATGTCGGGGACGTTTTCGATCAGTTTTTTGCCGTTCAGCTCGCACACGGTGCCACTGCCCGGAATCCAGTCGATGTGCAGCACGTCGCCCTTCTTGAGGCCGTCGACGCCGGCGAACATTTCGCCGAACTTGCCGATCTGGGCCACGATCTTCTGTTTTTCGGCCTTGTCGACGTTATCGTTGAGGCCATCCATGAAGGCCTTGCCGAAATCCTCGGAAGAGACGTCGCGCGCCATCTGCAGGGTGATGCGGCGCGGGCCGTCCTGTTTCAGGATCTCGGCCAGCGCCTTCGATTTCTCCGGCAGATACAGGCCGGCGGCATAGACTTTGATGACGAACTTGGTGCGCATGCCGGCACCGTTCAATTTCAAATCCTTGCCCGCGACCTTGTTCGTGTCCTCGAATTTATAACCGCTGACATCGACGGCAGCGGCGGCAGGCAGGGCCATCGTCACGCTGAGAACGGCGCCGACGGCGAGGGTGTGCATCCAACGCATGGGGTGTCTCCTTCTAGTGTATTCAAGCAAGCAAAATGCTGCTCTAGCGCACTCTATCCACAGCGCAGCCAATCGGCAACACCCTGGTCTCACTCATCGGACTTGCGGGCGCGCTCGCCTGCTTCGCCGTAGGGGGCGTCGTTCTTGCTTTCGATCGCTTCGAGCACGGCTTTCGGATCAGCCGGCTTGGCCAGTTCCTCGGCTTCGCTGTCGACTTCCGAGCGGACATTCGGCAGGTCGCGCCGCAGCTGGTCGATCAGCTCGATGATCTTGCTGGTCTTTTCTTCGGTGAGCAGATTGACTTGCAGGTCAAGGTGGGCGTGATGATCGGCCAGGCGCGACATGCGGTTCTGGCGGATCAGCACGGTTGTCGAGATGACGAAGGCATTCAGTGTGATGATGCCTTGCAGCAGCGAAAACGGTGGCGGGTCGAAGGTCTTGAAATGCAGGTCGGTGGCAGTGATGTTAATCAGGATCCAGCACAGGATGAAGCCGATGTTGCCGGCGATGTAAACCGGGCTACCGAGAAACAGCGCGACCTTTTCCATGGCACGTTGGGTGGTCGTGACATGTTCTTCATGACGTGCATAAAAATCGGCAATGGTGCCGATGTTTTCGCTGACCGAAGACGGCAGCGCAGAGTGCTGGTCGGTTTCGTCTTTCATGGAACCAGCATAGCACGAAGCAAGAAACCCCTTTATATCCTGTATATTGCGAGCACAATCAAAATTGAATTGCGCACGCAATCAAAGTTGGCATGCTTATGCCTCTTGCATGGAGCGGACTTGGGATCGACAGCGAAAACGGCAGACAAAAAAATGCCGGCCTCGAAGGACCGGCATGTTTTGAAGCTTCAGGCTGCCTTGGCAGCGGTCAGGCGTTCGTACTTGGCCTGGAGTTGTTCGCGGCTTTCGCGCCACGCGGGATCGAAGGGGATGCAGGCGACGGGACACAGTTGCTGGCACTGGGGTTCGTCGAAGTGGCCGACGCACTCGGTGCACTTGTGCGGATCGATCTGGTAAAACTCCGCGCCCATCGAGATGGCGTCGTTCGGGCACTCGGGCTCGCACACGTCGCAATTGATACAGTCGTCGGTAATCAGCAAAGCCATGGGATAACTCGGTCGTTATGCCTTCGGAGCGGTCGATGCCGCCGCTGCGGATGCGATTGCTGCATTCGCGGCGATTTTCTTCTGCAGCCAGCGGTCGACCGAAGGGAAGACGAATTTGGAGACATCCCCGCCCAGCATGGCGATCTCGCGCACGATGGTGCCCGAGATGAACTGGTACTGGTCGGACGGGGTCAGGAACAGCGTTTCGACATCGGGCAGCAGGTAGCGGTTCATGCCCGCCATCTGGAACTCGTATTCGAAGTCGGACACGGCGCGCAGGCCGCGCACGATCACCCGGGCATCGTGCTTGCGCACGAAATCCTTGAGCAGGCCGGAAAAGCTTTCGACCTGCACGTTCGGATAGTGCCCGAGCACTTCGTTGGCGATTTCCAGGCGCTCGTCCAGCGAAAAGAAGGGTTTCTTGTTCTTGCTGTCGGCCACGCCCACCACCAGGGTGTCGAACAGGCCCGATGCGCGACGCACCAAATCCTCATGGCCGCGGGTCAGCGGATCGAAAGTACCTGGATAAACGGCTACAACCATTGCGGCTCCCTGGAAAATGCACCTGAATAGACGCGCATTATGCCTGAAATTTCGGCAGCCGCCCCGGTTCAGGGCGGATGTTGCGGTGTTTTAGTGCAACTTCAAGAGGTGGAAGTGCACCATGCCGGCTTTGTCGCCACGCACCAGTTCCCATTGTGCCAGCCATGCGGGCACGCTGTCCTCTGCAGCGGCGGTTTCCGCGAATGGCAGGCGGTCGCCCGACTCCGCATATACCAGGCCGCCAGGCTTCAGCAACGGCGCGCACAGCGGCAAGGCCTGGCTCAGGAAATCCTGCTGGTAAGGCGGGTCCAGGAAGATCAGGTCGAAACGCTGGCCGCGCTGCGCCAAGTCGCGCGCCGCGGTCAAGGCATCGGCGCGCAGCACGCGCACGGTATCGGCCTTCAGTTTGTCCTTGATCGTTTCCAGCTGGCGCACGACCGGGCCGAGGGTGTCGATCATGGTGACGGCGTTGGCGCCGCGGCTGGCGGCTTCGAAGCCGAGGGCGCCGCTGCCGGCGAACAGGTCGAGGCAGTCGAGCTTGTCCCAGTCGCCGTCGATCTGGTGCGTGATCCAGTTGAACACGGTTTCGCGGACGCGGTCCGGGGTCGGGCGCAGGCCGAAGGCGTCGAGGACGGGCAGCGGGGTGCGTTTCCAGGTGCCGCCGATGATGCGGACTTGTTGCGGCGGGCCGGGACGGCGGGGATACGAGGGGGAGGAGGACTTCTTCTTTTGCATGGGGCGACTATAGCATGCGCGTTTGACGCATCGACGGCCCCATGCAAAACGCGGCCATTACGGCCGCGTTGTCGATTGACTTGATAACTTATTTGCCCTGGGCCAGCGCGTTGAAATCGCTGATCCAGCCCTGCATGCGTTTTTGCGCATGGGCTTTTTGTTCCGGCGTGGTCAGGCGGATCGCCGTGACGATGAATTTCGCCGTGTTGTCCACATAAGCGTCGAAGAAGGCTTTGCGGTCGGGCGCATCCATGCGGTCGAACATGTCGCGCAGCAGGTTGTGAATGGCCGACATGGTCTGTTCCTTGTTCATCTTTTCCTGCTGCACGCGGCGCAGCAGCGCCACGATTTTCTTCTGGCGCAGCGTGCGTTCCTGCAGCCAGATCTCGTTATCCAGCGGACGCGCATCGGACGCCTTGTGCAGCGCCGCTTCCTGGTCGCGGCTGAAACTGCCGAACCACAGTTCGAATTGTTCCATCGATTTCTTGAAACGCGCATCCTGCTGGTCCTGCACGCTGCCGCTCATGAATTTCTTGCGGAAGTCGGCATTATTCTTGGCGAATTTCTTTTCCATCTGGGCGATCTGGTCGGGCTTGATCGACATGGCCAGATCGGCCAGTTGCGGCAAGGCTTTGAAGGCCAGCAATTCGGTACGCGCCTTGATGTCGCGGTAATCGGCCAGCAATTCGTCCTGGGTCACGTTGCCGTCGCCGAGCTGGCGCTGCATCTTGGTCATCAGCCCGGCGTAGTCGCGCAGCTGGGTGCTGCGGTGCCACTGGAACAGGCTGTCGATGTCTTTCTTGACCCAGTCGGACTGGTCACTATCGATATCGATGTAAGCATTCAACCAGTAGTACAACAAGGTGTCGCCGTGGTTGTACGTAAACCGGATCGAGCTGCAGCCGGCGGCCAACACCACGACAAACGCCAGAAACAGCAGGCGCACGCGCTGGAGCAATTGGGGGTGCGTGTTAAACTTTTTCATTTAGTAATCACTTCAACTTATTCAATTCATCCGAGATCGGCTTATGAACGTTGTCATCCTCGCCGCAGGCATGGGAAAGCGCATGCAATCCGCACTGCCGAAAGTCTTGCATCCGCTGGCTGGCAAGCCGCTGTTGCAGCATGTTATCAACACCGCACTGAGCCTCCAGCCCGGCAAATTATGCGTGATTTACGGGCACGGCGGCGCAGCGGTGCCGAGTGCGGTTGCCGGGTGGAACGGCAGCAGCAGTCTCGCCATCGATACCGCCCTGCAGCAGCCGCAGCTGGGCACCGGTCACGCCGTCATGCAGGCGCTGCCGCAGATCGATCCGAGCGCGCCGACGCTGGTGCTGTACGGCGACGTGCCGCTGACCACCGCCGCCTCGCTGCAGCGCCTGGTCGAAGCGGCGGGCAGCGATAAACTGGCGATCCTCACCGTGGTCCAGGACAATCCCTTCGGCCTGGGCCGCATCGTGCGCGAGGATGGCCGCATCGTGCGCATCGTGGAAGAAAAGGACGCCACCGAAGCCGAGCGCGCGATCAAGGAAATCAACAGCGGCATCATGGTCATTCCAACCCAGTACCTGGGCGGCTGGCTCGATTCCTTGCAGAACAACAATGCCCAGGGCGAGTATTACCTGACCGATATCGTGGCCAAGGCCGTGGCCGCCGGGGTGCCGGTGGTGTCGGCCCAACCTGCGGCCGAGTGGGAAGTGGCGGGCGTGAATTCCAAGGTGCAGCTGGCCGAACTGGAACGGCGCCACCAGCTGAACATCGCCCATGCCCTGCTGGAAGGGGGCGTGACCCTGATGGATCCGGCGCGCATCGACGTGCGCGGCACCCTGCAATGCGGACGCGACGTCACCATCGACGTCGGCTGTGTGTTCGAGGGCAATGTCACGCTCGGCGATGGGGTGACGATCGGTGCCCACAGCGTGCTGGTGAACACGACGGTCGCGGCCGGCGCCCAGGTCAAACCGTTCTGCCACTTCGAAGATGCCGTGGTCGGCGAGCAATCGGTCATCGGCCCGTACGCGCGCCTGCGCCCGGGCACGGAACTCGGCCAGGATGTCCACATCGGCAACTTCGTGGAAGTCAAGAACAGCAAGATCGCCGCCCACAGCAAGGCGAATCACCTGGCCTATGTCGGCGATGCCGACGTCGGCTCGCGCGTCAACATCGGCGCCGGTACCATCACCTGCAACTACGATGGCGCGAATAAATTCCGCACCACCATCGAAGACGATGCCTTCATCGGCAGCGACAGCCAGCTGGTGGCGCCGGTCACCGTCGGCAAGGGCGCGACCCTGGGCGCCGGCACCACGCTGACCAAGGATGCGCCGGCCGGCAAGCTGACCATTTCGCGGCCCAAGCAATTGACCGTGGAAGGCTGGCAGCGTCCGGTCAAGGTCAAGAAGTAAAGCGCGTAATCCACTTGTGCACAGCAAAACCACAGGCTGTGCACAGGGCTTGCTTACCCTCTTCCACAATCCTGTCCACATCCTTGTCCACAGGCTGTCAGCCGTCCTGCTGGGGCGGCAGCAGCGCCAGCCCGCGCGCCACCTCATGGCGTGCGGCGCGGATCGCCGGCACCAGCGCCGCCAGCAGGCAGGCCGCCGCTAGCGCCAGCAGTGCCGCCAGCGGCAGCCAGGCGCCGGATGCGCGCAGCGCCGCCTCCTGTTCCGACGGACCGACGCTGCGCCCGCTACCCCAGGCCGCGATGGCGCCGAGCGCCAGTCCCGGCAACGCGCCGCCGCAAGTTATCCACAGCGCTTCCAGCGCCAGCATCCACACCAGGGAAGGTTTCGACATGCCGAGCGCACGCAGCGTCGCGAGTTCGCGCCGGCGCGCCAGCGTCTGCAGTGCCATGTGGGCGGCGCTGGCGCAGGCGGCCAGCGACAGCGCGTGCAACCATCCGACACCGAGCTCGAGCATGCAAGCGGCGGCGCCGATCGCCAGTAGCGCGGCCCAGGCGCGCAGCCAGCCGCGGCGCACCGTGCACAGCGCCAGGCGCGCCGGCGTCATGCCCCCACCCGCGTAGCGTAGGACGATGCCGTGCGCGGATAATGGCGCGGCAAGTCGGCCTGGCGCGCGCCGATCCGGCCGTCGCTGAGCTGCAGCGTGCGCGAGGCGCGCACCAGCTGGCGCTGGTCGCGGGTGGTGATCACGAAGGCCGTGCCCTGCTCGCGCTGGCAGGCAGTCCACAGTTCCAGCACCATGCGCAGCGCGCTGCCGTCGAGGCGCGAGGTCGGTTCGTCGGCGACCACCAGACGCGGCCGCGTGACCAGGGCGCGCGCGATCGCCACCCGCTGGCACTGGCCCGGATCGAGGCGCGCGGGCCGGTGGTGCAGGTGCGACGCCAGGCCGACCCGGGCCAGCAGTTCGGTGGCCAGGGCCTGGGCATCGGTACGCTCCGCACGCGTCAGGCGGCGCCGCAACAGCAGCGGCAACAGGACGTTGTCGCATGCCGTCAGGCCCGGTATCAATGTAAAACACTGGTAGACGGGGCCGATGAGGCGTACGCGCAGGGCGGCACGTTCGGCCTCGCCCAGCCCGGCGGCCTCGACGCCGTCGAGCAGCAGGCGGCCGCTACTGGGCGGTTCGAGCAGGCCGATGACATTGGTCAAGGCGGTTTTACCGTGGCCGGAGGGGCCACATATGGCCACCATCTCGCCGGCACCGACCTGCAGGTCGATGCCGCACAGGGCATGCACGCCGGATCCGCCATGAGGGTAGTGCTTGTGGATGCCGGATAAGCTCAGCAGCGTCGATGCGCCGCCCATCGCTTCGGTGTGCACGATCGCCTCGCCGGATACAGGAAGAACCTTCAGTAGAACCGGTTTGCCGTGGCGCACGGTTGAGCGTGCGCAATGGCAACTTATACGATAATGCGTGTCTCGAACTTGCTACGGAAGGTCGAGAAATACGCCTTCACGTTGCGCACGTTGCTGTGGGTGGTAAATAAACGGTGTGCCAGCGCGTGGTAGGCCGGCATGTCGGCCACCTGCACCACCAGCACGAAGTCGGGGCCGGGTGCAACGCGGTAGCACTGCAGCACGGCCGCTTCCAGCGCCACCACGCGTTCGAACTCTTCCATGCGATCGGCCGCCTGCACGTCCAGCGTGATCTCGACGATGGCAGTCAGGCGCGCACCCACCTGTTCCGGTGTCACCAGCGCAACTTGCCGTTCGATAACACCGTTATCCATCAGCTGCTTGACGCGACGCAGGCAAGTCGGCGGCGACACGTGTACCAGGGCTGCCAACTCGGCATTGGTATGCGAGGCGTCAACCTGCAAGACGTTGAGAATGCGACGATCGATTTCGTCCAGCGTTTGCGTTTCTTTCGGCATTTTTATAAAAATATCTTCACAATATGAAAGGAAATTTCATCATCAGGATAGCATGAAATATTCTTTCAAAATTTACTAAAGTACGACAGCTTATTTCATGGCAACTGTTCTACAGTAGTGACATCAGACAACTTTTCGGAGATTTATCATGTGCGGCATCGTCGGGGCAGTTGCCCAACGCAACATCACCCCCATCCTGATCGAAGGCTTGAAGCGCCTCGAATACCGCGGCTATGATTCCTGCGGCGTTGCCCTGCACGTGGACGGCCACCTCGCGCGTTCGCGCAGCACCTCGCGCGTGGCCGATCTCGAAACGCAAATCGCCGAAACCCAGTTGCAGGGTTTTACCGGCATCGCCCACACGCGCTGGGCCACCCATGGCGCCCCGGCCACCCGCAACGCCCACCCGCACTTCTCGCCGAGTGAAGAGAACGCCCGCATCGCGCTTGTCCACAACGGCATCATCGAAAACCACGATGAGCTGCGTGCCGAACTGACCGGCCTTGGCTACGTGTTCCAGAGCCAGACCGACACCGAAGTCATTGCCCACCTGGTCGACCACATGTACAGCGGCGATCTGTTCGAGACGGTGCAGCAGGCCGTAAAGCGCCTGCATGGCGCCTACGCGATCGCCGTGTTCTGCCGCGAAGAACCGCACCGCGTGGTGGCCGCGCGCCAGGGCTCGCCGCTGATCGTCGGCGTCGGCAAGGGCGAGAATTTCGTCGCCTCGGATGCGATGGCGCTGGCCGGCACCACCGACCAGATCATCTACCTGGAAGAAGGCGACGTGGTCGACCTGCAGCTGGCGAGATATTGGATCGTCGACGCCGAAGGCCGCCCGGCCGAACGCGAAGTGAAGACCGTGCATGCGCACACCGGCGCCGCCGAACTGGGCCCGTACCGCCACTACATGCAGAAAGAAATTTTTGAACAACCGCGCGTGGTTGGCGACACCCTGGAAGGCGTCACCGGCATCATGCCGGAACTGTTCGGCGACCAGGCCTATCGCGTGTTCAAGGAAATCGACCGCGTCCTGATCTTGGCCTGCGGCACCAGCTATTACGCCGGCCTCACCGCCAAGTACTGGATCGAGTCGGTGGCCAAGGTGCCGGTGAACGTCGAGATCGCCAGCGAATACCGCTATCGCGACAGCGTGCCGCATCCGTCGACGCTGGTGGTGACGATCTCGCAATCGGGCGAGACGGCCGACACCCTGGCCGCGCTGAAGCACGCACGCAGCCTCGGCATGCAGCACACGCTGACCATCTGCAACGTCGCCACCAGCGCCATGGTGCGCGAGTGCAAGCTGTCCTACATCACCCGCGCTGGCGTCGAAGTCGGCGTCGCCTCGACCAAGGCGTTTACCACCCAGCTGGCCGCGCTGTTCCTGCTGACCCTGACGCTGGCGCAAGTCAACGGCCGCCTCGACGACGAGCAGGAAGCGAATTACCTCAAGCAGATGCGCCACCTGCCGGTCGCGCTGAGCGCGGTGCTGGCGCTGGAGCCGCAGATCATCGCCTGGGCCGAGGATTTCGCGCGCAAGGAAAACGCGCTGTTCCTGGGCCGCGGCATCCACTACCCGATCGCCCTCGAAGGCGCGCTGAAACTCAAGGAAATCTCGTACATCCACGCCGAAGCCTACCCGGCAGGCGAGCTGAAACACGGCCCGCTGGCGCTGGTGACCGAAGAGATGCCGGTGGTGACCATCGCCCCCAACGACGCGCTGCTGGAAAAGCTGAAGTCGAACATGCAGGAAGTACGCGCCCGCGGCGGCCAGCTGTACGTGTTCGCCGACGTCGACACCCAGATCACCTCGAGCGACGGCCTGCACGTGATCCGTCTGCCGGAGCACTACGGCCTGCTGTCGCCGATCCTGCACGTGGCGGCCTTGCAGCTGCTGGCGTATCACACGGCGCTGGCGCGTGGTACCGATGTCGACAAGCCGCGTAACCTGGCGAAGTCGGTGACGGTGGAATAAGTTCGACCACGCCTTTTATACCCTCTGTGGCGGACTAATAAAGTCCGCCACTAACTGCCACAAAAACCGCAGCCAATCCCGTCCCCTGGTGGCTTGTCGAGGTAGCAACAAGGTCGTACACTGCGTCGTATTGACCATCAGCGATCTGCCAACAGCAGACTTCTCCAACGGCAGCTGGTTCGGTCCGGCCCACTGAGCAAGGTTATGAGGCTTATTCGACGTTATCAGTCTTCGGACATGCAGGCATGTCTGCATATCTTCGATGGCAACACCCCGCGGTTTTTCTCGCTTGTGGAACGTGAGGATTTCAAAAATTTTTTGGTCAATGACGCTGTTGTTTGGGATTATCTAGTCATCGAAGACAACGGTAGCATCGTTGCTTGTGGCGGGCACAACGTCGATAAGGATGCGAAGTCGGCCAGCTTTTGTTGGGGTATGGTTGCCAACAATCTTCACAGCACTGGGATTGGGAAAATGCTGACCATCGCGAGGCTGGAGACAGCCAGTGCTCTCGGTAGCGTTACAAGAGTTCGGTTAGACACCAGCCAGCACACCCAAGGTTTCTATGCGCGATTCGGTTTTGTGCCGGAGCGTATTATTCCTGATGGATATGGGCCGGGACTTGATCGATGGGAGATGACTCTGAGTCTAGAAGAAAGTGACGACTTGCTATTCAAGAAGAGGCAGCGAGTTGACTGACAGCATTTGGCCGTTCACTGCCGGATAGCAGCTCGCCGGGTTAAACAGATCACCGGCCGTGTTGACCGGTAGCTTTCGACCATGAGCAGTCGTACATCACCTCCACCTGCTTATTTTTTCCACACTTGTTCATTGTTTGATTGGCCATAGGCGCCCCAGGCCGACCAAAAAGCATCAGTACAGATCGTTGCGCACGCTCTGCGCATAATGCGCGTTCATGTGCGCGATCTGGTCAGCATCGAACTGTGCCGCGGGATCAGCCATTTTTGTCAAGGCCACCATCATGGTGCCGATCGTTGGCACCATGTCGCGCTCCAACTGCGCTTCCGGCTCCCACAATCCAGCGCGGTTGATGGCTTTGCCACAATGCATCAGCACCTCGTCGACCAGCACCACGGTGGCCGTTTTTGGCACGCGCTCTCCTTCCTTGAGTTCGGCGAGCAGGTCACTGTCAGTGACGACACGCGCGCGGCCATTGATGCGCATGAAGATTTCCAGTCCGGGGAAAATAAACAACAGGCCGACACGGTTGTCGCTTTGCAGGTTTCGCATCGACTCGATGCGGTTGTTGCCAGGCCAGTCGGCATACGCGACCGTATGAGGATCAAGCACGTGCACGAAGCCCGATGGGCCTCCCCGCGGCGAGGCATCAAGGCCGTGCGGGCCGCTGGTGGCCAGGCAAAAGAATGTCGCCACCTTCAGGTAGGCAATGTGGAAATCGACTAAATGATCGAGTACTGCTTTCTGGATACGTTCGGAAGGGGGAGCGTACAGCGTGTCTAGATCGATAGCGGACGCCGGGGTGGGGATGGAAGGGGTACGGTCTGTCATGCGGCGAGTCTCCTATTGATGGGAAACACAATCTTAAGCTTCGCTCCCGTGGCGGCAGTACAATAACCGCGCCAAAGAATAACGAAAAGCCGCCATACACGACTTGAAATTCAACTACAACACCATTAATTCGGACGACGGGCCGGTACTGCTTGCGCTGACTGCCAGCGCGGACATGGAACGTTTTACGGATAAGCACAGTCACGCGCGCGGCCAATTGTTTGCGTCGCTACGCGGTTTGCTGTCTGTTGGACTAGATGACGGAATGTGGATCGTTCCATCTATCCATGCTGTGTGGATGCCACCCCATGCCACGCATTCGATCCGCTCGCACGGCCCGTTTCATGGCTGGGGCGCCTATGTTGCCGAGTCGGCGTGTGTGGACCTGCCACAAAAGCCCTGCACCTTGCGTATTTCGGGTTTGCTGCGCGAAGCGGTGCTTCGTGCCACCGCCTGGCCGATGGGCCCACTCGACCTCGCCAATGCGCATGTCGCCGCCGTTATCCTTGATGAAATTCGTAGCATGGTGGTGGAGCCTTTTGGCTTGCCTCTGCCCAACGACGTCCGCCTCCAGCGGATCGCCAGCGCGTTGATCGCCGACCCCGCCAATCCGCGCGATCTAGAGCAGTGGGCGGAGTGGTCGGCCATGAGCGCGCGTACCCTGAGCAGGCGCTTCGTCAGCGAGACCGGTTTCACATTCTCGGCCTGGCGCCAGCGCGCACGCTTGATGCGCTCGCTTGAGATGCTGGCAGCAGACGTACCCGTGAATACCATCGCCCTGGAGCTAGGGTATTCCACAGCCAGCGTGTATATCAGTTTGTTCCGAAAGACGTTCGGGCAAACGCCTGCGGTATATCGCCAGGGGCTGTAGCACCAGTCACTTGCATTCGTTCACATTGCCGCGATCAAGGAGAGGGCTGCGCTGTTCACCTGTGCCGCATTTCTTACCGCCTCAGCTTGACCAGCTGCTTGCCGAAGTTCTGGCCCTTCAGCAGGCCCAGGAAGGCCGCGGGCGCGTTGGCCAGGTCCTGCGCGATCGTTTCGCGGTACTTGAGCTTGCCCGATGCGACCAGCGTGCCCAGCTCGTCCAAGCCCTGGGGCCAGAATTCCATGTGCTCGCCGACGATGAAGCCGCGCACGGTCAGGCGCATGACCAGCACCGCGCTGAAATGATGGAGTGGAACAGGCTCGCCCTGATACCCCGCGATCAGGCCGCAGACGGCGATCCGGCCGAACGGATTCATGCGCGCCAGCGAGGCGTCCAGCACCGCGCCGCCGACGTTTTCGAACACCGCGTCGATCCCGTCCGGCGTGGCCGCCGCCAGGTCGGCCGCCAGCTTGCCCGCCTTGTAGTCGACACAGGCATCGAATCCCAGTTCGTTGACCACGTAATCGCACTTCTCCCTGCCGCCCGCGATGCCGACCACGCGGCAGCCCTTCAGCTTGGCCAACTGGCCAACGGCGCTGCCGACCGCACCGCTGGCGGCCGACACCACCACGGTCTCGCCGGGTTGCGGTGCCATGATCTGGTTCAGGCCGTACCAGGCGGTCATGCCCGGCATGCCCACCACGCCGAGATAGGCCTGCAAGGGCACCTTGCCGGCATCGACCTTGCGCATGCCGCTGCCGTCCGAGACGCCCATCTCCGCCCAGCCAAACTGGGCGACGACCTTGTCGCCGATGGCGAATGCCGGGTTGTTAGACCCCACCACTTCGCCCACCGTGCCGCCGGGCATGGTGGCATTCAGTGGCGCCGGCGGCCGGTAGCTTTTGCCTTCGTTCATGAGTGAGCGCATGTACGGGTCGACCGTCAGGTATTCGTTGCGGACCAGCACCTCGCCATCCTTCAGTGCGGGCACCTCGACCGTTTCGAGCCGAAAATTCTCTGGTGTGGCCTCTCCCGTGGGACGCGAGGCCAGCACGATGCGTTGGAACGTGGTCATATCGATACCTTCTGTATGGGGACAATGATCCGCCATAGTAATGCGCCAATGATGTCGCCGCTTCACACGCATGGCGGCGCCACCGCATGGAACGGGTTCTGGCGCAGAGGTCGGGTAGAATCACCCCATCATGACAGCGCCAACCGGCGCCCCCTCTCGTCCACGATGGCTTCTGCTCCCCTGTTCTCGGGTAACGACGAACTCGCTTTACGCATGGCGCAGCATGACTGGGCCGCCTCCGTCCTCGGTGTGCCCGAGGCCTGGCCGGCCGCGATCCGGACCGTGGTCCGCCTCATGCTCGACGCCAAGCATGCGATGTTCGTGTTCTGGGGACCGCAACTCGGCCTGGTCTACAACCAGCCGTATGTGCAGTTCTTGCAGGACAAGCACCCGCGGGCGCTGGGACGCCCTTTTCGCGACACCTGGCCGGAATTGTGGCCGCAGCTGGGGCCCCTGATTGAACGTGCCCTCGCCGGCGAGTCGATCTACATCGAGGACATGCCGCTGGTGATGTTCAGGAACGGCCGTGACGAACAGACCTGGTTCACGTTTTCCTATTCGCCGATCTACGATGACGGCGGCGCCATCGTCGGCCTGTACGGCACCGGTACCGACACCACGCGGCGGGTGACGACCGAGCGCCGCCTCGCCTTCCAGCTGCGCATGGCCGACCAGCTGCGTGGACTGGCCGATCCGCTCGAGGTCGCGCGGCGCGGCAGCCGCCTGCTGGGCGAAGAACTCGGGGCCAGCCGGGTGCTGTTCGGCGAAATCCTGGAAGACGGTGCCCATGGCGTCTTTCACTCGAACCATACCGACGGTTCGCTGGATGAATTGCATGGCATGTTCGATACGGGAAACTTCGGCGCCAGCCTGTTCGCCACGCTACGCAGCGGCCGCACCAGCGTGCACAAGGACATCGATGCCGAGCTTGGCACAACCGACCCCCAGGCGGCGTGCCAGTTCCGTGCCCTCGACACGCGGGCCGAGATCAGCGTGCCGGTGCTGCGCGAAGGCCGGCTGACCAGTATCCTGATCGTCAACGACCGCGCGCCGCGCGCCTGGACACCCTACGAAATCGAACTGGTGGAAGACATGGCGGAACGCACCTGGAATGCGGTCGAGCGCGCGCGCGCCGAAGCCGCGTTGCACGAGGCCAACTACCGGCTGGAAGACCTGCTCAGCCAACGCACGGCCGAGCGCGACCGGCTTTGGGACATGGCGCAGGAGATCCTGGCCATCGCCACCACGGAAGGCTATTTCCTCAACTGTAATCCGGCGATGACCGAGACCCTCGGCTGGACGGAACGCGAGCTGCAAGTGGTGCCGTTCTCGGGTTTTGCCCATCCCGATCAGATCGAAGAACTGGCCGGCGTCATGGCGCAGCTGGCCGCCGGCAAGACCGTCACGCGCTACGAAATCCGCACCCGGCACCGCGATGGCAGTTACCGCTGGCTGTCGTGGACGGTCGTGCCGCGCGACAGGCTGCTGTACATGGCGGGACGCGACGTCACCGAGGAAAAGCAGGGCCAGGAAGCCTTGCGCCAGGCCGAAGACGCGCTGCGCCACGCGCAAAAGATGGAAGCCATCGGCCAGCTCACCGGCGGCATCGCCCACGATTTCAACAATATGCTGGGCACCATCGTCGGCAACATCGAGCTGGCCCGTTTCCACCTGAAGGCGGGGCGCGCCGACAAGCTGTACCGTTACCTCGACGGCGCCTCGCATTCGGCCAACCGGGCCGCGACGCTGACCCATCGCCTGCTGGCCTTCGCGCGCCGCCAGACCCTCGACCCCAAGCCGACCGACGTCAACCAGCTGGTGACGTCGATGAACGAGATGATCGCGCGTACGGTGGGGCCGGCGATCGCCATCGACCTGGCACTGGACAGCGCATGGCGCGTCACGTCGTGCGACCCGAACCAGCTCGAGAATGCCCTGCTCAATCTGGTGATCAATGCGCGCGATGCCATGCCCGGCGGCGGCCGTCTCCTGATCCGCACCTGCGACCTCGGCCGCGAGTTGCCGCAACACCCGGCCGGCCTTGCAGCCGCCGAATTCATCCGCATCAGCGTCAGCGATACCGGCACCGGCATGGATGCCGATACCGCCGCCCGCGCCTTCGATCCTTTTTTCACGACCAAGCCCCTGGGTCAGGGTACCGGCCTGGGTTTGTCGATGGTGTTCGGCTTCGTCAGCCAGAGCAACGGCCACGTCAGCCTCGACTCGGCGCCGGGACGCGGTACCACGGTGCATATCGACCTGGCGCGTTGTGACGACGCGCTGCCGGTGACGCCGGACGCCGCGCCGGCGGCAGACCAGCCCGGCACACCGCGCAGCATGACCATTCTGCTGGTCGACGACGAAGCCGCGCTGCGCCAGGTATTGGCCGAGGTGTTGCGGGATGCCGGCCACACCGTGTTCGAAGCCGGCGATGCCGCCACGGCGCTGGCGAAACTGCGCCACATCGACCGCGTCGACCTGCTGGTGTCGGACATCGGCTTGCCGGGCGGCGTGAACGGGCGCCAGCTGGCCGAGACCGTCCGTGGCGCCAGCCCCGCGACCCGCGTGCTGCTGATCACCGGTTATGCCGAGTCGAGCGCGCTGGACCAAGGTGCGCCGGCGCCGTACATGGGACTGCTCACCAAGCCGTTCGCACTCAAGGATTTCATGGCGCGGGTGGCCCGGATCGCCGCCGGCCTGCCGGACCGGGACGGTGCCTGATCAGCCCTGGGCATCCAGCGCAAAGCGCAAGCCATAATTGTTCAAGGTTCCCGGCAGCCGCCCCGGCACCATTTTCTGTCCCGATACCAGCGCCAGTTCGCGTCCATCGATCAGCGCCGCCAGCAGCGCACTCGACAGCATCTGCACCAGATGCCGCGCCGGACACACCGCCGGCCCCGCGCTGAACGGTACCAGCGGCCATTCCTGGTCGCTGCGCGCATGCAGCCACAAGGCCGGCGTGAAGCGGTGCGCATACGCCAGGCGCTGGTCGTCGCGGTGGAAGAAGGGCGCGAACACCAGCACGCCGGTACGCGCCGGCATGGTGCCGCCTTCCCATTCGGTATCCCGGGTGGTCTGGCGCAGGATGGCCGGCGTGGTCGGCCACAGGCGCACCGCTTCCAGCAGGGTCGCACGCAGGAGCGGCAGGAATTTGCGTTCGATGCCGGGCTTGGCGCGGATTTCGGCACGTGCTTCCTGCGCCTGTTCCGGATGGGTCGCCAGCAGCGCGAGCGCGCGGAAGGTGGCCATGCCGGCGGCATCGAAGGCGAACAGCCATTGCGGCACCTGCTGCTCCGGCTTGGTGTCGGCGCTGTACGGCGTGCGCGCGATGACGGCGGCCAGGCTGCCGGGTTCGGCGCGCTCGAGGTAGTGCTGGATACGGGCGAAGAAACGCGCCTGCGTCGCCTTCTTCTTCGGGTGCAGGAAGGCCCAGTTGGCCGCCTTGCGCAGGGCGACCGTGATGTCGTTGAGTTCCTGGTCATCGCTGGCGCCGTCGCCGAACACCACGCGCCGCGCCAGGCGGTACCAGCCCTGGGCGAAGGCATCCCAGTCGAGTTCGCCTTTAGCGCGCGCCGCCGCCAGGATGCGTGCGGCTTCTTCGTCGACCACCGGCAGGAAGCGCTCGGCCATGTGGTGCACCGCCTGGTTCGATTCGAGCACGGCGTCATTGAACTCGCGGCGCTCAGTGCGCAGCGCGCCTTGCGAGATCAGCACGCCTTCCGGCTCGAAGTGCGACAGCGCGGCGCGCTTTTCGCTGCTGGCCGGCGAAAACGGGTCTGGCGATTCGTTGAGGACGCGGTAGACGTGTTCCGGAGACAGCACGACCGCTTGCTTGCGGATCGGCAGCGGCAGCATCAGCGGCCCCTGGCCGTACTTGTTGCGCAGCTTTTGCAGGCGCTGCACCGCGCGCGTATCGAGTTGCCATTGCTCGGCCAGCGCCACGGCGCCGGGGCGGCGGATGATCACGCCCTTGGTGAAGGTCGGCGCCAGCACGTCGACGGCGAGCGCCACGGTATCGAGCAGGCTGGCCTGTGGCAGCGTGTCAGGCGCTTGCGTGCGCGATGCCGCCGCCATCCTGCCGAGCGCATAGCCGCCGAGCAGCCCCAGCGCACCGGCGGCCAGGGCCAGGTTTTCGTTTCGTTTCGTCATTGAGCATGCCTTTCTTGGTTGCCCCAGTGTGGCATAGCTCTCGCCTACCCGAATTCAATTGTGCGCGGGCAGGCTGGCTTTTAAAACACGGCCGCCACGGTCAGGGTAAACCCCTTGCGCTCGTGTTCGGGCTGGGCCACGGTGCCGGCGTACTGGCCGTTGGCGGTCACGCTTGCATCGCCGCTGCGCGGCGTCTTGAGCCAGTCGTAACGGCCGCGCACTTCGAGCCAGGGCGCAACCGCTGGCCGCATGGCGGCGCCCAGGCGCACGCCGTAGGAACGCCGGGTGTCGAACGCCACCGGATCGAGCACGCCGGAAAAGCCGACGTGCAGGCGTTCCGGTGCAGCCAGCACCGCGGCGGCATCGACGCTGACCTTGCCGGCCGCCGGCTGCCAGGCTTTACTGGCACCAGCCACCAGCCGCGTCGAGCGGTAGCTTTCCTGCAGCCCGGCGGCGGCGGCCGTGCCGCGGATGTCGCGCTTCCAGCGGTCGACCTCGATCGCGGCCTGCACCGCATAATCGCCCGTCAGCGCGTAGGCGGCGCCGATGCGCCCCGCCGCCAGCCCGGTCGCCGTCTTGGAAGACGCTGCGGCGCCGTTCTGGGTCTGGCCCTGGTAGTCGATGTTGCCGTGGTACCAGTCTGCGCCGCCGAACCAGGTGATGTTGCCGCTGCGGTAGCCGGCCTGCAGCGCCACGCCGGGCAGCCAGCCGTCTTCTTTCACCAGGCGGCGCCCGCCGGGGGCGGTTTCGGTATGCGTCACGTTGCGCACGCTCGGGCCAATGCTGCCCTGCCACTGGGCACAGGCGGGATGGATCAGCGAAGCGTAGAGGGCTGCGGCAAGGCCGGCGCGAAGGATCGATGTCATTTGCTGATTATAGGGTGAGGAAAAGCGGGGCACATGAAACGACACAGCCAGCCAGGACGCGCATGGCGTCCTGGCTGGCTGGCATCGGTCCGACCGGCTCAAGCCGGCCGGGAGTCGAGCGGATCGATCAGATCGACGACAGGAAGGCAGCCCACGCCACCGTTTCGGTGTTCGTGATCGTGCCGTTGCCCGAAGCGCTGAAGTCCACGCGCACGCCGTTCGAGACGACGGTCGCGGTGACCGACGAGGCGTTGCCGGTGACGATCAGCGAGCCGCTGCTCGGTACCGTGGCGGTCGGGCTGCTGAAGACGAAATCTGCCAGGCTCTTGACGGTGTACGAGAAGGTGCCGAGTTTCGGGCTGGTGCCGGACAGGCCGAAGTTGGCAGCGCTGGAGCTGACGCCGTTTTCGGTCTTGCCGGTAACGGTATAGGCAGTGATGTTGCGTTCCACAGCGGCCGCACTACCCTGCTGTTCGGTAGTTTTAAGTGAGTTACCCGACAGCGCGATGGTGTTATTGCCCGGTATGGTGTTGCCGGACGTGGTTACGGTGGGGGCAGTGGTCTGGTTCAGTACGATCTTCATGTCGCCGTTGACGCCGACCTTGTTGGTGCCGCTGACGATGTTGAAGTCGGTAAAGGTGCTGTCCATCGTGACGCCGAAGATGCGCTTGCTAACGTCTCCGGTCACACCGGAAAAATTGATCTTTAACGCGCCGCTCACGGTTTGGGTGCCTTGAATGCAGCTATTGGCAGTGATCGTGAGGGTGTCGCCATTGCTGAAGGTATCTGGGTTGCTGACCGTACCGGTGGTTACCAAGGTACCGCCGCCACTGCAATTGTCGGTTTTGCTGACCGTGACACCGGTCAGCAAGTGCTGACCGCTATAGGCTAGATTGACCAGCTTGAGCAGCGGCGCCACGACATTGTTGTTGATATTGGTCACGCTCACGCCGGTCAGGATACCGGTCAGCGGAGTCGAGGATGAGCCGACCGAGGTCGTGGCGGCGTAGGCATTGCTGGCCGCGCTGGTCGCATTGGTGGCGGTGATCGACGATTGCGTCGACGCGGGCGGCGTGGTCGTCACCGGCGGCGTGGTGGTGCTGCCGCCCGTGCTGCCGCCGCCGCCACCACCACCACCGCAAGCGGACAGCACCATAGCGGAACCGAGGGCAAGGACCAGGAGTGGTTTGTTCATAGTTATTCTCTCTTTAATGACGCACGCCTTGGCCGGCGTGGGCAGGGCGGAAGCGTAGTTCAGTGTTGTTGGGTATAAGGGTGCGGGAAATGGTAACGGGTACTTTCCACACGCACACTGTCAAATTGTCACAAAATAATTCTGAAAGAGGCGCGCGTTTGAAACGGCAACGATGAATGTATCAGGGAATCAAATTGACAAGCTTGTCGACACTGACAAAAAATATCGACCCATACGTATTAATACGAATAAAACGCTAAATATATCCGTTATTCACAAATATAATTTTTATTCAGGTATTTGGACGAATATAATTTCGCATCCTTAAGGGATTTGTCCTGCTCAATGGACGCCAAGAACGTGCATGCCTGGCCTTCGTGGTCGAAGCGTTCTTGTCTCGTTCGCCTCTTGTTCGGCCCCACCTGGCACAGCGGTTCCCAGGCCTGGCCGGCGATGTCGCCCTCGTTACGCGTCGTGTCGCGAGCCTCGTGGCTCTGCCCCATGCTTTAGCTAAAGGACTTCCGTCTGTACTAAAGCCATTGAAGCCCGTTTCTTCAATCAGCTTGCTAGTTAATTAGTTAATAAGACGTATGCGTAAGACACTATCGTTAGCAGTCGCCCTCTCCTGCCTGGCCCTGACTTCCTGCAGCCGCACCCCGCCCGCCTCCTCGGACAAGCCGCTCGACGTGGTCCTGATCGGCGGCGGCGTGATGAGCGCCACCCTCGGCACCCTGCTCGAGGAATTGCAGCCCAACCTGTCCATCGAGATGGTCGAGCGCCTCGATTCGGTCGGCGCCGAGAGCTCGGACACCATGAACAACGCCGGCACCGGCCACTCCGGTTTCGCCGAAATGAACTACACGCCGGAAAATCCGGACGGTAGCGTCGGCGCCAGCAAGGCGGTCGAGATCAACGAGCAGTTCGAGATCTCGAAGCAGTTCTGGGCCTACCAGGTGCAAAAGAATTACCTGGGCAACCCGCGCACCTTCATCAACAACGTGCCGCACATGGCCTTTGTCTGGGGCGACAACGTCGACTTCCTGCGCAAGCGCTACGCCGCGCTGACCCATGAAAACCTGTTCAAGGGCATGCTGTACAGCGAAGACCCGGAACAGATCCGCCAGTGGGCACCGCTGGTGATGAACGGCCGCGACAAGAACCAGCGCATCGCCGCCACCCGCATGGACATCGGCACCGACGTCAACTACGGCGTGCTGACCCGCAGCATGGTCAAGCACCTGACCGACACCGGCATGACGTTGAAACTGCGCCACCAGGTCGAGGACATCAAGCGCGGCGCCGACGGCATCTGGAACATCAGCATCAAGAACCTGGCCGACAACACCACCCAGAACGTGCGCACCAAGTTCGTCTTCATCGGTGCCGGCGGCGCCGCGCTGCCGCTGCTCGAGAAGACCCAGATTCCGGAAGCCAAGGGCTACGGCGGCTTCCCGGTCGGCGGCCAGTGGCTGGTCACCACCAACCAGGAAGTGATCAAGCAGCACTGGGCGAAAGTCTACGGCAAGGCCTCGGTCGGTTCGCCGCCGATGTCGGTACCGCACCTGGATACCCGCCTGGTCAACGGCAAGCCGGCCCTGCTGTTCGGCCCGTTCGCGACCTTCTCGACCAAGTACCTGAAAAACGGTTCCTGGATCGACATGCCGTCCTCGGTCAACACCAGCAACGTCCGTCCGATGCTGCAGGCCGGCTGGGACAACATCCCGCTGACCAAGTACCTGATCCAGCAGGTGCAGCTGACGCCGGAAGAGCGCCTGGCCACCCTGCGCGAGTACCTGCCGAACGCGAAGATGGAAGACTGGACCCTGCAGAACGCCGGCCAGCGCGTGCAGATCATCAAGGACGATCCGAAGAAGGGCGGCATCCTGCAGTTCGGTACCGAAGTCGTGGCATCGGGCGACGGTTCCGTGACCGCGCTGCTGGGCGCCTCGCCGGGCGCATCGACCGCCGCGCCGATCATGCTGAAGGTGCTCGAGAAGTCGGCTTTCCGCGACCAGCTCAAGACGCCCGAATGGCAAGCCAAGATGCATGAAATGGTGCCGTCGTACGGCCGCAAGCTGAACCCGGACGCGGCGTTCGCCAACCAGATCCGCCAGTACAGCAGCGGCGTGCTGGGCCTGAAGGCGTTCAACCTGAACGTGGCCGATCCGTCACAGGCACCGGCCGCGGCGCAAGTGCCGGCCGCCACGCCGACGCCGGTGGTTGCACAAAAGTAAACCGCTACCCTGCCCTGGCGGCGGCCAGCTTGCCGCCGCCAGGATGCTGAAGCCGCCCGCCCGGGCGGCTTTTTTTTTTGCACTGGCGCAGACGGATCGTGGTGTCATTTTGTGGCGCTAGGGCAAGATTTTAGTGGCTCTACACAGCGGCTTATGCCAGACTGTAGATTGTTTGTTATTCCTCAATGTAGACCATAACTGGTTCTGCTCATTCAAAATGGACGCCTCCACCGACACCGAACACGACACCCCTGAGCAGGCGCAGCCGTTCAGGCATTACCGCCTGGGCCGGCAACTGGGCGCCGGCGGTTTCGGTGAAGTGCGCGAAGCCTGGGACGAACACCTGAGGCGCAAGGTCGCGATCAAGCGCCTCAAGAGCGGCGCCGTCCTCGGCCGGTCGGACAGCCTGCTGCGCGAAGCGCGCCTGGCCGCCTCGCTCGAGCACCCGGCCTTCGTCCGGATCCATTCGATCGAGGAAGACGGCAGCAGCCACGCGATCGTCATGGAGCTGATCGCCGGCACCACGCTGCGCGAGCTGCTCGGGCATGGCCCGCTGGCCCTCGACACCGTGCTGGATCTGGCCGAGCAGGCAGCGGCGGCCATGGCGGCGGCCCATGCGTGCGGACTGGTGCACGGCGACCTGAAGCCGTCGAACCTGATGGTCGACGCCGGCGGGCGGCTGCGCATCCTCGACCTCGGCCTGGCTTTCCACGACGATCCGCAGGCCACCACCTCCGTCATGCAGCTCGAGCAGCAGGGTACGATCGCCTACATGGCGCCCGAGTGCCTGCTGGGGCAGGCGCCGAACCGCCAGTCCGACGTGTACGCGCTGGGCGTGGTGTGCTACGAGATGATCTGCGGCGAGCGCCCCTTCGGCAATCTGTCCGGGCTGGCGCTGGCGGCCGCGCAAATGCAGTCGAGCTCGGCATCATGGGTGTTCCCGGCGGCGACGCCGGCGCCGCTGATCGCGCTGGTGCGGGCGATGACGGCGCGCCGGCTGGAACAGCGCCTGGCCGGCATGCAGGAGGTCATGGCCGGGCTGGCGGCCTTGCGGGCGGACAGCGCGGCGACAGCAGCCGTGCCGGCGGCACAAGCCGCCGCCGAGCCGGCATCCACGCCCAGGCAAGAGGCGGACACCGGGGCGCAACCGGTAGCCGCGGCCGCCGGCATGCCGTCCGGCACACGCTGGCGCAAGGCCGGGCTCGGTGCCGCGCTGTTGCTGGCGCTGGGCCTGGGCGGCTGGTATGCGACGCAGCATGGGCAGGCACCGGCACCGTTCTCGCGTTCGGCGACCATCGCCCGCGCCCTGCATGCGCTGGAATCCTTCGACCAGCCCGAGCGCCTGGACGCGGCACGCGCCGATTTCGAAGCCCTGCTGGCCAAGGATCCGAACAATGCCGCTGCGGTGGCCGGCATGTCGCTGGTGGCCAGTTTACGCTACACCGCCGACACCCAGGACGAGACCTGGCTGCGTCGTGCCGATGCGGCCGCCCAGCAGGCAATGCGGCTGGAACCGACACTGGCGCTGAGCCACGTGGCGCGTGCCTGGGTGTTGATGCACCAGGGCGCGCGCGAGCAGGCGCTGCGCGAAATCGAGCAGGCGCTGGTACTCGATCCGAACAATTATTTTGCATGCCTGCGCAAGGTTGGCCTGTTGGGCGACATGCGCCGCACGGACGAGGCGATTGCCTGGGGCCAAGCCATGCTGCACCGTTTCCCGAAACAGCGCGCGTTTGCCGATGCGCTGGGCACCCTGTACTACGAGCAGGGCAACGACAAGGCCGCGGAACAAGCCTTCCGTCTCAGCATCAAGCTGCAGCCCGATTCGACGCTGGCCTATGCCAACCTGAACGCCGCGCTGTTGCGCCAGGGCCGCCAGGACGAGGCCTTGCAGGTGGTGCAGCAGGGTTTGCAGGTGCGTCCGAATGCCGCCCTGTATGCGAACCTGGGATTGGCCCTGTTCCAGCGCGGCGATTACGTCGGTGCGGCCAGGGCTTACGAGCGTTCCGTCACCCCGCCCGCGGGCAATCCCAACTTTTATTTGAACTGGGCCAACCTGGGTGATGCCTTGTTGTGGATACCCGGGCGTGAAGCCCGCGCACGCGATGCCTACCGCAAAGCCAGGCAGCTGCTTGCGATCAAGCTGAACCGTGCGCCTACCGATGCAACCCTGTTGTCGCGCATGGGCCTGTATGCGGCGCGCAGCGCCGACGCCGATGAGGCGATGGACTTGATCACGAAGGCACTGGCCGCGGCGCCGCGCAGCCCGAGTGTCCATTTCCGCGCGGCGCTCGTCTATGAATTGCTGCACCAGCGCGAACTGGCGCTGCACGCGCTGGCGCAAGCCAAGCACTTCGGTTACCCGGCCAGTGCCATCGACACTGAACCGGATTTCGTCGCGCTGCGGCGCGATGCGCGTTATCCCCGTTGAAAAATTAAATGGATCCTGAAATGTCGGACAAAAATTATTATCTGATGGTCAGTTTTGACATCTGCCAGCAAAGCGAAAAGCTGAACTGGACTTTCCTTGACTCGGAACACCAGCCGCTGGAAAAGTCGAAAGGCGTGGAAACCGGCCTGTTCGTGTTCAACACGGGCGAGAGGATGCGCCTGAACGTGGTCGCCAACAGCTATCTGGAAGAGCTGGTCGGCGTGCATATCATCGATTGCCACCTGATCACGCGTCCAATCCTGTACTCGAAGCGTGCAGCCCCTGAACTGGCCGGCGAATACCCGTACCCATCGCCTTTCTTCGATCCGGCCGAGTTGATCAATGGCCAGGGCGCAACCGCGAGTTTTGGCCATGGCGCCGCCCAGGGTGGACGCATGAAAATGACCTGGGATTCGGATGTCGAGCTGATCTACCGTAACAAAGGCAATTGGCAGATGTCGTTCATCATGACCGTGGCGATCGAGCGCGCGAACGGCCTCGCGTATCGCGTGTTCTCGTTCGATCCCGAAGCCAATGTCGGCGACGGCACCAAGTTGAACGACCCCGAGCACAAGGGGCCATAATGATGACCAGGGTGCATGCGCAGGCGCGCGGTTTCCATCCAATGTTACGCTAGCCCAGCAGGCCCAGCCCGCGCAGGTGGCGCCGCAAGGCCTCGGCCGGCACGAGCAACAGGGCGGCGCAGCGCTCGATGTCGGCGCCGCCCTGCGCCATGGCCTGTTGCAATTCTTCCTGCCCGATCGCTTCGGGCCGCCGGATCGCCGGGTGCGCTTCGATCAGCTTGTACATCGACGGCCGCGAAATCCCGAGTTCGGCCGCCGCCCCCTGCACCTGCCAACCATTGTTGTGCAGTGCCGCCACCACTTCCTCATCGTTGAATTCGTCCAGGGCACGCCGCCTGGCCGGCACTGCCGCCGGACCTGGCGCCGCCGCTGTCGATACCGGTAGCGATGCCGGCCACGCCGCATGGCGCACGCCCACCAGCGCCTCGAACAGCGGCAGCTGTCCCGCCTGCGCCAGCAGCAGGGCGCGCGCCAGCACGTGCGACAGCTGGCGCACATTGCCGGGCCAGTCGTAGTTGGCGCAGGCGCTGACGAAGGCGAACGGCAATGCCGGCAACGCGGCGCCACCGGCGCTGCGCGCCTGTGCCAGCGCATGCACGATCAATACCCCGATATCCTCGCGCCGCGCACGCAGCGGCGGCAAGGTGATCACGAAACGCTCCAGCCGGCGCAGCAGGGCCTGGCTGAAATCCTGGCCCGACAGATCCTGGTCGGTGGCGGCGATCACGCGCGCGCTGCTGCGGCGCTCGGTGTCGCCGCCGACCACGCGGTATTGCCCGCTTTCCAGCACGCGCAGCAGCATCGGCTGTACCGCGGCCGGGGTGTTGCCGATTTCGTCGAGGAACAGGGTAGCGCCGTCGGCCTCGGCAAACAAGCCGCTGCGGGCCGACTGGGCGCCGGTGTAGGCGCCGCGCGCGGTGCCGAACAGTTCGGCCGCCGCCAGGCCTTCGTTCATGACCGCCATGTTGACCGCCACCAGCGGCCGATCGGCACGCTGGCCGAGGGCGTGGATCGCACGTGCCGCCACTTCCTTGCCGGTGCCGGTCTCGCCCAGCAGCAGCACCGGCAGTTCGGTCGGCGCCACGGTGCGGATCAGTTCGCGGACCTGGATCGCGGCCGCGCTGACGCCGAGCAGGCCGGCCACCGGGTTATCGCGCGGCAGGCGGTCGGTCCAGTGAACGCACAGCAGGATCGAACGGCCCAGCCCGAGCACGATGCCGTGGTCGAGCTGCGCCCGTTCGAGCATGACCGCTTGCGCGATCTCGCTACCGTTCACTTCGACCGTCATGCGGCTGTCGGGCGGCGTCAGCGCCAGCCGGCCGCCGGTTTCACGCGCCAGGCGCAAGGGCTGGCGCGAGACGCTGCCGTGGCCGAGTCCAAGGCCATCGCGGCCGGGATGGGCGAAGGGCGGGAAGAAGCGGCTCACTTCCAGCGCCTGCTCGGCGTCCACCTGCAGGTATTGCTCGCCGATGCGCGCTAGGTCCGGATGCCAGAGCACGGTCAGCGTCAGCACCGGTGCGCCGGCATACGGGGTGCCGGTCAGCGGCGAGGTAAAAGTGTGGTCCGAGTCGAACATCGCTGTTGTAAATCCATTATTTCCACGTGTAAAAAACAATGTAAAGCGTGGCTGTTGACATGTCAATTTGGTCGTTTTGACGGCCGATCCAGTCTTCAATGAGCCCGGTACACCGGTTTTTGGGGTGGCATGTGATTTGCAAAAGAAGAAGCGCGCAACACGGCAAGCGCCGCCACGCGTTTGTCCGTGCATGCCCGACGACTGCATCACGATTGTCGATCGACCCGAAACAACAGGTGAACCGATGCACGCCCCCCTGGCCAAGCCCCCGCCAGCCCCCCGATTCGAAGTGCGCCAGCCCGCCGCCGGCAGCGCGCTGCTGTTCCATATCGAAGCCGGCAAGCTGTGCATGACGCGCGAAGTCTTTTATCCGGTGCGCGGGTGGCAGTGCCACGACTTGAGCAGTGCGCGCATCGCGCGCGACCTGCCGGGTGGCCGCAGCACGGCCTTCGCCAGCGCACTGTCGGTGGCGGTGCCCTGGCGCATGCAGATGCTGCACCTGGCGCTGGTGGTGAGCGATGGCGCGGGCGACCATTTGTACCTGAGCCTGTCGAATCCGGCGGCCGACCTGCCGGCCACGGCGGCGCACAGCGTGGTGCAGGGCGCGGCGCCAGCCTGGACCGCCTGCCCTTTCGATACGGGTCCGGTGCCGGGGCGGCTGGCGATTACCCGGGTGCAGATCGGCGACGCCAGCGACCGCGCCTTCGTGGTGGTCGACGCCGTGCTCGATGCGGACGGCGCGCGCCGGCCGGCACGCTATGCGATCGATCTCGGCCGCGGCGCCAGCCACAGCGCGGGGCCGCGCTGGATCGAGCACAGGCTGCCGCTCGACGGCGGCCGCGTGCTGGCATCCTGCCTCGGGCGCTGCCGCGGCGGCTGGGACGTGGACGGGCTGTACCTGGCAGGCATGGCCGGGACCGACGCGCAGCTGCTGTACGCGCCGCTGTACAACCCCTTCAATCCGATGCAGCCGCGCTGGGCACGCCATCTGGAACTGCCGCGCGGCCGCAGCGCCGACGCGATCGCCGCCTGCCGCAATGCGGACAATACCTCCGGCCTGTACGTCGCCGCGCAGGGCACGCTGTATTATTTTTCCGCCACCAACCAGAACGAAGGCGCACAGGCGCTGGCGCTCGGCAGCGCGCCGGCCTTCGACGGCATGCGCAGCCTGTTTGCGGCGGCCACCGGCGAGTGGGTTACGGTATGGGGATTGAACAGGGCGGGCCAGGTGATCTGCACCGGCGCACCCCAGGTCTACTTGGCCGATCCGGACGCCTGGAGCGTCCCGGTGGCGATCCTGTCGGATGTGGAGGCGATCGCGCCGTCACCGGACGGAGACGGTGCCGATTACACGCTGTTTGCGCAGTCCGGCGCCAGGCTGGTCAAGGTGACCAAGGTGCCGGGCAGTGGCGGCTGGACCCGCGAAGATGTGGGTCCATTCCTGCGTTGACGGCTGCGCAGCTTAGCTCAGCTCAGCGCGAACCGTTGCCGGCCGGCGCGCCGCCGTCGGGGCCGGCACCATGGATGCCCTGGCTGGAAGCGTCGTCGTCGGCGCCCTGGCGCGTGCCCGGGTTGCCGCCTGCGGCCGCGGCTCCCATGCCGGCCTGGGCGTTACGGCTGGCCTGGTACTGTCCCTCGACGCCGCCCGGCAGCGGTCCGGTGGCGCTGCCGTGGCTGTTCTGGGGAGCGCCCGGCGGGTTGACGTTGCTTTCCGGGTTGGCATGCTGGAAGTTGGTGTAGACACCGGACGACGAGGCGCGGGCGCCGCTCTGGCGGTTCTGGCTACCGCTGCCGGCATTGGCGCCGTCTTCGGGCGTGAATCCGACGCCGCTCTGGTCCGGCACGTCCGGACGCCAGGCTTGGCCGCTGGAAGCGCCGGCATCCTGGCCCAGATCGTCTTTCTGGCGGTTGGCTTCGCCTGCCGGCGTGCCACCCGCATTGCCCTGCTGCTGACCCGATTGCTCGTTACCGGTGAAGCCGACACCGCTCTTGTCGGCCACCTTGTTGCTGCCGACGTCGCTGTGACCCCAGTCGTTGTGTTGATTTCCAGCCATCATGATCTCCTTTGCATACTGTGAGTAGACATGATGGTAGCCACCTGGGCGACCATTCCAATCGGCGCGCGTGCCCTACTGTTGTAGGACTGGCCTTATTGGCGCGCTTTGATGATGGTCCAGATGGCGCCGTTATCGGTCAATAGATACAGCTCGCCCTGGCCATCCTGGCCGAACGAGACGATGCGGCCGACGTTGGCGAGATTCCAGTCGCGCTGCTCGGTTGCGGTCCTGCCGCTTACCAGGAAGCTGCGCACGAAGCCGGCGCAATAGTCCGAATAAAAATAGTGTCCGGCCAGTTCCGGCATGGCGCTGCCGCGGTAGACGAAGCCGCCGGTAATCGAACAGGGGCTGCCGGTGGCGCTCGTATGGGGATAGTCGAATACCGGCAGGGTCAGGCCGCTCTGGTCGCAGGTCTGCGCGCCGTAGCAGGCCGTGCCTTCCATGCGCGGCCAGCCGTAATTCAGCCCGGCCTGGGTCGCCGCTTCGACGTCGACCTCTTCGCGCGCATCCTGGCCGACGTCGGCGATATAGATCTGGCCGCCGGCGACCGCGCCGCGGTCGAAGCTGAAGCGCCACGGATTGCGCAGGCCGGCGGCCCAGATCTCGCCACGGTTGCCGGCCCCGCTGACGTAGGGGTTGGTCGGCGGAATGCGATAGGGTTCGGCGGCGCCAGCGGCGCTGACGTCCAGGCGCAGCAGCTTGCCCAGCAGCGACCCGAGGTTCTGGGCGTTGCGGTTCGGATCACCGGCGCCGCCGCCGTCGCCGGTGCCCAGGTACAGGTAGCCGTCGGGGCCGAACGCGACCGTGCCGCCCACGTGGTTCTGGTAAGTCGGGTGCGGGATCCGGATGATGGTCAGCGCGGAGGCCGGATCGGCCACGTCGGCATTGCTCGAGACCGTATAGCGCTCGACCACGATGTCGCCGCTCAGATCGGTGCGGTAGACGTAGAAGCGGCCGTTGGTGGCATAGCCGGGATCGAAGGCCATCGACAGCAGGCCGCCTTCGCCGGCGGTGCTGACGCTCGTACGGATGTCGAGGAAAGGCCGGGCCAGCGCGCTGCCGCTGCGCATGACCAGGATGCGGCCGGCGCGCTCGGTGACGAACTGGCGCGTATCGCCGGGCGGGGCGGTCAGGTAGGTGGGCGCGTTCAGGCCGCTGGCGAAGGGACCGAGCGCCAGGTTGATCGTCACCGGTTGCGGGGAGGGAGTAGCGACAGGTGGCGTCGTGCCGCCACCTGTGCCGCCACCGCCGCCACCACCGCCGCCGCACGAGACCAGCAGGCCGGCGGCCAGGGGTAGCGTAAAAGACAAGGGCTTGATCGACATCGCGGCCTCCTCAGGCTGGCTTTGCCTCAACCATACTCCGATTTTTTCCCTTGTCCATACGCGCACGACAGCGTGTGCGCGGACGGTCCAGCCTCAGTGCCGAGCTCGTGCTGCGCTCAGTGCTGGGTGTTGAGGGCCGGCTGCTCGGCCAGCGATTGCAGCGGTTTCGATGCCTGCAAGGGCGTCAGCCCGGCCGGCAGCGGCACCCGTACCGGGCGGCTGTGCGGGGTGACCGAGGACGGCACCTTGTCCGTGATGGCGGGCGCGGCATCCCAGACCGGCGCGTCGATGCCTTCGAACACGGCTTTCAGCTGCTGGCCCCAGGCGATCCGCAGGCGCTGGAAATACTGGTTCTGTTCGTCGATGGTGACGAAGCGCGTGAGCGCCAGGCTGCCGTTTTCATACACCAGCAGGTCGAGCGGCAGGCCGACCGCGACGTTCGAGCGCAGCGTCGAATCCATCGACACCAGCGCGCACTTGGCGGCATCGTCGAGCGAGGTCTGGGGCGTGATCACGCGGTCCAGGATCGGCTTGCCGTACTTGGCTTCGCCGATCTGGAAATACGGGTTCTCGTCGTGCGACTCGATGAAATTGCCGGCCGAGTAGATATAGAACAGGCGGCAGCGTTCGGCGCCGATCTGGCCGCCGAAGATCAGGCTGATATTGAAATCGACGCCGAACGCGGTCAGCTTGGCGGCGTCTTCCTTGTGCACGCTGCGCACGGCCTCGCCGACGATGCGCGCCGCTTCGTACATGGTGGGCGCGGTCCAGATCGTAGTGCCATCCTGGCTGACGTAGCTGGAAACGGTCTGGCGCACCGCTTGCGAGATCGACAGGTTCCCAGCCGTCATCAGGGCCATCATGCGCTCGCCCGGGTTTTCGAAGACGCTCAGCTTGCGCGCCGTGCTGACCTGATCGATACCGGCATTGGTGCGCGAATCGGCCAGGAAGACCAGGCCGGCCTCCAGGCGCATGCCTACACAATAAGTCATGGCTGGGATTTCCTAATTGAAATTTTTATTCTACACGGGCATTTCAGGCCGGCACAATGCAGGCTGCGCCATGGTGACTGTCTTCACCCCCGCCGTGTCGCATTCCGCGCACAAGTGGCGCACCACTTCGGTACTCGACTGCACCGAAGCCGTGCGCAACCAGGGGGCATCACTCGCCCAGCGGGACCAGGAAATCGCGACTGATGCCGTTGCCCAGCTTGTAGATGTTTTCCATGAAGCGGCCGAGGGTCTGGTCGAGTCCGGTTTCCAGGATGTCTTCGATGCGCGCGAACTGCAGTTCCGCATGCATCTTGCCGGCCAGCCTTTCGGTGTCCGCGGAAACGTCGTTGCGCACCGCCTTCAGGTTGTGGACGACCCGTTCCATGCAGGCCAGCAGCGAGCGCGGCATGTCGGCGCGCAGCATCAGGAGTTCCGCCACGCGCGCCGGCGTGATCGAATCGCGGTAGACCTTGCGGTAGGTCTCGAAGCCGGCCACCGAGCGCAGCAGCGCGGCCCAATAATAGAACTCGCGCTGGGTCAGCATCTCGTGGGTCGCATTGCCCTTGACGGCGTGGTACTTGACGTCGAGGATGCGCGCGGTGCTGTCGGCCCGTTCCAGGAAGGTGCCGAGGCTGATGAACACCATCGCCTCGTCGGCCAGCATGGTGCCCAGCGTGACGCCGCGCGCCAGGTGGCAGCGGTGCTTGACCCATTCGAAGAATTCGCCGGGGTCGCCGTCGTGGGCCACGCGCTCGCGCAGGTCGAGCCAGGTCGCATTCTGCGTTTCCCACACTTCGGTGGTGAGCACGCCGCGCACCGCACGCGCGTTTTCGCGCGCCGCCGTCAGGCAGGACACGATCGACGAGGGATTCGCCGTGTCGCTGACCATGAAGGCGAGCACGTTTTTCGCATCCAGAGTCGCGTATTCGGCATCGAAGGCGCCCTGCAGTTCGGAGATGCCGAGCATGGCGCGCCAGGCCTGTTCGGCGTCGAACTGCGATTGCGGCAACATCGCCGTCTGCAATGCCACGTCGAGCATGCGCGCGGTGTTTTCGGCACGCTCGGTGTAGCGCGCCATCCAGTACAGGTGGTCTGCGGTTCGGCTCAGCATGCTTGTTGCTCCTTATTCCTCGAGAATCCAGGTGTCCTTGGTGCCGCCGCCCTGCGACGAGTTCACCACCAGCGAACCTTCCTGCAGCGCCACCCGGGTCAGTCCGCCCGGCACCATCGAAATGGTCTTGCCCGACAGGACGAACGGCCGCAGATCGATGTGGCGCGGCGCGATGCCGTTTTCCACATAGGTCGGGCAGGCCGACAGGGCCAGCGTCGGCTGGGCGATGTAGCCTTCCGGCTTGGCGCTCAAGCGCCGCCTGAAATCCTCGATCTGCTGTTTGCTGGCGGCCGGGCCGATCAGCATGCCGTAGCCGCCGGCGCCGTGCACTTCCTTCACCACCAGCTTGTCGAGATTGGCCAGCGTGTACGACAGGTCGTCCGGCTTGCGGCATTGCCAGGTCGGCACGTTGTTCAGCAGCGGTTCCTCGGACAGATAAAACTTGATCATGTCGGGCACGAAGGGGTAGATCGACTTGTCGTCGGCGACGCCGGTCCCGATCGCGTTCGCCAGCGTGACCCGCCCCGCGCGGTAGGCCGACAGCAGGCCCGGCACGCCCAGGCTCGAATCCGGGCGGAACGCCAGCGGATCGAGGAAATCGTCGTCGAGGCGGCGGTAGATGACGTCGACGCGCTTGGGGCCGCGGATGGTGCGCATCCAGACCTGGTCGGCGTCGACGAACAGGTCCTTGCCTTCGACCAGCTCGACGCCCATCTGCTGCGCCAGGAAGGCGTGCTCGAAATAGGCCGAGTTGTACATGCCCGGCGTCATGACGACCACGGTCGGATCGTTGACCCCGGTCGGCGCCACCGAGCGCAGATTTTCCAGCAGCATGTCCGGGTAATGCTCGACCGGCGCGATGCGGTGGTGCGCGAACAGTTCCGGGAACAGGCGCATCATCATCTTGCGGTCTTCCAGCATGTAGGAGACGCCCGAGGGCACGCGCAGGTTATCTTCCAGCACATAGAATTCGCCCTGGCCGGCGCGCACGATGTCGACCCCGGCGATGTGGGCGTAGATGTCGGACGGCACGCTGATGCCCTGCATCTCGGGGCGGTACTGGGCGTTCTGGACGATCTGCTGGGCCGGCATGATGCCGGCCTTGATGATGTTCTGGTCGTGGTAGATGTCGTGCACGAACATGTTGAGCGCCTTGACGCGCTGGGCCAGGCCGGCCTGCAGCGCGGTCCACTCGTGCGCGGGGATGATGCGCGGGATGGTATCGAAGGGAATCAGGCGCTCGGTGCCGGCGCCGTCGCCGTACACGGCAAAGGTGATGCCGACGCGGCGGAAGGTCAGGTCGGCTTCGGCGCGCTTGCGTTCGATGCGCTCCGGCGGCTGGCGCTGCAGCCAGGCGTCGAAGGCCTGGTAGTGCGCGCGGACCTGGGCCGATTCGCCACCGACCATTTCGTTGAAATATGCCGCCATGATGCTGCTCCTCCTGTATCGACAGGTTCTTCGTATCAAGAAACGTGCCAAGAAAACATGATCAAAACTGCACTGTGGTGGTGCGGCATGGGCGCGCCATGGATGCCGGAATGGCGACGCCTGAAGCGGCCGGGTGCGTAAAAGGTGGTATCCGCACCAAAGGTCGGGCATAATATGGCGCTTGTCTTCTGTCTTATATAAGACTTGGCCTCCAAACCCCGCTATGTTTGCGATCCGGGATCGGTTAGGATCGACGTCTGGCGAGCAGGCCATGAATTTTGAGTACCAACCGAGGAAAATGCGCATGAGCAGCGATCAGACCATCATCTACACCTTGACCGACGAGGCGCCCCTGCTGGCGACCCACGCATTCCTGCCGGTCATCGAAACCTTTACCAAGCCGGCCGGCATCACGATCGAGCAGAGCGACATTTCCGTTGCCGCCCGTATCCTGGCCAACTTCGCCGACTACCTGACCCCGGAGCAGCGCGTCCCCGACGCCCTGGCCGACCTCGGCAAGAAGACGCTGACCCCGGAAGCCAACATCATCAAGCTGCCGAACATCAGCGCCTCGGTGGGCCAGCTGCAGGCCGCCATCAAGGAACTGCAAGCCAAGGGCTACAACCTGCCGGACTACCCGGCCGATCCGAAGACCGACGAAGAAAAGGCGATCAAGGCCCGTTACAGCAAGTGCACCGGTTCCGCCGTGAACCCGGTCCTGCGCGAAGGTAACTCCGACCGCCGCGCACCGAAGGCCGTCAAGGAATACGCACGCAAGAACCCGCACTCGATGGGCGAATGGTCGCCGGCCTCGCGCACCCACGTGTCGCACATGACCGGTGGCGATTTTTACCATGGCGAAAAGTCGATGACGCTGGACAAGGCGCGCGACGTCAAGATGGAACTGGTGACCAAGAGCGGCCAGACCATCGTGCTGAAGCCGAAGGTCTCGCTGCAGGACGGCGAGATCATCGATTCGATGTTCATGAGCCGCAAGGCCCTGCTGGCCTTCTACGAGCAGCAGATCGAAGACGCCAAGAACACCGGCGTGCTGTTCTCGCTGCACGTCAAGGCGACCATGATGAAGGTCTCGCACCCGATCGTGTTCGGCCACTGCGTGCGCACTTTCTACAAGGATGCGTTCGAGAAGCACGGCGCCCTGTTCGACAGCCTGGGCGTGAACGTCAACAACGGCATGGCCGACCTGTACAACAAGATCGCCACCCTGCCCGATTCGCAGCGCGAAGAAATCATCCGTGACATCCACGCCTGCCAGGAACACCGTCCGGCGCTGGCGATGGTCGACTCGGCCAAGGGTATCACCAACTTCCACTCGCCGAACGACGTGATCGTCGACGCGTCGATGCCGGCAATGATCCGCGCCGGCGGCAAGATGTACGGCGCCGACGGCCGCCTGAAGGAAGTCAAGGCAGTCATTCCGGAATCGACCTTCGCCCGTATCTACCAGGAGATCATCAACTTCTGCAAATGGCACGGCGCCTTCGACCCGCGCACCATGGGCACCGTCCCGAACGTGGGCCTGATGGCGCAGCAGGCCGAGGAATACGGTTCGCACGATAAAACCTTCGAGATCGCGGAAGACGGCGTCGCCAACATCACCGACCTGGCCACCGGCGAAGTACTGATGAGCCAGAACGTCGAGCAGGGCGACATCTGGCGCATGTGCCAGGTCAAGGACGCGCCGATCCGCGACTGGGTCAAGCTGGCGGTCACCCGCGCGCGCAACTCGGGCATGCCGGCCGTGTTCTGGCTGGACCCGTACCGTCCGCACGAGAACGAGCTGATCAAGAAGGTCAAGACCTACCTGAAGGACTACGACACCGAAGGCCTGGACATCCAGATCATGTCGCAGGTGCGCGCGATGCGTTACACCCTGGAGCGCGTGGCACGCGGCCTCGACACCATCTCGGTGACCGGCAACATCCTGCGCGACTACCTGACCGACCTGTTCCCGATCCTGGAACTGGGCACCAGCGCCAAGATGCTGTCGATCGTCCCGCTGATGGCTGGCGGCGGCATGTACGAAACCGGCGCCGGCGGGTCGGCACCGAAGCACGTGCAGCAGCTGACCGAGGAAAACCACCTGCGCTGGGATTCGCTGGGCGAGTTCCTGGCGCTGGCAGTGAGCCTGGAAGACATGGGCATCAAGACCGGCAACGCACGCGCCAAGCTGCTGTCGAAGACCCTCGATTCGGCCACCGGCAAGCTGCTGGACAACCGCAAGTCGCCGTCGCCGAAGACCGGCGAACTGGACAACCGCGGCAGCCAGTTCTACCTGTCGCTGTACTGGGCCCAGGAACTGGCCGCGCAGACCGAGGATGCCGAACTGGCCGCCTTCTTCAAGCCGCTGGCGCAGCAACTGGCGGACAACGAGCAGAAGATCGTCGCCGAGCTGCTGGAAGTGCAGGGCAAGCCGGTCGACATCGGCGGTTACTACCAGCCGGATGCGGCCAAGGTGAAGGCTGCGATGCGTCCGAGCGCGACCTTCAACCAGATCATCGGTTCGGCGGCCTGATTCGTTAAGCGTCGGCTTCAGAACGTCGTCCCCGCGCAGGCGGGGACGACGTTTTTACGTTTACGGATCGTTCTCACGTAGCGTGGATGTCGTAGTGGACATCATGCCGATCCCGCGTTTGCGGTCCCTCCACCAGGTAGGCATCCCACCCCAGCCGCCCGCGCTGCTGTCCGGGTGCCATCGTGACGCTGCGCACGTCCGCCGCCCGCAGCACCAGCTCCACCTCGTATTCCAGCGTAACCCCGGTGAACATCCGCACCAGGCTGGCCAGGGCCCGCGCCGCGCGCCCGCCGGGCAGGAAGGCGGTGAAACCCGCATGGTCGAGCGGGCCGATCACCAGCCGCAGGCGCAGGTCGCGCTGCCACACCCGGCCGCCGGCCATGGCGCTGCTGCCCAGCACCGCGGTCGGGCAGCCCAGCACGGTCTGCTGCGCCAGCGGCACGTCGTACCAGCTGCCGACGAACTGCTCGGCATGCACCGGTTGCCCGAAATATTCGGACAGCACGCGCGCCATCTGCACCGCCGACGCCGGCCGGTGCCGCAGCGAGCCGGCAAAATAGCCGATCGATTCGTCCAGTACCGCGCCATCGTCCTCGTGCGCCAGGCGCCGGCGCAGCGATGCGCTGCCCACGCCCGCCAGGCTCAGCAGCAGGGGCAGGAAGCCATCCTTGCCATCGGCCTGGTATTTCAGGGCCAGCCGGTACTTGCACCATGCCTGGTAGAACAGCGCCAGCGAGCGGTTCGAAAAGGTGTCCAGCAAGGCCCGCGCGCCCTCGTCGCGCTGCGCAGCCTGGTGCTCGGCGATGCGCTCGGTGTAATGGGCCGGCAGTACGCCGTGGCCGCCCAGCAAGCCCATGAAGGCAGGTGTGACGCGCACGTAGCGCAGCGTGCCCGCCTGCAGCGCTTCACCTAGCGAACGTGCGTCGCGAAGGAGCTCGGGCGGCTCGGTGCCGATCGCTTCCAGCTGGCTGGGCGGGAAGCCGAGCGAGGTCGAGTTCTGGAAGCGCAGGTAGTTGGCGACCACGCCCTGCTGCGGCAGGCCATGTTTCCTGAGCCAGAGCTCGAGCATGCGCACTGCCTGGAAATAGTCGAAGCGCCAGGGCGCCTGGAATAGGCACTGGATTACAGCAGGCTCAAATCGCCGCTTCGGGGTGAACATGTCCATAAATCCTCGCCCGACTTGTTGGAGACCACGACCAAGCGCGTAAAACTGTTGGCGTGCACGTACAGCGCCAGGAAGCGCTCGACGATGTGGGCAAAGGCGTGGATGCCGCTGCCGACGAAGGCTTCCTCGTCGATGCTCAGGCGCACGTCGACGCCGCGCACCAGGCAGGTAAACGGATTGCCGGACAGCCAGGCGCTGGCGGGACGCTGTTCGATGCCGGCGATGCCGCCGATCTGGCGCTGCGACGACGCCGAGCGTGGTAAATCGTACAGCGCCAGCATCTCGCGGAACGCCTCGACGCCGCCGTCGGCCAGTGACAGGTGGTTCAGTGCGAGGTGGGAAATCAGGCGCCAGTGCGCGTTGTGCCCGCGCTCGAAGCGGTACGACAGGCTGGGCTTACGCAGAAAGCTGATCGCGCGCACACTCGAGCCGCCTTCGAGGAACAGATCGCCGCCGCGCTGGCCATACGGCAGCAGGGCCGGCAGATCGCGGTTGGAGCAGGTCAGTTCCAGGTTCAGGGTATCGGTTTCGACCTCGGCCGGGTCGAAGTCGATATCGACGATCGAGATCTGCGCCTCGAAGCCGGGGCTGCGGTCGAGCAGCGTATCGTCGCGCCGCATGGCCCAGTAATGGCCGTTCTGCTCCGGCGTCTGCGCGTGCCGGAGCGAATAAAAGGGGCGGAACTGGACGATGGTTTCGCCCTGCGGCGTCTGGCGCACCAGGTGCACCGAATCGATCGAGACGACCTCGTAGGCAAAGGCGCGGCGGGCGTCGGCCAGCACCGGATAGCTGGCCGTCGTGTGCGTCAGGCGGATCGGTTCGCCGCGCTGGCGGAACAGGTTGATCACCGGTGTGCAGCCGAGCAGCACGTTGTTGGTCGACAGGGTGCCCAACATGCGCGCCGTGTTGGAATCGGCACGCACGCCGCCCAGCGCCAGGTGCAGCGTGATGGTTCTGGTCCCGGCCGGAAGCACCGCCGCCAGCGCACCCAGGTCGACGTCGAAGAAATTGAATTTTTCGGGGAAGCAAAAGTATTCGGTCAGCAGGCGGTAGGCGGGGTGCGAGCGCGCCGGAAAATCGATCAGCGCCTCGTCGTCGCCGAAGCCGGCCGCACGGATCGGCACGGCCGGCAAGGCGATCCAGCGGCCATCGTGGTCGGCTTCGGCCCAGGCCGCCAGGCCGCGCATGAACAGGGCATCGCGCAGAGCGGCGCAGAACGAGGGTTCGCCGTCGATGAACAGGCGCAGCGTGTCGATGCCGAGCTGGCCGGCGCCGGCCTGTTCGGCGCTGCTGTTGAAGCTCAGGCTCAGGCTGGACGATGCGCCCGCCGGTGCGCGCACCGCCTCGGGGGCGTGGAGGATGGCGGCGAAACTGGCCCCGCTCATCGTCAGCGGGGCCACCGTCACCGGATACACGGTGCGGAAGGTGCAGGCGGCGCCGCGCACCGGCCGCGTGTTCAGCTGGGTGCCGCGCGCGATCACGCTGGCGCCGGTCTGCTGCTTGGCCACGCCGCCGCAATCGAAGTGTGCGATCGAGCAGGAGGGAAAGGGCCGCAGGTAATGCGGATACAGCACCTCGAACAGGGCTTCCGTGAATTGCGGGTAATCGTCGTCCAGGCGTTTGGCAATGCGCGCATTCAGCAGCGCGAACGATTCGATCATGCGCTCGACGTGCGGATCTTCGCAGACTTCGCCGCTGATCAGGAGACGCCCGGCGATCTTCGGATAGCGCTCGGCGAAATCGCGCAGGTTGCGGCGCAGATAGCCGAGTTCACTTTCGTAGTACGGGAGTAATTGTTCCAAGCTCAGGCTCCTCCCGGCGCGGCTGCCGGTGCGGCAGCAGTGCGGCCGGTCTTGCTGATGCTGTACTGCAGCGTCGACGGCTGCAGCACGGCATCGAAGTTGACCGGCTCTTCGGACGCGCTGGCGACCAGCAGTCCCGTGATCGAAAAGTTCAGGCGGTTGATGGTGCCCTCGCGCATTTCGAGCAGCGCCTTGACCTCGCGCAGGCGCGGCTCATGGCAGGCAATCGTCTTTTCGATGCAGGCGCAGATATGGGCGCGGTCGGATGGGCTCGACAAGGACAGGTCGGCGAAGTCGATCATGCCATAGCTGACGATCGATTCGCTGCACTCGGGGTAAGCCTTCAGCAAGCCCTCGGGGAGCACCGAACGCGTATTCAGCAAGGCTTCGAGGTCGCGCGCCACGGCATCCTTCATGTCCTCGACCGACATGCGCAGCAGCGTGGTGCCGGCCGCGTGGCGCACCGGGGTGCCCAGCAGGCGGTCAAAGAACCCAGGCGTAAAACCCTTCATCAAGACCCCCTTCATGGTGGCGTGCGCAGTTCGCAAACCGCCATCTTCACACACGCCGCCCCGAAAAAATAGTTCATTTAGGCACGCCACACTCGCGCTTGAGCGAACGCAAAATTGACTATTGTTGGGATGCAAGAGCTAGTTTGAAAGGCTATGTTGCTCATTCAGTTGTTCACTTAGCGTTGCGCGATGCCATCGACAACATGGGAGGAAAGATGAGCGGCAAAGTACTCTGGGGCGAAGGCTTGCTACTGCGTCCCCAGCATTTCCAGCGCCAGGACGCATACCATGAACACCGGCTGCACAAAGGCATCCGCGCGGCGCATCCGTATGCCTGGGGCGTGGAGCGCTTGCAGATCGACCGCGAAGCGCTGGCCGACAACGTCTTGCGCCTGCTCGACCTGTCGCTGCGTTTCCAGGATGGCGAACTGCTCGATGCGCCCGCCATCGACGAACTGCCGCCCGCGATCGACCTGGGCCAGCTCACGCACGCGCAGCAAAGCGTGACGTATTACGCCGCCCTGCCCGGCTTGAAACCGTTCACCGGCAATTTCGTGCAGCCGGGCCAGGCCAGCAACACGGCGCGCTTCGTGCAGGCCAACCAGGAAACCCCGGACCTGTACACCCAGGCCGCCCCGGTGCAGCTGGCTTACCTCAAGAAGACGATGCGCCTGGTGTCCGAATTCGAGCCGCGCGACGCGTATATCCACTTCCCGCTGCTGCGCCTGCGCCGCGCGACCACCGGCGGCTTCGAGATGGATCCGGCCTTCGTGCCGCCCAGCCTGTCGGTCGAGGCTGCGCCGGCGCTGTTCCTGCAACTGCGGCGCCTGCTCGACGCGCTGCAGGCCAAGGTCAGCGCCCTGTACGGCCACCAGCGCGAACCGAGCCGCAACGTGATCGAATTCCGCTCCGGCGACATGTCCTCGTTCTGGCTGCTGCACACGGCCAGTGCCGCCCATGCCACGCTGACGCATCACTTCCACCATCCATCGCTGCACCCGGAACGTCTGTACGAACAATTGCTGGCCGTGGCCGGCGGCCTGATGACGTTTTCCAAGAGCTGGACCCTCGCCGACCTGCCCTCTTACCAGCACGGCGACCCCGGCCCGGGCTTCGCCAAGCTGCACCAGATCATCCGCGAATTGCTGGATACCGTGATCTCGTCGAAGTATTTCGCCATCGCGCTGAACGAAGCGCGGCCTTCGTACCACCTGGGCATGCTCGACTCCGGCAAGATCGACGACAAGACCACCTTTTATATCGCGGTCTCGGCCGACATCGCGGCGCTGGAACTGGTCGATGTGGTGCCGCTGCGCTTCAAGGTCGGCGCTCCGGACGACGTCGAGAAATGCGTGCTGGCCGCCCTGCCCGGCGTGCGCCTGCAATACGCGCCGCAATTGCCGGCCGCGGTGCCGGTGCGGCCCGATACCTGTTATTTCACGCTGGATCCGAAAGGACACATGTACGAACGCATGCTGCAGGCGCAGTCGATCTCGATTTACGTGCCGTCGGGGATGAAGGGATTGAAGCTGGAATTGATGGCGGTGGCATCCTGAAACACCAAGGGAATTTCGCGGCAGGCGGAGCCGCGAAATTCCTGTTCTTGCAATCAGCCCGCGTCCGGCGTCTTTATTAGTTCCTGGCCATCCACCACCATTTTCCATTGATCTCCCACCTGGTACGGCGGCTTGTTGACGACAAATGTCGTCGCCATCGGACCAACGCCCACGTCGAAATTGTCCCCTTCAAATCCTTTGAGCGGCCCGTCGATCGACGTCGTGCTGCCGTTTTTGATGCGTTTATAAGTGACCGAGCCATCCTCGGTAATCAGCAGATACATGTTCGGTTCCTGCCATTCTCCGACATAGGCCAGCTTTTCCTTCGGCACCGGCTTGCCGCAGCCGGCCAATACGGCCAAGGCAAACAAGGGAACAAATAAAGCCTGCTTTTTCATGGGATCTCCAAGCACAGTGGGGAAACTAAATTGTTGCCAAGTTACACCATCCGAATTGGCCATTTTTGCGCCTAATCATTTGAATTGCCTACAGCCACTCATCACGCCGCCTTACTGTCAAACTGTTTTACGGCAGTGATTGACCATCAAAAGAAAGGATGCGGCATGGCAGGGCCATTGATCAGAAAGGGCGACAAGACATCCCACGGCGGCGCCGTCCTTGAAGCCTCATCCCACAGCGATATCGCAGGGACCGGCATTGCACGCATGGGCGATAAAGTGAGTTGTCCCAAGCACGGCAACAACACCATTGCCAGCGGCGATACCACCATGATCGTCGACGGCAAACCGGTTGCACGGCACGGCGATAAAACAGCGTGCGGCGCCACCCTGATCGCAGGCCAGCAAACCACCATCGACACTATCTAGGACCATGGCTTCGATTATTTCTTCCCCCCTCCCGAAAACGCCTGCCTGGATCGTCAACAGCCTGATTGGCGGCTTTGTTTTCCTGGCCTGCTGGGGTATCTCGATCGCTTATTGGCGCTCGACCCGAAGCTCGCCCGGCTCGGGCGAATTCGTCGCCTTTCTATTTGTGATTCCACTGGCGTTGACAGGCATCGCATGGCTCGGCGCCAAGTTGATCCTGCCGCGCATCGCCACTTCCGTTCCCGAGCCGGTGCCCGCCAAGGCGGCAGGCGCGCCCCCTGCACCTCCCACAGCAATGCCGCTCGCCGTGTTGGCCAGTGCGTTGCGCTCACCGCATGGCGCATCGGCCGAAGAACTGGCAGCCGCCATCGCCGGCGGCAAGGCCCGTGCGGATCTGGATCGTGAACTGATCGACGAAGACGGTTTCCCGGTCATGACCGCGCGCAGCAGCGATGCCGGCGACGCCGCCCTGCAGGAAGAGATCGCCGCATGGCTGGCCCATCGCGGCATGGCAGACCTGCAGTTCAGCGACGCCCAATGGCGTGCGCTGATCCTGGCCAGCGCCGTCGCCGGCGACCTGGCGCTGTCTGCGATCGGCGCCTTCGCCGGTATCGAGGGCGCGCTGCCGATGCTGCAACTGGTGCCGCTCCTGCCGCCGGACTGGCATGCCGAGCAGCGCCAGGCAGCCGCTGCATGGCTCAGGCACATGGTCGAACGGTCCGGCTGGGCATCCGATGCCTTGGTGACGCCTGCCGAAGTCGCGGCCGATCCAGGCGCACCGGCGCCATCGGCCGTGTTCAGCCGCCTGGCCCACGACACCCTGCAAAAAGCGCAGCCGCTGGCAGCCCTGGTTGTCGCCTGCGCCTCGCACATCGATCAGGCCTGCGTCGACAAATGGGCTGCCGAGGGCAAGCTGTTCACGTCGTCCCGGCCGCAGGGCCTGATTCCCGGCGAAGGCGCGGCCGGCCTGGTGCTCGCCGATCTGGCGCAGGCGCATGCGCGGCAGCTGACCGATTTCGTCGTGCTGGATCCGGTGGAGGAAGCGCAGCATGGCGTGTCGGCCGACGACATGAAGCGCGTCGACCCGAACGTATTGGAAGAACTGACCAAACGCGCCATCAAGCGCCGCAATATCGACTTCACGGATGTGGTGATGATCGTCGCCGATACCGGTCACCGCTCGAGCCGTGTACTGGAATTGATGGTATACGCATCGGTCACGATGCCCCAGCTCGACGAAACGGGCGATATCGTCTGCGTGGGCGTGGCATGCGGCAGCAGCGGCGCCGTACCGTTCATCACGGCGCTGGCATTGGCGCGGCACTACGTGCTCGAGCGTTTTGGGCCGGTGGTTTGCGTGAGTAACGAGGATGCGCAGTTGCGGCAGGCTGCTTTGGTTCAGCAGGATGGGGCTGTGCCTGGATAACTTATATGAGCCACGATATGAAAACAGCTGTGATGCGTCGTCAACTCGTCGCCGTATGTTTTGCATACGGCGGTTTGCCTATGTCTGCAATTGGCGCTGAAGCCGCAGCGTCACCGCAAGCGGCGTCACCAACTTCTGTCGAGACCCGTGTGCAGGCGCTTCTCACGAAAGTGAAGGGTTCGCTTCGGCCGCTCAAGGGCGGGACGTTCGACATGGGCGACTGGGGCAATGGCGCTGGCCAGTATTACGATATCGATACGTATTCCAGGCCGTTGCACAAGGTGACGCTGGATGGGTTTTCGATGATGGCATACAAAGTTACTTACGATGATTTTGATGTGTTCACGGATGCCACCGGTAAGCAACGTATCAACATGGATGAGTTGGGCATCCGGGACCGTGCACCCAAGCGTCCGGCAGGCGTGAGCTGGCATGGTGCCAAGGCCTATTGCCATTGGCTCGGAACGTTGACCCAGCTTCCGTTCGATCTGCCGACAGAGGCTCAGTGGGAATATGCGGCACGGTCTGGCGGCAGACGGGTGCTGTTTGCAACCGATAATGGAACGATCGAAAGGCGCAGGAATTTTCCGAAGGAATGGACGGATGAGGAAAAAGAACCGCCTTTACCTGATGTTGGAAGTTATCCGCCGAATCCTGCTGGATTATACGGCATGTCCGAAAACACATATGAATGGGTAGAAGATTGGTTCGACGAAAATTATTATAAAAATTCTCCTGAAAATAACCCGGCTGGGCCTGCAAAGGGTATTGAGAAAGTAAAGCGCGGCAGCGTTGGTGGGAAAGCTGAAATTTCCGCAATGGTATTCATGCGGACAAAAGCAGTGCCCCAACCAATGGAAACAACCTATCCCAACGGCCCAGACTACGAAAAGCGCATTATTTTGCCGTTCCCTGGCTACTCCAGTTATTCCACTACGAATTTTCGGTGTGTAGTTAATTCGTTGCCAAAAAAAATTAAGTAAGATATCCAGGATGATGCAAAGGAAATGTTGTTGCAAGAAATTCAGGTGCATCGTTTCTTAAAAAAGGACGACCCATCATTGGGGTACTGGATGCCAAACGCATTTCACAACGATTTATACAGTTTTGATAAGGAGTATCTGCAGTTATTAGTTCAATCATTTTGACCGAAAGGCTCCGATCTGATTTTTTACCAATGTCGACTGTGATCCTATCTAGAGTATTTTCGAGATGCCCAGTTGACTGGACGGTTGCCATGAGTTCGTTGATCGAAAAGGCAGCCATTTTTCTTAATTCTCTATTTGGCGAGTGGTTGAAAGAATCAATGATACTTTTTATGGTGGCGCCTCGTGATTCTGGTGGCATATAGGCATACCAACCCCAACCGGATATTAGCCGGGCTTCTATTTTTTTTATGAATTCATCATGCATTTCTCTAATTGAGTTAGTAACCTTGGTATATTCTCGTTGAATATCTATAAGTTCGTGCCCAACAAAGGTTTCAAGTGCCCGATTACTCGCAAGGGTCATGTATAAAAGCTGATTAAAAGCGAAAAATGCTGTCTTATTCATGAGCTGTACCATTTTTTTGTAATCCGATTGCTTCAGCTGGTGTGCGATACACATGAAGAACTGCGCGATCTGTTCTACTCCTACTTTTGCGGCGACATTTCCAGAACCGCCGAGTCCAAGACAAGCGCCTGCCTTAGCTGCAACGACAAAGTGACCATTGCGGTAATCGCATTCAAACCCTAATGTCGCAGCCAAACCTTGGATCACGGCAACGTCTCCGCTAATGCTCGCCATATCGACATAGGCAGCGATTGCCTTGTTCAAGTCTGCTTTCTTCGGTCCACCTGGATTGATCATCCCTTCGGGATTCAGCCACTGCAATGCGCCGGAAAGCTGTACGCCTTCTTTTAGGCCTGCAAAGATTTTGGCTTCACCTTTCGCGCCGACCTTAGCCTTGGCACTGATGCGGTCCGGTGTACCCCTCAAGCCTTGTCTGCCTTCGGTAACCATCAGCGCCGCACCAGCCTCCAAGGCGACACTGGCACCGGCGAGGGCGTACAAGGTGAGGTCACCGCGTAAGCGAAAATAGCCGAAATCGATTAGCAGGTCGGTATCGGCAGCGGTGACGTGCCACCCAGCGGCATGGGGCAAATAAAGAATGGTTTCGACCTTCGCTTCGCCGACGGCAAAAGAAGCTTCGGCGTTGGCCTTGACACTGAATTGTGCTGCTTTGGCGGCGCGTTTGAAGCGCTGGCTCCAGTTCTTGTCGCGCTTGTCGAAGAAGTTGCCTTGACACGGCATGAAAGTCGCTTCGGCTCCGGCCCCCGCGGACCAGCGCATGAACTGCGCTTCGGGTTTGAGGTCGACGATGCGATAAGGATTGTTTGGATCAATATTTTCCTTGCCAAGCAGGCCTTCGGCGAGTTCCTTCTGTCCTCGTTCAAGAAAGGCGGTGGCGTTCGCACCCATGACCTTTGCCCAATCGGTCAGGATGCCGCTGAACTGGTCTGCATCTTTCGGTGCCAACTTCCATTTCTTTTCGAACTTTGCCTTGTCCTGTACCTGATTCAGGATGCGGTTTCTTACTTCACGTTGATTCAACACGGCACCGTTGAACAGCTTTTCTTTCGGTGGTTTCGAACGTTCCGCAGCGCCCTCAACAAGATAGACGCGCTTGTCAGCCAGTGCACTTTTAAGCTTATGGGCGCTGACATAGATAGGGGTATGGGTGCGTCCCTCCATGCGCTTCATCGTCAGCGGTAGAAGTTCGACCAGCTTGTTGGGATCGGTCTTCTGGCTGGTGATGGCTTCAACCCGCTGTTTGGCGGCGGCGCTTTTTTTCGTCAAGTCATTCAGTGCGATGTCGAGATCTTTTTGCGCCTGCGCGAGGTCTGCTTTTGCAGAGTTGGGCTGCTGCAGGAGGTGTTGCAGGGCCAGTGATTTTTCAGTGACTGCGCGGTTGGCTTCCTGCAGCTCTTCGATGGCAGTCTTGTTCTGATGGCCTTCGGTACGACAGGCCAGCCATTCGTCGGGATACAAGGCGATGAACGAATTGTCGTCCGGACGATAAAGAAGCACGCCGTCCGTTAAGGTGTGCGACACCTCGACAAACGTATCGCGGGGCGTGGTCGTAGGCGCGGTCTTGACCGCGGCAAGGGTTTCACTCATCGTTTTTCCTGAGAGGTAAAACAGGCGTCGGCTTCATTCGTCTTTGGCCAGGTGCAGCGTCAGCACTTCGCTCTTCGACGTGAAAATGCGCTGGGTCCGGCCTTGCGCATCGGTGATGCCTTCGACCTGCACGCCGCTTGCCGATTCCAGCCGGTAGCGAACGTGGGCCATGGGTTGTTTGGTATCCTCGTCCAGAACGACGAAGGCTTCGTTATAGATGTCCCTGGCAGCGGGCATGACTGGCGGCGTTACACTGCCATCCTTTGGCCCAGCCAACTCCTTCATGCTCGCCTTAAACGCCAGCTTCCCCGGCGCATGCAGCATGATGTCCCCACCCTCGAGCTTCAGGTACGCCCCCTGCGCCGTCAGCAGCACGTGGGTCTTGGCCGTCACCGTCACGCTCTCGCTCACGCTGGCCACCGTGACGCTTTTGTCCGCCGTCAGACGCGTCGCATCCGACTGGCTTTGACTGCTCACCTTCCCGCTCGCCGCATGCAGCCGGATCCCGGTCTCCTGATTCGGCTTGTCCTTCGCACTCGCCTTGCCATAAGTGAACAAGCTGATCCCATCCTTCACCGCATACGCACTACACCCCTGCGCAACGAAATTCACATCCTGGCCCGCCGTCACGCTGCTGGTATGACCGGCAGCGATCACGGCATCCGCCGGGGTGCAGGCGACGATGCCGGCGGAGCTAGACAATTGCAGCTGCGGTTCGCTGAAGGCGGTTACCTGCCGTTCCCCGGTGCTTTCCAGCACCTCGATGCCATGCCGTAAAGCGCTCACGGCAGGCAGTTCTTCCGGCGCAGGCTCGGCGGGCAGTACGGCCTTGTGCGCGCGCGCCGTCGTCGCCATCGACACTTGCAGCGCATGGCTTTGTTCGATCACAGCCACGGCGGCACGCACATCAAGCTGGTTGCCACTGGAACCGTCGGTCGACAGCAACAACCCCTGACCGGCGCGCAGCGCGGCCGCGTGTGCCGTCTTGAGTTCGGCGCCAAAGCCGGTGGATGACAGGCGCTGGTTGTCGGTTTGATGGCGCAGGCTGCCCAGGTTGAGCTCGGCTGTGCCCTGGTGGGTGCCGGCATGGCTTTGCAGGGCGACTCTTGCCTGGCCGGGACTGTCGTCGAAGACCAGTTGCTGGTAGGCGCCGCTGCCGTCCTGGCTGCTGCTCAGCGCCTGGCTCTTGATGCCGGACAGGACTGCTGCATGGGCGTGGCCACCGTGCTCGCCGGGGAACCAGGCCGGGGCGTTGCCGCTTGCATTGCCGGCGCCGTGGGCGACGCTGTTGTGCTGGGCGTCGGGCTGGCCTTTGCCGTTGTACAGGCTGCCGATGACGACCGGGCGGTCGATGTCGCCGTCGATGAAGTCGACCAGCACTTCGCTGCCGACGCGCGGCACGGCGACGGCGCCCCAGTTGGCGCCGGCGATCGGCGCCAGTGGCGTGGCGATGCGGATCCAGGTGCCGGCGCGGTCGTCGGCCGGTGCGCCGGTCTGGCCAGCGGGGGCCGGATGGTCCAGGCGGCTGTGGCTGAGGTGGCCATCGCCGGCATTGCGTTGCCAGTGGAATTGCACCTTGATGCGGTGATCGCGGTCGGTGTGGATGACGGCGCCGGGCGGGCCGACCACGATCGCGGTCTGCTGCCCGCTGATTGTGGGACGCGGGTGCAGCCGCACGCCGTGGCCGTCGATGCCGCTGCTGCGGTAAGGGACCGTGCTGCGGATCGCCTCGAAGCGGTTGCGGTACAGCGGGCGTTCGCCGGGCGCCGTGTCCGTGGCCAGCACTTCCTCATCACTGAAGGGACTGCTGCCGAGCGCCTGTGTCACCGCGGCGCGCAAGTCGGCCGCCAGGTTGTTGTGGGCCAGGTGCCAGACACGCAGCAGCGTGAAGCGGGCCGCGTCCTGGCCTGCGGCGGCGTCGAGGCGCGCATGGCCGGACAGGGTGAACGTCGTGCCCGGCATAAAGGTGCGCACGGTACCGGCACCGCTGTGGATTTCCCTGCTGACTTGTAGCGCTTGCAATTGGTTGTCGGCGATGCGCTGACCCTGGGCGCGCGTCGGGTAGGCATAGCTTCCCGGCGTGTCTGTGCTGGGTGGGAACAGCGTATTGTCGCCGCTGCCCGCGCTGACCCGGCGCGATCCAAGGCTGCGGTAGTCCCAGCTCTGGATGTCGATCGTGGCCGGGACCGGACGCGACAGCGTATGCCAGCGGTCGACGCTGTCCTCGCGCATCACCGCGCCTGCTTGCGTGAAGCGGACCTCGGCTTGCGGATTCGCCTGGAAACTGCCGTTGTGGTTGGCGATGACGAGGGTGTGGCTGCCGAGTCGCTCGCTGTCGGGGGCGGCGCTGTGCTCGATGTAATAAAACAGGCCGGCTTCGTGCATCAGGCGCCGGACGAAGGCCAGGTTCGATTCCTGGTACTGGCAGGTCAGCGACCGCACCGGATAAGTGTCACGGTCGGCGATGTCGTAGCGCCAGGCGGGCACCAGGGTCCCCGGATCCGGCCAGGCCTGGAACACGGCATCGAGGATCTCGAATACGGTCTTGTCCTGGAAGATGCGGCTGTCGCGGCCGAGCGCCAGGAAGGCAAACCAGGGTTCGATCGTCAGGCTATAGCGGGCGAAGCCGCCATTCGCGCCGATCAGTTGTGCGGAGGTGATGTGGCCGTGGAAGGGACGCCGCGGCATCCCGGGCATGGCCGTCAGTACTTCCAGCAGGACAGGCTGGCCCAGCAGCGATTTGAGCGGGATCGCGGCATCCAGCGACAAGGCCGAGACCTGCAAGCGATAAGGGCGGTCCAGGCTTTCCTCGCCGCGCACCGATTCGGCCAGCAGGCGCTCGGGGCCGAGCGGGGTGGACAGGCGCAGCAGGCGCGTGTCCTGGGTAAAGCGTGGGAAGAGTTCCGGCACTTGCTGCTCCTGTGAGCGCTGACATCATCAACAAGTGAAGCGATCGATCGATCGATGCGATCGCGGCGGTGACAAGCAGGCATTGTCACGCGCAAGTGCCTATAAGCTATTGATTAGCGGCAAAACCAGCTATGCCGGCATGGGCAGCGCAACAACAATCAAAAGTGGATAAGTCTTGGGATAACTTGCGCACAAGAGCAGGATAAGCCCGTAAAAATCGTGGAAAAGTCTCTGGGCAAGTTGTGGAAAAGCCGCTGGATAAGTGGGGGTACAAGGCGTGCACAAGCCCTGTATAAGAATGGGGAAAGCCAGGGATAAGCACAGGATAAGCTGAGGACAAGTTTGCCGGCGCTCAGGTCTGTTTCGGCGATATCACCAGTTCCGGCTGCGGCCGCGGCGCATGTGCCGACAGATCCGCATGCCGCATCTGTTCCGGAATCGCCAGTATGCCCTGCCACAGGATGTCGCCGGCCACCCGGCTTTCCCGGCTGAGCCGGTAGGCCGGCAGCGCGGCGTCGCCCTGGGCCTGCCACATTGCCGCGTACGACGGCGCCAGCCGGGTGTCGTGCCAGGCATCGGCAAGCGGCGCCAGGGTGTCCTGCAGGACCGCCGCCGTGCTGCGCATGCGTACCCAGCGGTGGTTCAGCCAGCCGTTCTCCGAGGCGACAGGGTCGAGGAAGCGGCCGATGATGGCACGCGCAGCCAGGCTGCCGCTGCGGCTCATCAGGCCGATTGCCTTGCGGTCCATGTTCAGGTTCAAGCCGCCTTCCGATTTCTTGTGGCGGATCAGGACCACGCGGTCGCGGTAGCCCGGCGTACGCGTCAACGCTTCGTCGCGCCAGGTGCGGATGGTCTGCAGGATGGCGGTGGCAAAGCGCGCCAGCGACGGCAACTGGGCGGCGTCGTCGACCGCCACATAGGCCGGGGTTGCGCCCTGGTTGTTATTGGACGGCAAGGTAACGCGTAGCACCGGCCCGGGCGATGCGGAGGGGTCCTGATGCGGGTCCTCGTGCAAATCGTCGCGCAGGATCACGCCGAAGGTCGGACGGGTCGGCAGGATCGCATCGAAAAAGTGGATCGGGAAATTGCTCGTTAAACCGCCATCGGAAAACCAGACACGCAGCAGTTCGACCTTGCTGCCGGCCACCGGCAGGGTGCGGATACGGTACAAGGGCACGGCTTGCAGCAGCACCGGAAAGCTCAGGCTCATGCGGGCGGCGACCACCACCGGCAAGGCGTCGGCATCGGGCATGAAGTAATAGTCGCCGCCCTGGTCGTTCAAGCCTTGCAGCAGATCCAGGGTCTGCTGGCGATGATGGGTATGCTGCGATGCCTGTTTCATCCACTCGATAATGTCCGGTGGGAACAGATGCGCCAGTTCGGACGCACGGAACACCAGGTCGGCGCTCGCATGCGGCAGGCGGTGGGCGCGCAGTTCGCTCAGGCCGGTGCTCATCAGGGCCAGTTCGATCGGCGGCGTCGATTGGCGCAGATGGCCGAAGGTCAGCGGCTGGTCCGCGGGCAGGCCGGCGATGTCCTGCACCAGCGCGTGCAGCCATTCGGTGAGTGCCGGCGGATTGCCGGGCTGGGTGCGCAGGCCGGAACAAATGCCGCAGCGATTGTGGCGCAGGCCGCGCCAGGCACCCAGCACGAATTGCAGCGCCGCGAAGACCAGGGCGCTGACCAGCATCGACAACCCGAACCACAGGCCGCTGGCCAGCCAGTACGCGGCGCCGGTACGCCAATGTCCACCCAGCAAGCCACTGCTGACGAGATAGCCGAGCATCCACAGGGCGGCGCCGCACAGCGCGCCCAGCGGAAAATTCCACAGCAGCGCCAGGGCGACGCGCGCGATTACTTTCGGTTTGATACCGGCATTCAGACCGACGACGATGACGCGGAAATGCGGTGCCATCGCCGCACTGGGCTGGAACAGCGACAGCAGGCGTGTGGTGTTACCCACCGATTCGCGCAGGCGCCGCGGCAGCAGGGCGATTTTATAGAAGCCATCATCACTGCCGGTGCCGGCTTGGCGCACGCGGTTGCGCTTGTACTGGGCAGCGGCCGCGGCAATGGCGGCGATCGCGCCGACGCTGGCGCCACCGATCGAGCGCAGGGTAAATTTTTTCGCCAGCCGGGCCACGAAGGTGGGATACACGACACCCGAGGTCACGCCGCCTTCCATCACGATATCGCATTCGTCCGGTAAAAAATTCTCCATCGCCATTTCCCCATCGATCAGCCAGCTGATGGGATTATGCGGCGCTTCCGGCTGCCATGCTTATCGAATCGTCACGCCGGCCGAAGGTTTGCTAATCTGGACCGTATGCAGATCGGAACCCTTCAAGCATTGACCCTACGTACCACCCGCCATTCTCTGCCGCGCCAGGTCGAGTGCGCCGATGCGGTCGCGGAGCGCGGCCTGCTCGGCGACGCCCATGCCGACCGTTATTCGCCGCGCCAGCTGCTGCTGGCCGATGCCGGCGTCTACCGCGACCTGGCTTTGCCGCCGCACGCCTTGCGCGAGAATCTGTTGGTCGATATCGATACCTCAGCGCTCGAATCGGGCATGGTACTGCAGGTCGGCAATGACGTCCTGCTCAGGCTGATGTTCCAATGCGAAGCCTGCGGCAAGCTGGATGCCTTCCGCCCCGGTCTGTCACGCCTGCTGAATGATCGGCGCGGCATGCTGGCGCGCGTGCTCAGCGGCGGCACGCTGCGCCCCGGCGACCCCATCCGCGACGTCCGCCTGTCGTTGCCGGCCTGGTCCGACGACTGGCACGAACGGGTGCTGATGGTGCTGGATGCGTTGCCTTTGGATTCGGTCATCGAATACAGCGACCTGGCGCGCCTGGCCGGTGTGCAGTCGAGCTATTGCCGCGCCTTTCCGCGTATGATCCGCAACCTCGGACCCGATTACGCCGGGAAGGCGGTGGCGGCGAACGATCCGTCGACGGCACCGCGCTGGAAGGGAGAAGGCTTGTTCGACCACGCGCCGATTCTGCACCTGGTCGAATGACGCAGGAACTTAGAGCACCTAACAAAACCTCCATGGCGGCGTTGCATCGTCTCGCCGTACATTCGTACTGTCTTCGACGATGCGCCTAGCCCTGAAGGTTTTGTTAGGCGCTCTTACCCAGGCACGCCGATGATCACGCTGGACGCCTTGAACATGGCAGTGGCTTCCTTGCCTTCGGCCAGTTCCAGCATCTGCGCGCTGTCGTTGGTGATGACGGCCGCCACCGTGCCGCCGCCGGGCAAGTCGAGCACGACTTCGGTGTTGACCGCGCCCGGCGTGAGACGGGAAATTGTTCCCCGCAACTGGTTACGTGCCGAAAAGCGGGCGCCTTCGGTCTGCGTCGCCAGGATCACGGATGCGCTTTTAATCAGGGCAAATGCCTGGCGGCCCGGTTGCAGGCCCAGGCTTTCGGTGCTTTCGCGGGTGACGATGGCGACCAGGCGCTGGCCGCCGGCGATGTCGAGTTCGATCTCGTCGTTGACCGCCCCGGCCAGGACGCGCGAGACGGTACCGAAGAACTGGTTGCGTACGCTGGTTTTCATGTTCAGCCTGCTGATCAGATTGAAATCGTCGGCGACGCCCGCCGCCTGCCGGTTGAGTTGTTCGACAAAATCGCGGTGCACTTGTTCGAGCAATCGGAAGTTTTTCACCAGTTGCTCGCCGCGGGCCGTCAAGCGGGTACCGCCGCCGCCCTTGCCGCCGGTCAGGCGCTCGACCAGGGCTTCGCCGGCCAGGTTGTTCATCGCGTCGATGGCGTCCCAGGCTGCCTTGTAGCTCATCTTGATGGCCTTGGCGGCCTGGCTGATCGAGCCGGTCTCGGCGATCTTGGCCAGCAGGTCGACCCGGCCCGGGCCGCCGAAGTTCTGGCCGCCGATCGTCATCCAGACGCTGCCCTGCAGTGTGATTGGTTCGTCCATCGTTTCTCCTCCGTGCCGCAGCACGATAGCAGATTCCGCTATGCAAGCGTTCGTTATATACTCCAGTACATAACGACCTTCACGGAGAAACTCGCATGCAACGCATCGCCGGCCTGCTGGCCACGCTCGTCCTCGCCGCCGGCACCCAGGCCCACGCCGGCGAAGTGCAGGTGGCGGTCGCCGCCAATTTCACGGCACCGATGCAACAGATCGCCGCCGCCTTCGAGCAGGACACCGGCAACAAGGCGGTGCTGGCCTTCGGCGCCACCGGCAAGTTTTATGCGCAGATCCATAACGGTGCCCCGTTCGAGATCCTGCTCGCCGCCGATGACGAGACGCCGGCCCGGCTGGAACGGGACAAGCAGACCGTGGCGGGCTCGCGTTTTACGTATGCCACCGGTCGCCTGGTGCTGTGGTCGGCCAAGGAGCATTACGTCGATGGCCAGGGCAAGGTGCTGCAGAGCGGCACCTTCAAGCACCTGTCGATCGCGAATCCGAAAGCGGCACCGTATGGCGCCGCGGCGGTCGAGACGCTGACCAAACTGAATTTGATGGCAACGCTGCAACCGAAGATCGTGCAGGGTGAAAACATCGCGCAGGCGCACCAGTTCGTCAGCACCGGCAACGCCGAACTCGGCTTCGTGGCGCTGTCGCAGGTGGCGCGCGACGGCAAGTTCAGCGCGGGCTCGGGCTGGATCGTCCCGGATTCGATGCACAGCCCGATCCGCCAGGATGCCGTGATTCTCACCAAGGGCGCCGCCAATCCGGCGGCCAAGGCGCTGATGGCTTACCTGAAGTCCGACAAGGCCAAAGGCATCATCCGCGCCTTCGGCTACGAGTTATAAGCGTCGCGCCGTAAGCGGGATGGATGACGCCGACCTCGCAGCCATCCGGCTGACCCTCAAGCTGGCCACTGTCGTCACGCTGCTGCTGCTGGCGATCGGTACGCCGGTCGCCTGGTGGCTGGCGCGCACGCGCTCGCGCCTGAAACACGCCGTGGCGGCCGTGGTGGCCTTGCCGCTGGTGCTGCCGCCGACCGTCATCGGCTTTTATTTATTGCTGGCGCTGGGGCCGAACGGCTGGATCGGCCGGCTGACGTCTGCGCTCGGCCTGGGCTTGCTGCCTTTTACGTTCGCCGGGCTGGTGCTGGCCTCGGTGCTGTATTCGATGCCCTTTGTGGTGCAGCCGCTGCAGAATGCCTTCGAAGCCATCGGCGAGCGCCCGCTGGAAGTCGCGGCGACGCTGCGTGCCAGCCCGTGGGACACCTTCTGGACGGTGGCGGTGCCGCTGGCCCGGCCCGGCTTCCTGTCGGCGGCGGTGCTCGGCTTTGCGCATACGGTCGGCGAGTTCGGTGTTGTGCTGATGATCGGCGGGAATATTCCGGACAAGACGCGGGTGGTGTCGGTGCAGATCTATGACCACGTCGAGGCGCTCGAGTATGCGCAGGCGCACTGGCTGTCCGGCGCCATGCTGGTATTCAGTTTCCTGGTGCTGCTGGTGCTGTACACGGTGAACCCGCAGGTGGTGAAGGGACGGCGCTGATGGACGACATCCAGGTGCGCCTGCACATCGACCGCGGCGCGTTCCGGCTCGACGTCGACTTGACTCTGCCCGGGCGCGGCATCACGGCGCTGTTCGGGCCGTCAGGGTCCGGCAAGACCACCTGCCTGCGCGCGATCGCCGGGCTGGAACATGTGAACGATGGCTACGTGGCCGTCGGCGGCGCCGTGTGGCAGGACGAAGCGCGGCGCATCTTCGTGCCGACCCACCGCAGGTCGCTCGGTTACGTGTTCCAGGAAGCCAGCCTGTTTGCGCACCTGAGCGTGCGCGCCAACCTCGAATTCGGCATGAAACGGGTGCCGCGCAGCGAACGCCGCTTCGAACCCGACGAGGTGGCGCGCCTGCTCGGCATCTGGGAATTGCTGGAACGCCGGCCGGACCGGTTGTCGGGCGGCGAACGCCAGCGGGTGGCGATCGCGCGCGCTCTGCTCGCCTCGCCGCGCCTGCTGCTGATGGACGAACCGCTGGCCGCGCTCGACCTGCGCCGCAGGCAGGAGATCCTGCCGTATCTGGAGCGCATGCACGATGCGCTGTCGATCCCGATCATCTACGTCAGCCACGCGCCGGACGAGGTAGCGCGCCTGGCCGACCACCTGGTGCTGCTGGATGGCGGCCGCGTGGTGGCCAGCGGCCCCCTGAGCGAGACGCTGGCGCGCGCCGACCTGCCGCCCAGCTTCGCCGACGATGCCGGCGTGGTGCTCGATACGGTGCTGGAGGGGCATGAAGCGGATGCGCTGTCGCGCCTGCGCTTCGACGGCGGCGTGCTGTACGTCGGACAGCGCAGGGAAGCCATCGGCACCCACCTGCGCTGCCGCATCCACGCGCGCGACGTCAGCCTGGCGCTGCAGCGCCCTGGCGGCACCAGCATCGTCAACCTGCTGCCGGCGCGGGTGACGGCCTGCGCCGCCACCGACACCCCGGGTCACGTGCTGGTGCAGCTGCGCATGGGCTCGAGCCCGCTGCTGGCGCGCATCACGGAACGCTCGCGCCGCGAACTTGATATCGTGCCCGGGCGCGAGCTGTGGGTGCAGATCAAAGGCGTGGCGCTGCTGGGCTGATCCGGGACGCTGCCAATTCGGGGTCAGAGCAAAATCAGGTCGCATTTGCATTGTGCTCTGACCCCGAATGTAAAGCTCAGCGCACGCGGCGGATCGACGAGACGCGGTCGTTCATCCGGTCCAGGCCGGGATAGCGTCCCGGACCGTAGACGGCGCAGAAACCGCGGAAGTCGCTGTCTTCGCACAGTTCCCAGCGGCCTTCGCGGATGATCATCGAGCTGGCGCGGTCGTTGAAGCCGACGTCGTTCAGCGCGCGCATGTTGCCGGCCAGGGCCACTTCGGCGCCGCCGAAATTCGCGTCGGTGAACAGGATGACGTCGCCACCGCCACGGCGGTCGTCACCGCGGCGGTCGTCACCGCGGCGGTCGTCACCGCGGCGGTCGTCACCGCGCCAGTCGCCGCCACGGCGGTCGTCACGCTCACCGCGCCAGCCGCCGTCACGGTAGCCGCCGTCACGGTAACCGTCGTCACGATAGCCGCCATCGCGGTAATCGCCGCGGTCGCGACCGGGTCCGCCGCGCGTCACTTCGCGCACCGAGGAGATGCTGTCGTTGAAGCGTGGCAGGCCGCGGTATTCGCCGGGACCGAATTCGGCGCAATAGCCGCCGAAGCCGGCGTGTTCGCACACCAGCCAGACCCCGGATTGCACGATCATGCTCGACACGCGGTCGTTCATGCCGACCCGGTTCAGGTCGGGCATGTCGCGCTGGACGGTCACGCGGGCGCCGCGGAAGTCGCTGTCGGCAAACAGGGTCAGCTCGCCGGCAAATGCGGCATGGGAGCACATTGCCAGCACGGCGGCGGCAGCGAACAGGCGTTTCATGGTTTCTCCATCGGTCGTTGTATGTCGCGCCAGCAGGGGGCGCCTGCGTGGTTAACGCGGCTGCCCTGTCAGCGGCAGACATTTTCTTGTAACAAATTCCTACCTTAGCAGGCGGATTGGGCGGCAACGGTGCGTTTACACACCCACCCGTGCGGGCGGAATCCGCTCTTCCTCGAGAATGCCGACGATGTGCGCGCCCAGGGCGTCCAGCTCGCTCCGGCTCGACAGGTTGCGGATGCGCTGCTGCAGGCTGCGGTGCTCCTCGACGACGATCGACCAGTCGAGCGCCTGGCCGTCATAGCCCTGGTGCGGGCCGCACATGCTGGCGCAGCCGATCATGAAGCTGCGCTCCTCCGGCAGCGCGTATTCGATCAGCCAGCCCCAGTCCTCGGGTGCCGGGTAGCTGGTCGCGATGCCGCGCCGTCCCAGCGCCTGCGCCAGCCACAGGGCCAGCTCGAAGCCGTACACGCCGGGATTGCTCTGGCACGCGACCGGCAAGGTGGGGAGGAATTTCGCCGACGAGAATTCGATACGCCACATCATGGTGTCCTCACGCGATGGTCTCGAGCTGCGCAGCCAGCGGACAGCCGGCGCCCGGCCGTTCGAGTTCGCGCGCCAGCTGGCCGCGCAGGACCGCCAGATCGGCGATGCGGGCGTCGATGTCGGCCAGCTTGCGCACCAGGGCCGCGTGCAGCGCCGGCGCAGCGGTATCGGGTGCGGCGCCGGTGTCCAGGAGCGGCATGCCGGCCTCGATCTCGGCCAGGGTAAAACCCAGCGCCTGGGCGCTGCGCAGGTAGCACAGCCACTGCACCGCTTCCAGGGGATAGTCGCGGTAGCCGTTGGCCAGGCGGCGCGATCGCAGCAGGCCGCGTTTTTCGTAGAAGCGCAGGGTATCCCGGCTCAAGCCGGTGGCGCACGCCAGTTCTCCGATCTGCATGATCCGATGATGTGGATTGGACTTGACCCTGGAGTGTACTCCACGCTTGAACATGGATCGACCATCTTTGGAGGAAACCCGCATGCGACTGTCGACCCCCGCCTATTTGCGCATCGTGCGCGCCAGTGCCCTGTACGACCTGCTGCTTACCGCCCCCTTCGCTACGCCCTGGACGTTTGGCTGGGTGCACGGACAGCTGTCTGCCCTCGACCGCCTGCTCGGCGGCGGCGGCCTGCCGGCCTTCGGCCCCTTCCACATCCTGTTCGCCTGCCTGATGGGCAGCGTGGTGCTGGTCTGGTCGGCGCTGCGGCTGGCCACGCCCAGTGTGCGCCTCGGACGTTACGACGGCGTGACACGCTGGCTGTTTTCGGCCTGGATGGCATGGACGCTGGCCGCCACCGGCGCGCCCTTATTGTGGCTGTTCGTGGTGCCGGAACTGGCCTGGGGCGTGGTCCAGTGGCTGCCGCTCGCCCGCGCTCATGCCGATGGCAGCGGCAGCAGCACCGCGCGCGCCGCTTTCACAAGCGCCGCCCCCATGCGCTCCAGCCGCGGCGGCTGAATGCGCCAGGCATGCCAGAACAGGGGCACGTCGACATATAGATCCGGGGTCAGGTCGACCAGCTGGCCGGCGTCCAGCATCGCCGCGCACTGCTCGAGCGGCAGCAGGCCATAGCCGAGACCGAAGCGGATCGATTGCACGTATGGATCGCTGGCCGGCACATAATAAAAAGGATACGCGCCCTCGGGCAGCCCGAAGTGCTGGAGCAGGAAGGCGCTCTGCAGCGTGTCCTTGCGGTCGAACACCATCACCGGCGCGCGCCGGGCGGCATCGCGCCGGATGCCGTCCGGGAACCAGCGCGCCGCAAAGCCGGGCGACGCCACCATCCGGTAGCGCATCGTGCCCAGTGGCGTGACCGTGCAGCCGCGCATTGGCGCCGTCTCGCCCGACACGCAGGCCAGCGCCAGCCCCTGCTCCAGCAAAGCGAAGGTGTGGCCCTGGTTGTCGAGCACGAATTCGACCAATAAACCTTCGGCGATCAGCAGCGGCGCCAGCGCCGGCAGCAGCCAGGTCGCCAGCGTGTCGTTGTTGACGGCCAGCGTGATCCGCACCGGACCCGTCTCGTCGGCCTGTTCGGCCAGGAATTCCGCTTCCAGCAGCGCGCGCCGGCGCAGGAATTGCAGCAGGCGCATGCCAGGCGCCGTCGGACGGCAGGGCCGCGAGCGCACCAGCAGCGGCGTGCCCATGTCCTGCTCCAGCGCCGTAATCCGCTGCGACACCGCCGACGGCGTGATCTTGAGTTGGCTGGCCGCGGCTTCCAGGCTGCCGCCGTCGATGGCGGCCAGGAAGGCTTCACTGCGGCGCGGATCGATGTTCATGGATTAGCCCGGCTTAATCGACATTAGATTTCATTAATATAATTGATGAGATGGTGCCGGTGCGGCGATCATGTCGGCTTTCTGACCGAGGAAGTGACGATGTTTTCGCAACAGGTATTCCTGCAGGGGCTGGGGATGGGTGCCAGCCTGATCATGCCGATCGGCGCCCAGAACGCGCACGTGATCCGCACCGGCGTGCGCGGCCGCCACCTGCTGCTGACGGTGGCCACCTGCGTGCTGATCGACATCACCCTGATCGGGCTCGGCATGTCCGGCTTCGGCGCGCTGGTCGAAGCGTCGCCGCTGTTGCTGGCGATCTGCCGCTGGGGCGGCGCCCTGTTCCTGGTGTGGTACGGCTGCCGCTGCCTGAAAAGCGCCTGGGAGACGCACACGGCGCCGGTCCAGCAGGACGGCGCCCGGGCCGGCAGCGCGCGCCAGGCGTTCACGTTGGTGCTGGCGATGTCGCTGCTGAATCCGCACGTCTACCTGGATACGGTGGTGCTGCTGGGGGCGGTCGGCAGCAGCCTGGCGGCGGGCCACCGCACTGCGTTCGCGGCCGGCGCGATGCTGGCATCGCTGCTGTGGTTTTCCGGCCTGGGTTTATTGGCGCGGCGCTGTGCCTTCGTGCTGGCGCGACCAGCCGTCTGGCGCGCCGTCGAAGTGTTTACGGGCGCGACGATGCTGGTGCTGGCCGCGCTGTTGCTGCGACCGTAATAAAGCTCAAGCCGCCTTCGCCTCGAACGCCAGCGGATTCGCCGGCACATTGTTCGCCAGCGCCTTGCCTCCTTCTACCGTCATCTGCTGCGGCAGCGGCACGCCGTTCTTGACGGCGGTCAGCTCGGCCAGGATCGACACCGCGATCTCGTACGGCGTCTTGCTGCCGATATAAATGCCGATCGGGCCGTGCAGCTTGGCGATCTGCTCGTCCGTCAGGTCGAATTCGCGCAGGCGCTCGCGGCGCCGCGCATTGTTGACGCGCGAGCCGATCGCGCCGACGTAGAAGGCATCGGTCTTGAGCGCTTCCATCAGGCCCATGTCGTCCAGCTTGGGGTCGTGGGTGAGCGCGACCACGGCGCTGCGGTTGTCCAGTTTCATGGCCAGCACGACGTCGTCCGGCATCTCGTGCACGACGTCCACACCCGGCAGGCTCCAGCTGCCGCGGTATTCCTCGCGCGGGTCGCAGATCGTGACCTGGTATTCGAGCCCGACCGCGATCTGGGCCAGGAATTGCGACAGCTGGCCGGCGCCGATGATCAGCATGCGCAGGCGCGGGCCGTGTAGGGTCACCAGGCGCTGCTTGTCCTTATCCATGTGCAGCTGCTGGTCGGCCGCGCCCTCGTCCAGCTCGACCGCGCCGGTGGCGAGATCGAGGGTGCGCCGGGTCAATACGCGGCGCTGGGCCAGCGCCAGCAACTGGTCGATGCGGCTGTGCGCGCCGAGCGGCTCGACCACCAGCTGGATGGTGCCGCCGCAAGGCAGGCCGAAGCGGTGCGCCTCGTCGGCGCTGATGCCGTAGGTGAGCACTTCGGGGCTGGTGCGCACGATGCCGTGTTCGCGCACCGCCGCGATCAGGTCGTCTTCGATGCAGCCACCGGACACCGAGCCGACCACCAGGCCGTCCGAACGGATCGCCATGGTCGCGCCTTCCGGACGCGGGCTCGAGCCCCAGGTACGCACCACCGTCACGTATTCGCAGCGGTAGCCGGCGCGCAGCCACTGGTCGCAGGCGTGCAGCACTTCGAGGTCGATACTGTCCATCGGGCAATCCTTCTAGCGTTATTGGTAAACCAGTCCAATCCTAACGCAAACGGCGCCAAGCCAGCGCCACGCCCGGCCATACGGTGTAAAACCGGGTCAACCTGCTCGGCATTGGCGCGTTGCTGGCATACTATGTGGCCGCTATCGATATGGCCGAAATTCGCCTGCCTCTGGAGTCAGCCTTGAAAAAATTCGCATCCGTCGTGCTCGGCGTGGCCCTGCTCGGCGCCACCGCCGCCCAAGCCGCCATCCCCGTGTACGGCTTCGTGGTCAAGAACACCTATCCGCACGACCCCTCCGCCTTCACCCAGGGCCTGTTCTTCCGCGACGGCCAGCTGTACGAAAGCACCGGCCAGAAGGGCCAGTCGACATTGCGCAAGGTCGACCTCAAGACCGGCAAGGTGCAGCAGAAGAAGGCGCTGGCGGACGAATACTTCGGCGAGGGTTCCACCGCGGTGGGCGACAGCATCGTCACCCTGACCTGGCAGTCGAACGTCGGCTTCGTCTACGACGCCAAGACCTTTGCGCTGAAGAGCCGCTTCAATTACAAGGGCGAAGGCTGGGGCCTGGCCAGCGATGCCAAGCACGTCTACATGAGCGACGGCAGCAACGAGATCCGCGTACTCGACCCGAAAACCCTAGAGGAGCAGCGCCGCATCCCGGTGACCGCCGAGGGCAAGCCGGTCGGGCAGCTGAACGAGCTGGAAGTGGTCGACGGCGAGATCTACGCCAACGTCTGGGGCTACGACGTGATCGCGCGCATCGACCCGGACAGCGGCAAGGTGGTCGGCTGGATCAACCTGGCCGGCCTGCTGCCGCCGGAACAGCGCGGTACCAGCTCGGTGGATGCGGTGCTGAACGGGATCGCCTGGGATGGCCGGCAGAAGAAGTTGTATGTGACCGGGAAGCTGTGGCCGAAGCTGTTCGAGATCGAGCTGGTGAAAATACAGAAGTGAATGGACGCGCCGTTGTAAACATCGCCGGCGTAAACGTCGCCCCTGCGAAGGCAAAGGCCCAAGTTTTCAGAACAGTCTGCGGCACACGCTAACGGTACGCGACGAACTTGGGCCCCTGCCTGCGCAGGAGCGACGTGCTGATTGTGGCGGTACCGAGAGCCGCAAACTAGTCCCCCACCGCAATCACCACCTTCCCGAAGTGCGCCCCCGATTCCATGTAGCGGTAGGCTTCCTGCGCCTGGTCGAACGGGAACACCCGGTCCACCACCGGCTGCAGCCCGGTCCCGGCGGCAAAGCGCATCACTTTTTCCAGCATGGTGCGGCTGCCGACGTAGATGCCGACCAGGCGCTTGGCGCTGGCCAGCAGCGAGGCCGGATTGACTTCGCCGCCGAAGCCGCTGACGCCGCCGATGACGGCGATGCTGCCGCCCATTGCGGCGGACGCGATCGAGCGGTTGACCGTGCCCTGGCCGCCGACTTCCAGCACCACGTGGGCGCCGACGCCGCCGGTCAGGCGCAGCACCTCTTCCTGCCATTCCGGATGGGTGCGGTAGTTGATGGTGTGGGCGGCGCCCAGTTCCTTGGCGCGCGCCAGCTTGTCGTCGCTGGACGAGGTGATGATGGCTTGCAGGCCCGCCGCCTTCGCCAGCTGCAGGCCGAGCACGGACACGCCGCCGGTGCCCAGCAGCAGCACGGTGTCGCCGGGGCGGACGTTGTTGCTGGATTCGAAGATGGCGTTCCACGCCGTGACGCCCGCGCACGGCATGGTGGACGCGTCGATGAAGCTCATCCCGGCCGGGATCCTGGCCAGCGCATCTTCGTGCAGGATCACTTCCTCGGCCAGCATGCCGTCGATGTCGCCGCCGAGCGCATGGCGCACTTTGTCCGGGGCGGCGGGGCCGTCTTGCCAGTAAGGGAAGAACGACGCGGCGACGCGGTCGCCGACCTGCACCCGGCTCACGCCCGGCCCCACGGCCAGCACTTCGCCGGCGCCGTCGGAACAAGGAACGATGGACTCGTCGACGTTGACGAGGTAATTCCCGCCCGCGACCATCAGGTCGCGGTAGTTCAGCGACACCGCGCGCACGCGGATGCGCACTTCGCCGGTGCCCAGTGCGCGGTCGGGATAGTCGACGCTCTGCAGTCCGTCGATGCCGGCGCCGGGTAGGATCTGATAAGCCCGCATTGTTGTCCTCCGTGTGGATGGGATGAGCGCACGCCTTCGCAAGGCGTAAAAAAACCCGTTCTCCCGGCTGGAAGAACGGGTTGCGTGAACACCGTCAGAAGCGTCCCGGCACCGTACCGTTATAGGCCCGCTTGGCCATGAATTTCTTCCACACAAAACCTGCAACTGCCATCAAAATCATCTTGCGCATCGTATCCTCCGAATAGGTGAGCTCGGCGGCCGTCCTGGCCGCCACGGCGTCAACCTTACCGCGGATCGCGTCCGGCATGGCGCAGCTTACCGCTGGTTAATATTTGCCCCTCATCGGCTCATTTCATCGGCTCACTTCGGCGTCTTTTGCGCAGGAATGAAATCCTCCAGCACCGCCTGCTTCATCAGCTCGGGCGGCAGGATGCCCTGGGCGATGATGAAGTCATTGAACGCCTTCAGGTTAAAACGTTCGCCCAGCTCGATCTCGGCCAGCGTCTTCAGGGCGCGCAGCTTGACGTAGCCATAATAATAGGCGGTGGCCTGGCCCGGGCTGCGGTAGGAATAGCGGTCGACCTCGGACTGGGCGAAGGGTTCCGACAGCACCACTTCCTTCATCAGGAAGGCCTTGGCCTGCTCGGGCGTCATGCGGCCCGTGTTGATCATCGGGTCGAGCATCGCGCGCGCCATGCGCAGCAGGCGGATCTGCAGCGCGGCCAGCTGGCCCTCGGGCGGCATGTAGGGCAGCACCAGCGCCTCCGAATACAGGCCCCAGCCCTCGACGTTGGCGCTGTTGAAGGCGAAGCGGGCGCGCGCGACCGACATGCCCTGCTCCACCATCGACGCGAACTGCAGTTCGTGGCCCGGGCGCGCCTCGTGCGCGGTCACGCCCCACGACACCGCGGCGTAGTCGAAGTCGTCCATCCTTTCCTTCGACTTGGCGTTCGGGTTCGCCAGCGGGATCACGAACTCGCCGTATTCTCCGGTGTTGCCGATCATGCGCGGCGGATTCATGAAGGGCGCCGGCGTGCGCGCCGCCTCGGCCGGGCTGGCGGTGCGGATGTTGGCCTCGCGCGCCGGCAGCGTCACCAGGTTGTGGGCGCGGATGATGCCTTCGATGTCCTTCAAGCGCTCGCGGTAGTACGGCAGCAACTGGTCGGCGGGAATCGAGGTCTTCTTCAGTTCGCGCATCACGTCGCGGTAATCGGGCGACAGCAGTTTCCTTTGCGCGGCGATGGTGCCCGCCACCACCTGCATCTGGTCGCGCACTTCCTGGAAGTCGAAGCTGGCGCGCTCGATCATCTGGCTCGGGGTGATGTCGACGCCGACATTCACCAGGCGGTTGACGTAGACCGGTTCCGGCAGGCGCACTTCCTTGCGCGCGCGCGGCAGGATGCGGCTCTTCACCCACTCGTCGTAGGCTTTTACTTGCGCCTTCAGCGCCGCGAAGTCGGCTTCCCAGCCGCTGAGGCCATCCTTCTTCAGCAGTTCCTCGATGCCGTTCATGTAGGTCGCGTTGTTGTTCAGCCCCTCCTCGACTTCGCCGACGTAAGGCCCGATCAAGCCCTTGCTGGCCAGGCGTTCCTCTGTACGGGCGCGCACCAGCGTGGCGATCGGGGTGTAGCCGCTTTCCGTGCCCGCATAGCGCTTCAGGCGCACCAGCGCCAGCTTCTGCCGGGCCGGCTTGTTGCGGGTGTCGAGCAGGGCGCGCAGGCCGCCGTACACCAGTTCGCCCACGTTCACGTAGTTCAGCAGGTACTGGCGTTCCAGCTTCATGCTGGCGATGAGCTTTTCGCGCGAGTCGATCAGGATGTCGAGGTCTTGCCGCACCTTGACGTCTTTTTCCGCCGCGCGCTCGCGGCGCAGCGCCTGCAGGCGCTTTTCGGTGTCGGCCAGCTGGCGTTCGTAGTCGCGCGGCTTGAAGTCGGCCACCCCGGTGTCGAAACTCTCGTCGCCCAGCTCGGTCGATTCCTCGGGCTGGTACTTGCCGGTGTCCTTCAGCACGGGTTGGGTGTAGGCGTCGCTGCGTGCGACCCATTCCGGGGTGGCGGCGAAGACGCCGCCGGAAGCCAGCAGGACGGCAAGACCGAAGCTGAGACGAGACATGGATTTCCTTTCGAATCTGATTGAGTTGTTCACACCGGCTTGGCCACCATGAACCAGAAGATGCACACGAAGGCGATGAAGGCCGGGATCCCGAGCGCCACCCAGGTTTTGAACAAGGTCCAGTATTGCGGCGGCAGAGCGGTATTATCGCGCGCCGCCGCGGCTGCCAGGTCGCGCAGGCGGATCTGGATCCACACCACCGGCAGCCAGCAGGCGCCGGCCACCACGTACAGGATCACCGACCACATGATCCAGTGGCTGGTGAGCGGATAGCCGGCCAGGTGCGCCATGTAGAAGCCGGTGGCCGGCTGGATGACGGCGGTGGTGGCCGTGAACAGCCAGTCGGCGATCACCACGTACTTGCTGACGACGGCGATCGCGCGCACGTCCTTGCTCACGTTGGCAAAGAACATGTACCAGGCCGACCCGAGTCCGGTGCCGAACAGGAGCGTCGACGACAGGATGTGCAGCCACTTGATGCCAAGGTATTCCATTACTTTTCCTTTCCGTCCAACTCATACAACAGCCAGATCGCCGCCAGCATCGGCAGGTTCTTGGTCAGCGGTCCGTAGGGATGCACCAGGAATTCCGGCAGCTTCAACCCGATCACGACCGTATAAAAACCGATCAGCGCCAGCTGCGCCAGCCACAGCCAGCGGCGCCGCTTCAGCAACAGGATGCCGAGGCCGAACAGCAGGTCCAGCGCGGAGGCGCCGTACAGCATCAGCGCTTGCAAGGATTCGGGGATGCCGGTCCGTGCCAGCAGTGCGAGGCTGTCCTCGACCGGATACACGAAGCCCGACACGATCGCGGTGAAGATCCAGACCACAACGATCGCCCAGCGCAGCGGCGGCAGCAGCCAGTCGAGTTTGGCGCGCGCGCGTTCGGCGCGCGGCTCCACGATGAACGAGGCGATGCTGCGTGCCGGACGCCCCAGCAGGCGCAGCGTCGGGCCCGGATCGGCCGTGTTGCCGCGGTCCAGCATGCGCAGCGCATCCGGATCGAGCAGGCCGCCCGGCAGCCAGCGCCCGCAGCGGGCCAGTAGGCGTCCGCTGCCGGCGGACAGCTTCAGCACGCGCAGGCGGCCCATGCCCATCGCCGTGCGCAGGCTTGCCAGGTAGTCGATGAAGGGCAGCGCCTGCGGCCCGGTCAGCGCCAGCCGGCGCGCGGTACGCAAGGGGACGATACCGGGCAACAGCGGCTGGTCGATGTGCAGGCGCTGGCGCAGCAGGCAGACGATCGCCGCCACCACGTCGTCGACGTGGATCGGCTGCACCAGCTGCGGCGCGTCGCCGAAGCGCACCGCGAACGGCATCGAGGCCAGCGCCTTGAACACGCGCGCGCTGGTGCCGTCGGGGCCGTACACCAGCGACGGCTGGACGATGCAGGCGCGGATCGGCAGCGAGGCCAGGTAGTCGTCGGCCGCCTTTTTCGACAGGTGGTAGGGCGTCTCGGCGCCGTCGTCGGCACCCAGCGCCGACAGCTGCAGCACCATGTGCACGTCGTCCGATTCGGCGCAGGCGGCGAACAGCGCGCGCGGTGCCCGGGTATGCAGGTTCTCGAAGGTCTGGGCGCCGCTTTCGCGGAAGATGCCGACCGTGTTGACCACGGCGTCGATCCCGGTCAGGCGTGCCAGCCAGGTCGATTTATCGGTGTCTTTGCTGAAATCGGCATGGATGTAGCTGAGGCGCGGATCGCTGCTCGGCTTGACGGCGCGCACGGCGCACACGACCTGGTGGCCTTCCGCCAGCAGCGCCTGCAGCAGGTGTTGCCCGATGAATCCGCTTGAGCCCGTCAACAAAATCCGCATGCCTGCTCCTGTTCAAACACCGCGCAAGGATCCTCGTGTCATTGGCGGTGGCGTACGCCGGCCTGGGCCTGGCACTGGGCGGTGCTATGCCACAGTTGACTAAATTGTAATGCAGATGGGGAATATGTGTTGAATCGGCAGGCGGGAAAAGACCGGATGGATGAAATAAAAGTAATAAAGGGCGCAGATGGGCGAAATAAAAAGATAAAGGGTGAACGGCAAGCCGTCCACCCTTTATCGCTGCTGCTACCCTTCATCGCCCTGCCAGGCAAGGCGCGTCATCGCACGCAATAACGATCAGAAGGTGTAGTTGGCGCGCGCGTAGATATAACGTCCGCTGTTGCCGAACGGCGTGTAGTTCGAGAACGGCGCGTTGTTGGTGGTGTTCACCCGGAACGGCAGCGTTTCCGAATACTGGTCGAACACGTTGTCGGCGCCCACCGCCAGGCTCAGCTGCTTGGTAAGCGCGATGCGGCCTTCCAGGTCGACGATGGTGTGCGGATCAAGCGTGACGTCGTTGGCGGCCGTAGTCCCGGGCGACAGCACCTTGCCGTAGCGGGTGGCGCGCGCGGTCACGCCCCACTGCGCCAGTTTCCAGTTGGCGCTGGCGACGATCTTGTTCTTCGGCTGGCCTTCTTCCAGCGTCAGCACGTTGACGCGGTCGAACAGCACCGGCGCCGGGTTCAGCGCCGCCAGCTGGGCGGTGGTCGGCACCCGGGTCACCTTGGTGCGGTTGACGTTGCCGGCCAGCGTGAAGTCGAAGCGGCCCACGGCGCCGGCGTTCCACGGCAGGTTGGCGACCACGTCGACGCCTTCGCTGCGGGTGCGCACGCCGTTGATGAAGAAGCGGCCGCCGCCGACGCCGGCGAAGCCCTGCGACACGATGTAGTTGCGCACCGCGGCCGAGGTCAGGTTTTCGGACAGCACGATGCGGTCGCGCACGTCGATGCGGTAGGCGTCCACGGTGATGCTGACCGGGTCGAAGCGCATCACCGCGCCGAGCGAGTAGTTGGTCGACTTCTCGGCCTTCAGCGGCTTGGCGCCGAGCGCCACCGCGACCGGATCCGACGGTTTGAAGGTCGTGATCTCGTACGGGACGCCGTCGATGAAGTTGGTCGAGGTCGAGGTGAAGTTCTGCTGCTGCAGCGAGGGTGCGCGGAAGCCGTTCTGCACCGCGCCGCGCAGGGCGAAGCTCTTGGCGAAGTCGTAGCGGGCGGACAGCTTGCCGGACAGGTTGCTGCCGAAGTCGTTGTAACGCTCGCCGCGCACTGCCGCCGATGCCAGCAGTTTATCGGTGAGATTCGCCTCGAGGTCGGCGAACACGCCGAGCGCGGTGCGCGAGCTGTCGGAGGCGTTCTGCGGACGGAAGCCCGGGAACACCTGGGCACCGGATGCGGCCGCGGCGCCGTTCACGCGCACGCCGCCATTGTTCCAGGAGGTCGGTTCGCCGGCGTGCAATTCGTAGCCTTCGCGGCGCGCCTCGACGCCGAGCGCCAGGTTCACCGGCGACGCCAGGCCGCTGACGTCGAACTTGCGCACCCCGGTCAGGTTGTAGACCAGCTGGTTGTAGCTGTAACCGCCGGCGTCGAAACTGGTCTTGCTGGCCGCGCCGTAGGACGCATTGAGCGTGTGCACGACGTCGTAGTTCATCCGGTTCTGGCCGTACACCAGCGACGTGTCGAGGTCCCAGTCGCCGACGGTCCAGCTGATGCCGGCGGCGGCGCTGAAGTCTTCGACAGTCGGCGCGATGATCGGCAGGAAGCCGTCCGGATAGATCGCCTGCACGTTGCGCGCGTCCTGCGCCAGGCGGAAGTAGCCGGCCGACTGGGCGTCGCGCAGCTGGTAGCTGCTCCAGCCGTAGACCTTGACGTCGCCCGACAGGTTGTTGCCGGCGTTGACGAACAGGGTCTTCTGCTTCATCTCCGGTTCGCCGTACCAGGCGTTGTAGCGGTTGACGGTCTGCTCGCGCGGGTCGTAGGCGCCGTTCACCTTGGCGTACTGCTGGCGCAGGTCGTAGCCGCTGCGCTCGGTGTGTTCCTGGCTTTTCACTTCGCCGGCGATAGTGATGTAGCCAGTCTCGCCCCACGGCAGGCCCTTCCAGGCGCTGAGGGTGCGGCTCTGGCCATCGGTGCGCGAGCGCGAGGTCGGGCCCGGACCCCAGGTGGCGTCCGCCGGCGCGCCGCCATTCAGCATGCTGTAGTCGGTCTTGCGCTCGCCGAAGGTGAAGGTGCCTTCGCCGCCGCTGCGGTCGGTGCGCAGGCGGACGTTGATCACGCCGGAAATCGCATCCGAGCCGTACTGGGCGGCCGCGCCGTCGCGCAGCACTTCGATGCTGCGCACGATGGCGGACGGAATCGTGTTGAGGTCGACCGCGGCCGAACCACGTCCGATGCTGCCGTTCAGGTTGACCAGCGAGGCCGCATGGCGGCGCTTGGAATTGACCAGCACCAGGCTCTGGTCGGGGGACATGCCGCGCAGCGTGGCCGGGCGCACGGTGTCGGTGCCGTCGGTGATCGCCGGACGCGGGAAGTTCAGCGCCGGCAGCGCCACCGCCAGCGACTGGTTCAGGTCGGTCGACCCGGTATTCTTGAGGGTGTCGGCCGAGATGACGTCGACCGGCGAGGCGGTGTCGAGCGCGCTGCGGTTGGCGACCCGGGTGCCGGTCACGACCACGGTGGCGGCGCTGCTTGCGCCTGCCGTGTCCTGGGCCTGGGCCTGGGCCGAGCCCGCGGCAAACAGGGTGGCAATCGCCAGGGCGAGTGCGGTCTTTTCCGGTACAAATCGTTGTTGCATCGTTGCTTCCTTATTCTTGTCTGCGAATGAAATGAAGCCGTGCGGTCATGCCTGATGGGAACGTGACACGGAGGTCAGGGCTTTACTGGTGGTAAGCCCTGTATTGATACTGGGCTGTGGGTATGATCGTTGTCAAACAAATCAACTTGCATGTTTGTAATGGCGCAACACTTGCTCATGCATGGTGCATGAAGTGCATGGGCAGGGAGCGTGCCTGGCCGGCCGTGCACCCGGATGGGGCAGCGTTCAGGACAGCTGGCGCAACTGGCCCACCGCGTAGCCCTGGGCGTAATCGATGCCGAGGGCGCGCACCGCTGCCAGGGTTTCCGTGTCTTCGACGTATTCGGCCACGGTGCGGATGCCCATCACGTGGCCGACCTCGTTGATGGCTTTGACCAGCGCGCGGTTGATGTCATTGCCGGCGATGCCGCGGATGAACAGGCCGTCGATCTTGAGGTAGTCGACCGGCAGGGTGCGCAGGTAGGCGAACGAGGACAACCCGCTGCCGAAATCGTCCAGCGAGAAATGACAGCCCAGCGCGCGCAGCGAGGCGATGAATTCCTGGGCCTTGGGCAGGTTGGCGATGACGGCGGTCTCGGTGATCTCGAAGCACAGCTGGCCTGGATCGATCCCGTGGAGCGCAATTTCAGACTGGATGTGGGCCAGCATGCCGTCGTCGCCGAGCGAGGTGCCGGACAGGTTGACCGAATACATGGGGGCGTACAGCTGGGCCTTGCGGCTGCCGTCGGCGCGGCGCCGTTCTGCCTGGATGTGGCGGCAGACGTGGGTGACTACCCAGCGGTCGAGCGGCACGATCAGGTCGTAGCGCTCGGCGGCGGGAATGAAGGCGCCGGGCAGGATCAGGCCGTCGCTGGTCGCGCCCGGATCGAGGCGGCCGGCGCCGGCGATGCGCAGCAGGACTTCCTGGTGCCCGGCGGCGTGGCCGTTGGCGGCGCCATTGACGCTGCCGTTGAGTGCCACGATCGGCTGCGAGAACAGGCGGAACTGGTTCTTTTCGAGGGCCTCGGTCAGGCGCGACACCCATTGCAGCTCGCCTTGACGGCGCGCCAGCATGGCATCGCTCTCGCGGTACACGTGCACGCGGTTGCGGCCCTGCTCCTTGGCCATGTAGCAGGCCTGGTCGGCGGCGACCAGCAGTTCCGTCACCGATTTGCTGTGCTCGCTGATCTCGACCATGCCGATCGACACCCCGATCTCGAACACGCGTTCGCCCCAGACGAAGCGGAAATCCTTGACCGTCTGGCGCAGTTCGTCGGCCAGCGCCAGCGCGCGCGGCAGCGGGCAGAACGACAGGATCACGCCCATCTCGTCGCCGCCCAGCCGCGCCAGCACGTCGCTCTCGCGCATGCGCCGCTGCAGCAGGCGGGACAAGGTCTGCAGCAGCAGGTCGCCGGCGCCATGGCCGCAGGTGTCGTTGACGATCTTGAAACGGTCGAGGTCCATGTACAGCAGCGCGTGGTGATGGCCGTCGTCCTTGGCGCTGCGCAACGCATCGCTTACCGCCACCTCGAAGGCGCGCCGGTTGATCAGCCCGGTCAGCGGATCGTGCGAAGCCTGCCAGCTGAGCTGGTGGGCCAGCTTGCGTTCGTGGGTGACGTCGTGCAGCACCACCACCGCGCCCAGTATCGTACCGTCGCGGCCCCAGATCGGCGCCGAGGAATCCTCGATGGCCATGCGCCGGCCGTCGCGCGCCAGCAGCTGGGCATGCGAGCTCACGCCGACGGCATTGCGTTCGCGCAGGCAGCGGTGCACCGGGTTTTCCATCTCGCTGCCGTCGGCTTCGTCCAGCAGCCGCACCACATGGGCGACGTCGATGCCGGCGGCCTGGTCGCCGTTCCAGCTGGTGAGTTCCTCGGCGACCCGGTTCATGAAGCGCACGCGCCCGCGCGCATCGGTGGCGATCACGCCGTCGCCGATCGAGCCGAGCGTCACTTCGGCCAGCTCCTTCTGTTCGGCCAGCTCGGCTTCCTGCTGCTTGCGTGGCGAATCGTCCCAGATCAAGCCGAGCGTGCGCACCGGGATGCCGTCTTCGTAGACCGCCATGCCGCGGCAGCCGATCCAGCGCACCATGCCGTCCGGCATCAGCACGCGGTATTCGCAATGGTAGGGGGCGCCCTGGTCGACGCGCAGCTGCATGTAGTGGACCAGGTGCGCGCGTTCGTCCGGATGGACCCGCGCCAGGAAGTCGAGATAGGGTTGCTGCTGCTCGACTGGCGCCAGGCCGATCAGCGCCGCACCGTCGGGCGACCACGAGACGACGCCGTCGGTGACCTTGCTGTCGACGACCGTGGCATCCCAGGTCGACATCCGCGCTGCACCGAGAGCCAGGTGCAGGCGCAAGCGGGTTTCCTGCATGACGCAGCCTCCTCCCCTTTTACCTTGGAGTCGGCGCGCCGGGAAAGGTTCTTTTCAGTGCAAGTTCAGTGCTTGCCGCGCAGGCGCTGCACCAGCGTCACCACCAGCAGCACGACGGCGCCGACGACGACCCCGGCCACGGCATCGATCACGGTCGGAGTGACCGCCGCCAGCAGGCCGCCGACCGCCGGCACGCCCGACACCGCGTGGGCCGCGCTCTCCGCCAGGTGGTGCAGCGGTTCGACCGCGTGGCCGATGATGCCGCCGCCGACCATGAACATGGCGACGGTGCCGATCACCGACAGCGCCTTCATGAGGCGCGGCGCCGCCGCCAGCAGCAGGTTGCCGACGCCGCGCGCGGCGGCGCCGGGCTTCTTGCTCAGCCACAGGCCGACGTCGTCGATCTTGACGATCGCCGCCACCAGGCCGTACACGCCGACCGTCATCGCGAGGGCGACCGCGACCAGCGCCGCGACCTGGGCGCCGAAGCTGGTACCGCTTTCATTGACGACGCCCAGCGCGATCACGATGATTTCCGCCGACAAAATAAAGTCAGTGCGCACCGCGCCCTTGATCTTGTCCTGCTCGACCGCGCGCATGTCCGTGCCGGCGGCCATCGCCGTCACCAGTTCTTCCTCGTGCGCCGCATCCTCGGCCGCGCTATGCATGTATTTGTGGGCCAGCTTCTCGAAACCCTCGAAGCATAGATAGGCGCCGCCCAGCATCAGCAGCGGCGTGATCGCCTGCGGCAAGAATGCCGAGATCGCCAGCGCGGCCGGTACCAGGATCGCCTTGTTGCGCAGCGAGCCGAGCGCCACCGACCACACCACCGGCAGTTCGCGGTCGGCATTCACGCCGGTGACCTGCTGGGCATTCAGGGCCAGGTCGTCGCCCAGCACGCCGGCGGTTTTCTTGGCAGCCACCTTGCTCATCAGGGCGACGTCGTCGAGCACGCTGGCGATATCGTCGATTAGTGCCAGTAAACTTCCTGCAGCCATTGGCCTACCTCCAAATGTCAATATGGCCACATCTTAACCGACATGCATCGCCCCCTTGCACACGCTTCAGGCGTCATGTCCGCACGCGCCTGAGACGCATTATTTGCGTTTCATCCCCGCAAATCTGCAACTCGTCGCTTTCCATGCCGCCATGGGGAGCGAATACGTATAGTTGGACCATCGGCTGCGGTGCAGCAGCCTTTACCGACCAAAGGAGATGCAATGAACAGCAATGTCGACCTGCCGACCGCACCCCGCCGCCGTACCCGTCCGCCGAAGCGCAAGACCCGCATCACCATCTACCTGGATGACGAGGTGCTGGACGAGTTCCGCTCGCGCGCCGAGCGCACCGGGACCGGCTACCAGACGCTGATCAACGCCGCCCTGCGCGGGCGCCTGGAAGGGGCCGCGGGTGCCGCTTGAAGGGTCGACACCGCAGAAACCGCGTCAGTAAAGGGCTTACGGCCGACCCGTAGCCCGGTAGAACATTACATATAGCAATTAATTATGCTAATCTTCCGGCTCTTTTACCCCCGGAGGATTTATGAAGAAAGGCGAACTGATCGCTGAATTTGCGAAGCGTACCGAGATGTCGGGTGCCGCTGCCAACGACGCAGTGAACACCGTCATCGAGATCATCACCGAGCGCCTGAAAAAAGGCGACACGGTCGGGATCACCGGCTTCGGCACCTTCTCGGTCACCAAGCGCGCTGCCCGCCAGGGCCGCAACCCGGCCACCGGCGAAGCGATGAAGATCGCTGCGTCGAAGACCCCGCGTTTCGCAGCCGGCGCCACCCTGAAGGCCGCCGTCAACCCGAAGAAAAAGAAGTAATTGCCGTACCAGAGAGGCCGCAACGCACGGACGACCGGGCGTTGCGCCTCTTTTTCATTCCTCATTCCCAGATTTCTTTCCCAGCATGAGCTTCGCCACCTGGATCGCTTTCGTCATCGCCGGCACCCTAATCGCCATTTCTCCCGGTTCGGGCGCGGTGCTATCGATGTCGCACGGCCTCGCCTACGGCGTCCGTAAAGCCAGTGCCACCGTGCTGGGACTGCAGCTCGGCCTGATCCTGGTGCTGGTCATCGCCGGCGCCGGCGTCGGCTCGCTGCTGCTGGCGTCCGAAGTGGCCTTCACCGTGGTCAAGACCATCGGCGCCCTGTACCTGATCTGGCTCGGCATCGGCCAGTGGCGCGCCAAGGCGCACGCCACCAACGTGTCGACCGCCGGCATGGCGGCCCATCCGAGCTTCGGCCGGCGCGTGCTGACCGGCTTCCTGACCAACGCCACGAACCCGAAAGGGATCATCTTCATGGTCGCGGTGCTGCCGAGCTTTATTGCGCCGACGGCGCCGGTGCTGCCGCAGCTGGCGATCCTGGCGGTGACCATGGTCACCATCGACGCCACCGTGATGCACGGCTACGCCTTTTTGGCCTCGTCGATGCAGCGCTTTTTCCGCGACGAGCGCGCGGTCAAGGCCCAGAACCGTTTCTTTGGCGGCGTGCTGATCGTGGTCGGCGCCCTGCTGTTCTTCGTCAAGCGCCACGCCGCCTGAGGCGTCTTGCGCGCGCCGCATCGGGCGCCTGATGGTGCCGTTGCGACGGTTTTCGCAACCGTTTGTAACGCACGTTGTCCTTTCGAACGCTCGTGCGTTGTAATCAGGTAGACGCGCTGCGTCCATACACATAGCAAGCCCGAGCCTGGAGAGACCATGCGCAACCGAGTCCTACCTTCCCTGACCCTGCTGGCCCTGGCCGGCCTGACCTCGCTGGCGCTGGCCGCCGACCTGGACGATGTCCCGGCCCAGGTCGGCCGGGTGGCGCTGACCCAGGGCCAGGTCAGCATCGCCGACGACGTCGGCGCCGAAATGATGGCGGCCCAGGTCAACTGGCCGGTCACCTCGGGCAACATGATCAGTACCGCGCCGGGCGCCCGCACCGAGCTGCGCATCGGCTCGACCTCGATCCGCCTGGACGGCGATTCCTCGCTCGAGATCCTGCAGCTGGACGACGCCACCCTGCGCCTGCGCCTGCACTACGGCAGCGCCAACATCCGCGTGCGCAACCCGGATCTGCTGCCCGGCTTCGAACTGGCCACGGCGCAGGCGCGCGTCCAGCTGCAGCAGCCCGGCAGCCTGCGCATCGATGCCGAGCGCGTGCGCGACACCAGCAGCGTGAACGTGTTCGACGGCGTGGCGCTGGTCGAAGGCGGCGGCTCGCAGCTGACGGTGCGCGCCGGCAAGGGCGCCGACTTCAGCGACGACGACGTACGCACCCTCGCCGCCCAGCGCGACGCCTTCGACGACTGGGCGGCCGGACGCGACCGCATCGATGAAACCTCGGTCTCGGCACGCTACGTCGGCACCGAAATGACCGGCTACGAAGACCTCGACCGCTACGGCAGCTGGAGCACCGACGCCGAATACGGCCCGGTCTGGCTGCCCACCGTGGCCACGAGCTGGGTGCCCTACCGCGACGGCAGCTGGACCTGGCTCGATCCGTGGGGCTGGACCTGGGTCGACAACGCGCCCTGGGGCTATGCGCCCTTCCACTACGGCCGCTGGATCCAGGTGCGCAACCGCTGGGCCTGGGCACCGGGCCGGCGCGAGGGCCGCCCGGTGTGGGCGCCGGCGCTGGTCGGCTGGGTCGGCGGCGCCGGCTGGGATATCACCTTCCGCGACCGCACCCGCGCGCCGGGCTACGGCTGGTATCCGCTGTCGTGGCACGACCGCTACGTGCCGGGTTACCGGACCTCGGACAACCACCTGCGCTGGCTCAACGGACACGTGCGCAATGACCCGCGCGGCGGCCGCGATCATGACCGTGACCGCGACCGCGGCCGCGGCCGCGATTTCCGGCCGCAGGGCTTGACGGTGGTGCCGCAGGACCGCTTCCGCCAGCCGGGCCGGATCAATGTATCGCGCGCGCCGATCGCCACCGCGCCGCCGGTGCTGAACACCAACGTGGGCGCTGGCGTGCCGCTGGCCAGCGCGCCACCGGCACCGCCGAACCGTCCGCAGCGCGGCGAGCGCCCGGGCTGGGAGCGCCGTGACGGCGACCGTGGCGGCGATCGCCGCTTCGGTGACCGCGGCGATCGCAGCGACCGCGGCGAGCGTGGTGAGCGTGGTGAGCGCTTCGAGGGCCGCCGTGGCGATGAGCGTGCCGATGCCAACCGCATCGATACCGGCCGCGTCGAGCGCGACGGTTTCGTGCGCCAGGGCAGCGGACTGGGGGCGCTGATGTCGCAGACGCAGCGCCAGACGCAGTCGGCCCAGGGCCTGTCGATCGTCAGCCCGCCGCCGCGCCAGTCGCCGCAGGCGGGCACCATTGTCAGTCCGCCGCCGCGCCAGCCGGCGCCGGCGCCGATCACGACCGTGCCGCCGCAGGGCGTGCTGCAGCCGGGCCAGATCGAGGGCCGTGTTGATCAACGCAGCGACCCGCGTGCCGAGTGGCGCAGCCAGGGCTGGCAGCGTTCGGACCGGCGCGAACAGCTGGAAGAGATGCGCCGCAACCGTCCGGCGCAGAGCGCACCGGTCCAGGCGATACCCGCGCCGGCGCAACCGGTGCTGGAAGCGCGCACCGAACCGCGTTTCGAGCAGCGCCCCGAGCGCGGCCACCGCGGCGACGGCGAGCGTCCGCAGCGCTTCACACCGCCGCCGGCAGCGCCTGCCCCGGCACCCGCCCCGCCCGCCATGGCGCCGGCGCCGCGTCCGGCCATGCCGGCACCGCCGCCGGTGGCGGCCGCGCGCCCTGCTCCGCCCCCTGCAGCGGTCCAGCGCGCCGATGCAGGCCAGCGTGCGCATGTCGAGGCGCGCGGACGGGACCAGCGCGAGCGCTGAGCCACTCGGTTCACCGGGCCTTCGCGGCACCTTCGAATGTCATCAAAGCCTTGCCGTGGAAACGCGACAAGGCTTTTTTGTTTACGCTAGGAAATATATTCATCCCAAATCTGCCAGTTATTCAGCATACGTATCATAAGTAAGTTGTAATTTTAGAAATTATATACTAAGAATTACATATAAACAGAACAAGCGAAACAAAAGAAAAAATCTGAAAAAACAGCAAAAACAAAACAATCAAAAGAATCGAACTGTCTCGGCCAGGCTTCCCGGCGCCCTGCCAACGCCGTGTCCCGAGTTTGGCTACAATGCACTTTTAAATGGAGCGGCCATGGACCCCAAAGAATCCCTCATCGAATACCCCAGCGATTTCCCGATCAAGGTGATGGGCGCCACGCATGACGCCTTTGCCGACACCATCCACGAAGTGATCCTCGTCCACGATCCGGAGTTCCACAAAGGCAAGATGGAAGTCCGCCCGTCGGGCAAGGGCAACTACACCAGCCTGACCGTGACCGTGCGCGCCACCAGCCGCGAGCAGCTGGATGCCCTGTACACCGCCCTCTCCGGCCACCCGATGGTCAAGATCGTGCTGTAACAGCGCAACGTCTCATCTGCCCGGCCAAGCAAAGGCGGGCACAGGAAATGCGGCTGGCTTATAATGACGGGGCAGCCCATTTCCCTTCTAAATTCCATGCAAGCGAATCGTCCCGCCGCTCCGGCCGTTGACAGCCCCCTCATTGGTGGCCCGCTCATTGGTGGCCCGCTTGTCCGCGAGCTTGGCCGTGCCGACTACGAGAGCGTCTTCGCCGACATGCGCGCGTTTACCGATGCGCGCACCCCGGACACGCGCGACGAGTTGTGGATCGTCGAGCACCCGCCGGTGTTCACCCTCGGCCTCGGTGCCGACCGCGGCCACCTGCTGAGCGGTCCCGGCGTCCCCGCGCACGATGTGCCCGTGGTGCAGACCGACCGCGGCGGCGAAGTGACCTACCACGGACCGGGCCAGGTCGTGATCTACCTGTTGATGGACCTGCGCCGCAACAAGCCCGGCGGCAAGCTGTATGCGCGCCAGTTCGTGAACAAGATCGAGCAGGCGGTCATCGATGTGCTGGCGGCGTATAATCTGGTGGGTGAACGCGTCGAAGGCGCGCCCGGCATCTACATCGCCGAAGGTCCACGCCGTGGGGCCAAGATCGCCGCGCTGGGCCTGAAAGTGCGCGGCAACGGCTGCACCTACCACGGCGTCTCGCTGAACGTGGCGATGGACCTGTCTCCTTTTACATGGATTAACCCGTGCGGCTATTCCGGGCTGGCCACCGTGGACATGCGCACCATGGGCGTGGAAGCGCCGCTGGCCGACGTCCAGCAGGCCCTGGCGCATGCGCTGGTGCGGCACTTGGCAAGCACCGGGCCGGCGCCCGTTTCGTCACCTGTTTCGGCACCTGAAGCCGCAACGATCAACTCCAACTGACACCCTTTGGGGCAAGAGCACATGACTTCCGAAATCGATACCGGCATCGCTGCAGCAGTGGCAGCACCCGTCGCCGCACCCGTCACCGAACCAGCCGCCTACAACGCCAGCGACAAGCAGAAGGGCGCCAACAAGACCTCGCGCATCCCGATCAAGATCGTCCCGCTCGAGCAGCACGAGCGCCTGAAAAAGCCGGACTGGATCCGCGTGAAAGCCGCCACGGCCTCGTCGCGCTTCTACGAGATCAAGGACATCCTGCGCGCGAACAACCTGGTGACCGTGTGCGAGGAAGCCAGCTGCCCGAACATCGGCGAATGCTTCGGCAAGGGCACCGCGACCTTCATGATCATGGGCGACAAGTGCACCCGCCGCTGCCCGTTCTGCGACGTCGGCCACGGCCGTCCGGACCCGCTCGACGTCAACGAGCCGGGCAACCTGGCCAAGACCATCGCCGACCTGCGCCTGAGCTACGTCGTGATCACCTCGGTCGACCGCGACGACCTGCGTGACGGCGGCGCCGGCCACTTCGTCGAGTGCATCAGCAAGACGCGCGCGCTGTCGCCGAACACCAAGATCGAAGTGCTGGTGCCGGACTTCCGCGGCCGCCTGGAAAAGGCGCTGAACATCTTCGCCGACGGCTTGCCGGACGTGATGAACCACAACCTGGAAACCGTGCCGCGCCTTTACAAGGAAGCGCGCCCGGGCGCCGACTACCAGCACTCGCTGACCCTGCTGAAGGACTTCAAGGCCAAGTACCCGAACGCCGTCACCAAGTCGGGCCTGATGGTCGGCCTGGGCGAGACCGACGAGGAAATCCTGGAAGTCATGCGCGACATGCGCGCCCACGACATCGACATGCTGACCATCGGCCAGTACCTGGCGCCGTCGAACTCGCACCTGCCGGTGCGCCGCTACGTGCACCCGGACGTCTTCAAGATGTTCGAAGAGAAGGCCTACGAGATGGGCTTCGTGCACGCGGCCGTCGGCGCGATGGTGCGTTCGTCGTACCACGCCGACCAGCAGGCGCACGAAGCCGGCGTCGCGGCCTAAGAGCGCCTAACAAAAGCCTCCATGGCGGCGTTGCGTCGCCTCGCCGTACTAGCGTACTGTCTTCGACGCCGCGTCGGTAGGCCGCATCCCTTGCCCTGAAGGCTTTGTTGGACGCTCTAAGCCTCAGCCGGCATCCCCGCCGGTATCCTCGTCCTTCGGCACCGACGTGTTTTCCGCCACCGGCAGCTCCTGCCGGCGGCGGTGCCGGGTCATCGCATCCAGCACGATCGGCGCCAGGCCGGCGCCTTCCTCGCGGTCCATGTGCTCGTACAGCCGCACCCGCATGCGCGGCGCCCAGTAGCGCTCGATGTGGGTGGCGATGCCGACCTGCGCTTCCTCGCGGTCCGGGAACGAGGCGAAGAAGCCGCCGATCTGGTTGGCCATCGTGACCAGGTGGTCGATATTCATCCTTGTGTTCTCCTCAAGCCGTCACCGGCGGTACCGCGTTCGCCTCGGCCAGCTGCAACTGTTCGGCATTGAAGCGCCGGTAGGCCTGCTGCCACTCGGACGGCTGCTGCACCGGCATCACCTGCACCGCCGTCACCTTGTATTCGGGGCAGTTGGTGGCCCAGTCCGAATTTTCCGTCGTGATCACGTTGGCGCCCGATTCCGGGAAGTGGAAGGTGGTGTAGACCACGCCCGGCTGCATGCGTTCGGTGACCAGCGCGCGCAGCACGGTGGCGCCGGCGCGGCTTTCGATGCCGACCCAGTCACCCTCGACGATGCCGCGCTCCTGGGCATCGTGCGGGTGGATCTCGATGCGGTCTTCGGCGTGCCACTGCACGTTCTCGGTCCGCCGCGTCTGCGCGCCCACGTTGTACTGCGACAGGATGCGGCCTGTGGTGAGAATGAGCGGATACTTGCGCGTCACCTTTTCGGACGTGCCGACGTACTGGGTGATGATGAAGCGGCCCTTGCCGCGCACGAATTCCTTGATGTGCATGGTCGGCGTGCCTTCCGGCGCGTCGGCGTTGCACGGCCACTGGATGCTGCCCAGTTGGTCCAGGCGCGCGTAGCTGACGCCGGTGAAGGTCGGGGTCAGCATCGCGATCTCGTCCATGATCTCGGACGGGTGGCGGTAATCCATCGGATAGCCGAGGCGGTTCGACAGCGCCACCGTGACTTCCCAGTCGGCGTAGCCGGCGCGCGGCGGCATGACCTTGCGCACGCGCGAGATGCGCCGTTCGGCATTGGTAAAGGTGCCGTCCTTTTCCAGGAACGACGAGCCGGGCAGCAGCACGTGGGCGAACTTCGCGGTCTCGTTGAGGAAGATGTCCTGCACCACCACGCACTCCATGGCCTGCAGCGCGGCGGTCACGTGCTGGGTGTTGGGATCCGACTGGACGATGTCCTCGCCCTGGCAGTACAGGCCGAGGAAGCTGCCGTCCAGCGCGGCCTCGAACATGTTGGGGATGCGCAGGCCCGGCTCGGCCTGCAGCGGCACGCCCCAGGCCTGCTCGAACACGCCGCGCACGGTGCTGTCGGACACATGGCGGTAGCCCGGCAGCTCGTGCGGAAAGGAGCCGATGTCGCATGAGCCCTGCACGTTGTTCTGGCCGCGCAGCGGGTTCACGCCGACGCCTTCGCGGCCCACGTTCCCGGTCGCCATCGCCAGGTTGGCGATCGCCATCACGGCGGTCGAGCCCTGCGCGTGTTCGGTTACGCCCAGGCCGTAGAAGATGGCGGCGTTGCCGCCCGTCGCATACAGGCGCGCCGCTTCGCGCACCAGCTGGGCCGGCACGCCGGTGACGTCGGCCATCGCTTCCGGCGAATTCTCCGGCTGCGCCACGAAATCGCGCCACTGGGCGAAGGCGCGTTCCTCGCAGCGCTCGGCAATGAACGCTTCGTCCAGCAGGCCCTCGGTGACGATCACGTGCGCCAGCGACGACAGGATGGCGACGTTGGTGCCGGGCCGCAGCTGCAGGTGGTAGTCGGCGCGCACGTGCGGCGACTTGATCAGGTCGATGCGGCGCGGATCGATCACGATCAGGCGCGCGCCCTGGCGCAACCGCCGCTTCATGCGCGAGCCGAACACCGGGTGGCCGTCGGTCGGGTTGGCGCCGATGACCAGGACCACGTCGCACTGCTCGATCGACTTGAAACTCTGGGTGCCGGCCGACTCGCCCAGCGTCTGCTTTAAACCATAGCCGGTCGGCGAGTGGCACACGCGGGCGCAGGTGTCGACGTTGTTGTTGCCGAACGCCGCGCGCACCAGTTTCTGCACCAGGTAGCCTTCTTCGTTGGTGCAGCGCGACGAGACGATGCCGCCGATCGAATCGACGCCGTATTTCGCCTGGATGCGCTTGAATTCGGAGGCGGCGTAGTCGAGCGCTTCGTCCCAGCTGACTTCCTTCCACGGGTCCGTGATCTTCGAGCGGATCATCGGTTTCAGGATGCGGTCCTTGTGCGTGGCGTAACCCCAGGCGAAGCGGCCTTTCACGCACGCATGGCCCTCGTTGGCCTTGCCGTCCTTGGCCGGCACCATGCGCACCACCTCGTTGCCCTTCATCTCGGCATTCAGCGAGCAGCCGACGCCGCAATAGGCGCAGGTGGTGGTCACGCTGTGCTCACCCTGACCGAGCCAGATCACCGATTTTTCCTGCAGCGTGGCGGTCGGGCAGGCTTCCACGCAGGCGCCGCAGGATACGCATTCCGACTCCATGAACGGCTCGTTCTGGCCGGCGGAGACGCGGGAATCGAACCCTCGTCCCGAGATCGTCAGCGCGAAGGTGCCTTGGGTTTCCTCGCAGGCGCGCACGCAGCGGTTGCAGACGATGCATTTGGAAGAATCGAAGGTGAAGTAGGGGTTCGACTCATCCTTCTTCAGCTTCAGATGGTTTTCACCGTCGTAGCCATATCTCACTTCGCGCAGGCCGGTGACGCCGGCCATGTCCTGCAGTTCGCAATTGCCGTTGGCGGGGCAGGTGAGGCAGTCGAGCGGGTGGTCGGAGATGTACAGCTCCATCACGCCTTTGCGCAGCTGCTGCAGCTTCGACGATTGCGTACGCACGATCATGCCCGGCTCGACCGGCGTGGTGCAGGAAGCCGGATAGCCGCGCCGGCCCTCGATCTCCACCAGGCACAGGCGGCAGGAACCGAAGGGTTCCAGGCTGTCGGTGGCGCACAGTTTCGGGATGTTGATCTCAAGCAGGGCGGCGGCGCGCATCACCGAGGTGCCGGCGGGGACGGTCACGCGTTCGCCGTCGATTTCCAGCGTGACGTATTCGATATCGGCGTCGGCGAAGACGGCGGCAGGCGGCGTGCCCAGGTCGCGTTTGAGGATGGTTTCGATCATCTTGTTCTCCTAGGCGGCGCGCTCATTGGTGCTGGGCTGGCCGAAGTCTTGCGGGAAGTGATTCAGTGCCGACAGCACGGGGTAGGGCGTCATGCCGCCCATCGCGCACAGCGAGCCGTACAGCATGGTGTCGCACAGGTCGCGCAGCAGCACCACCTGCTGCGCCGGTTGCGTGCCGGCGCGGATCTTGTCGATCACCTCGACGCCGCGGGTGGAGCCGATGCGGCAGGGCGTGCACTTGCCGCACGATTCCACCGCACAGAATTCCATCGCATAGCGCGCCAGCTTCGCCATGTCGGCGCTGTCGTCATGGACCACGATGCCGCCGTGGCCCAGCACCGCCCACAGCGAAGCAAAGGCTTCGTAGTCGAGCGGCGTGTCCCACTGCGATTCCGGCAGGTAGGCGCCGAGCGGCCCGCCGACCTGCACCGCCTTGATCGGGCGGCCGGATGCGCTGCCGCCGCCGTACTCGTACAGGATCTCGCGCAGCGTGACGCCGAAGGCGAGTTCGATCAGGCCGCCATGCTTGATGTTCCCGGCCAGCTGGATCGGCAGCGTCCCGCGCGAGCGCCCCATGCCGTAGTCCTGGTAGTACTGGGCGCCCTTGTCGAGGATGATCGGCACGGTGGCCAGCGACAGCACGTTGTTGATCACGGTCGGCTTGCCGAACAGGCCGGCCAGCGCCGGCAGCGGCGGTTTTGCGCGCACGATGCCGCGCTTGCCCTCCAGGCTTTCCAACAGCGCGGTCTCTTCGCCGCAGATGTAGGCGCCGGCGCCTTTTCTCACTTCGAGCTCGAAGCTGCGGCCACTGCAGAGCAGGCTGCGCCCCAGGTAGCCGCGCTGCGTCGCGGTCGCGATCGCCGCTTCCAGCTGCCGGATCGAGTGCGGGTATTCGCTGCGCACGTAGATGTAGCCGCGCGTGGCGCCGACGGCGATGCCGGCGATGGTCATCCCTTCGATCAGCACGTAAGGGTCGCTTTCCATCACGATGCGGTCGGCGAAGGTGCCGGAATCGCCCTCGTCGGCGTTGCAGACGATGTATTTTTCAAGGCCCGGTGCCTTCAGCACGGTGTTCCACTTGATCCCGGTGAGGAAGGCCGCGCCGCCGCGTCCGCGCAGGCCGGAGGCCGTCACGGCGGCGACGATTTCTTCCGGCGTCTTCAGGAGCGCATTGCGCAGCCCGCGGTAGCCGCCGTGGGCTTCGTAGTCGTCGAGCGAGAGCGGATCGGTGATGCCGGCGCGGGCGAAGGTCAAGCGCTGCTGGCGCGCCAGGTAGGGGATCTGTTCGACCAGGCCGAGCGCGAGCGCATGGCTGCCGTCGAACCCGGCGTGGAAGCCGGCATCGAACAGGCCGGCGACGTCGGCGGCATCGACCGGACCGAAGCCGATGCGGCCGTCAGGCGTGTCGACTTCGACCAGCGGCTCCAGCCACAGTAGGCCGCGGGTGCCGTTGCGGACGATCTCGATGTCGAGTCCGCGGCGGGCGGCTTCGGCGGCGATCCTGGCGGCTACCGCATCGGCGCCGACGGCCAGCGCGGCCGAATCGCAGGGAACATAGATGCGCGTGCTCATACGGCCTCCGCGGTCTGGGGATGCGTCACATCGGCGAGCACGGCATCGAAGCGCGCCGGCGTCACGCGGGCGAACACCTGGTCGTCGACCGTCATGGCGGGCGCGCTGGCGCACAGGCCCAGGCAATAGACGGGTTCGAGCGCGAAGCCGCCATCCGCGCTGCGGCCGTGCAGGCCGCAACCGAGCGCCTGCTGCGCATGCGCCAGCAGCCGGTCGCCGCCCATGCTCTGGCAGGCTTCGGCGCGGCACAGCTTGACCACGCAGCCGGCCGGCGCCGCGCTGCGAAAGTCGTGATAAAAGGTGATCACGCCATGCACTTCGGCGCGCGACAGGTTGAAATGCTGCGCGATCGGCTGGACCAGGTGGGGCGGGACGTAGCCGAGGCGGTCCTGCAGCGCGTGCAGCAGGGGCAGCAGCTGGTCCTGGCGCGTACCGAGGCGTGCGCACAGGTCGTCGAGGATGGCGTCCGGGGCGGGCGCGCTGGGCTGGATATGCATGGCGTCTCCGTGTTGGCCCGCTTATGTTCGCTGCTGCATATGCGGGACCGGTTTTGATGTTATAAATCCAGCCTAGCACCCGCAAAATTCTGAATCAATAGGAAATAATTTGCATATGCTGAAGGTCGAGATACGCCCTGACTGGATCCTGCGCGATGCGCGCGGCACCCCCACCGCCTTGCCGGCGCTGCTGTCGCTGCTGACGGCGGTGAGCCAGAGCGGCAGCATCAGCAAGGCGGCCACGGCCTGCGGCATGTCCTACCGCCACGCCTGGGGTTTGCTGGAGCAGTTCGGCGACCAGTTCGGCGCCCAGCTGGCGCACAAGGTGAGAGGGCAGGGCACGCTGCTGTCGCCGCTGGCGGAAAAGCTGATCTGGGCCGACCGCCGCATTAGCGCGCGCTTGAGCCCGCTGCTCGACAGCCTGGCGTCCGAACTGCAGCAGGAACTGGCGCGCGTGCTGGCGCTCGAAGCGCAGGTGCTGCGCCTGACCGCATCGCACGGCTTCGCGGTGGCGGCGCTGGTCGGGCAGCTGGGCGGGCAGGGCGTCGCGGTGGACATCAAATACCGCAGCAGCACCGAAGCCGTGGCGGCGCTGGCGCACGGCGAATGCGACCTGGCCGGCTTCCACCTCCCGATGGGCAAGTTCGAAGCGGCCGCCGCCGCGGCGCACCGGCAATGGCTGGACCCGGCGCGCCACGCCTTCCTGCACCTCGCCTATCGCCAGCAGGGCCTGTTCGTCGCGAAGGGCAACCCGAAAGGTATCGGCGGACTGGACGACCTGGTGCGGCCGGACATCCGCTTTGTCAACCGCCAGCACGGCTCCGGCACGCGCGTGCTGCTGGAGCTGCTGCTGGCCGACCGCGCGCTCGATACCGCCCGCATCGCCGGCTTCGACAGTGCCGAATTCACGCACGCGGCGGTGGCGGCTTTCGTGGCCAGCGGCATGGCCGATGTCAGCTTCGGCGTCGAGACCGCGGCGCGCCGCTTCGACCTCGATTTCATCCCGATCTGCCGCGAACGCTACTTCCTGGCATGCGACCGTGCCGCACTCGATACGCCGCCGCTGCAGGCTGCGCGCGACGCCATGGCAAGCGCCGCCTTCCGCCAGGTACTGGACGGCTTGCCGGGCTACGACGGCACTGCCTCCGGTGCCCTGGAAACCCTGTTCTAAAGCGCATTGCTTCATGGTGGCGCTGCTGCATGGACGTGACGGAAAGGTGTCGGGGATCGCCGCGGTGGTGCGCGACGACACCGCGCTGGAACGACGAGCGCGCCTTGAAGGCGCGCGTGCGCGAGCTGGAGACGGCGCTGCGCTGAGGTTTTGTGTACGGGCGGATATGCGTGCCGGGCAGGACGCGTATCCGCTAATATGCTGCCAACAAGTTATCACTGGCAGCCTCATGAACCAAAACCGCAACAATCACGATCCAGATTCCGACAGCCAACTCGGCGACGACGACGCCTTCCTCGAACACGACCTGAAACTGGCCGCGCGTGGCGCCGAGCTGGTCAAGCTCGAAGGCCGCGTGTTCCTGCGTTTTTCGGGCGCGGTGCGGGTCGACGGCCTGCACGTCGAATACCGCCTGGTGCCGGCGCGCGGCGTGCTGGCCAAGCCGAGCAAATGGCGCAAGATGGACCTCGCCGCGCGCCGTGAACTGATCGAGGAACGCGCCACGCGCGACGCCATGGATGACCTCAACCAGGAAGTCGAGGAATTCGTGCGCGACGTCGCCGACCGGTGCGAGGAAGCCGGCTTCGATCCGATGCTGTTCCTGCACGTGCTGGAAGAGCTGGAGACGTCCGAGCCGGCCGAATACGTGTTCGGCCGCATCCAGCAGCGCCTCGAGCACGCCGTCGAGCGCGACCAGGAAGAACGCCACGCCGCGCGCACCAAGGAAAGCATCAACCTGGCCGAATACCCGGCCTCGTTCGAGACCGCGCGCAAGATGGCGCGCCGCTTCATCGCGCTGCTGGGGCCGACCAATTCCGGCAAAACCCACAAGGCGATGGAGGCGCTGGCGCAAGCCGACAGCGGGGTCTACCTGGCGCCGCTGCGCCTGCTGGCGCTGGAAAACTACGAGCGCCTGCAGAACGTGGTGCGCGAGGACGGCGCGCCGCTGGCGGTCAGCCTGATCACTGGCGAAGAACGGCGCCTGGCCGAGAACGCGACCCACGTCGCCAGCACCGTCGAGATGCTGGACACCAAAACCCCGGTACAGGTGGCGGTGATCGACGAAATCCAGATGCTGGCCGACCGCGACCGCGGCGCCGCCTGGACCGCCGCCGTGTGCGGCGCACCGGCCTCCATCGTCTACCTGGTCGGGGCGCCGGAAGCGAGACGGGCGATCGAGGCGCTGGCCGAGCGCCTGGAATGTCCGCTCGAAGTGCACGTGCTGAAACGCAAGGCGCCGCTGTCGATGGAGCTTTTGGCCGTCCGTAAAATCCGCAACCTGCGGCGCGGCGATGCGGTGATTGCCTTCTCGCGCCGCAACGTGCTGATGTGGCGCGACATGATCACCGAGATGGGACTGTCGGTGGCGACCGTGTACGGCAACCTGTCGCCGGAAGTGCGGCGTGCCCAGGCCGAGCGTTTCCGCGAAGGGCAGGCCGACATCGTGGTCGGCACCGATGCCATTGCCATGGGCCTGAACATGCCGATCCAGCGCATCGTGATGACGACCGCGGTCAAGTACAACGGCTACGAAGAGGAAGAGATTTCGGCGGCGCTGGCCAAGCAGATCGCCGGCCGTGCCGGGCGCTACGGCGTACATGAAGAGGGCTTCGTTGCCGGCTACGACGACGACACCCACGAGATCATGCGCTCGCTGATGAAGGAAAAGATCCCGCCGGTCAAGGCCAGCGGCTTTGCGGTGGCACCGTCGATCGAGCAATTGCACCGGATCTCGTCGGTGACCGGCGAAACGGCGCTGGTGAAACTATTAAAACGCTTCGTCCACAACATCGACGTGCCGGACGGCTTTTTTTATCCACGCATTACGGAAGAGCAGAACGAGCGCGCCGAATGGCTCGACACGCTGGACCTGAGCGTGGCCGAGAAATTCACGCTGTCGTTAGTGCCGATCTCGACCAGGGTACCGGCGCTGGAAACCGCCTGGACCCACTGGGCGCAATCGCTGGCCCGTAAAAAGGTGTGCAAGCTGCAGGTACAGGAGCAGGAATTGTTCTGGCAGAACCTGCAGGAAGTCGAGGACACTTGCCGCATGTATTCGGCCTACGCCTGGCTTGCGTACCGGATGCCGGAATACTTTCCCAGCCTCGAGCTGGCGCAGCAGCTGGCGCGCGAGGCGTCTGAGCGGGTCGATGCGCTGTTGCAGCAGCAGAATGCGGCGGCGCGCAAGCGGCAGTCGAAGAAGGAGAAGGGGCGCTGGTAATCCGCTCATTGAGAGCGGCCGCAGGTAGTGGCACGTCGTTCCCGCGCAGGCGGGAATCCATACCGAGTCTCAGAATTCGGTCAACTGGAAGCCACTCGAATGCTTCAGATATACGGACTTCGACAGCTCAGTATGGGTCCCCGCCTGCGCGGGGACGACGTTCATGGGCTAACACGGCAGTCTCTCCACCTCATCTTGTAGTACGTCGATCCGGCCGCCCCTTCACCTCCAGCTTGAGCACCCCGGGAATCCGCCGCAGCTTGTCCGCCAAATCCCGGAACTCGTTTTCCGACATGCGCGAAAACGCGATCAGTACCTCGTCGTTGCTGGCCGCTTCTTCGCTGTGCTGGACGATGAAGGTGCTGATGCGCGCAGTCACCGGGCCGATTTCCCGTTCCAGCACGTGCAGCGTGAGGCGCCCCCGTTCGGCGCCGATCAGCACCTCGCGGCGCTGGCGCGACGAAAAATACCAGCGTTCCAGTGGCTTGATGCCGGCCAGGATGATCAGGATGATGACGGTGGCCGCCACCGCGGCAACGTAGAGCCCGCCACCGGCGGCGAGGCCGACCGCCGCTACCGACCACAAACTGGCGGCCGTGGTCAGGCCGCGCACGATTTCGCCGCGCAGCAGGATCGAACCGGCGCCTAGGAAACCGATGCCGGAGACGACCTGGGCCGCCACGCGCGACGGGTCGAGCGACACGTGCTCGTGCGCCAGCGCATCCATGAAGCCAAAGGCGGAGACGATCATGAACAGGCAGGCGCCGACGCACACAAGCATATGGGTACGCAGGCCGGCCGCCCACGACAGGCGTTCGCGTTCGAAGCCGATGGCGCCGCCGAGCAGGGCCGCCAGGCCGAGGCGGGCGATGAGTTCAAGGTTGGAGAGCAAAGCGACTTCCAGGTGTTGGTTGTCGGTTCATCCTATCACGCAGGAAACAATACCCTAAACGCAATATCAGCATGAAGGTAGTGCGCTTCGGTATGCAGTCAGGCCGGCTTACGTCCCTGCACGACCTTGCCGACCGCTTCCAGCCATGCGTTCCACAGGGCCGGGTCCGCCGGGCGGCCATCGGCGCCGAGCCGGTATTCGCTGACCAGGTCGGCCAGGTCGCTGGATTCAGTCAGTTCCACTTCCCGCTGCAGGAAAGCCAGCATGGCCTGGTAAGCCTGCGCCGCCGTGATGCCGTCGTTTTGCTGGTCCATCGCCGCCTCCAGGCCTGATCGATCGGGATCGACAGTGTAACGCCGGCATGGCATGCAGCGTGCCCGGCTCGGCGCCCCCGCCTAGTCGCCCCGACTAGGGGAGGCAGCTGGACGCGATGCCCGTGCCGCCGAGGCCGGCAAGCGGAATGTCCGATGGCGGATAACCATTGCCCAGCACCATGGTCTGGCCGCCGTCATAGCGCAGAGTCAATTCATCGCCGGAATAGTCGGGCAAGCCGCGCGGTATATAGATGGCGAAGCGGTAATCCAGTCCGCCATAAAAGCCGTGCCGGAAGACCTGGCTCGACGGGCCTTCCTGGATTTCCATGGCGATGGCCTGGGCGATGGCCGGGGTGTCGGTACGGGTATTCAGGTCGGTCGTGTTGTCGAGACGCAGGGTCCAGGGCCGCAGCGGTCCGAAGTGTTGTTTGCCGTAGCGCACACGGAAACGGTCGACGTCGAAATAGAAGCTGGGAACATACGCGCCGCTCGCATCCACGCTGCACAGCAGGAATACTGCCCAGAAGCCCTGCGATTCCAGCGGCAGCACGGCGTCCACCGGACTGCTGCGTTGCACCAGCGTCAAGGGGCTGGAGAAATCGATGCGGTGGACGTTGGCGACGTGCTGGTAGTGCAGGACGACGGTGTGACGCAGACCGCGATCGACGCTGGTGCAGCCCGCCGCCAGCAGGCAGGCGAGTGCAGGGGCATACCTGATCAGCTTGCGCATGGATAGTCTCCTTGGCCGCGCCAGCGTGGAACAGCGTCAGCGGGCGCGTCAAGCTTGGAGCAATCGGCCGGGGCGTCTTTGCGCGCGCTCAGGCTTGCGTGTGCAGCGACTTTTCCAGCAGCGCGTGCAGCGAGGCGAAATCGGGTTCGCCCAGGTAGCGCTTGAGGATCTTGCCATCCTTGCCGATGACGAAGGTGGTCGGCGTCATCGAGACGTCGCCGAACTGCTTTGCCAGGTCGCCGCCCGCGTCGAGCGCGACCTTGAACGGCAGCCGGCGCGTGGCCGCATAGTTCAGCACGTAGTCGGGGCGGTCGTAGCTCATTGCCACGGCAACGAATTCCAGGCCTTGCCCCTTGTACTTGTTGTAGGTCTCGACCATCTGCGGCATTTCCTTCACGCAGGTGGTGCAGGACGTGGCCCAGAAATTGATCATCACGACCTTGCCGCGCAAGTCTTGCGAGCTGATCTTCTGGCCATCGATACCGATGAAGGTGACGTCGGGCGCCTGCTGCTGGCTGAAGACGGCGACATAGGCGCCGCCGGCAAGCGCCAGCACGGCCGCGCCGATGGCGGCCGGCTTGATCCAGGAACGCGTGGAAGCAGTCATGGTCTCATCTCATCCATATGGGGGGACGAACCATTATAGTCCGCCCCCTCATCTTTGTACCGGACCGGCTGTTACTGGGCCTGCGCCTGCTGCGGCTGGAGCGAGCGCAGGTCTTCTTCGCTGATGTATTCGAAGATCTTGGTCACGCGCATGACGCCGGCCACGCCCTGTGCCACCTGGGCCGCGATATTGCCTTCGCGCTGGGTCACCAGGCCCATCAGGTACACGTTGCCGCGTTCGGTCACGACCTTGAACGAGGTGGCCTTGATGGTGTTCTTGTCAGCCAGGCTGAGCTTGACCTTGCTGGTGATCAGCGCATCGCTGGAGCGCGAGGTATAGCTCGACGGGCCGGCGATTTCCAGTTCGTTGCTCACGGTATCGACGTTGGCGATGCTGCGCACCTCGTTCTCGACCGCGCGCTTCATCGCTTCGTCGCGCACCTCGCCGGTCAGCAGCACCTTGCGGTTGTAGCTGTTGACGTTGACGTGGCCGGCGTCGCCGACGATGCCCGGCAGGCGGGTGTCCGCCTTGACGGCGATCGCCTTGTCTTCGGTCTGCGCGCCCAGCGAGCGGCGGTCGACGGTGGCAAACGCGCCACCCACGGCAGCGCCCGCCACGACCGCGATGCAGCCTTGCAGCGAAGACAGCAGGGCGACGCACAGCACGGCCTTGGACAGGGGACGCAGCAGGTGGAGGGCGGCGGGTTTAACTTGCATCTTCTTCTCCGAACAGGGCGACGTCGAGACCGTCGCAGATACTGTGGATCGCCACCAGGTGCACTTCCTGGATGCGGGCGGTACGTGAATGCTGCACGTTGATGTGGACGTCGGCTTCGGTCAGCAGCTGACCCAGCTTGCCGCCATCCTTGCCGGTCAGGGCGACGACGCGCATTTCGCGCTCGAGCGCGGCTTCGGCCGCGGCCAGCACGTTGCCGGAGTTACCGGAGGTCGAGATCGCCAGCAGGATGTCGCCGGACTGGCCGAGCGCCTGCACCTGCTTGCTGAAGATCTCGTTGAAACTGTAGTCGTTGCCGACCGCCGTGATGATCGAGGTGTCGGTGCTGAGCGAGATCGCCGGCAGCGGGAAACGCTCGCGCTCGAAGCGGCCGACCAGTTCGGCGGCGAAGTGCTGGGCATCGCCGGCCGAGCCGCCGTTGCCGCAGGCAAGGATCTTGTTGCCATTCGAAAGTGCGTTGAACATCAGTTCGATGGCTTCGGAAATGGGTTGTGCCAGCAGCGCGCCCGACTTCAGTTTGAGGTCGGCGCTTTCCTGGAAGTGAGCGAGGATGCGTTGAGTATTCATGGTCGAAGATTATAGTGCAGTGGCAACGGCAGACGATCAAGTGCTGCAAAAAATGCTTACACTTGAAAAGGTGGCAAGCCTGCCAGTAAAGGCGGTCCGGTCAGCCCTCGATGGCATTTTTGAGCCATTCGATGCGGCCGCCGTCGATCGCGATCACGTCGATGCGGCAGGGTGGCGTACGGGGGCAGCGCTGCAGGTAGACCTGGGCGGCGCGCACGATGCGGCGGATCTTGGCGGGGCCGATGCTGGCAGCGGCCCCGACCTGGGCCCCGGCGGCGCGCTGGCGCACCTCGACGAAGACCAGGGTGCTGCCTTCGCGCATGATCAAATCGATCTCGCCGAGTTTACACCGGAAATTCGCTTCGATCAGCACCAAACCGTGACGCTGAAGATACAGCTGCGCCGTATTTTCCCACTGCCGACCCTGTTCCTGCTTCTGCGACAGGCGGGTCGGCCACATGTCAGGGTCCCGGCTCGACCGGCGTGAAGTTGCCGTCGCGATAGACCGCAGCCGCTTCGCGCCGGGTCAGGCCGGCGTTGGCGCCGAAGGTCAGCCGGCCGGTGACGCCGTCGATGCTCGACGCTGCCGCGGGGGCCGCCGCCTGCTGCGCGGCGAGCTGGCGTGCGACCAGGAAGGCGTCGATGCCGAGCGCGTACAGGCGCTGCATGTAGAGTGGGGTTTCCGGATCGGCCTGGCGCGGGTAGACCATCACCGCCGGGTGGTCCGGCAGCACCAGCCAGGGCAGGTCGACCACGTGGATGCCGTCCAGCTCGGTGGCGCCGAGACCGGGCGTGCGGCCGGGATTGATCGAGGCGCCGCCGTACACGGGCAGCGTGGCACCGACGAAGGTGCGGACCTGGCGCAATTCGGCCACGTCGACGGCGGCGAACAGCAGCTCGGGCGGATCGACTTCCAGGCGTGCCTTGAGGTCTTGCAGCAAGGCCGGGTCGACCCGGCCGTCGCTCGAGGGCAGGGCGAAGCGCTGGCCGGTATGGCCGAGTTCGCTCCAACGGGCTTCGAAGGCACCGGCGGCGCGCTGGGCCCAGGCCGGGCTGCCGGTCAGGATCAAGACACGTCCGTGCGGATGCTCGCGCGCCGCCCATTCGGCGGCCTGGCGCGCCTCGTCCTCGATCGACAGGCCGGCGACCAGCATGCGCGGCGGCAGCGTGCCGCGCACTTCGGGGTGGTTCAGGGCGACAGTCGGCTTGTCGACCTTGCCGCTGGCGATCAGCGCGCCGACCGCCGGCCGCGACAGCGGGCCGACGATGATGTCGTGCGCGGCGCCGGCGCGGGTGTAGGTGGCCAGCGCCTCGTCGGCATTGTCGCTGGTGGGCACGACGTCGACCTGGATGCCGGCGCCGTCGCGCTCGGCCGCGGCCATGAAGCCGGCGCGCACCGCTTCGGCGGCAGCGCCCAGGCTCGGGGAAGTCAGCGGCAGCAGCAGGGCGACGCGCGCCGTGCCGGTGGCCGGACTGGCGGCGGGACTGGCGGCAGGATTGGAGAGACCAGGCGCGCCGGCATCCTGGCCGGGCAGGTAGATCGGTGCGGTGCGGACCGGATCCACGGGTTCGAGCGCCGGTGCAGGAGCAGGTGCCGCTGTGGGCGCCTGTGGCGCCAGCACGGCGGACGCGCGCGGATGCAGGCTTGTGTTTGCGTTGCCGGACGCGCACAATTCCTCCGGCTCGAGGCATACCGTGCTGCAGCCCGACAGCAGCAGGCCAGCGAACAAGCAAGCGAACCATGCGCGCACCGGGCCGGATTTACCGTCCCTGCGCCAGGCCTTGAGACTTTTTATCAGCATCCGATCTCCAAATGACAGAAACCCAGTCCACCCAGATTGCCAACTTGCCCGTACTGGGCGAAGCCGCCCAGCAGTCCTATCCTACCGCAACGCTGTACGTGGTGGCCACACCCATCGGTAACGTCACCGACATTACCCTGCGCGCGCTGCACGTGCTGCTGCTGGCCGACGTGGTGGCCTGCGAAGACACGCGCAAGACCGGCGCCCTGCTCACGCGCTTCGGTTTAAATAAGCACATGGTCGCGGCGCACCAGCACAACGAACGCGAAGCGGCCGAGAAGCTGATCGCGCGCCTGCACGCGGGCGAACGCGTGGCGCTGGTGTCGGACGCCGGCACGCCGGCCGTGTCCGACCCGGGCGCGCGCGTCGTCGACGCCGTGCGCGCGGCCGGCCTGAACGTGGTGCCGGTGCCGGGTGCGTCGGCGGCGATCACGGCGCTGTCCGCCAGCGGCCTGGTGAACGACCGCTTCCATTTTGTCGGCTTCCTGCCGGCCAAGGCCAAGCAGCGCGAATCGGAACTGAGTACGCTCAAGTCGATGGCGGCGACGCTCGTGATCTATGAGGCACCGCATCGCATCGTCGACTGTGTCGAGGCATTGGCGGCGGTGTTCGAGTCGGAACGGCAGGTGGTGTTTGCGCGCGAACTGTCGAAGCTGTTCGAAGAGATCCACCGCTGCACGATCGGCGAGGCGCTGGCCTGGGTCAAGGCCGACGCCAACCGCGAGCGCGGCGAATTCGTGGTGCTGGTCGAGGGCGCGACGCAGGACACCGATGCCGGCGATGCCGAGGCCGAGCGCATCCTCAACATCCTGCTGGCCGAGTGCTCGGTGAAGCAGGCGGCCAGCCTGGCGGCGCAGATCACGGGCAAGAAAAAGAACGCGCTGTACGAACGGGCCCTGCAGATCAAGGGCGAGTAGGCGCCGTTTGCGGCGGCGGCAGGGGTTCCGGCGCGGGGGCGGCGTTCCTTGTAGCGGCGCCACGGATGTGCCGGAAAACCGCATTCACACCGCATTTTTACCGCATTTGCATATTTATCGGCACTTCCCTTGACCGAAACTGCTTCGAAGGTTATGATGACTGTCTTCGGAGTGTAGCGCAGCCCGGTAGCGCATCTGGTTTGGGACCAGAGGGTCCAAGGTTCGAATCCTTGTACTCCGACCAGTATTCAGCAGTAAGCATGAAAAAAGCCGACGAGAAATCGTCGGCTTTTTTCATTTCTGTGGCGTCAAACTTCACAGTTACGGTGCGTAATGTCGGTAGGGTGGACGGCTCCACCGTCCACGCGTTCAAGCGACGGTGGAATGATCAGTAACGGCTACACAAACGCCGCATGAACGCGTGGACGGGAAACCCGTCCACCCTACCCGCCGCGCTTGGCCAACAGCGCGTTGCCAACCCGGCTCGCGCCCTTGCGCCCGAGCTGCTGCGAAATGAAGGCCCCCGCATCCACCACCTGGTCGAGGTCGAGCCCGGTCTCGATCCCGAGGCCGTTCAGCATGTAGATCACGTCCTCCGTCGCCACGTTGCCGGTCGCGCCTTTCGCATACGGGCAGCCGCCCAGGCCCGACACCGACGAGTGGAAGATCGCCACGCCGGCTTCCAGGCTGGCATAGATGTTCGCCAGCGCCTGGCCGTAGGTATCGTGGAAGTGGCCGGCGATGCGTGCCAGGTCGAAGGCATGCGCCGCGGTCTCCATCACGGCCTGCGTCTTGCGCGGCGTCGAGACGCCGATGGTATCGGCGATGTCGATCTCGTCGCAGCCCAGGTCGCGCATGCGGCCAACCACGTCGGCCACCGCCTCCAGCGGCACCTCGCCCTGGTAGGGGCAGCCGAACGAACAGCTGATGCTGCCGCGCAGGCGCAGGCCGTTGTCCTTTGCCGCCCGCGCCACCGGTTCGAAACGGGCGATCGATTCCGCGATCGAGCAATTGATGTTCTTTTGCGAAAAGGCTTCCGAGGCCGAGCCGAAGATCACGACTTCATCGGCGTGCGCCGCGAGGGCCGCCTCGAAGCCCTGCATGTTCGGCGTCAGCGCCGAATACAGCGTGCCCGGACGGCGTGCGATGCCGGCCATGACCTCGCTGCTGGTCGCCATCTGCGGCACCCATTTCGGCGAGACGAAGGAAGCCGCCTCGATGTTGGGAAAGCCCGCGCGTGAAAGGCGGTCGACCAGTTCGATCTTGACGGCCGCCGATACCGCTTCCTTTTCGTTCTGCAGCCCGTCGCGCGGGCCGACTTCGACGATCTTGACGTAGCCTGGCAAATTCATGATGTCAGTATCCTTTCTGAAGGTCGACCACGTCGGCGACGGTCTCGCCCTGTTCGAGCAGCTTGATCTTGGCCGCGATCTGGCGCACGGCTTCCTCGCGCAGCGTGAGGGCGGAAATGTGCGGCGTGATCGTGATGCGCGGCTCGCTCCAGAACGGATGCGGCGCCGGCAGCGGTTCGTTGCGGAACACGTCCAGCGTGGCACCGGCGATGTGGCCGGCGCGGATTAGCGACAGCAGGTCCGGTTCGGCTACCAGGGCGCCGCGCGCGACGTTGATCAGGTAGGCGCCTTCGGGCAGTCGCGACAGGCGCGCGCGGTCGAGCAGGTTACCCGTCTCCGGCGTCAGCGGCAGCATGCAGACCAGCACCCGGGTGCCGGCCAGGAAGGCGTCCAGCTGGTCCATGCCGGCATAGCAGGCGACGCCGGGCAAGTCCTTCGGCGTGCGGCTCCAGCCGCGTACCGGAAAGCCGAGCTGGCGCAGCGTGCGCACCACCGGCGCGCCGAGCTTGCCGAGTCCCAGCACGCCGACCGTGAAAGTCTTCTTGTCCTGCAGCGCCAGCGGGCGCCACAACCCCTCGCGCGCCTGCCGTTCGTAATCGTCGAAACGGCGGAAGTAGCGCAGCACCGCATGCGCGACGTAATCCGCCATCTGCTCGGCCATGCCGGCGTCGCCCAGGCGGACGATCGGCACCGGCGGCAGCGCGTTGCCGAATTTCAGCAGGGCGTCGACACCGGCGCCCATCAGGAAAATCGCTTTCACATTCCAGAGCTGGTCGAGCAGGGCGGGCGTCGGTGCCCACAGCACGGCGTAGTCACACGGCGCGGCGCGTTCCCCTTCCTGCCAGACCACGGTCTCCGCATGCGGCAGCTCGGCGGCGAAGTCACGGGCCCACGCCTCGATGACCCCGTCGCCCCGATACAGCAAGATGCGCATGGTTGTTGTCCCCTAATTATTTATATTATTTACTGCGTTGTGCATCAAGCTGCCGCCTTGAAGGCCAGCAGCGGTGCACCGTCGGCCACCTGGTCGCCGACCTGGTACAGGATTTCCTCGACCAGGCCGTCGCTCGGCGCCGCGATCGTGTGTTCCATCTTCATGGCTTCCATGATCACCAGCGGCTCGCCCTTCTTGACCTGCTGGCCGCCGCTGGCGATCACCGCCACCACCTTGCCCGGCATCGGCGCGGTCAGGCGTCCGCCCGCGGCTTCGTGCTCGCCGGCATGGGCCAGCGGATCTTCCCACGTCAGCACATGGTGCTGGCCGCCGCTGAACACGTGCACCAGCTCGCCCTCGCGCCGCACCGTGCCTTGCACCGCATGGCCGTCCAGGCGCAGCGCATGGCGGCTGCTGCTCCGCGCCACCGGCGCCAGCGCATGCTTATTGCCGTCAAGGTCGAGCGTCCAGCCTTTTGGATGATACGTCACGCCCAGTGCATAGGCTTTGCTGCCGAGCGAGGCCGCCGCATACTCGTCCGTGAACGACAATTGACGGCGATAGGTACCGTTCATGCGCCAGCCGTGCGTATGCGTCCACGGATCGGCCGGCTGGCCGCTTCCGGCTTGCCCTTGCTCATCCGTAAGCAGGGCGGCGGCGGCCAGTGCCAGCACGCCGACCGGAGCCGGGCCGGCAGCCGGGAACAGCGTCGCACTGTTGCGCTCGATCAAACCGGTGTCGAGGTCGGCCGTCGCAAATGCCTGGCCCTCGACCAGGCGTTTCAGGAAGGCGATGTTGGTGGCCAGGCCGACGATGTGGAATTCGGCCAGCGCCTGCGCCATGCGCGCCAGCGCCTGCGCGCGGTCGGCGCCCCAGACGATCAGCTTGGCGATCATGGGGTCGTAGAACGGAGAAATCGCATCGTTTTCGCGCACGCCGGAATCGATGCGCACGGCGGCAGGCAGCCCCACCGTGCCGCCCAGCTCGAAGGCGACGTGCGCCGGCGTGGCCATGTAGTGCAGGGTGCCGATCGACGGCAAGAAACCCTTCTCGGGATTCTCGGCATACACGCGCGCTTCGATCGCATGGCCGTGGATCGCCAGCTCGTGCTGCTGCTTCGGCAGCGGCTGGCCGGCAGCCACGCGCAGCTGCCATTCGACCAGGTCGGTGCCGGTGATCATCTCGGTCACCGGATGCTCGACCTGCAGGCGCGTGTTCATCTCCATGAAATAGAACGAACCGTCCTGGTTGGCGATGAATTCGACGGTGCCGGCGCCGACGTAGCCGACCGCGCGCGCGGCCGCCACCGCGGCCTCGCCCATCGCGGCGCGGCGCTCAGGCGGCATGCCGGGGGCCGGCGCTTCTTCCAGCACCTTCTGGTGGCGGCGCTGCACCGAGCAGTCGCGTTCGTGCAGGTAGACGCAGTTGCCGTGGGTGTCGGCGAACACCTGGATCTCGATGTGGCGCGGGCGCTGCAGGTATTTTTCGACCAGCACCTTGTCGTCGCCGAACGAGCTGATCGCTTCGCGCTTGCACGAGGCCAGCGCCGCTTGGAAATCGTCGGAACGTTCCACCACACGCATGCCCTTGCCGCCGCCGCCGGCGCTGGCCTTGAGCAGTACCGGATAGCCGATGCGGTCGGCCTCGCGCTGCAGCAGGGCCGGGTCCTGGTCGTCGCCGTGGTAGCCCGGCACCAGCGGCACCTTGGCACCTTCCATCAGCTGCTTGGCGGCCGATTTGGAACCCATCGCCCGCATCGAGCTGCCCGGCGGGCCAATGAACACCAGGCCGGCGGCGGCGCAGGCTTCCGCGAATTCGGCGTTCTCCGAAAGGAAGCCGTAGCCCGGATGGATCGCCTGCGCGCCATGGGCCTTGGCCACCTCGATGATCCTGTCGCCGCGCAGGTAGCTGTCCTTGGCGGCCGCGGGGCCGATCAGGACGGCTTCGTCGCAGACGGCGACGTGCTTGGCGCCGGCGTCGGCTTCCGAATAGACGGCAACGGTACGGATGCCCAGCCGGCGCGCGGTGGCCGCGACCCGGCAGGCGATTTCGCCACGGTTGGCGATCAGGATCTTGGTGAACATGTGGTGTCTCGTTTATCTATTTATATTTAGTTACGTCGCCCCTGCGGAGGCAGGGGCCCAAGTTTGCAACTGAGCCACGAACTTGGGTCCCTGCCTTCGCAGGGACGACGGTTCTACGTGCGCGGCTCTAATGTATCTAACTTCAATCAGCAGCCGCAACGCTCCTTCGGCGCCGACTCCAGCGTCGCCGAACGCGTCTTGAGGCCCAGCTTTTCCAGCAGCGCGCGGTCCTCGTCCGCTTCCGGGTTCTCGGTGGTCAGGAGCTTGTCGCCATAGAAGATCGAGTTGGCGCCGGCCATGAAGCACATCGCCTGTACCGCTTCGCCCAGCTGGCGCCGGCCGGCCGACAGGCGTACGCGCGCCTTGGGCATGGTGATGCGTGCCACCGCGATGGTGCGCACGAATTCGATCGGGTCCAGCGGCGGCAGGCCGTGCAGCGGCGTGCCCTCGACCTGGACCAGGTGGTTGACCGGCACCGATTCCGGATACGGGTTCATGTTGGCCAACTGGGCGATCAGGCCGGCGCGCTGGGCACGGGTCTCGCCCATGCCGACGATGCCGCCGCAGCAGACTTTCAAGCCGGCGTCGCGCACGCGGCCGAGCGTGTCCAGGCGGTCGTGGTACTCGCGGGTCGAGATGACGTCGCCGTAGAAGTCGGGGGCGGTGTCGATGTTGTGGTTGTAGTAATCGAGGCCGGCCTGTTTCAGCTGCTCGGCCTGGCCCTCTTCCAGCATGCCCAGCGTGGCGCAGGTTTCCATGCCCAGCGCTTTCACGCCACGCACCATCGCTTCGACCTTTTCCATGTCGCGCTCTTTCGGGCTGCGCCAGGCGGCGCCCATGCAGAAGCGGGTCGCGCCCTTGGCCTTGGCTTCGCTGGCGGCAGCCAGCACGACGTCGAGGTCGAGGATTTTTTTCGCTTCGACGCCGGTGTCGTAGCGCGCCGCCTGCGGACAGTAGCCGCAGTCTTCTTCGCAGCCGCCGGTCTTGATCGACAGCAGCGTGGCCAGTTCGACGTCGCCGTCGGGGAAGTTGGCGCGGTGGGCTTGGCTGGCGCGGAACATCAGTTCCGGCATCGGCAGGTCGAACAGGGCCAGCACGTCGGGCAGCGGCCAGGTGGCGTCCTTGGGCAGGGTAACCGGTGCGACCGGCGGATGGAGGTTGATGACTTGCGACATAAAAGTTCCTTGTTTTGGCGTTGCTTGTTCAGGCACGCGTGGCCGGCCATCCCGGCAGGCCCGCGAGTTCGATGAATGCGGCTGCTCCCGCAGCCGAAGGGTTGTCCAGGCGCGGCACGCGTCCCAGCAGGGGTGCGGGCATGCGTTGTTCCAGCGCGCTGATGTTCTCGTCGACGAAGCGCATGTCGGGGTCGACCAGGTTGGCGACCCAGCCGCCCAGCACCAGGCCGCGCGAGATGATCGCTTCGGCGGTGAGCAGGGCGTGACTGATGCAGCCCAGGCGCATGCCGACCACCATGATGACCGGCAGGTTCAGCTGCACCGCCAGGCCGGCGCTGTCGAAATCGTCGGAAAAGGGCACGCAGAAGCCGCCCACGCCTTCGACCACGGTGGCGTCGGACGCGCCCAGGATTTCGGCATAGGCGGTCAGGATCGTCACCGGCTCGATGGTCACGCCTTCCAGCGCGGCCGCGATGTGCGGTGCGCACGGCTCGCGCAGCATGAAGGGCGTGGTGATGCGCTGCGGCAGGTTGACGTTGCCGGCGGCGCGCAGCATGGCGGCGTCCTCGTTGTGCAGCTCGCCGTCGCGCTCGTCGGCACCGGCGGCGATCGGCTTCATGCCGCAGGCGCGCACGCCCGTCTGCACCAGTTTATGCAGGATGGCGCTGGAGATCAGCGTCTTGCCGATCTCGGTGTCGGTGCCGGTGACGAAGCAGGCGAAGCGGGTCGGCACGCCTTCCACCGCCAGCGCGGCCGGCACGGCGGCAGGCACGGCAGCGGCGGTGGTGACGGCCGGTTCGGCGAGGCCTGTTTCCTGCGCGGGTGCGCCCGGTTGTTCGGGATCGTTGAGCATCATGCGGATGTCCTTTCCAGTTCCAGCTCCAGGTTGTTGAGGGCAGCGGCAAGCTGCGCGACATCTTGACGGGTGTGCGCCGCGGACAAGGTCACGCGCAGGCGCGCCGTGCCCGGCGCCACGGTCGGCGGACGGATCGCCGGCACCCACAGCCCCTGCTCGTGCAGGCGCGCGGCCACGCGCAGGGCGTCGTCGTTGGCGCCGATGACGATCGGCTGGATCGCGGTGGGCGAGGGCGGGCGCTGCCAGCGCGCCAGGTGCAATGCGCTGTCCAGTTGCGCGATCAGGCTGCTCAAATGCGCACGCCGTTCGCGGCCTTCGGCGCCTTCGATGATGTCCAGGCTGGCCAGCAGCGCATGGGCCAGCGCCGGCGGCGCCGCCGTCGTGTAGATATAAGGGCGGGCGCGCTGCACCAGCAGTTCGATCACCGACCGGTGCGCCGCCACGAAGGCGCCGCCGACGCCGGCCGCCTTGCCCAGCGTGCCGACATAGACCAGGTTGGTCGAACGCAGGTCGAAATGCTCGAGCGCGCCGCGGCCATTCTGTCCCAGCACGCCGAAGCCATGCGCATCGTCGACCACCAGCCAGGCGCCATGGCGCTCGCACAGGGCCAGCAGTGCCGGCAGCGGGGCCAGGTCGCCGTCCATGCTGAACACGCTGTCGGTGACGACGATCTTGGTCGACGCCGGGCTGTCGATCAGCTTTGCTTCGAGTGCGGCGACGTCGCCGTGTGGATAGACCGTCACGCCGGCGCGGGCCAGGCGCGCACCGTCGATCAGCGAGGCGTGGTTCAGCGCCTCCGAAAAGATCATCGCATCGGCATCAAGCCCAAGCGCGGTGAGGGTGGCCAGATTGGCCATGTAGCCGGTGCAGAAGTACAGCGCCCCGGCTTCCACCAGGTGCGGCGCCTCGAAGGCGGCCAGGCGCTCTTCCAGCAGCGCGTGCGCGCGGCTGTGGCCGGACACCAGGTGCGAGGCGCCGCTGCCGGCGCCGTACAGCGCGGCCCCTTCGCGCAGCGCCGCCACCACCTGCGGATGCGCGGCCAGGCCCAGGTAATCGTTGCTGCAAAAAGCCAGCATCGGGCGGCCGTCGACGCTCTGGCGCGGCGCGCACGGGGTGTCGGCGGTGCGCCGTTGTCGAATCAGGCTTTGCGCGGCCAGCGCATCCAGCCTGGTTTGCACGTGTGCGATCAAGTCCATGCCGTCAGCCCGCGATCACCGATTCGAACACCTTGCGCGTGCGCGCGGCCAGGCCGACGATCTCTTCCTCGTTCAGCACATACGGCGGCATCAGGTAGACGGTGCGGCCGATCGGGCGCAGCAGCAGTTCGTTCTCGACCGCGCTGGTGAAGAAGCGGCGCGAGAACGTCGATGCGCGCGCGCTGTCCGGCTCGACCGCGTCGAAGGCCAGGATCATGCCGCGCTGGCGGAAGTTGGTGACGCGCTCGTGGTCGAGCAGCGGCGCCAGTTCCAGCATCAGGCGGGTCGCGGTTTCGCGGTTTTTGGCCAATACGTCGTCTTCCTGGAAGATCTGCAGCGTGGCCAGCGCCGCGCGGCAGGCCAGCGCGTTGCCGGTGTAGGAGTGCGAATGCAGGAAGCCGCGCGTGATGTCTTCGCTATAAAAGGCTTCGTAGATGTTATCCGTGCTGAGCACCAGCGACAGCGGCAGGTAGCCGCCGCTGATCCCCTTCGACAGGCACAGGAAGTCGGGCCAGATGGCGGCCTGTTCGCAGGCGAAGAACGTACCGGTGCGGCCGCAGCCGACCGCGATCTCGTCGGCGATCAGGTGCACGTGGTAGTGGTCGCACAGCTCGCGCAGGCGCTGCAGGTAGAGCGGATCGTGCATCGCCATGCCGGTGGCGCACTGCACCAGCGGCTCGACGATGATGGCGGCGATGGTGTCGGCTTGTTCCGCGAACAGCGCTTCGACATCCTTGACCGCGCGCAGCGCCACGTCCTGGGCCGACTCGCCATCGACCGCATTGCGCGCATCCGGCGACGCTACCGTGCGCGCCGCGCGCAGCAGCGGACCGTAGGCATCCTTGAACAGGGCGACGTCGGTCACGGCCAGCGCGCCGATGGTCTCGCCGTGGTACGACCCCTGCAGGCAGACAAATTCCTGCTTCTTGGCGTAGCCGGCGTTGCGCCAGTAGTGGAAACTCATCTTGAGCGCGATCTCGACCGCCGAGGCGCCGTCCGACGCATAAAAGGCGTGGCCGAGCGCGTGGCCGGTGAGGGCGGCCAGCCGCTCGGACAGTTCGACCACCGGCTCGTGGGTAAAGCCGGCCAGCATCGCGTGTTCCAGCGTGTCCAGCTGGTCTTTCAAGGCCGCGTTGATGCGCGGGTTGGCGTGGCCGAACAGATTGACCCACCACGAGCTGATGCCGTCCAGGTAGCGCTTGCCCTCGTGGTCAACCAGCCACGGTCCCTTGCCGTGATGGACGGCGATCAGCGGCACCTCTTCGTGGTGCTGCATTTGCGTGCATGGATGCCAGACGCTGCGCAGGCTGCGGGCGATCCAGTCGGAGGACGTGGGCTTATTCAAAATTAATCCTAAAACTCTATAAACTATTTAAAACGTAGGGCGGGCACCCCGCGCCCACCCTACGCTATCCATGACGGTTTGCGCTTCTCCAGGAAGGCCGCGACGCCTTCGCGTCCTTCATCGGAAGCGCGAATGGCGGCGATGCGGCCGGCGGTGTCGGCCAGCAGCACGTCGTCGATCGGCAGGCCGGCAATGTCGCGCACCAGCGCTTTCGCTTCGCGCACGGCGTTCGGGCTGTTGCCGACCAGGGCCTTGACGATCTCGGCGACCTTGGCGTCCAGCTGGTCGGCCGGCACCACCTCGTGCGCCAGGCCGAGGCGGTGCGCTTCGCGCGCGTCGAAGCGCTCGGCGCTGAGGAAGTAGCGGCGCGCGGCCTGGTCGCCCATCGCCTTGATCACGTAGGGAGAAATCGTCGCCGGGATCAGGCCCAGTTTTACTTCCGACAGGCAGAAATTGACGCCTTCGGCCACCACCACGATGTCGCAGGCCGCCACCAGGCCCATGCCGCCGGCGTAGCAGTCGCCCTGCACCCTGGCCACCACCGGCTTCGGGCTGTAGTAGATGGTGCGCAGCATGTCGGCCAGGCGCAGCGCGTCGGCTTCGTTCTCGGCCGCGGAATAGCCGGCCATCTTCTTCATCCAGTTCAGGTCGGCGCCGGCGCAAAAAGCGGGGCCGTTCGCGGCCAGCACGATGGCGCGCACGTCCCTGTCCTGGCTGGCTTCGTCGAAGGCCATGGTCAGGTCGGCGATCGCGTTCTCGTTGAAGGCGTTGCGCAGCTGCGGGCGGTTCAGCGTGATGGTCGCGACCTTGTCGGCGACGGTAATCTCGAGGGTTTCATAGGTGTCCATGTCGTTCTCCTCTCGTTACATCCGGAACACGCCGAACTTCGTGTCGTCGATCGGCGCGTTCAGCGCGGCGGACAGGCCCAGGCCCAGCACCATGCGCGTATCGGCCGGATCGATCACGCCATCGTCCCACAGGCGCGCGCTGGCGTAGTAGGGGTGGCCCTGGTGTTCGTACTGGTCCTTGATCGGCTGCTTGAACGCGGCTTCCTCGTCCGCGGACCACTGGCCGGCCTTGGCTTCGATGCCGTCGCGCTTGACCGTGGCCAGCACCGAGGCCGCCTGGTCGCCGCCCATCACCGAGATGCGCGCATTCGGCCACATCCACAGGAAGCGCGGCGAGAAGGCGCGGCCGCACATGCCATAGTTGCCGGCGCCGAAGGAGCCGCCGATGATCACGGTGAACTTCGGCACCGCCGCCGTCGCGACGGCCGTCACCATCTTGGCGCCGTTGCGGGCGATGCCTTCGTTTTCGTACTTGCGGCCGACCATGAAGCCGGTGATATTTTGCAGGAACACCAGCGGGATCTTGCGCTGGCAGCACAGCTCGATGAAGTGGCTGCCCTTCAGCGCCGATTCCGAGAACAGGATGCCGTTGTTGGCGATGATGCCGACCTTCATGCCGAAGATATGGGCGAAGCCGCATACCAGCGTGGTGCCGTACCGCGCCTTGAACTCGTCGAATTCGCTGCCGTCGACGATGCGGGCGATGACCTCGCGCACGTCGAAGGGCTTGCGGGTGTCGACCGGGATCACGCCGTACAGTTCTTCAGCCGCGTACTTCGGCTCTTGCGCCTCGCGCAGCGCACCCTGCAGCGGTTTCACACGGTTCAGGTTCGACACGATGGTGCGCGCCAGCGACAGCGCGTGGGTGTCGTTCTGCGCCAGGTGGTCGGCCACGCCGGACAAGCGGGTATGGACATCGCCGCCGCCCAGGTCTTCGGCCGTCACCACTTCGCCGGTGGCCGCCTTGACCAGCGGCGGGCCGCCCAGGAAGATCGTGCCCTGTTCCTTGACGATGATCGATTCGTCACTCATCGCCGGCACGTAGGCGCCGCCGGCGGTGCAGGACCCCATCACCACCGCGATCTGCGGGATGCCCTTGGCGGACAGGTTGGCCTGGTTATAGAAGATGCGGCCGAAGTGATCGCGGTCGGGGAAGACATCGTCCTGGTTCGGCAGGTTGGCGCCGCCCGAGTCGACCAGGTAGATGCACGGTAAATTGTTCTGCTCGGCGATTTCCTGGGCGCGCAGGTGTTTTTTGACCGTCATCGGGTAATAGGTACCGCCCTTGACGGTGGCGTCGTTGCAGACGATGACGCATTCCTGCCCGCTGACCCTGCCGATGCCGGTGATGATGCCGGCGCTGGGCGCGGCGCCGTCGTACATCTCGTACGCCGCCAGCTGGGAAAACTCGAGGAAGGGCGTGCCCGGATCGAGCAGCATCTGTACCCGGTCGCGCGGCAGCAGCTTGCCGCGGGCGACGTGTTTGGCACTGGCCGCTTCGCCGCCGCCCTGGGCGATGGCCGCGACCCGGGCGCGCAAGTCGTCGACCACGGCATGCATGGCGGCGGCGTTGGCTTTGAAATCCTCGCCGCGCGGGTTGAGTTGACTGTCGATCTGGGGCATTGCGTCTCCTGCGTTTTTATTCGGGGAAACTGCCGTCCAGGTAGAACCAACGCATCTTGCCCTTGAGCTCAGGGTCCGGCTCGCGCACGAAGTTGCTGATTTCGTGCAGGCGCTGGGCGCGGCCGCTCCCCGCTGATTTGAAACGGGCGACGAATTCGACGGTGTCCTGGTCTGGATTATCCGGCAGGTCTACTTTACGTTGACGTAAACGTAAAGCAGATTTTATCTCAAGTCCGAGCCATTGAATCTTTTCATTTTTGTCGATGATCGGCTCAAGCGGCCGGGTGCTCGGATGCCAGGTGGCGCGCAGGTAGTCTTCCTGCTGCATCGTGTAGGCGGTGTAGCGGGAACGCATCAGGGCTTCGGCCGTCGGCGGCAGTTCGGCGCCGGCAATATAGGGGCCGCAGCAGCGCAGGATCGGCGAGCCGCTGCCGCAAGGGCAGGATGGGGTGGGAGCGCGGGTGGACATGGCGGCAATTATCCGCCATTTCTTGTGCCTGAGTCAGGCATAAGGGCTTTTCAGAATCGGGAAGATGGGGCCATCTTGGGTGGCGTTGGTGCAACTTCGGCTAAAGATTGCCGAACATAAATAAAACAGTCGCCAATTATTTTGCAAAAGTTCGGGGTCAGAGCAGAATGCCCGCTGCCAAAAGCGCCATACCACAGCGTTTCCTCGCCATCGATGCGCAAGCAAGCATCAACGCGTGAATCGTCTGCCGCTCAATCTGCTCTGACCCCGAATTAAGCAAGCGTCAATCCGTCCAGCGGGAACGGCGCTTCGTGCCCGCGCATCAGGTCGGTCAGCAGGCTGGCCGTGCCGCAGGCAAAGGTAAAGCCCAGCGGCCCGTGCCCCACGTTCAGCCACAGGTTCGCATACGGCGTTGGTCCGACGATCGGCGCCGAGTTGGGCGTCGCCGGCCGCAGCCCGGCCCAGGGCGTGATGCTGGCGTAGTCGGCCGCGCGCGGCATGGTCTCGCGCACCTGGCGCGTCAGCGCGGCCAGGCGGCGGGCGTCCAGGCGCAGGTCTTCGCCGACCATGTCGACCATCGCCGCCACCCGCAGCTGGTCGCCGATGCGCGCGTACAGCACCTTGCGCTCGAAATCGGTGACGCTGATCCGGGGCGCGACGTCGCCTTCGCGGATCGGCGCGCTCAGGCTGTAGCCCTTGAGCGGGTACAGCGGCAACCGAATGCCGGCCGTCAGTGCCAGCGTGCGGCTCTGCATGCCGGCCGCCAGCACGTAGGCGTCGGCTGCCAGCCGGCCGGCGCTGGTGTCCAGGCCCGTCACGCGGCCACGGTCGGTCACGAGGCGCGCCGCCTGGCCCTGGATAACTCCCCCAAAGCGCGGATGCGCCCGCACGCGCTCGGCCAGCGCCACGCAAAAGGCGTAGCAGTCGGCCACCGCTTCGCCACTGTTATAAATACCGCCGGCCAGGCGATCCTCGACCGCCGCCAGCGCCGGTTCGTGCGCAACGCACTCGGCCGCGCTCCAGACCTGGCGCGTGGCGGCGCCGTCCGCCCTGGCGGTGGCGGCCTCGAACACCTTGCGGCTGCGGTACACCACCAGCTTGCCGGCGTCGCGCCACCCGAATTCGGCCGGCGGCACGACCGGCGCCAGCTGCGCCATGCCACGGCGCGACAGTTCGCCCAGCTGCAGCAGTTTTTGAGTGGTCCTGCGGTTGGCGTCGGCCCGGCAATTGGCGAGGAACGCGGCCAGCCAGCGCCACTGGTGCGGATCGGCCTGCAGGCGCAGGCGCAGCGGACCGTGTTCCTGGAACAGCCAGCGCAGGGCCTTCAGTGGCACACCGGCATCGGCCAGCGGCGACACGTAGCGGTAGCTCAGCTGGCCGCCATTGGCGTAGCTGGTGCCGCTGCCCACCTGCGCCGCGCGTTCGAGCAGCGTGACCCGGTAGCCTGCCTCGAGCAGCCACCAGGCCGAGGTCAGGCCGACGACGCCGGCGCCGATCACGATGATTTGTTGCATCAGGCCACACGATTGATCATTGAAATGACCCGCAAGCTTAAGGGGCCGGCCACCGGCGCGGCCAATGAATGTAGCGACGGCGGGCATAACCGGCGTTCATGTTTGACGTGCGAACGGCTCCCTGTCGCGGCAGTAGGTATCATGCAGGCAGGGACACGGGCTCGGCACACCCTGTCATGACAGCCGCTCCGCATAACTTTTTGGCATGAGCGCGACCGATCCTTTCATGACAGCCTGGTGCGCCTTGCCATTACACTGGTCACATCGATAACGTCGTCACGCACCATCACGGATTGATTGCACTGCGATGCTGAATACCGAAACACCTGCCGCCCAACATCCGTCCCTCGATCAATACCCGACCGTCGAACTGGTGAACGTGCTGGTCGACGACCAGTTCACGGCCGTCGAGGCGGTGCGTGCCGCCGGGCCGCGCCTTGCCGCCGCCGTCACCGCCGCGCTGCCGCGCATGCAAGCGGGCGGGCGCCTGGTCTACGTCGGCGCCGGCACCTCGGGCCGGCTGGGCGTGCTGGACAGCGTGGAACTGTACCCCACCTTTTCCTGGCCGCGCGAACGCGCCGAGGCGCTGCTGGCCGGCGGCAGGGACGCGATGTTCGTCGCCGTCGAAGGGGCGGAAGACGATGCCGGGCAGGGCGCCGCCGATATCGGCCGCATCGGCGTGGACAAGAACGACGTGGTGCTGCTGATCGCGGCCTCGGGCAGCACGCCTTACGTGCTCGGCGCCCTGCGCGCCGCCCGCGCGGCCGGGGCGCTGACGATCGGCTTCGCCAACAATCCGGACGCCCCGGTCGCCCGCGAAGCGGAAATCGGCGTCACCCTCGACACCGGCCCGGAAGCCATCTCCGGCAGCACCCGCCTGAAAGCCGGTACCTCGCAAAAGATCGCCCTGAACACCTTTTCGAGCGCTTTGATGGTGCGTTTGAACAAGGTTTATGGCAACCTGATGGTAGACTTGAAGGCGACCAACGCCAAGCTGGTGCGGCGCGCGATCCGCCTGACGGCCTTTGCCACCGGCGCCGGCGAGGACCAGGCGCGCGCGGTGCTGGAACAGTGCGGCTTCCAGGTCAAGGTCGCGATCGTGGCCTTGTCCAAGAACATCCTGGTCGAGCAGGCGCGTGCCTTGCTGGAGACGACGGGCGGCAGCGTGCGCGCCTCACTGGCCACCTGACCGCCTGGACCGTTCCCGGGGCGCGTGGTCCGAGTTCGACCACGAAAGAATTATGCAAACTTCGCAAGCAAAGAACCCGTGGCTGTGGGTGCCCTCGCTCTACTTCGGCCAGGCGATTCCCTACATCGTCGCCAATAACCTGTCGGTCGTGATGTACAAGGACATGGGCGTGTCCAACACCGACATCGCCTTGTATACCAGCCTGCTGTATCTGCCCTGGGTGATCAAGCCGCTGTGGTCGCCGTTGGTCGACCTGCAAGGCACCAAGCGCGGCTGGACCGTGTCGCTGCAACTGGTGCTGGCCGCCGCGCTCGGCGCGGTCGGGGCGACGCTGCACCTGCCTGCCTATTTCATGATCAGCCTGGCCGTGATGTGGGTCATGGCCTTCGCCTCGGCCACCCACGACATCTCGGCCGACGGCTTTTACATGCTCGGCCTGCGCCAGCAGCAGCAGGCATCGATGGTCGGCGTGCGTTCCACCTTTTATCGCCTCGCGACGCTGGCCGGGCAGGGGCCGCTGGTGGTGCTGGCCGGGGTGCTGGCGGTGTCGCTGGGCGACGTACGCCAGGCCTGGGCCATCGTGTTCTTCGTGCTGGCCGGCCTGTTCCTCGCCTTGTTCGCCTGGCACCAGAAGATCCTGCCGCGTCCGGACGTGGACCACCAGGCTGCCAGCGGCGGCAATGTGGCGGGCAGCGGTCTGCTGGAAGGTTTCGGTAAAACCTTCGCCACCTTCTTCGCCAAGCGCGACATCTGGCTGATCCTCGGTTTCATACTGACCTTCCGCCTGGGCGAGGCCCAGCTGCTGAAACTGATCGCGCCTTTCCTGAAGGACCCGCTGGACAAGGGCGGCCTCGGCTTGACCACCGTGCAGTACGGCCTGGCCTACGGCACCATCGGCATCGTCGCGCTGACCGTCGGCGGCCTGTGCGGCGGTTGGCTGATTTCGCGCCTGGGCCTGAAGCGCTGCCTGTGGCTGATGGTGTTCGCGGTGCACCTGCCGGACCTGGTGTTCGTCTACCTGTCGCAGGTGCAGCCGCAGAACTTCGGCGTGATCTGCGGCTTCCTGGCGATCGAGCAGTTCGGCTACGGCTTCGGCTTCACCGCGATGATGATGTACATGATCATGGTGGCCGATGGCCCCTATAAGACCGCGCATTACGCCATCTGCACCGGCCTGATGGCGCTGGGGATGATGGTGCCGGGGATGTGGAGCGGAAAGCTGCAGGAAATGATCGGCTACCAGCATTTCTTCGTGTGGACCTGCCTGGCGACGATCCCGGCGTTCATCATGGCGGCGCTGGTGAAGATCGATCCGGAATTCGGAAAGAAATAGATCCATGCATGCCACGACCGGCCGGCTGGCCTCGCTCGATGCGTTCCGGGGCTTCACAATTGCCGCCATGGTGCTGGTAAATAACCCCGGCGACTGGGGCCACCTGTATGCCCAGCTCGCGCATGCGCACTGGAACGGCTGGACCTTCACCGACTGCATCTTTCCATTTTTCCTGTTCATCGGCGGCGTTGCGATGGCGCTGTCGCTGGGGCGACTGAGCGCCGCCGGGGCCGACAAGCCGCGCCTGCTCATCAAACTGGCAAGACGGGCGCTGCTGATCTTCCTGGTCGGTTTCCTGCTTAACCTGGTTCCCCATTTTAATGTCGACAGTGTACGCATACCCGGCGTGCTACAGCGCATCGCCCTGTGCACGCTGCTGGCGGCGCCCATCGTGGTGTATTGCGGCTGGCGCGCCCAGCTGGCGATCATCGGCGCGCTGCTGGCGCTGTACAGCTTGCTGATGCTGTGGGTGCCGGTGCCCGGGATCGGCGCCGGCGTGCTGGCGCCGGGGCAGGACTTCGGCGCCTGGGTCGACCGCGCGCTGTTCGGCAACCATTTGTGGGCGAGTTCAAAAACCTGGGATCCGGAAGGACTGGTATCGACCCTGCCCGCCCTGTGCAGCCAGTTGTTCGGCGTGCTGGCCGGGCGCTGGCTGGGGTCCGGCGTACAGCGCACCGAACAGACCGTATGGCTGTTGCTGGCCGGCCTGGCGTGCCTGGGTGTGGCGGCGATTTTGGATACACTTCTGATGCCCATCAATAAAAGCCTGTGGACGCCGTCGTTTTGCTTGCTCATGACCGGCTGGGCGGCGATCGTGTTCGCGGCGTTTTACTGGCTGCTGGACGTCAACCCGTATGCGGCGCTGCGCACGGCGGCGGCGCGCTGGACTTGGCCCTTTGTCATCTACGGCATGAATGCGCTGTTCATCTTTGCGATGTCGGGATTGGTCGCCAACATGCTCGGGTATGTAAAATTCGCCCAGCCGGACGGCAGCCTGCGTTCTGCCGGGGAAGTGCTGTACGCGCCGATCGCCGCCCTGCCCATCGGGGCCGTGAATGCCTCGCTGCTGCACGCGCTGCTGTTCGATGCCTGCATGTTCCTGCTGGCCTGGGGCATGTGGCGGCAACGGTGGTTCGTCAAGGTTTGACAAGATTTAACAAGCGGAGCGGTTTTGCAACTCGATCAGAAACAAAAACAACGACGCGCATTCACACTGGCCGGCGTGGCCGGTGCGATGGCGCTGAGCGGCCTGTTCTCGGCCTGTACCAGCACGCAGCCCGGCATCGCGCCGGTGGCGACCGGCGGCACCGGTAGCGATGTGCCGCCGCCCGCACCGCGCGAATTCCGCGCCGCCTGGGTTTCGACGGTCGCCAACATCGACTGGCCCAGCAAGCCGAACCTGAACGCGGAAAAGCAGCAGGCCGAGGCCATCGCCATCCTGGACCGCGCCAAGGCGCTCAACCTGAATGCGATCGTGCTGCAGGTACGCCCGTCGGCCGACGCCATCTACCCGTCCAAGCTGGAGCCGTGGTCGGAATATCTCACCGGGCTGCAGGGCCAGGCGCCGCAGCCGTGGTACGACCCCTTGAAATTCTGGATCACGCAGGCGCACGCGCGCGGTCTCGAGCTGCACGCCTGGTTCAATCCCTACCGCGCTCGCAACAACGGCGCGCGCTCGCCGGCGGCGCCGAACCACATCACCCGTACCAACCCGGCCGCGGTGAAGAGCTACGGTAAATACCTGTGGATGGATCCGGGCGAGGACAGCGCGGTCAAGCAGACGCTGGACGTAGTGCTGGACGTGGTGCGCCGCTACGACATCGACGGCGTCCACATCGACGATTATTTTTATCCGTATCCGATCGAAGCGCCGGGCGCCAGCGGCGCCGAGAGCCTGGCGCTGGAAGGCAAGGCCGGCAAGGGCGAGCTGGACTTCCCGGATGGCCCATCCTTCCAGCGCTACGTCAGCGGCGGCGGCAGGCTGGACCGCGCGGGCTGGCGCCGCCAGAACGTGAATAAACTGATCGAAGCGCTGAACGAAGAGATCCACCGCGAAAAGAGCTGGGTGCGCTTCGGCATCAGCCCGTTCGGCATCGGCCGCCCGGACCGCCGCCCGCATGGCATCAACGGCTTTTCGCAGTACGACAAGCTGTACGCGGATGTCGAGACCTGGCTGCAGAACGGCTGGCTCGATTATTTCACGCCGCAGCTGTACTGGGCGATCCGCCAGCCGGGCCAGGCCTACGGCACGCTGCTCGACTACTGGGTCACCCAGAACACCCGCGGCCGCCACCTGTGGCCGGGCCTGTTCACCAGCCGCATCGGCGCGGCCAGTAAGGAATACCTGCCGCAGGAAATCGTCGAGCAGATCGGCGTCACGCGCACGCGCCCGGCCGCGTCCGGCCACGTCCACTTCAGCATGGTCGCGCTGATGCAGAACCGCAAGGGCATCGGCGACCAGCTGCGCGCCGGCTGCTATTCATCGCCGGCGCTGGTGCCGGCCACGCCCTGGCTCGGCAAGACCACGCCGGGCACGCCCTCGGTCGCGGCCGTGCGCAAGGGCAATGGCGTGCTGCTGAAGCTGGCCGCCGGCAGCGCCAACGCGACCTATGCGATCTGGTCGCGCCATGGCGGCCGCTGGCAATTCGCGGTGGCGCCAGCGTCGCGCGTGGACTGGACGGTGCCGGACGACGTCAAGCTGGGCCCGGCCGACGCGGTGGTGGTCAGCGCGGTCGACCGCCTCGGCAACGAAAGCGCGCGCGTGCAGGCCTGGCGCAGGGCGTAAACACCCTCATTCATGCGCGGCGGATCGGCGCGACGGCGTACACTTCGCTTTGATCATGATTCATTCACAATACGCACCGGGGTCCGGGTTGGCTGCCGAGTTCGGTCTCGGCATCGACGCCGGCGGTACCGCCACCCGCTGGGCGCTGGCCGCACCCGGCGGCGCCATCGTGGCCGAAGGCAGCGTGGATGGCCTGTCCGCGCTGCAGATGAGTAGCCAGGCCGGGCGCGATGCGGTGCAGGCGACCTTTGCCCGGCTGGCGCTGGCGGTGCTGCCGCACGGTGCGCCGGCGCGCGTGTGGGCCGGCCTGACCGGCTTCGGCGGCGACAGCGAACTGCTGCAACGCTGGCTGGCCGAGCTGCTGCACCTGGCGCCGGCGGCCATCCACTTCTGCAGCGACATCGACATCGCCTACCGCGCCAGTTTCGACCTCGGCGCAGGCTACCTGGTGTACGCCGGCACCGGCTCGATCGGCGCCTTCATCGACACCGACGGCCAGTTCCACCGGGCCGGCGGCCGCGGCGTGGTGCTGGACGATGGTGGCGGCGGCTTCTGGATCGCGCGCGAGGCCATGCGCCACATCTGGCGCAACGAGGACGAGCGGCCCGGCGCCTGGCGCACCTCGCCGATGGCGCGGGCGGTATTCGACTACGTCGGCGGCGACGACTGGGCATGTTCGCGCCAGTTCATCTACGGCCAGGAGCGCGGCGCCGTCGGCAAGCTGGCGCTGGCGGTGGCCGCCAGCGCGGAACAAGATCCGGTCGCGGCCGACATCCTGCGCGAGGCCGGCCGCGAACTGGCGCGCCTGGCCCGGGCCTTGACCAGCCGCTTCGGTCCGCGTCCGGTGACGCTGTCCGGGCGCGCGGCCGGGCTGCATCCGCTCATCCTCGACGCCATGCGCGCAGGCCTGGCGCCGGATACCGTACTGACCCAAGCCACAGCCGGCGCCCACCATGCGGCCGCGCGCCTGGCACTGACCCCAATCAACAACAATACGAACCCACCATGAAGACTCTCGTTGCCACCTTGCTGCTTGCCCTGCTGGCCGGCTGCGCCACGCCACCGTCCGGTCCGCAATACGACCATACCTACACCGCCAAGGGCCAGGCCAGCCGCGCGCGTTTCCTGGTGCTGCACTACACCGTGGGCGACCGCGCCTCCTCGCTCACCACGCTGACCCAGCAGGAAGTCAGCGCGCATTACCTGGTCACCGACGACCCGGTCCCGCACATCTACAACCTGGTCGACGAAAAGAACGCCGCCTGGCATGCGGGCAACTCGAGCTGGAAGAACTTCACGCAGCTGAACAACAGCTCGATCGGCATCGAGATCGTCAACCCGGGCTGGAAGGATACCCCGAGCGGGCGCGTCTACGCGCCGTTCGCGCAGTCGCAGATCGACGCCATCATCCCGCTGGTGCGCGACATCGTCACGCGTCACCACATCGCGCCGGAAAACGTGCTCGGCCACAGCGACATCGCGCCGCTGCGCAAGCAGGACCCGGGTCCGATGTTCCCGTGGCGCCAGCTGGCCGCCGCCGGCCTGGTGGCCTGGCCGGACGCCAACCGCGTCGCCGCGCTGACGCCGATCTTCCAGGTGCAGCTGCCGGACATCGCCTGGTACCAGAAGAAGCTGGCCACTTGGGGCTACGGCCTGGTCCAGTCCGGCAACCTGGACGAGCAGACCCGCACCGTGCTGTCCGCTTTCCAGATGAAATACCGCCCAAGTAACATCGACGGCTTGCCGGACCTGCAAACGGCGGTGCTGCTGGAAGCGCTGACCAATCCGCGCGGCGCCCTGCCGCAACCGTTCCCGGCGCCGGCGCCGCATTATCAGTACCAGCCGGTGCAGCCGCAGCCGCAGTACCAGCCGGCACAGCCGCAGCCACAGCCACAGCCGCAGTATCAGCCGGTACAGCCGCCGGCACCGGCCACGCAGCCGCAGTCCGCACCGACCACGCCGCCGCTGCCGACCACGCCGCCGGCCACGGCGCCGGGCAGCCCGACTGTCGTTCCCGCAACACCGCCGGTGCCGGTCCAGCAGTGAGGCTTTTCCGCCGGGCGGGTTTTCCGCTAAGCTTGGCAATGCCGCGCGCTTGACGCGCGGCGGTCGTCCAAGCCAAGGAACAGCGATGCGTCTGCGTCATATCGAAGTTTTCCACGCCATCATGCAGGTGGGTACCATCAGCGGCGCCGCCCAGGTGCTGCACATCTCCCAGCCGGCGGTGACCAAGGTGCTGCAGCACGCCGAGCTGCAGCTGGGCATGCCGCTGTTCGAGCGCGTGCGCGGCAAGCTGTACCCGAAGCCGGAAGCGCACCGCTTGTTCGCCGAAACCGAAAAGCTGCACCGCGACCTGCAAGGCATCCGCCGCCTCGCCGCCAGCCTGAAAAACCGCGCCTGCGAGACGGTGCGCCTGGTGGCCACGCCCACCGTCGCGATCAGCGTGCTGCCGGCCGCGCTGACCGACTGGCGCCGCGATTTCTCGCAGACCCGCTGCGAACTGGCCACTTTTCATACCAGCGAGATCGTGAACGCCCTGCGCCTGGGCGAAGCCGACCTCGCGCTGTCGCTGCAGGATCCGCGCCACCCCGGCATCGAGGCCGAAGCGATCGCACAGGGTGCGCTGACCGTGATGGCGCCGGCCGGCACCTGGAGCGAAGCCGAATGCGCCGAACCGGTCACGCCGGCGGCGCTCATCGACAGCATGCACGGCGAACTGATCGGCCTGGCCGACGGCGACCCGCTCGGCGAGATGGTGGTCGCCGCCTGCGAAGCGCAGGACGTGCGTCCGGTCTTCCACACCGTGGTGCAGACTTACCAGATCGCGCGGGCACTGGTGGAAGCGGGCGCCGGCTGCGCCGTGCTCGATCCGTTCACGGCCGCGTCCGGTACGCGCGACAAGGTGCAGTGCCGCCCGTGGGCACCGGCGCTTCCGGTACAGCTGTACCTGCTCACCGCCAGCCATGCGCCGCTGTCGCACGGTGCGCGCGAACTGGCCAACTGCATCGGCGCCACCGCTCGGGCACTGATCGAAAAGAGATGACGATGGGTTTGAGCATAGCCAGCGAAGACATCGGCGGCGATCCGGCGTTCCGCCACCTGTCCACGGTCGCCGGCATCGGCGTCGACCTGCGCTACGCGACGCCGTACAATTTCACCGGCCGCGATCTGTATTCGCCGTTCGACTGCGCCTGGCTGCACCGCGACGCCGCCGTCGCGCTCGAGCGGGCGGTGGCCTGGCTGGCGCAGCACGCGCCCGGCCACACGCTGCTGGTGCTGGACGCCCTGCGTCCGCAGCGCGTGCAGCAGCAGCTGTGGGATGCGCTCGACGGCACCGAGCTGCGCATCTACCTGGCCGACCCGGCGCGCGGCTCCATCCACTCCTACGGCATGGCGCTCGACGTCACGCTGCTCGATGCGGCAGGCCGTGAGCTCGACATGGGTACCGGTTTCGACGACATGACGGAATTGTCGCACCCGGCGCTGGAAGAAGGCTTCCTGCACGCCGGGGCGCTGACCGACCAGCAGGTGGCGCAGCGCCGCCTGCTGCGCGCCGCCATGGTCCAGGCCGGCTTCGTCGGCATCAATACCGAGTGGTGGCATTTCGATTGCGGCGACCGCGACCATGTGCGCCGGACTTTCCGCCGCGTGCTCTGACCGGAACCCACGCCGCTGTCGCGCCACGCTGACGCTCAAGCCAAACGCTTGAGCAAACGCAGTCTGCGCCGCATCCCTGGCTGGAAAATCCCACCATCAATGCAGGGCGGGTAACCGTCCCCAAAACATGGGAGGTGCGTATGAAAGGCTCGATATTGGCGGGTGCCGGCATGCTGGCGGCCATGGCGGCGCTGGCCACCGGCTGCAGCACCGGCAACGGCGGCAACAACCTGGCCGCACGCGACACGACGGTCGAGTACTACCGCGTATTCGACATCAAGACCGAAGCCCCCGCCGAAACGGTGGCCAAGGCCGCCAGCAACGGCATCAACCGCAACGTCAAGGATGCCCAGGTCGCCACGCCGGCCGGGGTGCAGGTCACCGAGCTCCCGGGCCACTTCAAGATCGCCGATCCGACCCCCGCGGCGCCGGGCACCGCCGTCGACAAGGGCCCGAGCTGCGACGGCGCTTCCTGGACCGCCAAGGCCGCGCCCAAGGTGCACGGCAGCGACAACATGAACCTGGTCGCCTGCCTGTTCCCGTACAAGAGCGGCTACCACCTCGACATGTACGCGGTCTTCACCAAGCCCGAAGGCGGCTGGCTGGCCTGGCCGCGCCGGGTCGGCGGCATGGTGCTGGGCACCCCGGAAAAATTTACCGAATCGACCATGATGGACCTGGTGCGCGCGATCCGCGAAGGCACCGGCGCCAATGTGACGCTGGTCGAGGCCAAGCCGAACCTGGCCGGTACGCCGTGGCTGGAGCCGGGCAAGAATGGCAGTGCGCAGGCCAGTACGGCTGCGCCGGCAACACCGGCGGCAGCGACAGCGGCACCCGGTACGCCACCTGCACGGTAGGGTGGTGCGGCTCGACCGTTACCAGCTGATCAGCCCGTACGGATGCGCCGCCCACGCAGTGATGCGCCGTCCATGCTGTCGCGTGGACGGCGCATGCGCTCAGGCAGATTTATCTGCAAGGGTCGAGCCGTCCACCCTACGGTTGCGTGGCCGGAACCGGTTGCGCTGCCGGCAGCGCTGGTGCCGCCGACAGCGCCTGTATCGGCTGCACTGGTTGTACAGGCTGCGCCGGTTGCGGCCCATCCATCCGCGCCACCCAGTCGACCAGCGTGTCCAGCACGGTGCGGCCACGCCCGTTGCTGACTAGGTCGCTGTTGATCATGGCCACCACGACGCACTGGCGTCCGCTCGCATCCGGCACATAGCCGGCCAGCGCCACCACATTCTTGAGGGTGCCGGTCTTCATGCGCGCGCGGCCCGCCGCCGGGCTGTCGTGCAGGCGGCGGCGCATGGTACCGTCGATGGCGACGATCGGCATGCTGGCCTGGAATTCGGGCGCCCAGTTGCTGCGCTGGCCGGCCAGCAGCACGCCGGCCAGCTGCACCGGGGTGACGCGCTCGATGCGCGACAGGCCCGAGCCGTTTTCCAGCACCAGGCCGGTGTCGTCGATGCCGTGGGCGCGCAGCCAGGTGCGCACCGTGGCCTGGGCCCGCGTCAGGGTCGGCTCGAGGCTGCCCGGCAGCGGGCGGCTGCCCAGCACCGGGTCCGGCGCCAGGGCGCCCAGGCTCAGGAACAGGGTGCGCGCCAGCAGATTGTCCGAGGGTTTGTTGGTGTCGCGGACCAGTTCCGGCAAGGCGCGCGACACGTGTTCGGCCAGCAGCTTGGCATCGGATGGCGCCGCGCCTTCGATCGTGCTGCCGTCGATGGTGCCGCCGAGGGCGGACCAGGCGGTACGGACCATGCGGCCGACGTACTCCTGGCGGTCGACCACGTTGATCGATTCGCTGGCCACGCAATTTTTCGGGAAGGTCCCGTGCAGCATCACGCGCAGGCGCCCGTCTGCGCCGGTCTGGACGTCCGGGTGCTGCCAGCCGGCGTCCCAGTTGCCGCAATCGCCGTTCACCAGGCGCATGTCGGACTCGACCGTCACGCCATCCATTTCCGGCAGTGCGGCAATCTTCAGGCGGCCGCTGGTGGAACGCAGGTCCAGCTGCAGCATGTTCTTGTTGAGCAGCAGGGCGTCCGGAATGACGTTGTAATAGGACTCGGGCGATTCGTCGAAAGGCGGCGCGCCGAGGTCGGCACGCGCCGGGTTGAACAGCTGGCGGTCGAGCACCAGGTTGCCGTCGATCCGGCGGATGCCCTGGTAGCGCAGGCTGCGCAGCATGGTGCTCAAGGCTTCGGTCGTGAAGTCGATGTCGGCGCCGCCGCGCAGCACCAGGTCGCCCTTGAGCGTGTCGCCTTGCACCTGGCCGTTGCTGCGCAGCTCGGTGCGGCCGCGGAACACCGGCCCCAGCACGTCCAGGCTGACCAGGGTCGTGATCAGTTTCATGGTCGAGGCCGGATGCACCGGGCGGTCGGCCAGGTGCGACAGCACGGTCTGGTTGTCGCGCAGGACCACCGCGCTCAGCGCCTCCTCGGGAATCGTGGTGCTGCGCAGGGCGCTAACCACCGGTGCCGGCAACTGGGCCTGGGCCGGCAGCCAGGCGGCCAGCAGGGCAGGAAAGGCAAGGGCAAGGAGTCTGCTTCGGAACATGCTCATCCTGATTTATCCAAAGAACACATAGGCGACGGAAATGGCGGCGGCGATACCGGCGAGGTCCGCGATCAGCCCGCACGAAATGGCGTAGCGCGTCTTGCGCACGCCCACCGAGCCGAAATACAGGGCGACGATATAAAAGGTGGTGTCGGCCGAACCCTGGAAGATGCAGGCCAGGCGGCCGACGAAGGAATCCACGCCGTAGGTCTTCATGGCGTCGATCATCAGCGCGCGCGAACCGCTGCCCGACAGCGGTTTCATCAATGCGGTCGGCAGTGCCGGCGTAAAGGCGGTGTCCAGGCCCACCATGCGGATCACCCATTCCAGGCCCTGCACGACAAAGCCGAGCACGCCCGAATTGCGGATCACGGAAATCGCCACCAGCATGCCGACGAGATACGGAATGATGGTCAGCGAAGTCTGGATGCCGCCCTTGGCGCCTTCGATGAAGGCTTCATAGACGTTCACGCCCTTGCGCAGCGCACCGACGATGAACACGACGATGATCGTGAACAGGATCAGGTTGCTCGCGACCTTGGACACGGTCTCGATTTCCGGCTTGGTCAGGTAATTGGTGAAGTAGAAAATCATCAGGCCGATCGCGGCCGTGATGCCGCCCAGCCAGCTCAGCACCACGCCATTGATCAGGTTGATGCGCTGGCGGATCGACACCGCGATGATGCCGGCCACGGTGGCGACATAGGTCGCGACCATGCAGGGAATGAAGATGTCGGACGGGTCTTTCGCACCGAGGATGGCGCGCTGGGCCATGATGGCGAGCGGAATCAGGGTCAGGCCCGAGGTATGCAGCACCAGGAACATGATCTGCGCGTTGCTGGCGGTATCTTTCTGCGGGTTTAAGCTCTGCAGGCTTTCCATGGCCTTCAGGCCGAACGGCGTGGCCGCATTGTCCAGGCCCAGCAGGTTGGCCGAGAAATTCATCACCATGTGGCCGGTGGCCGGGTGGTCTTTCGGCACGTCCGGGAAGATGCGCGAAAAGAAGGGAGAGATGAGTTTCGCCAGCCAGCCGATGGCGCCGGCCTTTTCGCCGACGTTCATGAGGCCGAGCCACAGGGTCATCACGCCGGCCAGCGGCAGGGCGATGTCCATTACCGCCATCTTGGACGAGTCGAAGGTGCCGTCGATGATGCGCTTGAAGATTTCAGTATCGCCAAGAAAGATCCATTGGGCGAGCGCCGCAATAAAACCAACCAGGAAGAAGCCGATCCAGATGTAATTCAGTGCCATGGGAAATGTCGTTCGGGTCGCGTGCAGGGAAGAGTATAGGCGCACAGCCCGCTGCCACGATGAAAGAATGCTGCAAGGCTATGTTTAAAAGTTATATTGCGTGGCCTGTATTGCCGCTGGATGCGCTTGGCGGCGCTTCCGCGGCCTATAATTCGCAACGCCTCCTGGACCTCTGCCATGCCGATCTTCCGCCCCGCTGCCGTTACCGTTGCTGCCCTGTTGTCGACCCTGCTTCATGCCGCGGCCGTTCCGGTACTGGCCGCTACCACCGCCGCCGCCGCCGGCGAGGGCAAGGTGCTGCACATGTTCCTGTCCACCAGCGAAGCCGGCCTCGACCCGGCGGTCGGTTCCGACCTCGCCAGCCTGTCCCTGCTGGAAAACCTGTTCGATCCGCTGTTGCGCTACGACTACCTGGCGCGCCCGCTCAAATTGCAGGGCAATACGGCAACCGCGCTGCCGACCGTGGAGGAGGGCGGCCGCAGCTACACCTTCCACATCCGCCCCGGCATCCATTTCACGCCCGACCCGGCGTTCAAAGGGAAGCAGCGCGAAGTGACGGCCCAGGATTACGTCTACAGCCTGACGCGCCTGTACGATCCGGCGCTGAAATCGCCGTGGTCCTTCCTGTTCGACGGCAAGCTGCTGGGCGATGCTGCCCTGAAGACCAATTTCAGCGTCGACACCCGGATTCCCGGCCTGCAGGCGCTCGACCGCTACACGCTGCGGATCCGACTAGTCGAGCCTGACAACAATTTCCTGTTTTATATGGCGACCCCGGCCACCGGCGTGGTGGCGCGCGAAGTGATCGAGGCTTACCCGGGCCAGGCCGGCAACCACCCGGTCGGTACCGGCCCCTTCATGCTGGGCGAGTGGAAGCACAGCGACCGCATCGTCCTGCTGAAGAATCCGGCATCCACGGCGGTATTCCACGGCACGCCGGCCAACACACCCGCCGACAAGGCGATCGATGCGGCACTCGAGGGCAAGACCCTGCCACGCGTGGACCGGGTCGAAGTCAAAATCGCGGAAGAATTCCAGGGCCGCATGCTGGGCTTCCTCAACGGCGAATACGATTACCTGGAGCAGGTGCCGGAATCGATGACGGAGATGGTGATCCGCGACGGCAAGCTGAAGCCTGAGCTGGCCGCGCGCGGCATGGAACTGTACCGCTTCCCGGTGCTGCAGACCTATTACATGTGGATGAACATGCAGGACCCGCTCATCGGCGGCTACGGCAAGGACAAGCTGGCGCTGCGGCGCGCGATCGCGCTGAGCTACAACAGCGCGGAAGACATTGCGCTGTTAAAAAAAGGGTTTGCGATCAAGGCCGAATCGCCGCTGCCGCCGAACGTGCTCGGCTACGATCCTGGCTACCGCAGCCCGGTCCGCTATGATCCGGCGCTGGCCAACGCGCTGCTCGACAAATATGGCTACGCCCGGCGCGACCCGGGTGGTTTCAGAACGCAGCCGAACGGCGCCAACCTGACCTTGCAGATGAGTAGCGAAGCCACGGTCAGCGGCCGCCTGCGCGACGAACTGTGGCGCAAATGCCTGAATGCGATCGGCTTGCGGGTGGTATTCAAATCGGACAAGAAGACCGAGATCATCAAGGCCTCGCGCCTCGGCAAGGTGCAGATGTTCGAAAGTAACTGGGTGGCCGACTTCCCGGACGGCGAGAATTTCTACCAGCTGCTGTACGGCCCGAACGCCGGCCGCGCCAATTACGCGCGCTTCGATCTGCCGGCCTATAACGAACGCTACGAACAGGCGCGGCTGCTGACCGACGGTCCGGCCCGCCAAAAGCTGTACTTCGAGATGAACCAGCTGATCCACGCCTACAACCCGTGGGTGCCGCTGACCCAGGTGCTGTCGGCCGATATCCGCCAACCGTGGTTGAAAAACTACAAACGCCACCCGGTCGAATTGACGCAGTGGCGTTATCTGGATGTCGATGTTGCAGAAAGAGCACGCACGCTCCGGGCAAAGTGATTCTTTTGCCAGTTTTTCCTTAGCTAAACATTCCCTCTAGTTATACTCAGCGCCGGAATTTTCATTGGCTGGCGCAGCATGCCTGCGCTTACCTTTGAGATGACCCATATCGTAATGCAAACACATTACCGGCCTATGAAACGCGCGCGGCAAGTACCCAAGGAGAGAGGCGTGAAGCTCAAGACGTTAACCCACATGATTGCCCTGATCGGCGCCGTCAGCCCGGCTTTCGCCCAGCAGGTGGCATCGCAGCAGCCGATGCAGCGCGTCGAAATCACGGGCAGCAGCATCCGGCGCATCAACCTAGAAGGCGCGCTGCCGGTCCAGACCATCACGCTGGACCAGCTCGACAAGCAGGGGATCAACAACGCCGAACAGTTGATGACGCTGATCTCGGCCAACGGCACCGGTGCCGACAACATGACCTCGGGGAACAACGTGTTCGGCGCCGATTCCGACCGCGTCAGCGGCGGCGGTTCCTTCGCGTCGCTGCGCGGCCTCGGCCCGAGCGGCACGCTGGTGCTGATCAACGGCCGCCGCATCGCCGGCTATGGCCTGTCCGGCAAGGCGGTCGACCTGAACACGATCCCGCTGGCGGCCATCGCCCGCGTCGAGGTGCTGAAGGATGGCGCCTCGGCGATCTACGGTACCGATGCGGTCGGCGGCGTCATCAACTTCATCCTGAAGACCGATTTCGAAGGCGTGCAGGCGAGCGCCAGCGGCAACTTCACCGAAGCCGGCGGCGGCGCCACCCGGCGCCTGGGCCTGACGGCCGGCAAGGGCAAGTTGGACACCGACCGCTACAACGTCATGTTCGCCCTTGGCCACGACAAGAACGACCGCCTCGACTCCAGCCAGCGCAGCTTCTCGAACGGCTACCAGCCGCAGCGCGGCCTGTCGCCGGACACCACCGGCACCCCGGTCGCCAACCAGCTGACCGGCGCCGGCAGCGCGCTGGGCACCGGTTTCAAGATGCCGGGCGACCCCAACACCTACCTGCAGGCCGGCCTGCTGAGCCTGCAAGGCAAGTGCGACACCGTCCCCGGCATGCACCAGTACACCAGCAGCCTGTGGGCCAAGACCACGTCGCCGCTGCGTTCAACCTATTCCTGTACCTACGACTACGGCGGCGACTACGTGATGCAGCTGCCGACCGAGCGCACCAATTTCGTTGCGCGCGGCACCTTCCAGCTGGCGCCGGAGCACCGCCTGTACGCCGAAGCCGTCGGCGCGCACACCAATGCCCTGGCGATCCTGACCCCGGCCCAGATCTCGACCACGCTGGCGGCCGGCAATGCCTATCCGGTGGGCGGTCCGTACTACCAGAACCTGCAGGCCTATATTCCGAGCTACGATCCGACCAAGCCGATCCTGTACAAATGGCGCGCCTGGCCACTCGGCGACCGCACCCAGCAATACAGCACCGACACCGCGCGCCTGTTGCTGGGCGCCGAAGGCACGCTGGCAAGCAAATGGGATTACCGGGTCGACCTGTCGCACAGCTTCAGCCGCACCACGACCGACCTGCTGGACGGCTATGCGAATACCAAGGCGCTGTACTCGGTGCTGGGCAGCGGCATCGTGAATCCGTGGGCCTCGCCCGAGCAGGGCCAGACCGACGCCGCGATGGCGGCGCTGGACGCGACCAGGTTCTACGGCCGCCTGCAGCAGGGCAAGACCACGCTGACCCAGCTGAACGGCTCGATCTCGGGCGAGATCTTCCAGCTGCCGGCCGGCGCCGTCTCGGGCGCGATCGGTACCGACCTGCGCCGCGAAAGCTACGCCTTCCACCAGGACGTCGACGCCACCCAGATCCTGCTGGCGCCGGGCAACGCCAACCAGAACCGCGTGGCGCGCAACATCAAGGCGGTCTACGCCGAGCTGGTGGTGCCGGTCATCAAGGACCTGGAACTGCAGCTGGCGCTGCGCCGCGACGATTACAGCCTGATCGGCGCCACCACCAATCCGAAGGTCGCCTTCAGCTACCGGCCGGCCAGCTGGGTGATGCTGCGTGGTTCGGCGAACAAAGGCTTCCTGGCGCCGAGCTTCGGCCAGCTGTACAGCGGCCGCCTGAGCCAGGAGCTGCCGAACGGCGTGTCCGACCCGGTCGGCTGCGCGGCCCACCCGAACGACCCGCGCTACTGCGCGATCGAGCGCCTCGATTACTTTAGCGGCGGCAATCCGAACCTGCGTCCGGAAACCTCGAAGCAGGGCACGCTGGGCATCATCCTCGAGCCGAGCCCGAACTTCTCGGTGTCGGTCGACTACTGGGCGATCAACGTCAAGGACCGCATCCTGAACCGCACCCCGCAAGTGGTGCTGGCGAATGCCGCCGCGCTGCCGGAATACATCCACCGCAACGGCGAAGGCATCATCGAGTACATCGACGCCGGCTGGATCAATGCGGCCGGCCTCAAGACGCGCGGCGCCGACGTCGGCCTGCGTGGCCGCGGCAGCCTGCCGGGCGGCTGGCGCTGGAATGCGGGTCTGGACGGCACCTGGACCCAGAGCTACCAGTTCGCCGAATTCGAGGGCCAGCCCTACGTCGAATACGTCGGCAATTTTTATACGCGCGATTTGTACCTACGCTGGAAGCACAACGCGACCTTCAGCGTGAGCAATGGGCCGTGGAGCTTCCTGCTGAGTAACCTGTACCGCGACGGCTACAAGGACCAGCTGCCGGACGCGGGCAAGAGCGCGCCGCCGGCCGGTTTCAAGCCGCACGTGGCCAGCTACACCACCTTCGGCCTGTCGACCACCTACACCGGCTTCCGCAACACCGCGATCACGGTCGGCATCCAGAACCTGTTCGACCGCGACCCGCCGTTCACGGCGCACAACGTGGACGAAGTCGTGGGCGCAGGCTGGGACCCGCGCGTGGCCGATCCACGTGGGCGGTCGTTGAATTTCAACGTGCGCTATACGTTCTTCTGATCGTTCGCGCCATTCACTACGTCGCCCCTGCCATCCACACCGTCGTCCCCGCCATCCATACCGTCATCCCCGCGCAGGCGAAATGGTGCCCCCGGCACCATTTCTCCAAGTTCTGCTTTCGTTAACGATAAGCTTGCAACTTGGGTCCTTGCCTTCGCAGGGACGACGTTAAGGATGGTCCGTATCCGCATGTCGAGCATAACCCGCATGAGCAGGCGCCGTTTCGGGAGCGCGCTGGCCGCATCCCTGGCGTTGCCTGCCGCAACTGCCTCTTCCTCCCCTTTCATGCCACCCCTGATCAAACCCCCGCGCCTGCGCAAGGGCGATGTCATCGGCCTGGTCGCCCCCGGCGGCTACACCAGCGACGATGCCATCGAAAAGGCCGTCAAGCACATCGAAGCCCTCGGTTTCCGGGTGAAGCAGGGCGCCTGGCTGCGCGAAGTCTGGGGCAACTACGGCGGCACGGTGGCGGCCCGCATCGCCGACCTGCACTGCATGTTCCGCGACCCGGAGGTCAAGGCCATCTGGGCGATCCGCGGCGGCTCCGGCTGCATCTCGCTGCTGCAGCACCTCGATTACGGCTTGATCCGCCGCCACCCCAAGATCCTGCTCGGCTATTCCGACATCACGGCGCTGCACCTGGCTATTCAAGCCCATGCCGGCCTGGTGACCTTCCACGGCCCGGTCGCCAGCAGCACGCCGTCCGCCTATTCGGACGGGCACATGCTGGCGGTCTTGACCGACCCGCGCGCCAGCTACACGATCCCGATGGCGGCGGAGAATGCCCTGAAGGCGCTGCAGGCGCCTCAATACGGCATACGCACCGTGCATGGCGGCGTCGCCAGCGGGCGTCTCGTCGGCGGCAACCTGTCCCTGGTGAGTGCGCTGGCCGGCACGCCGTATGCCGCCGATTACCGCGACGCCATCCTGTTCATCGAGGAAGTCAACGAGGAACCGTACCGGATCGACCGCTGGATGACCCAGCTCGACTTGTCGCTGCCGCTGGCGGGGGCGGCCGCCCTCATGATCGGCATCTGCGAGAACTGCGGGCCGCAGGGGGAGGGACCGTCGCTCACGCTGGACCAGACCCTCGACGTACACCTGCAGCCTTTACAGGTACCGGCGGTGAGCGGCTATTCGTTCGGCCACATCCGCCACCAGTTCACCATGCCGCTGGGCGTGCGCGCCACGCTCGATACGGCTGCGCAGACGCTGACGTTGCTGGAGCCGGCGGTCAGCTAGCAGAGGTCAGTTAGCAGCGGTCAGCGCGCGCCGAACACCAGGCAGGTGGTCGTCGCATGCGCGTACAGCCGGCCCTGCGCATCCACGATCCTGCCCTCGGCGGTCGCCAGCTGGCGGCCGCAATGCAGCACCTTGCCGATCGCGCGCAGCGGTCCGCCATCCAGGCGCGCGCCGCGCACCAGGTTCACGCTGAGTTCCGCCGTCGTGTAGCCCTGGCCCGGCGCCAGCATCGTCTGCACCGCGCAGCCCACCGCCGAATCGAGCAGGGTCGCATACCAGCCGCCGTGCACGGTGCCCATCGGGTTCAGGTGGCCGGGCAGGGGCGTGCCCTGGAAGGTCGCCTGGCCTGGCTCCACCTCGACCAGGAAGAAGTCCAGCGTCTCGGCGATCGGCGCATACGGAAAGTGTCCGGCCAGCAGCGCCTGCATGATCTCGAGGCCGCTCATGGCGCGTGCCGCTTCCGCCGGCACCACGCCCGGCTTGCCGCCGGCCTGCGCCACGCGGGCGCGTACCTCGCGCAGTTGTCGCTCCCATTGTTCTGCCGTCGTCGATGCGGTGTTCATGCGCTGTCCTCGGTAAGTGCCTATGCACGGGTTGGTGCGACGATTATGCCCGGGTTCCGCAGCGTCATCCGGTGGCCTTCAATTTTCCGCCAGCGCCCGGCAGCGCGCCACCAGGAATTCGCGCAGCACCCGCACCGCCGGCGACACCTGCCGGCGGTTGGCCAGCACCATGTACAAGGGCACGTTGCTCCCTTGCCAGTCCGGACATACCTGCCGCAGCCGGCCGGCAGCGAGGTCGGCCTGGACGTCGATGCGCGAGCGGTAGCAGATGCCGAGTCCTTCCAGCGCCCAGCGCCGCACGATCTCGGAATCGTCGGCCACGCGGTCGCCCTGCACCGTGACCTCGATATCCTCGCCGTCCTTGCTGAAGCGCCAGCGGTCGTTGACCGTCTCGTCCAGCATGAAGCACAGGCAGTTATGGCCGGCCAGTTCGTACGGTGAGGCCGGTACCCCGCGCCTTGCCAGGTAGGCGGGCGCCGCACACAGCACGCGCCGGTTATCCTCCAGCAGCGGCAGCGCCACCATGCTCGATCCGGGCGGCTTGCCGAGGCGCAGGCCGATGTCGACCGGTTCGCGGTAGATGTCGGCCACGCGGTCGGTCAGCTGCAGGCGCAGGCGCACGCCCGGATGGCGCGCCTGGAACTCGTTCAGCCAAGGCAGCGCCACGTGGCGGCCGAGGTCGGACGGCATCGAGATGTGCAGCTGGCCCTCGACGCCATCGCCGCCGGCGCGTAGTTCGTCCTCGGCCTCACGCAAGCCGTCCAGCAGCGCCTTGCTGCGCCCAAGCAGGCGTTCGCCGGCCAGCGTCAGGCGCATGCTGCGCGTGGTGCGCACGAACAGGGCAGCGCCGAGGTCGGCCTCGAGGCGCTTCAGGCCGGCGCTGGCCACGGCCGGCGACAGCGCAAGCTGGCGCGCCGCCGCCGACAGGCTGCCGTGGTCGGCCGTCGCCACGAAGATTTCCAGGTCCTGGACGCTACGAATTTTCAAAGCGATTTTCAAAATATTATTGAAAGTGAATTCGGCATTACCCAGTTTATCAAAAAAGCGAAACTGGTCAGAATGACAGCCATCGATAACCCATCTGCATAAGGAGCCCCCCATGAAAGCCATCGGATACCAGACCAGCCTCCCCATCGACGACGCCCAGGCGCTGGTCGACATCACCCTGCCGGACCCGGTCGCGCAAGGCCACGACCTGCTGGTCGAGGTGCACGCGGTGTCGGTCAACCCGGTCGACACCAAGGTACGCAAGAGCGCCAAGCCGGAAGCCGGCGAATGGAAGGTGCTGGGCTGGGATGCGACCGGCATCGTCAAGGCGGTCGGTCCCGACGTGACCCTGTTCCAGCCGGGCGACCGCGTCTGGTACGCCGGTTCGATCGCGCGCGCCGGCAGCAACAGCGAGCTGCAGCTGGTGGACGAGCGCATCGTCGGCCACATGCCGGCATCGCTCGATTTCGGCCCGGCCGCGGCGCTGCCGCTGACCGGCCTGACGGCCTGGGAAATGCTGTTCGACCGCCTGGACGTGCCGACCGGCGACGCGGGCAAGGGTAAAACCCTGCTGGTGATCGGCGCCGCCGGTGGCGTCGGCTCGATCCTGCTGCAGCTGGCGCGCCGGCTGACTCAGGTGACGGTGATCGGCACCGCCTCGCGTCCGGAAACCCGCGACTGGGCCTTGCAGCTGGGCGCCCACCACGTGATCGACCACAGCAAGCCGCTGGGCGAGGAACTGGCGCAGGCCGGGCTGCCGGCCCCGGACTACGTGATCAGCCTGACCCACACCGAGCACCACTTCGACCAGATCGTCGACCTGATCGCGCCGCAGGGCAAATTCGGCCTGATCGACGACCCGGCCCCGATCGACGTGCGCAAGTTCAAGCGAAAAGCGGTGTCGCTGCACTGGGAACTGATGTTCACCCGTTCGCTGTTCAACACCGCCGACATGGCCGAGCAGAACCGCATCCTGAACCGCATCGCCGAGCTGGTGGACGCGGGCACGATCAAGACCACGGTCAACCAGAACTTCGGCGTCATCAACGCCGACAACCTGAAGCGTGCGCATGCGCTGCTCGAGTCGAACCGGGCGCAGGGCAAGATCGTGCTGGAAGGGTTCTAAGCGGCGCGGGTCACCAGACCAGCTGGAACCTGACGTGCAGCGGATACATCATCTCGCACGGCGCGCCGTGGCACTTGGCCGGCTTGTAGTGCTCCCCCATGGCGGCCGCGGCGACGTAGCGGGTGGCTTCGGCGTCGAAGTCGCCCAGCTTGACCACCTGTTTCGCTACGCCGTCGGCGCCGACCAGCACGTTCAGGTGCAGCTCGCTGTTGTCGCCGTAGCGGCCGCCGGCCGCGCGCACCACCTTGTAGATGCCGCCCGGACCGTGTTCCGGATAAGGCGGATCGTCGCCTTCCTCGAGTGCCGGATACTGGCTGCGGAACTGTGCTTTCTCGTCCTCGGTCAGCATCTCCCAGCCGGCGTTGCTGGGCAGTGAGCCGCTACCGTTGACGCGGCGGAAGTGGGTGCCCAGTTGCGCTTCGTCCTCGCGCGTCCTGAAGGTCTTGTCGGCAGCGGGCTTGGGGTGGGCTTCCTTTTGCGCGAGCGTCTGCAAGTCCTCGGTACGGCCGCTGCCGGCATACACCATCTTGCCCCTGGTGGTCGGCTTGCCGTCGACGAATTCGCCTTCGATGCTGCCGCCGAGTACGAAGCTCAGGCGTCCCTGGCCGTTCGGCCGGTCCTTGCTGAACTGGCCCTGGTAGACGTTGCCGTTGACGTAGATTTGCGTGCCTTTCCCTTCGCGCACCATCATCTTCAGACCGCCTTCATACTGCAGGCCGTCGGCATATTTCAGATAGCCCTCACCGTCGGGGATGCCGTCGCGCAGCGAACCGATGTAGGTGAGCTTGTCGCCGATGCGCAGCTTGGCTTCGCCGGCGACGGCGCCGCGCAGGAGCCGTCCCTGCAGCCGCATGGCGCTGCCGTCCGCGGTCTTCCACGTGAGGATGCCGACGCCATCGGCAAAGCCATCCTGGCACTTGCCGCTCCACTGCACCGCGGTCGCCGGCGCGGGCAGCAGCTTGGCGATCCTGCAATCGGCGGCGCCGTAGGTGATGGGCGCATCTTGCGCCAGGGCGCCGCCTGCGCTCAGCGCCAGGCTCAGGACGATCATGGATTTCATGTGGACTCGGCTGATAAAGTTTATGAAAACGCAAGCATTTCCACTCTAGCACGCGGCCACAGGAATGTTAACAAAAGGGAAAATTATTGTTGCAGCGGCGCCGCTGCAGCTCAACCCAGCGGCAAGGTCATGTAGCACAGGTCGTAGCTGGCGCCATCGACCCTGACCATGTCCTCGATGCGCGCGATCATCCGGAACTCCGCGCGCAGGTACAGCGCGACGGCGGGCCGGTTATCGGCCAGCACTTCCAGGTCGATCCAGTCGATGCCGGCTTCCTGGCGCGCCCAGTCGACGGCAGTGCCGACCAGCTGCACACCCAGGCCGCGCCGCCGGTACAGGCGCTGCACGCCCATCCCCAGCATTGCCCGGTGCGCGGCAGCGGATTCAGGCCGCGCGCGCAGGTCGATGTGGCCGGCGATGTTGCCGGTCGGTCCGAGCGCCAGCCACAGGCGGCGCCAGCCGGGCTGGCCGACCGCCAGGTGCAGACCCTTGATGAAGGCCAGGCGCAGCCCGGCCGGCATGCGCGGCTGGTCGCGCGACAGCGGCTGGAACAGCGGGGTGCCGTTGGCGCCGTTGTCGCGCAGGTGGTCGTCCAGGTAGGCGAAGAAGGCCGCCAGGTCGGCTTCGACGGCTGGGCGGATCTTCATCTTCGCTACCTGTTCGTTGGGTGCATTCATGACGCCATCATAACGCCCTGGCGATCAGGATCTTCTGGATATCGCTGGTGCCTTCGTAGATCTGGCACACGCGCACGTCGCGGTAGATGCGCTCGATCGGGAAATCGGCCACGTAGCCGTAGCCGCCGAACACCTGCATCGCGCTCGAAACCACCCGTTCGGCCATTTCGGAGGCGAACAGCTTGGCCATCGCCGCTTCCTTCAGGCAGGGCAGTCCCGCATCCTTCATCGATGCCGCATGCAGGATCAGCTGGCGCGCGGCTTCGATCCCCATCGCCATCTCGGCCAGGCGGAACTGTACCGCCTGGTGGTCGAAGATCGGGCTGCCGAAGCTGGTACGCTCTTTTGCATAATTCAGGGCGGCCTCGTAGGCGGCGCGCGCCATGCCGACCGATTGCGAGGCGATGCCGATGCGGCCGCCCTCCAGGCCGGACAGTGCGATCTTGTAGCCTTGCCCTTCTTCGCCGATCAGGTTGTCAAGCGGGACGCGGCAGTTGTCGAACACGATCTGCGCCGTGTCCGAGGAATGCTGGCCCATCTTGTGTTCGATGCCGGCCACGATGTAGCCGGGGGTGTCGGTCGGCACCCAGAACGCGCTGATGCCTTTCTTGCCGGCGGCCTTGTCCGTGACCGCCATGACGATCGCCACGTCGCCGTTCTTGCCGCTGGTGATGAATTGCTTGGTGCCGTTGATGACGTAATGATCGCCGTCGCGGGTGGCAGTCGTGCGCAGGGCGGCGGCATCGCTGCCGGTATGGGGTTCCGTCAGGGCGAAGGCGCCCAGCAGTTCTCCCTGGGCGAGCGGGCGCAGCCAGCGTTGTTTCTGGGCTTCGCTGGCGTAAGTCATGCCGATCGAGCATACCGGGCAATTGTTCACCGAGATGACGGTCGAGGTGCCGCCGTCGCCGGCCGCGATTTCTTCCAGCACCAGGGCCAGCGCCACGTAGTCGAGGCCGGCGCCGCCATACTGTTCGGGCACCGCCACGCCGAAGGCGCCCAGCTGCGCCAGTTCCTTAAGCTCCTCCTTCGGGAAGTGGTGTTCGCGGTCCCAGCGCGCGGCGTTGGGGGCCAGGCGCTCCTGCGAGAAAGCGCGCAGGGCGTCGCGGATCATCTGGTGTTCTTCGCTCAATATCATGGTGTCTCGTCTGTATTGTTATCGCGGCGCCCCTGCCTGCGCGTTACCAGGGAATCGGACCGCCGTCGTAGTTCAAGAAGGAACCGTTCTGGCCGTGGCCGACGCCGGCCAGGGTCGCGCGCAACGCACTGACGCTCTCTTCCACCGTCAGGGTGGCGCCGGCGCCGCCCATGTCGGTCTGGACCCAGCCCGGATGGAAGCTGACGCAGGTGACGCCCTGCGGGCCGAAGCGCAAGGCGGTATCGGCCAGCACCGAGTTCAGCGCGGCCTTGCTGGCGCGGTACAGCGAGCCGTCGGCACTGCGGCGCTCGCCGATCGAACCCATGCGCGAGGAAATCACGGCCAGCTTGCCGCGCGTGGCGGCGACCAGCGGCGCCACGATCGGCAGCAGGCGCATCGCGGCCAGCACGTTGGTGTGCATGACCTGGTCGAATTCCTGCTCGGTCGGGAAGCCGTCGTGGGTGGGGCCGTAGACGCCGGCCACCAGCCAGGCGGCGTCGATCTTTTCGTCGTCCAGCTGCCAGCCGAGGCCGGCGATGGATTCGGCGTTGGTCACGTCCAGCCGCAGCGCCTGGGCGCCCAGCTGCGCGAGTTCGTCGCAGTCGGCCTGCTGGCGGGCGGTGGCGATCACGCGCCAGCCGTCGGCGCGGTACTTGCGGACCAGTTCGTGGCCGATGCCGCGCGAGGCGCCTAAGATGAGAACGGTGGACATGGTGCAGCTCCTTACGGTATGGATGACAAGCTGTCACCATACCGTGTTTTGGCGACGCGCGTGGTTCAGGCCATTTCGATCGCCAGCGCGGTCGCTTCACCGCCGCCGATGCACAGCGAGGCCACGCCGCGCTTGCCACCGGTCTTCTTCAGCGCACCCAGCAGGGTGACGACGATGCGCGCGCCCGAGGCGCCGATCGGGTGGCCCAGCGCGCAGGCGCCGCCGTGGATGTTGACCTTGCCGTGGGGGATGTCGAGGTCGCGCATGGCGGCCATCGGCACCGCGGCAAAGGCTTCGTTGATCTCGAACAGGTCGACGTCGCCGCTGGTCCAGCCGGTCTTGGCGAACAGTTTTTTCATCGCGCCGATCGGGGCGGTGGTGAACAAATTCGGTTCCTGCGCGTGGGTGGCGTGGCCGATCACGCGTGCGATCGGCGCCAGGCCCAGTTCCTTGGCGGTCGATTCGCGCATCATCACCAGCGCGGCGGCGCCGTCGTTGATCGAGGACGAGGAGGCGGCGGTCACGGTGCCTTCCTTCTTGAACGCGGGTTTCAGCGACGGGATCTTGTCGGTGCGCGCCTTGAGCGGGCCTTCGTCCTTTTCGATGATCTGCTCGCCCAGGCGATTCGCCACGCTCACCGGCGCGATTTCCCAGTCGAAGCTGCCGTCGTTGTTGGCGTTCTGGGCGCGCTTGACCGATTCGATCGCGAACGCGTCCTGGTCTTCGCGCGTGAACTGGTAAGTCGCCACGCATTCCTCGGCAAAGGTGCCCATCGAGCGGCCTTCTCCCGTCTTTTCGTTGCGCGAGTAGGCGTCTTCGAGGCCGTCCAGCATCATGTGGTCGAACATCGGCGCATGGCCGATGCGGTAACCGCCGCGCGCTTTCGGGATCAGGTAGGGCGCATTGGTCATCGACTCCATGCCGCCGGCCACGACGATGTCGGCGCTGCCGGCTTTCAAGGCGTCGTGGGCGAAGATCGCGGCCTGCATCGCCGAGCCGCACATCTTGGAGAGGGTCACGGCGCCGGTCGAGACGGGCAGGCCCGCCTTGATGAGCGCCTGGCGCGCCGGGGCCTGGCCCTGGCCGGCCATCAGGCAGTTGCCGAAGTAGACGTGTTCGACCTTGTCGGCGTCGACGCCAGCGCGTTCGACCGCGGCCTTGATCGCCACGGCGCCCAGGTCGCTGGCGGATTTCGAGGAGAAGTCGCCCTGGAAGGCGCCCATCGGGGTGCGGGCGGCGCCGACGATGACGATCGGATCGTTGTTCATGGTGTGTCTCCAGACAGGATGAGGGTGGCGATGGGATCGCCGGTGTTTTGAGGACGTCGAACGGCTGTAACTGGAAGAGGGACCACCAGCCCGTCGTTCCCGGCATTGCCGGAACCGACTTCCCGCGCAAGCGGGAACGACGTTCGGTGGGGGCTTGCGGCGGTCTTTGCGACTCTTCTTGTGGCCTTTTCGGCTCTACGACGCAGCCCGCGTCTCCCCTCCACTTCTCCTGCTTGAACCTTGACTTACATGGTCTCGCCAAACAGCTCGCGCCCGATCAGCATGCGCCGGATCTCGCTGGTGCCCGCGCCGATTTCGTACAGCTTGGCGTCGCGCCACAGGCGGCCGACCGGGTACTCGTTGATGTAGCCGTTGCCGCCCAGCGTCTGGATCGCCTCGCCGGCCATCCAGGTCGCCTTTTCGGCGCTGTACAGGATGGCGCCGGCGGCGTCCTTGCGCAGGGCGCGCACCTGCTCCGGGCCGGTGGCGCGGTCGCAGGCCTGGCCGACCGCGTAGACGTAGGCGCGGCAGGCCATCATGGTCGAATACATGTCGGCGATCTTGCCCTGCATGAGCTGGAATTCGCCGATCGCCTGGCCGAACTGTTTTCGTTCGTGGATGTAGGGAACCACCGCGTCCATGCAGGCCGACATGATGCCCAGCGGGCCGCCGGACAGCACGGTGCGCTCGAAGTCCAGGCCCGACATCAGCACGTTGACGCCTTTACCCACGCCGCCCAGCACGTTCTCGACCGGCACTTCGCAATCCTGGAACACCAGTTCGCCGGTGTGCGAGCCGCGCATGCCCAATTTATCCAGCTTCTGCGCGATCGAGAAACCCTTAAAACCTTTTTCGATGAGGAAGGCGGTCATGCCGCGCGGGCCGGCCTCGATGTCGGTCTTCGCATACACCACCAGGGTGTCGGCGTCGGGGCCGTTGGTGATCCACATCTTGGTGCCGTTCAGGACGTAGCGGTCGCCCTTCAGCTCGGCGCGCAGCTTCATGCTGACGACGTCGGAACCGGCGTTCGGCTCGGACATGGCCAGCGCGCCGACGTGCTCGCCCGAGATCAGCTTGGGCAGGTAGGTGCGTTTTTGCTCTTCGTTGCCGTTGCGCTTGATCTGATTCACGCACAGGTTCGAGTGGGCGCCGTACGACAGGCCGACCGAGGCCGAGGCGCGCGAGATTTCTTCCATCGCCACGATGTGGGCCAGGTAGCCCATGTTGGCGCCGCCGTATTCCTCGCCGACGGTGATGCCCAGCAGGCCCAGTTCGCCCATCTTCTTCCACAGGTCCATCGGGAACTGGTCGGTGCGGTCGATCTCCGCAGCGCGCGGCGCGATTTCGCTGGCCGCGAACTGTTGCACCGCTTCGCGCAGCGCGGCGATGTCTTCGCCGTGGTCAAAGGTCAAGCCTGGAAGGTGCAGCATATCGTCTCCGTCCTTATCGGGTGTCTTATAAGTGCATGATAACGCGGAGTGACGTTAACGTAAACGTCAAGTGAGACGGCTGTTGCGTCAGGCGGCGTTGCGCTCCGGCGCGTCCTGCACGCCGGCTTCTTCCAGCAAGCGTCTGCACTCGTCCTCGTGCACGGCGATCTCGGCCAGGGACATCTCGATGTCCGCGCGCTGCTGCTCGAGGGTGCGGCGCTGGTGCGCCAGCACGTCGAGGAAACGGTCGATCTGGGCCACGGTGTCCTTCGGCGACTCGTACATGTCGATGATGCTCTTGATCTCCGACAGGGTCAGGCCCAGTCGCTTGCCGCGCAGCGTCAGTTTCAGGCGCGTGCGGTCGCGCGGCGTGTACACGCGGTTGCGTCCGCCCTGGCCCTCGCGTTTCGGGCTCAATAAACCCTGGTCTTCATAGAAGCGGATGGCGCGGGCGGTGATGTCGAATTCGCGTGCCAGTTCGGCGATGGTATAGGTCGTGGCCATGGTGTCCTGCGGGCAAAGTGTGACGGCGCCGGGAATCGCTTAAAATCCAGGCTGGCGCCGCTTTCCGTTTACGTCAACGTAATCTCATTGGCGGTGATTGTAGCGCGCCGCGTCCGTCATATCACGAAAGACCTGCGCATGAACGCTCTCGAATCCCAGCTGGCCTATCCTTTCGGCGACACCGTCCCGGCCCTCGGCACCGTGCTCGACATAGCACCTACGCCGGCCGCACCGGGCATCAAATGGCTGCGCATGCCGCTGCCGTTCGCGCTCGACCATATCAACCTGTGGCTGCTGGACGACGAGATCGACGGCCGGCGCGGCTGGTCGCTGATCGATTGCGGCGCCGGCACCGATGCCACCCGCGCCGCCTGGGAACAGCTGATCGCCGGCGCCCTGGACGGCCGGCCGCTGCTGCGCGTCTTCGCGACGCATTGCCATCCCGACCACGTCGGCCTGTCCGGCTGGCTGTGCGAGCGTTTCAAGGTACCGTTCTGGACCAGCGCCGCCGAGTTCGCCTTCGCGCGCATGATGGCGGCGGCCTTGCCCGGCGTCGACGGCCCCTCGGCCATCCCGCATTTCCGGCTGCACGGGCTGGTCGATGCCGCCATGCTGGAACAGATGGCGAGCCGCAAGAATTACTACCCGTCGCTGGTGCCGTCGGTGCCGCCGGCCTATACCCGCCTGCAGGATGGCCAGCAGGTCGCGATCGGCGGCCGCACGTGGCGCGTGATCACCGGCTTCGGCCATTCGCCCGAACATGTGTCGCTCTACAGCGAAGCGCTGAACGTGCTGGTGTCGGGCGACATGGTGTTGCCGCGCATTTCGACCAACGTCTCGGTATTCGCGGTCGAGCCCGAGGGCAACCCGCTGCAGCTGTACCTGGATTCGTTGGACAAGTTCGGCGACCTGCCGGACGACGTGCTGGTCCTGCCGTCGCACGGCAAGCCCTTCCGCGGCCTGCACACCCGCATCCGCCAGCTGCGCGACCACCATGCGGCGCGGCTGGACGAAGTCCAGGCCGCCTGCGCCACGCCGCAATCGGCGGTTGACATTGTGCCGATCATGTTCCGGCGCCCGCTCGACGCCCACCAGCTGAGCTTCGCCCTGGGCGAAGCACTGGCCCATTTGCATGCTTTGTGGCAAAACGGTCACTTGCGCCGTGTAACCGGTGCCGACGGCATCATTCGCTTCCAGGCCACCTAAGCAATCACTTACTTTCACCGTAAGCGGCCTGCATAAGCGGCCCCCGGCCCCATCCAATGCATGATGGGCATTCATTGCGATTGCCTAGGTATTGCCACGTGTGAAATCATTTCGGCAAACGTTTTCTTTTTCCTGTAGGATATTTTTCACACTTGCATAATCAAGGACCGAAAAGGTGGGGAATTGCTGGACAGCATGTGAGAATCGATCAATACTCACACTTTTGTTACGTCCAGCCTGTCCTGTCGTCACAGACGGTCTGACTTAAGGAGCGACCAATGACGGCTTTGCATGAACCATTAATGCCACCCATGAATTCGACCAACGAACGGGAGAGCTTCAGCGAGCGCCTGCAGCAAGCCCTGAAAAATGCCCATTACTCGCCGGATAGCCCTACGCGGTTGGCACGGGAATTTAACATTCGCTTTGAAGGCCGCCCGATCACGGTCCACGCTGCACGCAAGTGGCTGGTCGGCGAAGCCATCCCGACCCAGGAAAAACTGCGCATGATCGCCCAGTGGCTGGGCGTGCCGGCCGACTGGCTGCGTTTCGGTGGCTCGGAAAACGCCGCCAGCAATGGCGACAGCGGCGAAGGCGCCGCCCGTTTCGAATCGGCCGACGTCAAACTGATCGCCGACTTGCAGCGCCTGGACGAACACCACAAGCAACTGGCACGCGAATTCATCCGCATGCTGGTGCGCATGCATCACCAGCAAAAATAAGTTTCTTACACGCTGCCTGGCAGCGAACAGGAACGGTAACAAGCCCGGCGGATTTCCGACCGGGCTTTTTTATTTCCTTGCATACGTGATTTTTGTTCAAGCGAACGGCACAAACTGCAGAGTCTCGCGCATAATCGGTATCGTTATCAGTCAACAAGGATGCAACGACCTCATGATTAATAACTACAGCAATGCCGCGCAGTTGAAGGATTTGATGACCGCGCCGCCGATGACGGCGCAGCAACATGCAGAAATCATGCGCAAGCGTAACGAGCAGCGCAGGAAGATCGAAGACGCCAGGGAAGCCCGGCAAGCAGAAAAAGAGCGCTACGGCGACCGTTAGTCGGCCGTGGCATTGTCCCCGCGCATGCCGGCCCAGCGCGGTGCGAGGCTGTTGTCCACGCCGAGCAGGTCCATCACGCGCGCGACCGTGTGGTCGACCATCTCGTCGATGCTGGCCGGCAGGTTATAGAAGCTCGGTAAGGGCGGGAACACGATGCCGCCCATTTCGGTGACGGCGGTCATGTTGCGCAGGTGCGCCAGGTTGAAGGGCGTCTCGCGCACCATCAGCACCAGGCGCCGGCGTTCCTTGAGGATGACGTCGGCGGCGCGCGTGATCAGGTTGTCCGACAGCCCGTGCGCCACCGCGGCCAGGGTTTTCATCGAACAGGGCGCGATTACCATGCCCTCGGTCTGGAACGAGCCGCTGGCGATCGAGGCGCCGATCTCGCGGTTGCGGTGCACCACATGGGCGAGCGCTTCCACGTCGCGCTTTTGCAAGCCGACTTCCTGGTGCAGGGTAAGCGCTGCGGCATCGGAGACGACCAGGTGGGTCTCGACGCCAGGACAGGCGCCGAGCCGCTGCAGCAGCCGCACGCCGTAGACCGCGCCGGTCGCGCCGGTGATGGCGACGACAATGCGGCGGGTCACGGCGCGCGGCTGCAGATCAGCCATGCTTTCAGCCGTTCTTTTTCAGCAGGGCAGCCAGTTCGCCCGACTCGTACATTTCCGTCATGATGTCCGAACCGCCGACGAATTCGCCGTTCACGTACAGCTGCGGCACGGTCGGCCAGTTCGAGTAATCCTTGATGCCCTGGCGGACTTCCGCATCTTCCAGCACGTTGACGGTGGCGATGTTATCGACGCCGCAGGCTTTCAGGATTTGGATGGCGCGGCCGGAAAAGCCGCACTGCGGGAACTGGGCGGTGCCCTTCATGAACAGCACGACAGGCGTGTTGGTCACGGTTTCTTTGATCCAGGTTTGTACGTCGCTCATGGTTGTCGCCTCAGGTAATTAATCGTGGATGCCGGCATTTTATAAGAAAACGACCCGGCAGGTTTACCGCCGGGTCGTCCCCGCGAAGGCGGGGATCCAATTTGTAAGGTGTGCGCCCATTCTCCCGTCAATCTGGGTGTTATCCAAATCCGCTCATAAACTGCATGAGCTTATCTGAACTTGGTCTAGCGCTGCCGTTGACGGTGACTTTCGCAGCGGCGTAAAGTTATCAGCTCTTCAATTGCTGATGGGAACACGATGGACATCGCTTGACCAGATGCCGACGCGCCGGCAGCGGCGCCGGCGTCACCGCGCAGGCGCCGCTTCATCGCGCGCGGCGCCGTGGCCTCGCTGGCCGCCGCCGGCGGCAGCGCCGTGGCGGACAACCTGCCGCCGAATCTGCCGCCAAATGTGCCGCAATGGATGCGCGAGCCCGGCGCCGGCTTCCTGAATCCGGCCTACGGCTTGCCCTCGCCGTTCGAAAAGAACGTGCTGCGCAAGCTGCCGGACCAGCCGTCGCCGTTTCCCACCGCCACCCGCACCCCCTTGCAAAGCTTGTTCGGCACGAATACGCCGAACGGCCTGTTCTTCGAGCGCCACCACGCCGGCGTGCCGGCCATCGATCCGGCCCAGCACCGCCTGATGCTGCATGGCCTGGTCGAGCGGCCGCTGTTGCTGAGCATGAAGGACCTGCTGCGCTTTCCCGCCGTCTCGCGCAGCCATTTCATCGAGTGTTCCGGCAACAGCATGGCCGAATTCAAGGCACCCGGCAAAGGCAGCGTGCAGGACATCGACGGCTTGATCAGCGGCGCCGAATGGACCGGCGTGCGCCTGGCCGACGTGCTGCGCGAAGCCGGCCTGAAAGCGTCAGCCAGCTGGATCCTGGCCGAGGGCGCCGACGCGGCGGCCATGACGCGCAGCATCCCGCTGGCCAAGGCGCTCGACGATGCGCTGCTGGTCTACGGCCAGAACGGCGAGATGCTGCGCCCGGAGCAGGGCTACCCCTTGCGCTTGCTGCTGCCCGGCTTCGAGGGCAACATGAACATCAAGTGGCTGCGCCGCCTGAAAGTAGGCGACGCGCCGTTCCAGACGCGCGAGGAAACCGCCAAGTACACCGACCTGATGCCGGACGGGACGGCGCGCCAGTTCACCTTCGCGATGGGCGTGAAATCGGTGATCACGGCGCCTTCGGCACGCCAGGTGCTGGACGGCCACGGGTTCCGCGAGATCAGCGGCCTGGCCTGGAGCGGGCATGGACGCATCAGCCGGGTCGAGGTGTCGCTCGACGGCGGCCGGCAGTGGCAGGCGGCGACGCTGGACGGGCCGGTGCAAAGCCGGGCCCTGACCCGCTTTCGCCTGCCATGGGTGTGGTCGGGACAGGAAGCGATCCTGCAAAGCCGCGCCGTCGACGAAGCGGGGAACGTGCAGCCGACCCGCGCGGCATTGATCGGGACCGACGGCCAGAACTCGATCTATCACTACAACGCCATCCAGAGCTGGAAGGTCGCATCGAATGGCGAGGTGTCGAATGTCCACGTCTAAGACCATCGCTGTGCTGGCCGTGGCGGGTGCGGCTGCCGTGGCGCTGGCTGCCTGCGCGCCGGCGGCCCCGCGCCCTGAAATGGAAAAAGGCGCGGCACCACGCGAGGCGACGCGCCTGGGACTCGGCCAGACGCCCGGCGCCGACCAGATCCGCGGCTGGGATATCGACGTGCGCGCCGACGGCGCCGGGCTGCCGCCCGGTTCCGGCTCGGTGGCCCGGGGGCGGGCGATCTACGAGGCGCGCTGCCTGTCGTGCCACGGCACCAACGTCGACAAGGGGATTGCGCCGCGCCTGGCGGGCGGGCAGGGCACGCTGGCCAGCAAGGCGCCGGTGCTCACGGTCGGCAGCTACTGGCCGTATGCCACCACGCTGTACGACTACATCCACCGCGCCATGCCGCTCGACAGCCCGCAATCGCTGACGCCTGACGAGGTATATGCGGTGACCGCCTACACGCTGCACCTGAACGGCATCCTGAAAGCCGACGCGGTGCTCGATGCGGCGTCGCTGGCCGCCATCCGGATGCCGAACCGGGACGGGTTCAAGCCGGTATTGAAATAACAGGGTAGTCCGACCCGCAGCGCTTGCCGAAACACAGGGCTTCCGGCCGTCCGGCGTACTTGCCGTAATTCGGTATCACCCGGTAGCCATGCTTTTCGTAAAAGGCGACCGCGCGCGCGTTGACCCTGCGGGTTTCCAGCCACACCTCGGTGTAGCCGAAGCCGGCGGCCTGGCGCTCCAACGCCGCCAGCAGGTGCACGCCGGCGCCGCTGCCGGGCCGCGCATACATCCGCTTGAGCTCGGCCACCGATCCGGACAGCGGACGCAGGGCGCCGCAGCCGGCCGGCTTGCTGTCGCCATCGCGCGCCAGCAGGAAGCAGCTCCCTGGCTCGCGCACGCCGGCCGCATCGAAGGAGGCCGACCCGTCGCTGCCGGTGATCGCCGCCAGCGCCGCGCCCAGTTCCGCCAGCAGCACGCGGGCGTCGGGCGATGCCGGGTCGGCGCGGGCGATCGTGAACATGCTTATTTCTTGAGCTTGGCGAATGCCGCCGCCATGGCACCGCCCGCTGCCGCCGGCGCCGAGCGTTCCTGGCGCTGCTGTTGCTGGCCCATGCGCTTGCGGTCATCGCGGTCGCCGCGCTGCTGCGGTTGCGAGCCTGCCTGCGGCGCGCTGTCCGACAAACGCATGGTCAGCGCGATGCGCTTGCGCTTGACGTCGACTTCGAGCACTTTTACCTTGACCACCTGGCCGGCTTTTACGACCGTGTGCGGGTCCTTGACGAAGGTGTTCGACAGCGCCGAGATGTGCACCAGGCCGTCCTGGTGCACGCCGATATCGACAAAGGCGCCGAAGGCGGCGACGTTGGTCACCACGCCTTCCAGGATCATGTCCGGACGCAGGTCGCTGATCTCTTCCACGCCTTCCTTGAAGGTGGCCGTGGTGAATTCCGGACGCGGATCGCGTCCCGGCTTTTCCAGTTCCTTCAGGATGTCGGACACGGTCGGCACGCCGAATTTTTCATCGGCATACTTGGCCGGGTTCAGCGACTTCACCAGCGCGCCGTCGCCGATCACGTGCTTGATGTCGCGCTGGATGTCCAGCAGGATCTTCTGCACCACCGGATACGATTCCGGGTGCACCGCCGACGCGTCCAGCGGATTCTCGCCGCCCATCACGCGCAGGAAACCGGCGGCCTGTTCGAAGGTTTTATCACCCAGGCGCGGCACACTCTTCAGGGCTGCGCGCGAGGCGAACGCACCCTTGGCATCGCGATAGTTGACGATGCTCTGGGCCACGCTGGCCGATAAACCGGACACGCGCGCCAGCAGCGGCGCCGACGCCGTGTTGACGTCCACGCCGACCGCGTTCACGCAATCCTCGACCACGGCGTCGAGCTGGCGCGCGAGCTGGGTCTGCGACACGTCGTGCTGGTACTGGCCGACGCCGATGCTCTTCGGGTCGATTTTCACGAGTTCCGCCAGCGGATCCTGCAGGCGGCGCGCGATCGAGACCGCGCCGCGGATCGAGACGTCGAGGTCGGGCAGCTCGCGCGACGCGAATTCCGACGCCGAATACACCGAGGCGCCGGCTTCCGACACCACGATCTTGGTCAGTTTCAGGTCAGGCTGCTGCTTGATCAAGTCCTGCGCCAGTTTATCGGTCTCGCGCGACGCGGTGCCGTTGCCGATCGAGATCAGGGACACCTTGTGCTTGGCCGCGAGCTTGGCCAGCGTGTGCAGCGAGCCGTCCCAGTCGTTGCGCGGCGCGTGCGGATAGATGGTGGCGGTGTCGACCACTTTACCGGTCGGGTCGACCACCGCGACCTTGACGCCGGTACGCAGGCCCGGGTCCAGGCCCATGGTGGCATGCGGGCCGGCCGGCGCCGCCAGCAGCAGGGCCTTCAAATTGCGCGCAAACACCTGGATCGCATCGGTTTCCGCCTTGTCGCGCAGCAGGCCCATCAGTTCAGTCTCGATGTACATGAAGCTTTTTACGCGCCAGGTCCAGCGCGCCGTATCCTGCAGCCATTTGTCGGCCGGGCGGCCGGCGCCCTTGATGCCGAAGCGCGCGGCGATGCGGCTTTCGCACGGGTTCAGCGGGGCATCCCACTTCGGCTTTTCAAGCTCGGTATCGAGGCGCAGCGTCACGTCGAGGATGCCTTCGCGGCGGCCGCGCATCAGTGCCAGCGCACGGTGCGAGGGCACGGTCGACAGGGTTTCCGAGTAATCGAAGTAGTCGGCGAACTTTTCGCCTTCGTCCTGCTTGCCCTCGACCACCTTCGATTCGACCATGCCGTGTTCCTGCACGTATTCGCGCAGCGCCTGCAGCAGTTCGGCGTCTTCCGCAAAACGTTCCATCAGGATCTGGCGCGCGCCGTCGAGCGCGGCCTTGGTGTCCGCCACGCCCGGGTTGTTGACGCCGTCGGCATTGGTGAAGGCCTCGCGCAGGTACTGGGTGGCGACGGTGTCCGGATGCTGCGACGGATCGGCCAGCAGGGCGTCCGCCAGCGGCGCCAGCCCGGCCTCGATCGCGATCTGGGCCTTGGTGCGGCGCTTCTGTTTATACGGCAGGTAGAGATCTTCCAGGCGGGTCTTGTCCTCGGCCAGCGCCAGCGCCTGCAGCAGTTCCGGCGTCATCTTGTTCTGCTCGGTGATCGAGGCGATCACGGCAGCGCGCCGGTCTTCCAGTTCGCGCAGGTAGCGCAGGCGCTCTTCCAGCAGGCGCAGCTGGACGTCGTCCAGGCCGCCGGTGGCTTCCTTGCGGTAGCGGGCGATGAAGGGGACGGTCGCGCCTTCATCGAGGAGGGCGATGGCGGCGGCCACCTGCACCGGTTTGGCGGACAGTTCTTGGGCGAGGCGTTGTTCGATGGACGGCAGCATGGAGTCGGGCAGTGGTATGGATCAGAGTGGCAATGATACGCAAACCGGGCAGATTCGCCAGTCTTGACAGCGGCCGCGGCGCATGGAAGGCGCCCATGCGCGGCGGGTAAGCATCCACAAATAAGAATGCACAATTGACTGTATCCAGTCATGTCGCTATGCCATCCCCATGCGAGCAGGAGTAGGATGGAGGAACCCATCATTATTCTGCGTAACCATGGAAAGTGCGCGCCGCCCCCAGACCCGCCCTGAGCGGGAAGTCCAGCCAGTACTGGCGCCGACCGACCCACGGCTCGATTGCATTACCGAACTGGCGGTCAAGGCCACCGGCACCAGCATCGGCGGCGTCAGCCTGGTGTTCCAGTCGCAGATGTGGGTACCCGGGCGCTATGGCGTTGGCGATGCTTACCTGCCGCGCGTGGGGTCCTTCTGCGACACCGCGCTCGAAGTCGGCGAGGACTGGTTCGAAGTGCCGGATGCTTCCAACGATCCGCGCTTCGCGGACAATCCCGTCGTGGCCGTGGCGCGACTGTGCCACTATGCCGCCGTGCTGCTGCGTGGGGCCGGCGGTCACGTGTTCGGCACGCTCTGGGTGATGGGCAAGGAGGCGCGCACCCTCCACGCCGACCAGGCGGCCCAGCTGCGCCTGCTCGGCGAGGTGGCGGCGGAGACCCTGAATGCACGCTACTGCGACAGCGCCACCGGCCTGTACAAGCGCGAGGTGTTCGCGCATCACCTGCAGTGCCTGCTCGACCATGCCGAGGACGGCGCCGAGCTGACGGTCGGCTACGTCGACCTGATCGGCTTTCGCCAGCTGAACCACGCCGTCGGCCGTGCCCAGGGCGACGCCATCCTGCGCCTGGTCGGCGAGCGCATCGTGGCCTGGGGTGGCTTGTACGGGCTGACCGGCCACCTGGGCGGCGACCGTTTCGCGTTTGCCATGGATGCTGTGCTGCAGGATAGCGCGGCCAGGATCGATGCATTGCGGGACGTGCTGGATGCGCCTTTCGATACCGCGTCGGGACAGCGTCGGCTGCATGCCCGCATCGGTATCGTGCGGCACCCCGCCGGCGGCGTGCTGGCTGGCGCGCATGATGCCGCCCACGATGGCGCCTTGTCCCTGCTGGATGGTGCGGAAGCGGCCGCCCATGCGGTGGGTCACGCGCGCAGCGCCAGCGTCATCCGCGAGTACGACCAGGGCCTGCGGGCCGGCACGCAGCTGCGCATGGAACTGCAAGCCTTGCAGCGCGGGGCCGGCGATGCCGGCGCGCTGGAAGTGCATTACCAGCCCCAGGTGGATCTGGCGCAGGGCCGCCTGATCGGCCTGGAGGCACTGGTGCGCTGGCGGCATCCGGTATTGGGATTGCTCGGGCCCAACCGGTTCATCGGACTGGCCGAGCATGCCGGCGATATCGTCGAGCTCGACCTGCATGTACTGGCCCGTGTCTGCACCGACCTGCAGGCGTGGCTGGCAGACGGCCTGGTGCCCGCGCCGGTGTCCCTGAACGCGTCGCGCGCCACGCTGCTGCATCCTGAGGTGCTGCCGCGCATACGCGACCTGCTCGCGCGTAGCGGCGTGCCCGGCCATCTGCTGGAAGTCGAGGTGACCGAAAGCCAGCTGCTCGAATCGCCCCAGCTGCTGTCCGAACGGGTGGCCGCGCTGCGCGCACTCGGCCTGCGCATCGCGGTCGACGATTTCGGCACCGGCTATTCGAACCTCGACACGCTCAGCAGCTTCTGCTTCGACCGCCTCAAGGCCGACCGCCGTTTCGTGCACGGCGTGGCAAGCAACCAGCGCACGGCCGGCCTGCTGACCCTGATACACGGGGTCGCCGCCGTGTTCGATGCCGAACTGCTGTGCGAAGGCGTGGAGCGCCAGGAAGATCTCGACTGGCTGCGCGGCAGGGACATGGGCTGCGTGCAGGGCTGGTATTTCAGCCCGGCGCGCCCGGCCGAGACGGTGCAAGGCTGGCTGGCCGGCCTGGGCAAGGACAGCAACGGCAGGCTCGATCCGGTGGCGTTGCGCGCCCTGCTGCGCTAGCGATGGCAAACCTTGCGCCGGCCCGGTACCCGGCCAGCTGCCTTGCACAGCCGGCGCGTCGCCGACGTCGCCGCGCATGCCGGCTGGCGGCTCATTTGACGGCGCGCCACCATGGCCGGCCAGGGTGCGGCTGCACCAGGTCGAGCGGTTCTCCGATCTCCGGCGTCGACAGGGCCACGCCGCGCGCTTGCGCCAGCGCCGAGATGCGCTCGAACGGGTCCTGCCAGCGGTGCAGGCTGAGGTCGAAGGTGCCGTTGTGGATCGGCACCAGCCACTTGCCTTTCAGGTCGAGGAAGGCTTGCAGGGTTTCCTCGGGCTGCATGTGGACGTCCGGCCATTGCTTGTCGTAGGCGCCGGTTTCCAGCAGGGCCACGTCGAACGGGCCATATTTGGCGCCGATGTCCTTGAAGCCGCTGAAATAGCCGCTGTCGCCGCTGAAGAACACGCGCAGGTCCTGGTGCAGGATGACCCACGATGCCCACAGCGTCGTATTGCGGTCGCCCAGGCCGCGGCCCGAGAAATGCTGGGACGGCGTCGCCACGAAGCGTACGCCGTCGATCTCGGTGCCCTGCCACCAGTCGAACTGATGGATCTTGGCGGCGTCGATCCCCCAGCCGGCCAGGCGGTCGCCCACGCCCAGCGGTGCCAGGAAGTGGGTGGTCTTGCCGGCCAGCGCCTTGACCGCGGCTTCGTCGAGGTGGTCGTAATGGTCGTGCGACAGGATCACCGCCTTGATCGGCGGCAGCTCCTCGATCGTGATCGGCGGCGCATGGAAGCGTGCCGGTCCGGCCCACTGCACCGGCGACGCGCGCTTCGAGAACACCGGGTCGGTCAGATAGAACTCGCCGGCCAGCTTGAGCAGGAGGGTCGAGTGGCCGAGCCGGAACAGGGTGTTGTCGGGCGCCGCCAGCAGGTCGGCCCGGCTCAGGGTTCGTACCGGAATCGCGCCTTCCGGCACGGTGCCGGCCGGCTTGTGGACCATGAAGTTCCACCACAGGCTGACCATCTCGCCGAAGCTGTGCTCGTGCATCGGTACCGGGTTGCGGAATTTCCCGTCGTGGAATTGGGGAGAGGTCGCGGGGGCAGGCGTCGACGCCAGGGTAGAACCGGTCATGAGCAGGACTCCAAAAAGGGCATTCGTCAGAAGGCGCATCGCGTTGGATAAATGTAAATGTACACTACACAGTGTAGTTTCCGTTTTTGAGAAAGTAAACTAGCGAGTGTAGAATTATCCGATGGACGCACCAACCCGCCTTACCGACCGCAAGCGCCAGGCCATTCTCAAGGCCGCCGCCGAACAATTCCGTGCCTGTGGCTTCGAGGCCACCAGCGTGGACCGGATCGCTGCCGCCGCAGGGGTGTCCAAGCGCACCGTGTACAACCATTTCCCGAGCAAGGACGAGCTGTTCGCGGAGACGCTGGTGCAATTGTTCCAGAGCGAGGCCGAGGCGCTGGACTTGCCTTATCGCCGCGCCCTCGGCTTGCGCGAACAATTGACCGAGCTGTTGGCGCACAAGATGCGCACGCTGGCCGAGCGCGATTTCATCGACCTGGCCCGGGTCGCGGTGGCCGAGGCGATCCACGCGCCCGCGCACGCGCGCGCCGTGTTCGACCGCATCGGCGAACGCGAGGAGGGACTCACCGCCTGGATCCGCGCCGCCCAGGCCGACGGCAGGCTGAAACCGGGCGACCCTGCATTTGCTTCCACCCTGCTGCAAGGCCATATCAAGACCTTCGCGTTCTGGCCGCAAGTCACCCTGGGCGCCGCACCGCTGGATGCGCAGGCGCAGGCGCGTCTCATCGACGCGTCGGTGTCGATGTTCCTGGCTTACTTCGGTAGCGGCGCCGACTGACACCTGCGGACTGGCTGTCGCTGTCGGAAGGCTGCCAAAACGCGCGCAAGCTTGCTCAATCTCCCAACAATCGATGTTTACGAGTGCAGGTGCTAGAAAAAACCTGCGGAAGAGTGTAACTTTTACTCCTTTCGGCTTGTAAAGTTTCATCCTGCTACGTGCGATCACGAACAAAACAGTTCTGTCCGTATAGAGGATAATAAACATTGTTGTTTTTTCAAATCCCAGATTCCTGAGACCCCATGCACACAGTTGATTTTCCTCGCGACGATACCAGCGACGCCCCGCCGGCTCGAGCGCCCGCACGCGCACCTGTCCTGCCCGCCCCGGTATTGAGCTGGCTGCAAAGGGTCGAAGCGGCAGCGCATCCGCAACCCAAGCTGACCGCCGAAGTGGCTGACCCCAAGGCTGTCCAGTACAAATTCGTTTATGTCATGGCCCCGACCAGCGGTGGCCGCCATGTCGCGGTGTGCCTGTGCAAGGCGCGCCTGCGTCCGAACGGGGACGTGGCGTCGGCCAGTCCGGTTGGCGAAGTGTTCTCGCTGCTGTCGGCGCCGCCCGCCTATCTCGAAGGGGATGACGAGGATCTGGTGCGTTTCTTCATCGCCATGCGCAGCGGTTCCAACCAGAGCACCAGCGCGACCGAGCCCAAGGGCAAGGTCGGCGCCATCCTGCTGGCGCAATTGCTGGCGCAAGGTAAATTGCTGTGGGCTAATTCTTGGTCGGACATGAGCAACGGCTTGCTGTATCCGTTGCAGGCCGGCCCGGAGCGCCAGGCCAACCTCACCTGGCGCGACGAGGGCCGTACTGCCAAGCTCGGCTGGTCGGTGGAACCGGCCAAGGGCGCCAACCACCCGGGCGCCGACCTGGTCGACTACATGCTGCCGACCGATCCGCCGTGGTATATCGACAACCTGTCCTGCGGTCCGCTGGCCCTGAACCGCGGCGGCATCGATATTTCGCTGGCCGACCTGCAGGCTCTGGTGTCGCAGGCGCCACCGCTGGCGGGCAACGACAAGAAGCGCGTGTCGCAACTGTTGCTGGCGCACGGCCTGCAGCAGCTGATGCCGCTGCCGCAGCCGCTCACGCAGCGCATCCGCACCGACGTCAAGCCGCAGCCGCACCTGCTGCTGGATGCGGTGCAGGTGGCCGACGGCACGACCCAGCGCTGGCAGGATTTCGCCGTGCTGTCGTTCGACTACGACGGCCAGCGCGTGTCCTTCGACCCGGCCCAGCGCGTGGTGCGCCAGATCGGCGACGTCACCGAAGTGATCCAGCGCAACGAGGCATTCGAAGCCGCGGCGCTCGACATGCTGCACGAGATCGGCTTCCGCAAGCCGGCCACGGCGCCCCTGTCGGCACTGGCCGGCGCGCAGTTGCTGGACAGCCAGGCGCATTGGCTGCGCTTTGCCGAAAACGAACTGGATGCGCTGTCCGACATCGGCTGGCACCTGCAGAAGTCGCCCAAGTACCGCTACGACGTGGTGCCGGTCGAGGACTGGTATGCCCAGATCGAAGAGCCGGCCGAGGCGGGTAACGCCTGGTTCGAGCTGGAACTGGGCATCGTGGTCAACCGCAAGCGCGTGCCACTGCTGCCGGTGCTGGTGCAACTCATCCGCAGCACGCCGCTCGATTTCAATCCGGAAGTGCTGGCCTTCCACGGCGAAGCCGACCAGATGCTGGCGACCCTGCCCGACGGCCTGCGCGTGGCGCTGCCCTGGGGCCGCGTCAAACCGATCCTGTCGACGCTGGGCGAGCTGTATTTCAACGACAAGATCAAGAGCAAGGTGCGCCTGTCGACGCTGGACGCGGCGCGCCTCGAAGAGCTGGCGCGCGGCGCCGCCTTCAACTGGACCGGCGGCGAACGCCTGCGCGAGACCGGCCGCAAGCTGAGCCAGTTCGGCAAAGTGAAAAAGGTCGATGCGCCGAAGGGCTTGCAGGCGACCCTGCGCGACTACCAGCTGGACGGCCTGGCCTGGATGCAATTCCTGCGCGAGTACGACCTCGGCGGCATCCTGGCCGACGACATGGGTCTTGGTAAAACCGTGCAGACCATCGCCCACATCCTCACCGAAAAGGAAGCCGGCCGCCTGACCGCGCCGGCGCTGGTGATCGCGCCGACCAGCCTGATGGCCAACTGGATGGAAGAATCGGCGCGCTTCGCGCCCGACCTGAAGGTGCTGCTGCTGCAGGGCAAGGAGCGCATGGACTTGTTCGACCAGATCGACCAGGCCGACATCGTGCTGACCACCTACGCGCTGCTGCCGCGCGACGAGGAAAAGCTGCGCGAGCACGAGTACCACCTGGTGATCCTGGACGAATCGCACTACATCAAGAACACCCGCTCGAAGGCGGCGCAGACGGCCGGTTCGCTGAATGCGCGCCATCGCCTGTGCCTGTCCGGCACGCCGCTGGAAAACCACCTGGGCGAGCTGTGGTCGCAGTTCCACTTCCTGCTGCCGGGCCTGCTCGGCGACGAGAAGACCTTCAACAGCCAGTTCCGCCACCCGATCGAACGCCAGGACGACCCGGTGCGGCGCGCGCTGCTGAACCGCCGCATTAAGCCCTTCCTGCTGCGCCGGACCAAGGACAATGTGGCCAAGGAACTGCCGCAAAAGACCGAAATGATCCGCCGCATCGAGATCAGCGGTCCCCAGCGCGACCTGTACGAAACCGTGCGCCTGGCGATGGACAAGAAGGTGCGCGAGGAAATCGACCGCAAGGGCGTGGCGCGCAGCCAGATCGTCATCCTCGAAGCGCTGCTGAAACTGCGCCAGGTCTGCTGCGACCCGCGTCTTGTCAAAGCGATGCCGACCAAGAAGAACACGGCCGCCGTCTCCGCCAAGCTGACCGACCTGATGCAGATGGTCGACGACCTGCTGGGCGAAGGCCGCAAGATCCTGGTGTTCTCGCAATTCACCAGCATGCTCGGCCTGATCGAGGAAGAGCTGGACGCACGCAATATCCCGTACGCGATCCTCACCGGCGAAACGCGCGACCGCTCGGCCCAGGTTGCCGCCTTCCAGCAGGGCGCGGTGCCGATCTTCCTGATCAGCCTGAAAGCCGGCGGCGTCGGCCTCAACCTGACCGCGGCCGACACCGTGATCCACTACGACCCGTGGTGGAACCCGGCCGCCGAAAACCAGGCGACCGACCGCGCCTGGCGCATCGGGCAGGACAAGCCGGTGTTCGTCTATAAATTGATCGCGAAGGGTACGCTGGAAGAAAAGATCCAGCTGCTGCAGCAGAAGAAGTCGGAGCTGGCGCAATCGATCCTGGCCGAAGGCGAATCGCAGAAGATGGCGCTGACGCAGGAAGATCTGCAAGCCATTTTTGCGCCGCTCGAAGACTGAACGGCCTACCCCGTTCACCCCAACGAAACGCCGTCACCGCCTGCGCGGGACGGCGTTTTGTATTGACATATCTCCCCCACGCAACGCTCTAGAGCGGTTTGCCTAGTCAATTGTTGAGTCAGCGCACTATACTTGGCAACTTGGCAGTCTTTTGATTCCGACTGCAATCACTCATCCGGAAGGTTTCCATGCCCCGTAGCGCTTCCGTCCCCCCAGCCGGCCCGGCAGCGCTGGCCACGGCGGACGCCTTCCGTACCATTGCCGAGCTCGGCGGCGATGTCGCGTTCATCCTCGACTGCAGCACCCACACCCTGGCCTACCTCAGCCCCGGTCTCGACGACATGCTGGGCTATGGTCGTGTGGATATTGAACAACAGTTGGCCGAAGGCGGCGACGGCCCCCTGGCCGCCTTGTGCGGCGGCTTGCCGGCGCGGCTGCGGCGCTTCGCCGCCGGCGACGGATCGCGCCTGCGCGTGACGCGCGCCTTCGAGGTGCGCCGGCCGGATGGCCGTATCACCCCGGTGGAAGTGATCTCGACCCTGCTGGCGGATGACGCCGGACAGCCGCGTTCGCTGGCCGGGCTGGTGCGCGACCTGTCGGCGCGGCGCGCGCGCGAACACGAGCAGAAGCGCTTCGCCAGCATGCTGAACCACGAATTCCGCACCCCGCTGTCGACCATCGACGGCGCCGTCCAGCGCCTGGAAGCCACCGCTACCGCTACCGGTGCCGACGAGCCGACGCGCCAGCGCTACCGCAAGATCGCGGTCGCCACCGACCGCCTGATCGCCATGCTGGACGACTACCTGTCACCGGAACGGATGGCGGAACTGGGGCGCCAGCGCCAGCCGAACGCCGTGGCGCCGCGCCTGCTGCTGGAAGAACTGGTGGCCCAGGCGCGGGTGGCGGGCCGTCCGGTCAGCTTCGATGCGCACGACTTGCCGGCGGCGCTGCGCGGCGAACCGGCCGGCCTGCGCCTGGCGCTCAAGCTGGTGCTGGAGAATGCGCTGCGCCACACGCCGGCCGGCAGTCCGCTGCATGTCGGCGGGCGCCGCAGCGGCGGCGGCATCGAACTGGCGCTGCGCGACCAGGGGCCGGGCGTGGCGCCGGACGACCAGCCGCACATTTTCGACAAGGGCTACCGCGGCACCAACGCGGCCGGCACGCCCGGCAAGGGACTCGGCCTGTACATGGCGCGCTCGGTGGTCGAAGTCCACGGCGGTTCGCTGGGGATGGTGACGCCGGCCGGCGGCGGCGCCGAGTTCCGGCTGTGGCTGCCGGCCCAGGAAAGCACCGCGGATGCCGCCCCAAAACATCTTGCTTCCGGCGAGACCAACAGTGATAATCGGGCAGGCAACGTGGATAGCCACCCGACAACAATGCCGGGAAACACGTAATAAGAGAAACATGGCACACCCATGACGCAAATACTGATTGTTGAAGACAATGGCGATTACGCCGGCGACATGGCCGACTTCCTCAGGGAACTAGGTCACGAGGTGACGATCGCGACCACCGCCGGCGACATGTGGGCGGCCCTGACCCGCACCCCGGCCGCCGTGGTCGTACTCGACCTGGGCCTGCCCGACGAAGACGGTTTCAATGTGATCCCGCGCATGCGCCAGCTCTATCCCGAAATCGGCCTGCTGGTGCTGACCGGCCGGGTCGCGTTCGACAACCGCATCCTCGGCCTGCGCCTCGGCGCCGACCACTATCTGACCAAGCCGATCAAGTTCCCGGAACTGGCTGCCCACATCGAAGCCCTCGACCGCCGCGTGCGTCCGGCCGAGCCGGCCCCGGCGCCGAGCAAGTGGATGCTGCGCGTCTCGGCACGCCAGCTCGAGCTGATGGGCAAGGTGATCGACCTGACCGAAAAAGAGTGCAATTTTCTGCACCTGCTGACCATCAATACCCGCCCGGTGCCGCGCCAGGTGATCGTGGCCGGCATGGGCGGCGACGATCCGGATGCGAGCCGCCGCGTCGACATGCTGGTGTACCGGTTGCGCAAGAAGGCGCGTACCGGCCTGGGCCAGGACCTGCCGCTGCGCAGCGCCTATGGCGAAGGGTATAGCCTGTCGGCCGGATTCACGCTGGCCTGATCGTCAAGTTAGCGCTACAGTGGGCGCTTTCCCGCATTGCGCGAGACGGCCATGCCAGCGTCTGCAGCCCGGTCGCCGGCATGGCGCGCCGGGTGCCGGTTGGCGCGCTTCATGACGCCGCCGCCGCCTGCATCGAAGAATGAATGAGTTGCCGCCATGGCCCGCCAACCCCGACTGATCCTGCCGCACCAGCCGCACCACCTGGTCCAGCGCGGCAACGACAACATCGCCATCTTCCGCGACGACGAGGATTACGCGCGCTTCCTCGGCTGGCTGAAGGAGAGCGCCCGGTTCTACCACGTCGCCATCCACGCCTACGTGCTGCTGCCGGACCACCTGCAACTGCTGGCCACCCCCGCCGACGAAGACGGGCTGGCGCTGATGATGCAGAAAGTCGGGCGCCTGTACGTGCCCTGGTTCAATGCCAGGCACGGCCGCTCGGGCACGCTGTTCGGCGGCCGTTTCCGCACGGCCGTCATCGATCCGGTCCAGTACTTCCTGGCCTGCATGCGCTATATCGAATTGCACCCGGTGCGCCTGCAGCAGGCGGGCAGCGCAGCCGATTACCGCTGGTCGAGCTATGCCCACCACGCCGGCACGCGCGCCGATGCGCTGATCACCGATCACGCCACCTACTGGGATCTGGGTAATACGCCGTTCCAGCGCGAAGCCGCCTACATCGCGCTGGCGCAGCAGGGTTTGTCGATGGACGAACTGGACACCATCGACGCGGCCGTGCTGAAGGGTGGGGCGCTCGGCTCGCATGCGTTCAAAGCGGCATTGGAAAAAAAGACCAAGCGCCAGATACTGCCGGCCAAGCGCGGGCGCCCATTCAAGGTCACGCCGACCGAACCCCAATAAACGGGCCGAACAAGGGGGCCGCCGCAAGCCGCGCCCCCTGTGTTCGACCTGGCGCCCGGCCCCATCCGGACTTCACCCCCGGGTCCAGCGAAGCGGGTCGTCCAATGGGAACCCGCGTTCGATGCGGCAGAACCGACAAGCGGCCGGAGCAATACGCACACACTTCGCTCGACCACGTACACGCGCACTGGCGCGGTGTCGGCCTGTAGCGCGCCATCCGATCCAGCACCCGGCTAGTCTTACAACATTCCCGCAGCGATGCTAATGCATTGATTCGATTCAGGTATCCAGTCCATCGACGCACCTTGAATGACCATGTCCCCATTTATTCATTCGGCGGTCAACCGCAAATTTAATTTGACTCCGACCCTAATTATTGTGATTGATGTTTACCCGACTCTGCTCTATTCTCGACTTTCGATATTCATAAAATGCTGCGGAGCCCCACATGATTGCCCAAGGTTTGTACGATCCCGCCAATGAACACGACGCCTGCGGCGTCGGTTTCATCGCCCACATCAAGGGCAACAAAAGCCATTCCATCATCGAGCAAGGCCTGCTCATCCTGAAGAACCTGGACCACCGCGGTGCGGTCGGCGCCGATGCGCTGATGGGCGACGGTGCCGGCATCCTGATCCAGATCCCGGACCAGTACTACCGCGACGAGATGGGCAAGCAGGGCGTCGAGCTGCCGCCGCCGGGCGAGTATGGCGTCGGCATGATCTTCCTGCCGAAAGAGCACGCCTCGCGCATCGCCTGCGAACAGGAAATCGAGCGCGCCGTGCGCGCCGAAGGCCAGGTCGTGCTGGGCTGGCGCAACGTGCCGGTCGACGACACCATGCCGATGTCGCCCACCGTGCGCGCCAAGGAACCGGTGATCCGCCAGATCTTCATCGGCCGCGGCCCGGACGTGATGGTCACCGATGCGCTCGAGCGCAAGCTGTACGTGATCCGCAAATCGTCGGGCCACGCGATCCAGGCCCTGAAGCTCATGCACGGCAAGGAATTCTTCGTGCCGTCGATGTCGGCGCGCACCGTTGTCTATAAAGGCCTGCTGCTGGCCGACCAGGTCGGCGTCTACTATAAAGACCTGCAGGATCCGCGCTGCGTGTCGGCGCTGTCGCTGGTGCACCAGCGCTTCTCGACCAATACCTTCCCGGAATGGCCGCTGGCCCACCCGTACCGCCTGATCGCGCACAACGGCGAGATCAACACCGTCAAGGGCAATTTTAATTGGACCCGCGCCCGCGAAGGCGTCATGAAGTCGGCCGTGCTGGGCGACGACCTGAATAAACTGTTCCCGCTGATCTATGAAGGCCAGTCGGACACCGCCTGCTTCGACAATGCGCTCGAACTGCTGGTCATGGCCGGCTACCCGATCGCCCAGGCGATGATGATGATGATCCCGGAAGCCTGGGAAAACCACGCGACGATGGACGAGAACCGCCGCGCGTTCTATGAATACCACGCCGCCATGATGGAGCCGTGGGACGGCCCGGCCGCGATGGCCTTCACCGACGGCCGCCACATCGGCGGTACGCTCGACCGCAACGGCCTGCGTCCGGCGCGCTACGTGGTCACCGACGACGACCTGGTCGTGATGGCATCGGAATCAGGCGTGCTGCCGATCCCGGAATCGCGCATCGTGAAAAAGTGGCGCCTGCAGCCCGGCAAGATGTTCCTGATCGACCTCGAAGCCGGCCGCATCATCGACGACAAGGAACTGAAGGACACCTACTCGAACGCCAAGCCGTACAAGGCATGGATCAAGTCGGTGCGCATCAAGCTGAACGAAATCAAGCTGTCGGAATCGCAGCTGGCCCAGAGCCGCGCCAAGGACATCCCGGCCCAGGGCGAAAAAGCGCCTGTGTCCCTGCTGGACCGCCAGCAAGCCTTCGGCTACACCCAGGAAGACTTGAAATTCCTGATGTCGCCGATGGCCGTGCTGGGCGAAGAAGCCACGGGTTCGATGGGCAACGACTCGCCGCTCGCCGTGATGTCGAACAAGCTGAAACCGCTGTACTCTTATTTCAAGCAGCTGTTCGCGCAGGTGACCAATCCGCCGATCGACCCGATCCGCGAAGCGATGGTGATGTCGCTGGTCTCGTTCATCGGCCCGAAGCCGAACCTGCTGGACACCAACAACGTCAACCCGCCGATGCGCCTCGAAGTGTCGCAGCCGGTGATCGGCTTCGACGACATGGCGCGCCTGCGCAACATCAGCCTGCATACCGGCGGCAAGTTCAAGTCGTATGAGCTGAACATCTGCTACCCGGTCGCCTGGGGCAAGGAAGGCATCGAAGCCTCGCTGGCCTCGCTGTGCGCGGAAGCCGTCGACGCGGTGAAATCCGGCCACAACATCCTGGTCGTGTCGGACCGCAACCTGGGCGCCGACCAGGTCGCGATCCCCGCGCTGCTGGCAACCTCCGCCGTCCACCAGCACCTGGTGATGCGCGGCCTGCGCGCCTCGACCGGCCTGGTGGTCGAAACCGGTTCCGCCCGCGAAACCCACCACTTCGCGCTGCTGGCCGGCTACGGCGCCGAAGCCGTGCACCCCTACCTGGCACTCGAAACGCTGGCCGAGCTGGCGCATTCGCTGCCGCACGAGATCGCCGTCGACAAAGTCCATTACAACTACACCAAGGCGATCGGCAAGGGCCTCATGAAGGTGATGTCGAAGATGGGCATCTCGACCTACATGTCCTACTGCGGCGCCCAGATCTTCGAAGCCGTCGGCCTCAACAAGTCGCTGGTGGACAAGTACTTCAAGGGCACCTCGTCGACCGTCGAAGGCATCGGCCTGTTCGAAGTGGCGGAAGAGGCGCTGCGCCTGCACACCCTGGCCTTCGGCAACGACCCGGTGCTGGCGCACTCGCTCGACGTCGGCGGCGAGTATGCGTTCCGCGTGCGCGGCGAAGACCACCTGTGGACCCCGGATGCGATCGCCAAGCTGCAGCACTCGACCCGTGCCAACAACTTCAGCACCTATAAAGAGTACGCCCAGATCATCAACGACCAGAGCCGCCGCCACCTGACGTTGCGCGGCCTGATGGAGTTCAAGATCGATCCGAGCAAGGCGATCCCGCTGGACGAGGTCGAGCCGGCCAAGGAAATCGTCAAACGTTTCGCCACCGGTGCGATGTCGCTCGGCTCGATCTCGACCGAGGCGCACGCCACACTGGCCGTCGCCATGAACCGTATCGGCGGCAAGAGCAACACCGGCGAGGGCGGCGAGGACCCGCGCCGCTACATGGGCGAGTTCAAGGGCATCAAGATCGCCAAGGGCGAGTCCCTGGCTTCGATCCTGGGCTCGGACCGCGTCGTCGCCGATATCCCGCTGCAGGAAGGCGATTCGCTGCGTTCGAAGATCAAGCAGGTGGCGTCGGGCCGCTTCGGCGTCTCGGCCGAGTACCTGTCGTCGGCCGACCAGATCCAGATCAAGATGGCGCAGGGCGCCAAGCCGGGAGAAGGCGGCCAGCTGCCGGGCCACAAGGTGTCCGAGTACATTGCCTCGCTGCGCGTGTCGGTGCCGGGTGTCGGCCTGATCTCGCCGCCGCCGCACCACGACATCTATTCGATCGAGGACCTGGCGCAGCTGATCCACGACCTCAAGAACGTGAACCCGAACGCGTCGATCTCGGTCAAGCTGGTGTCGGAAGTCGGCATCGGTACCGTCGCCGCGGGCGTCAGCAAAGCCAAGGCCGACCACGTGGTGGTCGCCGGCCATGACGGCGGCACCGGCGCCTCGCCGCTGTCGTCGGTGAAGCACGCCGGCACGCCGTGGGAGCTGGGCCTCGCCGAGACCCAGCAGACCCTGGTGCTGAACGGGCTGCGCAGCCGCATTCGCGTCCAGGCCGACGGCCAGATGCGTACCGGCCGCGACGTCGTCATCGCCGCCCTGCTGGGCGCCGACGAGATCGGTTTCGCGACCGCGCCGCTGGTGGTGGAAGGCTGCATCATGATGCGCAAGTGCCACCTGAACACCTGCCCAGTGGGCGTGGCAACCCAGGACCCGGTCCTGCGCGCCAAGTTCCAGGGCAAGCCGGAACACGTGGTCAATTACTTCTTCTTCGTCGCCGAGGAAGCGCGCCAGATCATGGCCCAGCTGGGTATCCGCAGCTATGACGAGCTGATCGGCCGCGCCGACCTGCTCGACCGCAGCCGCGCCGTCGGCCACTGGAAAGCGCAAGGCCTGGACTTCAGCAACATCTTCTACCAGCCGAAGGTCGACAGCCCGCGCGCCCTGCTGCACAGCGACAGCCAGGACCACGGCCTGGACAAGGCACTCGACCACAAGCTGATCGCGCAAGCCAAGGCGGCGCTGGAGAAGGGCGAGCGCGTTTCCTTCATCTCGCCGGTGAAGAACCTGAACCGCACCGTCGGCGCCATGCTGTCGGGCGAGGTCGCCAAGCGCTATGGCCACGCCGGCCTGCCGGACGACACCATCCACATCCAGCTGCAGGGTACCGCCGGCCAGTCGGCCGCGGCTTTCCTGGCGCACGGCATCACAATCGACCTGGTGGGCGAGGGCAACGACTACGTCGGCAAGGGCCTGTCGGGCGGCCGCATCATCGTGCGTCCGAACACCGAGTTCCGTGGCTGGGCCGTGGACAACATCATCGTCGGCAACACGGTGATGTACGGTGCGATCGCCGGTGAAGCCTTCTTCAACGGCGTGGCCGGCGAACGCTTCGCCGTCCGTAACTCGGGCGCGACGGCGGTCGTCGAAGGCCTGGGCGACCACGGCTGCGAATACATGACCGGCGGTACCGTCGTGGTGCTGGGCGACACCGGCCGCAACTTCGCGGCGGGCATGTCGGGCGGCGTGGCTTACGTGTACGACCCGAAGGGCGAGTTCGAGCAGAAGTGCAACACGACCATGGTCAACCTGGAGCGCGTGCTGGCCACCAAGGAGCAGGGCGACCAATCCAGCTGGCACAGCCAGACCCGTGGCGGTGCGCGCGAGTCCGACGAGGCGATCCTGAAACGCCTGATCGAGCGCCACTTCAAGCATACCGGCTCGACCCGCGCCCGCAACCTGCTGGACGACTGGGCCAACAGCCGCGGCAAGTTCGTCAAGGTGTTCCCGACCGACTACAAGCGCGCGCTGGAAGAGATGCACAACAGCAGCATGGAAGAGGCGAACGACAAGGTTGAGTTGGTGGCGTAACAGTACGCGCCCTCAGTACACTGCTGCACTAAGGGCGTCGCCGCACTAGACGACGCCACCGCACTAAAACAACGTCATCCCCGCGAAGGCGGAAATGATGCCACTGGCATCATTTCCTCCAAGTTCTGCAAGCGCTGAGAATATGCGCGCAACTTGGATTCCCGCCTGCGCGGGAATGACGGTGGGCTAAGTCCCGATTGAACAAATAAGGAAAACACCGTGGGTAAAATCACCGGCTTCATGGAATTCCATCGCCAGGAAGAAGATCACCTGGACCCCGCCGTCCGCCTGAAGAACTACAAAGAATTCACCATCACCCTGACCAACGAGCAGGCCAAGGTGCAAGGCGCCCGCTGCATGGATTGCGGCATCCCGTTCTGCAACACCGGCTGCCCGGTCAACAACCAGATCCCCGACTGGAACGACCTGGTCTACCACGGCAATTACCGCTACGCCGTCGAGAACCTGCATTCGACCAATAACTTCCCCGAGTTCACCGGCCGCATCTGCCCGGCGCCGTGCGAAGCCGCCTGCACGCTCGGCATCAACAACGAGCCGGTCGGCATCAAGTCGATCGAGCGCAAGATCGCCGACATGGGCTGGGAAAACGGCTGGATCACGCCGCAGGTCGCCCCCGTCAAGACCGGCAAACGCGTCGCGGTCGTCGGTTCCGGCCCCGCCGGCCTGGCCGCGGCCCAGCAGCTGGCGCGCGTCGGCCACGACGTCACCGTGTTCGAAAAGAGCGACCGCATCGGCGGCCTGCTGCGCTACGGCATCCCCGACTTCAAGATGGAAAAGGGCCTGATCGACCGCCGCGTGGAACAGATGCAGGCGGAAGGCGTGACTTTCCGCACCAGCACCCTGATCGGCAAGGATTTCCCGGCCACGGTCAGCAACATGGCCCGTGAAACCATCTTCCCGGAAGACCTGGCGAAAGACTACGACGCCATCGTCATGGCCGGCGGCGCCGAAGCGCCGCGCGACCTGCCGGTACCGGGCCGTGAACTGAAGGGCGTGCACTTCGCGATGGAATTCCTGCCGCAGCAGAACCGCGTGAATGCCGGCGACAAGGTCAAGGACCAGATCAAGGCTACGGCTAAGCACGTGGTCGTGATCGGCGGCGGCGACACCGGTTCCGACTGCGTCGGCACCTCGAACCGCCACGGCGCCGTCGGCGTCACCCAGTTCGAACTGATGCCGATGCCCCCGGAACACGAGAACAAGCCGCTGGTCTGGCCGTACTGGCCGACCAAGCTGCGCACCTCGTCCTCGCACGAAGAAGGCTGCGAGCGCGACTTCGCCGTCGCCACCAAGCGCTTCGAAGGCAAGGGCGGCAAGGTCGACAAAGTCATCGCCTGCCGCGTCGAGTGGAAAGACGGCAAGATGATCGAAGTGCCGGACACCGAATTCGAAATCAAGGCCGACCTGGTGCTGCTGGCCATGGGCTTCGTGTCGCCGGTGCAGCAGGTGCTGGATGCCTTCGGGGTGCAGAAGGATGCGCGCGGCAATGCGCGTGCCACGGTCGATGGCGAGACCAGCTATGCCACTTCGGTGCCGAAGGTGTTCACGGCAGGCGACATGCGCCGCGGCCAGTCGCTGGTGGTGTGGGCGATCCGCGAAGGGCGCCAGTGCGCGCGCGCGGTCGACGAGTTCCTGATGGGGTCGTCCGAACTGCCGCGCTGAGCGGTAGCGGTTCCCGGTTCTACGCGAAGGCGGCTCTTCTGGAGCCGCTTTTTTTTCGGCTGTGCATACTTACCACGGCTGTCGCCAGCATGCGCATGCCATTACGGTTATCCTTGCCGTTCGGCCTGTGCACCTGCAAAAAAATTCACCTTTTTCACTCCGCTTTCGCAAGCACGCATACCGCCTGCAAAGCCTAGTTGCCGTATGGCATTTGTCATTAAAGTGTATTTGATTGCAACAGCCATCGATATGCATAAGTTAGTAAAAACAAGGACTTATGTATCGAAAATACCTGACCCATCGTTCAGTAGTGTTGTAATATCACGTCGATAACCCAGCCGGAAATAGGTCGCCTCAAGCAGAGCTTGCCGTTTCTGCACTACAATACGAGATTCTCCAAATACCAGACTCCACCGTGTCCAACCTCGTCGAAATCCGCGATCTGCATTTTTCGTATGGAGATCGCCCCATCCTGTCGAATCTGAGCATGGATTTCCCGCGCGGCAAGCTGATTGCCGTGATGGGCGGCTCCGGCTCGGGCAAGACGACGGTACTGCGCCTGATCGGCGGTCAGATTCGTCCGCAGCGCGGCACTGTGTCCGTGAACGGCGAGAACGTCAACCAGCTGGACACCGAGGGGCTGTATCGCCTGCGCCGCAAGATGGGCATGCTGTTCCAGTTCGGCGCGCTGTTCACCGACCTCACCGTGTTCGAGAACGTGGCCTTCCCGCTGCGCGAGCACACCGACCTGCCGGAAGAAATGCTGCGCGACCTGGTGCTGATGCGCCTGAACGCGGTCGGCCTGCGCAATGCGGCGCAATTGAAGCCGAACGAGATCTCGGGCGGCATGGCGCGCCGGGTGGCGCTGGCCCGTGCCGTCGCGCTCGATCCGCGCCTGATCATGTATGACGAGCCCTTCGCCGGCCTGGACCCGATCTCGATGGGCGTTACCGCCAACCTGATCCGCAACCTGAACGATGCCCTGGGTTCGACGTCGATCCTGGTGTCGCACGACGTCAACGAAACCTTCTCGATTGCCGATTATGTGTATTTCCTGTCTGCCGGGAAGATCGTGGCCGCCGGCACGCCGGATGAAATGCGCCGCTCGGACCACCCGTACGTGAAACAATTCGTCAACGCCCAGCCGGACGGCCCGGTACCTTTCCACTATCCGGGCAAGTCGCTGGCCGAAGACCTGGGCCTGGGAGGCAAGCGATGAACAACCGCTTCCTCGGGGCGATCGGCGGCTTCGTGCTCGACATGTTCGCCCGCGTCGGTTTCGTGACCCGCTCGTTCGGTGGTCTGGTCGCCAAGCTGCCGGGTGCGCTGCGCCGCCCGGCCCTGATCTCGGAACAGATCCACTTCATCGGCAATTATTCGCTGCTGATCATCACCGTGTCCGGCCTGTTCGTCGGCATGGTGCTGGCACTGCAGGGTTACTACACGCTGAGCCAGTTCGGCGCCGACGAAAAGCTGGGCCAGTTGGTGGCGCTCTCTCTGCTGCGCGAACTGGGTCCGGTCGTCACCGCGCTGCTGTTCGCCGGCCGCGCCGGTACCTCGCTGACCGCCGAAATCGGCCTGATGAAAGCCGGCGAGCAGCTGACCGCCATGGAAATGATGGCCGTGAACCCGATCCAGCGCGTGCTGGCGCCGCGGTTCTGGGCCGGCCTGATCGCCATGCCGATCCTGGCCACCGTGTTTTCCGCCATTGGCGTGATCGGCGGCTACCTGGTCGGCGTGCAGTTGATTGGCGTGGACCCGGGTGCGTTCTGGTCGCAGATGCAGGGCAATATCGACGTGCGCCGCGACGTCATGAACGGCGTGCTGAAAAGTTTCGTTTTCGGTATCGCGGTGACCTTCACGGCGCTGTTCCAGGGCTACGAGGCCCAGCCGACGCCGGAAGGCGTGTCGCGCGCCACCACGCGTACGGTGGTGATCGCCTCGCTGATGGTGCTCGGCCTGGACTTCATCATGACCGCACTGATGTTCACGAAGTAATTAGAAGATTGGGAAAAATTTATGCATCGCAAATCTATTGATGTCTGGGTCGGACTTTTTGTATTGCTGGGTGCGGTAGCGCTCCTATTTCTGGCACTCAAGGCCGGTAACATGAGTACGATCTCGTTCAGCAAGACGTATGCGGTCAGCGCGAAATTCGACAACATCGGCGGACTGAAGCCCCAGGCACCAGTCAAGAGTGCCGGTGTGGTGGTGGGCCGCGTCGGTTCGATCACCTTCGACGACAAGACTTTCCAGGCACTGGTGCGCCTCGACCTGGACCCGGCTTTCAAGTTTCCGAAGGATAGCTCGCTGAAGATCCTGACCTCCGGCCTGCTCGGCGAGCAGTATGTCGGCATCGAGGCGGGCGGCGACAGCAACAACCTGGTGCAGGGCGACCGCATCAACCGTACACAGTCGGCGACCGTGCTGGAAGACTTGATTAATCAATTTATTTATAGCAAGGCAGCCGAAGGGAAGGACGAAAGTAAATGAAATACAACAATAAAACTGCCCGCTACCGAACATCCGGCCTGGCCCTCGCCGTCGGCGCATCCCTGCTGCTGAGCGGCTGCGCCACCACGAACAATCCGACCGATCCGTTCGAGAAGTTCAACCGCGCCATGTTCACCTTCAACGATGCGGTCGACCGCAATGCGCTGAAGCCGGTGGCCACCGCCTACAAGGAAGTCACCCCGAGCTTCGTGCAGACTGGCGTGAATAATTTCTTCGGTAACTTGTCGGACCTGTGGAGCTCGGCGAACCAGTTTGCCCAGTTCAAGGGCCGCGACGGTTTGAACGATCTCGGCCGTTTCGCGATGAACTCGACCCTGGGCCTGGCCGGCCTGCTGGACGTTGCCACCTCGGCCGGCCTGCGCAAGCATAACGAAGACCTGGGCCAGACCCTGGGTTATTGGGGCGTTCCAAGCGGTCCCTACTTGATGTTGCCGATTCTGGGCCCATCTACGGTGCGTGACACGGTGGCCTTGCCGGGCGACTGGTGGGGCGACGCCTGGACCCACGTGGACAACATCCCGCTGCGCAACAGCGGCATCCTGCTGCGCGCCGTCGACCAGCGCGCCAGCGTGCTGGATGCGTCGAACCTGCTGGAAGACGCTGCCCTCGACCGTTACGAGTTCATCCGCGACGGTTACCTGCAGCGCCGTGCCAGCAAGGTGCTCGACACCGACAAGGCGCAGGAGCGTTCCGAGAAGGTGCAGGGCCAGATCGACAAGGTGCAGGAAAAAGTGACCGAGCGGCTGGAAAAGCTGGGTGTCAAGAAGCCGGAAACGCCTAGCCAGGATGCGGATGCGCCGGCAGCGGCAGCCCCGGCAGACGCCGCTCCCGCCACCGATTCGGCCCCCAACAATCCGCCGGCGCCCGCCCCCGTGTCATCCGGAGCGGCCACCAAGTAGTTAATGATGGTACTGCCGGGCAGACAGCGTCGCCGCTGAACCGCCTGGCTTATCCCAACCAGACAAAAGGAAGCATATGAAGCCTATCGCACAACTGATCATGACCGCCGCCGTGGCGATTTCCACCAGCGCCATCGCGCCTGCATATGCCGCCGCCGAAGCGCCGGACGCGCTGGTCAAGCGCGTCAGCACCGACGTGATCGACAGCGTCAAGGCCGACAAGGATATCCAGGCAGGCAACACCAAGAAGATCATGGACCTGGTCAACAGCAAGATCCTGCCTTACGTCGATTCCGACAAGATGACCGCCCAGGCAGCCGGCCGCCACTGGCGCCAGGCCACCCCGGAGCAGCAGAAGCAGCTGTCGACCGAATTCCGCACGCTGCTGGTGTACACCTACGCCGGTGCGCTGTCGCAGATCAAGAATGAAACCGTCGAGTTCAAGCCGTTCCGCGCCGACCCGGCCGACAACGACGTCGTCGTGAAGTCGCAGGTCAACCTGACCCGCGGCGAGCCGATCACCCTGGACTACCGCCTGAGCAAGGGCGCGCAGGGCTGGAAGATCTATGACATCAACGTGCTGGGCGCGTGGCTGGTGCAGACCTACACCAGCACCTTCAATTCGGAAATCAGCAAGGGCGGCGTCGACGGCCTGATCAAGAAGCTGCGCGACCGCAACCAGCAGCTGGCCAGCAAGCCGCTGAAGACCACGCAGAAGTAAGCATGGCGGAAGCGAATCCCATGCTCTCGCTGGATGCCCTGACCTTCCAGAACGCCCAGGCGGCGCTGGACCAGGGCTGCGCGGCACTGGCCGCCGGCGAAACCGTGTTCGACCTCGGCGGCGTCCAGTCCGCCGATTCGTCGGCACTGGCCCTGATGCTGGCGTGGCAGCGCCGCGCACAGGCGCAGGGCCGCAGCCTCAGCTTCGTCAACGTGCCGGCCAACGTCGATGCGCTGGGCAAGCTTTACGGCGTCGGCGAGTTGCTGGGCCGGGCATAAGCAGTGACGTAGGGTGGACCGGGGCGCGCAGCCGGCTTCGCCGTCCACGCGTTGCGTGCACGACCGCGCGGCCGTTACCTATCGCCGCGTGGACGGGAAACCGTCCACCCTACGTTATTCGAGTCGCCGGCCTGAATAACTCCCCCTCCCGAGCCCGTCGTTGGGTTTTCTTCTATAATGGCTCGTTTCCCCGTACGGCCCTCCCATTCCCCGGGCCCACCAACGAATGACAGCCATCCAGATTGACCGCGTCGAGAAAAGCTACAAGGGTTTCAAGGCCTTGAAGGGCGTTTCGCTCAGCATCGAACAAGGCGAGTTCTTTGGCCTGCTGGGCCCGAACGGCGCCGGCAAGACCACCCTGATTTCCACCATCGCCGGCCTGATCCGCCCGGACGTGGGCAGCGTGCGCATTCACGGTCATGACGTCGTCACCGACCAGAGGCAGGCCCGCATGAAGCTCGGCGTGGTGCCGCAAGAACTGGTGTTCGATCCCTTCTTCACGGTGCGCGAGACGCTGCGCTTGCAATCGGGCTACTTCGGCCTCAAGAACAACGACAAGTGGATCGACGAGGTCATGGAAAACCTCGACCTGACCGCGAAGGCCGACGTCAACATGCGCGCGTTGTCGGGCGGCATGAAGCGGCGCGTGCTGGTGGCCCAGGCGCTGGTCCATAAACCGCCGGTGATCGTGCTGGACGAACCCACCGCCGGCGTCGACGTCGAACTGCGCCAGACCCTGTGGAAGTTCATCTCGCGCCTGAACCGCGAGGGCCACACCGTCGTCCTCACCACCCACTACCTGGAAGAAGCGCAGGCCATGTGCCAGCGCGTGGCGATGCTCAAGACCGGCAACGTGGTCGCGCTCGACACCATGTCGCAGCTGCTGCGCCGCGTGTCCGGCTCCTCGCTGGTGGTGCACCTGAAGCACGGCACGCTGCCGGAAGGCCTGCGCCACCTGGTCGCCCACGACGAGCACGATGACGGCGCCAACAACGGCGGCAACAAGTACACGCTGCGCGTGAACGCCTATAACGAAGTCGAGGGCATCCTCGCCAGGCTGCGCGAATCCGGCGCCGAGATCGACGAGATGCAGCTGCAGCAAGCCGACCTCGAAGACATCTTCCTGCAAATCATGGATGGGGCACCTGTTCGATGAATTTTCTGTCCGTGGGTTTCCGTACCCTGTTCTATAAAGAGATCCTGCGTTTCTGGAAGGTCGCCACCCAGACCATCGCCGCACCGGTCGTCACTTCGATGCTGTACCTGTTGATCTTCGGCCATGTGCTGGAAGGTAAAGTGCAGATGCTGGAAGGCGTGAACTACACGTCCTTCCTGATCCCCGGCCTGGTCATGATGAGCGTGCTGCAGAATGCGTTCGCCAACTCGTCGTCGTCGCTGATCCAGTCGAAGATCACGGGCAACCTGGTGTTCATCCTGCTGCCGCCGCTGTCGCACTGGGAAATCGTGTCGGCCTACGTGGCGGCCTCGATCGTGCGCGGCCTGGTCGTCGGCGCCGGCGTGTTCATCATCACCGCCTGGTTCGCCCACCTGAGCTTCGTGGCGCCGCTGTGGATCATCGTGTTCGCGCTGCTGGGCGCGGCCATCCTCGGCACCATGGGCGTGATCGCCGGTATCTGGGCCGAAAAGTTCGACCAGCTGGCCGCGTTCCAGAATTTCTTGATCATGCCTGCAACATTTTTGGCCGGCGTGTTCTATTCCATCCAGAAACTGCCTCCGTTCTGGCTGGCAGTCTCGCATTTCAACCCGTTCTTTTATATGATTGACGGGTTCCGCTATGGCTTCTTCGGCAAGTCGGACGTCTCGCCCTGGACCAGCCTGGCCATCGTCGCCGTGTTCTTCGTGGTGCTGGCGGCCGTGGCGATCAACATGCTGCGTCGCGGATACAAGCTGCGTCATTGAATAGATTCCTGAAAAATTATGGCTACCACACCTGAACTGATCCACGGCTACATCGCGAATGGCCTGGACTGCACCCACCTCGAAGTGGAGGGCGACGGCCAGCACTTCAGCGCCGTCATCGTCTCCAATGCCTTCACCGGCAAGAGCCGCATCCAGCGCCACCAGATCGTGTACGGCGCCCTGGGCGACCGCATGCGCGAGGAAATCCATGCGCTGTCGATGAAGACCCTGACGCCCGACGAGTACGCAACCCAAGGATAAGCATGGACAAGCTCCAGATCACCGGCGGCAAGCGCCTGAACGGCGACATCCCGATTTCGGGCGCCAAGAACGCGGCCCTGCCGATCCTGTGCGCGGGTCTCCTGACCGCCGGCGACCTCGTACTTTCCAACGTGCCGCGCCTGCATGACGTGCGCACCATGCTCAAGCTGCTGGCGCAGACCGGCCTGAAGGTCACCCAGGGCGAAGGGAAGGACAGCGAGAACGTCACCCTGAACGGCGCCGCCATCAGCAGCCTGGAAGCGCCGTACGAGCTGGTCAAGACCATGCGCGCCTCGATCCTGGTGCTGGGTCCGATGCTGGCGCGCTTCGGCGAAGCCAAGGTCTCGCTGCCGGGCGGCTGCGCGATCGGTTCGCGTCCGGTCGACCAGCACATCAAGGGCCTGCGCGCGATGGGCGCCGAGATCACGATCGAAGGCGGCTACATCCACGCCAAGTGCCCGCGCCTGCAGGGTGCGCGCATCCTGACCGACATGATCACCGTCACCGGCACCGAGAACCTGCTGATGGCGGCGACGCTGGCGCAGGGCGAGACCATTCTCGAAAACGCCGCGCGCGAACCGGAAGTGACGGACCTGGCCAACATGCTGGTTGCGATGGGCGCCAAGATCGAGGGTATCGGCACCGACCGCCTGGTGATCCAGGGCGTCGACGCGCTGCACGGCACGGAGCACGCCGTGATCTCGGACCGCATCGAAGCCGCGACTTTCCTGTGCGCGGTGGCGGCCACCGGCGGCGACATCCGCATCACCCGCACCCGCACCGACATCTTCGACGTCGCGCTGGATAAACTGCGCGAGATGGGCCTGCAGTTGAGCGTGGAAGGCGATGCGATCCGCGCGCGCATGGATGGCCGTCCGCGCCCGGTGTCGTTCCGCACTACCGAGTATCCGGGCTTCCCGACCGATATGCAGGCGCAGTTCATGGCGGTGAACATCGTCGCCGACGGCGCCAGCCGCGTGACCGAAACCATCTTCGAAAACCGCTTCATGCACGTGCAGGAAATGAACCGCCTGGGCGCGCAGATCTCGATCGAGGGTAACACCGCCTTCATGCGCGGCGTCGACCGCCTGGTCGGCGCGCCGGTGATGGCGACCGACCTGCGCGCCTCGGCGTCGCTGGTGATCGCGGGCCTGGCGGCCGCGGGCACGACCCTGGTGGACCGGATCTATCACCTGGATCGCGGGTATGACCGGATGGAAGACAAGTTGTCGGCGGTAGGTGCTGACATCGTTCGTATCAAATAAAGTTATCATTCGATCAGTACCGGCATCGAACAACGTCGTCCCTGCGAAGGCAGGGACCCAAGTTGCTGGCGCTATCGAAACGCATGAAAACTTGGACCCCTGCCTTCGCAGGGGCGACGTGCAAGCGTAGCGTTCCAAGTTCAAGCGCAGCGTTCCACATTAAAGCAGTCACATGACCACAACTACCCAGGCCGACAACCAGCAACTGATCCTCGCCCTGTCCAAAGGCCGCATCTTCGAAGACACGCTGCCCCTGCTGGCTGCAGCCGGCATCGAAGTCACCGAAAACCCGGAAACCTCGCGCAAGCTGATCCTGGCCACCAACGACCCCGGCGTGCGCGTGCTGATCGTGCGCGCCAGCGATGTGCCGACTTATGTCCAGCATGGCGCCGCCGACTTCGGCGTGGCCGGCAAGGACGTGCTGCTCGAGCATGGCGGCGAAGGCCTGTACCAGCCGGTCGACCTGCGCATCGCCTGCTGCCGCATGTCGGTGGCGGTGAATGCCGGTTTCGACTACGAGAGCGCGGTGCGCCAGGGTGCGCGCTTGCGGGTGGCGACCAAGTTCGTGAACACCGCGCGCGAACACTTCGGGGCCAAGGGCGTCCACGTTGACCTGATCAAACTGTATGGCTCGATGGAGCTGGCGCCGCTGGTCGGCCTGTCGGACGCCATCGTCGACGTGGTCTCGACCGGCGGCACGCTGCGCGCCAACAACCTGGTCGAAGTCGAAAAGATCATGGACATCTCCTCGCGCCTGGTGGTGAACCAGGCCGCGCTCAAGCTCAAGCGCGAGCGCCTGCAACCGATCATCGAGGCCTTCGAACGCGCCTCCAAGCTGCAAGGTTAAGCAATGAACATCACCATCCGCAAGCTCGATTCCACCGCCGACGGTTTCAAGCAGCAGCTGTCCAAACTGCTCGCCTTCGAAGCGGAGACCGATGACGCCATCGAATCCGCCGTCACCAAAATCCTGGCCGATGTGAAAGCGCGCGGCGACGCCGCCGTGCTCGACTACACGGTCAAGTTCGACCGGATTCCGGGCGGCGCCGCCAGCATGGCGGCCTTCGACCTGACCCAGGACGAACTCCAGGCTGCGCTGGACGCGCTGCCGGCCGCGCAACGCGCCGCGCTGCAGACGGCCGCCGACCGCATCCGCGTGTTCCACGAGCGCCAGAAGCAGGAGCTGAACGGTTTTACTTATACCGAACCCGACGGCACCGTGCTGGGCCAGCGCGTGACGCCGCTGGACCGCGTCGGCATCTACGTCCCGGGCGGCAAGGCCGCGTATCCGTCGTCGGTGCTGATGAACGCGATTCCGGCGCAGGTCGCCGGTGTGAAAGAGATCGTGATGGTGGTGCCGACCCCGGACGGCATCAAGAACCAGATGGTGCTGGCCGCCGCGGCGATCGCCGGCGTCACGCGCGTGATCACCATCGGCGGCGCCCAGGCCGTCGGCGCGCTGGCCTACGGCACCGAGACCATTCCGGCCGTCGATAAGATCGTCGGCCCGGGCAATGCCTACGTGGCCGCCGCCAAGCGCCGCGTGTTCGGCACCGTCGGCATCGACATGATCGCCGGCCCGTCCGAGATCCTGGTGCTGTGCGACGGCACCACCGACCCGGACTGGGTCGCGATGGACCTGTTCTCGCAGGCCGAGCACGACGAGCTGGCCCAGGCCATCCTGCTGTGCCCGGACGCCGGTTACATCGCGCAAGTGGAAGCCAGCATCCACAAGCTGCTGCCGACCATGCCGCGCAAGGACACCATCGCCACCTCGATGAGCGACCGCGGCGCCCTGATCCTGGTGCGCGACATGGATGAAGCCTGCGCCATCGCCAACGACATCGCCGCCGAGCACCTGGAAATCTCGGCCGCCGAACCGCAGCAGTGGGCCGACAAGATCCGCCATGCCGGCGCCATGTTCCTGGGTCGCTTCTCGTCGGAGTCGCTGGGCGACTATTGCTGCGGCCCGAACCACGTGCTACCGACCTCGCGCACCGCGCGTTTCTCGTCGCCGCTGGGCGTGTACGACTTCCAGAAGCGTTCGTCGGTGCTGTTCGTCAGCGAAGCCGGCGCGCAAACGCTGGGCAAGATCGCGGCCGAACTCGCCTACGGGGAAGGCCTGCAGGCGCACGCCCGCAGCGCAGAACTGCGCATCAAGCAATCATGAGCGATTGGGTCGACCAGGTCTTCTGCGAGGATGCGCTGGCCGGCCTGGCGCGCATTCCCGACAAGTCCATCGACCTGATCCTGACCGATCCGCCCTACAACCTCGGCAAGGACTACGGCAACGATTCGGACCAGCTCAGCGTCGAGGAATACCTGGCCTGGACCGAATCCTGGATCGACCGCGCGCTGCCTAAGCTGAAGGACAACGGCAGCCTGTACCTGTTCCTGACCTGGCGCCACGCGCCGGAAATCTTCGTGATGCTGAAAAAGCGCATGACGATGATGAACGAGATCATCTGGGACCGCCGCGTACCCTCGATGGGGGGCAGTGTCCGCAGCTTCAGTTCGGTGCACGACACGATCGGCTTCTTCGTGAAGCGCAAGGATTACTATTTCGACCTGGACGCGGTGCGCATTCCCTACGACGCCGCCACCAAGAAGGCGCGCTCGCGCTCGATCTTCGTCGGCGCCAAGTGGCTCGAGGTCGGCTACAACCCGAAAGACATGTGGAGCGTATCGCGCCTGCACCGCGAGCATGCGGAGCGGGTCGACCATCCGACCCAGAAGCCGCTCGAGATCATCGAGCGCATGCTGAAGGCGTCCTGCCCGCCGGGCGGCACCGTGCTCGACCCCTTCATGGGCAGCGGCACCACGGCGGTGGCGGCCAAGCGGCTGGGACGGCACTATGCCGGGTTCGAGCTGAATCCGGCGTATTGCGAGCTGATCGCGCAGCGGCTGGCGGCGCCGGAGGCGCCGGTCAAAAAACGCGTTACCGTCCGCAAAAAGGCAAAGCTTGCCTCTACCGCTGACAGTAAAACCGTCGTTCCCGCGCAGGCGGGAACAGTGCCATCGCACTCTTCCCCCCAAGTTGCACGCATACCGCGAAAAAACTTGGATTCCCGCTTGCGCGGGAATGACGGTCTTAATGGTAACGATCAAAGCGTAGAACACGACGCACACGCCCTCACCACCCAAGGAACCTGACATGACCGACATCGACACCCTCATCGCCAACACGATCCGCGAAGACGTCCGTGCCGGCCATAGCTATAAAGTCCCGGACGCCAGCGGCTACATCAAGCTCGACGCCATGGAAAACCCGTACGCGCTGCCGGCCGACCTGCGCGACGAGCTGGCCAGGACCCTGGCCGACGCCGTCCTGAACCGCTACCCGGTGCCGTCGTACTCCACCCTCAAGCAGAAGATCTGCGCCAAGCTGGGCGTCCCGGCCGGCTACGACGTCATCCTCGGCAACGGCTCGGACGAGATCATCTCGATCGTCGCCACCGCCTGCGCACGACAGGATAAACGCGCCGTGATCCTGGCGCCGACCCCGGCCTTCGTGATGTTCCAGCGCTCGGCCCAGTTCGCGGGCATGGATTACGTCGGCGTGCCCTTGCAGGAAGACTTTTCGCTGGACATGCCGGCGATGCTGGCCGCGATCGCCGAGCACAAGCCGGCGCTGGTGTTCCTGGCCTACCCGAACAACCCGACCGGCAACCTGTTCGCCGAAGAGGATGTGGTCGCCATCATCGAGGCGCTGGGCGAGACCGGCATCGCCGTGGTCGACGAAGCGTATCAACCGTTCGCGCGCACCAGTTTCATGGCACGCCTGCCGGAATTCCCGAACATGGTGGTCATGCGCACGCTGTCGAAGCTGGGCCTGGCCGGTATCCGCCTCGGGTACCTGGCGGCGGCGCCGGCGCTGCTGGACCAGTTCGACAAGGTGCGTCCGCCCTACAACATCAACGTGCTGACCCAGGTGGCGGCCGAATTCGCGCTGGATCACCTCGACGTGCTGGATGCGCAGGCCGCCAGCCTGAACGATGCGCGCACCGCCCTGGCGCAGGCGATGGCGGCGCTGCCGGGCGTGACGGTGTACCCGTCGAGCGCGAATTTCATTACCGTGCGGGTGCCGGATGCAGACAAGACCTGCGCTACACTATTCGCCGAGAAGGTAATGATTAAAAATTTGAGTAAAATGCATGTATTGCTGGCCAATTGCATCCGTGTGACGGTCAGCACCCCGGAAGAGAATTCCGTATTCCTGAATGCCCTGAAGGCTTCCCTGTAATGACCCGCTCCGCAGAAATCACGCGCAACACCAACGAGACGCAAATCCGCGTCGCGATCGACCTCGACGGCACCGGCCGCCAGAAATTGAACACCGGCGTGCCCTTCCTCGACCACATGCTGGACCAGATCGCCCGCCACGGCCTGATCGACCTCGAAGTCGAGGCCGTCGGCGATCTCCACATCGACGACCACCACACCGTCGAGGACACCGGCATCACGCTCGGCATGGCGGTAGCCAAGGCCATCGGCGACAAGAAGGGCATCCGCCGCTACGGCCACGCCTACGTTCCGCTGGACGAGGCGCTGTCGCGCGTGGTCATCGATTTTTCCGGCCGCCCGGGCCTGGAATGGCACGTGCCGTTCACCCGCGCGACCATCGGCCGCTTCGACGTCGACCTCACCATCGAGTTCTTCCGCGGTTTCGTCAACCATGCCGGCGTGACCCTGCACGTGGATAACCTGCGCGGCGTGAACGCGCACCACCAGTGCGAGACCGTGTTCAAGGCCTTCGGCCGCGCGCTGCGCGCCGCCACCGAGCTGGACGAGCGCGCGCTGGGCGTGATCCCATCGACCAAGGGCAGCCTCTAAGCGGCGGACATCACACAATGACGAACAAGATTGTTGTGGTCGACGGTATGGGCAACCTGCGTTCCGTGGTGCAGGCGCTGCGCGTGGCCGCGCCGGAAGCCGATGTGCTGGTCTCCCACGCCGCGGCCGACATCGATGCGGCCGACCGTGTCGTCCTGCCGGGCCAGGGCGCGATGCGCGACTGCATGCGCAGCCTGCGCGAATCCGGCGCCGAGGAGGCCGTGCTGCGCGCCATGAAGACGCGTCCGGTGATGGGCGTGTGCGTGGGCGAGCAGATGCTGTTCGAATCGAGCGAGGAAAACGAAGGCACGCCGGGCCTGGGCCTGCTGCCGGGCAAAGTCGTGCGCTTCCAGCTCGACGGCAAGCTGCAGGCCGACGGCTCGCGCTTCAAGGTGCCGCAGATGGGCTGGAACCGCGTGCGCCAGACCCGCGCCCACCCGCTGTGGGAAGGCGTCGAGGACGGCGCCTGGTTCTACTTCGTGCACAGCTATTACGCGGCACCGGCCAATCCCGACGACACCATCGGCGAAGCCGACTACGGCGCGCCCTATTGCTGCGCTGTCGGCCGGGACAACATCGTCGCGACCCAGTTCCACCCCGAGAAGAGCGCCGCCGCCGGGCTGCGCCTGTATCGCAATTTCATCCACTGGAATCCTTGAACGTCCGCGTTCTTTTTACACCGTCAACCAACCGACAACGACCATGCTGCTGATCCCCGCCATCGACCTGAAAGACGGTCACTGCGTTCGCCTGAAACAAGGCGATATGGACCTCGCCACCGTGTTTTCCGAAGATCCCGCCGAGATGGCGCTGCACTGGCTCAAGAAGGGTGCGCGCCGGCTGCACCTGGTCGACCTGAACGGCGCGTTCGCGGGCAAGCCGAAGAACGAAGAAGCGATCAAATCGATCCTGATGACCGTGCAGGACTACGCCGAAGAAAACGGCCTGGACGAGATCCCGGTCCAGCTGGGCGGCGGCATCCGCGACCTCGACACCATCGAGCGCTACCTGGACGACGGCATCACCTACATCATCGTCGGCACCGCCGCGGTGAAAAACCCGGGCTTCCTGCACGACGCCTGCGGCGCCTTCCCGGGCTCGATCATCGTCGGCCTGGACGCCAAGGACGGCAAGGTTGCCACCGACGGCTGGAGCAAGATGTCCGGCCACGAAGTCATCGACCTGGCCAAGAAGTTCGAGGGCTACGGCGTGGAATCGATCGTCTACACCGACATCGGCCGCGACGGCATGATGGGCGGCGTCAACATCGAGGCCACCGTCAAGCTGGCCCAGGCGGTGCGCATCCCGATCATCGCATCGGGCGGCGTGCACAACCTGGCCGACGTCGAAGCGCTGTGCGCGGTGCAGGACGAAGGCATCGAAGGCGTGATCTGCGGCCGCTCGATCTACGAGGGCACGCTGGATCTGTCCAGCGCGCAGGAGCGTGCGGATGTGCTGACCGAGGGTGCACAGGCCTGAATGATGAGTGGATGCGGCGCCAGTTTCGGCGACGCACCTCTTGAACGTCGTCCCTGCGAAGGCAGGGACCCAAGTTGGATGCGCCGTCGATGTGCGTAAAAACTTGGGCCCCTGCTTTCGCAGGGGCGACGGTTTTGAAGTCAACACATAAATTATGCTCGCAAAACGCATCATCCCCTGCCTCGACGTCACCGGCGGCCGCGTCGTCAAGGGCATCAATTTCACCGAGCTGCGCGACGCCGGCGACCCGGTCGAGATCGCCCGCCGCTACGACGGCCAGGGCGCGGACGAGATCACCTTCCTCGACATCACGGCGTCCAGCGACGGCCGCGACCTGATCCTGCCGATCATCGAGGCAGTGGCCTCGACCGTGTTCATTCCGCTGACCGTGGGCGGCGGCGTGCGCAAGGTCGAGGACGTGCGCCGGCTGCTGAATGCCGGCGCCGACAAGGTCTCGATGAACACCTCGGCCGTCACCAACCCGCAGCTGGTGTTCGACGCCTCCCAGAAGCACGGCTCGCAGTGCATCGTGGTGGCGATCGACGCCAAGCAGGTCGCGCCCGGCAAATGGGAAGTGTTCACCCACGGCGGACGCAACCCGACCGGGCTGGATGCGGTGGAATGGGCGCGCAAGATGGAAAGCCTGGGCGCCGGCGAGCTGCTGCTCACTTCCATGGACCGCGACGGCACCAAATCCGGATTCGACCTGGGCCTGACGCGCGCCGTATCGGACGCGGTCGGTATCCCGGTCATCGCCTCGGGCGGCGTCGGCGGACTGAGCTGCCTGGCCGACGGCGTCCTGCAAGGCCACGCCGATGCGGTGCTGGCCGCCAGCATTTTCCACTACGGGCAGCACACGGTCGGCGAAGCCAAGCGCTTCATGGCCGAGCGCGGCATTCCGATGCGCCTGGACTGACAGAGAACACATGGCAACCCCGACCACGACCCCATCGATCCCCGGCCAACCCTGGCTCAAGAAAATCAAGTGGGACGAACACGGCCTGGTGCCGGTGATCGCCCAGGAAGCGGGCAGCGGCGACATCCTGATGTTCGCCTGGATGAACCGCGAGGCCCTGGCCAAGACCGTCGAGCTGGGCGAAGCGGTGTACTGGAGCCGCTCGCGCAAGAAACTGTGGCACAAGGGCGAAGAGTCCGGCCACGTGCAGAAAGTGCTGGAGATCCGCCTCGACTGCGACGAAGACGTGGTGCTGCTGAAGGTGGAGCAGGCCGGCGGCATCGCCTGCCATACCGGACGCCACTCGTGCTTCTTCCAGAAGTTCGACAACGGCGACTGGCACAGCGTCGAGCCGGTACTGCAGGACCCTGCCACCATTTATACGGATGCGAAAAAAGCGCAGCCGAAGAAAACGCAGCCAAAGAAGGACACATGAGCTTCAACCTGGACCAACTGGCGGCCGTGATCGAGTCGCGCAAGCCGGAACACGGCGGCGACCCTGCCACTTCCTACGTGGCGAAACTGTTCGCCAAGGGCGACGACGCGATCCTCAAGAAGATCGGCGAAGAAGCGGTCGAGACCGTGATGGCCGCCAAGGACGTGCGCGCCGGCGCCGACCCATCCAAGCTGCTGTACGAAACCGCCGACCTGTGGTTCCATTCGATGGTGCTGCTGGCGCGCTTCGGTTTGACGCCGCAGCAGGTGATCGATGAGCTGGCGCGCCGCGAAGGCGTGTCCGGCATTGCCGAAAAGGCAGCGCGTCCGGAGGACTGACCCGCCGCGTCATGCTGCCGTCATGCCGGCCGGATAGACTAACGCGCCCGTCTCTTGTGGAGAGGCGGGGCCGCCACAAGATAAGCTTTTGGAGAGAATATGGATAACTGCATTTTCTGCAAGATCGCCGCCAAGCAGATTCCGGCGAGCGTGGTGTACGAAGACGACGAATTGTTCGCGTTCAAGGACATCAACCCGGCCGCGCCGGTGCACCTGCTGGTGATTCCGAAACAGCACGTGGCCTCGCTCTCCGACTGCACCGACGCCCACGCGCCGCTGCTGGGCCGGATGCTGGCGCTGGCGCCGAAGCTGGCTGCCGAACACGGCATCGCCGTCCAGCAGGATGCGGACGGACAACGCAGCGGGGGCTACAAGACCCTGTTCAATGTCGGTCCGGACGGCGGGCAGGAGGTGTATCACCTGCACCTGCACGTGTATGGCGGCAAGCGTCCGTGGCGCGGCCTGGGGACCTGAGGCACCGCGGTTTATATTTACGGGTGGAAAAAGGGCGTTCCTGCCCTGCATGGCTTATACTGCGCGTGAAAGCAAGGACTTTGCTGCACGCATATCGGGCACTTGCCCGGCAAGGAGAAAATGATGGGTGGATTGAGTATTTGGCACTGGGTGATCCTGCTGGTCGTCGTGGTGATCATTTTTGGCACCGGCAAGCTGAAAAACGCCGGCTCGGATCTGGGCAAGGCCGTCAAGGGCTTCAAGGATGGCGTGAAGGACGATGAAGTCAAGCCCGGCACCACGACCACCCAGACCCCGGTCCCGCCGCAACAGGTGGCCGACAAGGGCACCATCGACGTCGAGACCCGCGAAAAAAGCCGCTTCTGATCCGGCACCATGATCGATCTCGGTCTTACCAAACTCGCCGTGATCGGCGCGGTGGCGCTGGTCGTCATCGGGCCGGAAAAACTGCCGAAGGTGGCCCGCATGGCCGGGACGCTGTACGGCCGTGCCCAGCGCTACCTGGCACAGGTGAAGACCGAGGTCTCGCGCGAGATCGAAATGGAAGAGCTGCGTAACCTGCACAAGGAAGTGCAGGCGGGCGCCAGCAGTTTCAAGTCGGGGGTCGATACCTTCAAGACCGACGTCGAGGACACGGTGTCGTCGCACATGGGCGAGGTCGAAGCGGCCTGGCACGGGGACGACCACGGCGCAGCGGCATCCACCGAGCCGGCGCCGAGCTACGTATCGCAGGACGACATCGAACGCAAGGCGCGCGAGTTCCGGCGCAAGAAGCTGGTGCGCACCTCGAACGTCCCGGCCTGGTTCAAGAATCGCCAGGGAACGCGGCAGCACGTGCTGTCCGGCGCCGCACGCGTCCGGAAATTCCGTCCCGGCGTCAAATCCAACACATCCTTTTTCTGATGACCCAAGAAGCCTCGGGCGAAGAAACATTCATTTCCCACCTGGTCGAACTGCGTGACCGCCTGGTCAAGGCTGCGATCGGCGTGGCGATCGTCTGCGCCGCACTGTTCTCATGGCCGGGCGCGGCGGAAATCTATGACTACCTGGCCGCCCCGATGCTGGCCTCGCTGCCCGCGGGCGCCAAGATGATCGCCACCGGCGTCACCGCACCCTTCCTGGTGCCGATGAAGGTGACACTGGTGCTGGCCCTGATCCTGTCGCTGCCCTGGGTGTTCTACCAGGCCTGGGCCTTCATCGCACCCGGCCTGTACGCCCACGAAAAGCGGCTGGTGCTGCCGCTGGTGATCTCGTCGTCACTGCTGTTCATGGCCGGGGTGGCGTTCTGCTACTTCTTCGTGTTCGGCCGCGTGTTCCACTTCATCGCCAATTTCGCACCGGCCTCGATTGCTGTCATGCCCGACATCGAGAACTATCTCGATTTTGTGATGTCGATGTGCCTGGCCTTCGGCGCCACCTTCGAGGTGCCGGTGGTGGTCGTGATCCTGGTACGCATGGGTATCGTCAGCGTCGAAAAGCTGCGCTCGATCCGTCCGTACGCGATCGTCGGCGCCTTTGCCATCGCCGCCGTGGTCACGCCGCCGGATGCGGTCAGCATGCTGGCCCTGGCGGTACCGATGTGCCTGCTGTTCGAACTGGGACTGATACTGGCGCCGGTGTTCGTGCGTGTCAGCCAGGCGCCGCCGGAAAATGCCTGACTTTTTCCTGTCGGAAAATTTTATAAAAGCAACGGCGCCCGCGGGCGCCGTTTTGCATGGCCCGTCGAAAGTATCAATTGGTGCGCAGCAGGCCACCGTTGCCGAGCCCGCCGTCGACCGACTGTGACTTGTAGGCGCGCACTGCTTTCACCATCTGGTTGTACGAATCCATGAACGACGCGGCCAGCAGCTTGCCTTCCGGCGTATTGCTGAAGCCGTTCGCACCGGCGAAGCCGTGGCGGAAGAACGCGCCCATCGCCCCCATGTCCCAGTTGCGCGCGCTGCCCTCGGCGGCCGACAGCTGCAGGCCGGAGCGGTTGTCGGTCAGCAGCAGCATGGTCGAGGCCTCGTTGGATTTGAGCGAGCCGCCCACCAGCGAGGCGACCGCGCCGATGCGCCCGCCCAGCAGGCCGCCGACGCCGCTGGCGCCGCCCTGGGTGAAGGTGATCGACGGCGTCACCGTGTAGTCGGCGGCGACCATCTGGCCCTTGCCGATGTTGCTGGTTTTGCGCAGTTCGCCCGACGCCATCAGTTCGCGTTCGCCCTGCATCTGGCGCATTGCCTGGCCGCGCTCGACGACCGCGAAGCAGTTCGATTGCTGGATGATCATGCGCAGCAGCGGCACCGTGCTCTGGGTGCGGTATTGCGCGGTCAGCTGATGCACCCAGGGCTGGTTCGATTCCTCGACGATGGCGAGCGTGCCGAGCGAGCGCTCGCAGTGCTCGAGCTGGCTGCTGGCGCCGATCGAGGTGGCGCCGCCGGCGGCGCCGGTGGCAACGGTCTTGGCGCCGGCGGCTCCGATATTGGGTGAGGTGGAGCAGGCGGACAGCAGGACGAGCGGCAAGAGCAACAGCAGGGAAGGGCGTGGCATCATGGCGGATTCCTTTCTTAATGGAAACACGCCATCCTAAGGCCGGGTGCGGCTGCTGCCCTTGTGAGCACGCAATGGATGGAAAAAAGGGACCCACGGGTCCCTTCGCCGCGGCAGGTCCGCCCCGACCGTCGGCTGCTTATTGCATCAGCTGCCCGATCACGCTGACCGGCGCATTCCCGTAGCCCAGGAACTGGTCGTGGAAGGCCTTCAGGTCGAACTTGTCGCCCAGTTGCTGCTTGCGCCGTTCGCGCAAGTCCATGATGTCGCTGTAGCCGCTGAAATAGCTGGTCAGCTGCACCGACGACAGCTGGGCGCGCTTCCACTTCTCGGTGGCTTCCTGCGGCGTCTGGAAGGCCTGGCGCACCAGCAGGTCGAGCGCCTGCTCGCGCGTCATGCCCAGCACGTGCACGCTGTAGTCGAGGATGGTGTTGGAGACGCTGCGCAGGTTCCACTTGCACCACATCAGCCACAGTTCCGGCGCGTTGTCGCCATAGCCCGACTCCAGCATCATGCGCTCGCCATACACGGCCCAGCCTTCGACCATGGCGCCATTGCCGAACAGCGCCTTCACCAGCGAGGGCGAACGGTTGGCGTTCATCAGCTGGGTGTAGTGGCCGGGGATCGCCTCGTGGATGTTCAGGATCTGCAGCATCCAGTTGTTGTACTCGCGCAGGCTGCTCTCGGCCTGTGCCGGGCTCAAGCCGTCCAGCGGGGTGACGTTGTAATAGGTCTTGTCCTTGGGACGGTAGGGGCCCGGCGCATCGATGCTGGCGCCGGCCACGCCGCGCTGGTACAGCGGGGTCTCGCGCACCACCAGCGGCTTGCTGGGGTCGATCGTCACCAGGTTGTTCTTCACCACGTAGTCCTGCAGCTGCGGGATCTGGCGCCGGATCTCGGGCAGGAAGTTGGCCGGCGTCGTGTGCTGCAGCGACAGGCGGTCGATCACCATGCCGATCTTTTGATAGCGGTCTTGCGGCTTGGCGGTGCGGCCCATGGTCTTGTCCCACAAGCCGTCGGCCAGGCCGTCCATGCGCGTGAGCAGTTCTTCGCGCGCGGCCAGGGCCTTGCGGTAGGTTTGCTCGGCGCTGCTGGCGGACTGGATCTCGAATGCGAACTTCTGCTCGTACAGGGCTTTGCCGATGCGGAAGGAGCGGCCGCGCTTCATCTGCGTTTGCGACCGATCGAGGTCGTTCAGGTAATCGACCCAGCCCAGCACCGCGCTGCCGGCATTCGCGATGCGCTGCGCGAAGATCGTTTTTTCCTGCGCCGACAGGATCGATTCCTGGGCCGCCTTGCCGAGGTCCGCCAGCACCACCAGCGTGCCCGGCGCCTGCTCGAGCGCGAGGCGGGTATGTTCGTGCGTCGGGTTGACGATCGTGCCCCGCGCCGCCTGGTAATACGCCGGCACGTCGGCCAGGCGCTTCAGGATGGTGCGCAGGCGCTGCGGCTTGGCGGCGTATTCCGTATTCAGGATCAGGTCGAGCGGCTGGGCCACGTTGTACTGCGACGGGTTCCACTCGAACTCGCGCAGGGTGGTCAGGCGCCAGCGGTCGGCGCGCAGCTTGTTCAACAGCAGCGCCAGGTCGGTACGCTGGTTGGGCGACAGCTTGTCGGCATTCAGCTTGCCGAACTTGTCGAGCCACTCGTCGATGAAGGCCAGCTGCCGGGTGCGGGTGGCGACGTCGGGGAGGGTCAGCTTGGCGGCGGCGTCGAACTTGCCGACGTAGATGCCGCTCTCGGGATCGACGCGCCACAGCGCGGTCAGGAACTGCATCGACAGCGTGTCCATGAAGCGGTCGTTGCGGTTCTGCGCAGTGGCGGGAGATGCCGGAGCAGCGGCGGGCGCTGCCACGGCGGCGGCGGCCACCGGCGCCGCGACTGCCGCGGCCTTGGCGGCCTTGCCGGTCTTGCCCGGTTTGGCTTTGGCCGGTTCCTTGGCCGATGCTTTGGCCTTGGCGCTGCTGGTGTGCTTGGCCTTGGCCGCCTTGGAAGGACGCGCCTGGGCCGGCGCCAGCGCGACGCTGGCCAGCAGGACGGCAAGCGCGAGTTTGGATGTCTTCATTGATCTGTCTGCCTGATAAAGAGAAAGGGCCAGATGGCGCGCCCACCGGCGAGGCAGGCGGCGGGGCGACAGGTTAGCACCATTCGCCGGCCCTGCGGAACCTTGAAACAATACGTCACGATTGGCGACCGGTTCCTGCAAAAGGCCAATCATCACATGGATTGCCAGTCCGCGATAGAGGCCGGTCGATTGCCCGAGAGCCCCGCCTGCAGCATGGCCAGCATGTCGGCGGGCGACATGCGCGCCGCCAGGTCGCTGCCTTCGAGCAGGCTGTCGGCCAGGTCGCGCTTGTGGCGGTGCAGGTCGACGATACCTTCCTCGATCGTGTGGCGCGTCACCAGGCGGTAAATCGTCACCGGGCGCTGCTGGCCCATGCGGTGGGCGCGGTCCGAGGCCTGGTCTTCCACCGCCGGATTCCACCACGGGTCCATGTGGATCACATAATCGGCGGCAGTGAGGTTGATGCCGACGCCGCCCGCCTTCAGCGAAATCAGGAACAGGTCGCCGTCGCCGGCCTGGAAGGCGTCCACGCGGCGCTTACGTTCCTGCATCGGCGTCGCACCATCCAGGTATTGGTAGCGGATGCCGCGTTCGTCGAGGTGCTTGCGGATCAGGGTCAGGTGGTCGACGAACTGGCTGAACACCAGCGCCTTGTGGCGGTTCTCCAGGAGTTCGTCGGCCAGGCGCGCAAAGGTCTCCAGCTTGCTACTGCGGATGCCGCTGTCGGGCGCCACCAGCTGCGGGTTGCAGCAGGCGCGGCGCAACTTCATCATCTCGGCCAGGATCTGGATCTGCTTTTGCGACGCATTTTTCCCATCCTGCGCTTCCATTGTGGCGAGCCGGTCGAGCGCTTCGCGGCGCAGCGATTCGTACAGCGCCGTCTCTTCCTGGCTCAGCTCCACCGGCAGCACGATCTCGGTACGCGGCGGCAGCTCGGACAGCACCTGCGATTTCGTGCGGCGCAAAATGAAAGGCTGCGTCAGGCGGCGCAGGCGCGTGCGCGCCGCCAGTTCGGCGCGTTTATCCTGTGCTTTTTCGATCGGGCCGGCGAAGCGCAAGTTAAATTGATCGCTGCTGCCGAGCAGGCCCGGGTTGATGAACCTGAACAGGTTCCACAGCTCGCCCAGGTGGTTTTCGAGCGGCGTGCCGGTGGCCACCATCCGAAAATCGCCGCGCAGCGCCATCACCGCCTGCGAGCGGCGCGTGTGCGCGTTCTTGATCGCCTGCGCCTCGTCCAGCACGATGGTATGCCAGCGCGTGCCTGCGAAGCGTTCGGCTTCCAGCTGCAGCAGGCCGTAGCTGGCGACGATCACGTCGTAGGCGCCGGCCTCCTTCAGCATCGCCGCGCGGTCGCCGCTGCCGAACAGCTGGATGTTCAGGGTCGGCGCGAAGCGCGCGGCTTCGGCCATCCAGTTGGTCGCCACCGAGGTCGGCGCCACCACCAGCGTCGGGCCGCCGGGGGCGCGCGACAGGATCAGCGCCAGCGCCTGCAGCGTTTTACCGAGGCCCATGTCGTCGGCCAGGCAGGCGCCGACGCCCCAGTGCGCCAGGCGCGCCAGCCATTCGAAGCCTTCGAGCTGGTAGTCGCGCAATTCCGCCTGCAGCGTGGACGGCAGCTGCGGGCGGTACTCTGCATTCTCCTGCATATGCTGGATGTGCTTGCGCCAGGCGGCGTCGGCATCGACTTCGCCGGCGTCCTGCGCCATCTCTTCCAGCGCGAAGCTGGCCAGCGGGTGGAAGCGCAAGGCCGCCTCATTTGCAACGTCAGCGGCATCGCTGTAGGCCGACAGGTCCATCAGCCGGCGGTGCAGTTCGTGCGTCAGCGCCATGAACTGGTTGTCGCCGAGGGCGATGAAACGGTCTTCCTTCAGGCGCGACAGCAGGTCGCGCAAGTCCATCACTTTATTCTCGTCGACCTGCACCTCGCCGTTGGCCGCGAACCAGTCCTTGTCGCGCCGGATCTGGATGCGCACCGATTTCGCGCTCACCTTTTTGGTCACGCGGAAGGATTCGCCTTCGGGCCAGCCGACGATCACGCGGCCGGGGTCGCGCTCCTGCAATTCCTGCAGTTCGGCCAGCAGTTCCAGGCACGCGATGGGGGAGCCCAGCAGCCATTCGCCGTGCTCGTCCTCGGCCGCTTCGAGCGCGCGGCAATCGGCCAGCAGCTGGCGCTCGGCTTCGCGCTCGGCGTTCAGGTTGCGCCGCGCTTCCATGCGGATGCCGTTCACGTCGGCGATCACGCTCTCGGCCCCGTCGCCGGGGCGCAGATAGGGACCGGCGTCGGGCAGCGGGCGCACCAGGATGCGGATGCGCAGGCCCTGCTGGTAGGGCAGCAGGTGCAGGTGCAGGCGCGGGTCGGCCGCCACCTGTTCCAGGTCGCCGGGGCTGCCGCCGATGTCGGACTGCACGGTGACGACGGTCGAGATCGCGCTGATCGCCTGCAGCACGCGCCGTTCGGCTTCGAGCGGCACCACCAGGCCGTCGCCGACGATGGCGCCGATGCGGCGGTGCTCGTCGCGGATGCGCACGATGCGCAGGCGCGTCGGCGTCTCGCGCGTGACCACGACTTCGCCCTGCTGCTCGGCCAGTTTCGGCTGCAGCGTGATGTGGACCTTGCCGCCGCCGGCGCGCACCATCAGCTGCGGTTCGCCCGGCAGCAGTTCGATGCGGGTACCGGAATCCATCCAGAACAGCAGCGGGTGGCCGGCCAGCGCCGCCACCGCGCGGTCGAGGTCGAATTCGTAGCGGGTGCCGGTGCCGCTGTAGTAGCGGTGGGCGCCGATGGCGGCCGCCACCTGGATATCCTGGGCAGTCAGGAAATCCAGTTCGGCGGCTTCCTCGGCCAGGCGCTTCAGGCCGATGGCGCGGCCGCGGCTCCAGCCGCCCTGGGCATCGCGCTTCTGCTCGCGCGGCTCGATCGCACGGATGCCGAGGTGTTCGTCGTAACTGATCATCCAGGCCAGGCGCGATTCCTTCACCACTTCCACGTTCACGGCCGGCTGCAGGTTGATCAAGGCGTTCAGCTGGCGTTCCCATGGCTCTTCGCGCTCGAACCACAGCGCCATATCGACGAAGCGGTGCTGCTGGCGCAGGGCGACGGCGCGCTTTTCCATGCCGACCATGCCGAGCGCACCCAGCACCGATCCGATCTGGGCCGCGATGAAGTCGAAGCCCGCGGCTTCCGCGACCGTCATCTGCTGTTCGAGCAGCGTTGCCTTGTCGAGCAGCTGCGGCATGGCGAGCCAGTGATGCAGCAGGGCGCGGAACATCACCGGCTGCAGGGCGGTCTCCCAGTTGCGCGAGGGGAGCACCTCGGCATCGACGGTGCCGCCGCGGATCTGGCGCAGCATCGACAGCTGCTGGTAGACCGCGGTGTCGTGGCTCTGCACGGCGCGGGTGGCGGCGTCGAGGTAGCCGTCGAGCGCCTTCTGGTGCTTCGGGTCGCTGCTGCGCAGCAGGGCGGTCACGTACAGGTGGCCGCCGATGCCCTCGAACACCGCCTTTCTCTTGCCGGTCTCGCGCCGCAGCAGTTTCAATGCCTTGTCGAAGCCGGCGAGGGCATCGTCGACGTCGCCGCGCAGCAGTTGCAGCACGCTGACGTAGTACAGGGCGGTGGAGTCGTCGAGGTCGTGCAGCAGCGCGCGCGCCGCGTCCAGGCGGCCGCACAGGATCAGGTGTTCGGCCAGCGCGGTGCGCAGGCCCATCGAGGCGCCGCCCTGCGCCACCGTCTCTTCGGCGTAGTGGCGGATCGCCGGGGCGTTTGCCGGTTCGCGCTGGACCTGGTTGACCAGCACCGCCAGCACATCGTCGCGCACGGCGCCGTTGATGCGCTCCAGCAGTTCGGGTTCGAAGGGGCGCGCGCAGATGTCGACCAGCGGGTGCAGGTAGGCCGCCTCGTGGCAGCGCAGGCAGGCGGTGAGCAGCGTCGCGATCGTCTTCGGCCCTTCGCCGCCGATCAGGGCCATGCGCAGCAGCGCCACGCCCTGGCGGTAGCTGCGCAGCATGGGCGTGCCCTGCCAGTCGGTGCGCAGCGGCGTCACCGTCTGGTAGACCTCGCGCAGCGCGTTGAACTGGCGCGCCTGCAGCGACCAGGCGATTGCCGGCCATGCCGCCTCCTGGGCGATCACGTAGCCGCGCGAGGGCAGTTCGCCGACCAGGCCGGCGGCGCGCAGGCGTTCCAGCGGTTCGGCCAGGTCGTCCTCGATCGCGCTTTCCTCGAGCGGAGACAGATGCTCGTGGATGCGGCGCCGGCCCATCGGTTCGCCGGCCAGCGCCAGCAGCGCCAGGATCAGCTTGTCGCGTGAATCGCAGGCGTCGACACGCTCGCGCCATGCCTGCGCCGTCGTGCCTTCGCTCATTGCGCGAGATTCTCGATCTCTACAGCCGGCAAGTCATCCGGCACCGGGATATTAAAGACGCGCAGGTAGAAAACCAGCTCGGCCTGCAAGGTGCGCACGATGCTGTCCGCCTTGCGGAAGCCGTGGCCTTCGCCTTCGAGCGTCAGGTAGGCCACCGGCACGCCGCGCGCGCGCAGGGCGTCGACCATCACCTCGGATTGCGGCGGCGGCACCACCTTGTCGTCCAGGCCCTGGAAGAAGATCATCGGGCGCGCCAGCTTGTCGCTGTGGTTGATCGGCGAGCGCTCGGCATACACGGCGTCGGCCTGCGCCTTGGGTGCGATCAGGTATTCGTTGTAGCGCGATTCGAACTTGTGCGAATCGGCGTCCAGCCCTTTGAGATCGGACACGCCGTAGTAGCTGGCGCCGGCCTTGAACACGTCGTGGAAGGCAAGGGCGCACAGCGTGGTGAGGCCGCCGGCGCTGCCGCCGCGGATCACCAGGCGTTCGCGGTCGACCAGGTCCTGGCCTGCCAGGTGCTGGGCGCCGGCCACGCAATCCTCGACGTCGACCACGCCCCACTGGCCGCGCAGCAGGTCGCGGTAGGCGCGGCCGAAGCCGGTGCTGCCGCCGTAGTTCACGTCGAGCACGGCGATGCCGCGGCTGGTCCAGAACTGGGTCGCCAGTTTCAGCGTGCTGGTGGCCATGCTGGTCGGGCCGCCGTGGCCGATCACCATCAGCGGTGGCAGCTCGCCCGGGAGCGGCTCGACGTCCTTGTTCCGCGGCGGGTAGTAAAAGGCGTACGCCGTGCGGCCGTTGGCGCTGGGGTAGCGGATGCTGTGCGGGACCGACAGGTAGCCGACGTCCGGCAGCTGCTCGATCGAACGGGCCAGCACCTGGCGCTGGCCGCTGCTCGCATCGATTTGCGCGATTTCGGTGGCGATGGTCGGCGCGCCGCCCAGGAAGGCGAGGGTAGTGCCCTGCACGCGCAGCTCGCGGATCTCTTCGTAGGGATTGTCGACCGGCGTGAGTGCGCCGCTGCCGGTGTCCAGGCGCGCCAGGCGGCTGACGCCGTCCTCGATATAGGTGCAGGCGATCTCGCTGTCGGACATGAAACCGTACATCGCATTGCCGAACACCCAGTGCGGGCCGCCGAATTCGGCGTCGCGCGGGCATAGAGGATGGACCACGCCATGGTCGAAGCGGTACAGGTTCCACCAGCCGCTGCGGTCGGACACGAAGTGCAGCAGGCCGCCCGGCGACCATTCCGGCTGGCAGACCGATTCGTTTTCCCCACCGGCGATCAGGCGGCCATTGACCAGGGTGCCGTCGGCGGCGATATCGGCCAGCCACAATTCGGTGCCCTGCCATGGCATGCGCGGGTGGTCCCAGCTCAGCCAGGCCAGCTGGCTGCCGTCCGGCGACAGGCGCGGCGACGAATAAAAGTCGTTGCCGTCCACCAGGACCGTCTCGCTGCCGTCGAAGTTCAGGGCGCAGATCGTGTTGACCGGGTAGGTGGCGCCTTGTGAATGGTCTTCGCGCACCGACAGCAGGCGTCCGCGTGCCGCGTCCAGGACAAAATCGGCATGGCGCAGCGCGCCACCGGCGCTGAGCGGCGCCGGCTCGCCGCCCTCGGCCCCGATGCGATAAATACGGTTGTCGGCAAAATTCGAGAACCACACCACGCCCTCGGCCGCCAGCAGCGCGCCACCGCCGTACTCGTGCACGCGGGTGCGCACGTTGAACGGCGCCGGCGTCAGCTCGGTGACGCTGTTCCTGCGCTTGCGCAGCAGCGTGGTGCGGCCGCCTTCGCTGGCGCGGCCGGCCAGCCAGTAGACGTCGCCGCCATCGAGCGCAACCGAGGACAGGGGCGTGGCACCGGCGGCAACCACGTCGGCGGTGATCGGGGAAGTCCAGGTGCCGCAGGGCGCCTGTGTGCGGGATGGGTCTGGCATGGGATGGGGTCCTGGCAGATGGGTAGGGACACATTATAAGTGTGCTCCCTCCGGCATGTCGGCCGGCAAACGATGCGGTGCGATTGCCCGAGGAATGCGATAATAGGTGTTTGCCCAGCGGTTTGCCAGCGGTTTGCCCGGCGGTCTGCCTCCGCTTCCAGCGTCAGTTTTCCTTTTCAGGTTGTCATCCATGCCACAATTCGCCCCGCTCCAGAACGACACTTTCCTGCGTGCGCTGCTGCGCCAGCCGACCGACTACACGCCGGTGTGGCTGATGCGCCAGGCGGGGCGCTACCTGCCGGAATACCGCGCCAGCCGCGCGCGGGCCGGCTCCTTCCTGGGCCTGGCCAAGAGTCCGGATTTCGCCACCGAAGTGACGCTGCAGCCGATCGACCGCTACCCGCTGGACGCCTCGATCCTGTTCTCGGACATCCTGACGGTGCCTGACGCGATGGGCCTGGGCCTGTATTTCGAAGAAGGGGAAGGCCCGAAGTTCGAGCGCACCGTGCGCACCGAGGAAGACGTCGCCGCCTTGCGCGTGCCCGACATGGCATCGCTCGACTACGTCTTCAAGGCCGTGACCCAGATCCGCACCGCGCTGAACGGCCGCGTGCCGCTGATCGGCTTTTCGGGCAGCCCCTGGACCCTGGCCTGCTACATGGTCGAAGGCCAGGGCTCGCGCGAATTCCACACGGTCAAGAAGATGCTGTACTCGCGTCCCGACCTGATGCACCGCGTCCTGCAAACCAACGCCGACGCGGTGGCGCAATACCTGAACGCCCAGATCGACGCCGGTGCCCAGGCCGTCATGATCTTCGACTCCTGGGGCGGCGCGCTGGCCGACGGCGCCTACCAGGCCTTCTCGCTGCAGTACATGCAGAAGGTTTTGGCCCAGCTGCAGCGCGAGAAAGACGGTGTGCGCATCCCGGCAATCGTGTTCACCAAGGGCGGCGGCCTGTGGCTGGACGAAATGGCCGACATCGGCGCCGATGCACTCGGCCTGGACTGGACCGTGAACCTGGGCCGCGCCCGTGCACTGGTCGGCGACCGCGTCGCCCTGCAGGGCAACCTCGACCCGGCGATCCTGTTCGCGGCGCCGGACCAGGTGCGTACCGAAGTGGAAAAAGCGCTGGCCAGCTACGGCACGCCGAGCGCCGGTCACGGCCACGTGTTCAACCTGGGCCATGGCATCTCGCAGTTCACGCCGCCGGAATCGGTGACGGCCATGGTCGAAGCGGTACACGACTTCAGCCGCCGTCAACGTGCTGCCTAAATCCTGCAAAATCACACTTATTCACAAAAACGCCAGCTCACGCAAGGCTGGCTGTGGAAATGTACAGTGCTTGCGCAGTCGACGTAAGTAATTGATTTTTATAGTGTTTAGCTCACGCTGTGAACATGGCGCCAAGGTGCTTCGGAGACCTTCGGCGCCTGCCAGGCAAACTGTTCAGTGCCTTGTTCACAAAGTTATACACAGGTTCTGTGCATAATCCCAAAAAGTGCTTCGTTTACCGGGGTTTACGGGATTTCTTCAAGTATTCCATCAAGATTTTGCTGCACTGCGCTTCAGTTCTTCACTGGAAATGCCCAGTTATGCACAGAAGCTGGCAAGCGATAAAGAATTTCATGAGCTCCGGTACTATTTTTCTAAGTCATTGAATTAAAAGAGGAAAATGTTTTATGGACTTAGAGAATTGCCAAGTGCCTTGAGCTAACGTAAACCTTTGTCCCGGTCAAGTTTTCCATTTTCCACAAAGTTTTCCACAGTTCTCCACAGCTCGCCAGAAGGTTTTCAACACGTGTCGTACTGCATCCTGCAAATCGCCCTCGATACGCCGCTCGACAGCGTGTTCGACTACCGCTGGCCCTGCGCCTCCGGGGAAGAACCGCAAGTCGGCCAGCTGGCGCTGGTCAACTTCGGCCGGCGCGAAGCGGTGGGCGTGATCGTCGCCATCAAGCAGGACAGCGATGTCCCGGCGGATAAGCTGAAAGATGCACTGGCGGTACGCGGCCAGCTGGCGCCGCTGTCCGGCAAATGGCTGGCGCTGGCGCGTTTTGCCGCCGGTTATTACCACCGGCCGCTGGGTGAAGTGGCAATGCCCGGCCTGCCCAAGAACCTGCGCCTGTCGACCACGGTGGCGCTGGACCGCGCGCTGAAGAAACTGGCCAAGCTGCCGGATGCGCACGACGCCACCCCGGCCGACATGCCGGTCCTGAACCCGGAGCAGCAGCAAGCTGCCGACGCCATCGGCGGTGCCGCGGGTTTCAGCCCGCTGCTGCTGTACGGCGTCACCGGCAGCGGCAAGACCGAGGTGTATCTGCAAGCCTGCGCCCAGGTGCTGGCCCGGGACCAACACGCGCAGATCCTGGTCCTGGTCCCCGAGATCAACCTGACGCCGCAGCTGGAAGCCAACATTCGCGCGCGCTTCCCCGGCGTGATGCTGGCCACCCTGCACAGCAGCCTGTCGGAAGGCGAGCGCATGCTGCACTGGCTGGCCGCGCACCAGGGCCGCGCGCGCATCGTGCTCGGCACCCGCCTGGCGATCCTGGCCTCGCTGCCGCATCTACAGCTGATCGTCATCGACGAAGAGCACGACCCCTCGTATAAACAGCAGGAAGGCCTGCGCTATTCGGCGCGCGACCTGGCCGTGTGGCGCGCGCACCAGCTCGGGATCCCGATCGTGCTGGGGTCGGCCACCCCGTCGCTGGAGAGCTGGCATCACGCCCAGACCGGGCGCTACCGCAAGCTGGAATTGCGCGAGCGCGCCGTGCGCGACGCCGTGCTGCCGCGCGTGTACCTGATCGACATGGAGCGCGACAAGCCGAAAGAGGGCCTGACGCCGACCCTGGTGCGGGCGCTGCGCCAGCGCCTGGAACGCGGCGAACAGTCGCTGCTGTTCCTGAACCGGCGCGGCTATGCGCCGGTGCTGTGCTGCGAGTCCTGCGGCTGGATCAGCAACTGCACCCGCTGCACCGCCAACATGGTGCTGCACCGCCCCGAGCGCCGGCTGCGCTGCCACCACTGCAGCCTGGAGCTGCGCATCCCGCACGCCTGCCCGACCTGCGGCAACATCGACCTGCAGCCGCTCGGACGCGGCACCCAGCGCATCGAGGAAGGGCTGCAGGCGCTGTTCCCGGAAGCGCGCATCCTGCGCATCGACGCCGACTCCACGCGCCACAAGGGCAGCGCCCAGGCGGCGTTCGACACCGTGCACCGCGGCGAGGTCGATATCCTGATCGGCACCCAGATGGTGGCCAAGGGCCACGACTTCAAAAAGCTGACGCTGGTCGGCGTGCTGAATCCGGACACTGCCCTGTTCTCGCAGGACTACCGGGCCAGCGAGCGCCTGTTCGCCCAGCTGATGCAGGTGGCCGGGCGGGCCGGACGCGCCGGGCTGGCGTCGGAAGTGCTGATCCAGTCGCGCTATTGCACCCACCCGCTGTACGGGGCGGTGATGCGCCACGACTACGACCGCTTCGCCGGCGACCTGCTGGCAGAACGCCACCAGGCCGCGCTGCCGCCCTATATGTACCAGGCGCTGCTGCGCGCCGAGGCGCCCGAGCTGGCGACCGCCATCGCATTCCTGGAGGGCGCGCGCGATGCCGTGGCAGCCGATGCGGTGACCGTCAACGATCCGATCCCGATGACCATGACCCGCGTGCACAACGTCGAGCGCGCCCAGCTGCTGGTGGAATCGAACTCGCGCCCGGCGCTGCAGGCCTTCCTGACCGCCTGGGTCGATGCCCTGCGCGCCATGAAGAGCCGCGTGCGCTGGTCGTTGGAAGTCGATCCGCTCGATATTTGACGAGAAACTGAGGAGATATAGCTTTTATTTATTGCTGAGATCAGAAACGATCATTGGACATATATTTTGCGCTGCGTCATGATTGCACCTGTCTCCTCTATTCTCCACAAGGAATAGATTCAAGCCCGCTCTCGAGCGGGCTTTTTTTTATCCCGATTCCGGTCGATCCCCATCGGCATTGGCGCTATTATTGTCACTTGGAAAACTTTTTGGGGATACCGGATGCTGTGCCGCCGCCTGCGCATGACGCGCTTTGTCCTTGCCTCTTGCGGGTATGCGCTGGCCGGCGCCGCCCTGTGGCCCCTGCCTGCGGCCGCAGAAACCTCCTACTACGGCCAGAAGGCCGTCCAGGAGATCACCAGCCGGATCGCGCGGAAGGATTGCACGGGCGCGGTCGGCGACCTGAAGTCCGCGCTGAAAAAAGGATTTCCGGAGGTTGCCCTGCTGGCCGGCAGCATGTACGAAAACGGTATCTGCGTCGCGCGTGACTGGGAGCATGCAGTGCCTTTCTATATCCAGGCCTGGCAGGGCGGGGTCAGGGATGGTGCCGACCGCCTGGCTGCCGGCTATGCAGCGCCCGGCAATGGTCCCGACGTGGCGGCAGCCTTGTGGTGGGCCAGCCGCGAGCGTGACAAGGCCGGCAGGATGCACGGCGTAGCGGGCTGCATCCCGGGCGCCGACGCGGTGGACGACATGGACCGCTTCGTCACCGCACTGCAGGCCTGGCCGCAAGCGCGTCTGGCCGCCTGCAACTACATGGTCGGCGTGATGTCGACCATTTCGGCGGAAGCCAAATACCCGGCCATGGCCTATATCTACGCGGTCGGCGGCGACGTGACCGTGCGCTTCCTGCCCGCGGTGCCGCGCATCGATACGCAAAAGGGCGAGACGCGCGAGTATGCGATGATGGGCGCGATCAATGCCGAAAAGACGCAGGATCGCGGCACCAGGAGCGTGGGCGAATTCGAGCAGATGGTGCGCGCCCTGGCCGACCGCGCACTGCGCCGTTACCCGCAGCCCGCCGGCATCGCGGCGGATACGCTGGTCCAGACCGAATACCATTTCGGCATCCAATACGAGTAGCATAGCGTCGTGCATGAGCATATTGCGAGGGACGAAATGCGTAAACTAAAGGTCGACGTCGCCGTGATCGGCGCCGGCACGGCGGGACTGGTGGCCTACCGCGCCGCCAGGGCACAGGGCGCGCGCACCGTGATGATCGAAGGCGGCCACTACGGCACCACCTGCGCCAGGGTCGGCTGCATGCCGAGCAAGCTCCTGATCGCGGCGGCCGAGGCGGCGCACATGCTCGACGCGGCCGCGGCGTTCGGCGTGCATGCAGGGGAAAAGCGCGTCGACGGCGTGGCCGTGATGGAGCGCGTGCGGCGCGAGCGCGACCGCTTCGTCGGTTTCGTGCTGGATGGCGTCGACAGCATCCCGGATGCCGACAAGCTGCGTGGCCATGCGCGTTTCACGGGACCGCACACGCTGGTGGTCGACGACGGCGCCGGCAACGTCAGCGAGGTGGAAGCGGCGCGCGTGGTGATTGCCAGCGGTTCCACGCCGACCCGCCTGCCGAAGCTGGAGAACGTCGGTCCCGGCGTGATCACCAGCGACGAGGTGTTCGACTGGCAGGACCTGCCGCGCTCGGTCGCCGTGATCGGCACCGGCGTGATCGGCCTGGAACTGGGCCAGGCGCTGGCGCGCCTGGGTGTGCGCGTGAGCCTGTACGCGCGCGGCGGCAGCGTCGCCCAACTGACCGACCCGGTGGTGCTGCGCAAGGCCGGCCAGGTGCTGCGCGAAGAGATCGACCTGCATTTCCAGACCGAGATCGTGAAGGCGGAGCAGGATGGCGACGAGGTGGTGCTGTGCATGCGCGAGGGTGGCGAAGAGCGCTGCGCGCGCTTCCAGTACGTGCTGATGGCCGCCGGGCGCACGCCCAACGTGGCCGCCATCGGCATCGAGCACAGCGGACTGGCGCTGGGGACCAACGGCGTGCCGCTGTTCGACAGCCGCACCATGCAATGCGGGACCAGCCATATCTTCATTGCCGGTGACGCCAACAACGAGCGCCCGGTGCTGCCGGAAGCGGCCGACCACGGCAAGATCGCCGGCGACAATGCCGGCCGCTATCCGGACATCCGCCCCGGCCTGCGCCGCACGCCGCTGACTGCGGCATTCACCGAACCGAACATCGTCACGCTGGGTGCCAGCTACAAAAGCCTGTGCGAGCCGGGCAAGCCGAAATTCGCGATCGGCCAAGTGTCGTTCGAGAACCAGGGCCGCAGCCGCGTCATGTTGCAGAACAAGGGGATGCTGCGCGTGTACGGGGAATATGGCAGCGGGCGCTTCCTGGGCGCCGAGATGATCGCGCCGCGCGGCGAGCATCTCGGGCATTTGCTGGCCTGGGCGGTGCAGGCGCGGATGACGGTGGACCAGATGCTGGAGATGCCGTTCTATCATCCCGTGATCGAGGAGGGCGTGCGCACGGCGTTACGGGATCTGGCGACGGAGCTGGCCAAGGATGCCAGCAGCACCGACCCGGCCGAAGTGGAGCCGGGAACCTAGGGGACAGAGCAGGGGTCAGAGCCCGGTGTTGCTTTTAAGGGGCTCTGACCCCGGTGTTCAGCCACCAGAGCAGGGCTCTGATCCCGGTGTTCAGCCACCGGCGCATCATGAACATCAATTCAAGTAGCTGGCATCCAGTTTGCCCTCGGACGCCAGCTGGCGCACGATCTTGATCGTATCGATATCGGCTTCCTGGTAGGCCGACTTCTTGAAGTCCTCGTACATCCTGCTCATCTCGTCGCCGGCCGATGGATTGCCGTCGTCATAGGTAAAGCGCACCAGCAACATGGCATCGCCACGCGCTTCGATGCGCATGGTCAGCAGCGATTGCGCAATATCGCCCTGGGCCGGCACTTCGAAGCGCACTTCTTCCAGCGGGGTCAGGCGCACATGGTCGTCGATCCACAGCTCGCCGAAACGCTGGCGGCGCGTGAAGCTGCCGCTTTCGCGCTCGCCGATGATGCATTCGTCCAGGTGGGGAATGAAGCGCTTCGGGTCTTCCGCGCGCAGCACCAGGCCGCGCCACAGCTGCTCGCGGGTAATGGTGTCGATCAGCGGGTTGAGCGGGTCATTAATTTCGATCAGATGTTCGAATTTCATCGTGCGTTCTCTTGTCGTGTTCAGCAAATGGGGTATGTGGTGGCGCCAGGCCGTTTCCACAAGCATAGCCGACAACAACGTCGCCGTTTGCATACAGCCTTTTACGTGCACAGCCCGCCTCCTTTACAATGCTGAGCTAGCCCTCCAGAACGACACCCCATGTCCACCACCCCGAATTTCGGCCTCAACGGTCCGCAAAGCGAAGCCGCGCTTTATCTCGACGGCCCCTGCCTGGTGCTGGCCGGCGCCGGCTCGGGCAAGACGCGCGTGATCACCCAGAAGATCGCCTACATGATCGAGCACCGCGGCTACGATCCGCGCACGATCGCCGCGCTCACCTTCACGAATAAAGCCGCGCTCGAGATGCAGGAGCGTATCGGCAAGCTGCTCAAGCAGCCCAAGCAGGCCAAGCAGTTGACGGTATCGACCTTCCACTCGCTGGGCGTCAAGATCCTGCGCCAGGAAGCGGCCGGCGTCGGCCTCAAGGACCGCTTTTCGATCATGGACGCCGATGACTGCTACACGGTGGTGTCCGACCTGGCCGTGACCACGGATAAACACGAGATCCGCCGCATCCAGAACGCGATTTCCTTGTGGAAGAACGGCCTGGTCGATCCCGAAGATGCGATCCGCGAGGCGAAAGACGAAGACGAAGCGCAGGCCGGCCGCATCTACCGCAGCTACCTGGCGACGCTGCAGGCCTACCAGGCGGTCGACTTCGACGACCTGATCCGCCTGCCGGTGGAATTGTTCCGCAACAATGGCGATATCCGCGACCGCTGGCAGCGCCGCCTGCGTTACCTGCTGATGGACGAGTACCAGGACACCAACACCTGCCAATACGAGCTGGTGAAGCTGATGGTGACCGGCATCGGCAAGAAGCCGATGTTCACCGCGGTGGGCGACGACGACCAGGCGATCTATGCCTGGCGCGGCGCTTCGGTCGAAAACCTCAAGACGCTGCAGACCGACTTCCCGGACCTGCGCGTGATCAAGCTGGAGCAGAACTACCGCTCGACCACGCGCATCCTGCAGGCGGCCAATGCGGTCATCGGCAATAACCCGAAGCTGTTCGAGAAATCGCTGTGGTCCGAGCACGGCCTGGGCGAGCCGATCAAGGTGCTGGGCATGCCGAACGACGAGATGGAAGCCGACCAGGTCGCCATTATGATTTCGTCGGAACATTTCCAGCGCAAGAACAAATGGTCGGACTACGCGATCCTGTACCGCGGCAACCACCAGGCGCGCGTGATCGAGCAGGCGCTGCGCAAGGAACGTATTCCGTACACGATCTCGGGCGGCCAGAGCTTTTTCGACAAGGCCGAGATCAAGGACATCATCGCCTACCTGCGCCTGATCGCCAACGAGGGCGACGACCCGGCCTTCATCCGCGCCATCACCACGCCCAAGCGCGGCGTCGGCATGGCGACCATCGAAGCGCTCGGCGAGTTCTCGAAGCAGTGGAACTGCTCGCTGTTCGAGGCGGCGCTGAAGGGCGGCATCGAAGCCAAGCTGTCCGACCGCCAGCTGTATCCGCTGCGCGAGTTCTGCCATTTCATCAACGATATGGAATCGCGCGCCACCCGGCCCGGTCCGTCCGGCAGCGGCGACAACGCCGCCGAGCTGCTCGATGACATGATGAAAGAGATCAACTACGAGCACTACCTGTACGAGAATTTCGACGACCGCGCCGCCCAGAGCAAGTGGCAGAACGTGCTGGAATTTACCAACTGGCTGAAGGAACGCGGGCGCGGCGGACGCGACCGCGACGGCGAGGAAAAGAACCTGCTCGAATTGACGCAGATGGTGGCCTTGATGTCGATGTTGGAAGGCAAGGACGAAGAGCCGGACGCGATCCGCATGTCGACCCTGCACGCCTCGAAGGGCCTGGAATATCCGCACGTGTTCCTGGTCGGTGTCGAGGAAGGCATCCTGCCGCACAAGGGCGACCCCGACGACCCGATCGAAAAGATCGCCGCGCGCATCCAGGAAGAGCGGCGCCTGATGTACGTGGGCATCACGCGCGCCCAGCGCACCCTGCACGTGACCTGGTGCAAGAAGAGAAAGCGCGCCGGCGAGCAGGTCCATTGCGATCCGTCGCGCTTCATCAAGGAAATGGCGCTGGAAGTCGGCGACGCCGCGCCCAAGGAAACCGAAGTGATGACGCCGAAAGAACGGCTGGCCAACCTGAAGGCCCTGCTGGCCACGCCGAAGGTGTAACGGACGGGCGCTGCCGATTATCGCGGCGGCACCTGTTTTCGTGCCCATTGACTAATAAGTCGTAGTTGCGCGACATGATTCGTTGCGCATAAGCCTTGAAGCGAATGCAAGGCGGTCGCACGATTCAAATTCTTATTTGACTTCGAGGGGTGCGCAATAAATACTTTTGAAACTTCACATTTCACAAATCAATTTATCTGCCGCATTTCCGGGCACCTCGTCGATGGCCACTGTTTCTGATATCACCACTACCCCCTTGTCGGGTCTGAACCACATCGACGCTTTGCTCGATAGTGGGCCTGATTGGAATTATTTTTCGAGCAATAACACGCTGCAGTACACGTTTTCCGTGACGTCCGGTACCGAAGCCGGGAAAACCGGATTACAGGCCTTTTCGGTGTCCCAGCAGGCGGCGGTACGCACTGCATTCGCCTACATTTCGCAGGTGACCGGCATCCAGTTCCTGGAAACCGCAGTCGGCACCGATGCGCAAATTCACCTGAGCAACACCGACATCGCCGGCGCCAACGTTACCGGCCTGTGCAGCTGGCTGAGCAACTACAGCTATAGCGGTACCCAGCTGGTCAGCTACGACGCCGATGCTTATGTCTATCTGGACAATGCTGAATGGAATGCCCAGAACAGCAACCTGACGCCGGGCGGCAACGGCTATGAAACCCTGTTGCATGAGCTGGGCCATGCACTGGGCCTGAAGCACTCGTTCGAGACCACCGACGACAACAAGGCAGTCTTGCCCACCTCGCAGGACAACACCAGCAATACCCTAATGTCGTACACCGACCTGGGCGGACCGTACACGACTTATCGCCAGGACGACATTGCTGCCCTCAACTGGCTGTATGGCCACGACGGCCTGGCCGGGGCGCTGGGCATCAATTCGACCACCGGCGCGCGCTACATCACCGGCACCAATGGCGCCGACAGCCTCACCGGCACCGATGCCAACGATGTGCTCGAAGGCGATGGCGGCAACGACATGCTGTTTGGCGGAAACGGCATCGACACCGCCGTCTTCCGTGGCCTGCGCAGCGAGTACACGTTCACCAACCTGGCCAACGGCAACCTGCAAGTGGTCAATAACACCGGCAGCGCGAACGACGGTACCGACATCCTGTCGTCGATCGAAGTGCTGCGTTTTTCGGACGGCAGCATCCAGCGCGCCGATATCCTGTCACCCGACACCACGGCGCCGCTGGCACCGTCGCTGGCCGTGACCAAGAACGCCGCCGGCTTCGTGCAGGGCGACAAGCCGGTCGTGACCGGCTCGGCCGAAGCGAATGCCACCGTCACTGTCTACGATGCGAACAACCAGGCGGTCGGCAGTGGCAAGGCGGATGCCAATGGCGCGTTCAGCCTCACGCTGAGCCATTTCGAAGACGCCCTGAACCAGCAGATCCACGCCACCGCCACCGATGCCGCCGGCAACACCTCGCCAGCCAGCAGCGTCGCCACCTTCAATGTCAACGCGGTGTACACCCCGGGCAGCATCCTGGCCGCCCTGCAGGGTGTCGGCAGCGTCGCCAGCACGATCCAGCTGGTGCACACCCTGGTCGGCATTGCGCAGCAGACCACCGGCAGCGGCAACAGCGTCGGCGCGCATGCGCAGGCATCCAGCATGGCGGTCGACATTCCGGAAGGGCAGGCGCAGCTGGTCGGCACGCCGCACAATGATATCGCCCACCTGTCCCTGCTGACGGCCTGATGGTTATCAGGCGATGACCGCAGAGCCGCATGGAGACATTCGGCTTTTTGTTTTTGGGCACTGGTATGATGCCGCCCTTATTCTTTTATCCATGCAGGAGCCGCCGTGAGTGCCGAAGACCGCTTCATCGATATCGAAATCAAGCTGGGCGAACAGGAAAACCTGGTCGACACGCTGAACCGCACCATTTATGAACAGGGGCGCCGTATCGACCAGCTGGAAGCGCTGGTGTCCAAGCTGGCAGAACATATACGCGCGCTGCGTGATGCTGGGCAGGGACCTGTCAACGAAAAACCACCACACTATTAATGTTAAAACAAATGTTTATGCGTGGCACTTAATTTCACAATAAAGTGTTATTACTGAAGAAACGTGCAGACAATTATCGCTTCAATACTTGCCGAGTTTCATTCTATTTTGCAAAAAACCGTGTTGTTTTTGGCATCGATTTTTCCGATGTGTTGTAGTTTCGTCGGAAAAACATTGTCACCCTGCGTCACAATTGAATTATTTATTGACGGGAATATTTGCATGCGGCATCGTTCTATTAGTACGCACTTTGGCGTACGAACATTAGCCTAATAGCCAGACATTTTCCCATGACTTATCGCAGCGATATGAAGTTTAATATCTATGGCCGGCGCAAGCTCGAAGTCCGACGGGAAAACGATGGCTGGGAAGTCGTGCGCCAACCCGAAACGGTGGGGGCGGTCGACCTGTTTATTCCGTCGGTACTGGAAACCGAAGACAGCGCCACTTATCTCGACGATATCTATTACGAAATCGCCGGTACGGGCTACGATAACAAGTTGCTGTCGTAGCCCCCGCGGCTGGCGCTGCCGGCCGCACCGTCTCAGATAACCGGCACATGCAGCTGGTTGTCGTCTTCTAGCACCAGGCCTTGCCAGGTTGCCGGCTTGCCAGTCAATTCGAATGCCAGGATCTGCTGCGGCGTGCGCCCCATGCCGCCCAGCACGCCGCCCATCCGGCGCTTGTCGAGTTCCATAGCGACGGGCAGGTCCTTGATGGTCAGTTGTCCATTTGAATCTCCTCGATGGTTTGAGACGGCCAGGCAGGGCGCCGGGCACAATGCAGACGATTGCAGGATGCATGCCAGTGCCGCACAAGGGCGTGGCAGCGCCGGCAGCGCCGTTTGTTGGGCCGGAAGAGGCAATGCCTTCCCGTCCGGTCGGCGGCCGCCCACCATCTTGCGTATGCTACAGTGGCCGCTACCTCAACCATCCCTCCATCATGAAACCATGAGCAACAACAATCCCGACCAGGCGTTCTGGGAGCGCGTCAATGCCATCATCAATGCAGCGAACGCCCAGTGCGACGCGGCCGATCCGAACCACGTCACGGCCTCCACCATGTATGCGGCGGCGCGCTTCAATGCCTTCATCGTTGCCAATGGCACCGGCAGTGCGGAAAACATGAAGCCTGAAAAGGAGAGAGCGCTGGATTATTTCACCGAGCAGTTCCGCCAGATGATGGCCGAAAATCTCGACGATTTCATTGCGAATTTTGATAAGTACCTGGAGCCGATTCCTCCGCAGTCATGAGAAGGTCCCGGCAGCCTGACTGTTTAAATAAATTGCACTCATGGGATGCGAAAACTGCCCTGGGCATGGCCTTGATGGCTTTTCTTTCTGTGGGCTGCGCGCCGATGATGCCGGCACCGGCAGACAAGATCCAGACGCTTCCCGTCGTCAAGATGGGTGAAGCGCCGCCAAGCGATACCGAGTACGTTTTGTACATCCCGGCCAACTCGCCCATTCCGATAAAAATCGCTACCCAAGGCACGCTGCTGAAGAACGAACAATCTGCCCTTGGCAGCACGAGCTTTACCAGGGACTTATACATATACAAGTATTAGTCGAGTTACGATCGAAAAAGCTGGGAAAACCCCATCGGCTTCTGAACGTCAATTTTGCAGGCGGGCTGGAAGCGTCCGATCCTGCTCCTGTCTTCTTTATTGCTGGCTGGAGGCTTCGCGTATTTGACCTGGTCACTGCATGGCGACCCGAACTACGTGTACTTTCCCTTGCTGTCGGTTCCGCTTGCGGTTCTTGGCCTCCTGGGGCTGCTGGTTTCACTCAACGGCTGCAATGCCTGCGTCGCTCGGCTGGTGGGTGAAGCCTAGGCGCTCAGATTGAAGTATGCGCCATGTGCTCAGCTTTAGAAGAAAGGCATGGATAACATGCGAACAAATGCAAAGAAATGGTGTAAATGGTTCTTTTTCAGTTTGATCTCTGCCGGTATCTTGCCTTCTGCTGACGCTGGGGAAGTTGGTCAACGTCGACAGGAAACCGTCCTTCAGGCTCCCGGAACAATACTGTCCGAGACCAAGCGCGATCTCGGTAACGGTTATGTAGAGATAAAACGTTCGGAAGTGAACCCACCTGGCCATTGGGAAGGTGTCGGGCACTTTGGATTCGTTTACTTTAAAGAAGAGATGTTATGCCAGTGTGGATCTGACGAGGTAAAGGTATCGCCAAATGGCAAATTTGCGGTGTACGTTGATGAAAAAAATGGTCGACTGACGCTTTTTCGAGCGGAAACGAGGTCCAGAAAATTGCTGTCGAAGCGTTACATCGGGCATCCGAGAGTGGCAGACTGGGAGCTCGCCAGTCATCGTGTAGTCCTGAGTATCAAAAATAATCGCAACCCTCAAAGCACGGTATCGAAGCGCATCGTTTCACTCGACTAATCCCACCGAAACGACCGAAGCAACACTAGGGAAGTATATGGGCAAAACTCGACTGGAAGCCTTCAGCGACGGCGTCATCGCCATCATCATCACCATCATGGTGCTGGAACTCAAAGTCCCGCACCACGCGGACTTCAGTGCGTTGCTGCCGCTGTGGCCCATCTTCATGAGCTACGTGCTCAGCTTCGTCTACGTCGGCATCTACTGGAACAACCACCACCACATGCTGCACGCCGTCGAAGAAGTCAGCGGCGGCATCCTGTGGGCCAACCTGCACCTGCTGTTCTGGCTTTCCCTGATTCCCTTCGTCACCGCCTGGACCGGCGAAAACCATTTCGAGACCGCGCCCACCGTCGCCTACGGCATCGTGCTGTTCATGTGCGCGATGGCCTATTCGCTGCTGATGCGCAGGTTGATCCAGCACCACGACAAGAATGCGGCGCTGGCCGAAGCGATCGGCGACGATCGCAAGGGCAAGATGTCGATCGTGCTGTACCTGGTCGGCATTGCCGTGTCCTGGTTCGCGGCCTGGCTCGGCTTCCTGGTGTATGTCGGGGTGGCCGTCATGTGGCTGATTCCGGACCGGCGCATCGAGAAAAAAGTCGGCGAGGAGGGCCGGCAGAAAGCGTGAACTGGCTGCGCATCGAATGTGACGATGCGGCAATAACTTTGCTATGATCTTCGCGCGCATGCTGCCGGGTCCGCTCCCCGGCAGTGTTTTTTTCATGTCCGTGAAAGATCCAATGAATCGTCCTTACAGCTTCATCGTTGCCGCCGCTGCCACCGCTGCGCTGGCACCGGCAGCGATCGCCGCACCCATCCCCGCCGGCGCTTCCCTCGACGCATCGAACCCCTTCGCCAAAGTCAGCTCGCTGCCTTTCCACTATCCGGCCTTCGACAAGATCAAGGACGAGCACTTCAAGCCGGCCTTCGACGCCGGCATGCGCGAGCAGTTGCGCGAAGTCGATGCGATCGCCGCCAGCAAGGCTGCGCCGACCTTCGAGAACACGATCGTCGCGATGGAGCGTTCGGGCCAGCTGCTGGCGCGCGTGTCGGTCACCTTCTCGAATCTGCAGGGCGCCAACACGAACGATGCGCTGGATGCGATCGACCGCGAGATGTCGCCGAAACTGGCCGCGCACCACGATGCGATCTTCATGAACGCGAAGCTGTGGCAGCGCGTCAAGACGGTCTACGACAAGCGCGACAGCCTGAAACTCGACGCCGAATCGAAGCACCTGGTCGAACGTTACCACCGCGACTTCGTGCGCGCCGGCGCCAACCTGTCCAGCGCCGACAAGGACAAGCTGAAAGCCTACAACGGCGAGATCGCCGGCCTGCAATCGCAGTTCGCGCAGAACGTGCTGAAGGAAGCGAATGCCTCGGCGCTGGTGGTCGATAGCCGTGCCGAACTGGCCGGCCTGCCGGACGCCGACATCGATGCCGCCGCGGCGGAAGCCAGGAAGCGCGGCCTCGACGGCAAGTACGTGATCGCGCTGGTGAACACCACGATCCAGCCACCGATGGCCCTGATGACCAACCGTGCCACGCGCGAGCGCCTGATGGCGGCCTCGCTGGCGCGCGGCAGCCGCGGCGGCGAATTCGACAGCCGTACGCTGGTGCAGCGCCTGGCCAGGCTGCGCGCCGAAAAGGCGGCGCTGCTCGGCTACCCGACCTATGCCGCCTATTCTCTGGAAGAGGAAACCGCGAAGACGCCGGAAGCCGTGAACAAGCTGCTGGGCGAACTGGCCAAGCCGGCCGTCGACAACGCGAAGAAGGAAGCGCTTGAAATCCAGAAGGTGATCGATGCCGAAAAGGGTGGTTTCCAGGTCGCCGCGCACGACTGGGCGTTCTACACCGACAAGGTGCGCCAGGCGAAATATGCGTTCGACGAGAGCCAGCTGAAGCCGTATTTTGAATTGAACAACGTGGTGCAGAACGGCGTGTTCTTCGCCGCGAACAAGGAATTCGGCATCAGCTTCAAGGAGCGCAAGGACTTGCCGGTGTATGACCCGGACGTGCGCACCTTCGACGTGTTCGACGCCAACGGCAAGCAGCTGGCGATCTTCATCCTGGATTACTACGCGCGTCCGAACAAGCAGGGCGGCGCCTGGATGAACGAGTACGTCACCCAGTCGAAGCTGCTGGGTAACATGCCAGTGGTGGCGAACCACCTGAACATACCGAAGCCGGCCGCCGGCCAGCCGACGCTGCTGACCTACGATGAAGTGCGCACCGCCTTCCACGAGTTCGGCCACGCGCTGCACGGCATGTTCTCGAACGTGACCTACCCGACCTTTGGCGGCGCCAACACGCCGCGCGACTTCGTCGAGTATCCGTCGCAGGTCAACGAGATGTGGGCGACCTGGCCAGAGGTGCTGGCCAACTACGCCAAGCATTACCAGACCGGCGCGCCGATGCCGAAGGCGCTGCTGGACAAGGTGCAGGCGTCGAAGAAGTTCAACATGGGCTTCATCACGACCGAGTACCTGGCGGCCTCGCTGCTGGACCAGCGCTGGCACCAGATGACTCCGGCCCAGGTGCCGGCCGACGTGACCGGCTTCGAGGCGCAGGCGCTGAAGGATGCCGGCGTCGACTTCGCGCCGGTGCCGCCGCGCTACCGCACGACCTATTTCTCGCACAGCTTCTCGGGCGGCTACTCGGCCGGTTACTACGCTTACCTGTGGAGCGAGAAGCTGGATGCCGACACCGTCGAATGGTTCAAGGAAAACGGTGGCCTGCTGCGCAAGAACGGCGACCACTTCCGTGCGACCCTGCTGTCGCGCGGTGGTTCGGCCGATGCGATGGACCTGTTCCGCAATTTCCGCGGGCGTGACGCCAGGATCGAGCCGCTGCTCGAGCGCCGCGGCCTGACCGGCAATCAATAATCACCACCACCGAGAGACCAAGACCATGTACCGTTCCACTCTCCTGGCATTGGCCGTGACCGCGGCCGTCGCCAATTTCGCGCACGCCGAACCGGCGTCGCTGCTGCCGGCATCCAACCCGTTTGCCAAGCCGAGCACCCTGCCGTTCAACTATCCCGCCTTCGACAAGATCAAGAACGAGGACTACGCGCCGGCGTTCGAGGAAGGCATGCGCCAGCAGTCGCTGGAAATCGAGGCCATCGCCAACAGCAAGGCGGCGCCGACTTTCGAGAACACGGTGGTCGCGATGGAGCGTTCGGGCCAGCTGCTGAACCGCGTCTCGACCGTCTTTTCGAGCATGGTCGGTGCGAATACCAACGACACCCTGAATGCGCTGGACAAGGACCTGGCGCCCAAGCTGGCGGCGCACAGCGACAAGATCCGCCTCAACGAAAAGCTGTACGCGCGCATCAAGACCCTGTACGACAAGCGTGACAAGCTGCACCTGGACGCCGAATCGAAATACCTGCTCGAGCGCTACCACACCGACTTCGTGCGCGCCGGCGCCAAGCTGTCCGCCGCCGACAAGGAAAAGCTGAAGGCGTATAACGGCAAGATCGCCGCCCTGCAGACCCAGTTCAGCCAGAACGTGCTGAAGGAAGCCAACGCCTCGGCGCTGGTAGTCGACAGCCGCGCGGAATTGGCCGGCATGTCGGACAAGGCGATCGACGTCGCCGCGGTGGAAGCCAAAAAGCGTGGCCTGGACGGCAAGTTCGCGATCCCGGTCGTGAACACCACCCAGCAGGCGCCCCTGTCGGTGCTGACCAACCGCGCGACCCGCGAAAAGCTGCTGGCGACCTCGCTTGCACGCGGCAGCCGCGGCGGCGACTACGACAACCGCGCGCTGGTGCTGGAACTGGCCAAGGCGCGCGCCGACCGTGCCGCGCTGCTGGGCTACCCGAGCCATGCGGCCTACATGCTGGAAGACCAGACCGCGAAGACCACCGGCGCCGTCAACACGCTGCTGGCCGACTTCGCCAAGCCGGCGGTGCGCAACGCCAAGCGCGAAGCGGCCGACCTGCAGAAGGTGATCGATGCCGAAGGCGGCAAGTTCCAGGCGGCGGCCTACGACTGGAATTACTACAGCGACAAGGTGCGTGCCCAGCGCTACGCCTTCGACGAGAACCAGCTGCGTCCGTATTTCGAGTTCAACAACGTGCTGGTGAACGGCGTGTTCTTCGCCGCCACCAAGGAATTCGGCATCACCTTCAAGGAACGCAAGGACCTGCCGGTGTACGATCCGGACGTGCGCGTGTTCGACGTGTTCGATGCCGACGGCAAGCAGCTGGCGATCTTCCTGCACGATCCGTATGCGCGCGCCAACAAGCGCGGCGGCGCCTGGATGAATGCCTACGTCGGCCAGAATAAACTGCTGGGCACCCACCCGGTGGTGGCCAACCACCTGAACATCCCCAAGCCCGCGGCCGGCGAGCCGACCCTGCTGACCTATGACGAAGCGCGCACCATGTTCCACGAGTTCGGCCATGCGCTGCACGGCATGTTCTCGAACGTGAAATACCCGCGCTTCTCGGGCTCGCGCGTGCCGCGCGACTACGTCGAGTTCCCGTCGCAGGTGAACGAGATGTGGATGGCCTGGCCGGAAGTGCTGGCCAACTACGCCAAGCACTACCAGACCGGTGCGCCGATGCCATCGGCCCTGCTGGACAAGGTGCAGGCCTCGAGCAAGTTCAACGAAGGCTACCGCACCACCGAGTACCTGGCGGCGTCGATCCTCGACCAGCGCTGGCACCAGCTCGGCCCGGACCAGATCCCGACCGACGTGCTGGCCTTCGAAGCCAAGGCGCTGCAGGACGCCGGCGTCGACTTCCCGCTGGTCCCGCCGCGCTACCGCACCACCTATTTCTCGCACGTGTTCTCGGGCGGCTACTCGTCCGGCTACTACGGCTACCTGTGGGCCGAGAAGCTGGATGCCGACACCGTCGAGTGGTTCAAGGAGCACGGCGGCCTGACCCGCAAGAATGGCGACCATTTCCGCAAGACCCTGCTGTCGCGCGGCGGCACCATGGATGCGATGGAGATGTACCGTGGCTTCCGCGGGCGCGATGCGAAGATCGAGCCGCTGCTGGAGCGGCGTGGGTTGACGGGCGAGTGATCGTCGGATGGAGCAGGCAGAAATAGTATTTGTGGCCTGCTCCTCCAAAACGTCGTCCCTGCGAAGGCAGGGACCCAAGTTCCGCGAATAGTCGAAAAATTGGGCCCCTGCCTCCGCAGGGGCGACGGTTTTCAGGTCACGGTCCTTTCTTCGCGCGCCAATGCTTCCCCGGCAGGTATAAACTTTCCCCAACACCCCTATTAACATTGCCCCTGCAATGAGTGTTCAAGCCTTACACGGTATTACCTTAGAATCCTTGCTGACCCGCCTGGTCGAGCACTACGGCTGGGCCGAACTCGGCCGCCGTATCGACATCAACTGCTTCATCAAGGACCCGAGCATCAAGTCGAGCCTGAAGTTCCTGCGCAAGACGCCCTGGGCCCGCGACAAGGTCGAGCAGCTGTATCTCGCGACCAGGTTCAACGATTAGAGGAACGCCATGCAGAACGAAAATGAGGAAATGCGCGAAGAAACGCGTGAAGACACCCTGAAAGCGCACCTGAAGGCCCTGCACCGCAGCCTCGAAGAGCGCGGCGAGGTCGATGACGAACTGGAAATGCTGTTGCGCCAGCTCGACGGCGACATCAACAAGGTGCTGGAGCGCCACGCCGACGATCCGGATGCCAACACCTATGGCCTGGCTTCGCGCAGCCAGGAAATCACGGCGCGCTTCGCGGCCCGGCACCCGACGCTGGAACCGGCGCTGCGCCAGCTCGGCAATATCCTGGCGAATATGGGGATTTGAAACAACAAAAACTCATTATGGCTGAGCCAAGTCGTTGATATTCAAGCCATTTTTGGAGGGGAGGGGAGAACGTCAATCGGAATTCCGGTAGAATACCGGCCAATGAACTCCCCCACCAATCTTTTCGCGAGCGTTGCCAAACGTTCCAGCCGTGCGCCTGCCGCCCCGTTCCTGCCCATGTCGCGTGCCGAGATGGACAAACTGGGCTGGGATTCGTGCGACATCATCCTGATCACCGGCGACGCCTACATCGACCACCCGAGCTTCGGGATGGCGCTGGTCGGCCGCCTGCTGGAAGCGCAGGGTTACCGGGTCGGCATCATCAGCCAGCCGGACTGGACCTCGGTCGAGCCCTTCCGCGCGCTCGGCAAGCCCAACCTGTACTGGGGCATCACCGCCGGTAACATGGACTCGATGGTCAACCGCTACACGGCCGACCGCAAGATCCGCTCGGACGACGCCTATACGCCGGACGGCGCGCCCAATAAACGCCCTGACCGCGCCGTGACCGTGTACTGCCAGCGCGCGCGCGAAGCCTTCCCGGGCGTGCCGGTCATCGCCGGCTCGATCGAAGCCTCGCTGCGCCGCATCGCGCACTACGATTACTGGTCGGACAAGGTGCGCCGCTCGGTGCTGTTCGAATCGAAGGCGGACCTGGTCATCTTCGGCAACGCCGAGCGCGCCCTGGTCGACGTCACCAAGCGCATTGCGGCCGGCGAGAGCATCAAGAGCATCCGCGACCTGCGCGGTACCGCCTTCCTGGTGCCGCAGGGCTGGATGCCTGACGAGGAATGGACCGTCCACAATTCCACCCGCGTGGACGTGCCGGGCCGCATCGACAAGCAGCCGAACCCGTACGCGATGGCGCTGGAAGACCCGAAGCAGTGCGCGATCGATAACGCGGCGCCGGAGCCCGACGCACAGCCGATCCTGAAACCGATCGTCATCATGACGCGCGAAGAGCGCCAGGCCGCCGCCCGCGAAAAAGCGAGAAAGACCGTGGTGCGCCTGCCGAGTTTCGAGACCGTCAGCGAAGATCCGGTAATGTATGCGCACGCCTCGCGCGTGTTCCACCTGGAGTCGAACCCGGGCAATGCGCGTGCGCTGGTGCAGGCGCACGGCGACCGCGACGTCTGGCTGAATCCGCCGCCACTGCCGCTCGCCATGGACGAGATGGACAACGTCTACGACCTGCCATACGCGCGCGCGCCGCACCCGAGCTACGGCAAGGCCCACATCCCGGCCTGGGAAATGATCCGTTATTCGGTGAACATCATGCGCGGCTGCTTCGGCGGCTGCACCTTCTGCTCGATCACCGAGCACGAAGGCCGCATCATCCAGAGCCGTTCGGAGCCGTCGATCCTGCGCGAGATCGAGCTGATCCGCGACACCACGAAAAACTTCGCCGGCACCATCACCGACCTGGGCGGCCCGACCGCCAATATGTACCGGTTGTCGTGCAAGGAAAAGACGATCGAGGAATCGTGCCGCCGCCTGTCGTGCGTCTATCCCACCATCTGCTCCAACCTGGGCACCGACCACAGCAAGCTGATTTCGCTGTATCGCAAGGCGCGCGCCATCCCCGGCATCAAGAAGATCCTGATCGGTTCCGGCCTGCGCTACGATCTCGCCGTGCGCTCGCCCGAGTATGTGAAGGAACTGGTCACCCACCACGTCGGCGGCCTGCTGAAGATCGCGCCCGAGCATACCGAAGAAGCGACGCTGTCGAAGATGATGAAGCCGGGGATCGGCGCCTACGACGAGTTCAAGGCGCTGTTCGACAAGTATTCGAAGGAAGCCGGCAAGAAGCAGTACCTGATCCCGTACTTCATCGCGGCCCATCCGGGCAGCACCGACGAGGACATGTTGAATCTCGCCCTCTGGCTGAAGAAGAACAACTTCCACCTCGACCAGGTGCAGACCTTCACGCCGACCCCGATGGCAATGGCGACCACCATGTACCACAGCGGCAAGAACCCGCTGCACAAGGTGACCGAGGATTCGGAAACCGTCGAGACCGCGAAGAGCGGCAAGACCAGGAAGCTCCATAAAGCCTTCCTGCGCTACTACGATCCGGAAAACTGGCCGGTGCTGCGCGAGGGTCTGCGCCGCATGGGCCGCGGCGACTTGATCGGCAATGGCGAACGGCACCTGGTGCCGGCGCAAGGTGGCGAAGAGGCCGCCCTGCAGCAGCAGCGCGGCGATCGCCGTCCGGCGCCGAATGCGCCGATGGGACCGCGCAGCGATGCGGTGCCGCGCGGACGGGTGATCGAGGTGGCGCCGAAAAGGGGTGCTGCCGGCCGCGCCGGCGCCAATGCACGCGGTGGCGACCGGGTTCCGGCCAGCACGCCGTTCATGGCGCCGTCGTCGAAGGTGAAGCCGTCGATCCTGTCGACCATCAAGAGCAAGCCGAAAGGCGCGCGGAAGTAAGCGTTATTCTTTTGTTGGCCGATGCACGTCGCCCCTGCGAAGGTAGGGGTCCAAGTTCTGCGAGCGTTAACGATACGCGTGCAACTTAGACCCCTGCCTTCGCAGGGGCGACGGTTTCAAGCCGCGGGCCGCTATTCAATCCCAGTCCGCTATTCAATCCCAGTCCGCTATTCAATCCCAGTCCGCTCAATCAGGCCCGGTCCGCGCCGGTATGATCTGCTCGAGCTTCTGGTCCAGCACCTCCCCCCGCACCTTCAGCACCCGTTCCGCCTCATCCACCTTCTTCTCCGTCACCGCATCCACGGCCGGTCCGTCCACGCCCACGATGCGCGGCGTGATCAGCACGATGGTCTCGGTGGTGCTGCCGCCGTCGTCGGTGCTGGAAAACGCGCGGCCCAGCAGCGGCACGTCGCTCAGCAGCGGAATGCCCTGGCGCCGGTAATTGCTGCTGCTCTTGATCAGGCCCCCGATCAGCACCGGCTGGCCGTCGTGCGCGATCAGCTGGGTGTTCACTTCGGTCGTCTTCTTGGACGGAATGCCGCCAGAGACCGAGCCCGAGCTGACTTCCGGCCGCACCTTCATCATGATGCGGCCGTCGACGTCGATCGATGGGGTCACGCGCAGGATCACGCCGGTGTCGAGGAACTGGATCGACTCGGTGGTGACGTTGTTGATGGTGGTGGTAAGACGGTAGCCGAGCTGGTCGCCGACGTTGGTGCTGGCTTCCTGGTCTTCCAGCGCCAGCAGGCGTGGCGTCGCCAGCGTGTGCACCCGGCCTTTGTTGGTCAGCGCCGTCAGGTGGGCTTCGATATTCCTGTTGACGACATTGAAGAAGAAGCGCGGGCCGACCGCGGTCGACAGGCCGGTGGTGCCCGCGTTGTTCGGCCCGTTCTCGTTGAAGATGCGGGTCCAGTCGACGCCGAACACGTCGCTGCGGTCCAGCGTGATCTCGAGGATCTTGGCTTCGATCAGGATCTGGCGCGGCGGGCTGTCGATCTCGCGCAGCACCCTGGCCGCGCGTGCCAGGCCGGCCTCGTTCGATTCCACCACCAGCGTGCGGGTCGGCTCCAGCACCGTCACCGTGCCGTTGACGCCGACCTGGCGCATCAGGATGTCGCCGGCCTTCTTGACGTCGGTATAACGCACCTTCATCGCACGCACCTGCATCGACGCCGCCATTTCCTTCTGCGCCACCTTGGCGTCCGAGATCAGGAAGCCGCTGCCACGCTCGGTGACCGCATAGCCGCCGGCTTCGGCGATGGCCTCGATCGCCTCGCGCACCGTCATGTCGTACAAGCTGATCGAGACGTTGCCGCTGACGCCGCGCGCCAGCACGATGTTGATGTGGGCGGTGTGCGCGATCATGTTGAACAGCTCGGCGATCGGCGTGTCGCGGAAGGTATAGGACATCACGTTCGCTGTCGCAGCAGAGCCGGCAGGGACGGCGGCGGCGGCAGGGGCGGACGCCGTGCGTACCTCGGCATGCAGGGCCGGCGCCAGCAGGCACAGCGCCAGGAGCGATTGCCGGAGTTTCATTGCTTGTCCTTTTCAGTCATTGTCAGGAGTTGCCGCTTGCCGGCGCGCGTCACCAGCACACCGTGGGCGTCGATGCGGATGACGGTATAGTCGCGCGCCTGGTCGCCGGCGCCGACGATGTCGCCGTCGATGTTGGCCACCGAGCGGGTGCCGTTCAGGATCACCGCGCGCAGGTGCAGCGGCGGCGGCTCGGGCGCCGGTTCGGCCGGCAGCGCCGCCGCGGGCGCCGGCGGCGGTGCCGGGCGCACGAAGGGGTCGCGCAGCGTGCGCAGCGCCGGCGCCAGCCCTGCGGCTGCGCTTGCAGGCATGGCGGTGGTGGCCGTCGGGACGGCCGCGGCCATGGTCGCCAGGGCGACGCACAGCAGCGCCAGCATGGCCATCATGCGCATCATCGCTTCGCCTCCGTTCCATAGGCGCCGAGCTGCAGCTGCACCAGGCGGCGCGGCTCGTCCGGCGCCGGACGCAGGTTCAGGCGCACGATCCCGACCGCCGGCTGGCGCGCCTCGATCCCGTCCAGCCACTCGAGGATGGCGCCGTAGCTGCCGCTGGCTTCGATGTCGAGGGTCTGCTGGCGCAGGCCGGCGATGCTGCGCTGCGCACCCGGCACCGCACCGCCCACCGTCAACCCGGCGGCACGGGCGCTGGCGCCGGCGGCGGCGATCAGCGCCAGCGGGGCCGGTGCCGCCGGCAGCGGCGGCAAGGCGGTTGCAGAACCGGCGGCCGGCGATCCGGCGGCTGGCGATCCGGCGGCTGGCGATCCGGCAGCCGGCACTCCGGCCGGCAGCGGCAGCGGCGCGTTGGCCTGGGCCGCGCGCAGCGACACCAGCCGTATCTGCTGCTGGCGCAGCGCCGCCAATGGGGCCCGGATCGCCAGCGTCCACATCAGGGCGGCCACGATGGCGACGGCGCCGATCGCGACCAGGTTCAGCTGGCGCGCCGGCATGGCCGCCAGCGCGTGGCGCAGGGAGGGTGTCATGGTGTCTTTCCTTGATGGACCAGGGCGCCGGTGGCGTGGAAGTCGATCGCGCCGCCTTCGACGATGCTGCTGCTGACCAGCTGTAGGCCGGCGATGCCGGGCTGGCGTCCGAGCGCCGCCAGGAAGGCGGTGACGGCTTCGTAGCTGGCCGCCTGGCCATTCAGTTCGATGGCGCTGCGCAGGTGCCAGGTCTGGACCGGGGCGGCAGGGGTGGCGCCGGGCGCGCTGAAGGTCTCGGTGCCCTCCGGCAGCGCAGCCGCCGCCGTATTGGCGCCGGCAGCGGCGCCCTGCACATCGCGCTCGATGCGCAGGCCGGTCAGCCAGACCGTGTCGCCCAGCGATGCGTCGAGGCCCCGGGCCAGCGCCGCCAGTTCGCCCTGGCGGCGCAGCGTGCGCAGGACGGCGTGGGCCTGCTCCTGGCGGCTGCGCTCGGCCTGCTGCTCGGCGCCGCGCGCGCTGTCGGCCTGCGCCTGCGCGGCCGCGGCCTCCAGTGCGGTCGCGCTGTGTTCCAGCGCCGCCGTGCGCCAGCGCAGGCCGACGCCGGCGAGGGTACCCGCCGCGACCACCAGCGCCAAGGCGATGGCGGCCAGGCGCAGGGTGCGGCGCACGCGCACGCCGTCGCGGTATTCGCGCGGGATCATGTCGATGTCAGCCATGCACGGCTCCCCGCAGCGCCAGCCCGGACGCCAGGGCGATCTCGCGGCCGATGCGGTCCTGGTCCTTGCCCGCACCTTCCTGGAAAGCGCCGAACGGATCCAGTAGGTGCACCGGCACGTCGATCAGTTCGCCGATGCGCGCCTGGATGTCCGGGTAGCGCGCCAGGCTGCCGTTCAGGTAGACGCGGCTGATGGTGCTGCCGCGCGTGCGCGAGGCCACGTACACCTGGGTGTGCGCCAGCTCGTCGGCCAGGCCCAGGCAGGCCGGGTGCAGCACCTCGTGGATGGTGCGCCGTAATTCCGTGTGGGCGCCATCGGCATGGCCACGCGCGCCCATGCCGATGCCGTGTTCGCGCAGCAGGCTGGTGGCGGTCTCCGGCGGCAGTTCGAGCGCCGCCGCCAGCGTGGCGGCCAGCTGGGCTTCGCCGAAATCGATCTCGCGGTCGAGCATCAGGCGGCGGCCCCAGATCACGGTGACGAAGCTGCGGACGCTGCCGAAATTCAGCAGCAGGGTCGACTGGCCGATATCGCTGCCGTGGATCGCCGCCAGCAAACGCGCGATCGCGGCCGGGCCGATGTCGAGCGCCACCGGTTCCAGGCGCGCCGCTTCCAGCGCTGCCAGGTAATCCAGCACGCGCGCCTTGTCGGCGGCGGCTACCAGCACCTGGCGCCCGCTGGTGTCGCCGTCGGCGCCGCGGATCGGATAGTAATCCAGCACGGCATTGGCGGCGTCCACGCCGAGCTGCTCGGTGGCGGCCTTGGCCACGGCCTGGGCTTCGGACTGGTTCGGGGCCACCGGCAGCGTCAGCGGCAGGATGCGCACGTCGGCCGGCGGCAGCGCCGAGATCACGCGGCGGCCCTTGAACGGCGCCGATGCCAGGGCGCCGGCGACGAAGCGCGCCAGCTCGGCCGGCGCCGCCAGCAGGTCGGCGCGCGGGATCGGGTAGGGCAGCGAGGCGGCCGCCGTGAGGCTGAAGCCGCCGTCGCGCCGCGCCGCCTGCACCAGGTTCAGGCCATGGGCGGCGAAGTCGGCGCCGATCGGCGGCGTCGGGGACCGCGCAGGCAAGGCGAGCCTTGCCGCAAGCGTGCGCAGGTTCATGCGGACAGGCTCCGCTGGAAGGGCATCAATTCAATCACGGGCACGATTTACTGAAGGTGACGTTCAGCGCCGGTTCCTGGGCAGTGGGCGCTTCGCGGCTGTAGAAGGTCACGCTCTGGCCGGGGTTGGGCAGGCGCAGCAGCATGCCGTAGTTCGCCGGCGGGTTGCCGTACCAGGCAGCCACGAGCGCGGTCAGGTCGATGGCGTAGTTGGCGCCGCTGCCGACGTTGAAACTGGCGAGCACCTGCGGATCGTAGTCGCCACCGTTCCAGCCGACCAGGAAGCGCGCGCGGGTCCAGGTCGCGCTGGCGTCCCACTGCGTCGTCACCCGGTGCAGGTTGACCGTGCGCGTCTCGCCGCTGCTGCCGTTCTGCACCAGCGTGAGGACGGCCGACAGGACCGTGGCGTCCTTGGGAATGTCCTTCGTGTCCCAGGACAGCAGGGCATTCGACTGGCCCGACAGCACCAGGCTGGTGTCGGTGTTCTTCGGCGCGGTCAGGCTGGGGTCGATATAGGTGTCCAGGACCGCGCCGCCCAGGGCCTTTTGTTCGGTGTTGCCGAGGTTGTAGATATTGATCGGGTCGCGCGTCAGCGTGCTGGTGCTGCCGGCGGCCGTGGTCGCGGTGGCGCTGACCGCAATCTGGTGCGGCGCTCCTTTCGTGACGTTGATGTTCAGCGTGGCGCCCGGCACCAGCGAAAACGCCGACGGGACGGCGTTGCCGCACTTGATCTGGTTATACCATTTGCCGGCGGCCACGCCGGCTTCGGCCAGGTAGGCGGCGCTGCGGCGGTCGTACTCGGCGTTCACCGCCTGCACATCCATGCCGGCGGCGCGGTGCATGCCGAACGCCGCTGCCGCCATCACGGCCAGCAGCAGTGCCACCGTGAGCGCCAGCACACCCGATTCACGGCGCCGGGCACGCACCGGATTCCACATTATCGACGCCTGGCTCATGACGGACTGCCGATGCGGATGGTCCGGCTGGCGCTGACGGTGGTACCGTCCGGCGCGCGCAGGGTCAGGTCGATCTTCAGCAGCGGCTGGCTGGCGCTGGCCGGCGCCGACAGCTTGACGGCGACGGCATTCGACGCGATCACGCTGACGCGCGGCGGCGACGGCAGCAGCGTCGTGACGATGGCGCCCAGCAGCGACGTGGTCGTGGCGTTTTCGGTTTCGACCAGGTCGGTGCCGCTGATCGCATACGTCAGCGCCGGTGCCGGCGCGACGCCGGGCTGCGTGACGACGCCGGAAGCATCGCTCAGGATCGAAGCCGTCGGGGCGCGGCGGGCGATGCGGTCCATGGCGAAACGCAGCTCGCCGTTCAGGCCGAGCGCGCTCTGGCCGGCGGCGGCGGCGCTGGACGCATTCTGGAACATGGCGCCGAGCGGCACCATCAGCACGGCCGTGATGGACAGCCCGAGCAGCAGCTCGACCAGGGTCACGCCGCGTTGAACACCCTTGCGTCTCATCGCGACACCAGCGTGACCAGGGTGTACGGATTGCCGTCGGCGGGATCGGCCAGGGCAACGCTCACGTACAGCAGGTAATCGTCGGTTGCCCCGGGGCCGATCTTGCGGTTGCCGTTGGCGCCGTAGCGCGCAATGCGCACCGTGCGCGCCGGACAAGCGGGATTGGGCGCCACCGGATACGCCGAGGCATCCTCGGTCGTCGCCAGCGACAGCAGGCGGTTGTAGGGTTCGGCCAGCACGGTCTCCATCAGCGAACTGACGCAATCGAGGTTGCGCGCTGCGCTGGCGGCGACGCTTGGCGCCCCCGCCGCGTCGCGCAGCGCGCTCGCGGCAGGCAGCAGGCAGACGGCCAGCAGCAGCATGGCGATGACCGCCTCGAGCAGCGTGAAGCCGCCGCTGCGGCGTGGCGGATGGTGGTTACCGGGGCTACGCATGATCAGGAGGTGGTGACGCGGCCATTGGCGTCGACCGCGACCGTGCGGGTCACGTTGCCGGCGCCGAGCACGACGGCGCCGCTGCTGAGTGCCTGGGCCTGGTCGGACGCGGTGCCGGTGCCGCGCACCGGATTGCCGTTGCCGTCGAAGGCCAGCGTGGCGGCGGTGGTGCGGTCGGCGAACTGGAAGCGGCAGCCGGTGAGCGCGATATTGCTGCCGGCAGGCGCCTGGGCCAGGTTGACCGTGTAGTCCATTTTGCTCAGTGGGTGCTTCAGCATGGTGGTGGCGGCGCCGGTGGTATCGGGTATGTAGACCGACACCTCGTTGCGGACGGCGTCGCAGCGCAGCATGCGGTAGGCGCCGCTGCGCATGGCTTCCTCGCGCGCGAAGCGCAGTGCCTGGACGACTTCACCGGCGGCGGTGTTGGCGCGGAATTCGGCCACCGGTTGTGCCGAGGGCAGGGCGACCGCTGCGGCGATCGCCAGCACGGCGCATACGATCAGCAGCTCGGCCATGGAATAGCCGGGGCAGCGGGGACGCACGCTGACGAAGAATCAAGCGATCAGTGAGCGTAGAGCTTGCGGACCGGGGTGCCCGTGTCGTCGGCGTTGCTGTTCGCGACGAACTGACCGGACTTGCTGTCGTAGGCCCAGCCTGCGGTGGCCGCAGTCGGCACGATCGCGGCACCGGTTGCCGTGACCACGACGTCCGCCTTGCCGGAGACCGGCTCGGTCGGCAAGCCTTGGCGCAGGTAAGGGCCATATTTGAAGTCGCCGCCCTGGAGGCTGCACACCTGGCCGGCGCTGTTGCTGTAACCCTTGAGCTGGGCTGCCAGTGCCTCTGCCCCCACCGCTGCAGTCGTCGCAGTGCCGTTGGTGCAGGTGGTGGTGCTCGCAGACGCGACGGCGCCCGGATACTGGTTAGCGTGCTGGACCTTGTACTGTTCCAAGGCGCTGCGCACGGTGGCCAGGTTGGCGTCCAGCGCCGACAGTTGGGCATCCGAGGTACTGGACGAGAACTGCGGAATGGCAATCGCCGCCAGGATCGCCAGGATGATAACGACGATCAGCAGTTCGATCAGGGTAAAGCCGCGCGTAACGCTGCGCTTAATAACGGAGGACATATTTTGGGTTCTCATTTTGATTTAAGTCATCGGATGACGACTTAATGTGACGAATCTGATAGTTCCGCAGAGTAACACGAAAGTATTAGTAATCCTCGGCAAGTTTCTATCTATTGAGCAACTGTGGCGTAGCTTTAACAGTTATGCTCAGTGGATCGCGCTGGAGAGCTTGAAAATCGGCAAAATCAGTGAACTGACGATGGTGCCGACCACAGCGCCCATCACGATCAGCATCACCGGCTCGGCCAGCTTCGACAGTTGCGCCAGCTGCCGGGTGAGGTCGCGGTCGTAGGCGTCGGCGATGCGTCCCATCACGCGGCCGAGGGTGCCGGTGGCTTCGCCGGTCGCCACCATCTGGCGCACGGCGGGGGGAATGAACGGACTGCGCTGGAAGCCGGAGGCGATGCCCTTGCCTTCGGTGACATCGCTTTCCAGGCCCAGGATGAATTGCTGCACGTCGTGGTTGGCGACCACCGCACGGCAGGCTTCCAGCGTGGCCAGCACGGTCACGCCGCGCTCCAGCGAAATGCCCATCACGCGCAGCAGGCGGGTCAGGTAGATCTTGGCGAACACGTCGCGCAGCAGCGGCAGGCGCAGGGTGGCGCGGTCGATCGCGAGCCGGACTTCGGGGCGGCGCGCCAGCATCCAGCCGAGCGCGCACAGGCCGGCCGCGCATGCCGCCACGATGGCGCCATGCGCGGTCAGCAGCTTGCTCACCTCCATCAGCACGCGCGTGGTCCAGGGCAGCCGGTCGCGGATGTTCTCGAACATCACGGCAAACTTGGGGAATACCGAGATCAGGATGAACAGCACCACCGCCACCGAAAACGTCATCAGGATCAGCGGGTACGACAGCGCCGACACCAGGGTCCGGCGCAGCTGCTCTTCCTTCTCGTCCATCTCGACCAGCTGGTCGAGCACCGCGGGCAGGAAGCCGCCGGCCTCGCTGGCCGCGACCAGGTTGACGTAGGTGGTCGGGAACAGCGCGTGTTTCGCCAGCGCGTTCGAGAAGCGCTCGCCGGCCAGGATGTCGTCCGATATCGCCGTGATCATGGCGCGCAGGGCGGGCTGCTCGCTCTGCTCGTGCAGCGATTGCAGCGCGGTGTGCAGCGGCACCCCGGTCTCCAGCAGCAGCGCCAGGCGTTCGGTGAACAGCACGCGCTCGCGCACGCCCAGCGGCCGGCTGCCCAGCTTGTACCAGGGGGCCGCCGCAGTAGCGGCGGGTGCGCCCGCGGCGGCGGCGGCAGGCAGGTCGAATTCGATCGGCATGGCTTACAGCGAATGCACCACGCGCGCGATTTCCTCGGGCGTGGTGTGGCCGTCGAAGGCGCGCGCCATGCCGTCGGCATACAGGTCGTGGTGGCCGGTGGCGGCGACGTGGGTGGCCATCTGCTCCTTGCTGGCGTTGGCGACGATCATGCGCTGCAGGTCGGGGCCGACTTCCAGCAATTCGTAGATACCCAGGCGTCCCTTGTAGCCCGAGTCGTAGCAGGCCGGGCAGCCGCGTCCGCGTACCAGGCGCAGGTCGCCTTTGCCGCGCCAGCGGTAGGCCGCCGCCATTTCCGGCGTGGCCAGATAGCTGGTGCGGCAGCCCTGGCAGACGCGCCGCACCAGGCGCTGCGCCATCACGCCGATCAGGGCCGACGACAGCAGGTAGGGTTCCACGCCCATCTCCACCAGGCGAGAGACCGCGCCCAGGGTGTCGTTGGTGTGCAGCGTGGTCAGCACCAGGTGGCCGGTCAGCGCCGCCTGCACCGCGATTTCCGCGGTCTGGCGGTCGCGCACCTCGCCGATCATGATGATGTCCGGGTCCTGGCGCAGCACGTGCTTCAGGATCTTCGGAAAGGTCAATCCGATCGCATCGTTGACCTGGTTCTGGTTGATGATGTCGAGCTGGTATTCGACCGGGTCCTCGATCGTGACGATGTTCTTTTCGATGCTCTTGAGGTGGCTGATCGCGGCGTACAGGCTGGTGGTCTTGCCGCTGCCGGTCGGGCCGGTCACCAGGATCAGGCCATGGCTGCGCCCCAGCAGGCGCTTGAAGGAGCCGACCGCGGCCTCGTTCATGCCGAGTTTATCCACGTCGAGGATCGACTGGTTTTTATCGAGCACGCGCAGCACCACCTTTTCGCCGTAGATGCCGGGCAGCGAGGAAAAGCGCAGGTCGACCGTGCGGCCCTGGGTCGCGACCTGGATGCGGCCGTCCTGCGGCAGGCGCCGTTCGGCGATGTCGAGGTTCGCCATCACTTTCAGGCGCGAGACGATGGCCGGGTGCTGTTCGACCTTGGGCGCCATGATCTCGTACAGCACGCCGTCGATGCGCAGGCGGATGCGCGCGCGGTTGCGCGAGATCTCGATGTGGATGTCGCTGGCGCTGTCGCGGATGGCGCGCTGGATCACCGCGTTGACCATGTTGATGACGGGGCTGGCCCCGGCCATCTCGTCGATCTGGGTGTAGTCGTCGGGGATGGTCGACTGAATCAGCTCCAGGTCACTGGCCTCGGTGTGCACGAATTCCGGCAGGCTGCCGCCATAGGCATCGTCGGCCAGGCGCCGGATGTCGGCCGGCGGCGCCACCACCACCCGGATCTTGCAGCCGGTGCGGGTACGCATCTCGTCGAAGTAATGGATCGCCTGCGGCTCGGCGGTGGCCACGGTCAGCGTGCCGCGCACGCTGAACAGCGGCAGCACGTTCAGGCGGCGCGCGACGTCGCGCTCGAGCAGCGCCAGCGCGGCCGGGTCGTACATGCCGGCGCGCAGGCTGACGTAGGTGAGCCCGAGCTGGTCGGCCAGCGCCTGGTACAGCACGGCTTCACTGATCCATTTTTTCTCGACCATGATCAGGCCCATGCGCTTGCCGGTCTGGTCCTGCAGGCGCGCCGCCTCGGCCACCTGCTCGGCGCTGGCGGCGCCGCGTTCGACCAGCAGGTCGCCCAGCTTGGCGCCGGCCTGCGCCGCTTTCCTGGGCGCCCCGGTCTTCGCATCGAACAGCGGCAGCTGCTCCTGCAGGCCGGTGGCGCCCAGGATCTCCTGCAGCAGCGGACTCGGATAGGCGAGCTTGAGCCAGCCGCCCAGGCCGGCCAGGCGTTCGCCCATGTCGGCCAGCATGCCGAGCGCGCGTCCCGACAGCAGGGTCACCTTGGCCAGGTCGATCACGATCGCGACCTGGTGGCGGCCGATGCATTCGCCGAGGGCTTCCTGCAGATCCTTCACCGCCTCGTCGGCGACCAGTGCCGCGCCCGGGGCGAGATAGGTCATCGCGCCGATGCGGCTGCGCGTGATGCTGCTTGCGCCAGGCGATAAAACGCTGTCGTTCATGCCATCTCGGCGGCGGCCGGCGCCGGATCGCGCTGGATGCCGAAGCGCGCGATCCATTCGGGCTCGAGGCGGCACACCTGTTCGAACACGGCGATCACGCCCGGATCGAGCTGGGTCCCGGCCACGCGCACGATTTCCGCCATCGCGATCTCGTGGCTGCGGCCGGCGCGGTAGGCGCGCGAGCTGGTGATCGAATCGTAGGTGTCGGCCACCGCGATGATGCGCGCGTTGTACGGGATGTCGTTGCCGGCCAGGCCGTGCGGATAGCCGGTGCCGTCGTATTTTTCCTGGTGATGGCGCGCGCCCGGGACCGCACCCTGCAGGCGGTCGATGTGGCGCAGGATCTCGTAGCTGCGCTCCGGGTGCACCATGATGAAGGTGAACTCGTCGCGGGTCAGGCGGCCTGGTTTGCACAGCACCGCGTCCGGGATGCCGATCTTGCCGACGTCGTGCAGCAGCGAGCCCCAGAACAGGTTGTCCAGCTCGCGCGCCGGCAGGCGCAGCGCGCGTCCGATCTCCATCGCGATGTGGTGCACGCGCTCGGAGTGACCGCGCGTGTACGGGTCCTTGGCTTCCACCGCCTCGATCAGCGCCGCCGCCATCTGCGTGTTGAACTTGCTGGTCTCGGCCAGCATGCTGTGCATGCGCGACAGGCTGGACAGGTGATTGGCCAGCACTTCGCCCAGCTTGCGGTCGCTGTTGCTGAAATCGTCCTTGTGCGCGTGGTTCAGCAGCACCAGGATCGCCACCACCGACTTGTCCTGGAACACCGGGCAGCACAGGATCTTGAAGGGCATGTCGGTGAAGATGTAGGCGCGGCGCGGGTCGCCCGGATCGTTCATGACGATCGGCTGGCGCGAGGAGTGGGCGAAGCGGTACAGGTCGCCACGCATCTCGACCAGCACCAGGTCGAGGTTGTGGATCGGCTTCGACAGGTTGGTGGCCGACACGCACAGGTTCTCGCCCGGCTTGATGAAGGCGGCGACGTCGGCGTCCATGTGCTCGGCCCAGCTCTCCAGCAGACTGCCGAACACGTCTTCGCCGTTGTCCATGTCCTGCACCTGGCGGTCGATCGCGTACACCAGGTGCAGTTCTTCGTAGCGGTCGGACAGCTCGCCGGCCATCTGGTCGAGTTCGCCCTGGCGCCGGCATTCGTCGCTCAGCGCGGCGGCGACGTCTTCCAGGCCCTCGGCCAGCGCATCCCATGCAAAGGGCACGCCGCCATCCGGCGCCGCGGCGGCTTCGCGCACGCCGACCCAGCCGGCGACCTTGCCCTTGACCGTCACCGGCGCATATAAAAGGGAAAAGCCGCCGGCGTCATGGCGTTGCATGCCGTCGCCGCTGGCGCTCCAGGCGAAACCGCCTGCGGCCAGGCCGTCCAGCCAGGCCGCCAGGTCGTCGTGCCCGGGCGCGGTCCAGCACGGCATGCCGGCGGCGTCGCAGACCAGCAGCGCGAGTTCCCTGCCGCAGCTGCGCTGCAGCCAGCGGGCGTAGCGGTCGTAATCGAGATCGAGGTCGGGCAGGGAGGGAAGAAGGAGGGACATGGAGGCTCCGGCGGTATCAGGCGAAGCACCTGGCGAGGCGCGCCACCAGCTGGCGCGGACTCAGGGGCTTTTCGAGGAATTCGGTGTTGGGCAAGGCACGTGCCCAGTCGCGCTCCTCGAGCGCGGTCATGGACGTCATCACGAAGATCGGGAAGTCGTGGTCCGGATAGGTGGAACGCGCGAGCGGGCACAGGGTGCGTCCGTCCATGCCGTCCATCTGGATGTCGCTGATCAGGGCGTCCGGCAGCTGCTGCGCCATGCAGGCCAGCGCCGCATGGCCGTCGTGCGCGACCGTCACGGCATAGCCGGCCTTTTCGAGTGCCAGGCGCAGCACGCGCGTGACGTGGGGTTCGTCGTCGACGAGCAGGATATGTCGTTGGGTCATAAGGTCACCACGCCGGTGGCTGCGGGCGCAATCTTGAGGTGAATGGAGAAGGTGCTGCCGATGCCGGGTTCGCTGTCGAGCGCGATGCGGCCGTGGTGCAGTTCGACGATCTGCGCCGCCAGGTACAGGCCGAGGCCGTGGCCGCCGCGCGCCACCTTGGCATCGCGCTCGCTGACGCGGTAGAACTTGTCGAAGACGCGCTCGCGGTCGGCGCCGGCGATGCCGATGCCGGTATCGCGCACGCTGATCACGATCTCGTGGTCTTCGTTACGGGCCGACAGCAGCACGCTGCCGCCCGGGCGGTTGTACTTGATGGCATTCGTGAGCAAGTTGTTCAGGGCGATGCGGAACAGGTCCTTGTCGATCGCCACCGCTTCCAGCTCGCGCGGCAGGTCGAGCGACACGCGCAGCTGCTTGCCTTCGGCGCGCGGCAGGGCGTGCTCGTAGGCGTCGCGCAGCAAATCGTCGAGGCGCACGCGGTTGCGTTCCGGGCTCATGCTGCCGGTTTCCAGCTTGCTGACGTTGAGCAGGTTGCCGACCAGCGCATTCATGCGCTCGATCTCGTCCTGGATCACGTTCAGCGATTCGACGCGCAGGGTCTCGTCGTCGGCATCGGCATCGGCCAGGGTTTCGGCGTACATGCCGATCACGTTCAGCGGCGACTTCAGTTCGTGCGAGACGTGGGCGACGAAATCGTTGCCGGCCTGGCGCGCCAGCTGTTCGCGGGTGACGTCGCGCAGCACCACCAGGGTGCCGAAGGCCATCGCGCCGTGGGCCGCCGTGAGCGGCTGTACCGTCGCCGACAGGTACTTGCCTTCGACGTTGGCCGGGGTGAAGTCGACGCTGTGCGCATGCAGGGTGTCGCGCTGGTTGCCGGCATAGCGGGCGAGCAGGGTGCGCAGCGCCGGATCGCGGCACCAGGCATCGACCGGCTGCTCGAGGATGGCGTCGACGGCGACGCCGAGCAGGGGCTCGACCTTGTCCGAGGCGAAGGTCACCAGGCCGCCCGGCGCCAGCATCAGCAGGCCGTCCGGCAGCGACTGCAGGGCGGCGGTCAGCTTCTTGCTGCCGTACTGGAGGACCTGGTTGTCGGCGCTGGCGTTCAGGCTGCCGCGTTCGAGCTGGACGATGCGCTGGCTGGCGAATTGCAGGTAGGCCTGCAGGCTGCCGGCCAGTTCGCGCACGTCGTTGGCGCTCGCCTGTTGTGCAATTCCAACATCGCCGAGCTGGCGCAACTGGCGGCCAAGCGCATCCAGCGGCGCCATTTCGCGCTTGATCACGATATACACCAGCGGTACCAGCAGGAACATCGTCAGCGCCAGCAAGGCCATGAACTGGACGTCGCGCGCCAGCACCGCGTAGCCCGGCTGGTGGAAGCCGACACGCACGAAAGCCTGGCCTGCACTGCGGTCATCGAGTGGGCCATAGAACTCGATCAGTCCGTTCGGCAGGGTGCGCTGGCCGAAGCTGGTGGCCGCTTCCGGCGGCAGTGCGGCGCCCGGCACGAAGGTACCGCGGCCGGCGACGTCGGCCAGCGTACGGCCGTTCGCATCCAGGATGGCGGCATAAGCGAGCTCACCATTGTTCTGGTACGCGAACAGGGTATTCAGTACACTCGGACCCTGGGAGTCACTGTCGAGATATTTGAACGGGATCCTGCTGAGCGCGCGCACGAGGCTGACGCCGCTGGCGCGTACTTCGGCGCTGCGGCTGGACTGCTGGCGATGCACGAGGAGGATGACGACCAAGGCAATGACGACCAATGCGCCTGCAATCAGGGCGATGCCGATGCGGTTGAGTTTCATTCTTTGCAACCTTGTGGCATAAATGTTTCGTCTTGGTAAGGTCTGTCACTATAGAATGGCTGGTTGCTGTAAGGCAAACTGTTTTCAAGTGTGCGCTGCTGTGAAGCAACATATGTCGCCCGGGTCGGGAATCCTGCCGTGCATACCCCCAACTTGAAGTTGTGTAATATAGTTCTTTTGGGAAATATGCGTTATATAAAATATATCGATGCTGTATGGATAGCGCCCCGAGGATAATCAGTGATCGATAATCAAACCTTCATGCTGGCGATCGGTATCGGCAACATTGTGTTTGCCCTGCTGATGGCGGGCTACATGCGCAATGTCGACAATACCCCTGCGCTGCGCTACTGGATGTGGGCACGCCTGCTGGGCGGGGTCGGCCAGGCGTGCTGGTGGCTGGCGCCGGTCGTCAACCTGCCCGTGATCGACGTACTGACGCCGTTCGCCTGGATCGGCGGCGTGATCATCGAAGTGGCCGCTTACTGCCTGTTCTTCGGCATGCCCCACTGGCGCCGCCTGGCTTACCTGGCTGCGCTGGCGTCGGGTCTGGTGCTGGTGGGGGCGATGGCGGCCGGCGTGTCGCGCCTGCAGATGCAATGGATCGTTTCCATCATCATGGCGTGGTTCGCCGCCGGCGCCGCGGTGCTCCTGCTGCGCGAGCGCGGGGCATCGCTGCTGCAACGGATCATCGGCGTCAACGACGCCCTGTTCGCGCTGGCGATCGGGGCCTGGATCGTGTTCGAGCATGGGCGGCTGGACGTCGCCATTACGCCGGTGGGCGGCGCGACCTACCTGCTCAGCTATATGATGATGATCGTCAATGGCTTCGGGTTCCTGTTGCTGTGCAAGCAAAAGGACGACCTGCAGATGCAGCGCCTTGCCACCATCGATGGCCTGACCGACACCCTGAACCGGCGCGCCTTCTTCGAACGCGCCGAAAGCGCGCGCCTGCTGGCGCTGCGCCTGCGCAAGCCGATCGCGCTGATGATGCTCGACCTCGACCATTTCAAGCGCCTGAACGACGGCTTCGGCCACGCCTGCGGCGACGAGGCCCTGCGCGTGTTCGCCGATACCGCGCGCGGCGTGCTGCGCGACCATGACCTGATGGGCCGCCTCGGCGGCGAGGAATTCGCCCTGGCGCTGCCCGGGACCGGACTGGAAGGCGCGCTGCACGCGGCCGAACGCTTGCGCATCGCAGTGGCCGAGGCGCCACTGCTGTCCTGTGCCGGCAGCTACCGGATGACGGTCAGCATCGGCCTGGTAATGATCGACACGGGCGAGGAATTGACGGCGGCGCTGGCCCGCGCCGATCACGCCCTGTATGTGGCGAAGACCAGTGGACGCAACCGCGTCGAAGTCGGACCGGCGATGCTGAAACGGGCGTGAACAGCCTGTAAATCGTGGCATCTGCGCGCCGGATACCTGTCGTAATTTTGCCGCAGGGCATCAAAATTCAGCACTGCGCTGTTATACTGCCTGCGTGCTGCACCAGCCATCCGCGCTGTACCGCAGCCTGACCGGGGCGATCCCCCGGCGTCACCAGCAAGTCTCCTGCGTCGCCGCCTCCGGCGCGCTGCTCCATCAGAAGGAATCCACCCGTGAAGAACCTCAAGATCGGTGCCCGGCTCGGCATCGGCTTTGCCATTGTCCTATCCTTGTTGCTCGTGCTGACCGTGACCGCGCTGGCGCGCATGCAGTCGGCGGGCGACCTGACCTACCGCTTGGTGAATACCAGCATCAAGAACCAGCGCAGCATGGCCGAATGGGGGCGCGTCATCGAATTGAGCGCGGCCCGCCTCGAAACCGCCTATGTGGCGTCCGACATCGCGACCGTCAAGGACATCATCCAGCGCATGAAGGATGCGTCCGGCCGTTCGTCGCAGCTGCAGGAAGAGATCGAAAAGGGGCTGCGCAACGAAGGCGTCAAGGCCCAGCTGAACGTCGTCAAGCAAGAGCGCGCCCGCTACCTGGAAGCGCGCGCAGCCCTGTTCCAGGCCAAGCTGGACGGCAACGCCGAACTGGCGACGCGGGTCTACCACGAGCAGATCCTGCCACGCAATGCGGCCTACCAGGGCGCCATCGCCAAGATGGCGAAGATGCAGATCGAGGCTTCCGACGTCGTCGCCGCCAGCATCCTCGATTCCTACGCCAGCACGCGCACCCTCATGATCGTCCTCGGGCTGGCCGCCATCGGCCTCGGCATCGCCTGCGCCATCCTGATCACGCGTTCGATCACGGTGCCGATCCGCCAGGCCGTGGCGCTGGCCGAAACAGTCGCGTCGGGCGACTTGAGCAGCCGTATCCAGGCCGCCAGCCGCGACGAGACCGGCCAGCTGATGCGCGCGCTGGGCGCGATGAACGACAGCCTGGCCGAAATCGTCGGCCGGGTGCGCAGCGGCACCGGCACCATCACGGTCGCTGCCGGCGAGATCGCGGCCGGCAACCACGACCTGTCCGCGCGTACCGAACAGCAGGCCGGCTCGCTCGAGGAAACCGCGGCCTCGATGGAAGAACTGACCTCCACCGTGAAGCAGAACGCGGAAAATGCGCGCCAGGCCAACACGCTGGCGGCGCAAGCGTCCAGCATCGCCGGCCAGGGCGGCGCGATGGTGGCCGAAGTGGTCGCTACCATGGGATCGATCGATGCCTCGTCGCGCAAGATCGTCGACATCATCAGCGTCATCGACGGCATCGCCTTCCAGACCAATATCCTGGCCCTGAATGCGGCGGTGGAAGCGGCGCGCGCCGGCGAGCAGGGCCGCGGCTTTGCCGTGGTCGCCTCCGAGGTGCGCAACCTGGCCCAGCGTTCGGCCACCGCGGCCAAGGAGATCAAGGCCCTGATCGACGACTCGGTGCAGAAGGTGCAGGCCGGCAGCAGCCAGGTCGACCGCGCCGGCACCACCATGACCGAGATCGTCAGGAGTATCGGCCAGGTGACCGTCATCATGAACGAGATCGCCAACGCCAGCGAAGAGCAGCGCGCCGGCATCGAGCAGGTGAATCACGCGATCGTCGAGATGGACCGCGTGACCCAGCAGAATGCCGCGCTGGTCGAGCAGGCCAGCGCCGCGGCGCAGGCGATGCAGGACCAGGCCGGCGAGCTGGAACAGGTGGTCGGCACCTTCAAGCTGGCGCATGGCGACGTGCGCGGGCAGGCGCGGCACATGACGGCGCCGGCGGGCCGCCTGGCGCTGGCCTGATGCAAACTTAAAGCGGCACCCCGGGCTGCGCGTCCAGGTCCAGCGTCACGGTCGGGGCCACGCGCAGCGCAAGGTGGCTGGTCAGCACGATGCAGCTGGCGCCCGCGGCTGCGCGCCGCGCCAGGTCTTGCTGCAGCACCTCGACCGCCTGCGCATCGAGGCCGTTGAACGGCTCGTCGATCAGCAGCAGCTGCACCGGCAGCGCCAGCGCCAGGGACAGTTGCAGCTTTTTATACTGGCCCAGCGACAGGCCGCCGACCGGCTGGCGCGCCACGTCGGCGATGTGGAACAAATTTAGATTGGCCTGCAGCGCCGCCAGGTCGGCCTGCGGGTACAGGGACAGGTGCAGGTCGAGCCATTCGCCGGCCGTCAGCCAGTCGAGTTCCGGCGCTTCGCCGCCGCAATAAAAGGTGTGGCGGCGGTAGGCGAGGGCGTCGCGCCGGCTGTCGATGCCGTTCAGCCGGATGCTGCCGCCGGCCGGCGCCAGCGCCCCACCCAGCAGTTTCAACAGCGTGGTCTTGCCGCGCCCATTGCGTCCACGCAGCCAGGTCAGGCCCGCGTCCAGGCGCAGGTCCAGGCCGGTGAACACGCTGCGTGTCTTGAAGTGGAAGGCGAGGGCATCGACCTCGATCTGCGGCTGCACTTTATTGTCTAATTCCATATCCTGCTTCCGGTTGCGCACAACACCAGCATGAAGAATGCGACCAGTGCCATGCGGCCGCGCGGCGTGAACGGCGGCGTGCACACCAGCAGCGGCGCCACCATCCAGGCCAGCGCCAGCCAGGCGTAGCCCGCCGTATGGGTCCAGGCGCCGGCCGCCAGCCCGCCCGCGGTGAGCGCCAGCAGGGGCGGCGCCAGTGTGGCCAGCAGCGTGACGCGCGCGCGCCAGCCGAGCGTGCCCGCCATCAGCGGCAGGCCGGCAGTGGCGGCATGCAAGCGCGCCAGCTGGCTGCGCAGCGCATCGTCGGCCTCGTGCACCAGCAGCACCAGCAGCACGCTGGCCATGATCGCGCCGGCCGGACGCGGCAGCAACGCCGGCCCCGCCATCCAGAGCGCGGCCGCCAGGACGGTCCCGCCCAGCAGCGCCGCCTGGCGCAGTCCGGCCAGGCTGCCCTGGCGCCACAGCGGCAGCCAGAACAGGTGATGCCACAGGAAGCGCCAGCCCGGCCGCGGGCGTGCCGCATACCGGGCGGCGCTAGCGCTGGAGGATGCGCGGGGCGGCGCCGGCGGGCGCAGGGCGCCGTGCACCAGCAACCCGCAGGCGCAGGCCCAGGTCAGCAGGAACGAGAGCAAGGTGCCGGCAACGGCGCGCAGCGGCAGCAGCCAGGCCGGGCGCGCGTGCTGGAGCAGCCAGATCGCCAGCGACGCGGCATAGGCCAGCGCCAGCGGCGCCAGCAGCAGGCCGGACACCAGCAGCGAAGCGCGCAGCAGCAGGGTGGGCGGCACCGGCAGCGGCGCCAGCCAGGCCTGCACGGCGGCGGGCAGGATGCGCGGCCGCAGCAGCGCCACGGGCAGGCTCATCGCCAGCGCATGCAGTACCAGCAGGCCGAGGGCAGTCGCAGGCGGATAAGAGGTGAAATACATCGGCGGCAGCGCCGCCACGGCCAGCAGGCCGAGCAGGGCCTGACCGAGCGCCAGCACCACGATTTCGCCGGAACTGCGCAGGCGCGCGGTCAGCTGGGCAAGCGTCTGCAGCGTGAGCCGGATCCGGAACCGGGTGTAGGTGTGCACCAAGATCTTCCTGAGTCAGATTCAGAATAAGCGGAGCAAAATAAGCGGAGCAAAAACGAAAAAAGGCCCGACGAATCGGACCTTTTTCGGTACTACCAAATACTGGCGGAGCGGACGGGGCTCGAACCCGCGACCCCCGGCGTGACAGGCCGGTATTCTAACCAACTGAACTACCGCTCCGTTTTACTCTGATCTTTTCTTCGTGCTTCGAGAGGCTGTCTGGTGGGCGCTGAGAGGCTCGAACTCCCGACCTAATCCTTGTAAGGGATCCGCTCTACCAACTGAGCTAAGCGCCCGGATTCACTATCCAGTCTCTCTGTCAGGCGTTTGTCATCACGTCCGAAGAGGCACGCATCATAGCGTATCCATTTGAAATGATGCAAGGGCTTTACCGAAAAAAGTGAACATTTCGGGTTTGCCCCTGCGCGCCACGCATGCTCGGTGATTGCCGGGTGACTGTTGTTTGGCTGTTGTATGCCTGCGTATGGACTGCGTAATTTCTTGCATAAGCTTATGCACATGCCCGACAATTATGCTTTTACAAACCGGCAATATATAGACGTCAACAAGATGCGTTGCCGGCGCAGGCCGACTTAAGGCGGCCGAAGGAAATAGCGGAGACACGCGGAATTCTTTCACCCTTCCCTTAGGAAAACTCAATGATCAAGATGTCCAAGATGCACAAGCGCGTCGTTGCCGCGCATGGTGCGTTGCTCGCACTGTCCGTCCTGCCGGCTGGCTCCGCCCTGGCCCAGGCAGCCCAGGCCAACGAGCTGCAGACGGTCACCGTGACCGCCCAGCGCCGTACCGAAAACATCAAGGAAGTGCCGGTATCGGTCTCCGCCATCAAGGGCGAACGGCTGGACGTGCTGGTATCGGGCGGCGACGACATCCGTCTGCTGGCCGGTAAAGTGCCGAGCCTGAACATCGAGTCTTCCAACGGCCGCACCTTCCCGCGTTTCTATATCCGTGGCTACGGCAACACCGACTTCTCGTTGTTCGCCTCGCAGCCGGTGTCGCTGATCGTCGACGACATCGTGCAGGAAAACCCGATCCTGAAAGGCTTCCCGATCTTCGACGTCGCCGGCGTCGAAGTGCTGCGCGGCCCGCAGGGCACCCTGTTCGGCCGTAACACCCCGGCCGGCGTGGTCAAGATCGAATCCGAAAAGCCGAACCTGAAGAAGGTCGAGGGCTACTACAACCTGTCGTACGGCACCCACGGGACCGCCAACGTCGACGGCGCCGTCAACGTGCCGCTGTCGGACAAGTGGGCGATGCGCGTCTCGACCCTGCGCCAGCACCGTGACGACTACGTCGACAACTACAGCGACGTGGCGAAAACCAACAAGACCGGCGAGCTGGACGGCTACAACGAACACGCCGAGCGCGTGCAGTTCCTGTACAGCCCGGATTCGACCTTCAACGCGCTGTTCAACGTGCACCAGCGCACCACCACCGGCAGCGCGCGCCTGTTCCGCGCCAACCTGATCGGGCGCGGCACCAACGGCTTCGCGCCGGGTACCGACCTCGACAGCCTGGTCAGCAACGCCCTCAACGGCCAGGACCTGAAGACGCAAGGCGCCAACATGCGCCTGTCGTGGGACCTGGGCGCGGTCAAGCTGTACTCGATCACCGGCTACGAGACCGTCAACCACTACAACAGCCGCGGCGACATCGACGGCGGCGTCCCGGGCCAGACGGGCGTGCCTTTCCAGGTGCAGACCGCCAGCCGCATGACCGACCTGAAGCAGTATTCGCAGGAGTTCCGTGTCGAATCGAAGAACGCGGGTCCGCTGAACTGGCAGGCCGGCCTGTACTACTTCGATGAGGATGCGACCGGCGGCAGCGACAACTTCAACAACGCCCAGCAGCAGACCTCGCGCGTGGTCTCGAACCAGAAGAACAAGGCCTGGGCCGCCTTCGGTTCCGTGAACTACACGGTCAGCGACGACCTCACCGTGCGCGGCGGTATCCGCTACACCGACGACAAGAAGGATTTCACTACCCTCGAGCATACCAACGTCACCCTGATCGGACCGGCCGGCGTCAGCGAGAGCAAGAGCAAGGTCAGCTGGGACCTGTCGGGTACCTATAAACTCAACCGCGACGTGAACGCCTACGCCCGCGTGGCGACCGGCTTCCGCGCCCCGAGTATCGCCGCCGCGTCGGCGACCGTGCCGGTCACCGTGGCCGATGCCGAAACCATCACCTCGTACGAAGCCGGCATCAAGGCCGACCTGTTCGAGCGCCGCGCCCGCGCCAACTTCTCGATCTATGACTACGAAGTCAAGAACCAGCAGCTGACCGTGGTGGGTGGCAACTCGAACATCACCAAGCTGATCAACGCCAACAAGACCAAGGGCCAGGGCGCCGAGTTCGACGTCGAAGGCATCGTCAGCCCGTCGCTGCGCCTGACCGGCAGCGCCAGCTACAACTTCACCAAGATCGAAGACCCGAACCTGTACGTGACCCGTTCCACGACCGGCACCGTCACCGATCCGGTCGGCGCCAACGGCCTGGTGTCGATCAACGGCAACCCGCTGCCGCAGGCACCGAAGTGGATCTTCAACGCCACCGCGCGCTACAGCATCCCGATGGGCGACGGCGAGTTCTTCGTCTTCACAGACTGGTCCTACCGTACGAAGATCAATTTCTTCCTGTACGAAGCAGTCGAGTACACCGGCAAGCCGCTGACCGAAGGCGGCCTGCGCGTGGGCTACAACTGGGCCGGCGGCAAGTATGAAATCGCCGCCTTCGGCCGCAACATCCTCGACCAGCGCCGCATCACCGGCGCCATCGACTTCAACAACCTGACCGGTTTCACCAACGAGCCGCGCACCTACGGTGTGCAGTTCAAGGGCAACTTCTGATCCCGTCAGCTGTGTGACGAAAAAGGCCGCGAGCAATCGCGGCCTTTTTTATTTGTCACAGAATAGTGTGGCCTATTTGCTATGACTCAATACGATTGTGACATTTCGTGATCTGGAAGTACTGACGATTGTGTGATTTTTTGGCGTTGTTTAGGCAATATTTCATTCTGTTTAGTTGATCCGGCGCCGAAGAATCTAGGTTTTTACGCAAATACTGGGTTTTTGTGTTGTATATGCATTGAATACAATTGTGAAATTCATCCACACATTGCTGAGCAGGAGTAGTCTGGTTTGTCCGCTGTCAAGACGGACGCCCGGTGTATCGATGCCGCACCGGGACAATCAGATCTCAAGCATTAAGGTGCTTGCGGAAACCTAAAGCTTTTGTGTTTTTCTTACCTAAGGAAGAAACATGAAGTCTCAGCAATCGATGTATCCCGCAGTGTTGAAATTGTGCGCCGCAGCCGTCCTCGGCCTGGGTGCCGGGGCCGCCTGCGCGGGCGTGTCCGTGAACGACGCCGCCACGCCCGCCGCGCGCGGCATGGCAATCGTGGAGCAGACCGATCGCATCATCGTCAAGTACAAGGACGAAGCCGCACCGGTGGCGGTCAAGGCCGGCAAGGCATCTGCCGCCTCCGCGCTGTCCGTTGCGCCACTGTCGAGCGCACGCAAGGCCGTGCTCGACCGCGCCGGCCAGCAGTTCGGCTTCCTGATGAAGGAATCGCACCGCATCGGCACCGGCGCCCGCGTGATCAAGCTCGACCGCAAGACCACGCTGGCCGACGCCGCCAAGCTGGCCGCCGAGGTGGCCGCGCGCGATCCGAACGTCGAATACGCCGAGCCGGACCGCATCATGAAACCGCTGCTGACGCCGAACGATTCGATGTACACCCAGCAGTGGGACCTGTACGAAGCCACCGGCGGCATGAACCTGCCGGCGGCCTGGGACAAGTCGACCGGATCGGGCATCCGCGTCGCCGTGATCGACACCGGCTATCGTCCGCACGCCGACCTGTCGGGCCAGATCCTGGCCGGCTATGACTTCATTTCCGACGCCACCATCGCCAACGACGGCGGCGGCCGCGACAGCGACGCCAGCGATCCGGGCGACTGGACCGCCGCCGGCGAATGCGGCGCCGGCGAGCCGGCCTCGAACTCGAGCTGGCACGGCACCCACGTGGCCGGCACCATCGCCGCGCTCACCAACAACGGCAGCGGCGTGGCCGGCGTCGCCTTCGGCGCCAAGATCGTGCCGGTGCGCGTGCTCGGCAAGTGCGGCGGCTACACCTCCGACATCGCCGACGGCATCATCTGGGCCTCGGGCGGCACCGTGTCCGGCGTGCCGAACATCGCGGCGCGTGCGCAGGTGATCAACATGTCGCTGGGCGGCGGCGGCGCCTGCGACACCACCACCCAGAACGCCATCAACGGCGCCCGTTCGCGCGGCACCGTGGTCGTGGTCGCGGCCGGCAACGAGGCGCAGAACGCCAGCAACAGCAGCCCGGCCAACTGCTCGGGCGTGATCACGGTGGCGGCGACCAACCGCTCCGGCGGCCGCGCGTCCTACTCGAACTACGGCACCATCGTCGACGTGGCAGCGCCGGGCGGCGACAGCGGCGCAGCCATCCTGTCGACCCTGAACGCCGGCACCAAGGCGCCGGGCGCCGACAGCTATGCCGGCTACATGGGCACCTCGATGGCGACCCCGCACGTGGCCGGCGTGGTGGCGCTGATGCTGGCGAAAAACGCGGCGCTGACGCCGGACGAGGTCGAAGCCCGCCTGAAGTCGAGCGCGCGCGCCTTCCCGGCCTCGTGCAGCGGCTGCGGCGCCGGCATCGTGAATGCCTCGGCCGCGGTCGACGCCGCCACCGGCAGCAGCACCAGCACCGGTCCGACGGTCTCGGAAGCCGAGTCGAACAACACGCTCAGCACCGCCAACAGCGTGACCACCACCGGCACCACCGTCAATGGCACCATGGCCAGCACCTCGGACACCGACTACTTCGTGGTGCAGGTCCCGGCCGGCAAGACCCTGAGCGCCGTGCTGACCCCGAACGCGAGCTCGGACTACGACCTGTACATCTACAACAATGCGGGCACCCAGCTGGCACTGAGCGAAAACGGCGCCGGCGCGGTAGACAGCGCCAGCTCGGCCAACACCGGCAGCACGACCGCGGCACGCTACGTGCGCGTGGTGTACTACAGCGGCGGTACCGGCTCGACCAGCGGCAAGTACACCCTGAAGCTGTCCTGGTAAAGTCGCGACGCTTGTTGTTGCTTTGATTAGAAGGTGCTCCCCGGAGCGCCTTTTTTTGTTTATATGATCACTTTTTCGTTAGTAATCAATAACTTGACAAAAATTTTCCCGTTGCGAACGTCACTAAAGCAGACTCAACGCTAGCATTCTCGGCTAGGCTTGCGGGTTCGGCTCATCAAGAGTAACCCCGAGAGGAAGCAGAATGACACAGCACAGCAAGATCGCCACCGTGTTGAAGTTTTGCATGGCGGCGCTCGCCGTCAGCGGCCCGCTGGCCGCCAGCGCAGGCCAGCAGGACGCGGCGAACCCGACCCGTTACATCACCCAGACCGACCGCCTGATCGTCCGCTACAAGGACGCCGTCGACACCTCGCGCCTGAAGGCGCCGGCCGCCGTGCCGGCGAATGCGCTGTCGGCCGCACGCCAGGCCGTGATCGACCGTGCCGGCCAGCAGTTCGGCATGACCCTGCGCGCGCTGCGCGCGACCGCGACCGGCGCCAACGTGCTGCAGCTCAGCCGCACCATGTCGCTGGCCGAGGCCAGGCAGCTGGCGGCGGAACTCAAGGCGCGCGACGCCAGCGTCGACTACGCCGAGCCGGACCGCATCATGACCGCGATGGCGGTCCCGAACGATCCCAGCTACAGCCAGCAATGGGACCTGTACGAAGCCACCGGCGGCATCAACGTGACCGGCGCCTGGGACCGCTCGACCGGCAGCGGCATCAACGTCGCCGTGATCGACACCGGCTACCGTCCGCACGCCGACCTGTCCGGCCAGATCCTGCAAGGCTACGACTTCATCGCCAGCACCAGCATCGCCAACGACGGCAACGGCCGCGACAGCGACGCCAGCGACCCGGGCGACTGGACCCCGGCCGGCAGCTGCGCGGCGGGCGTCCCGGGCCAGGACCAGGCCTCGAGCTGGCACGGCACCCACGTGGCCGGCACCATCGCCGCGCGCGCCAACAACGGCGTGGGCATCGCCGGCATCGCCTACAACGCGAAGATCGTCCCGGCGCGCGTGCTGGGCCGCTGCGGCGGCTATACCTCCGACATCGCCGACGCCATCGTCTGGGTCTCGGGCGGCAGCGTCAACGGCGTGCCGGCCAACGCCAACAAGGCACGCGTGCTGAACCTGTCGCTGGGCGGCAGCGGCAGCTGCGACACGACCACCCAGAATGCCATCAACGGCGCCCGTTCGCGCGGCGCCGTGGTGGTGGTCGCCGCAGGAAATTCGAACGTCGACGCCGCCAACTCGAGCCCGGCCAACTGCGCCGGCGTGATCGCGGTGGCGGCGGTCGGCCGCAGCGGCGGCAAGGCCTCGTACTCGAACTACGGCAGCGTGGTCGACGTGGCGGCGCCGGGCGGCGACAACGGCGCCGGCATCCTGTCGACGCTCAACAGCGGTACCTCGACACCGGCCGCCGACAGCTACGCCTACTACATGGGCACCTCGATGGCCACCCCGCACGTGGCCGGCGTGGCCGCGCTGATGCTGGCGGCGAATCCGAACCTGACCCCGGACCAGGTCGAGGCGACGCTGAAATCCACGGCGCGCGCCTTCCCGGCCGCCTGCAACGGCTGCGGCGCCGGCATCGTCGATGCCCAGGCCGCCGTCAACGCGGCGCTGGCAGGCACCTCCTCGCCGGCCCCGGCCGTGACCTGGACCAGCTGCGCGCCCGAAGGCGGCACCTGCTCGTTCAGCGGTACACGCGAAGTGCGCTACGGCGCCAACAACAGCTTCGTGACGAAGGTCGTCACCGGCTCGACCGCGTGCACCAATGCCGTGTTCGGCGACCCGATCCCGAACGTGGTCAAGTCGTGCAGCTATTCGAGCGCGACCGTGGAAGCGCCGGCACCGGTGACCTGGACCGCGTGCGCGAACGAGGGCGGCACCTGTTCGTTCAGCGGTACGCGCGAAGTGCGCTACGGCGCCAACAACAGCTTCGTGTCGCGCGTGTTCACCGGCTCGGCGGCTTGCTCGAATGCGACCTTCGGCGATCCGCTGCCGAACGTGGTCAAGGCGTGCAGCTATTCCAGCTCGACCCGTTGAATTGTGGCGTAACGTCCATGCATGACGCCGCGTGGGCACGGCGTGCCCACCCTACGATGCCGTGGAAGCCGTAGGGTGGGCTCCCCGAGCCCACGCTGACATCGGCAGAACGCACATCTTGCATCTGCGTATCAATTCAGTGATACTGTATGCAATTACAGTATGAACGCTCCCGTCCGCAAGATCATCCACTGCGATTGCGATTGTTTCTACGCGTCCGTCGAGATGCGGGACGACCCGTCGCTGCGCGGCCGGCCGCTGGCGGTGGGCGGGCGCCATGACCAGCGCGGCGTGATCGCCACCTGCAATTACGAAGCGCGCCGCTACGGCATTCATTCGGCGATGGCGACGGCCCAGGCCATCAAGCTGTGCCCGGACCTGCTGGTGATCCCGCCGAATATGGAAAAGTATCGGATCGCCTCGCGCCAGATCATGGAGATCTACCAGGACTACACCGAACTCGTGGAGCCGCTGTCGCTGGACGAAGCCTATCTCGACGTGACGGCATCGCCCCACTGCAAGGGCAGCGCCACCCTGATAGCGCAGGAGATCCGGCGCCGCATTTTCGAGACCGTCGGCATCACGGCCTCGGCCGGCGTGGCGCCGAACAAGTTCGTGGCCAAGATCGCCAGCGACTGGAACAAGCCGGACGGCCTGTTCCTGGTGCGGCCCGACGAAGTCGATGCCTTCGTCGCGGTGCTGCCGGTGAAAAAGCTGCACGGCGTCGGCAAGGTCACCGCCGCCAAGATGAACCGCCTGGGCCTGGACACCTGCGGCGACCTGCGCCAATGGCCGATCGCGAAGCTGCAGGAGCACTTCGGTTCCTTCGGGACCCGGTTGTACGAGCTGAGCCGCGGGATCGACCACCGCGACGTGAATCCGGTGCGCGAGCGGAAGTCGATCAGCACCGAGGAAACCTATACGCCGGACGTGCCCGACCTGGCCGCCTGCGTGGCGTTGCTGCCGGAATTGATGGAGCATTTGCAGGGCCGCATCAAGCGCAACGGCGCCGAACGTTTCATCAATAAACTGTTCGTGAAAATTAAATTTTCCGACTTCCAGCAGACGACGGTCGAGTGCGTCGGCTATGCGCCGAACCTGGAGATCTTTGCACGGCTGCTGGAAACCGGCTGGCTGCGCGCCAGCCGTCCGGTGCGCCTGCTGGGCGTCGGCGTACGCCTCAGCGACACCGAGGTCGTCGAACAGCTCAAGCTGTTTGACGAACCTGCAACACATTAAAAAAGCCTGCCCTGTCACGTGAAATGAGCCACGCGGCAGCGTGTAGAATGTCGTTCCCCTGGATTTTAGAGATAACCGAAAGCAACTTTATGTGGTTCAAGAATCTTCAGATTTACCGCCTGCCCGCTCCCTGGGCCTATACCCCTGAACAGCTGGAAGAAGCGCTGGCGTCGCAAGCCTTCGTGCCGGCCAACAGCAACGAACTGCTGCAGCAGGGCTGGGATTCGCCGCGCGGCAACGGCAAGCTGGTGCACGTGGTGAACAAGCAGATGCTGATGATGCTGGGCACCGAAAAGAAACTGCTGCCGAGCTCGGTCATCAACCAGGTCGCCAAGGCCAAGGCCGCCGAGCTGGAAGAGCAGCAGGGCTTCCCGCCGGGCAAGAAGGCGATGAAAGAACTGAAGGAACGCGTGGCGGATGAGCTGTTGCCGCGCGCATTTTCGATCCGCGGCAATACCTGGGCCTGGATCGACCCGGTCAACGGCTGGCTGGTGGTCGACGCGGCCAGCCCGAACAAGGCCGACGACATCATCAAGCTGCTGCTGAAAGCAGTCGACAAGATGCCGCTGGAATCGGTGCGTGTGCAAAGTTCGCCGGTGGCGGTCATGACCGGCTGGCTGGAATCGGACGAGGCGCCGTACAACTTCACGATCGACCAGGATACGGAATTGCGCGCCACCGGCGAGAGCAAGGCCACCGTGCGTTACGTGAAGCACTCGCTGGATCCGGAAGACATCCGCCGCCACATCGCCGGCGGCAAGCAGTGCACCCGCCTGGCCATGACCTGGAACAGCCGCATCTCCTTCGTGCTGACCGAACAGCTGGCGATCAAGAGCATCAAGCCGCTGGACGTGATCAAGGAAGGCGAAACCATCACCTACAGCGACGACGAGCGTTTCGATAACGACATCATGCTGATGACCGGCGAGCTGGCCAAGATGCTGGCGGACCTGGTGGAAGCGCTGGGTGGGGAAGCAAAAGCTTAAGGTAGACCAGGTAGGGTGGACGGGTTTCCCGTCCACGCGTTCAAATCCTGTATGAACAGAGGTTTCGGCCAATCGAAAGCCAGTAGAACGCGTGGACGGCAGAGCCGTCCACCCTACGTAGCGCTTGCTATATGAAAAACGGCCCGGATTCGCATCCGGGCCGTTTGCATTTTCAGACGCGAACGATTACTTGGCCGCAGCCACTTCCTCGGTGGTCGAAGGCTCCTTCACGCCGCCGGTGTCGCCGTTTTCCGACTGTCCGCTGGTATAGGTCGCACCCTGGCGATTCGCGTGCGGTGCCGGCTTGCCCGGCAGCGGGGGCAGTGCTTTCGCCTTTTCCAGGTCGATGCCGGCGATCTCGGCCACGCGGCGGCCATAATCCTCGTCGCAATGCCACAGGTGCCAGACCATGCGCAGCTGGATTACTTCCGGGCATTTCTTGAGGTCGCCGCCGACGTTGGCGACCAGGTCGTCGCGCTCCCAGTCCTCGAAGCTGCGGTAGCGGTCGCCGGCCTGCTTGTAGTCGGCGGCGGTGCTGGTGGTCTGGTAGCGGCCCAGGTGGCCCTGCACGTACTGGTGATAATCCTTCTCGGGCTGCGGCGCTTCCTGCAGGCCGCCGATCAGGCTCGGTTCGTAGTTCAGGTGCTTGTTCTCGCCGCCATCGTCGATCGCATACGCCATCTGGCCATCGCGCTGGTTGGTGCGGGCGCGCGCCTTTTCTTGCGGCGCATTGATCGGCAGCTGCAGGTAGTTGGGGCCGACGCGGTAGCGCTGGGTATCAGAGTAGGACAGGGTACGCCCCTGCAGCATCTTGTCGTCCGAGAAGTCGATGCCGTCGACCAGCACGCCGGTACCGAAGGCCGATTGCTCGGTTTCAGCGAAGACATTGTCCGGGTTCTTGTTCAGCACCATGCGGCCCACCTTCAGCAGCGGGAACTGGTCTTCCGGCCAGCGCTTGGTGTCGTCCAGCGGGTCGAAATCGAGTTCCGGGTGCTCGCCGTCGCTCATCAGCTGCACGCACAGTTCCCATTCCGGATAGTCGCCGCGCTCGATCGCATCGTACAGGTCGCGCGTGGCGTGGCTGGTGTCGTGGGCCTGGATCTCGGCGGCCTGCTGCGAGGTCAGGTTGCGCACGCCCTGCTTGGGCTGCCAGTGGAATTTGACCAGGTGGGCGATGCCCTGGTCGTTCACCAGCTTATAAGTGTTGACGCCGGAACCTTCCATCTCGCGGTAGTTGGCCGGGATACCCCATGGGCTCTTGACCCAGGTAACCATGTGCAGCGATTCCGGATGATTCGCAATGAAGTCGTAGAAGCGCCACGGTTCCTGCTGGTTGGTGACCGGGTCCGGCTTGAAGGCGTGGATCATGTCCGGGAACTTGATCGCGTCGCGGATGAAGAACACCTTCAGGTTGTTGCCGACCAGGTCCCAGTTGCCCTCGACGGTTTTCAGCTTGATGGCGAAACCGCGCGGATCGCGCGCCGTTTCCGGGGATTCCTTGGCGCCGATCACGGTCGAAAAGCGCAGGAAGACAGGGGTCTGTACGCCGGTTTCGGTCAGGACCTTGGCGCGGGTATATTTGGTGGCGGGTTCGTCGCCGATGGTGCCATAGGCTTCGAAGAAGCCGTGGGCACCGGTGCCGCGTGCATGCACGACGCGCTCGGGGATACGTTCGCGGTCGAAATGCGTGATCTTTTCGATGAACTGGTAGTTCTCGAGGGTCGCCGGGCCGCGTTCACCCACTGAACGCAGCGACTGGTTGTCGCGGACGGGGTGGCCTTGGCGGGTGGTTAACGTGGGACGCTGCTCATTCATCGCTTGTTCCTCCTGCTTTCATGGGAAAGCAATTATAAAAAGGGACGAAAATGCGCAGCGTTCTGGAGCCTTTAGGAAAGGTGCATTGTCAAGTGCCAGATTTGACGATCGGGCGCCCGGTCAGGCCGACCCGGTCAGGCTGACTGGAAGACACCGGCTGCGCGGTTCTTGGTCACATTGTCCCAACTAAAAATCTTGCCGTTCATTGCCACATACACGCCGGGCGGCAGGACCTGGGCCACGCCGCAGGCGAAGCCGAAGTTGAACAGCGCATCCGAATTGGCGATTTCGTAGGGAATCATGGCGCCGGTGAACACGATGGTCTTGTCGTTCACGGCCGCACCCAGCACCTCGGCGGTTTCGCGCATGGTGTCGGTGCCGTGCACGATGACGATCGCCCTTTCCGGCGCTGCCTGGCAGGCGCCCAGCACGCGCTGGCGGTCGGCATCCTGCATCTCGAGCGAGTCCAGCAGGGAAACGACTTCGAGCTCGACCGGGATGGTCATGCGCGTGCGTTTGATAACGTCCGGCAAATGGCTCTCGGCAAAGCCGAGAACACCGTTGAGCTCGTTGTAATGTTTGTCGAAAGTGCCGCCGGTGGCGATGATCCGCAAAGTCATGATGGTTTGGAAAGGCAGTGAAAAAAGGTGGGTAATGATAGCCGCAAACGGTAGTGTACCCCCATGGGTCTGCGCTAAAATCGGCAGGATTGGATGAGCATACTGATCGCCCCACATGAAACCCGTCGCCCCCGGAACCGTCATTTTTCACCGCCATCGCGGCTATGGCGTCATCACCCACGTCAACCTGCTGACCGGCTGGATTTCTGCACGTTTCGGCAATGAATCGCGTCCGCTCGACCTCAACTTGTCGACCGACGACGTACAGCACGCCGATGGCGAAGCGATCCGCTTCCGCCGCTCGCCGCCGGACCGCATGCCGCACGCGCGCCTGATGGCGATGGTGCGCGACCTGCACATGGCCGGCTATGAAAGGCTGTACCTGCATTCCTGGCCGAAGGCGTCCGGCCTGCACTGGCGCTGGCACCTGTTTACAGGCCAGCGCGACTGGATGCAGCGCCCCTGGCGCGAAGGCTGGTACGGTTCGGGCGCCGACTACAACGGCAATCCGGTGATGGGCTGGGGCGACGCCCCCGGCGCCACCACCGAGGAACTGATTCACGCGCTGGCCAAGTTCGACCCCGAAGGCCTGGCGCGCGCGCTCGGCCGCGACGAAGACCACACCGCCTGGTTCGCCGGCGTATGCGATGCTTTGTTGCCGGGTTACATGTACAGCTTCGACATGGCGCCATCGAAAGACGGCGGCCTGATCGAGATGCCGCCGGTACCCGTGGTGCCGGTGCGCGCCGGCTTGCCGGCATATGCCGGGCCGGCCATTTCCTGGCCACCGGGCTGGGCCGGCCTGTGGACCCGCCGCCACGAAATGCCGATGCGCAAGCCGAATTTCACGGGCGAGCCGGAGCTGGGCTAAGCTGCTGGCGAATCATCGACCGCTTGAACGCGTGGACGGGAAATCCGTCCACCCTACCCGTAACGTTAGCGTCACCAGTAGGGTGGACAGCTCCGCTGTCCACGCGTTCAACCGGCGTATGCATTACTGCGTCAATGCTTCGGGATTCAGGATATTGGTCGGGTTTCCGTTGGCGAAATTCACCACGTTCTCGAACGCCGCCCGGAAATACATCTCGTAGCTGTCCTTCTCGACATAGCCCAAGTGCGGCGTTGCCAGCACCACCGGCATCTTCAACAGTTCAGCTTCGGCCGGTAGGGGTTCGCTGGTGAACACATCCAGCGCCGCCTGCCCCGGCCGCCCCTGCTGCAGCGCCGTTTCCAGCGCGCCTTCGGCCACCAGTTCGGCCCGGCTCGTATTCACGAACAGCGCATCCGGCTTCATGCGCGCCAGGTCCGCTGCTGTCACGATGCCGCGCGTGGCATCGGCCAGGCGCAGGTGCAGGCTGAGCACGTCGGCATCCTCGAAGAACGCTTCGCGCGACGGTGCCGCGATAAAACCATCGGCCTCGGCCGCCGCCCGGCTCTTGTCGCTGCCCCACACCATGACCCGCATGCCGAACACCTTGCCGTACCCGGCCAGCAGACGTCCGATCTTGCCGTAACCCCAGATCGCCAGGGTACGTCCACGCAGCACGCGTCCCAGCCCGTTCAGGTCGGGGTTGATCGACGCCGTCTGCCACAAGCCATCCTTCAGGTTGTTTGCGTACGGGACGATACGGCGCGACGCCGCCATGATCAGCGTCCAGGTCAGCTCGGCCGGCGCCACCGGCGAACCGACGCCTTCGGCAATCGCGATGCCGCGCTCGCTTGCCGCCGCCACGTCGACGTGGCCGGACACCTTGCCGGTCTGCGAGATCAGTTTCAGGTTCGGCAGTTTTGCCAGCAGCGCGTGCGACAGGGCGGTGCGCTCGCGGATCAGGACCAGGGCATCGAAGGGCGCCAGCCGGATCGCCATCTGGCCGAGTCCGCGCACGCTGTGCTGGAACACCTTGACCTCATGCCCGTCCAGTAATTTGAAACAGTCGAGCTTGCGGACTGCATCCTGGTAATCGTCGAGAATCGCTATTTTCATGGGAGTTCGCTGAAGTTTGTTTGTTGGACGTAATGAAATGACAGGATCTGAAAAAGCAAAAATAGCCTACTACATTAGTCAACCAAAATTCCTACATTTTTGTTGTTGAAGCATTTGAAACGCATTGGTACGGGTGTAGAATCCATCAGAAATAAGAGACCGCGATGTCTGATTGATATCTTTTGCGGCCAGTACGATATACGTCCATCGTCCGCATCGCGAACCCTGCAGGGCAGCCGCGTCCGGATAAGACAACAGGGACCGCGAAACGCTGCAGCGCGCACAGCCGGACCGCATCGCCATGACGGCAGCGGACGCGCCGGGTTTCGGAGTCGCCAAGATTTCTTTATTGGCATTGGAGTACCTCATGAATCAACCTGTCATGCATGGCGTCGCCGCACTGAACGTCCCAGCTTACATCAAGCATAACAAGCTCATCAATTGGGTGTCCGAGATCGCGGCGCTCACCAAACCCGACGCCATCTACTGGTGCGACGGCTCCGAAGAAGAATACGACCGCCTCTGCGCCCAGATGGTCGAGGCAGGCACGATGAAGCGCCTGAACCCCGAAAAACGCCCGAATTCCTATCTCGCCTGCTCCGACCCGAGCGACGTCGCCCGCGTCGAAGACCGTACCTTCATCTGCTCCGCGACCAAAGAGCAGGCCGGCCCCACCAACAACTGGACCGATCCGCAGGAAATGCGCCAGACCCTGCATGGCCTGTTCGACGGCTGCATGGCCGGCCGCACCCTGTACGTGGTGCCGTTCTCGATGGGCCCGCTGGGTTCGCCGATCGCCCACATCGGCGTCGAACTGTCCGATTCGCCGTACGTTGCCGTCAACATGCGCATCATGACCCGCATGGGCCGCGCCGTGTACGACGTACTGGGCAGCGATGGCGACTTCGTCCCCTGCGTGCACAGCGTCGGCATGCCGCTTGCCACCGGCCAGCAGGACGTGCGCTGGCCGTGCAATGCCACCAAGTACATCGTCCACTATCCGGAAACCCGCGAGATCTGGTCGTTCGGCTCGGGCTACGGCGGCAATGCGCTGCTCGGCAAAAAATGCTTTGCGCTGCGCATCGCCTCCAATATGGGTTACCAGGAAGCGAAGGGCGGCGGCACCGGCTGGCTGGCCGAACACATGCTGATCCTCGGCGTCGAGTCGCCGAAGGGCGAAAAACAATACGTGGCGGCCGCCTTTCCCTCGGCCTGCGGCAAGACCAACTTCGCGATGCTGATCCCGCCTGCCGGTTTCGAGGGCTGGAAAGTCACGACCATCGGCGACGACATCGCCTGGATCAAGCCGGGTGCCGACGGCAAGCTCGTGGCCATCAACCCGGAGGCCGGCTATTTCGGCGTGGCCCCGGGCACCAATGAAAAAACCAATGCCAACTGCATGGCGTCGCTGCGCGAAAACGTCATCTTCACCAACGTCGCCCTGACCGATGACGGCGACGTCTGGTGGGAGGGCATGACCAAGGAAGCCCCGGCGCACCTGATCGACTGGCAGGGCAAGGACTGGACTCCGGCGTCCGGCACCAAGGCCGCGCACCCGAACGCGCGCTTCACGGTGGCCGCGACCCAGAACCCGGTGATCGACCCGGCCTGGGACGATCCGGCCGGCGTGCCGATCTCGGCCTTCATCTTCGGCGGCCGCCGCTCGACCACGGTGCCACTGGTGACCGAGGCGCGCGACTGGACCGAAGGCGTGTACATGGCCGCGACCATGGGCTCGGAAACCACCGCCGCCGCGGCCGGCCAGCAGGGTGTGGTGCGCCGCGATCCGTACGCGATGCTGCCCTTCATCGGCTACAACATGAGCGATTACTTCCAGCACTGGCTGGACCTCGGCAAGAAAGTGCAGGCCAAGAATCCGGCGGCGCTGCCGAAGATCTTCTGCGTCAACTGGTTCCGCACCGACGAGGCCGGCAACTTCGTATGGCCGGGCTACGGCGACAACATGCGCGTGCTGAAGTGGATCCTCGACCGCGTGCAGGGCCAGGCCAGCGGCGTCGAGCACATCTTCGGCACCACGCCGTCGTACGGCGACCTGACCTGGACCGGCATCGACTTCAGCCAGGAAGCCTTCGAGCGCATCACCTCCATCGACAAGGACGCCTGGCGCGACGAACTGAAGCTGCATACCGAACTCTTCGATAAATTGGCGTATGGATTGCCCCAGGAACTGGTGGCAACCAAACGTGCGCTGGAAGAAAGGTTGTCCAGTTAAAATATTTCTGTCGGAGAAGTAGGAACGTCTAACAGGGCCTTCAGGGCAAGGCGTGTCGTCGAAGACAGTACGCTAGTACGGCGAGACGACACAACGTAGCCATGAAGGTTCTGTTAGCGTTCCGGGCGGGGAGACGACGGCTGGGGCACTGACCGCAGCCGCGAATATCAAGAAGAAGAGCGAAGAAGGGACGGGCATTTGCCTGTCCCTTTTTTCATGTTCATCGCCACGTCACATTGCATCGGAATAATGCGCGTCACTCGATGTTCACTATTCTGGAGCAAGCATGCTGCGCACGTCCCCATTCCGTACTGCCCATACTACGTCCCGCCACGCCATTGCCGGGGCCATCCTGGTGCTGCTGTCCGCTTGCGGCGGCGGCAACGACGGCCCGGACCTGACGCCCGTCAGCGTTGCCCCGGCCGCGCCGGCCGACCAGGGCGCAGCCGATACGGCGCCGGTACCGCAGGTCACGGCCTTCGTCGACAGCGCCGCCAGCAACCAGCGCGGCGATGCCCGCTACGCGACCCTGGCCACGAACGCCGGCGTGCGCGTGCTGGGCGGCATGCTCAACGTCTGGAAACCGCTGACCGAACTCGTCGATGCCGACGTCAGCGCACCCGCGATGGACGGCTTCCCGGCTGTCGTGAAATCGAGCTGGACCGGCGTACCGAACGACGGCAGCAACGGCGGCACGGTCGCCAACGCCGCCGTGCACAGCGCCAACATCGACTACGTGGTCAAGGCCACCGCCGGCCGCAGCGCCGCCCAGGGCGTGCAAGCCTACCTCGACGACCGCCGCAACAAGGGCTACAGCGTGACCGAAGGCATGGGTCCGCTGACCGACGCCTGGCGCAGCGCCAGCCGCGCGACCACCACCATCACCAACGTGCCGGCCGACGCCACCACCGTCAAATACGACGACGGCGGCAACAACAACGGCGTCGGCGGCGATGCCAATGCCGACTTCGGCAAGGTGGTCGACTTCGTCAATGCGATGGGCGGCAACGGGTCGACCGAACCGGCCAAGCGCTTCTACAAGTACGCGCGTCCCTACCGCTGGAGCAGCCAGGTCGCGGTGCTGCCGGCGCTGGTGCCGGCCAAGAGCACGACCCCGGTCAGCGACGGCGGCTTCCCTAGCGGCCACTCGGCCGAGGCGACCCGCAACGCGGTCGGCATGGCCTACGTGCTGCCCGAGCGCTACCAGGAACTGGTCGGCCGTGGCCTGGAACTGGGCGAAAGCCGCATCCTGGCCGGCATGCACTCGCCGCTGGACGTGATGGGCGGCCGCGTGCAGGCGCAGGCCGTCGCCGCCGCCAACATCATCGCCGCCGGCGTCACCACCCGTGCCGCCGCCGTGACCCAGGCCCACACGACGCTGATCAAGCTGACCAACACCACAACGGACACCTTCGCGGCGTATGCCGTGTCGGGCACCGCCGCCAACGACCGCTTCGCCGACTACGCCGCCAGCAAGGCCAACTACGTGCGCCGCATGACCTATGGTTTGCCGCAGACCGGTGCCACCAATGCGCCGGCCGTGGTGCCGAAGGGCGCCGAAGTGCTGCTCGAAACCCGCCTGCCTTACCTGAGCGACGCCCAGCGCCGCGTGGTATTGAAGACCACGGCGATCGCGTCCGGCTATCCGGTGCTGGACGATGCCGAAGGCTGGGGCCGCCTGAACCTGTTCGCCGCCGCCGACGGCTACGCCGCCTTTAGCGGCAACGTGGTGCTGAACATGGATGGGAGCAAGGGCGGCTTCAACGCCTCGGACCGCTGGCGCAACGACATCGGTGGCAGCGGCAAGCTGGTCAAGCAGGGCAGCGGCACCCTGAAACTGGGCGGCAACAACAGCTGGACCGGCGGCACCCAGGTCGAAGGCGGGACGCTCGAGGCGCTGTCGCCGACGGCCTTCGGCAGCGGCGACGTGTATGTGGCCGGCGGCGCCACCGTGGCCAGCAGCGCAGCGGCACCGGTCACCGTGGGCGGCAATTACACCCAGCTCGACAAGGGCACGCTGCAGATCACGCTGGGCGCCGCGAATGCCGGCAGCCTCAGCGTGAAAGGCACGCTCACCATCGTCGGCGGCACCCTGCGCCTGACCTTCGCGAACGGCTTCAAGCCGAGCGTCGGCAGCTCGTATCAGGTCGTGAGCGCAGGAGCGCGCAAGGGCGTGTTCAGCGGCGTCAGCGCCGATGGTTACAAGGCGTCGCTGGAGTACAGCAATACCGGCGTCTCGGTGCACATCGACGGCTAAGCCGCCTAGTTGGCAAGTATGCAAACCTGATGAAACGGCCGGCATGGCGATGCCGGCCGTTTTGTTTTACTTCGCAGTATTTATCCTTTATTCTTGTGCGAAATGAATTGTTAGCGCAAACATTCATTTGGAGACAACCGACGCCCATAAAGGATAACAAGCATGCGATCACGTCGTACCCTGCTCGGCAGCGCCCTGGCGCTGGCTTTCGCTTCCACGCTGAATGTCCCGGCGCTGGCCGCCGATAACGCCGCCCGCCGCATTCCGATCGACCTCAACGCGCCTACCGTGACGCGCGACCGCTTCGCCGACCTCTCGGTCGGTTCCGACTTTCCCGGCACCCTGATCCGCGACGACAGCCTGGCCCAGCTCAAGACTGCGAAGGACGAACTGGGCTTCCGCTACATCCGCTTCCACGGCATCTTCCACGACGTGCTGGGCACTTATAAAGTTGTCGGCGGCAAGCCGGTCTACGACTGGACCAAGATCGATTATTTGTACGACAAGCTGCTCGCCATGGGCATCAAGCCCTTCGTCGAACTGGGCTTCACGCCGGAAGCGATGAAGACCTCGGATAACAGCATCTTCTACTGGAAGGGCAATACCTCGCACCCGGACCACGCGCAGTGGGCGCCGCTGGTCGACGCCTTCGTGCGGCACCTGCAGCAGCGTTACGGCCGGGACGAAGTGCGCACCTGGTTCTTCGAGGTGTGGAACGAACCGAACCTGGACGGCTTCTGGGAAAAGGCCGACCAGCCGGCCTATTTTGCGCTTTACGACCTGACCGCGCGCACCATCAAGGCGATCGATCCGCAGCTGCGCGTGGGCGGGCCGTCGACCGCGGGCGCGGCCTGGGTGCCGGAATTCCTGGCGCATACGCAGAAGAGCGGGGCGGCGGTCGACTTCATCACCACCCACACCTATGGCGTGGATGGCGGCTTCCTCGACGAAAACGGCAAGGGCGACACCAAGCTGTCGGCGTCCGACGACGCCATCGTCGGCGACGTGCGCAAGGTGAGGCGCGAAATCGAAGCCTCCTACCTGCCCAAGCTGCCGCTGTACTTCACCGAATGGAGCACCAGCTACACGCCGCGCGACCCGGTGCACGATGCGTACCTGAGCGCCCCCTACATCCTGAGCAAGCTGAAAGGCAGCGAAGGCCAGTTGCAGGGGATGAGCTACTGGACTTATTCCGACCTGTTCGAGGAACCGGGTCCGCCGACCGCGCCCTTCGAAGGCGGCTTCGGCCTGATGAACCCGCAGGGCATTCGCAAGCCGGCCTGGTTCGCCTACAAATACCTGCACCAGCTGGGCGAGCAGGAAGTCAAGACGCCGGATGCGCAGTCCTGGGTCGCGCGCGACGCCAAGGGCGGGGTGCAGGTGCTGGCCTGGGACTTCCAGAAGCCGGACCAGGGCAACAAGAGCAACCGCCCGTATTACACGACGGTGCAGCCGACCCGCGCCGGCACCCCGCTGGCGCTGGAGCTGAAGGGGATGAAGCCGGGCAGCTACACGATGCAGGTGTACCGCACCGGCTTCAAGGCCAACGACGCGCACACCGCTTACCTGGAGATGGGCAAGCCGAAGAGCCTCACCCAGTCGCAGGTGGCGCAGCTGCAGGCGCTGACCGTGGACAAGCCGGAAACGCGCCAGGTGAAGGTGGGGGCGAATGGCACGGCAAGCGTGCAGGTGCCGATGCGGGTCAACGATGTGGTGCTGGTGAAGATCGGGACGGCGCTCTGAAGTGACGCGTAACGTCGTCCCCGCGCAGGCGGGGGCGACGGTAGTGGTGCGGAGAGCAGCGGTAGTGTTTCAGCTCCACTGCATCAAGCAAGGCGGCACCAGCAGCAGCAGGGCCAGCACCAGGTAGATCAGCTGCAGCGGAATCATCCACTTGGCCCAGGTCAGCCAGGGCACGCGCGCCAGGGCCAGCACGCCGACCGTGATGCCCGAGGTCGGCAGCATCGGCGTCGACAGCTCGCCGAGCTGGAACGCGAGGATCGCGGTCTGGCGCGTGACGCCGACCAGGTCGGCCAGCGGTGCCATGATCGGCATGGTCAGCGCAGCCTGGCCAGTGCCCGAGTGGATGAAGAAGTTGATCACCGACTGGATCAGGTACATCTTCTGGGCGGCGAATACCGGGTGGCTCGACGCTACCAGCGGCATCAGGCCATGCAGCATGGTGTCGATGATGTGGGCGTCACGCGCGATGATCATGGTGGCGCGCGCGATCGCGATCACCAGCGCGGTCGGCGCCAGGTCCTTCACGCCCTGCATAAAGGCGCTTACCCAGTCGTCGGTGCCGAGGCGCGCCACCAGGCCGGCGACGATCGCCATCGCCAGGAACAGGGCGGCGATTTCGTCGACGAACCAGTCGAACTTCACGACGCCGATCACCATCGCGCCCAGCGACAGCGCGAAGATCGCCAGCACCGCGACATGGCGCCGGCTCAAGCGTTCAGGCATATGCGCATTCGGGTGCTCCACCGACAGCCCGGCCGGCTGTTCCTTGCGCTTGGCCTGGTCGAGGATGAAGGTCGGGCTGAGCGTCGGCGTGCGCTTGACCCGCGCCGCGTACCACATCAGGAAGGCGATCGTCACCGCGGTCACCGTCACCCACACGATCAGGCGGTAGCCCATCCCGGAAAACACCGGCACGCCGGCGATGCCCTGCGCGATGCCGACGTTGAATGGATTCAGGAAGGCGGCGCCGAAGCCGGCCTGCGAGCCGAGGAAGGGAATCGACACGCCGGTCACGGTGTCGTAGCCGAGCGCCAGCGCCAGCGGCACGAAGATCAGCACGAACGGGATCGCCTCCTCGTTCATGCCGAAGGTGGCGCCGCCGAGCGAGAACAGGGTGACGAAGACCGGGATCAGGGTGGCGCGGATCAGCGGCGAGTGCGCATGCGCCCTGGCGATCGAGCGGATCGCGGTATCGATCGCTTCGGTCTTCTGGATCACGGCAAAGGCGCCGCCGACGATCAGCACGAAGCCGATGATCTGCGCCGCTTCGACGAAGCCCTTGATCGGCGCCTTCATCAGCGCCACCAGGCCCTGCGGGCTGCTGGCCACATAGTGGAAGGACGCCGGGTCGATCAGCTGCTTGCCGTTCACCAGGTGGGTATCGTACTTCCCGCCCGGGATCAGCCAGGTGGCCAGCGCAATCAGCGCCAGGATCGCGAACAGCAGGACAAAGGTATTGGGCAGGCGCAGGCGCATGGTCATAGCCTCACTGGCTTAACAGGGAACCGCTACGGAAGGGCGTGGCGCCGGCCAGCTTGCAGACCTGCATGCCGCGCAGCAGGTGGCGGTGCGCGGTGGAGGCGAACAGCAGCCCGCCGCGCTGTGCGCGCAGGGTGGTGGTGGCGCCGCTGACCGGGTTGACGAGGTCGGCGACCGCTTCGCCGGCCAGCACCTGGTCGCCCAGCGCCTTGAGGAACACCAGCACCCCCGACTGCGGCGCATATAAAGGCTCGACGCCTTCGAGCGGGGTCGCCGCGCACAGGGCGTCGGGCGCCGCCGCCGGCGGCAGGTCGAGCACGCCCTCGTGCGCCAGGTACCGCAGCAGCGCCTGCGCGTCGCGTTCGGCGTAGTCGTAGCGCACGTCCATCTCGCCGCGCAGCTCCACCGTGATGGCGGCGCATGCCGGCGGGATCGGGATCGCCGGACCGAAGTGAGCGGCCAGGTCCCACCACAGGCGGCTGCAGGCTTCGTCGAAGGGCTCGCCGCCGGAGGCGCCGGACAGCAGCAGGGCGCGCGCGCCGAGCAGGGCGGCCAGCGGTTCGGCGCGCGCGGCCAGCGCGGTGCCGGCGTACATGTGCAGCAGCGCTTCGTTGTCGCAGTGGAGGTCGAGCACGACGTCGGCGTCGATCGCCATCGACAGCAGCGTTTTCTTGAGGACCGCGGTGGCGCCGCTGACATCCCAGCGGTCGACCGCGGCGCGCGCCGCGGCGCGGATGGTGGCGACGTTCCGGGCCGCGTCGCTGCCCAGGCGGCCGGCCAGGTTGGCCGCCAGCTCGCCGGCGACGTGCCGGAAATCGCGGTTGAAATTGATGCCGGTGCCGAGGTCGAAGCGCCCGAACGGCGTGCCGTGCACCAGCTGCGACAGGCCGATCGGATTCGCCGCCGGCACCAGGATCACCTCGCCGTGGATGCGGCCTGCGGCATCCAGCCGTTCGAGTTCGCGCCTCAGGACGTGGGCCACCAGCATGGCCGGCACCTCGTCCGCATGCAGCGAGGCCTGGATGTACGCCTTTTTACCGCGGCCGGAGCTGCCGTAATGGCAGGACGTCAGCGCGTAGGCGGCGATGCCGGGTTCGTCTGCAATCGCATGGGTTTGTATAGGCATATTGCAGTCTCCGGACGCCGGTCGATGGCTCTGTTCGATCGATTATGTATGAATTTTTACACAAGGTAAATCGATGAAGGATTATTTTCAGAATCTTGTTGAGTTCTTGAATGCAACTAGATTAGAGTAAAAAAGCTAATTTTTTCTCCAAGGCGACGATGACCCCTGCTGCCTCCTCCAGCGCTGCCACGCCCGACATCGGCTTTGCCGAGTCCGGGCTCGGTCAGGCCCTGCGGCGCATGCTGGCCGAGGGCTCGGCGTCGAATCGCGCGATCGCCGACTACCTGCTGCGCAACCAGGTGCGCGTGACCGCGCTCGGCGTCGAGGAACTGGCCGAGGCCTGCGCGGTGTCGACCGCCACCATCAGCCGCTTCGCGCGCGACCTCGGCTTCCGGAACTACGCGGCGATGCGCGGCGCGGTGGCCGAGACGCTGCAGTCGGTGCTGCAGCCGGTCGAGAAGCTGCGTTCCACCATCGCGCGCCGCGCCGTCCAATCTCCGGCACTGGAAAGCCTGGGCTATGCCGAGGCGGCCATCACCGCCACCAGCGCCGCGCTGGCCGGCGACCGGATCGACCGCATCGGCGCCATGCTCACCAAGGCGCGCGCGGTGTACGTGCTCGGCTTCGGCCTGTCCTCGTTCCTGGCGGGCGCGCTGGCGATGCATTTGCAGCCGTTCTGCCGCCACGTGATCGACGTCGCCGTCGGCGGCGGCACCGAGGTCGCCGCCAGCCACCTGGCCACCATCACCGCCAAGGATGTGCTGGTCGTGATCTCGCTGCCGCGCTACACGCTGGACGCGGTGTCGCTGACCCGCTTCGCGCGCGACAGCGGCGCCACCATCGTGTCGATTACCGATTCGCCCGCGTCCCCGCTGGCGGCGCTGGGCCACCACGTGCTGTACGCGCACAGCACGCACCCGGTGCTGCCCAGCAGCTCGAGCGCCGCGCTGGCGGTCATCGAAGCGCTGGCGGTATCGCTGATGACATCCAACAAAGCCAATGTCGCCAAGGCGGCGCGCCATACCGGGGCGATTGCCGCCTACCTGATTGGCGAACACCAGATCCGCGGCAGCACCCAAAAAAGAGGCACCAAAAAATCCTGAGTCACCCACCGAGAGAGGGAGCATTGCATATGAAGCAGATGTCGAAGACCGTCCTGGCGTCGGCCGTGGCCACCGCGCTGGGCCTGATGGGCCAGTCCGCGTGGGCGCAGGAAGCACCGAAAATGCAGCGCGTCGAGATCACCGGCTCGTCGATCAAGCGCATCGACAGCGAGACCGCGCTGCCGGTGCAGCTGATCACGCGCGAGGACATCGACAAGATGGGTGCCACCACCGCCGCCGAACTGGTCAAGAACATCAGCGCCAACACCGCCCCGCTGACCGACGGCCCGAGCATCTCGGACAGCACCTCCGGCCAGCGCGGCTTCAACGGCGCCAATATGCGCGGCATTGGCGTGTCGTCGACGCTGATCCTGCTGAACGGCCGCCGCCTGGCCAACTTCGCGTCGCCGGGCGACAATGCCGGCGTCGACCTGAACAACATCCCGGCCGGCGCGATCCAGCGCGTCGAGGTGCTGAAGGACGGCGCCTCCGCGATCTACGGCACCGATGCCATCGGCGGCGTGATCAACTTCATCACGCGCAAGGATTACACCGGCGTGGACGTGGCCGCCTCCGCCGCCGGCACCGAGCAGGGCGGCGCCGGCAAGCGCACCGCCAGCATCAGCGCCGGCACCGGCAGCCTGACGAATGACCGCTTCAACGTGTTCGGCGTGCTCGACGTGCAACAGCTGGATCGCATGCGCTCCAGCCAGCGCAGCTTCATCCGCGACCGTCCGCTGGCCACCACGCTGCCGGCGCAGATGTCGAGTAACACCTTCCCGGCGAATATCGACATCTCGGCCGCCCAGCGCAATGCCCTGATCGGCGCCGGCCTGCTGCCCGCCGGCAGCCGGGTCAGCCGGGTCAATCCGAGCGCACCGGACTGTAATCCGCCCGCCACCGTGTATGCCGAAAAAGGCCCTGGTGGCGCGGCCGGCTGCAGCTACGACTACATGGAAGACACCGAGATCTATCCGGAGTCGCGCAAGATCGGCTTCATCGGCCGCGCCACCTTCCAGCTGGATCCGGACAACCAGCTGTTCGCGGAACTGGTGCAGACCCAGGCCCGCACCAAGTATGTGCTGTCGCCAAATCCGGTCCGCATCCGCAACCTGCCGGTCAGCATCCTGCCGGCCGCCTACCGCAACGCGCTGACCGGTCCCGGCCTGCCCGCTACCTTCAGCGGCATCCGCTATCGCATGGCCGAAGCCGGCAACCGCAGCAACGAAGTAACCAGCACCGGCCAGCGCCTGGTGTTGGGCGCCAGCGGCACCCTGCAGGGCTGGGACTACGACGTCGCCTTGTCGCGCGCCGAGAACCGCGCCAACGACAAGTACGTGAACGGCTACGTCCTGTACGACCAGTTCGACGCGGCGGTGCGCAGCGGCACCGTCAATCCGTTCGCGCCGTCGTCGCAGGCCGGCCAGGATTTGATTAACGGCATCCGCATCAACGACGAGGCGCGCAAGGCCAAGGGCGTGTCGACTTCGCTCGACGGCAAGATGTCGCGCTCCTTGTCGACGCTGGCCGGCGGCGACCTGGCGCTGGCGGTCGGCGGCGAGCTGCGCCACGAGCGCCAGCGGTTCAATCCGTCGGACCTGCTCCGTTCGAACAACATCGCCGGCGACCGCGACAGCACGCTGGCGCCGGGCCAGCTGGCCGACGTCGAAACGCTGGACGATGCGCGCAAGGTGGCCTCGGTGTTCACCGAAGTGATCGCGCCGCTGACCAAGGAACTCGAGATGCAGTTCGCGCTGCGCTACGACCACTACAGCGAAGTCGGCAACACCACCAACCCGAAGATCGGCGTGCGCTGGCAGCCGATTAAATCGCTGCTGCTGCGCGGCTCGGCCGGCACCGGCTTCCGTGCGCCCTCGCTGTCCGACCTGAAACGCCCGACCATCTTCGGCACCTCGGCCGGCATCCTGACCGACCCGCAGTGCGTGCGCCAGGAAGGCAGCATCGATACCTGTACCGACCAGTGGAACGTCGAGCGCCGTTCGAACCCGGATTTGAAGCCGGAGAAATCGCGCCAGTTCACGCTCGGCGCCGTGGTGGAACTGGACAAGCGCACCAATTTCTCGATCGACTACTGGAACATCGAGAAGAAGGACGTGATCAGCACGCTGGGCGAGCAGGTCATCGTCGAGAACCCCGACGCCTACAACGGCAAGTATATCCAGCGCGACGAAGACGGCTTCATTTCCAACATCCTGCTGATGAAGGAAAACCAGGGCCGCCTGAAGACGGCCGGCATCGACCTCGGCGCCGACTGGCACAGCGAGCGCGGCGCCTGGGGACGCCTGGGTCTCAGCCTGTCCGGCACCTACATCCTGCGCTACGATCGCCAGTTCGGTCCGGACGAACCCTATCGCACCAACCTCGGCGTGTTCCTGAACGACCAGGTGATCCAGCGCTGGCGCCACCGCATCAGCCTGGATTGGGATGCGGGGCCGTACAGCCTGACCCTGGCGAACCAGTACTCGTCCGGCTACACCGACCAGAACACGACCTACGACCCGTACACCGACGCGCTGCTGCCGCCGAACCACGTCAAGTCGTACTCGCTGTGGGACCTGACCGGCAGCTGGGCGATCAATAAACAGTTGAAGCTGCGCGCCGGCGTGCTGAACCTGCTGAACACCGACCCGCCGTTCTCGAACCAGGCATATTTCTTCCTGGCCGGCTACGACCCGAGCTACACCGATCCGCGCGGCCGCAGCGCCTTCGTGAGCGTGAACTACGCGTTCAAGTGATGGGCCGGCCATGTTGAAGCGACTGTGTTTTGCGCTGGCGCTGGCCGGCGCTGTGGTGACGGGCGCGGCGGCTGCCGAGGCGCCCAAGGGATCGCTGGTCATCATCGGCGGCGGCCTGCAGGCCGACAATGCCGCGGTGTGGCAAAAGATCGTCGCGCTGGCGGGCGGCAAGGGCGCGCGCATCGCGGTGCTGGCGACGGCGGCCGGCAATCCCGAGCGCGAAGGCCAGCTCACTGTAACGAACCTGAACCGCCACGGCGCGCAAGCCTTCGTGGTGCCGATCGCGCCGCGCCTGGCAGGGCGCGACGTGCGCAAGGATGCCGACGATCCGGCGCTGGCACGCGCGCTGGCGGATGCCGGCGGCGTGTTCTTCACCGGCGGCGACCAGGCCCGCATCACCGCGGCGCTGCGCCACCCCGACGGCAGCAACACCGCCGTACTGGACGCGCTGTGGACGCTGTACCGGCGCGGCGGCGTCATCGCCGGCACCAGCGCCGGCGCCGCCATCATGAGCAGCACCATGTTCTACGATCCGCCGGCGGAGGTGCTGCCGGTGCTGAAGAACGGCGTGGTCGACGGCAAGGACGTGGCACCGGGCCTGGGCTTCATCGGCGACGACGTCTTCGTCGACCAGCACCTGCTGGTGCGCGGCCGCTTCGCGCGCATGCTGCCGGCAATGCTGGCCAAGCATTACGTGCTGGGACTGGGGATCGACGAGAACACCGCCGCCGTGATCGGGCCGGGACGCGACGTGACCATGATCGGCTACCGCGGCGCCATCGTGCTCGAGCTGGCGCAGGCCACCAGCGACAAGACGCAGCCCGGCTTCAACCTTGCCAACGCGCGCATCAGCTACCTGGACAGCGGCGACCGTTTCAACCTGGCCACCCGCACCTTTTACCCGGGGCCGGGCAAGGAACGCATCAACGAAGCGGTACCCGAGCACCGCCCGCCGATTTTTTACACGGATATCCTGGGGAACACCACGGTGGTGAATCTGCTGGAGAAGCTGGTGGACAGCGACCAGCAGCGCGCGGTCGGCGTGGCTTTCGATGCGCCTGGCAGCCCGATGGCCGAGCGTGGGTTCGAGTTCACGTTCACGCGGATGCCGGACAGCGGGGAGTTCGCCACCAACCGCGAGGATGCGTTTTCGATTTACCGGATCAGGATGGATGTGCGGCCGGTGCGGGTGCGGCAGCCGTTTTATACGGCAGAATAACGCTTGGACAAATTGAGGCCTGCTCAATATGAACGTCGCCCCTGCGAAGGCAGGGGCCCAAGTTCGATGCGCCGTCGAAACGCGTGCAACTTGGGCCCCTGCCTTCGCAGGGGCGACGTGCGAGGGTAGCAGGCCAAAACAGCACTGCCACCACGCCATTTACTGCTTCAACAACGGCTTCAGGTACTTGCCAGTCACACTCTCCGGATTCTCCGCCACCTCTTCCGGCGTACCATGCGCCACGATCGTACCGCCGCCGGCACCGCCTTCCGGTCCCAGGTCGACGATCCAGTCCGCGGTCTTGATCACGTCCAGGTTGTGCTCGATGATGACGAGCGTGTTGCCCTGGTCGCGCAGGCGGTGGATCACCTTCAGCAGCAGGTCGATGTCGGCGAAGTGCAGACCGGTGGTCGGCTCATCCAGGATGTACAGCGTACGCCCGGTATCGCGCTTCGACAGTTCCAGCGACAGTTTGACGCGCTGCGCCTCGCCGCCCGACAGCGTGGTCGCGCTCTGGCCCAGCTTGATGTAGCCGAGGCCCACGTCCAGCAGCGTGTGCAGCTTGCGCGCGATGACCGGCACCGGCTTGAAGAACTCGTGCGCATCTTCCACCGTCATGTCCAGCACTTCGGTGATGTTCTTGCCCTTGTACTGGACTTCCAGCGTCTCGCGGTTGTAGCGCTTGCCGTGGCAGACGTCGCACGGCACGTACACGTCCGGCAGGAAGTGCATCTCGACCTTGATCACGCCATCGCCCTGGCAGGCTTCGCAGCGGCCGCCCTTGACGTTGAACGAGAAACGGCCGGCGCTGTAGCCACGCTCCTTGGCGGTCGGCACCGTCGCGAACAGGTCGCGGATCGGGGTGAACACGCCGGTGTAGGTCGCCGGGTTCGAGCGCGGGGTGCGGCCGATCGGTGCCTGGTCGACCGAGATCACCTTGTCGAAGTGCTCGAGGCCGTGGATCGCGTCGTGCGGCGCCGGCTCGGTCTGCGAACCGTACAGGTGGCGCGACAGGGCCGGGTACAGCGTGTCGTTCACCAGCGTCGATTTACCCGAACCCGAGACGCCGGTCACGCAAGTCATCAGGCCGACCGGCAGCTCCAGCGACACGTTCTTCAAGTTGTTGCCGGTGGCGCCGGTGATCACCATCTGACGGTCCGGATCGGCCACGGTGCGCTTCTTCGGCACGTGGATCTTCTTCTTGCCGGACAGGTAAGCCGCCGTCAGCGACTCCTTGTTCTTCATGATGTCCTTGAGCGAACCCTCGGCAATCACGGCGCCGCCGTGCACGCCCGCGCCCGGCCCCATGTCGACGATGTAGTCGGCGGTGCGGATCGCATCCTCGTCGTGCTCGACCACCAGCACGCTGTTGCCGATGTCGCGCAAATGTTTGAGCGTCGCGATCAGGCGGTCGTTGTCGCGCTGGTGCAGGCCGATCGACGGCTCGTCCAGCACGTACATCACGCCGGTCAGGCCGGAACCGATCTGCGACGCCAGGCGGATACGCTGCGCCTCGCCGCCCGACAGGGTGTCGGCGCTGCGGTCGAGCGACAGGTAATCCAGGCCGACGTCGTTCAGGAATTTCAGGCGCGCCACGATTTCCTTGATCACGCGCTCGGCGATGTCCTTCTTGGCGCCCGTCAGTTCCAGGCCGTCGAAGTACTTCAGGCAGTCGCGCAGCGGGGTCTTGGCGACCTCGTAGATCGCGCGCTGCTGGGCGCCGTTGCCGATCTTGACGTAACGCGCTTCGGTACGCAGGCGCGCGCCGTTGCAGGTCGGGCACTCCTTCTCGTTGATGAACTTCGCCAGCTCTTCCTTCACCGCCATCGAATCGGTCTCGCGGTAGCGGCGCTGCAGGTTGTTCACCACGCCTTCGAAGGTGTGCTCGCGGATCACGGTGCGGCCACGCTCGTTGACGTAGGCGAACGGCACCGCGGTCTTGCCGGAACCGAACAGCACGGCATCCTGGGCCGCCTTCGGCAGCTGCTCGAACGGTTTATCCAGGTCGAAGCCGTAGTGCTGCGACAGGCTGGTCAGCATCTGGAAGTAGAACTGGTTGCGGCGGTCCCAGCCCTTCACGGCGCCGGACGCCAGCGACAGGTTCGGGAAAGCCACGATGCGCTTCGGATCGAAGAACTCGATGTGGCCCAGGCCATCGCATTCCTGGCAGGCGCCCATCGGGTTATTGAAGGAGAACAGGCGCGGCTCCAGCTCCTGCAGCGAATAGCCGCAGACGTTGCAGGCGAACTTGTTCGAGAAGATGTGCTCCTTCTCGGTATCCATTTCATACGCCACGGCGCGGCCGTCGGCGATGCGCAGCGCGGTTTCAAAACTCTCGGCCAGGCGTTGCTTGATCTCGTCATTGACCTTGATGCGGTCGATGACGACGTCGATCGTGTGCTTTTCGGTCTTCTTCAGCTTGGGCAGGTCGTCGATCTCGTAGATCTTGGCCGTGCCGGTGCCGCTCTGGATGCGGAAGCGCACGAAGCCCTGGGCCTGCATCGCCTGGAACAGGTCGCCGTGCTCGCCCTTGCGGTTGGCCACGACCGGCGCCAGGATCATCAGCTTGGTCCCCTCCGGCATGGCCAGCACGGCATCGACCATCTGCGACACGGTCTGCGCGGCCAGCGGCTCGTGCGAGTGGTCCGGGCAGTAGGGCGTGCCGACGCGCGCGTACAGCAGGCGCAGGTAATCGTGGATCTCGGTGACGGTGCCGACGGTCGAGCGCGGATTGTGCGATGTCGCCTTCTGCTCGATCGAGATCGCGGGCGACAGGCCCTCGATCAGGTCGACGTCCGGCTTTTCCATCAGCTGCAGGAACTGGCGTGCGTAGGCCGACAGCGATTCGACATAGCGGCGCTGGCCCTCGGCGTACAGCGTGTCGAACGCGAGCGAGGACTTGCCGGAACCCGACAGGCCGGTGATCACGATCAGCTTGTTGCGCGGCAGATCGAGGTTGATGTTCTTGAGATTGTGCGTGCGGGCGCCGCGGATTCGGATTTCTTCCATTAGCTTGTTTTGAAGCCTTTCACATGGTTTGAGGGCCGGCGCACGAGACTGTCGCGGTGGGCGGGCCAATCGGGGAGAACCGTTAACTATAGCCGGTTTTATTCTTGCCCGTACGTGCCGCTGAAGCGCTCGTGCCAGCGTGAATATCCTTGCATGGCAGTCTTGCAAGCAGACGCAACGGATTCCACGGGGACCGCATCTATGTGGGCTGTTTCAAGCGCTCTTCAATGACAAAGCGATCAAAATCTGAAAATAAATTTGTGGTGCATGGATGGTGATTTATAAAAAGTATGAATTACTTAATGACTTTTGGTATCTGAGGCTATGGAATTGAGTGGTGTGGCTGTCAGTGGAATACTTCCCGCCCTTTCATACTTCGTTCCTGGCTTCAATCATGAAAACCGTTCTGGGTCCGCTTGGCCTGATCATGCTCGCCATTGTGCAAGCCGGTTGCGGCAGCAGCGGCGACCGCGCCGCGGCCAGCCTGCCCGCGGCCACGGCCACGGCCACGGCGACGGCGACGGTGCAAGTGGACGCACCCGCCATCGTGGCGCCGCAGCCGGCGCCGGCCCGACTGACGGCGCTGTCCGCCATCCCGGGCGTGCCCGCCTGGTCGACGACGGGCGGCAATCCGGGGCACACCAACTACGTGCCCGCCACCTTCGATCCGGCAAAATTCTCGCGCCGCTTCAGCTGGCCGCTGCCTGCCGGCGCCGCGGTGTCCCAGGCCCAGCTTGCGCTCGACGGTGGACAGGCTTTCGCCGTGGTCCGCGACGCCGCCGGCACCTGGCGCCTGCATGCGATCGACGAAGCGAGCGGCAAGCAAAACTGGACCGCGCTGCTCGGCCAGCCCGACATCGTCGACCCGCCGGCCACCCACGACGGCAAGGTCGTACTGAGCAGCGCCGCCGGCCTGGACGGCGACGCCCTGTGGTTCTTCGACCAGCGCACCGGCAAACTGCTCGACAAGCGGACCATGCCGGCCCGGCGCACGGCCGGCCACTCGACGGCCGACCTGCGCATGGCCCCGGTCATCGCGGGTGACGGCATCTACGTGAACGACCGCGCCGGCGGCAAACTGCTTGCGAAGTTCGATGTTTCCACTCACGCATTGCTGTGGGAAAGCGAGTGGGCCGGCGCCGCGAACCATGCCTTTGCCCCGGCCGTCGAGGGTAACCGGGTGTACGCCGCTTTTTCCAGCGGCGGCCTGCTCGCCGTGGATACCCGCACCGGCAAAACGGTGCTCGAGCACCACCGGCAATTCACCGACGCGCCGATGCCGGGCATGGTCTCGGATGGCAGCGCCTACGCACTCGCCGCGGGCGGCCTAGTGGCGACCGACCTGAAACGGGGCACTTTCAAGTGGCAGGGTCCGGAACTGCTGGAACTGGCCGCGCCGCCGGGACCCGTACTGTACGGCATTGCCAGCGATGCGATCCAGGCGATCGACAGGGCAACCGGCAAGCTGCTGTGGAGCATGCCGACGCCGGCACCGACGTCAGGGTCGAACGCGATCTTGGCTACCAGGAACCTGCTGTTCATCAGCAGCACGCCGCAGTCGAACAGCGGAACCTATGCCATCGACATCGCGACCCGCAAAGTCGTGTGGCGCACGCCGGAGGGGGGCTGGCTGTCGATCTCGCCGAACGGGGTGCTGTACATCACGCCGTTCGAAGGGGCAGTCACGGCGGTGAACCTGCAGTCATGACGCGCCATTAATTAGCGCATTGTTACCTCGGGAATTTTGACCGGTATCTCTTCCAAATGGGGCACTCCGCCCCCATTTTCGTGGTCTGAGCGGATGTCGGGAAACGGGGCGTCCGCCAGCCTGCAACACCTGCAAAAAGTTGCCTATCGGGGCAAGCAAACAGGCATAATAACGGACGCAAATCAACAGCCTCTCCGGCACTTAGTCAACACGCAGAGCCGGGGATCAACCTAGGAGTTTCACCATGGCATCAGTCAACAAGGTCATCATCGTCGGCAATCTCGGCCGCGATCCGGAAATCCGCTACATGCCGAGCGGCGACGCCATCGCCAACATCGCGGTGGCGACCTCGTACAAATCGAAGGACCGCAACTCGGGCGAGCAGAAAGAGCTGACCGAATGGCACCGCATTTCCTTCTTCGGCCGCCTGGCCGAAATCGTCGGCCAGTACCTGAAAAAAGGTTCGTCGGTCTACGTCGAAGGCCGCCTGCAGACCCGCAAGTACACCGATAAAGACGGCATCGAACGCTACGCCACCGACATCATTGCTGAAAACATGCAGATGCTGGGCGGCCGCCAGGGCATGGGCGGCGGCGACAGCTACGGTGGCGACGACAGCTACGGTGGTGGCGTTGGTGGCGGCTACGACGCCCCGCCGAGCCGTCCGGCCCCGCAGCGCCAGGCGCCGCCGGCACCGGCAGCCCGTCCGCAACCGAAGCCGGCTGCGAACTTCTCGGATATGGATGACGATATTCCGTTCTGAGGCCCATATCGTTATATTTTTGTTGATAAAGCCCACTTCCGTGAGGAATGTGGGCTTTTCTTTACCAACACATTGTTTTGTGGTTTAGTGTGGTTCCAGCTCAACTACTACTTGGCAAAAAAGGTTGATAGATGACGAAATTCGTCGCAACCAGTTCGTTCATGTTCGAGCAGCACCTTGCTAAGTGGGGCATGACCGGCACCGCGCCGGATTACTTGATCAAGAAGACGACTGATGCGCTTGATCAGATCGCCGCCAGCTTAAAGCAGTGTCAAGTACCGGCGCGCACACCTTAGCAACCCGGCCGTCACCAGAGCGCTTGGCTCTGGAGCTTATGGACAGATCAGACCTTGAAGTGTTTTTAACTGTAAGCGTCTACTGAACACCGTCTGGACGAGCAAAAGGTAACTCGGCCATGATTGAATTTTCGGCACAATCAATTGTGTCCACAAATTCGTTTATGGACACAAATCTTCAGTCGGTCATTTCTCCCTCCCCGCGCGTTAAGTACCGCCGCCATTCGCAGGAAGGTCAATAAGCACTAAGAGACTTTAATGTCCAGGCCCCGTCACCAAAATTCGTCTTTGAGGCGCTATTAATTACCGGCGGGTTAAACGCAACAGCGGACCCAAACTACCAAGAATGCGAAGCCTGACCATCCTTCGCTCGCCGCTCGACTCAGCACGTGTCAGCTCACCCCGTCGCTCGCGCAGCGCCCGCAAACCATGTGCTTTCTGACGCGATCAGTTATCTGGCGCAAAGGACTGTCAGCCGGCTTCATCGCCATAATCTCGAACAGGACATGGCCGATGCTGACCCGCGATCCCGTGGCATCGACCCGCCAAGGGTCGTCGTTCTCCTGTAACAGCGCAATGGGATCGCCACCGCGGCTCGATACGCTGAGCGTGCGGAACGCATGATGCGCCAACCCGCAATCAGGCAAGCCCTCGACGTAAATGATCAGGAACGCGATATGTCCGAACGACAAATGGCCGTCGAAAGACACCGAATTGACGCTGTCCTTTTGATCGGCACGTATCTTATATTCACGTAATGATGCCGGGTCAACGGAAAATCCGAGATCCCCGATCGGAATGGCCAAATCGCTGCCGGCGACGATGACGGTTTCTTCGTCCTTTTGATGGGCAGCGATGAATCGGCTCAAGCGGATCCCTTGAATATCGCACCTCAGAAACAGCTGAGCCGTACCGCGATACAGGTATTCGTAGCTTCTTTCGTACATTGTCGGCGGAACCACCTCGAAATAGCCCCCGCAGGACGCGGCTGACATCTTCGAACCGGTACCCCAGTCGTCCTGGTAATCCTGCGTCAGGCGCGCTGCCGCATTCAGCGCATTGCCGATTACCGCATCCGATGAATCGGGCTCCACGCCAGGACGCCGCCGCAGAATCTCCAGCCCTTCTTTCGCGCCGCTGCCGATCGCCAGCACGTAACCATAGGTAGGAATCTCATCATGATGCACCTCACCATCGTGGTGCAGCTCGACGTCCTCGCCGTTTGGCGTCACGACCAGGAATGAAAAGGCTTTATCGGTACGCCTTGCACGAAATTCCCTGGCATCTTGGTGTATCTCACGGCCATAAGGCTGCGTAGGCGACAAGAGCGTACACAAATAATCGAATAATTTTTGCGCCGAACCGACCGTACCGGAATACAAAAACAAACTCCTGTCCGGCAGCAGCCAAAACTTGCGGCCCAGGCCCACGGGCTGGTAACCAAGTCCACCTCGCGTATCGAGCGTATCGAGCAGCGGCGTAGCAATGCCACCGGCGGCGCTGGCCGGCCTCGAAATCAGAGAATCGACCAAGATCAGCGGATGCGTATCCGAATACAAGACGGCGACGAAGGTCATGATGATGTAGAGATGCCTAGACTGCGTCAATCTTACCCCGGCATCAGATCATGAACCAAGCTTTTTGGGCTTCAAATAAGCTTGATCTGCATCACGCACCTTGCATAAACGATGAACTAAGGACTCACCCAAAATTTACAGCGAATTCGCTGCCGATCAGAATATCCTGGCGATGTTCTGCCGCTGCGCATTCATTCCTGATGAACTGGCGCTGAAATCCAGTAGGTCGATCCTACTATCCACGTTCTAGGGTAGGCCTTGGCGACCCAAACCAGAATTCGGATCGGCCGTTGTCATATAGGCGGCCGGACGCGGTTGCGCCGCTCGTATTTCCCCCAAAGCTGGCTAGCCACTGGCGAATGAGCAGCTACCCACAAACTGATGATAAAACAGCTGTTTGACCGAGGAATCCAAGATTTATGCTGCAACCAACATATGCAGTGCTAACTCAAGGGCGTTTCGGGAGTGGCGGGTCGGCGCAACCCACAATTTTGGTGGGGATAACCGTTCTGATCGCGCCGCGTTTTTCACGTACCGATGAAAGAATCCCCGCAGTTTTTCAGGTTGCGGGGATTTTTTATGCAATCGGCATCACACATCCACCACCATCTCAAACCCGCCATAAATCATCCGCTTGCCATCGAAAGGCATGTTCTCCGGCTTCATGAACTCGGCCATGCGCGGATCCTTCATCACCTTGTCGTTGACCTCGTCGCGCTTGGCCCGCGATGCGTAGAAGATCCACGAAAACGCCACCACCTCCCCATCCTCCAGCAGCACGCTCTGCGGAAACGACGTCAGCTTGCCCGGCTTGACGTCATCGCCGATGCATTCGCGGAACTCGAGTGCGCCGTGTTGGCGCCAGATCCTGCCTGCGGCCCTGGACATGTCCTTGTAGGCGTCCAGCTTGGCACGTGGAACAGGCACCACAAAACCATCGACATACGGCATGACGTTCTCCTGTGACGAGTACTCCGATATAGACCGTCGCGGCGGCAGGAAAATCCCGCCGCCGCGACGGTCGGATCAGGCGCAGATCAAGGCCGGCTACGCATCAATGCCGCGCCGGCAGGCCGGGCCGAGGCGGCATTGCCGATGGCGCGCCAGCCACAATCCGGCATGGCAAGACTGGCACGCGGGTTCTCATCCGTGTAATATCCCGACTTTGGGTGCGTCCATTCCCGTCGGGGGATGGCGTTAAACGGGAAACCGGTGACGCCGCATGAGAAATGCGGTCATTCCGGTGCAGCCCCCGCTGCTGTAAGCCTGACGACTCCGGCAATACGCCACTGCGACGCAATCGTGGGAAGGCCCGGAGGAGGACGAAGGCGAGCCAGAATACCGGCCCGAATTGTCAGCACCATTCCCCGGGGTGACGGGAAGCCGCTGTCGACCGGCTTGCGCGCCCGCTTTCAGTCCCGCTCCCCGTCCGTCGACCGTCTTTTCAGCCTCCGTCTGGTGTCCTTATCGACCATTCGACGGGAGGTTTCGAATGCACATCATGGAAGGCTTTCTGCCGCCGGCGCATGCGCTCGGCTGGGCCGCCGTTTCCGTTCCCTTCCTGGCCTGGGGCCTGCGCTCGATGGGGCGCAGCTTGCAGGCGCATCCCGAGCGGCGCATGCTGCTCGGCGTGGCCGCCGCCTTCGCCTTTTTGCTGTCGGCCCTGAAACTGCCGTCGGTCACCGGCAGCTGCTCGCACCCGACCGGCGTCGGCCTCGGCGCGCTGCTGTTCGGCCCCGCGGCGATGGTGCCGGTGGGCTTCGTCGTGCTGTTGTTCCAGGCGCTGCTGCTGGCGCACGGCGGCCTGACCACGCTCGGCGCCAACGTGTTCTCGATGGCGATCGTCGGTCCGTTCGTTTCCTACGCCGTGTTCCGTGCCGCGGCAAAGCTGGGGGCGGGCCGCTCCGTCGCCGTGTTCCTGGCCGCATGCCTGGGTGACCTGGCGACCTACCTCACCACGTCGGCGCAACTGGCGCTGGCCTTCCCGGATGCGGTCGGCGGTTTCGACACCTCCTTCCTCAAATTCGCCGGCATCTTCGCGCTGACCCAGGTGCCGATCGCCATCAGCGAAGGCCTGTTGACGGTGCTGGTGGTGAACGCGATGGCGCGCTTCAATGCGCACGAGCTGCGCGCGCTGCCGGTGATGGCCTTGCGCACGCGGGAGGGCGCATGAAAACGCGCAACTGGCTGCTGTGGGCGGCCATCGTCCTGCTGACCGTGCTGCCGCTGTGCCTGATCGGCGCGCCGCCCGGGAGCGAAGGCGTATTTGGCGGCTCCGACGACCGCGCCCAGCAGGCCATCGGCACCATCGCGCCGCACTATAAACCCTGGTTCGCGCCGGTGTTCCAGCCGGCCAGCAGCGAGATCGCCTCGCTGCTGTTCGCGCTGCAGGCTGCCATCGGCGCCGGCGTGATCGGCTACTGGCTCGGTTTGTCGGTGGCGCGCGAGCGTGCGCGCAAGAGCGAGCTTGCGGTCGCATCTTCGGAGCAGGGTCCACGTGCGGATTGAAACGGCCGCCTACGCCAGCCACTGGCAGGGCGTCGCCCCCTCGGCCAAGGCCCTGTTCGCGCTGGGCGGCATGGGCGCGGCCTGGGTCGCCACGCGTCCCGGCACGCTGGCCGTGCTGGCGGCCGTGCTGGCACTGGCCGCGTTGATCGGCGCGCGCGTACCGTTACGGACTTATGTGGCGGTGGCCTTGCCGCCGCTCGGCTTCCTGCTGCTGTCCTGCCTGACGATGCTGGTGACGCCCGGCGTTGACGGCAGCTGGCACTGGGCTAATTCGATGTGGCCGGCGGTGGCACGCACCGCCGGGCGTTCGCTGGCGATGCTGGCGGCGCTGCTCGGTTTTGTGCTGACCACGCCGCTGCCCGACCTGCTGGCGCTGCTGCGCCGCCTGCGCACGCCCGAACTGCTGCTCGATTTGATGGCGCTGTGCTACCGCATGCTGTTCGTGCTGCGCCAGGCCTGGGAAGAGGGCGTCACGGCGCAGAGCGCGCGCCTCGGTTACCGCGGCTGGCGCCACGCCTGGCGCTCGACCGGCCTGCTGGCCGGGCAGATGGCGGTGCAGGTATGGCAGCGCGCCAGCGCCCTGCAGATGGCGGCCGAGGCGCGCGGCTACCAGGGCACCTTGCGTTTCCTGCCGGCCGAGTTCCCGCAGGCGCGCCGCCAGACTGCGTGGGCGGCATTGGCTGCGGCGCTATTGCTGCTGGTCGCGGCCGGAGACCGCGTATGAATCGCATCATCGAGATGCAGGCGGTCGGCCACGCCTTTGCCGACGGCAGCAGCGGCCTGCGCGACTGCAGCCTGGCGCTGGGCCGCGGCCGCCGTCACGCGCTGCTGGGCGCCAACGGCGCCGGCAAGACCACGCTGCTGCAGCACCTGAACGGTCTGCTGCGCCCGACCGCCGGCCGGCTGCTGCTGGACGGCCAGCCTTACGACTATGGCCGCGGCGGGCTGACGCAGCTGCGCCGCCGCGTCGGCCTGGTGTTCCAGAATCCGGAGCGCCAGCTGTTCTCGGCCCAGGTCGAGGAAGACGTGTCCTTTGGCCCGCTGAACCTCGGCCTCGACGCCCCCACCGTCCGCGCGCGCGTAAAAGCCGCGCTCGATGCGGTCGGGCTGGGCGGACATGCGCGGCACGCCGTGCACCACCTCAGCTTTGGCCAAAAGAAGCGGGTCTGCATCGCCGGCGTGCTGGCGATGGCGCCGGACGTGCTGCTGCTGGACGAACCGATGGCTGGCCTCGACGCGCCGATGCAGGATGACCTGGCCGCCTTGCTGGACCGCCTGGCGGCGCGCGGCACGACCATCCTGCTGTCCACCCACGACATCGATTTCGCCTACGGCTGGGCCGACGACCTGCACCTGATGGCGGGTGGGCGCGTGATCGCGTCCGGGCCGGCGCAGGCGGTCGGCGCCGACGTCGATGCGCTCGACGCCGCCGGCCAGCGCCCGCCGCTGGCGCTGGCGCTGCATGCGCACCTGGTCACGCGCGGCGTGCTGCCGGCCGGGCAGGCGCCGCGCAGCGTGGACGCGGTACTGGACGCGCTGCGCATCCTGCCGTTCCAACCTTTGACGAAGACACCGACATGACAATCCACATCGCCAACAACGCCGCCGGCAAGATCTGGTTCGTCGGCGCCGGTCCCGGCGACCCCGAACTCATCACCGTGAAAGGCCGCAGGCTGCTGGAGGGGGCCGGCGCCGTGCTGTTCGCCGGTTCGCTGGTCGACCACGCCGTTACCCTGTACGCGCCGCCCGGCTGCGCCATCCGCGATTCCAAGGACATGACCCTGGAAGAGATGACCGCCTGGCTGATCGACCAGGCGCAGCGCCACGCCACCGTGGTGCGCCTGCAGACCGGCGACCCGGCCCTGTACGGCGCCCTGATCGAGATGGCGCGCCCGCTCACGGCAGCCGGGATCGAATGGGCGGTGGTGCCGGGCGTGTCGTCGGCGATGGCGTCGATGGCGGCCGCCGGCGAATCGATGACGCTGCCGGAAGTGACCCAGACCGTGATCCTCACCCGGGTCGAAGGCCGTACGCCGATGCCGGACGGCGAAGACCTGGCCAGCCTGGCGGCGCACCGCACCACCATCTGCATCTTTCTGTCGATCACCTTGATGTACAAGGTCGAGGCGGCGCTGCGCGCGGCCGGCTGGCCCGACGACGCGCCGATGCTGGTGGTGCACAAGGCCAGCTGGCCGGGCGAGGAAAAGATCATCCGCGGCACCCTTGCCGACATCAAGGCGCGCTGCCGCGAGGCCGGCGTCGCCAGCCAGGCGATGATCGTCGCCAGTCCCACACTGGGCGCGCTGCATTGGGAGACGCTGGTGCGCTCCAAGCTGTACGACCCCACATTCACCCATCGCTTCAGGAAGGCCAGCGCATGAATCAGATCATCTTTACTCCCTCCGTCACGCTGCACGCGGACGACACCGTGCTGCTGGTCGGCCACGGCTCGCGCGAGGATTCGGGCAACCAGGAAATCCGCGAGTTCGTGGCGCAGTGGCGCGCGCGCCGGCCCGAGCTGCGCATCGACCTGTGCTTCATCGAATTCGCGCCGCCGGAGCTGAACGCCGCCTTGCTGGATGCCGCGCGCAGCTCGCGCCGGGTGCTGGTGGTGCCGCTGATCCTGAATGCGGCCGGCCACGTCAAGATGGAGATTCCGGAAGCGGTCGAGCAGGCGCGCATCGCGTGCCCGCAGGCTGAGATCCTGCTGGCGCCGCACCTGACCGCCTGCGATCCGATCCTGGCGATCCTGAAGCGGCGCCTGCGCAAGGCCATGAATGCGCTCGACATGCCGGATCCGACCACCACCGGCGTGGTGGTGCTGGGCCGCGGTTCCTCCGACCGCGGCGCCAACGGCGAGATGGCCAAGATGACACGTTGGCTGCAGGAAGAGGGGGATCATGAACTGGTCGACCTGGCCTTCACGGGCATCACCTGGCCGCGCCTGGAAAAGGTGGTGCAGCGCCAGGTGCTGCTCGGCATGCGCCAGGTCGTGGTGCTGCCATACTACCTGTACACCGGCACGCTGATGCAGCGCATCCACCGCCAGGTCGAGCACCTGCGCGGCCAGTACCCGCAGGTGCGCTTTTTCTGCGGCGAGCATTTCGGCTTCGAGAAGGAGATCTTCGAACTGATGGACCAGCGCGTGGCCGACCTGCGTGCCGGCGTGCCCGACAGCCGCCTGCCATGCGACGGCTGCGGCTACCGCGAGCTCGCGCACGACCTGGGCCATGGCCACTCGCATGCGCACACCCACGACCACGGTCACGCGCATGGCCCGGACCACGGCGCTGCGCACCCGCACGAGCACGGACACGATCACGCACACGGGCATGACCAAGGTCATGAGCATCCGCATGACCACGCTCATGGGCACGACCATGCACACGATCACGATCACGATCACGACCACGACCATGCACACGATCACGATCACGATCACGATCACGACCACGATCACGACCACGCGGAGACGCAGCCGGCATGAGCACGATTAACACCGTCACCGAACAGCTGACCCGCGCCGGCCAGGCCATCGAGCACGACAGCTTCGCCATCATCGACGCCGAAGCCGGTACGCACGCCTATACCGAACAGCAGTGGCCGATCGTGCGCCGCATGATCCATGCGAACGCCGACTTCGATTTCAACGGCCTCACCGATTTCCATTCGAATGCGATCGACGCCGGTATCGAGGCCATGCTGGCCGGCGGCCGCCCGGTGGTGGCCGACGTCGAGATGATCTGTTCCGGCCTGTCGCAGCCGCGCCTGGCGCACTTCGGCATGAAAACCTGGCAGTTCATCAGCGACGCCGACGTGATCGAGCGCGCCAAGCAGGAAGACACCACGCGCGCGGTGCAGGCGATGCGCAAGGCGGCCAGCCGCGGACTGCTGGACGGCGCCATCGTCGGCATCGGCAATGCGCCGACCGCATTGATCGAGCTGGTACGCCTGATCCGCGAGGAGGGCGTACGCCCGGCGCTGGTGGTCGGCATGCCGGTCGGTTTCGTCTCTGCGGCCGAATCGAAGGACTTGATGGCCGAACTGCAGGACGTGCCCTGGATCGTGATCCGCGGGCGCAAGGGCGGTTCCACGCTGGTGGTGGCGGCCCTGCACGCGCTGCTGGCGCTGGCCGAGGCCAGGCAGAAGACCATGCAGGCGGCGCAAAAATGAAGGACAAGACGGCCGAGCGCGGCACCCGCACTGGCTTCACCACCGGCGCCTGCGCGGCGGCGGCGGCGCGCGCGGCGGTGCTGGGCCTGGCCGGCGGCGCGGTGCCGCTCGAGATCGAAAGCCTGCTGCCGAACGGCACCCGGGTGCGCTTCGCCGTGCACGACGGCCGCTGCGATGGCCGGCAGGCGCACGCGATGGTGATCAAGTTCGCCGGCGACGATCCGGACTGCACCGACGGCGCCCACCTGACGGTCGACCTGCGCCTGCTGCCCGGCCAGGCCGGCACCGTCGCGTACCTGGCCGGCGACGGCGTCGGCACTGTGACGATGAAGGGCCTCGGCCTGGAAGTCGGCGGCCCGGCGATCAACCCGGTGCCGCGCCGGAACATCGCCGACAACCTGCGCGAAGCGGCGCCGCAGCTACTGATGGAACACGGCATCGAGGTCACCATCAGCGTGCCCGACGGCCAGGTCATGGCAAAGAAGACCACGAATGCGCGATTGGGCATCCTGGGCGGCATCAGCATCCTTGGCACCACCGGCATCGTCAAGCCGTATTCCACAGCCGCCTGGCGCGCCAGCGTGGTGCAGGGCGTGCAGGTGGCGGCCACCACCGGCCACGACCTGGTTGCGCTGACCACCGGCGGGCGTACCGAGACCTTCGCCATGGCCACGCTGCGCGCCGAGCGGCCGGAACTGCCGTCGGCCTGCTTCGTGCAGATGGGCGACTTTCTGCGTTACGCGCTGGACGAGGCGGCGGCGCAGGGCATCGGCCTGGTGGTGCTGGCGGTCATGGTCGGCAAGCTGACCAAGATCGCCCAGGGCGAGACCATCACCCACGCCAACCGCAGCGAAGTCGATACCGACCTGGTGGCCGAGATCGCGCGCCGCATCGGCGCCGCGCCGGAGGATTGCGCCGCCATCGCCGCCGCCGAGACCGCGCGCTTCGGCGCCGAGCTGATGGTCGAGCGCGGGCTGGGCGACGCCTTTCACCACGCGCTGGCGCAGGCGGCGATCGATACCTTGACGGCGCCGGAACGCTACGGCCGCGCCTTCCAGCTGCGCGTGATCGTCACCGACTTCGAAGGCAAGCAGGTGGCCGACGTGCTGTCGCCGCCCGGGCTGCCGCGCGCCGCGCCGGCGGCCGGCCGCACCAGCATCGACCACATCCTCGACACTGACTGATATGGACACCACTGTACAAGACCCCAACCCCTGCCGCGTGATCGGCGTGCTCGACGACGGCGTCGCCAGCCTGAACGCCACCGCGCTGGCTTACCTGCGCCATGCCGACGTGGTGATCGGCGGCGCCCGCACGCTGGCGCTGCTGGCGCGCGAACTGAAACCGGGCGCCGTCCAGCATGACCTCACCGGCAAGCTGAAAGCGGTGCCCGACTGGGTGCGCGCGGCGCGTGCCGACCACCAGAGTTGCGTGGTGCTGGCCACCGGCGACCCGCTGTGCCACGGCATCGCGCCCTACCTGGCCCAGCACCTGTGCGTGCAGGCGCTCGACATCCTGCCCAACCTGTCGACGCTGCAGCTGGCCTGCGCACGCATCGGGCTGGCCTGGCAGGATGCGCGCATCGTCTCGGTGCATGCCAAGGATGCCGGCGAGTGGGCGCGCGGCAGCACCCCGCAGCACGGCCTGTACGGCCTGGCCCAGGCACTGCGCCGCCATGCGCGCTTGCTGGTGCTGACCAGTCCCGACAATTCCCCGGACCGCATCGCGCGCCTGCTGCTGGCCGAAGGCCTGGGCGACGACTTCCACATGGCGGTGGTGGAAAACCTGCTGCAGCCGGAAGAGCGGGTGCTGGCCGAACTGAGCCCACAGGATGCGGCTGGCATGCGCTTCGCGGCGCTGAACGTGGTGCTGCTGTGGCGCGTGACGCCGGCGCCGCGTCCGGTGCAGTTCGGCTTGGCGGATGCCGCATTCGTGCAGCGCCAGCCCGAGAAGGGCCTGATTACCAAGCAGGAAGTGCGCGCGGTGAGCCTGGCGCGCCTGCAGCTGCGGCTTGATAGCGTGGTGTGGGACATCGGCGCCGGTTCGGGTTCGGTCGGCCTGGAAGCGGCGCGCCTGTGCCCGCAGGGCCACGTGTACGCGATCGAGAAGAACGACGCCGATGTCGCCATCGCCGGCCAGAACCACGCGGCCTTCGGTGTCGGCAACTACAGCCTGTATCAGGGCAAGGCGCCCGAAGGGCTGGATGCCTGGCCGGATCCGGATGCCGTATTCATCGGCGGCTCCGGTGGCGAGCTGGCGACCTTGATATCGATGATCGTGGCGCGCCTGCGCCCCGGCGGCAACCTGGTCATGAATTTCGTCACGCTGGAAAACCTGGCGACTGCGACAGCTACCCTCGACGGCATCGAGGGTGTAGCCTGGGACGTGCTGCAACTGCAGGCCGCGCGCAGCAAGCCGATACTGCACATGCACCGCATGGCGGCCGAAAACCCGGTATGGATCGTGTGTGCGCATCGTGAAGGAGGCGAAGCATGACCGGAACACTGTACGGCATCTCGCTCGGCCCCGGCGACCCCGGCCTGATCACGCGCGCCGCCTGGGAGCAATTGCAGCGCCGCGATGCGGTCTGGGTCTACCCGGCGCGCAGCGGCAAGACCCCGAGCTATGCATTCGACATCGTGCAGCGCGCCGGCCTTGTGCCGCCCGCGGAGCACGCGCTGCTGCTGTTCCCGATGACGCACGACGGCGAGAAGCTGGCGCGCGCCTGGCTGCGCGCCGCCGAGACCGTGCTGCCCTGGCTGCGCGCGGGCCGCGACGTGCTGTTCCTGGTCGAGGGCGACGCCAGCACCTACGCCACCTTCGGCCACCTGGCGCGCACCGTGCGCGCGCTCGACGCCCAGGTGGGCGTCAAGATCATCGCCGGCGTGAATGCCTTCACGGCCGCCTGCGCCGAAGTGCCGGTGCCTTTCGCCGAGCAGGACGACACCGTCGCCATCGTGCCGGCCGCCTACGGCGTCAGCGCCGTGGACCGCCTGCTGCCCGACTTCGACACGCTGGTGCTGATGAAAGTGAAGCCGCTGCTGGACGAGCTGATCGACTGGCTGGAGCGGCGCGACCTGCTGGCCGGGGCCCACTTCATCGAACGCGTCGGCGCGCCCGACGAGCGCCGTTTCAGCGCGCGCGACATCCTGGCGCTGCGCGGTACCAAGGTCAGCTACCTGTCGCTGCTGATCGTCAAGCATCCGCACCGTATCCGCGGCGAACGCATCAAGGGCTGCCTCAAGAAGAGCGGCCCACTACCTTTATTAGAGGAGAGCGCATGAGCGCACCAACCGATAACCCCCGCCTGTGCCTGGTGGCGATCACCAAGCACGGCGCCGCCCAGGCTGCGCGCCTGGCGGTCGACCTGCCCGACGCCGATATCTGCACCTCGGCCAAGTTCGCGGCCAGCTTTTCCGGCCTGCCGAACGCGATCCGCGCCTACGAGGGCGCGCTGCGCGACGAGATCGGCCCGCTGTTCGCCGGCTACGACCAGATCGTGTTCTTCGTGTCGCTGGGCGCGGTGGTGCGCCTGATCGCGCCGCACCTGCGCAGCAAGGACGAAGACCCGGGCGTGATCGTGGTCGACGACGCCGGCCAGTACGTCATTCCGGTGCTGTCCGGCCACGTCGGCGGCGCCAACGAATGGAGCGAGCGGGTGGCGCTGCTGCTGGACGCGGCGCCGGTGCTGACCACGGCGTCGGACGTCGGCCGCACCATCCCGGTCGACATCCTCGGTCGCAACCTCGGCTGGCGTGTGGAAGCGCCGAAGATCAACATCACCCGGGTCTCGGCCCACGTGGTGAACGGCGAGCCGATCGCCTTCATCCAGGAAGCGGGTAGTCCCGACTGGTGGACCCGTCCGACGCCGCTGCCGGACAACATCCACCGTTTCGCCCGCTTCGACGAGGTGCCGCTGGAGCGCTATGCCGCCCTGCTGTGGGTGACGCATGCGGAGGTGCCGGCCGAGCGCTGGGACGCGCTGAAGGAACGCCTGGTGGTGTATCGCCCGCCACGGGACGCGGACCAGGACAGCGGCGCATGATCACCTTCGCCATCGGCCTCGGCTGCGACCGCGGTACCTCGCTGGAGACCGTGAGCAAGGCGGTCGAGGTGGCGCTGGCGCTGGTCAATGCGGTGCCCGACCAGGTCGTGGCCGCCGCCAGCATCACGCTCAAGATGGACGAAGCCGCGCTGCTGGCGCTGGCCCAGCGCTACGACTGGCCGCTGCAGTTCTATCCGCCCGAGCAGCTGGCCGGGGTACAGGTGCCGAATCCGTCCGAGGTCGTGCGCCGCCATACCGGCACGCCCTCGGTCAGCGAAGCGGCGGCTCTGCTGGCCGCCGGTCCCGGCACGCCCATGAGCGCGCTGGTCGTCGAAAAATACAAACACCGGGGCGAGGATGGCCGCAATGCCACCGTCTCGATCGCAAGGAAAACCCAATGAACCAAGAATTCACGCAGGCGGTGCCCGCTGACGCACCAGCGCCCGGCAAGATCATGCTGGTCGGGATCGGCCCCGGCAGCGTCGACCACATGACCCAGCGCGCCCGTGCGGCGATCGCCGAAGCCGACGTGGTGATCGGCTACGTCACCTACATCAAGCTGGTGGCCGACCTGGTCGAAGGCAAGGAGATCATCCGCAAGTCGATGACCGAGGAACTCGACCGCGCGGTCAGCGCCCTGGCCTCGGCGCGCGCCGGCAAGAAGGTGGCGCTGATCTCGTCCGGCGACGCCGGCGTCTACGGCATGGCCGGCCCGACCTTCGAGGTACTGTTCCAGTCCGGCTGGACCCCGGACGACGAAGTCCAGGTCGAGATCATCCCCGGCGCCTCGGCGCTGAACAGCTGCGCCGCCCTGGTCGGCGCGCCGCTGACCCATGACTTTTGCGCGATCTCGCTGTCCGACCTGTTGACGCCGTGGCCGACCATCGCGCGCCGGCTGGATGCCGTCGCCATGGCCGACTTCGTGGTGGCGCTGTACAACCCGAAGAGCGGACGCCGCACGCGCCAGATCGTCGAGGCGCAGCGCCTGTTCCTGCGCCACCGCCGCCCGGATACCCCGGTCGCCATCGTCAAGAGTGCCTACCGCCGCCGCGAGAACATCGTGTTCACCACGCTGGACAGCATGGCGGATGCCGACATCGGCATGCTCAGCACGGTCCTGATCGGCAACAGCAATACCTTCGTGCGCAACGGCCTGATGGTGACGCCGCGTGGTTACGCGAATAAATACGACATGGACGACGGCGGCAGCACCCGCGACGGCGAAAAAGCCGGCCGCTCGCTGTCCACCGGCCTGCTCGGCTGGCTGGAAACGCTGCAGGCCGAACACGCGGCCGGCGCCGACATCGCCACCCTGGCGGCGCGCCACCGCCTGCCGGCCGACTACATCCAGGCCACGCTGGACGAACCCCTGGATGCCGCCGCGCTGGCGTCCGCAACCGAAGAAAGCGAAGCATGAGCACCGAACCGATCGACAACCCGATTCCGAAACCGAAGATCGGCGACTACCGCCGCCACCTGCTGGTCTGCACCGGGCCGCGCTGCACCGAAGACGGCCAGTCGCAGGCACTGTTCGACAGCCTGGGCGACAAGTTCAAGGCCGCCGGCCTGAACGCCGGTGACCTGCGCGTCAAACGCAGCCGGGTCAGTTGCTTCGCCGCCTGCAAGGGTGGCCCGATCGTGTGCGTCCAGCCGGACGGCACCTGGTATTACAACGTGACGCCGGGCAACATGGACCGCATCATCGACCAGCACCTGTGCAAGGGCGAACCGGTGGAAGACCTGGTGTTCCATCAGGCGAAACAGGACTGACAAACGGACCGTCGGGCACGCATTATTTGAACGGATGTTGCGGTTGCTTTGCCGTACAATGTGATGGAATCCGCAATTATTTTTCATTTAATTGGCCTCCATGTCCGACCAGAATACGAACGACGATCTCAGCTGGCTAGCCGGCGGCGGCGAAATGGGCGCGTTGATCCGTTCGATGGACTGGTCGAAGACGCCCCTCGGTCCGCTGCACACCTGGCCGCAAAGCCTGCGCACCTCGGTCAGCCTGTGCCTGTCCTCGACTTTCCCGATCCTGGTGGCCTGGGGGCCGGACGATATCCAGATCTACAACGACGCCTACCGGCCGATCTGCGGCGACCTGCATCCGCGCTCGATGGGCGGCGCCTTCAAGGAAATCTGGGCCAGCGCGCTGCCGGTGGTGGGCGACGCCTTTGACCGCGCGCACCGCGGCGAGGGCACCTATATCCGCGACCAGCGCATGTTCCTCGACCGCCACGGCTACCTCGAGGAAGCCTTCATGACCTTCTCGTTCTCGCCGATCCGCGACGAGTCGGGCGAGGTGGGCGGCATTTTCCACCCGATCTCGGAAGCGACATCGGCGGTGCTGAACGCGCGCCGCTCGCAGGGCCTGCGCGACCTCAGCGCCGCCATCGGCGATGCGCGCGCGGTCAGCGACATCGGCAGCGACATCGCGGCCCACCATCCGAACCTGGCGCTCGACCTGCCGTTCATGCTGCTGTACCACATCGATGCCGACAGCGGCATGCTGCACCGCTGCGGCAGCGCCGGCCTGGATGGGCACCCGGATCTGGCGCCCGAGTACGTCGCGTTCGACGATGCGCTGTGGCCATTCGCCGCCACCGCCCAGGCGCGCAGCGCGCAGCAGGTGCATGGCCTGCGGCCGCGTTTCGGCAAGGTCAAATGCGGCCCCTACGATATCGCGCCCGATGCGGCGCTGGTGCTGCCGGTGACGGTGCCGGGCCAGCAGGAGCTGTACGGCTTCGTGGTGGCCGGCGTCAGCGCGGCGCGCGAACTGGATGCCGACTACCTGAATTTCTACGGCCTGCTGGGCGCCGCCGTCAACACCGCGGTCGGTAACGTGATCGCCTACGAAAAGGAACAGCGCCGCGTCGAGGAGCTGGCCCAGATCGACCGCGCCAAGACCGCCTTCTTTTCCAACGTCTCGCACGAATTCCGCACGCCGCTGACCCTGATCCTGGGGCCGCTCGACGACGCGCTGGCGGATGCCGCCGAGCCGCTGGGACCGGTGCAGCGCAAGCGCATCGATGTCACCCACCGCAACGCGCTGCGCCTGCTGAAGCTGGTCAATTCGCTGCTCGATTTCTCGCGCATCGAAGCCGGGCGGGTACGGGCGACCTACGAACCGGTCGACCTGGCGCGCCTGACCGCCGACCTGGCCAGCGTGTTCGAGTCGGCGATGGTCAAGGGCGGCCTGGCCTACCACGTCGACCTGCACGATTTGCAGCAGCCGGTCTGGGTCGACCGGGACATGTGGGAAAAGATCGTCTTCAACCTGCTGTCGAATGCTTTCAAGTTCACGCTGCACGGCGGCGTGACGGTGGCCTTGCGCCACCTCGACGGCATGGCGCGCCTGTCGGTCATCGACAGCGGCAGCGGCATTCCCGAAGCCGAGCTGCCGCGCGTATTCGAGCGCTTCCACCGCATCGAGGGTACCCCCGGCCGCACCTATGAAGGCACCGGCATCGGCCTGGCGCTGATCCAGGAACTGGTGCGCCTGCACGGCGGCAGCATCGCGGTGCACAGCGTGGAGGGGCAGGGAACCCGCTTCGACGTCGACATCCCGTTCGGCCACGCGCACCTGCCCGAAGACCGCATCGTGCAGCCGGATCCGGGCGCCGCCGCGCCGGGCGCCGCCACGGCGGACGGCGAGGGCGGCCGCATGGGCGCCGCCTTTGTCGAGGAAGCGCTGCGCTGGCTGCCGGACCAGGAAACGACGAACAGCCGGCCTCTCCCTCCCACCGGCGCGGTGGAAGAGACGGCCACGGCCCTGCTGGAAGCGCCGGCCGTCCTGCCGCGCATCCTGATCGCGGACGACAACAACGACATGCGCGCCTACCTGAAAGCGCTGCTCGACCCGTACGCCACGGTCAGCGCCTGCAGCGACGGCGAAGCCGCCTACGAGCACCTGTTGCGCGATCCGCCCGACCTGTTGCTGAGCGACGTGATGATGCCCAAGCTGGACGGCTTCGGCCTGATCGCGCGCATCCGCGCCAACGACGCCGTGCGCCAGCTGCCGGTGATCCTGTTGTCGGCCCGTGCCGGCGAGGAAGCCAAGGTCGAGGGCCTGCAGGCTGGCGCCAACGATTACCTGGTCAAGCCCTTCGCCGCCAACGAGCTGCTGGCACGGGTGCGCCACCAGATCGCCCTGACGCGCGAACAGCGCCGCCACCAGGACGAGCTGGCGCAGCGCGAAACCTATTTCCGTACGCTGGTCGACAGCGCACCCGTCATGCTGTGGACCACCGATGCCACCGGCTACTGTTATTACCTGAGCCAGCGCTGGTACGAGTTTACCGGCCGGCCGATGGAGCAGGACCTGGGCATCGGCTGGACCGAAAACATCCATCCCGACGAACGCGAGCAGGCCAAGGCGATTTTCCTGACGTGTAACGCCGCCCAGACGCCGTACGTGGCTGACTTCCGCCTGCGCCGCAAGGACGGCACTTACCGCTGGGTGGTCGACACCGGCCTGCCGCGCTACGACGACGCCGGCAACTTTGCCGGCTACGTCGGTACCGTGATCGACGTCCACGACCGTGCGCTGGCGCAGCAGGAGCAGGAGCGCCTGGCGCACGAGCTGACCGAAAAGAACCGCATGCAGAGCGAGTTCCTGTTCACGCTGGCGCACGAGCTGCGCAATCCGCTGGCGCCGATCCGCACCGGCCTGGAACTGATGCGGGTGCGGCCCACCTCGGCCAACGCCGGCAAGGTGCAGGCGATGATGCAGCGCCAGGTCGACCACATGGTGCGCCTGGTCGACGACCTGCTCGACATGGCGCGCCTGTCCGAGGGCAAGGTCGAACTGCGGCGCGCCCCGGTGACGCTGCAGGAGGTGGTGCGCGACGCCGTCGAGATCAGCACGCCGCTGCTGCATGCCGGCGACCACCAGCTGGCGCAGCGCCTGCCGCAAACCGAGGTCGCCCTGAACGCCGACCGCCACCGCGTCGCCCAGGTGCTGAGCAACCTGCTCAACAACGCGGCCAAGTACACGCCCGCCGGCGGATGCATCGCCGTCGAGGCGGTGCTGCAGGGAGACGAGGTGGCGATCTCCGTCATCGACAACGGCATCGGCATCGGTGCCGAGGTCCTGCCGCACGTGTTCGACATGTACGTGCAGGCGCACAACGGCCACGCGATGGCCCAGGGCGGGCTGGGTGTCGGCCTGAACCTGGTCAGGCGCCTGGTCGAGCTGCACGGCGGCCGGGTCGGCGCCGAGAGCGGTGGGGCCGGGCAGGGCAGCCGCTTCACGGTGTGGCTGCCGCTGGCGCAGCCCGCGCAGGCGCAGCCCGCGCAGGCGCAGCCCGCGCAGGCGCAGCCCGAGGCGCCGGCGGATGCGGCTGTCGAGCCGGCCGGCCCCGCGGCTGCCGACACCCTGCGCGTGCTGGTGGTCGACGACAACCTCGATGCGGCGCAGACCATGGGCGCCCTGCTCGAGATGAGCGGCCATGCGGTGCGGCTGGCGCATGACGGCGCCGCGGCGCTGGCGGCGGCGGCGGCGCAGCCGCCGCACGTGGTGTTCCTCGACATCGGCCTGCCCGACCGCAGCGGCTTCGAGGTCGCGCAGGCGATGCGGGCGCTGGCCGGCATGCAGGACGCCACGCTGGTGGCGCTGACCGGCTGGGGCGCGGAACAGGACCGCAAGCGCTCGAGCGAGGCCGGGTTCGATGCGCACCTGACCAAGCCGGCGGACTTCGACAGCGTCGAACGGCTTCTGCGCGACGCGGCCGCCAGCCGGGGACTCTAGCGCAAGCGTGCGAAGCGGTGCGGGTGGAAAGCTTACACTGGCTTTCCAATAACCTTGCCCTTAAAGGAGACAACCACCATGCCGCGCCTCCATACGTCCGGTCCGCACCCCACCGAACTCTATTATTACGAACAGGGACGCGGCCAGCCCGTGGTGCTGGTCCATGGCTGGCCGCTTAGCCACCGCATGTGGGAATCGCAGATCACCGCCCTGTCCGAAGCCGGCTACCGCGTGATCGCCTACGACCGCCGCGGTTTCGGCCAGTCCGGCCACCCGACCGCCGGCTACGACTACGACACCTTCGCGGCCGACCTGAACGACCTGATGACGAAGCTGGACCTGCGCGACGCCGTCATCGCCGGCTTCTCGATGGGTGGCGGCGAGGTGGCGCGCTATATCGGCCGCTACGGCAGCGCGCGCGTGGCCAAGGCCATGCTGCTGGGCGCGGTGCCGCCCTTCCTGCTGAAGACCGGCGACAACCCGCAGGGCGTCGACGAATCGGTGTTCGCCGACATGTTCAACGCGGTCAGGCACGACCGCCTCGGCTTCCTCGGCGACTTCTTCTACAAGTTCTACAACCTGGACAAGTCCTCCGGCCAGGGGCCCCAGTCCAGTAATGAGCTGCTCGCCTTCAGCAAGTGGATCGCCTGGGCGGCCTCGCCGCTGGGCACCGCGCAATGCATCGTCGCCTTCGGCGAGACCGATTTCCGTGCCGACCTGGCCAAGTTCGACGTGCCGACCCTGATCGTGCACGGCGACGCCGACCAGGTGGTGCCGCTCGCCGTCTCGGGCCGCCGTTCGCACGAGCTGATCAAGGGCAGCCGCCTGGAGGTGATCCAGGGCGCGCCGCACGGCTTCGCAGCGACCCATGCGCAGCAGCTGAATGCGCTGATGCTGGACTTCCTGCGCGGCTAGGGTTTCAGTGCCGCTGCGGGCCGCTGCCCCTTGCCGGTGGCGGCCCACCAGATGCCGCCCATCAGGTGGCCCAGGTACTGCGGGTCGCGGTACATCTCGGCGTTGTGCCCGAGGGTGGTGACGAACACGCGGCCCTGGCCGGACCGGCCGGCCGTGCGGTACCAGGCCACCGGATGCTCCGCACCCATGCCGTGCGCCACCTGGCCCGGCCAGATCCGGGTCGGGTCGTAGCTGGACTCGTCCACCTTCAGGACCGTGTGGTTCTCCACCTTGTACGGGTTGGTCAGCTCGTACCACTCGTCGCTCCACATCCAGCGCTGCGGCACGCCGTAGGCGGCCGGGAAGTTGCTGTCCACGGTGTCGATGGCGGCAGTCTGCACGATCGGGTGGATCGTGAAGGAGCGGCCGACCAGCTTCTCGTACCAGACCCACCCGTCCTTCGGCGCGATCATCGCGCGGTGCACGATGACGGCGTTGCCGCCGCCATTCATGTAAGCCTCGAAACGGGTACGCTGGGCCGGATTCAGTTCTTCGCCGGCGGTGTTCAGCAGGACGATGGCCCCGTACTGCTTCAGGTCGCCCTCGAAGCTGTCCGGGCGGTTGGTGTAGACCAGGTCGAAGTTGTGCAGCCTGGCCAGCTGCTCCAGGCTGGCGCGTGCGATCGGAATGTACTCGTAGTGGTATTTGTTCGGCATCGCCAGCACCAGCAGCTTGAACTGGGTATCGGCGGCGCCGGCCGCTGCCGCCATCGACAGTGCGGCGCCGGCGGCCAGCATCGGTAAAAAGTAGCGCATTCAGTTTCCTCTTGATCGTCAGGGTGCCGGCACGCCCTCGGGCTTGCGTCCGGCCCGGGGCACCAGCCAGCCGCCGTCGGCCAGCCAGTCGGACAGGCGGTCCGGCCAGTGCTGCAGCGAGACACGCTCGCCGCGCTGGCCCATGTTGAAGGCGTGGTCGGTGTCGGCGTACAGGTGCAGCTCGGCCGCGACGCCGGCTTGCACCAGCTGCTGGTACAGGCCGAGCGCCGGCGGCATGCAGCAGGCATCGCGCGAGCCGGCCACCAGGAAGGCGGGCGGCGCATCCTGCACCGCCCGTGCCGGCACGCCCAGCGGACCGGGATACACCAGCACCTGGAAGTCGGGCCGGCCGCTCTGGCGGTCGAGCGCATCGCGCGGGGTGGCGGCAGCCGGCTCGGGATTGTCGGCCACCAGCGTCACCAGTTCGCCGCCGGCCGAGAAACCCATCACGCCGATCCGTTGCGGATCGATGCCGTAGTCACGCGCATGGGCGCGCACCCAGCGCACCGCGCGCCGCAGGTCGGCGGCGGCGTCGCCTTCGATACTGTAATGTGCCCCCGAGCCGGTGTCGCGCGCCAGGCGATACTTGAGCACGAAGGCGGAAACGCCCACGCGGTTCAGGGTCTTCGCGGCCAGCATGCCTTCGTTCTGGAACACCAGCATGCGGTGGCCGCCGCCCGGCACCACGATCACGGCGGCGCCGTTGGCATGGCGCGGGTCGGCCGGGACCACGGTCAGCGACGGGTCGTGGACGTTGCTCACATAGGCGCCGTCGGTGAGTTTTTCGGGCTCGCCGTGGCGCTTTTCGGCGCCCGGCGCACCGTCCGGCCACAATGCGACCACCGCGGGCGCGGCGGGCTGCTGGGCGCTGGCGCAGGTCCAGGCGCAAGCCAGCGCCAGCAGCAGGGGGAGGCAAGCACGCACTCGCATCGGCTTATTCCACGCGCGCCGCATACAGGCTGTGGTGGGTCAGGATGAATAGCGTACGCTTGTCCGGGCCGCCGAACAGCAGCTGCAGCGGGCGCTCCGGCACGTCGATGCGCCCGGTCTGCCTGCCGCCTTCATAGACGAACACCTGGCCGTTGGCGACGTAGACCTTGCCGTCCGGTCCCAGCGCCGCGCTTTCGCCGCCGCGGTCGGCCACCGCCTTGAGGTCGGTGATGGCGCCGCCCTGGCCCAGCAGGCCGCTGAAGGTGCGGTTTTCCGAACCGTTGGTGAACACCACGCGCTCGCCCACCGCGCCCTGCACCAAGCCGTGGGTGTCGAGCGTGTCCGACCAGCGGTAGCCCAGGTGGTCGGCCGGACCCTGGCGCAGGACCCGGTAGGCCGGCAGCACCAGGCTGCCGTCCGGCGACACGTATTCGCGCGCCTTGGGCAGTGCGACGTCGCGCGCGAACATCTCGGCCAGCGTGGTGAATTCATAGGTCTGCGGGTCGATCTGGTCCTTGAATTCGGCGTTCTGCCAGAAGTTGACGGGAATCGCCACGCGCGCCCCGGTACGCTGGGCAAACGGCGTCGGCTTGATCGTCGCCATCTCGGTGGCGGGCGTACCCGGCTTGAAGGCGTACACCGTGGCTTCCGGCCCCCACGAGGACAGCACCATCAGGTTGCCGCTGCGGTCGACCGCCAGGTTGACCGGGTCGAGCGGCGCATCGCGCTCCACCGTCAGACCCTCGCTGCGGCTCCAGCCGTGGATGCGGCGCCAGTGGCGGTCGACAAAGTACAGTTTGCCCTTGCCGTCGACGGCGCCGCCGGCGATCGAATAGAAGCCGTCGGCCAGCTTCTCGACTTTTCCCGATGGCGCCGGTGCGGCGCTTTGCTTGCCGCTGTAGTCGAACACCGCGAATTCGCGCTCGCGCACCTGCAGGCCGCGGGTGACGTCGACGATCGCCTGCTCGTACGGGTACTTGGACGCGCGCAAATAAGTAGCGCAGCCATTGTCGTCGCAAGTCGCAAAACCGCTCTCGCCGTTGACGTGGACGTTGCGGAAGCGGATGTCGCTGGAGTTGGTGATCTTCACGGCGCTGGGCGCCGGCTTGATCGAGCGCGTCACGCGGTAGGCATGGTAGTTGGCGAACAGCAGGTTGCTCGAGTTGCGGATCTCGAGCGAGACCGCATCCATGCCGTCGCGTACCTCTTCCTCGGTCTGCGGCGCCAGGAATTCCCAGTTCTTGACGCCATCCAGCACGATCTCGGCGCGGACGTGGTGCTCGGCCGAGAGTTCGTAGACGTGGCCCGGCGTGCTGGTGTTGGTGACGGTGAAGCCGGCCTGGGCATAGCCGCTCGGGGTCCAGATGCCGGAGAAGGTGCCACCGCCGCCATCGGTCACCCACAGGCTCGGGTACTGGCGGTCCCAGTGGGCGGTAGGGTCGAAATTGGCGTCCTTCTGATAGGGATCGCTACGGCGGCCATCGGCCAGGCGGGTGCCGTGGCCGCCCTGGATGCGCACGTCGTCGACCAGGGAGTTGGCGCCGGCGCGCCACAGCAGCGCCACCGCGCGCGGGTTGACCTCGCCCGTGGCCAGGCCGATGCCGGACACGATGGCGTCGCCGCCGCGCGCGCTTTCCAGCAGCGCCTTGGGGCTGCCGACGCCTTCGAACGCGGCCGCGCCGTTCGGCAGGACGATCTGGGTCAGGCCCGGATGCAGGCCGACCAGCACCGTATCCGGCTTCATGCGGATGGTGTCCTTGACCAGATAAAAGCCGAGCGGCAGGTAGACCACCCGATTGCTGTCGATCGCTTTCTGCAGCGCCGCGGTGTCGTCGGCCTTGCCGTCGCCGCGCGCGCCGAAGCTGCGCACGTTGGCCCATTGCGCGGTCGGCGGCAGCGGCCGCAACGCCGGCGCCGCCGACGTTGCCGCTGCTGTTGCTGTTGCCGATGAGGCGGACAGCGGCGAGGTCTTGTAATTGGTGGCGAAGCGCCCCGGCGTGCCCATGTCCTGCAGCGCCAGGCCGTAGTTGAAGGCGTCGACCTTGTAGGCGCCGCCGCCGTTGGCGCCCGCCAGGGTCTTGCCGCTGTCGCGGAAGCGCACAAAGGTCGGCACCTTGCGCGCGCTGGCGTTCTCGAAGCCGACCTGGGTATACACGTTGTTTTCGTTGCTGACGACCAGCGCCGCTTTGGTCACGTTGTCGAAGCGTACGTCGCGGCCCCACAGCCAGTCGCCGTAGCCGCGGTCGATCTCGATGCCGACCGGGGTGTTGCGGATATCGGTGTTCACCAGCGTCAGGCCGGCTTCGTGCTCGCGGATGGCGGCGTCGCGCTGGCCGTCGAACTGCGCGTCCAGCAGCGTGAACTGCCAGGCCGGCGAGGTCTTTTCGGCCAGGATGCCGTAGCGGCCGCCGAAGAAGCGCAGGTTGTAGGCGATGTTGCCGACCTGGTAGACGCCGGCCAGGCCCGAGCCGGTATGGAAATCGATGTGGCTCAGGTTCGAGTGCTGGGCGGTGTGCATGCGCACCGCGCTGGCCGCCGGGTTGCCGTCGCCGATCTCGAAGTCGACGTTCGACAGCGCCGAATAGAAGGTGGCGGAATTGGCGTCGCGCACCTTGCCGCTGAAGGGGACTTCGCCCTGTACCGGCATCGGCACCTTGCCGACCGTGTACTGGTCGCCGCCGGTGAAGATCACCATATTGGCCACGCCCTTCTGGAAGCCCGGCGTGTTCGCCCCCAGCACGAACACCGGGCGGGTCTTGCCGACGCCGTACACGCGCACGGCGAGCGGGATCAGGATGCTGCGCGTGATGCGGTAGCGGCCCGACGGCAGGAACACCAGGCCGCCTTCACCCTTGTTGGCGGCGTTGTCGATCGCTGCCTGGATGGCGGCGCTGTCGTCGGTCACGCCGTCGCCCCGGGCGCGCACCACGACCGCGTGCGGGTCGTCCGGCATCTGCTGGTAGGCCGAGGTGGAAGCCGGCGCGGCCGATACGGCGCCCGCGGCGAAGGCCAGGCCGAGCGCCAGGCCGAGCGCCAGTGCGGGCACCAGCGGCGCCGGGCGCGAAGGCGACATCATCTTCATTGTTATTGTCTCCTGTTTGATTTATTTGATCAGCACCGACAGCAGCAGCACGAACAGCAGCCCGAAGATGCCGACCAGCGTCTCCATCATCGACCACGAACGGAAGGTATCCTTCAGCGACAGGCCAAAATATTCCTTGAACATCCAGAAGCCGGAATCGTTGACGTGGCTGCACATCAGGCTGCCGGCGCCGACCGCCAGCACCATCAGGTTCGGATCGCAGCCCGAGCTCTCGACCAGCGGGCCGACCACGCCGGCGGCGGTCACGCCGGCCACGGTGGCCGAGCCGAGGCAGATGCGGATCAGCGTCGCCACCGCCCAGCCCAGCAGCAGCGGCGGCACCGGCATCTGGCTCAGCTGCTTGCCCAGTTCGGCGCTGACGCCGGAATCGACCAGCACCTGTTTCAGGGCGCCGGCGCCGGCGATGATCAGGAGGATGGGCGCGATCTCGCGCAGCGCTTCCTGGGCCGACTGCATGACCTGGGGCAGCGTCTTGCCGCGCGCCAGGCCCAGCGTCCAGATCGCGACGGCGTAGGACAGCAGCATCACCACCAGCGGGTTGGACAAAAAGGCCAGCGGCTTGGTCAACTCGGGGCGGGCCAGCGTCAGCAGCGTCAGCGCGGCCAGCAGCGCCACCGGCAGCAGCGCGGTGGCGAAGCTGTTGAAGGCGCCGGGCAGCTCGGTGTCCGGCACCTCGGTGTGGCGGAACATTTGCGACGGCTGGGCGCGGATATGGCCCAGCGACATGGCGAAGATCGGCCCGGCGATGATCAGGGTCGGGATCGCCACGGCGAGGCCGTAGACCAGGGTCTTGCCGATGTCGGCATGCACCGCCGCCACCAGCGCGGTGGCGGAAGGGTGGGGCGGCAGGAAGCCGTGCGCGATCGACAGGCCGGCCAGCAGCGGAATGCCGAGCGCCACCGCCGGCCGGCCCGACTGGTAGACCAGCGAGAAGATCAGCGGCACCATCAGCACGAAGCCGACGTTGTAGTACAGCGGCAGCCCGACCACGAAGCCGGTGACCGTCATCGCCACCGGGATGCGCCCCAGGCCGAGGCGCTTGACCAGGGAGCCGGCGATGCAGCGGGCGGCGCCGCTGTCGGCGATCAGCTTGCCGAACACGGCGCCCAGGCAGATGATCACCACCAGGGAGCCGAGCAGGTCGCCGATGCCTTTTTCGATGGCACCGGGGATCTTCGCGGCAGGCATCCCCAGCATAAGGGCCGCCACCAGGGCGGCGATCACGAACGCGATCAGGGGCTGCACCTTGCCCCAGGCGATCATCAAGGTCAGCAGCCCGACCGCCAGCAGCACCGATAACATGTTCAACACAGGTAGATCCTTTCAGAGCAGGATGCAAAAGCCCGATGCGGAGGCGTCGTTCAGGCGGCGCGCCGGACGATGCGATCGACCAGCGCTTGCGGTGCTTCGGTGATGTCGAGGCGCAGGCCGGCTTCGCCATCGTCCAGGGGCTCGAGGTCGCGCAGCTGGCTGTCCAGCAGTGCCGGCGGCATGTAGTGGCCGCTGCGGCCCGCCATGCGCTCGGCGATCAGTGCCCGCTGCCCCTGCAGGTGCGCAAAGCGCAGGTCCGGATCGGCCTCGCGCAACAGGTCGCGGTAACGGCGCTTGAGCGCGGAACAGGACAGCACCAGGCCGGTGCCTTGGGCACGTGCGCTGCGGATTTCGGCGGCCAGCGCCTGCAGCCAGTCGGCGCGGTCGTGGTCGTCCAGCGGCAGGCCGGCCGACATCTTGGCCACGTTGCGGGCCGGGTGGAAGCTGTCGCCTTCGATGAAGCGCAGGTCCAGGCGCGCGGCCAGGGCGGCGCCGACGGTACTCTTGCCGCAGCCGCTGACGCCCATGACGACCCAGCTGTGCGGGTGTTGTGGTGTGGGAGGGGAATTGCTTGCTGCCATAGTCTGGTCTCCGTGTGGATAGCAGTTAGCGCTATCATTTTATTTTTTACCAAGTCTTCAGCAAGTCAAAAATTTTGTAAAGCACTATCGATGTTGCATAGCACTATATTTAGAAAATCCTTTATTAAAAGCAGGCACGGATCTGACGATACCGGCTGTAAAACCGACGGCATGGCTTGATAGCGCAATCAAGCGTGGCCTAGCCTGCCGCAGGAGCGGGGGTTGGTAACGGCAGGGACGGCTTTACGCACTCTGCATATTTGCAACTAACCGATCTTATCCTCCATACCTGGCCGGGAACCGGACGCAGCGTGCTGCCCGGCCGTGAGGCAACCAGGAGGAGGCGTTCAGCCCAGGCAGATGAAGTCGTTGTCGACTTGATGGCGCCAGGTCTTGATCAGGTCGCGGTAAGCGCTGCCGACCGGGCGGATGCGGCGGTCCAGGCCGTACAGGCCGTAGCGGTTCACCTTGCCCTTGTTTTCGGTGAGAGAGCTGTCCCAGTCGACCTGGTCGGTCAGGCTGTACCAGGTGAAGCCGAGCAGGGGCACGCCATCCGATTTCAGGCGAACCAGGTTCGACCATTGTTTCTCGAGCCAGACGCGGGCGTCTTTTTCGCCGTCGCCTTCGTCGCGGTTATTGGTCTCGGTATGCATCACAGGCAGGCGGTAGCGTTCGTAGTACTGCTTGGTGATCATGTAGTAGCCGAACATTTCGCAGATGTCGACCTTGCCGTTGGCATACACCATGTGCTCGTTGGTGGCGTAGTAATCGTTGCCCATGATGCAGCGCGACTTGATGCCGCGGTCGAGGAAGAAATGGTATTCCTCGCGCGTCATGCCATTGTCGGCCAGGAATTCGTACATCCGGCCGCTGACGTCATGGCCATACGCCAGGTCCAGCGCCAGGAAGCGCAATTCGTTCAGGTGGCGCGCGTAGCCGATCGCGTCCGGGCCGACCGGGTGATAGTACTCGGACGATTCGCTCTGGACGAAGCGGGCGGCGGGCTGGGCCTTCAGGATGGCTTCGGTCGCCAGGATGCTGGCCCGGGCCAGGTGCTTGACCGCGGTGACGAAGGCGCGCTCCGACGCCAGGCGCTCGTTCCACATGCCCAGCCGCGCCGAGAACTTGGCGGTGACGTACATCTCGTTCACCGGCGTATAGAAGGTAATCCACGGAAAGCGCTCGGCGAAGGCGCGCGCATATTCGGCCAGCCAGCGCGGGAAGTCGGGGTTCTGGAAATTGCCGACCCAGTCGGGCACGCCGAAATGGCACAGGTCGACGATCGGGGTGATGTGGAGACGCTGCAATTCCGCCATGACGCCGTCGGTGAATTCCCAGTCATACCGTCCCGGTCCCAGATGCACGCGGTGCCAGGGAGGGCCGTAGCGCAAGGCGTCGACGCCGATCTCGTGCGCCAGCTGCAGGTCTTCTTGCCAGCGCCGGTAATGATCGGCCTTTTCCATTTCATCCACGCGCAAGGGCGCCCCATCCGATCCTTCGATGACCGGATAGCTGCTCTCGATCCCTGTCGCAAACAAAAACCTCTGCATCCATCGCCTTTCGCAGTGCCGGCACGATGCCAGCGAGAACACATCTTAGCCGGACCTGGCTCAGATGCATCGCACATTAACGGTAGGAAATTCGCAGCACGTCCGATGTTCGATTTGTAACTACGTGAGCTCAAATGCAGATATCAGACTGGCTAAAGTCGCCCATGGATTCTTGCCCGTTTGATTTTACATTTTAGGCTTTTGGGTCCCGGCGATAGTTGCCGTAGTTACAGTCCTCGCCTGGTTATCACCACCGCATATGGCTGATATCACGCGTCTTTTTCATCGAAATCAGCCTTAAAACCGCTGATTTTTTCAATTTTTTGTAAAAAAGCTGCCCCATTTTTGGGCATTGTCTGGAATGCGCAACGCTTCGATGGAAGGTTACAAACTGAAAGAATTTTTTTTCCGGTGGGCAAAGCAAACTCCCATGAAAGTGCGTAGAATTCACCTTCATCAGTTTCTCGACGACAACTACTTGTGGTTGGCGTTGTGCTTTCAGCGCCTGTGATTCAACAGTCACCCAATAAAAGAAATCTTTCAAATGCAAACTCCCCGCCGTACCAGTGCCATCGCATCACGCAGCCAGTCGATGGTGCAGGCGCAACAATATGCCCTCCCGGTCCTGTTCAGCCTGTTTGGCGTGATCATGGGTTCGTGGGCCGGCCGTATCCCGTCGATGGCCGAACGCGTTCACGTGTCGCACTCCGCGCTGTCGATGGTGCTGCTGTGCGGTGGCCTGGGCGCCGTCCTGTCCTACCCGGTGTCGTCGCGCATGATGGCTTCGCTCGGTGCGCGCAAGACCATGCTGTTCGCCGGCCTGGCCCTGCTGTGCGTGCTGATCGCGATCGGCGTCGCCCCGGCCGTGCCGCTGCTGATGCTGGCCGTGCTGAGCCTGGGCATCACCGCCAGCACCTTCGACGTCGCCATCAACTCATCGGCCACCGAGCGCGAAAAGCGCACCGGCAAATCGGAACTGTCGAAGCTGCACGGTCTCGGCTGTGCCGGCGGCCTGGCCGGTGCGACCCTGGGTAGCCTGATGGCCAGCCTGCACATCGCCCCGGGCACCCACTTCATGATGCTGGCGGCGCCGCTCGCCGTGGCCCTGTACTTTGCGTATTCGCTGCTGGATGCCGACGACGTCGGCCAGAAAGTCGAGAAGAAGTCGTTCTCGCTGCCGCGCGGCCCGCTGCTGTTCCTGGGCGCGATCGGTTTCCTGGGCTCGATGGCCGAAGGCAGCATCGCCGACTGGAGCGGCGTGTTCTTGAAAGAGCATTTCGGCGCATCGGACGGCCTGGCGCCGCTGGCCCTGTCGGCCTTCTCGGTGATGATGCTGATGGCGCGCCTGGTCGGCGACAAGCTGAAGACCCGCTACGGCGCGCGTCCCCTGGTCACCAGCGGTTCGATGCTGGGTGCGGCCGGCCTGTTCTTCGCAGTGCTGTCGCCGAACGCCTACCTGGCGCTGGCCGGTTTCGCGGTGGCCGGCCTGGGCCTGGCGCTGGTGTTCCCCTTCGTGTTCAGCGCCGCCGGCGCCCAGGGCCCGGTGGCACTGGCCGGCGTGGCCAGCATGGCCTACAGCGGCAGCCTGATGGGCCCGCCGGTAATTGGCGCCATCGCCCAGGGCATGGGCATGCAGGTGGCGATCGCCTATGTCGGCGGCCTGGCAGCGCTGATCGCCTTCGTGGCAAGCCGCTCGCGCATGCTGAAGTAATGCGCTGAAGTGATTCGGGCGGCGCGTCTGTCTGCTTGCGCAGACGTTTCACCCTGCAGTGAGCAGTAGCAGCAAGCGTTTTCTCTGTAGTTCTCCTCCTTTGTTCGGGGCGGTCGCCAAACGGCACCGCCCCTTTTTTTCGTCCATGGCACGCGAAGGATGTATCAGGTAGCCTGATTTGATGAAAATGTGTGTTTTTAGGGCGACAACACGTGTTTCCTCTTGGAAAAATTGACGGATTCAATGATAATCACCAATTATTGCTTGGTGGATATTTTAATCTCATCAGCCACAGGTCTGGCGACGGCGCCGCCCGATGCGATTTCCTCACTCTCCGTTTGCGCCGATATCGTTCCAAGAAAGTATTCACCAATGCGACACATCAGTATCAAAACTATCGTCATGTCCGTTGTTGCTTTGCTCATCGGCATCATCCTGGCAGTGGGTGCACTGGGCTACTACAACACGCAAAGTGCCGTTTCTCTACTCGAGACCGCGGCATTGCGCGACACCCGTCAGCAAAGCATGATCACCGGCATCATGCTGCGTATGGAAACCAACCGCAGCCAGCTGCTGCAAGCTCTGCAGCACAACCCGGACACCGATTACGCGAAGTTGCACGACCACCCGCTGACGGTGCATTTCAAGCAGATCGCCGACAATACCCTGGCACTGGAAAAAGCGCGCGACCAATTCGATGCCTCGCTGCGCACCCCGGCCGCCAAGGCGCTCGTGCACAAGTGGTACAGCCAGAGCAGCGACCTGGGCATCGAAGACATCCGCAATGCGACCCGGGCGCTGGAAGCCGGCCAATGGGACGAGGCGGAACGCATCCTGATCACCCGGGTCAACCCGGCGTACCGTAAAGGACAGCCGGCCTACGACGAGCTGCAGGCCCTGCTCGACACGCGCAGCCAGGCGACCGTCGAACTGGCACACCGCTCCATCCGCACCAACGAATGGTTCATGGGCGCGGCCATTCTGGCCGGCTGCCTGGCCGGCGTCGCCGCCGCCATGTTCCTGGCGCGCAGCATCGTCAAGCCGCTGGCCGAAGCGGTCGCGATCGCGCGCAACGTGGCCAAGGGCGACCTGAGTGCCGACATCCATACCGATGCGCGCAACGAATTCGGCCAGCTGCTGCAGGCGCTGGGCGAGATGAACGGCAGCCTGGCCAATATCGTCGGCGAAGTGCGCGCCGAGGCCGACACCATCGCCTCGGCCTCGTCCCAGATCGGCGCCGCCACCCTGGACCTGTCGGGACGCACCGAACAGCAAGCCAGCACGCTGGAAGAAACCTCGGCCTCGGTCGAGGAACTGAGCGCGACCGTCAAGCAGAACGCCGACAACGCGCGCCAGGCCAATACGCTGGCGGCCTCGGCCTCGGCGATCGCCGTGAAGGGCGGCGCCACGGTCGGCGCCGTGGTCGACACCATGGGTGCGATCCAGGCGTCGGCGCGCAAGATCGCCGACATCATCGGCGTGATCGACGGCATTGCCTTCCAGACCAATATCCTGGCCCTGAATGCGGCGGTCGAAGCGGCACGCGCCGGCGAACAGGGCCGCGGCTTTGCCGTGGTGGCGTCCGAGGTGCGCAACCTGGCGCAGCGCTCGGCCACCGCCGCCAGGGAAATCAAGGAACTGATCAACGACTCGGTCGAGAAGGTCGACAGCGGCAGCCGCATGGTCGACCAGGCCGGCGCGACGATGCAGGAAGTCGTCGACAGCATCCGCCGCGTGGCCGACATCATGGGCGAGATCACCGTGGCCAGCCAGGAGCAGAGCACGGGCATCGAGCAGATCCACCAGGCCGTCAGCCAGATGGACCAGGTGACCCAGCAGAACGCCGCCATGGTCGAGGAAGCCGCCGGCGCCTCGAGTTCGCTGCAGGAGCAGGCCGCCGGCCTGGCGCAGCTGGTGAGCGTGTTCCGCCTCGCCGGGAACGCCCATGGCGCCGAGGCCCGGCGTGGGCAAACGGCGCATGCGCCGGCGCGTCCTGCCGCCGCACGCCTGCCCAGCCTGAGCGCCGCCTGATCCACGCCCGGCGCGGGCACGCGTTTGCGCTGGGCCAAGCGCCGCATGACTGACAAGAACTCCAGACCGCCTGCCGACTCCAAGCTGAGTCGCCAGTTTGCCAGAACGGAGTTGTCATGCAGTCAGAAATCGACGCCGCATCCGTCGCCGCGTTCCACGACCGCCAGTTGCACGAACGCGACTGGCCGATGCTGTCCCATGCCCAGGCGTCCGCCAGCCTGTGGCAGGCGATCGACGCCAACCACCGCTACAACGGCCTGCTCTGGCGCGAGGAAGACCGCGCGCGCCGGGTCGATGTGCCGCCGGACGAGATCGCCGCAAGCAAGCGCCTGATCGACCGCTACAACCAGCGCCGCAACGACGCCGTCGAAGCCATCGACGAAGCCCTGCTGGCCGAACTGGCCGGTGTGGCAAGCCTGCCCGGCGCCCGCCTGTCGAGCGAGACCGCGGGCGCGATGATCGACCGCCTGTCGATCCTGTCCCTCAAGATCCATCACATGCGCGCCCAGGCGCGGCGCGCCGATGCCACCGATGCCCACGTGCAGGCCTGCACCGCCAAGCTCGAGCGTCTGGTGGTGCAGCGCGACGACCTGCAATCCTGCTTCGACACGCTGCTGCAGGAAGCCCAGGACGGGCGCGCCTATTTCAAGCTGTACCGCCAGTTCAAGATGTACAACGATCCCGCGCTCAATCCCTACCTGAACGGTCAGGCGCAGGGTCTCGGCAGAGGAGTGCCATGAGCGGCGGCCACGACACCATCGACGTGCTGGTTCCGACCTGCAACCGTCCGGCGGCGCTGGCCGTCACGCTGGCCACGCTCGGCAGCCAGAGCTGGCCGCGGCTGCGCATCGTCGTTTCCGACCAGTCCGAACGCGCCGGCGCCTGCGAGCAGCCCGAGGTGGCCGCCGTGCTGCGCTACCTGCGCGCCACCGGCCGCAGCGTCGACACTTACCGCCGCCTGCCGCGCCGCGGCATGGCCGAGCAGCGCGCCTTCCTGCTGGCCCAGGCCCGCGCCGCGGTGTGCCTGTTCGTCGACGACGACGTCATCCTCGAACCGGACCTGGTGGCGCGCCTGCACGGCGTACTGCGCGCGGAGGGCTGCGGCTTCGTCGGCAGCGCGCTGCACGGCCTGAGCCATCTCGGCCAGCTGCGTCCGGCACAGGAAGCTGTCGAATTCTGGAACGGGCCGGTGCGTCCGGAAACCGTGCGCACCGGCAGCGCGGCCTGGGCGCGCCACCACCTGCACAGCGCCGCCAACCTGTTCCACGTGCAGACCCGTCTCGCCACCGGCGATGCCGTCAACCGGCGCTACAAGGTGGCCTGGGTCGGCGGCTGCGTGATGTTCGACACCGGCATGCTGCGCGCCGCCGGCGGTTTCGACTTCTGGCGCGAGCTGCCGTCCCAGCACTGCGGCGAAGACGTGCTGGCCCAGCAGCGCGTGATGGCGCGCTACGGCGGCTGCGCGATCCTGCCTTCCGGCGCCTATCACATGGAATTGCCGACCACGGTCACGGTGCGCGCGGTGGATGCGCCGTATGTGTTGCCGCTGGAGCCGGACGGGCCCGATCCGATGCAGCAGGAGCGCCTGCCCCAGGATGGCCTACCCCGGGATCGCCTGCCGCAGGATCGCCTGCCGCAGGGCCGGCGCTCCGGTACGCTCGAGTAAGCGATGGACCGCACCTGGCCTCGGCTCGACGGCGTACGCAGGATCGCGGTGCTGCGGCCGAATGCGGTCGGCGATTTCGTGTTCGCCCTGCCGGCGCTGCACGCGCTGAAGCACACCTATCCCGACGCCGAATTGGTCTTCATCGGCAAGGCATGGCACCGGGCGTTCCTGGCCGGACGGCCGGGGCCGGTGGACCGCGTGGCCGAGATACCGGCGCTGCCGGGCCTCGGTATGCCGCCCGACGCATCTGCCAATGCATCTGCCGACGCCCACGCCATCGCGCTGTTCATCGAGCGCATGCGCGGCGAACGGTTCGACCTGGCGCTGCAGATGTTCGGCGGCGGCCTGTATTCGAATCCCTTCCTGATGCAATTGCAGGCCCGGCTCACGGTCGGCATGCGCGCGCCCGACGCCCCCGCCCTCGACCGCTGGCTGCCGTACCGCGAACCTGTCAACCGCAGGCTGGCGCTGCTGGAAATCGCCGGGGTGGCCGGCGCCTGGCCCGGCCCGATGCCGATGCCGGAACTGGCCGTCACCGCCATCGACCGCGCCAAGGCGGTGCAGGCCTTGCCGCCCGGGGCAGGGGAGCGCCTGGTGATCCTGCAGCCCGGCGCCACCGACCCGCGCCGCTGCTGGCCGCCCGAGCGCTTCGCGGCACTCGGCGACATGCTGGCTGCCGAGGGCGCACAGGTGGCCATCAACGGCGCGCCGGCCGAGGCGGCGCTGGTCCGGGCCGTGGCCGGCGCCATGCGCCATCGCGCCGTGGTGCTGGCCGGCACGCCGGAAAGCGGCGGCCTAGACCTGGGCGGGCTATGCGGCTTGCTGGAGCGGGCGGCGCTGGTGGTGTCGAACGATACCGGCCCGTTGCACCTGGCGCTGGCGCTGGGTGTGCCCAGCGTCGGCATCTTCTGGCTGACCAATTTATTGGAAGGCATGCCGCTGCGGCCGTCCGGTTTGTGGGCGGCCCTGTCGGTGCGCACGCGCTGTCCGGTGTGCGGACGGGATAACCTGGCGCAGCGCTGTGCGCACGACGTGAGTTTCGTGGCCGAGGTGAGCGTGGACGAGGCGGCCGGCCTGACACGTGCGGCGCTGGCGGCGTCGGCAGCATAAACCGCGCCGTAGACAGGGGCACGCAGGGGGCGCAGGCAGTAGTGCAGGCAAGGGCACAGGAAGTAACGCAGGCAGTAGTGCAGGCAAGGGCACAGGCAGTAACGCAGGCAGTAGTGCAGGCAAGGGCACAGGCAGTAACGCAGGCAGGGGCACAGGCAGTAACGCAGGCAGTAGCACAGGCAGTAGCATAGGCAGTAGCACAAGCAGTAGCGCAGGCACTAACGCAGGCAGTGGCTCAGGCAGTCGTGCGAGCCGCCTGCGCTTCACCAGTACGGCCACATGCCGACCGTGCGCTGGCGGCTGGGCGCCGTGCCCGCCAGCAGGGCACGCGCATGTTGGAGCACGACGGACGCCCGTTCCGCGCCGGGATCCCAGATGCAGCGGTGGGTGTGGCGGTCGAGCGGGGCCCAGCGCGCGATGTCGGCCTTGCTGAAGATGACCACGCTCTTGAGTCTCAGGCCGGCGGCGATGTGCGACACGCCGGTGTCGTTGCACAGCAGCAGGCACGCATCGCGCATCAGGGCGGCCATGGCGCCGATCGAGATCGGGGCGGCGGCGTCGACCGGCGTCTGTTGCATGTGCTGCGCGACTTCGGCCGTCAGGTCGGCTTCCTTGACCGAGCCGGTGAGCACGACCTTGAGCCCGAATTCGGACGCCAGGCGGTCGCCCAGTTCGGCGAAGTGGCGCGGCGGCCAGCATTTGTCCCGGTGGCGCGCGCCGGGGTGGATGCAGATATAGCGGCCCGGTTCCAGGCCGCGGGCGACGCCGCTGGCCGCGAGCTCGTCCTCGTCCTGGCGCGACAGCGGAAATTCCAGTTGCGTACCGGCCGCCGCCGTGGCGGCGCCGGCACCGAGTTGTTCGATCAGCAACAGCAGCCGTTCCGGCTCGGTGCCGGTCTCGGGATACCGGAACAGGGCCGTACGTTCGCGTGTGATCGCGTCGCCGCGGCAAAAGCCCGCCATCGCGCCGGCGCCGAAGCCGCTGACGATATCGTTGCTGACCTCGCCGCTGCCGTGCAGTTGGAGCGCCAAGTCGAAGCGGCGCTGGCACAGGCCGGTATAAAACCCGGTGAGTTCCTCGTGCCGCACCGGCTGTTCCGGCAGCAGCGGATGGCCGGGGAAGGCGATGAATTCGTCGACGTACGCCTTGAAGCGGTCGGCGAATTGCTGCTGCGCCCACGGCAGTCCGACGAGGGCGATGTGCGCCTGCGGCAGCGCCGTGCGCAGGGCGCGCAGCGCCGGCACGGCGCACAGCATGTCGCCCAGCTGCAGGGCGCGGAACACGATGACGGATGCGGGGTCCAGCCGGTGCAGCAGCGGTCGCCGGGACATGGCGGGCTCCTCAATGCAACAGCGTGTCGAGCACGTTGCGCGTGATCCGTTCTACCCGGCGGTCGCGCGCGTTGCCGAGCACCTGCGCCCAGTCGGTGGTGCCGGCCGAGAAGACGGTGCCGCCGGCGGTGCCGCTGCCTGCGCCTTTGCGCCAGCTTTCGTGCCGGAACAGGCCGAGCGTGGCGGCATGCAGGCCTTCTCCGGCCGCAAGGCCTTCGCGCGGCGGCAGTTCCTGCCAGCCGGCATCCAGCGGCGCCACGGCCAGCGGCTGGTAGCCGGGCGGCGTGCCGGTGGCAACAGCGCGGGCTGCCAGGCGCGCACCTTCCATGCCGTCCAGCGCATCGAGCGGCGCGCCGTCGCATTCGTAGCCGGCCAGCGGTGGCCAGGTATCGCGGCCGAAGGCTTCCCCGCGCGCCAGTCCGGTGCCGGCGAATACCCAGTGGCGCGGCTGCTGGACGATGAAGCCGCGTGTCGTGCGTTGGCCGTCCCACCAGCCACCGCCGTTGCGGTAGCTGACGCCGCCGAGGCCGTCTTCCGGCCGGCCGGCGCCGCTGGCGGGCCACCAGTGGTCGCGCGCGCCCTGCGGTCCGCCCTGGTGGCACACCATCGCCGCGCCGCCGTCGACCAGGTGGATGCGCCACCAGCACAGGTTGGCGCCGAAAAAGGCGAGGTTGCCGCCGCCTGCCGCAAACGCCTCGACCGCATCGCGCGTGGCTTCGCTCCAGTATTCGTCGTGGCCGCTCGACACCAGCAGGCGCCGTCCCCGCAGCAGGCCGGGGTCGGCGTGGAGGTCGAGGTCGGTGCAGAAGTCGGCCGCATAGCCGGCACGCGCCATCCAGCGGATGAAGCGCGCATCCCAGTGGGCAAAGGACTGGCGCGGCGAGGCGGCGTCGTAATGGTCGGGGGCGCCCCAGACGTCGCCGCCGATGCCGCCGCCGGGACGGCGCAGCGACACGCGCGCGCCCGGCGGCTCGAGCGAACGCGGCGGGCTGGCATAAAAGCAGGCGCCGCCGCTGCGGTTGTAGGCGTGGTAGGTGGCGAGCGGCAATTTATACAGCAGCGGCCGGCCGCTGCCGCGCACCACGAACAGGGCGGCGCCGTCGCTGCGCGCCAGGTCGAAAGCGCGCTTGCGGCCTTCTTCCTCGAGGTCGGCGATCACCACGCCGGACGGCCAGCCAGCCGAGATGGCGAATGTATAGGCAGGCCAGGCCCAGTCCTGGTCCGCGGCGCGCGCCTCGGCCTGTACACCGGGCAGCCAGTCCGAGCGCTGCAGCAGTTCGGGCTCGTCGGACCAGCGCTGAAAGGCGACCCGGAAGCGCGGGCTGTCGGTGGACACGTGCAGGGTCAGCGTGCCGCCGGGCCACACGCTGGCCTGCCCCGGATAGGCGCGGATCATGTGGGCAGCTCCGGCTCGATGCGCTTGGTGACGAGGAAGGGCGGCATGGCCAGTGCGTGCAGCGGCATCTGGCGGAACGAGGCGAGCGCCTCGCGCGGCGTCTCGACGATCGGTTCGTCCTTGCCGTTAAAGGAGGTGTTGAGCAGGATCGGCACGCCGGTGCGCGCCTCGAAGCCGCCCAGCAGGCGGCGCAGCAGCGGATCGCCGTCCGGGCCGACCGTCTGCAGGCGCGCGGTGCCGTCGACGTGGGTGATGGCCGGCACCCGCGCCGCCATCTGCGGGCGCACCGGCGCCGCGAACTGCATGAAGGGCGACGGGCCGGGCAGGTCGAAATACGCGTGCGCACGCTCTTCGAGCACGACCGGCGCAAGCGGCCGGAACCATTCGCGCTGCTTGACGCGGGCATTGATCCAGTCGCGTATGGCGGCGCGGCGCGGGTCGGCCAGGATGCTGCGGTGGCCCAGCGCACGCGGACCGAACTCGCTTGGTCCCTGCAGCAGGCCGAGCACGCGGTTGTTGCGCAGCAAGTCGAGCATGTGGCTGCTCAGCGCGTCGAGCCCCGGCAGGTAATCGACTTTCACATCGTCGCGGTCGAGCAGGGCGGCCTCGATGTCCTGGCGATTCGGGGCCGGGCCGAGGTCGTCGTGGGTCCAGCGAAAGGCGGGGCTTTCGTGGCACAGTTCGGCCAAACCGTACATGGCGCAACCCAGCGCCGTGCCGGCGTCGCTGGGTGCCGGCGGGATGAAGACCTCGCGGAAGGGCGTTTCGCGCAGCAGCCTTTCGTTGGCCGAGCAGTTCAGCGCGGTGCCGCCGGCAAAGCACAGCCGCGGCAGGCCGGTCTGCGCATGCAGCCAGCGCGCCACTTCGAGCAGCGCGTCCTCGAAGGCGCGCTGGCCGGCGGCCGCCAGGTTGGCGCAGTCGTCGAAGACGGTGCCCGGCTGGCCGTAGCGGAAACGCTCGCGCTCGTGCAGGATGGCGCGCCACGGCGCCGGGATGCTGACCTGGCCGGCTTCGACGTCGAGCGGCGGCAGGCCGAGCACGCGCGCGTTGCCGTGCGGCGCCAGGCCCATCACCTTGCCTTCGTTGCCTTCGCCGGGGAACATGGTTTGCGTTAGCAGGAAATAGAACATGCCGAGACCGACCAAGCGCGCATCGTCGCGGTTCCAGACCTGCTTGTCGAGGCACAGCACGCGTTCGCGGTCGGCGCGGTAGAACGAGGCGACTTCGCGCCAGTCGCCCGGCACGTAGGCGGCACCGCCCCAGTGCTCGGTCAGCTCGGACACCGGGCTGCCCTGGCCGTCGACGATCATGACGGCGGCCTCGCGGAACGGCGATGGGTGGAACACGCTGTAGACGTGCGCCAGGTGGTGCGAGATGCGCGCGCGCCGGCAGTCGGGCGCGAGGCGCAGGCTGGCGGTGAGCTCGTCTTCGTACAGCGCCAGGTTGCCGGCTTCCAGGTCCGACGAGAAGCATTCGACCACGACGTCGATCGGACGCTCGGGCCAGGGCAGGCGCGGGCCGTAGTGGTCGCGAAAATCGCCGACCTTGCCCCAGTGATGCTTGCGCCGCGTGAGGCGTTCTTTCTGGATCGCCCACAGCAGGCGCGATCCCTGCATCAGGCAGACGCTGGCATCCTGCGTCCGGTTGATGCCAAGCACGACGGGCGCCTCGTTCATCGCTCTCTCCTGGTGGGGGCTCATGCGGGTAGTCGTATGGTCCAGCAAAGTCTTTGAACACAGCGGACGACTTTAGTTCGGCGTATCATCAGGCTAATGACCAATGGATATTTAGCCGATTTCCCATGCTGCACACGCCTGCTTCCTTCACGCCCCTGATGGCACCCCGCTCCAGCCCGGATGCCCTGTCGTTCATCTTCCATAACGGCCGCCTGCTGGTGCGCGAAGCCGACCTGGCCCTGCCGGACGAGGCGGCCGTGACCAGCCTGCGCCTCGATCCGGAGCGCCTGCAGCCGGTCGGCCTGCTGGACGATCGTTATTGCCAGGCCGGTTGGGTCGACGACGAGGCGCTGGCGCCGAGCGGCTATGGCTGGCGCGGCCTGCGCTCGCTGTTCGGCGAGCTCGACGAAGGCTTGCTGGGCGTGGCGATGCGCGCGGTGCAGCTCGCCGAATGGGCGCGCACGCACCGCTTCTGCGGCGCCTGCGGCAGCGGCACCGCGCTGGCCGGCGGCGAGCGCTGCTTCAAGTGCGTGAACTGCGGCCACATGGCCTATCCGCGCATCTCGCCGGCGATGATGGTATTGATCCGCAAGGAAGACAAGGTGCTGCTGGCCCTGCATGCGCAGTCGGCCGTCCAGCGCTTCGTGCCGCTGGCCGGCTTCCTGGAAGCCGGCGAGACGATCGAGGAAGCGGTGCACCGCGAGGTGTTCGAGGAGGTCGGCCTGCGTGTGCACAATCTACAATACTTCGGCAGCCAGTCATGGCCGTTCCCGCATTCGCTGATGATCGCCTTTACCGCCGATTATCTCGACGGCGAGATCAAGACCGATCCCAACGAAATCCTGGAAGCACGCTGGTTCGGCCCCGGCGACGCATGGCCGGAGCGGGTGCCGCATATCTCGATATCGAGCATCCTGGTCGACTCGCATCGCCCGAGCGCCTGACAAACCCCATGGCGGCGTTGCATCGTCTCGCCGTACTGGCGTACTGTCTTCGCGGTCCGCCGCTGCGGCGATGCGCCTTATCCTGGGCTTTGCCTGGCGCTCGGAACAGGCGCTCTAGGGCAAGCAGACTAGGGCAGGCGTCCCGGCGACGGCGTCGCCGCGATCCGGCCTTCCATCCGCAGCCCGGGCGGGATCTCTTCCGGCTTGTTGCCGGTATTGCGCATGCGTACCAGGCGCTGCATCAGGTCGAACCAGAACGGCGCCCCGAACAGCGTGGTCGAGGCGGTCAGCAGCCAGCCCGACACCTGCAGCGCAAAGTCGGCGTTCATCTGCGGCGGGAAGCTGCGCCAGCCGATCGGTAGCGTCATCAGGGCATCGACCAGCGCCGGATCGATCGCATCCGGCACGTCCTGCAGGTGCGCCACCAGCGCCGGCTGCTGCCATAGCGTGCGGAACAGGTGGATGCTGTCGATGTTGAACAGGATCGCCAGCAGCAGCGACAGCAGGAACGAGATCAGCAGCTGGCGCCGCTTATAGGTGCCGGACATGCGCGCCATCGCATTGTCGAACCAGCCGGCCAGCATGTCCTGGAACTGCTGCAGGTCGCGGGCCCGGTTGTACATGCCCTGCAGCGCGCTGCGCAGCTGCGGGTCGGGGATGGTGTCGATGGCGCCGCGCAAGGCCAGGAAGTCGCCCGGCGCCTTCCACAGGCTGTCGACCAGGGCAATCGCAAAATGCGCGGGTTCGATGTACGATGGTTTGGTGCGCAGCGACGCTTCGTCCTGCGCCGTGCCGTCGGTGTGCGGATTGACCAGCGGGTGGGCGTACACGGCGCGCGCCAGGCCGTCGAAACGCGGGTCGTTGAGCATGCTCTTGACGCCGGCCAGCAAGGTATTGGCGCGCAGCCGGAACAGTGCCGCCAGCGCTTCCTGCAGGGTGCTCACGATGAGGGCGACCGTGCCGTAACAAAACGTCAGGCCGACCGCGACTTCCAAAACAGTGCTGCCGAGCATGTTTGTCTCCCAAGCGGTGATAAGGACGTCAACAACGCTAGCGCATCGCTACAACAGATGCGCCCGGTTTGGTCAACAGTCGGCCCGGGACCTGTAGGTCCACAGCATTTTCTATATACTCTCGGCAGTTTTATCTACATATATTTAGGGACCACCATGTCTGACAAAGAACTCTTCACCGAAAACGACTGGCGCCGCATGTTGGCCAGCATCGGCGAAGATCCCGATCGTCCGGGCTTGCACGAGACGCCGGCGCGCGTCGCCAAGGCCTGGAAACACTGGACTTCCGGCTACGACCAGGATCCGGTCGAAATCCTGAAAGCCTTCGAAGACGGCGCCGAGCAATACAACGAACTGATCGTGGTACGCGGCATCCCGGTCTACAGCCATTGCGAACACCACCTGGCACCGTTCTTCGGCAAGGCCACCGTCGGCTATCTGCCGAACGGCAAGATCGTCGGGCTGTCGAAGCTGACCCGCCTGGTCGACGTGTTTTCCAAGCGTCTGCAGGTGCAGGAACGCCTGACCGTGCAGATCGCGAATACGCTGATGGAAGTGCTGGAACCGAAAGCCGTCGGCGTGGTCATCAAGTGCCGCCACATGTGCATGGAAAGCCGCGGCATCCGCACCCCGGGCGAGGAAACCATCACCTCGGCCATGCTGGGCGAACTGCAGCCGAACCTGGCGCTGCGCACCGAGTTCCTGGCGCTGGCCCGCGACTAAGCGCGCGTCCGACCAAAGCGCGACAAGCGCTTTCCACCGGGCGGCATACGCGCCGCCCTGTCTTTTCTCCCTCACTTTCCTGTATGCACCGCGAGTGCGCACGGCGCTACACGCCTGCACCAGCGTGGCACACAGGGATGCGGAACGCATGCTACACTCGTATTGACGAAGTTTAAAAGTCAACAAGGGTGTGTTCCCATTCAGCTTCGATCGGGAACCTGTTCCGGATCGAGCGTTCCAAGTCATTTTGAGGCGAGCGACATGTCCAGGCCAATATTCCCGAGCGATGTACCGCGTGAGCAGTTCGACCAGGTGCGCGACATGCTTGAGGCGGCGCGCCGCAAGACCCGTCCGCGCAAGCACGACCTGTACGACGTATTCTGCGCCGTCCTGTATTTCCTCCACACCGGCTGCGCCTGGCGCAGCATGCCGCCCGAATTTCCGCCCTGGCGTACCGTGCACGAGTATTTCACGCAATGGACTATGCTGCGCGAGGGCGATCGTACCCTGCTCGAGCAGGCGCTCGACCGTCTCGGACGCAGCGCCGAAATCACGCGGTTGCGCCAGTTGACCGGACAACGCTAGCCAAAGGAACATTGACAGACGATGCACACCACCGGACTCGGACAACACGGCCCGCGCGTCTCGCGCCTGGGCCTGGGCTGCATGGGCATGTCGGACCTGTACGGTCCGGCGGACCGTGACGAAAGCATCGCCACCCTGCGCGCCGCGCTCGACGCCGGTATCACGCTGCTCGACACCGGCGACTTCTATGGCATGGGCCATAACGAGATGCTGATCCGCGATGCGCTGGTCGGCCGCCCGCGCGAGAACGTGCAGATCAGCGTCAAGTTCGGCGCCCTGCGCGGGCCGGACGGGTCCTGGAACGGCTACGACTGCCGCCCCAAAGCGGTGCGCAACTTCGTCGCCTATACCCTCAAGCGCCTGGGCACCGACTACATCGACATCTACCGTCCGGCGCGCCTCGATCCCGACGTGCCGATCGAAGAGACGGTGGGCGCGATCGCCGACCTGGTCAAGGCCGGCTACGTGCGCCACATCGGCCTGTCCGAAGTCGGCGCCGACACGCTGCAGCGCGCCAGCAGCGTGCACCCGATCAGCGACCTGCAGATCGAATATTCCATCATCTCGCGCGGCATCGAAGCGGCGATCCTGCCGACCGCGCGCCGGCTCGGCATCGGCATCACCGCCTACGGCGTGCTGTCGCGCGGCCTGATCAGCGGGCACTGGAGCCGCGCGCGCGGCGGCGACAAGGATTTCCGCAGCCTGGCCAGCCCGCGCTTCCAGGGCGACAACCTGGATGCCAACCTGGCCCTGGTCGAGCGCATGCGCGCGCTGGCGCAGGACCTGGACGTGACCGTGGCCCAGCTGGCGATCGCCTGGGTGGCGGCGCAGGGCGCCGATGTGGTGCCGCTGGTCGGCGCACGCAGCCGCGACCGCCTGCAGGAAGCGCTGGGCGTGGCCGACCTGGTGCTCAAGCCCGAGGACCTGGCGCGCCTGGAAGCCATCGTGCCGCCGAATGCGGCTGCGGGCGAGCGCTACAACGCCGCACAGATGGCGCACCTCGATAGCGAGATGGGTTGAGGCAGGTTAAACTTACGGCTGAGTTCGCTCTTCCGGGCGCACCGGGGAGCATCTATAAAGAAGTGATGCTCTTACTGTAAAGGCACACTTCATCATGCTCGAACACCTGAACCTGCTGTGGTTTTCCATGCTCAACGCGGACGCCGGCCTGCATGGCTGGCGCCTCGACCTCGGTATATTCGCCGCCAAATACCTGATCCTGGTGGTACCGTTCGGCCTCGCCGCCCTGTGGATGGGCGGGCAGGCGCAGCAGCGCGAAGCGGCGGTGCGGGCGCTGGCCGCCACGGTCTGCGCGCTGACGCTCAACGTGCTCATCGGCCTGTTGTGGTACCACGCGCGGCCCTTCGCCGAGCATATCGGTCACAATTTCCTGCCGCATGCGGCCAACAGTTCCTTCCCGAGCGACCACGGCACGATCATGTTCACAGTGGCGCTGGTATTGGCCAGTGACCGTGCGCCCGCCGTGCGCCGCTTCGGCCTGGCCATGCTGCCGCTGGCGCTGGCCGTGGCTTGGGCCCGGGTCTTCCTCGGCGTGCATTGGCCGCTCGACATGCTGGGCGGATTCACCATGGCGCTCGCCATGACCCTGCTGTTCCATACCGCAGCCGTAACCTGGCTGTGCGCGGCGCTGGCGGACATGATGGCAACGATGTATCGTCGCCTGCTGGCGCGGCCGATCGCGCGCGGCTGGCTGCGTCCTTAAGCGGCTGCTACGCTCAGGCAGCGCCTTCCGCTTTCTCGAACACCAGCTTTTTCTTGCCGTCCAGGTGGAACACGCCGATCGGCTGCGCCTGCACGTCGTCTCCCGGCGCCGGCAACTGGGTGCAGTTGTTGGTTTCGATCTGCCACATGTCTTCGCCGGCGCGCAGCAGGAAGGTTTCCTGGCCGGTCGAGAACAGTTCGATGTTGAGGTCGGTCAGGTCGGTCTTGCCGAAATCGAAGCGGCGCTGGCAATCCGGCAGGCGTGCGGCCAGCACGCTCAGCGATGCCTGCTTGCTCCAGAAATAATCCTGCGTCACCCTCACCACGACGGCATGGTCGCGGTCGTTATCGATGGTATAGCTGGCCGAATCGTTGACGCAGCCGGCCAGCAGCAAAGTCGGCAGCAGCGTCGGCAGCAAATAAGTCAGCCTGGTAAGAGGGGAGCGCATGGGTCATTCCTGTGTGCATCACGGCCCCGAGTATAGAACTCTTCAAACGCCCTCTGCAACGCCGCACACCGCCTGCCTTCCAAAAGTTTCCACAAGTCTTTGATTTCCAAGCGGAATTGCCGCTGGCGCGCTGCGCATTTTTTTGATTTCGGCGATGATCAATAACACACTACCAACCGAATCGAGAGACCAGCAATGCCACAAGACGACCAGACCCTGGACGCGACGGCGGTGCAGGACGCGCCTTCCTACGTCCCTCCCCAAGCGCTGACGCTGCGCATCAACGGCGCCGAGCACCAGCTGCATATCGAACCGCGCGTCACCCTGCTCGACGCCCTGCGCGAAGTCACCCACCTGACCGGCACCAAGAAAGGCTGCGACCGCGGCCAGTGCGGCGCCTGCACGGTGCTGGTGGACGGTCAGCGCATCAATTCCTGCCTGACGCTCGCCGTCATGCACGACGGCCGCGAGATCACGACCGTCGAGGGCCTGGCCCACGAGGGCGAACCGCATCCGATGCAGCAGGCCTTCATGGATTGCGACGGCTTCCAGTGCGGTTACTGTACCCCCGGCCAGCTGTGTTCGGCCGTGGCCCTGCTCGACGAAGTCAAGCAGCACCAGGCCAGCGCACTGACCGAAGGCCAGCAACTCGACCCCGGCCAGCTCAGCGACGATGAGATCCGCGAGCGCATGAGCGGCAACCTGTGCCGCTGCGGCGCCTATCCGAACATCGTCAAGGCGATCCGCAGCGTCGTCCTGCGCCAGGCCTGAGGGGAATCCATGCACTCGATATCCTATGAACGCGCGAACGACGTGAACCACGCGATCGAACTGGCGCGCCAGCCCGGCACCAAGTTCATCGGCGGCGGCACCAACCTGCTCGACCTGTACAAAAGCGGCATCGAAAAGCCGGTCCGCCTGGTGGACGTCAGCCGCCTGGCCCTGTCCGCCATCGAGGAACTGCCGGACGGCGGCCTGCGCATCGGCGCCACGGTGTCGAACACCGCGGCCGCGAACCACCCGCTGGTGCGCCAGCGCTACCGCATCCTGTCGGAAGCCATCCTGAACGGTGCCACGACCCAGCTGCGCAACATGGCGACGGTCGGCGGCAACCTGCTTCAGCGCACCCGCTGCTATTACTTCACCGACCCCACCTTCGCCCACTGCAACAAGCGCAACCCGGGATCGGGCTGCGACGCCCTCGAAGGCTATAACCGTATCCACGCGATCCTCGGCGCCACCCCGGAATGCATCGCCACCAATCCCTCGGACATGAGCGTGGCACTGGTGGCGCTGGACGCCGTCGTCCACCTGCAGGGGCCGGATGGCGCGCGCCAGGTGCCGGTGGCCGAGTTCCACCGCCTGCCCGAAGACCGGCCGCAGGACGATACCGTGATCCAGCCGGGCGAACTGATCGTCGCGGTCGAACTGCCACCGGCAAAATTTACCCAGACTTCGCACTACATCAAGGTGCGCGACCGCGCCAGCTATGCGTTTGCGCTGGTGTCGGTAGCGGCCGCCGTCGAGATGGATGGCGACCTGGTGCGCGACGCGCGCATCGTGCTGGGCGGCGTGGCCCATAAACCCTGGCGCGCGCTCGACGCCGAAAACACGCTGCGCGGCAAACCCCTGACCGACGAGGTGCTGGCCAAGGTGGCCGCGGCGGCGGTGGCCGGCGCCCATGCCTACAAGGACAACGCCTTCAAGGTCGAACTGGCCCAACGCGCGGTCGTGCGCGCTTTACAGACTGCAGCGGGAGGAAACGTATGAACGCAATCGGCGCACCCATCAACCGTACCGACGCCTGGGCCAAGGTCAGCGGCCAGGCCCGTTACTCGGCCGAGCACCCGGTCGAAGGACTGACCCACGCGGTGCTGGTCACGTCCACGATCCCGAGCGGACGCGTGCTGCGCATCGACGACAGCGCGGCACGCGACGTGCCCGGTGTGCTGCTGGTCATGACGCCGCAGAACGCCATGCGCCTGCCGCAGGAAACCAAGGACGGCAAGATCCAGCCGCCGGTCGGCCGCCGCCTGACGCTGCTGCAGGAAGACGATGTCTATTACAACAACCAGCCGATTGCCGTGGTCGTGGCCGACACGCTGGAACATGCGCGCGACGCCGCCGCCCGCCTGCGCGTGGAATACGAGCACAAGCCGGCGGTGCTGGATTTCGACGTCGCCAAGCAATCCGTGCATCCACCGGAAAAAGTGCTGACCGAGGAAACCGACACCAGGCGCGGCGACCTGCAGGCCGGCCTGCTGGCGGCCAGCAAGCATGTGGACGCGGTCTACACCACCCCGATCGAAAACCACAACCCGCTCGAGACCCACGCCACCATCGCAGAGTGGGACGGCGACAAGCTGACGGTGCACGACTCGACCCAGTACATGAAGGGCGTGCAGAAGATCCTGTCCGCCATCTTCGGCATTCCGCAGGAAAACGTGACCTCGATCTGCCCCTACGTCGGCGGTGGCTTCGGTTCCAAGGGGTCGGTGTGGTCGCACGTGCCGCTGACCGCGATGGCAGCGAAGCAGCTGGGCCGCCCGGTCAAGCTGTCGCTCGACCGCAACCAGATGTTCGGCCCGGTCGGCCAGCGCCCGGTCACCGAGCAGCGCATGCGCATCGGCGCGCTGGATGATGGCCGCATGATGGCATCCAGCCACGACACGGTCGCCTACACCTCGGTGATCGAGGACTGGATCGAACCGACCGCGCTGATGACGCGCATGATGTACGAAAGCCCGAACCAGGAAACCTCGCACCGGCTGGCGCCGATGAACCTGGGCACGCCGACCTTCATGCGCGCGCCGGGCGAAGCCTCGGGTTCGTTCGCGCTGGAGTCGGCGATGGACGAACTGGCCTACGAGCTGGGCATGGACCCGGTCGCACTGCGCCTGAAGAACTACACCGAGATCGACCCGGGCAAGGAACTGCCGTTCTCCAGCAAATCGCTGCGCCAGTGCTACGAGATCGGCGCCGAGCGCTTCGGCTGGAAGGACCGCAATCCGCAGCCGCGCTCGATGCGCCAGGGCGACAAGCTGGTCGGCTGGGGCATGGCCACCTGCACCTATCCGACCAACCGCTCGGCCGGCCAGTGCTCGGCCAGCCTGCAGCCGGACGGCATTGCCCTGTTCCGTTCCAGTACCCAGGACCTGGGCACCGGTACCTACACGGTCATGACGCAGATCGCGGCCGATGCGCTGGGCGTCGCGGTGGAGAACGTGCGCTTCGAACTCGGCAACTCGCAGATGCCGGAAGCGCCGGTGTCGGGCGGCTCGACCACGGTGGCCAGCGTCGGCCCGGCGGTGCAGGCCGCGGGCCATGCGCTGCGCCTGAAACTGATCGGCATCGCCGCCGCCGACGACGGCTCGCCGCTGTTCGGGGCGCTGCCGGATGCGGTCGGGGTGGAGCAGGGCGAGCTGTACCTGCTGGCCGATCCGTCGAAACGCGCCAGCATGCTGGAGATCGCCACCCGCCACCGGCAAAGCCATGGCGAGGCGGTCGAAGTCACGGCCAAGGCCGAGCCGGGCGACGCGCCGAAAAAATACTCGATGCATGCGTTCGGTGCGGTGTTCGTCGAAGTGCAGGTCGACGAAGCGTTGGGAGAAATCCGCGTGCCGCGCGTGGTCGGCGTCTACGGCGTCGGCAAGCTGATGAACGAAAAGACCGGCTACAGCCAGCTGATGGGCGGCGTGGTCTGGGGCATCAGCCTGGCCCTGTTCGAGGAAACCCTGATCGACAAGCGCAACGGCCGCGCGGTGAACGGCAACCTGGCCGAGTACCACGTGCCGACCAATGCCGACATCCAGGAAATCGACGTCCAGATCGTTGACGAGGACGACCCCCATGTGAACCCGCTCGGTGCCAAGGGCATCGGCGAGATCGGCATCACGGGCGTGGGCGCGGCGATCGCCAACGCGGTGTATCACGCAACCGGCAAGCGGGTGCGCGACCTGCCGATCACGCTCGACAAAGTTTTGTAAGCAGAAAGGAAAAAGATGACCCGTTTCAAAGAAAAAACCGTACTCGTCACCGGCGCCGCCTCCGGCATCGGCCTGGCCACCGCGCGCCGCTTCCTCGATGAAGGCGCCCGTGTCGTAATGCTCGACAACGACGAAGCCAAGCTCAAGGACGCCGCCGGCGCACTGCCGCAGGAGCGCGTGCTGGTGCACGTCGGCGACACCGCCGACAAGGCAACCGCCACTGCCGCCGTCAAGGCAACCGTCGAGCGCTTCGGCGGCCTGGACATCCTGATCAACAACGCCGGCATGGCCACCGAAGGCGACATCATGAACACGAGCGAAGAAGACTTCGAACGCGTCATGGCGGTCAACGTCGGCGGCTACTTCCACATGGCCAAGGCGGCGATGCCGGAACTGGTCAAGACGCGCGGTGCCATCGTCATGACCTCCTCGGTCTCGGGCCTGGGCGGCGACTGGGAGATGTTCGCCTACAACACCTCGAAGGGCGCGGTCAGCAACATGGTGCGCGCGATGGCAATGGATGCGGCCAAGGATGGGGTGCGGGTGAATGCGGTGAATCCCAGCTTTACCAAGACCGGGATGACCGAGGACATGATGGCCAAACCCGAACTGATCGCCGAGTTCAAGAAACGCATGCCGCTCGGGGCGCCCGAGGATCCGGAAGGCATTGCGGCTGCGATGGCGTTCCTGGCGAGCGAGGATGCGCGCCTGATTACCGGCGTGAACCTGCCGGTGGATGCGGGGTTGCGGGCTTCTAATGGGCAGCCGCACCAATAATCAGTAGAGATAAAAGTAATTACGTCGCCCCTGCGAAGGCAGGGGCCCAAGTTCGTAACGGGCCACAAGCTTGTAACCAGGCCCTTCAAATAAACTTGGGCCCCTGCCTGCGCAGGGGCGACGGATCAAGCAGGAATGGTGCTCTTTATTTGGCGTGCCCTGCGTGCCCCGCCTGTGCCACATGCTCGGATTTCTCTCCCTTCGCACCGTGGCCGCCTTCATGGCCTTCGCCACCCTTCGGCCGCGCATTCTCCCAACCACCACCCAAGGCCAGAAACAGCTGCGCCTGATCCGCCGCCAGCTGCGCATCCGACGCCGCCAGCATGCTCTCGGCCGAGGCCAGCGTGCGGTCCGCATCCAGCGCGGCCAGGAAGTCGGTGCGGCCGAACTGGTACAGCCTGGCGGTCTGGCGGGCCGCCAGCGCGCTCTGGTCGCGCGCTGCGCGGAGTAGCGAGTTGCGGTCGAGTTCACGGCCATACACCGTCAGCGCGCTTTCGGTCTCGCGCAGTGCGTTCAGCACCACCGCGTCGAAGTGGGCCAGCGCACCCGCGGTGGCGGCATTCGCCTGGGCGATGTGCGAGTGGGCCGAGCTGGTCGACGGCAGGTTCCACTGGATCAGCGGGCCGATCGAGAATTTCCAGGTGTTGGCGTTGCCGAAGTCGTTCATGAAACCGACGCCGCCGAACGAGGCGCCGAGCGTGATGTTCGGGTACAGCTCGGCGGTGGCGACACCGATGCGGGCGGTGGCGCCGGCCAGCTGGCGCTCGGCCTGGCGCACGTCCGGACGGCGGCGCAGCAGGGCTGCGCCGTCGCCAACCGGGACCGCGCTGATCACGCGCGGCGGCGTGGCGCACTGCGCCACCTCTTGCGGAAAGCCGCTCGGCACTTCGCCGGTCAGCACCGCCAGGCGGTACAGCGCGGTGCGCTGGCGCGCCACCAGCGGCGGCAGGTTGGCGCGCAGCCCGTCGAGCTGGGCCTGGGCGCGGCTGTTGTCGATGGCGATGCCGCGGCCGCGCTGGACGCGCTCGGCGGTCAGGTTGGCGAACTTCTGCTGCAGGTCGACCGACTGCTGCGCCACCTTCAGCTGGTAGCCGGCCGAGCAGGCGTCGGCGTAGGCGCGCGTGGTCTCGGCGGCCACCGTCACGTGGGCCAGGTCGGCGGCGGCCTGGGCGGCGTCGACGTCGGCTTCCACGGCTTCGATGGCACGGCGGATGCGGCCGAACATGTCGAGCTGGTAGGACACCCGGATGTCGCCGTCGTAAAGGCCGCTGCGCGGCAGCTGTTCCGGGATGCCGATCGATTCGCCGGCGAGGCGGCCGTACACCGGCGCCACGCTGGCCTCGACTTCGGGACGCTTCTTCTCTTCGACTTCTTCCAGCACCGCATGCGTGCGCTGCAGGTTGGCAGCAGCGACGCGCAGGTCGGCGTTGGCGCTGAAGGCTTTCGCAATCAGTTTATCCAGCACCGGGTCCTGGTACAGGCGCCACCAATCGGCCGGCAGCGGGTCGGATTTGAAGGCCTTGTCGGCCGCGCCCATGAATTTGGCATTGGCGGCGTCGCGCTTGACCACGGCCTCTTTCGGCACGTGGTAGTCGGGGCCGACCGTGGTGCAGGCGGCCAGTGCCGCCGCCATCAGCGACAGCGTCAGCGCCTTCTTGATGGAGGCTGTGGAGCGATACCGGGTCATGATGAATTCCTTAATGCGCTGTCTTGGCAGCAGGTGCGGCGGCCGGCGCCGCAGCGACGACGGCCGGTGCCTTGGCGGCAGGCGGGGTGGCCGGAGTAGCAGGCAGGGTGGCCGGCGCAGCAGGCGCAGGCTGCGCTGCGCCCGGCAGCACCTTCACGGTGGCGGTCTGGCCGGCGACCAGGCGCACGCTGGCCGGCACCGGATCGAGCGCGATGCGCACCGGGATGCGCTGGGCCAGGCGCACCCAGTTGAAGGTCGGGTTCACGTTCGGCAGCATGTTGGCGCCGGTCGAGCGGTCGCGGTCGGCGATACCTTCGGCGAAGCTGTCGACGTGCCCGGAGATCGGCTGGCGCGTGCCCATCAGGGTGACTTCGACCTTGTCGCCGAGCTGGATGCCGGGCAGTTTGGTTTCCTCGAAATAGCCTTCGACATAGAAAGTGCTGCGGTCGACGATCGCCATCACCGGGTGTGCCGCGGTGGCGTAGGCGCCTTCGCGCAGGTCGAGGTTGGTGACGATGCCGTCCACCGCCGACACCACGTGCGAGCGTTCCAGGTTCAGCTTGGCCGTGTCGCGGTTGACGACGGCCTGGGCCAGCGTGGCGCGGGCCTGGTCGGTGCGGGTTTGGCCTTGCTCGCGGGTTTCCTGCGACACCAGGTCGTCCAGCTGAGTGTTACGCTTGTTCTCGCGGGTCGCCTGGCTCAGGGCCGCCTCGGCCGCCGTCACCTCGGCTTCGCTCTGGCGCAGCGCCAGCTCGAAACGCGCGCGGTCGATCTCGAACAGCGGTTCGCCGGCGGCCACATGCTGGTTGTCGTGCACGTACACTTTCGTTACCTGTCCCGTGACGTCCGGCGCGATCTGCACCACGTAGGCCTTGACGCGGCCGTCGCGGGTCCAGGGTTCGACCTCATAGTGGCGCCACATCTGCCAGCCCGCATAGATTGCGCCCGCAGTCACCAGCAGCGTGATACCAACCCGGCCGACCGCCGGAAGAAAATTTTTCGTCGCCATGTCAGGACCAGTTACGTGTGAAATACGTCAGCGCGCCGAGCACGATGACAAATAAAGAAAAATCGAACAGCGCGGGATGCCACACCACGCGGTAAAAGCCGGTCCAGGCCAGGACCACTTTGAACAGGCGCGATACCACCAATGCCGCCAGCGTGAGAAGCAGGAGCGGAGGAAGGTAGAGGCCATAGATGCTGACTTCGCCGATCATCGGATCTCCTTGGTTAAACAGCAGTCATGTGGGCAGGCTGGTACGGCGCCGCCCATGGGAACAGGTCGCGCCGGATGCCGGTGAGGGCGGCCAGGGCTTCGCGCTGGGGCGCGTCGTGCGTGCCCTCGCAGACAGCACGCAGGGCGTTGTCGAGGGCGCCGAGCAGATGCGTCTCGCCATCCTTGTCGAGCGCGGGCAGGCGCTCGAAATGGTGCGACAGCTGAGACATCAGCGGGCCGAGCGCGGTGTCGCCGCGGCCGAGCTGGGCACGGATCTGCTGCAGCAGCGTCATGTTCAGGCCGACGCGCAGGTCACGCAGCGCGTCGCGCGCCTGCAAGCCTTGCTGGTCGCCCGGCGTCGCCTGGGCGGCTAGCGCCAGGCGCGGTGCCAGCAGGCCGATGCGGTCGACCATGCGCGCCGAGAATTTCGCCAGCGTGGTCTTTTCGCCCTTGCCCAGGCGCGCCAGTTCGCGCCAGCCGGCCTTCAGCAGGCGGCGCGCGGTCCAGCCGGCGCCGACGCGGCGGAACATGCTGGTGATGACGGCGGCGGCCACCAGTCCGGCGATCTGCGCCAGCATGCCGTTGGTGAACGACACCATGTCGGCGGTGTCCGTGTCCATCAGCGCCAGCGTGCCGGTCACGCCGAACAGGAAGGGGAAGGCACGTCCGAAGGTCGCCGGCCGCGCGACGAACACGCCGAGCAGCAGGAACACCGGGGCGCAGAACAGCACCAGCGTCTCGAAGTTGTGCGCCGCGGGCAGCAGCACCAGCAGGTACAGCGCCGACACCGGGATCGAATAGATCGTGTACTCCAGGAAGCCGCGGATGAAGGGCACCGGGTTGTCCTGGGTCGAGAAGAAGCAGCACAGCACGGCGGCCATCATCGGCGCCGCCGCCCCGGCCGGCCAACCCGTCAGGATCCAGAAGGCGCAGCAGACCAGCACGGCGACGATGGCGGCAAAGGCCGACAGCAGGGCCATGCCGCGGTCCAGGTGCAGCGCGCTGGGCGACACGCCAGGCAAGCGGCGCACTTCAGGCGGCAGGCGGCCATGGACGCCGGCGTCGATATGCTGGCGCAGCGCGCGCATCTCGACCGCGATGTCGACCAGGCGGTGCAGGCGCGCGGCCAGGTTCAGTTCGATCATGCCAGTCCAGCCCAGCCCGCGCAGCACCGGCGGCGCGAGTTCGTCGATGCGTTCGTGCAGGCTGCCGCCCGCCTTGGCGATATCGGTGTTCTTCGGCGTCTCGACCAGCGCCACGACGTCCTGCAGCAGCGCGTTCCAGTGCGCGGACACGCCGGTCGCACCCATCTCGCGCAGCGCGGTCAGGCGGTCTTCGATACCGGACACGATGGGCACGAACTGCGACAGGCGTTCCTGCAGCGCGTTCACGGCGCTCCCGGTCCAGCGCAGGCGCGAGGTGTCGAAGGGCAGGTGGGTGCTCATCATGCGCAGCTCGGTGATGTCTGTCGCCATCTTGCGGCGGTCGGCCGCCGAGCGCGCGTCGCCGGCCGGGTTGAGGGCATCGCGGATCCAGTGGTGCGCATCGCGTACCGCCTGGTCCAGGCGCGCCAGCAGTACCGGACCGAAGGACTGCGGCAGCACCAGGCTGTGCACGACGGTGGCGCAGGTGATGCCGAGCACGATTTCCTCGACCCGCGCCAGGGCGATGTCGAAGATGGCGCCCGGATTGCTCACGGCCGGGAAACCGATCAGGCCGGCGGTATAACCGGCCAGCATCAGCATGTAGGAACGCGGGGTGCGGTCCAGCAGCGAGAAATACAGGCAGCCGGCGATCCACAATGCCAGCGCCAGCGACAGCAGCTCGGGCGCATTGACCAGGTGCGGCACCAGCAGGACGACTGCGGTGGCGCCGAGGACGGTGCCGCCCGCCCGGTACAGTCCCTTGGAGCGGGTCGGCCCGGCGAACGGCTGGGCCACGATGTAGGCAGTCATCATGGCCCAGAAAGGACGCGGCAGTCCGATGCGCAAGGATAGATATACCGAGAGCATCGCTGCCGCGAAAGACTTAACGGAGAACAGCAGCTCCGACCTGCTAGCAAACTTCATGCGTGCATCGACTCTTCTGCGTTGTCCGAGGCAAAGGTAATGTTGGCGATCGCCGCCGGCAGGCCGGCCAGCACGCGCAGGGCGGCTTCGACGTCTTCCGGTGCAAAATCCCCGAACAATTTGCGGCGAAACGGGATCAAAGCCTGGTCCATGCGCTGGGCGGTCTGTTCGCCTTCCTCGGTCAGGCGCAGGATCTTGGCGCGGCGGTCGTGCGGATCTTCGTGGCGCTCGAGCAGGCGCGCTTCGATCAGCTGGTCGACCACGCGCACCAGCGACGAGGCTTCCAGGCCCAGCGTTTCGGCCAGGATGCCGGGACGCACGCCGGCCTCGCCGAAACGGCTGATGACCAGCACCGGCAGGCCGGTCGCCTGCGACAAACCATAGGCGGCGCCGACCTTGTCGGCAGCGGCGCGGTAGGCGCGCGAAGCATGGGTGAGGGCGGCTGTAAGGCTACTGAGGGTCTGGTCCGACAGGGTCATGGAAGCTTCGCGTAAATATATTTCGCTTGAATACTGTTGATATGCGAAAGTTTAGCATGCGAAGTATTTTGCTTCAACTCTGTACGTAATTTTTCTGAGGAAATGTTGTTTCTTGAGTGTAACTAGCTGCTCAGCCGGATCCGGTGCAGGTCGCGCGGCGTGACGAACTCTTCGTCGCACCCGGCCTCACGCAGGGATTCGATGGTGGCATAGCCCCAGTGCACCGCCCCGAACGCCACGCCGGTCCGGTGCGACGCTTCGGCATCGGTATCCTGGTCGCCGACATAGATCGCCTCGTCCGCGGCGACGCCGCTGGCCTTGAGTACCGCGCGCATCCGGCTGGCCTTGCCGAACACCGACATCCCGCATTCGAATTGCGTGACCAGCCCGGCCAGCTCCGGGCCCAGCACCTGGCGCACGTTGTGTTCCGAATTCGAGGACACCACCGCCAGCCGCACACCGCCGGCGGACAAGTGGCGCAGCGCGTCGCCGACGCCGTCGAACAGCGGAATCGTGTGCGCGTTATCCGTCATCATTCCCATGAAGCTGCGCGCGACCAGCGGCAGTTTCCAGGCCGGCAAGCCGACGTGGGCCATCATGCGGCGGATGCCGTAATGGCGGAACTGCCCGGCCCGGGAGGTGTCGATGCGCTTGAAACCGTGGCGGTCGGCAATGGTATTGAAGACACTCAGGAAAAACGGGAAGGAATCGGCAAGTGTGCCGTCGAAGTCGAAGAGGGCGAGGCGGTAGGTCATGGCGGCGATGATCGCACAGATGCGATCGAGCGTTACGCGCGCAATGACGAGCGATTGACGCAGTTGGCCGAGCAACTCGCCGAGCAATCACCTGGTGCATCGTCTTCCCATGGCATGTGATCGGGCTGGCGCGCACGCTGCTGGATGCGCATACGCTGCCACCGGCACCCGGCGCCGCACTGGGGACTGGAACGCTGGCACCGCTGGGCGAGGCCTTGCAGCGCCTCTTGGACGCGGCCAAAAGCGGCGACGATCTCTTGCGCGACCACGCTTTATTGGGACTGCTGCTGGCGCTGGTGCGCGGCGGCGAGTCGCAGTTCAGGCTGGCGCAGGACCCGGCACTGGCCAGCCGCATCCGTCTGCTGGTCAGTAGCGCGCCGGCACGCGACTGGTCGTCGCCGGATGTCGAAACGCAGCTGCACATAAGCGGCGCCACACTGCGCCGGCGCCTGGCCGCAGAACACACCTCGCTGCGGGTGCTGGTACGCGAGGCGCGGCTTGATCACGGTTTATATCAGTTGCAGACGACGCGGCGCCCGCTCAAGAGCGTGGCACACGCCTGCGGCTATCGCTCGGTGCCGAGCTTCTGCCGCCAGTTCGCCGAGCGCTTCGGCGTCGATGCGGCCACGGTGGCGAACGGCGGCGCCTGACCCGCGCCGCGCCGCCCCGGCTTGAGCGACCGGCGCAGCAATCCGAGCGAACGGCGCGCACCGCTGGCGGCATCCTGAAGTTCCTGTCCATCCTAGAGAACTTCATGTCCATTCCACGCTGTTCCATCCTGCTGGCGCTGTCGTGCGCCTTGTCCGCAGCACCATGTGCCCATGCGCTCGACCAGGCGTTCAGCCTGACGAGTGCCGACCTGAGCGACCAAGGTACGCTCGGCGCCGCGCAAGTCCTGGACGGCTTCGGCTGCCAGGGCGGCAACCAGTCGCCGCAGCTGTCCTGGACCGATCCCCCGGCAGGGACCAGAAGCTTTGCCATCACCGTCTACGATCCGGATGCGCCGACCGGCAGCGGCTGGTGGCACTGGGTCGTGTACGACCTCCCCCGCGAGCACACGCAGCCTGCCGGCCGGCGCCGGCAAGGGCCAGCCCGGCGCGTTACCGGCTGGGGCCCAGCAGGGCCGCAGCGACTTCGGGACCCAGTCCTTCGGCGGCGCCTGCCCGCCGGCTGGCGACAAGCCGCACCGCTACGTGTTCACCGTCCACGCGCTGAAGGTGGACAAGCTGCCTGTACCGCCGGCGCCGTCGGGCGCGATGGTGGGTTTCATGCTGCATGCGAATGCGCTGGGGAGCGCGCGGATGACGGCGCTGTACGGTCGTTGACGATGGGCCGCTTGTAAAGATCAGGCGCGCCGCGCCTGGCGCCGCCGTGCCATGCCCAGTCCAGCCATACCAAGCCCCAGCAGGGCCAGGGTAGCCGGTTCCGGTACCGGAGCCGACGGCGGCAGCACCTCGGTGTAGCTGGCAGTGATATTGCGCGTGGTCCAGGTATCCGGAATGTTGTTCACCGCGTATGCGAAGACGTTGTAACTGCTCGACAGGATCAGATAAAAGTCGTCCGAGTTCGTGCGCGTGACGCCGACGCCGTTCACGAGGGCGCCGAAGACGTAACCGTCGCTGTAGAAACTGGTGCCGAGCTCAGCAGGTTTATACGCGTGTCCGCCGATCGTCAGGTTGACCGCGTCGATCGAAGTGACGGCGGCGCCCAGCGAGGCTGCGGTGAACTGGATTGAACCGGTGACCGAATTTTGCGGGGCGGCGGCGCCGCCGAAAATACCCGGGCCGTAGCCGGACGCCGTGAAATCCAGCTTGTAGACGGTGGCGTGGGCGAGCGTGGAGCAGAGCAGGTAAGCAGCGCCGGCGAGTGCAGCGATGGTCTTTTTCATGGTTATCCCTGGTTGTTATAAAATTAACTTGCAGAAATATTATTGCACCAGTGATGTTCAATTGCTACGAATATTTCTGTTGGGACACGATTACAACATCTCGTGCATGAGGTTTGTGCTGACTCAAATATCGTTAGCGAACATTCGTGAACTCGGCTTTAGGACGTTGCGATTTCATAAACTATTTGCACACGCATTTCCTCACGCAGGCACACTCTTTCTGCTTGAATATTTACCTACCTGAACTATTCTGCTTTTAGTCAATTGTTAAAAATTGACGCGTCGTTGCCACATTGGGATTCACATAACGATGACGAGCGGAGACAACACATGGCAATTCGCGTTACAGCCTCGAGACTTCTTGCGGCATTGGTCGTTCTCACCAGCTTGCCGAGCGCAAGCGCCTTGGGGGCGATCATCGCCCTGCCGAAATACAACGTCAGCGTGGAGGAAGTCTCGGTATCCGGCTTCTCGTCCGGGGCGCACATGGCAGCGCAGATGCATTTCGCCTACTCGAAGACGATCCGGAAAGGGGCGGGGATCGTGGCCGGCGGTCCGGTGTACTGCTCGCAAGGCAATGTCGCGATCTCGGTCGGCCCGTGTATGGCCAACACGGGATCGCGCAACCTGCCGTATCTGATGTCGGTGGTGAATACCTGGTCGGGCAACGGCTACATCGATCCGACCGGCAATATGTCTGCTTCCAGGGTCTATCTGCTGTCCGGCACCATCGATTCCACGGTGCGCCAACCGGTGATGGATGACCTGAAAACGATGTACGCCAATTACCTGCCGGCCGCGAACATCTATTACAAGAACAACCTCGCCGCCGAGCACGCGGTGCCGACCGATTTCTTCGGCAACGGCTGCAGCGTCAATGGCAGCCCTTACCTCAACAACTGCAACTTCGATACCGCCGGCGAGATTCTTAAATGGATTTACGGGACGCTGAATACAAAGAACACCGGCACCCTGAGCGGCAGCTTCATCAACTTCGACCAGTCCGCATTCTGGGGCAACTTCAATCCGGGCACCTACAGCATGGCCAGCAGCGGCTATGCCTATGTTCCTGCTGCCTGCACGGCAGGACAGGCGTGCCGGTTGCACGTCGCTTTTCATGGTTGCCTGCAAAGCGCGTCGGTCGCCGGCACCGCCTTTTACCAGAACGCCGGCTATAACCGCTGGGCCGATACCAACAGGATCGTCGTGCTGTATCCGCAGACCATCGCTACCACGAACAACCCGGGCGGCTGCTGGGATTGGTGGGGCTACGAGGACGTGAATTTCCCGGGCAAGAGCGGTGGGCAGATGGTGGCCATCAAGACGATGATCGACAAGATCGTCGGCGGCAATACGGCGGCGCCGTTCACTTGCAGCCACTGGTATGCCAGCAATTATGCGCACGTGGCCAATGGCCGCGCCTACATCGGTACCGACGGGCAGGTGTATGCGGTGAACTCGAACCAGTACCTGGGTTATTACCTGACGACGGCATATACCGATGTGCGGCGTACGTCGGCCGGATACTACGCTTATGGAAGCTGTTCCTAGCAGAAAGACAGCGTATTGACGAAAGTTACTGAATGTAACGAGTGACCATGCTTCCGCCAGCTCAGCTATGATGCCTCGCTCAACATTGTCTCCAAGGCAATGTTGAACGATTCGTTGTTGAGAAGGCTAGGCATGAAGTTCATACATGGAGCGGTACCCACGTCCGGATCGCAACCGGCACCCCAGAAGCAGTTTGTCCTGATTAACCTGTTGAAGGCAGGTTCGGCGCAGCTGATCGTCCTGCACCACCTGGCCTTCTACGGCCCGATGTCCGACCACGCGCGGACCATCATGCCGTCGCTGATCGACTGGCTCTACGATTACGCACGGATTGCCGTGCAAGTCTTCCTCGTCATTGGCGGCTTCCTGGCGGCGAAATCGCTGTCGCCGCAAGGGCTGCCTGGCATTGCCAATCCCGTTCAGGCCATCTGGCGCCGCTATATGAAGCTGGCGCCGCCGTTCATCGTGGCGATGTTGCTGGCGATTCTGGCCTCGGCCGTGGCCAGCTTGTGGATGACGGACGATTCGATTTCGGCACCGCCGACGATCGGCCAATTGATATCGCACGTGCTGTTGCTGCAGGGTGTGCTGGGCTATGAGTCCTTGTCCGCCGGCGCCTGGTACGTGGCGATCGATTTCCAGCTGTATGCGCTGATGACGCTGCTGCTGTGGCTGCCGCCCCGTGTTGCCGGCAAGGGCTTGCAAGCCTGGCTGGCGCCTGCCCTGGTCGTGATCGGCATGAGTGCCTCGCTGCTCTACTTCAACCGTGACGCCGACTGGGATGTGTGGGCACCGTACTTCTTCGGTAGCTATGGCCTGGGCGCGTTGGCCTGGTGGGCGAGCGATCCGAAGCGTCAGCCCGGCACAAGCCTGGTCTTGCTGCTGATGATGGTCCTGCCGGCCGCAGTGGCGCTGGCACTGGATTTCCGCAGCCGTATCGCCGTGGCCGTCGTCGTGGCTGGCGTCCTGTTGCTCTTTGGCCGTGCGCGACTCGTGTTTTGCACGGGTGGCGTCCTGGGTCTCGTCAATCGAGTGGCAACGATCTCGTTTTCGATCTTCCTCGTTCACTTTCCCGTGTGCCTGGTCGTGAACGCGGTGTTCGAGCGTTTCGTATTTGAGCAGCCTTATCTGCAGGCAGTGGGCATGCTGGTCGCCTGGGCTGCCAGCGTGGCTGCCGGTGCTGTCTTTTTCCACTCGGTGGAAGCGCCTCTGGGCAAGCTGTTCGCCAAATCGTCCCGATCGCTGCACAGGCATGCGTTGGCATCCAAAGCGTCGACCCTGCGCGGATGATGTTAGCGCGATGCGAAATGCGCGCACATGAAAAAAGCCAGCCCGAAGGCTGGCTTTTTGTTGAGCCTGGAACACCTGATCAGACGTCGATATTCCCCGCCTGCAGCGCATTCGACTCGATGAAATTACGACGCGGCTCCACCTCATCCCCCATCAGGGTTGTGAAGATCTGATCCGCAGCAATCGCATCCTCGATCTGCACCTTCAGCAAGCGACGCACGGTCGGATCCATGGTCGTCTCCCAAAGCTGCTCGGGATTCATCTCGCCCAAACCTTTATAGCGCTGCTTCGACACGCCACGCTCCGCCTCTTCACGCAGCCAGTTCATGGCCCCGTGGAAGTCGCGTACCGCAAACTCCTTCATGCGGTCGCCTTCGCCGCGGCGCACGAGTGCGCCTTCGCCCATCAGGCCCTGGAAGGTCGCTGCCGAGCTGGCCAGGGTGGCGTAGTCTGCGCTGTCGACGAAGTCGGCGTCGATCGAGGTCACCTGCACGTTACCGTGGTGCATGCGCTCGATGCGCAGCGCGTGCTTGCCGGACAGGTCGTCCGTGCGCACCAGCACCTTGACGGCCGGGTCGTTGATGGTCTTGGCCATCGCCTGGGCGGTGGCTTCGGCGTTGTCCAGGGTCGTCATGTCGAGCGTGACGCCGGTCATGATGGCGGACAGGGCGGCGCGGTCGATCAGGCGGGTCAGGCGCATCATGATAGCGTTGGCCAGGTTGTACTGGCGTACCAGGCCGGCCAGGGCATCGCCGCTGATCGGCTCGGCGCCGTCCTGCGGCACCAGGGCGGCGGTGTTCAGCGCGAAGTTCATCATGTAGCTGGCTTCCTCGACGTCGTCCTTGAGGTAGCGCTCGTCACGGCCTGCCTTGACCTTGTACAGCGGCGGCTGGGCGATGTAGATGTGGCCGCGCTCGACCAGCTGCGGCATCTGGCGGTAGAACAGCGTCAGCAGCAGGGTACGGATGTGGGCGCCGTCGACGTCCGCGTCGGTCATGATGATGATGCGGTGGTAGCGCAGCTTGTCGACGTTGAATTCGTCCGGGCCGATCGAGGTGCCGAGGGTCGCGATCAGGGTCGTGATCTGCTCCGACGACAGCATCTTTTCGAAGCGCGCCTTTTCCACGTTCAGCACCTTGCCGCGCAGCGGCAGGATGGCCTGGAACTTGCGGTCGCGGCCCTGCTTGGCCGAGCCGCCTGCCGAGTCACCCTCGACGATGTACAGTTCGGCCAGCGCCGGGTCGCGTTCCTGGCAGTCGGCCAGTTTCGACGACAGGCCGAGGCCGTCCATCACGCCTTTGCGGCGGGTCAGGTCGCGGGCCTTGCGTGCGGCTTCGCGCGCGCGCGCGGCTTCGACGATCTTGCCGCAGATGATCTTGGCGTCGTTCGGCTTTTCGTTCAGGAAGTCGGTGAGCGTCTTGGCGACGATCTCTTCGACCGGGCCGCGCACTTCCGACGACACGAGCTTGTCCTTGGTCTGCGACGAGAACTTCGGCTCCGGCACTTTCACGGACAGCACGCAGGTCAGGCCTTCGCGCATGTCGTCGCCCGAGATCTCGACCTTGGCCTTCTTGGCGAATTCGTTTTCGTCGATGTACTTGTTGATTACGCGCGTCATCGCCGCACGCAAACCGGTCAGGTGAGTACCGCCGTCGCGCTGCGGGATGTTGTTGGTGAAGCACAGCACTTGCTCGTTGTACGAGTCGTTCCACTGCATCGACACGTCCACCGCGATGTTGGTGCCCTGGTCCGACTGGCGGTCGCCGGTGGCCTGGAACACGGTCGGGTGCAGCACGGCCTTGGCCTTGTTGATGTACTCCACGAAGCCGCGGGTGCCGCCCTCGAAGGCGAAGATTTCTTCCTTGCCGCTGCGCTGGTCGGACAGCTTGATATTGACGCCGTTGTTCAGGAACGAGAGTTCGCGGATACGCTTGCTCAGGATCTCGTAGTGGAACTCGACGTGGGTGAAGATTTCCTCGTCGGCCCAGAAGTGCACTTCGGTGCCGCGCTTGTCGGTGTCGCCGAGGACCTTCATCGGCGACACTTCGACACCGTCGACGACTTCGATGATGCGGTCCATCGGCACGCCGCGCGAGAATTCCAGCTGGTGGATCTTGCCTTTCTGGCGCACGGTCACGCGCAGCAGCTTCGACAGCGCGTTCACGCAGGACACGCCGACGCCGTGCAGGCCACCGGACACTTTGTACGAATTCTGGTTGAACTTGCCGCCGGCGTGCAGCTCGGTCAGGGCGATCTCGGTCGCCGAGCGCTTCGGCTCGTGCTTGTCGTCCATCTTGACGCCGGTCGGGATGCCGCGGCCGTTGTCGGTGATGGAGATCGAGTTGTCGGCGTGGATCGTGACGTGGATCTCGGTGCAATAGCCGGCCAGCGCTTCATCGATCGAGTTGTCCAGCACTTCGAACACCAGATGGTGCAGGCCGGTACCGTCCGAGGTGTCGCCAATGTACATGCCCGGGCGCTTTCGCACGGCCTCCAGGCCTTCGAGGATCTGAATCGACGCGGCGCCGTACTCGTCCGCCTTGTTCGGCGAGGTTTCCAAAACTGCTTGAGTGTTCTCGGACATGACTGCTTTCTCAAAAAACGGGTAAACCAGACCGCGGATCCGGGGGAAGCGCGGTCTCAGGCAACAAGACGATATGGGGCCGTCTCAGCCTTTTTTAAATACGCATGGGCATGACGACATATTTGAAGTCGCCATTTTCCGGAATCGACATCAGTGCCGACGAATTCGAATCGCCCAGCGCAATATTCACCTGGTCGCACTTCAGGTTGTTCAGCACGTCGAGCAGGTAAGTGACGTTGAAACCGATGTCGATGACGTCGCCGCCGTAGTCGATTTCCAGTTCTTCCACCGCTTCTTCCTGGTCGGCGTTGGTCGAGCTGATCTTCATCGAGCCCGGCGAGATCATGCAGCGGACACCCTTGAATTTGTCGCTGGTCATGATCGCAGCGCGCTGCAGCGAGCGCAGCAGTTCTTCGCGGCTGATCGTGAAATCGTTCTTGTAGCCCTTCGGGATCACACGGGTGTAATCCGGGAACTTGCCTTCGACCAGCTTCGACACCAGTTCGATGTCGGCGAAGGTCAGTTTCACCTGGGATGCGGCGATGTCCAGCTGGACGGTGTCGTCGCTTTCTTCCAGCAGGCGCTGCAGTTCGATGATGGTCTTGCGCGGGATGATGACTTCCTGGCGCTCGAAGGTCTGGTCGGTGGCCACCTGGGCGAAGGCCAGACGGTGGCCGTCGGTGGCGACCGCGATCACGTTGTTACCGTCCAGCACCAGCAGCAGGCCGTTCAGGTAGTAGCGGATGTCCTGCTGGGCCATCGCGAAGTGCACCATGTTGAACAGGTGCTTCAGCGTCTTTTGGGGCAGGGTGACGGAGGCGTTGTGGGTCTCGGCCACGTTCACGGTCGGGAATTCTTCCGCGGCCAGGGTCTGCAGCGCGAAGCGCGACTTGCCGCTCTGCACGGTCAGGCGCTTGTTCAGCAGGGTCAGCGTGACGTCGCCGGATTCCGGCAGCGCGCGCAGGATGTCCAGCAGCTTGCGCGCGGCGACCGTCGTGCCGGTCTCTTCAGGACCGGAGCCGATGTTGGCCAGGGTCGTGATCTGCACCTCGGTGTCGGTCGACAGGAAGGAGACGCTTTCGCCGTTCTTGCGGATGAGGATATTGGCCAGAATCGGCATAGTGTGCCGACGCTCGACAATACCACTCACGATCTGCAGTGGCCGGAGAAGCGTGTCTCGGGTGGATTTGACCAGTTGCATAAATATCCTCGATCTTGTGGGTAAAAATGTTTTCTGCGCAATATTTTGCCAGAGTAACCGGGAAAAATCCCTCTTTCAGAACCCTATACTTGGTAGGGTTTTATCAGCCTTTCAGCGTCTGTTCCAGCACGTGCAATTCGTGGTTGCATTCGGCGTTCTTCTGGCGGTCCTGCGAGATCTTGCGCACCGCGTGCAGCACGGTGGTGTGGTCGCGGCCGCCGAACAGTTCGCCGATTTCCGGCAGACTCTTCTGCGTCAGCTCCTTCGCCAGGTACATCGCGATCTGGCGCGGACGGGCGATGTTGGCCGGACGGCGCTTCGAGTACATGTCCGCCACCTTGATATTGAAGAAGTCGGCCACCGTTTTCTGGATGTTTTCCACGGAAATCTGGCGGTTCTGCACCGACAGCAAATCCTTCAGGGCTTCCTTCACCACATCGATGGTGATGTCCTTGCCGTGGAAGCGCGAGTAAGCCAGGATCTTGCGCAGCGCGCCTTCCAGCTCGCGCACGTTCGAGCGCAGGTGTTTCGCCACGAAGAAGGCGACGTCGTCGTTCAGGACCACGCCCTCGGATTCCGCCTTCTTCATCAGGATCGCCACCCGCATTTCGAGTTCCGGCGGCTCGATCGCGACCGTCAGGCCGGAGTCGAAGCGCGAGATCAGGCGGTCGTCCATGCCGGTGATCTCTTTCGGGTAGGTATCCGAGGTGATGATGATCTGCTTCTTGGCCGCGATCAGCGCTTCGAACGCATAGAAGAATTCTTCCTGCGTGCGGCTTTTGCCGCCGAAGAACTGGATATCGTCGATGAGAAGCATGTCCAGCGAGTGGTAGTAATGCTTGAAATCGTCGAAACCCTTGCGCTGGTAAGCGGTCACCACGTCGCGCACGTACTGTTCGGCGTGGATGTAGCGGATGCGCGCGCCCGGCTGGTCGGCCATCACCTGGTTGCCGATCGCATGGATCAGGTGGGTCTTACCGAGGCCGACACCGCCATAGAAGAACAGCGGGTTGTACGAGATGCCCGGGTTGTTGGCGACCTGGATCGCGGCGGCGCGCGCCAGCTGGTTCGCCTTACCGGTCACGAAGTTCTCGAACGTCAGGTCCGGATTGACGCGGCTCTGCTCGCGGCGCGGATTGTTGGCGATGACGTTGTCCGGCGTGATCACCGGCATTTCCGGCACGGTGCGGTCGGCCGCGGCATTCACGCCGAGGGCGCCGCCGTTGCCGTTGCTGGACGGCGCAGCAGGGGCGGACGTGGTCACCTTCTTGGGCGCGCTGTTCTTCGGATCGAGCACGAACAGCACGTCGACCGGCCGTTCCCAGTATTGGGAAGCCAGTTCCGTGATGCGGTTTGCAAACTGTGTCTTGACCCAGTCGAGCTTGAAACGGTTGGGTGCGGCGACACGCAGCTTGCCATCCTCGTAATCGAGGGCGACGAGCGGTTTGATCCACGCGGTGTATTGCTGCGGTGTCAGCTCGAGTTCCAGCTGCGAGGAACAGGTCTGCCAAAAGTTTTCCATACATCGACTAAAGTAAGCGTAACACTCTATTTTACCTGTCTTCTCGGAAGTTATCCACAGGCGATCCAGGATTTTTCCACTGAATCTCAACAGGCCTGGACGTAAAAGCAACCGTTTGCGTAAGGTAAGCAGATCGGGTTGCCGCCGTTGCAACGCAACAGTTGCCTTGACAGTGGACAGGCAAATGCTGTCTAATTCAGGGTTCCCCGCCCGTACGCATTGTCAACCTGACACTCGGCACACAGGCGAACTAGCTTTGCTGTGGCGTGACGCTGGCTTAACAACTGCGAAATGTCATTGGCGCAATGCTGACCTATGAGGGCTCAGCCCGATTTTGCATTTTAATTTGCTTTAAGCGAGACCACCATGAAACGTACTTACCAACCTTCCGTCGTTCGTCGCAAGCGCACGCACGGCTTCCGCGCACGCATGGCTACCCGTGGTGGCCGTCAAGTCCTGAACGCGCGCCGCGCCAAGGGCCGCAAGCGCCTGGCTGTCTAAGCCAAGCCTGCCTTTCGAATCGCGCTGCGGTCAGCCATGACAGGCGAAGGTTCGCACGACTTCGCGCGCGTTCGGCGTATCGTAAAAACGGATGAGTTTTCATCCGTTTTTCGTTTGCGCCCGGCACAAAAAACCGCGCATTTCGTGCTCTACACCCGACCGAATGCCCTGCCTCATGCGCGGCTGGGCGTCGTCGCGGCCAAACGTTTCGCCCCGCGCGCGGTCACGCGCAACACGATCAAGCGCGTCACGCGCGAACTGTTCCGTACCACGCCGCTGCCCGGCATCGATTGCATCGTGCGCCTGGCGCGCCCGGTGAATACCAAGGCCGGTCCGGCCACGAACACGGCCCTCAAGACGCTGCTGCACGCCGAGCTGGCGAAGCTATTCGCGTCGCAGGCGCCGCGCACGCGCAAGCCGGCGCCGTTGTCGAACAATGCTGCTAATGCTGCCGATCCGGCGCCGGCGGCTGCCACGCCCCCGGGGTCGGGGCCGAGGCCATCATGAACCGGCTGCTCGTCTGGCTGTTGCGCGGTTACCAGTTACTGGTGTCTCCGATGCTCGGACAGAACTGCCGTTTCTATCCGAGCTGTTCCCATTACGCAGTCGAAGCGCTGCAAGTCCACGGTACCGTCCGCGGCAGCTGGCTGGCCGTGCGCCGGCTGGGCCGCTGCCATCCGTGGAACGACGGCGGCGTCGACCCGGTGCCGCCCGCCGGTACTGGTAAACAAGCGCCTTCATCACCAACCGCTTGCGGCTGCAAGCACTCCTGACTAAGACCTCAATGGAATTCAATAAACGTACCATTTTGTGGATCGTGTTCGCGGTCTCGTTGTTCGTCCTGTGGAACGATTGGATGGTCGCCAACGGCAAGCAGTCGCTGCTGTCGAACGCGCCGCCGGCCAAGGTCGCGACCGCACCGGCCGCCCAGGGCAACAGCGTCCAGCCGAACACCGCCACCACGGCGGCCGTCCCGGGCGCCCCGGCTGCGGCACCGATCGCCACCCGCATCGTCACCGTCACGACCGACCTGTTCAAGGTCGACATCAACACCGCCGGCGGCGTGATCCAGCGCCTGGAGCTGCTGAAGTACCGCGACAAGGTCGATCAGTCCAAGAACCAGCTGCTGTTCCACGTCGACAGCGCCAACGGCCGCACCTACCTCGGCCAGACCGGCCTGACCGGCAACAGCCCGGCCGGCCCGATGCCGAGCCACAGCACCCCGTTCACCGTGCGTTCGGGTCCGACCGTCGACGCCAACGGCCAGGTGCAACTGGTGCTGGAAGCGGAGCAGGGCGGCGTGCGCCTGACCAAGACCTTCACCTTCAAGCGCGGCGACTACGTGATCGGCGTGCGCCACGACGTGGCCAACGTCGGTGCCGCCGCCGTGAACCCGGTGCTCTACCTGCAGCTGATGCATGACGGCAGCAAGCCGGAAGGCGACACCTTCTTCAACAGCAGCTACACCGGCCCGACCCTGTACACCTCGCAGGACAAGTACCAGAAGCTGACCTTCGACAAGATCGCCAAGGGCAGCGCCGAGCATTCGAAGACCGCCACCGACGGCTGGATCGCGATCTCGCAGCACTTCTTCGTCTCGGCCTTCGTGCCGCCGGAGAAGCTGCAGCGCGACATCGAGACCAAGAGCCTGGGCAACAACCTGTTCGCGATCCGCACCAACCTGCCGCTGGGCACCCTGCAGCCGGGCCAGACCGTGTCGAACGAGAGCCGCCTGTACTCGGGTCCGCAAGAAGAGAAGCTGCTGGAAGCCGTGACCCCGGGCCTGGACCTGGTGCGCGACTACGCCTGGGCCGCGATCATCGCCAAGCCGATCTTCGCCACCATGAACTGGCTGCACTCGATGATCGGCAACTGGGGCTGGACCATCATCGCCTTCACCATCCTGATCAAGCTGCTGTTCTTCCCGCTGTCGGCGGCCGGCTACCGCAGCATGGCCAAGATGAAGACGGTGACCCCGAAGATGCAGGCGATCCGCGAGCGCTTCAAGGACGATCCGGTCAAGATGCAGCAGGCCACGATGGAGCTGTACAAGTCCGAGAAGATCAACCCGCTGGGCGGCTGCCTGCCGATCCTGGTACAGATGCCGGTGTTCCTGGCGCTGTACTGGGTGCTGCAGGCCGCGGTCGAGATGCGCGGCGCCTCGTGGGGCTGGGTCCCTGACCTGACCATGAAGGATCCGCTGTTCATCCTGCCGATCCTGTACGCGATCTCGATGTTCGTGACCCAGAAGCTGAACCCGCAGCCGGCCGATCCGATGCAGGCCAAGATGATGATGTTCATGCCGATCGCCTTCTCCGTGATCTTCCTGTTCTTCCCGGCCGGCCTGGTGCTGTACTGGGTGGCCAACAACCTGATCTCGATGGCGCAGCAGTATGTGATCACCAAGAAGTACGCGCCGGCGAAGTAATCGCGGTCGCTTCATGAAGAGCCCGTGCTTGCACGGGCTTTTTTTTTATTTAGTCAGCCGTAAGACCGTCGCCCCTGCGAAGGCAGGGGCCCAAGTTTTGCGGTCTGCCACGAACTTGGATTCCCGCCTACGCGGGAATGACGTTTACAATCCTCCCAATGAAACTAGACACTTCCCCCATCGCCGCCATCGCCACCGCCCCCGGCCGCGGCGGCATCGGCGTCGTGCGCGCCTCCGGCAAGGCGCTGGCGCCGCTGATCGACGTCCTGTTCCCCGGCATGACGCTGGCGCCGCGCCACGCCACCTATGTGCCGTTCAAGGATGCCGCCGGCGCCAATATCGACGAAGGCCTGGCGCTGTACTTCAAGGGCCCGCACTCGTATACCGGCGAAGACGTGCTGGAACTGCAGGGCCACGGCGGCCCGGTGGTGCTGCGCATGCTGCTGGCGCGCGTGCTGGAAGCCGGTGCCGGGCTGGGCCTGCGCCTGGCCGAGCCGGGCGAATTCACCCGCCGCGCCTTCCTGAACGACAAGCTCGACCTGGCCCAGGCCGAAGCCGTGGCCGACCTGATCGACGCCTCGACCGAAGCGGCGGCCAAGTCGGCCACGCAGTCGCTGTCCGGCGCCTTTTCGAAAGTCGTGCACCAGCTGGTCGACCAGACCATCAACCTGCGCATGCTGGTCGAAGCCACGCTCGACTTTCCGGAAGAGGAGATCGACTTCCTGGAAAAATCGAATGCGCGCGGCCAGCTGAAGGGCATCGTCGCGTCGCTGGAAGCGGTGTTCCGCCAGGCCGCCCAGGGCGCGCTGCTGCGCGAAGGCTTGAACGTGGTGCTGGTCGGCCAGCCGAACGTCGGTAAATCCTCGCTGCTGAACGCGCTGGCCGGTGCCGACGTGGCGATCGTCACCCCGATCGCCGGCACCACGCGCGATAAGGTCACCGAGACCATCCAGGTCGAGGGTATTCCGCTGAACATCGTCGACACCGCCGGCATCCGCGCCATCGACGAGGGCATCGACGTGGTCGAGCGCATCGGCATCGAGCGCACCTGGGGCGAGGTCGGCAAGGCCGACGTGATCCTGCACCTGCTCGACGCCAACCATGGCCCGGCCAAGGCCGACGAGGAGATCGTCGCCGCCTTCCCGCCGAACGTGCCCGTGGTGCGCATCTGGAACAAGATCGACCTCTCTGGGCACCAGCCGTCGCGCGACCAGAGCCTGGACGCCACCCACATCTACCTGTCGGCGCACGAGAAGACCGGCATCGACCTGCTGCGCGCGGAACTGCTGCGCATCGCCGGCTGGCAGCAGACCGGAGAATCGCTGTACCTGGCGCGCGAGCGCCACCTGGTCGCGCTGCGGGCGGCGCGCGAGCACCTGCAGATGGCGGGCCTGCACGCGGCCCAGGACGACCAGTCGCTCGACTTGTTCGCGGAAGAGCTGCGGCTGGCGCAGGACCAGCTGTCCAGCATTACCGGGCAGTTCACGCCGGACGACTTGCTGGGGGTGATCTTCAGCCGGTTCTGTATCGGCAAATAAGCCACCGCCCCGCGCATGCTGCCCGCCGCTCCGCCTCCCGAAGCCATTGCCTGGCTGTGGAAGGAGGCGCCCGTTCCCGCTTGGTCGCGCGGCAGGGTGGCCGTGGTCGACCGCCACGTCTGGCTGGCCGGCGACAAGGTACTGGTTCGCCCCGGCGCGCGGCCGCGGCGGTTGCCCGAAGGCGCCGCCGTCATCCCTGTAGTCCATGTCGAGATCGATCCGCTGCGCCCGCCCGCCGGCCTGGTGCAGGCGCAGGCCGTGGTGCTCGACGCAATGCAGGCGGCGGCACGTGCCACCACCTCCGGTTGGGTCCAGCTCGACCTGGAGGCGAGGCCGTCGCAGCGCGCCGACTACCGTGCGCTGGTGCAGCGCATCCGCGCCAGCCTGCCGCCGCAAGTGAAGCTGAGCGTGACGGCACTGGCCTGGTGGTGCCGATCGCCAGCCTGGCTGGATGGGCTGCCCGCCGACGAGGTCGTGCCGATGTTTTTCCGGATGGGACGCGACAATGCGCCGCTGCGCGCAATCGTGGCGCAGCGGCCGGCGACGCTGCACCCGCTGTGCCGTAGCGGCAGTGCCGGTTTTTCGCGGCAGGAGCCGTTCGCGCCGGAGGTCGCGGCGCGTTACCGGCGCACCTACTGGTTCGATGAAACAGGATGGAAAGGCCCACCATGAAACGCATATTTCTCGCCCTTGCCGCCGCGCTCGCATGGATGGCGGATGCCGGCGCCAGCGGCGGCTACGGCCCCGACTACACCATGTTCAAAGCCTGGAGCGCGCCCGACATTCCCCTCGAACGTTTCCAGGCGGGCGAACTCGGTGTGCCGCAGCCGGGCATGCAGCGCGTCTATCTGTATACGGCCTGGCGCGCAATCGCACTCGGCCGCGGGGTGGCGTCGTCACCGGGCCTGGCGGGCGGCCTGGCGCGGGCCGACGGTAGCGCCTTCGGCCACGGCTGGAAGGGCGCCGGCACGGAACCCGATCCGGCCCTGGCGGCGCGCCTGGCCACGCTGCTGCACCTGCCGCCCGGCGACCCGGCGCTGCGCAAGCTCGGGGCTTGCGCGCCGGCGTCGACCGACCATGCGCTGGGTGTGTTCCGCAGCGCGTCCGCACGCGCCGACGCCACGCCGGCGCGCCTGGATGCCTGGGTGCTGGCCCAGTACAGGGTGGGCGAAGCCTGCCAGGCGGCCGACGACTGGCGCTATCGCTACGGGAGCGACAAGCCGCCGGCACTGACCGCACCGGCGCCGCTTGCCGTCGGCGAGCCGGCCTACTGGCGCCAGCTGAACGACTACCAGCGCGCCGCCTGGGCGTTCCAGTCGGCGCACTATGCCGACAGCACCGTGCTGTTCGAGCGCATCGGCGCCACCCCCGGCCATCCGATGCGCGAACTGGGCGCCTACCTGGCACTGCGTTCGGAGGTACGCAATGCGGTGGCGGCAGACATCAGGAAAGTCGACCCGGCGCGGCGCGAGCAGCAGGCGCGTGCGCTGGAGCAGCGTGGCGGCGCCATCCTGGGCGACGCGTCGCTAGCCAGCATGCACGAGCCGACCAGGGCCCTGTTGCGTGCGATGCGTGCCGGATTGACGCCGGAAACCCGCTTGCGCGAGCTGAACCGCTACCTGGACAACCCGGCCGCCGATCCGTATGCGCTGGATCGGCTGGGCGACTGGGCGATCCTGGTGGATAGCGCCGGGACGCAGATGCCGGACCTGCAGACCGGGCACGATTTCATCGACTGGATCGAAACCCTGCGTGGCTGCCGCGGCAGGACGGCCGCCATGGCCTGTCCGCTGGCGGCCGCGCACGCCGGAGAGCGCTGGCAGCAGACGCGCTCGCATCCATGGCTGGTGGCGGCGCTGATGCTGGCCGAATCGGCCCCGCCGGCGCTGCTCGAGGCCGGGCTGGCGCTGGAGCCCGGCGATCCCGGCTACGTCACGGTGCGCTATCACCTGGCGCGGCTGCTGCGGCTGGGCGGCCAGCCCGGCCAGGCCCGCGCCATCGCGGACGCGCTGCTGCAGCGCAAGCTCTCGCCCGGCACGCGCAACCTGTTCCGCGAGGAGCGCTTCGCGGTCGCCACCTCGGTACGCGATGCCGGCATGTACCTGCTGCGTACCAATGTCGACCATGCGCGGATGGCGCCGGAGGCGCGCGAGGACATGATCAACGACGATGGCCTGGACTGGCTGAACGGCGGCTTGCCGGTGACGGACCTGATCGACCTGGCCGGCCTGGCCTCGCTGCCGCAAGCGCTGCGCGCGCGCATCGCCGGCGCCGCCTGGATCCGCGCCAGCCTGCTGGACAAGCCGGAGCAGGGCCGGCAGGCCGGTGCCCTGCTGGCGCAACTGGTGCCGTCCAGCGCCGACGCCGTGGCGCGCCATGGCCGCGCCACCACCGCCGTCGAGCGCCGCCACATCGTGCTGGCCGCGGCACTGCGCTTCGGCCTGGCAGCGCAAATCGGGATGTCTGCCGAGCCGGTGGCGCCGGTGGCGCCGGGCGAGGCAACGGCGTCGGGCTGGTGTTCGTTCAGGCCGGGCAGCCGGCTCGGCGAGGTTGTCCCGGTGGGCGAGCGTGAAGCGCGCGGATTCGGCTGGCGCTTTCCCGCCATGCCGGACACCGGCCACGCCCCGCTGCGGCAGCAGGAGCTGGCGCGGCTGAGGTCCATGAAAACGGCCACCGGCACGCTCGGCGACGACGTCATGGCCTGGGCCGCGCGCCACCCGGCCGATCCCGAGCTGCCCTGGCTCCTGTACGTGGTAGTGCAGTCCACGCGCGGCGGCTGCCTCGATCCGGATGCCGGTAGCTTGTCGCGCAAGGCGTACACGCTCCTGCACAAGCGCTATGGCGGCAGCGAGTGGGCAGCCAGGACGCCCTATTATTATTAGGCCAGCCAGGGCCCCAGCAGCGCCTGCGCCCACTCCATGAACGCCAGCGTGCGCGCCGGCACGTGGCGTCGCGACGGATAGACAAAGGCGAGCGGCATCGGCGCCGGCCGGTAATCCGGCATGACTTCCACCAGCGAACCGTCGCGCAGGCGTTCGCGCAGGCCGGCTTCCGGTGCCTGGACCAGGCCCAGGCCGGCCAGGCAGGCCGCTTCGTAGGCCACCGTGCCGTTGACGGTCAGGGCGGCGCCGACCGGCGCGCTGCGCGACTGTCCGGCCGCTTCATCGAACCATTCCCAGGCCGGCGCACTGCCGCCCAGCTGCGCGTCGTAGTGGATCACGCGATGGTGCTCGAGGTCGTCCAGCGTGCGCGGCGTGCCGTATGCGTCCAGGTAGGCGGGGCTGGCGCAGTTGAGCAGGCGGTAGCTGCCGAGCGGGCGCGCCACCAGCGAGGAATCCTGCAGGGTGCCGGCGCGCAGCACGCAATCGTAGCCCTCGCGGATCACGTCGACGCGGCGGTCGGCGGTGCCGAGGTCGATCAATAGCCGCGGATGGCGCGCCATGAATTCGCCGAGGTGCGGCAGTACGATGCGCGCCGCCATCGCCACCGACATGTCGATCCGCAGCCGGCCGCTGAGCACGTCGGCGCCGCCGCGGAACATCGAGCGCAGGGCGTCGAAGTCGGCCACCAGTTCGCGGCTGCGCGCATAAAAGGCGGCGCCTTCCTGGGTCAGCTGTACGCGGCGCGTGGTCCGCTGCAGCAGGCGGGTGCCCAGGCTGGCCTCGAGCTGGCGCACGGCGCTGGAAACGGTCGCATTCGGCAAGCCGAGCTGGCGGGCGGCGCCGCTGAAGCTGTCGAGCTCCGCGACTTTCAGGAAGACCTGGATGGTGTCGAGTTCGTTCATCGGTCGTCGATTCTTCGCGGATTCTGTAAGGTCTATGCAGGATTAGCCAGTTTATTGGCAAAAGCGCGAAAAATATACTGGACACCTCACCACAAGGAGTCCCGACATGAACAAACGCATCGCAGTCATCACCGGCGGCAGCCGCGGCCTGGGCCGCAACATCGCGCTGCACCTGGCGCGCGCCGGCACCGATATCCTCATCACCTGGCAAAGCAACGAGGCAGCCGCGCGCGCAGTCGTGGCCGAGATCGAGGCGCTCGGCTGCCGCGCCGCCGCACTGCGGCTCGACGTGGCCGACAGCCGCGCCTTCGCCGCCTTCGCCGACGGGGTGCGCACGCTGCTGGCCGGCTGGGGGCGCGAGCGCTTCGATATCCTGGTCAACAACGCCGGCACCAGCCTGCACGTGCCGCTGATGGAAGTCACGGAACAGCAGTTCGACGACATCATCGCCGTCCACGTGAAGTCCGTGGTGTTCCTGACGCAGGCGCTGGTGCCGCTGCTGAACGAAGGCGGCCGCATCCTGAACATCTCCAGCGGGCTGGCGCGCGTCAGCCTGCCGGGATCTGGCGTGTACGGCGCCGCCAAGGGCGCGGTGGAAGTGCTGACGCGCTACCAGGCGCGCGAACTGGCCGAGCGCGGCATCACCGTCAACGTGCTGGCGCCGGGCGCCATCGAGACCGATTTCAGCGGTGGCCGCGTGCGCGACGATCCGGCGCTCAACCGCATGGTGGCCGGCATGACCGCGCTCGGCCGCGCCGGCCTGCCGGACGATATCGGCGGCGCGGCGGCGGCCCTGCTGGCGGAGGGCAGCGGCTGGATCACCGGCCAGCGCGTGGAAGCCTCGGGCGGCATGATGCTGTGAGAATGGATGTGCTACCCTCTGCCTGGCCGAACATGAGCAGACAGGGGAGGGCAGCATGGACAAGGTGGGACCGCACATCGCGCGGCGGCGTTTCTGTGGCGGCGCGCTGGCGCTGGCGGCGACCGGCCTGCTGGCGTCGTGCGCAAGCATCGTCGGACCGCGCCGCGTCGAGCTGAGCCAGGCGCGCCTGCAGGCCGGGCTGGAACGCCGCTTCCCGCTGCGCAACCGCATGCTCGACCTGTTCGACGTGCAGCTCACCCATCCGCAACTGGCGATCCTGGCGCAGAGCGAGCGCGTCGGCCTCACGCTCGACGCCTCAGTGGCGCCACCCTTCCTGCGCCAGTCCTGGCGCGGCAGCGTCGGCCTGTCCGGACGGCTGGTGCTGGACGCCCCCCATGACACAGCCAGCCCGGCCGTCTTCCTGACCGACGTCCGGGTCGACCGCTTCGACATCGACGGCATCGACACCGGCCGCGCGCGCGACCTGCGCCAGGCCGCCGACCTCCTGCTGAACCAGATGGTGCGCGACATGGCGGTGTATTCCTTCCACCCCGAGGACCTGCGCTATGCCGGCGTGCAGTTCGTGCCGACCCGCCTCGAGACGGTGCCGGGCGCGCTGGTGGTGACCCTCGAACCCGCCCGCTAGCGCACTTTTCCGGCGCCGGCGTAGCAAATAAGAGACGCTGCGCGCACGATTGAACAGCCCGGCGCGGGCCTTGTCAATACTGCTATTATTTACCGCAATCGCATGGACCGGTGCCGCCTGGCCGGTTCCCTACGAGAGCGGGGCGCGACTGTTGTATCTGTAAACTTCGGCCCACATGCCGTTGCACAGCTATCGTAATCGGCGCACACTGAAAAGGTCTCGAAGGCCCGGCAGCACGCAATGCACAAGCGGCGCTTGCGCTTTCTCATGCACATGGTGTTCCACTGAAGTAATCTCAGCGTTACTGAGGTGTTGCCGGTAAGGGGGTAATCTTGGAAACGATACAAGACAGTTTTCCCGACAAGAGCATGGCGGTCGAGCCGCTCGTTGCCGCGTCGCTGAACGCAGGCAAATTGGCGGTGTCAGTGCCGACCCGGCAAAGCCTGCCGCCGAAAGGCTCGTGCTGGTATTGCGAAAAACCGCTCGACAGCGTGCGCCGCTTCTGCGGCAAGCCATGCGCCGATGCCTTCGACGAGGAAGCGGAATACACCCGCTGACCGTCAGGTCCACTCCGCCAGCATTGCCAGCGCGCCGTCGAAGTCGAAGGCTTCGATCGTGTCCGCTAGCCGGTGGTAGCGTTGTTCCCCGAGTTGCGCCGCCAGCGTGCCTGCCGCCTCGCGCACTAGGTCGACGGCTTCGCCGTTGCCATCGTCGAGCAGCGTGGCAAGGCGCCTTACGGTGTCGCTGTGCGCTCGTTCCCGTCCTTGCTCTGCCAGTGCTGCCACCGCCGTGCGTGCCTGTTCCTGCGCGGGCGGCGCCACGGCCGCGGCGGCGTCGAGTTCCAGCAGCACACGATCGAGTGCCTGTTCCAGCCGCGTCAGGCGCTGCCACGCATCGCCGCTGCCGTCCGGCTGCCGCAGCACCTGTTCCAGCGCCTGCGCCGCGTGCCTGAGCGGCACCGCCTCGATCATCCCGGCTGCTCCTTTCAAGGTATGGACCAGGCGCAGCGCCTGCGGGGCGTCGCCGTTGCCGAGCGCTGCGCGGATGCCGGCCGCAGTCTGGCGGTACTCGTTGCGGAAACGCGCCAGCACGCGCGCGAACAGCGCGTTGTCGCCCATCAGGCGCGCGATGCCGCCGGCGTGGTTCACCGCCGGGGCATGGGGATCGTCTTCGGGAGGAGGCTGGCGCGCCACCTTATTGCGCCGTCGTGAACGACCAGGTCTTGCTGACCGCGACGTCGTCGATCGTGCCGCTGAACGTGACGTCGTAGCGGGTGTTCGCGGTCAGCGGGCTCAGCGGAATGATCGCGGCCACCGACTGGCTGGTCGTGTTGACCGGGTCGACGTCCTTGGTCAGCAGGCGGGTCTGCAGGTTGGCGCCACCGCTGCGCGGCCGCACCGTGAAGCTCTGCACCGTGAGCTTGCGCGTCAGGTTGGTGTGGACGCTGATCGGGTAGCCGACCTGGTTGACGTCGGGGACCGGATCCGGTTCTTCGGAATCGCTGAGGAAGTCGATCGGTACGCCGGTCTGGCCATCGAAGGGCCAGCTGGCCAGCGTGGTGGAGGGCAGGCCGCTGCCGTAGCCGTTGTTGGTCACGAAGTCGGCGGTGAAATACGCATAGCCGGCGGCACCGGTGGCGGCGCCGGTGCCGACCTGCTGGAACACGGGTTCGAAGATCACGAAGCGGTGGTAGATCGCCGTGATCAGTTGCTCGGCCATGTAAAAGCCGGTCTGGTTCGAGGTGGCCGCAATCACTTCGCCGATGGCATTGGTGGTGCCGAAATTGTAGCCGGCCGCCTTGAAGCGGTCTTCCAGCGTCACCCCCGTGAAGCCCGGCTGGCCGCGCACCTGGTCGTGCGTGACGGTATTGTTGAGGCGCTGGTAATCGGAGTGGCCCTGCGCCACACGGTCGACGGTGGTGTCTTGTGCCAGCGTCGACAGCCCGATCTGGCTGCGCCGGTAGTTGAGCCAGGCGCGGCCGTCGACGGCGATATTGTTGGTGAGCGCCGGCGCCGATCCATCCTGGCCCGAGAACCCGGTGGAGCCGCCACTACCGCTGCCGCTGTCGGCGACGGGATCCTGCCAGCCGCATGCCACCAGCGCCCAGGCGGCGATACAGGTGGCAATGACGCTTTTTGCACGATGCAGGGTACTCATCTTGTAAACTCCTCAGGTTCGGCCTAGCGGGCGAAAGAGCCATCATTCTAGGCGAAATCGCGGATCGGTGACGCTCAGCCGCAGGGCTGGATCGAAAATGCGGGCGTGGTGCCAGCCCATGTAAAATGGGCCATTGCCCTGCCTTATCGAGCACATGTTGAAACCAAGTTCCCAGCGCCGCCTTGCGCGCGCCAAGTTCGCCCTTCCCAGTTTCGTGACCCTGCTGTCGATCGCCTGCGGCTTCGGCAGCATCGTCATCTCCGTCGACAATGCCCCGGTCGGCGATCCCGGCGATTACCGCCTGGCCGCCATCCTGCTGGTGCTGGCCGGCGTGTTCGATGCCCTCGACGGCTTCGTGGCGCGCGCCACCAACACCCAGTCCAACTTCGGCGTGCAGCTCGATTCGATCGCCGACGTGATGAATTTCGGCTGCGCCCCCGGGCTGCTGCTGTACTGCTACGGCTTCGCGCAGATGAGCGCCGCCCACCCGACCCTGGTGCGCATGGGCGGCCTGGCCTGCTTCGTGTTCGTCGCCTGCGGTGCGCTGCGCCTGGCACGCTTCAACGTCATGGTCGGCAAGACCGATCCGCGCTACTTCGTCGGCATGCCGATCACGGCCGGCGCCGCCTGCGTGGCGGCGGTGGTGGTGGCCTGGCCGGATCCGGCGTACTCGATGGCCCAGGCCTTCATGGTGATGGCGCTGATGGTGGCGGTGGGTACGCTGATGGTGTCGACGGTGCGCTTCCCGAGTTCCAAGCAACCGAAGTCGAAGGCGGTGTTCATCGCACTTGGGGTGTGCGTGCTGCTGCTGGTGCTGTTGCAGACGCGCTTCTTTGCGCTGTTCTTCGTGTTTTATATCAGCGCGACGCTGCTGCTGAACATCGCGTGGAAGGGCGGCTGGACCGGCATCGCGCCGCCGCGCGTGTACGACGACGAGCCGGCCTGAACGTTACGGCATGTAGCGCGTCATGCGAATTTGTCGAACAGCGCCGCCAGATGGGCGGCGCTTTGTTTTGCCTCGTCGAGGTCGGCGGCATTGCCGGTGTGGGTCACGATACTGGCCGTCAGCAGCTGCACGAACGAGCGGTCCAGCGCCTTGCGCGCCGCCGCCATCTGCTGGGCCACGGCGTCGCAGTCGGACGGCGCGTCGGCCAGCGCGACCAGTTTCTGGATGCCGCGCAGCTGGCCTTCCACGCGCGCCAGGCGGTTGAGCAGATCCTTTTTCTGCTGCGCGCTCAGGGCGCGCCCCTCGACGATCTTCAGCGGCTCGCCCATAGCGGTCCCGTCACGCCACTTCGTGGCCGCGCGCCGCGCGCAGGATTGCGAACCAGTCCTGGCGTGCCAGCTGGAAGCCGGCGCCGGCCACCGCCACCTTGATCGCCTCGATGCGGCCGGACCCGGTCAGCGGAATCGGCCGCGACGGCAGCTGCATGATCCAGGCAAAGACCACGCTGGCGAAGGGCTGGTGCAGGCGGTCGGCGATGTCCTTGATCACCAGGCGCAGGTTTTCCGCGTTGGCGTCGTTGGCGGTGAACAGGCGGCCGCCGCCCAGCGGCGACCAGATCATTGGCGCGATGCCGAGGTCCTGCAGGCCGTCGAAAGTCTCGTCGAACATCGGCGCCACGTGCAGCGGCGAGAATTCGACCTGGTTGGTGGCCAGTTCGATGCGGCGGTTCAGCACCTCGAACTGGTGGCGGCTGAAATTCGACACGCCGAAGTGCAGCACCTTGCCGGCCTGTTTTAGGCGCGTGAAGGCGTCGGCGATCTCGTCGAAGTCCATCAGCGGGTCCGGACGGTGGATCAGCAGCAGGTCGAGGTGGTCGGTGTGCAGCTGGCGCAGCGATTCCTCGGCGGACGCGATGATGTGGGCGGCCGTGGTGTCGTAGTGCTGGATGCCGTGTTGAGGACGCTTATTCGACAGCAGCTTGATGCCGCATTTGCTGACCAGCTGCATGCGCGCGCGCAGCGAAGGCTGGGCGCGCAGCGCTTCGCCGAACAGGCTCTCGACGCCGTAGTTGCCGTAAATGTCGGCATGGTCGAACGAGGTCACGCCCAGCGCCAGGCACTGCTCGATGAAGGCGATGCGCTGCTCCACCGTCATGTTCCACTCCACCATGCGCCACATGCCGGCGACGACGCGGGACAGTTCGAGGCCGCCCGGACGGGTGGCGATGCGCGGGCAGGACAGGTCGCGGGGGAGGGCGTGGGTCATCGGGCTTCCTTTAGTTAGTTGAGTAAATTATAGCTGGAGCAACACCAACAAAGTCCCGCTCGATAAAAAAGTAGGGTGGGCTCTCCGAGCCCACGCGTACGCTTGCATAACGCCAGCTTCCGCGTGGGCACGAGGTGCCCACCCTACGTAATCCGTGCTACGCCCGAATTACTTCATCCAGAGCCGCATCGAATCCCAGGTCTTGCCAAAGATGCTCGCTTCCGGCACCTCTTCCAGCGACACCACCGGCAGCGCCAGCAGCGGCTTGCCGTCGACCACCATCTTCAGCGTGCCGACGCGGCTGTTGCGTGCCAGCGGCGCGACCAGCGGGTCCTTGCGCTCCAGCACAGGCTTCATCTTCTGCGCCACGCCCTTCGGCACGGTCACCAGCACGTCGTTGAGGAAGCCGATCTTCACCTTCGATTGCGATCCCTTCCAGATTTCCGGCGTCTGGATGGCCTGGCCCTTCGAGTACAGCTTGACGGTGTCGAAGTTCTGGAAGCCCCAGTTCAGCAGCTTCTGGCTTTCGGCGGTGCGCAGCCCGTCCGAGGTGGCGCCGGACAGCACCGAGATCAGGCGGCGCTCGCCGGAGGTACCGTTCGGGCGGTGGGCAGAGGCGATCATCGAGAAGCCCGAGGCTTCGGTGTGGCCGGTCTTCATGCCGTCCACGGTCGGGTCGATCCACAGCAGGCGGTTGCGGTTCTGCTGCTTGATCTTGTTATAGGTGAATTCCTTGACCGAGTCGATCTTGTAGAACTCGGGGAAGTCCTTGATCACGTGCGAGGCCAGGATCGACAGGTCGCGCGCGGTCGAGAAGTTGTCCGGGCTGGGCAGGCCGTGCGGGTTGGCGAAGCGGGTGTTCTTCATGCCCATGCGCTGCGCCTGCTCGTTCATCAGGTGCACGAAGGTGGCTTCGTCGCCGGCGACCGCCTCGGCCAGCGCCACCGCCGCGTCGTTGCCCGACTGGACCATCAGGCCGTACAGCAGGTCGTTGATCTTGACCGGGGTGGCCGGGTCGATGAACATCTTCGAGCTGCTGCCATCGACTTTCCAGGCGCGCACCGAGACGTTGACCATCTGGTCCAGCGTGATCTTCTTGTCGCGGATCGCGCCGAACACGACGTAGGCGGTCATGACCTTGGTCAGCGAGGCCGGTTCAATGCGCATGTCCGCATCCTGCGACGCGATGATCTGGCCGCTGGTGGCGTCCAGCAGCGTCCACGAGCGGGCGGCGATTTGCGGGGCCGGCACTTGCTGTGCGTGGGCGGCGGACATCAGGAGGACGCTGGCGGCGAGGGCCGCGATTAACTTTTTCATGGGGAGCAAACGAGAAGATCAGTCGGGGAAGCGGGCAATGTCTTTACCGGAAGTTTCCGAAAGACATTGCCTGAAAATAAGACCGGCTTATTATAGGCCAGTGATCGGCTCAAATGTCACGGCGCCACAGTTGTGCGACAAGATTTTTAATGTGGACCAGCTTGCGATGGAAGAAGTGGTCGGCGCCCGGGATCACGGTGACGGGGATGTCGAGCGGGCGTGCCCAGTCGAATACCTGGGTGAGCGTGATCGTATCGTCAAGCTCACCGTGGATCAGGATGGTATCCGGCGGCACCGGCGGCATCGGCCACTTGCCGGCGGCGGTCCCGACCAGCACCAGGCGCTCGGCCGGGCGGCCCTGGGCTTCCAGCCGCTGCTGCAGCTGGGCCTGGACGAAGGTGCCGAACGAGAAGCCGCTCAAGGTGAACGGCAGGCCCGGGTATTCCTTCAGCATGTGCTCGAGCATGACTTCCATGTCGTCGACCTCGCCGCGGCCGTCGTCATACGTGCCCTCGGACTCGCCGACGCTGCGGAAATTGAAGCGCGCCGTCGCGTAGCCGAGGCCGACGAAGGTGCGTGCCAGCGTCTGCGCCACCTTGTTGTCCATGGTGCCGCCGTACAGCGGGTGCGGGTGCGCCACCAGGGCGATGCCGCGCGGCTGCCCTTCCGGCTCGTCCAGCAGGCATTCCATCTTGCCGGCGTGGCCGGTCAGGTAAAACTTGTGCGAATTCTTGTTCATGGTCTGCCGGCTCGCGTCAGATCTTGAGGCGCTCGACGACCTCGCCCTTGACGATGTGGCGGTCGATGATCTCGTCGATATCCGAATTGTCGACGTAGGTGTACCAGGTGCCCTGCGGGTAGACCACGATGACCGGGCCTTCCTCGCAGCGGTCCATGCAGCCGCCTTTGTTGATGCGCACCTTGCCGGGGGCGCTCAGGCCAAGTGCCTTGATGCGCGACTTGGCGTGCTTCTGCGCTTCCAGGGCGCCGTGCTTGCCGCAGCTGTCGCGGCAATCCTTGCCTTCGCGTTCATTCATGCAGAAGAACACGTGGTGTTCGTAGAAAGGTTTGTCGTTGGTGTCCATGGGAGTATCCATTCGATTGCTGGTATCGATCATATGATACGCGCAACTCACTGACGGTTCAGGCGATGCGAGGGCAGCAGCAGGAACCAGAGCGCAAAAATCGGCCACGCCATGCCCAGGAACTGGGCCGCGCCGTTGAAATTCAGGAATTTACCCTGCTGCCAGGCCTGGATCGTGGAGACGAAATACGGGTTGGCCGGGATCGTGTTCACCACGATCAGCGACAGCACCAGCGTCACCACCGCCAGGCGGCGCTGCGCCACCTGCGGCGCAAAGGCGAGGCCGGCCAGCATGATCAGGCCGATCAGGAAGCCGCCCTCGGCGCCCGGGGTGAGCCACAGGAAGGCATTGTCGGGCGCGAAGAACAGCGAGCTGGCCAGCGTCTTGACGACCACGCCGGCCGCCAGCAGCGCCAGGATCAGCAGCATGCGCGGGGCGCCGCGCCGGGTCAGGCACATCAGGGTCAGTGCGGCGCCGGTCATGCCGCAGGCGGTGATGATGGTCTCGGACAGCCAGTACTGTTCGACCGACATGATGGAGTCGCCGCGCAGCAGGGTCACCAGGTCGATGTCGGTGTCGAGCCAGTCGGACAGCCATTCCGACAGCAGCGGCAGCACCTGGCCGTTGCCGAACAAATAACCCTGCGGGTAGACCTGGGCCAGCGGCCACAGCGCCACCAGCACCAGGCCCTGGCTGGCATAGGGCGAGAACCAGCGCCGCCGCAGGCGGTACAGGCGGCTCTCGTCGAGCAGCATCCTGGCGAAATAGGCGCCGACGAAGGCGCCCGCCAGGCAGCCGCCGGCATTGGTCAGCAGGTCGAGGTTCGAGGGCACGCGGCTGGGCAGGTAGTTCTGCACGGTTTCCATGGTGCCCGATACCAGCAGGCCGGCGACGGCGGTCAGCAGCACCGCCCAGATGCCACGCACCGCCGGGTACATGGACAGCACGAACAGCACGCCGAGCGGCATGTAGCCGACGATGTTGACCATGACGTCGAAGCCGGTCCAGTAGCGCTGCGGCTGCAGGTTCAGGAAGGTGAACGGCGACAGCCCGCTGCTGCGCCATCCCGAGAACGGGAACCAGCTGGCGTACACGATCAACAGCAGGTAGGCCAGCAGGGCCGCGCGTGCCACCGGCGAGGCGCGCGGCCCGGCGTCGTCTTCCGTCGCGGTCATCGGCGTTGCAGGTTCAGCGTGCCGAGCCAGCCGGTGATGTCGGCTGCGATGGCGTCGGTGCTGGCGGCCAGCGCGCGGGCGCCGCCGGCGGCGTCAGGCGTCGCGGCCGGGGTGGTGCGGACGAAATGCTTCTGGTCGACCAGGGTGTGGCCCTGGAACAGCGATGCGCGCACCGCCACCACGCCCTGGCTCTGGGTGGCGCTCGAAAAGTCGTGCACGAAGTCGTCGACGTCGACGCGCAGGATCGGCACGCCCAGCGACGCGTCGGACTCGGACAGCACCTTGGCGCCGGCCTGGCCCATGCGGGTTTTCAGGCGCTGGGTCATCATCTGCAGCGGATTCGCGGTCCAGCGGCTGTTGGCGTAGGTACGGGCCTGCAGCGCATCGGCGTAGCTCAGGCGGTAGAACATGCGCTCGCTGTCCAGCGCGCTGGAGCCGGTGACGTCGGTCACCACCAGTGCCCCGAAGTTGACGAAGGAGTTGATGCCTCCGGCGCTGGCTCCCGCCGCTTGCGCGGCCGGAGCCAGTGCCGGGCCGAAGTCGAACTGGGTGGTCGGCTGGCCCTTGTTCGAGGCGCAGCCGGACAGGGACAGCACGAAGACGAGGACGGCGGCGCAGGCGGCCAGGTTATGCGTTTTGTGTTCGGTCGGATGCAGGGTCACTGGTTGCCTCATCTTCATTTGGTCGGGGGCACGAAGCCGGGTTCGCCGGGGCCGGGTGTCGCGGTCGGGGCGCCGAACAGGATGCTCTGCGGGCGGTCGCCGAGGTTGGTCACGGTGCGGCGCACGGCGCGCAGCGAGGTCTTGGCTTCGTCGGTCATCTCGACCACGTGCGGCAGCGTGTGCAGCTCGAGATCGGCCGTCACGCCGCCGAGCGACTCGATGGCGGCGCTGGCGCGTTCCACCGGGCCGCCCGGCGCCTGCAGGCCGGTGGCCAGGCGGTCGTAGTTCTGCACGGTGCGGTTGGCGCTGGCGGCCAGGTCGTTCACCGAACCCATGGTCTGGTCGAGCTTGTTGGTGATGGCGGGCAGGCGCGCCAGGGCTGGCTGCAGCTGCTTCGGAATGTCGCCGTAGGCTTCGGCCGCCTTGCTGATGTGGTCGATGGCGCCGGTCAGCTTGTCCTGGTTCTCGGTGCTGAGGATGTTGTTCAGGCCATCGGTGATGCGTTCGGTCTTTTCCAGGATCGCCAGGCCGCGCTTTTCCAGCTGGTCGAGCAGGCCGGCGCGCAGCGGGATGCGCTGCACGTGCTGCGGGTCGCTGGCCAATAACGGCGAGCCGGTGCGGTCGTCGTCGAGCTGGATGAAGGCGATGCCGGTGACGCCCTGGTAGCCGAGCGAGGCGAAGGTGGTGGTGGTGACCGGCGCGCCTTCCTCGATCGACAGCTTGATCAGGATCTGGCCGGTCACGCGCGGGTCGAAGATGATGTCGTCGACACGCCCGATCTCGAGGCCGCGGTAGCGCACCGTCGCCTGCGGGTTCAGGCCGGGGATGGTCTGGGTGGTGACGATCTCGTAGGGATGGACTTCGGTGCGGTCGCGGTTCAGCCACAGGCCGACCAGGATGGCGGCCACCAGCAGGGCCACCGTGAAGAAGCCGGTCATCAGGGCGTACGATCTGTTTTCCATGTCAGTCTTCCGTATCCTTTCGCGCATAGCGTTCTTCGAGCACTTCCAGCGCCCGCTGGCCGCGGGGGCCGAGGAAAAATTGTTTGATGAAGGGATGCTGGACCCGCAGCACGTCGCAGGCCGGGCCGACCGCGAGCACGTGCTTCTCGGCCAGCACCGCGATGCGCGACGACAGTGCGAACAGGCTGTCGAGGTCGTGGGTCACCATCACCACGGTCAGTTTCAGCTCGCTGTGCAGGGTCTGGATCAGTTCGACGAAGGTGTCGGACAGGTCGGGGTCGAGGCCGGCCGTGGGCTCATCGAGGAACAGCAGCTGCGGCTCGAGCGCCAGCGCGCGTGCCAGGGCCGCACGCTTGATCATGCCGCCGGACAGGTCGGCCGGCATCTTGTTGATGTCGCCCGCGCCGAGCCCCACCATGTCCATCTTGAGCAGGACCGCATCGCGGATCACGGCTTCGGGCAGCGATTTCAGTTCGCGCAGCGGCAGGGCGATGTTGTCGAACACCGTCAGCGCCGAATACAGCGCACCCTGCTGGAACAGCATGCCCCAGTGGTTGCGCATGCGCTGCAGCTGCGCCGGGCTGGCGCTGCTGACGTCCTCGCCGAACACCTTGACGGTGCCGCTGCTGGGACGTTCCAGGCCCAGCATCTGGCGCAGCAGGACGGTCTTGCCGGTGCCGGAGCCGCCGACGATGGACAGGATCTCGCCCGCGTAAATATCCAGGTTCAGGTCTTGGTGCACCACGGTGCGGCCGAAGCGCGTCCACAGGTTGCGGATCTCGACCACCGGCGGGCCGACGTCTTCGTCGGGCCGGGCGTTCAATCGTTGCGGCGGGCGTTGCTTGACTTTGTCCATCAGCCGAACCCCACGCTGGAGAAGACGATCGCGAACACGGCGTTGGCCATGATGACGACGGTGATCGCGGTGACGACCGCGGTGGTGGTGCCGCGTCCCAGGCTTTCGGTATTCGGCTTGATGCGCAGGCCGAAGTGGCAGGACACCAGCGCGATCAGGGTGCCGAATACCACCCCCTTGCCGAGACCGATCCCGTAATTCACGATCGGCACGGCGGAAGGCAGCTTCTGCACGAAGTAGCGCAGCGACAGGCCCAGCTCGAACTTGGCCGCCAGCATGCCGCCCAGCAGGGCCATGGCATCGGTCCAGACCACCAGCAGCGGCATTGCCACGGCGAGGGCCAGGATCTTCGGCATGATCAGGCGGTAGCCGTGCGAGATGCCCATCACCAGCATCGCATCGAGTTCCTCGGTCACCCGCATCACGCCCAGCTGGGCGGTGATCGAGGAGCCGGAGCGGCCCGCCACCAGGATCGCGGCCAGCAGCGGGCCGAGTTCGCGGATGACGGCCATGCCGAGGATATTAACCAGGAAGATGTCGCCGCCGAACATGCGCAGCTGCTGCGCCGACAGGTAGGAGAGCACGATCCCGATCAGGAAGCCGACCAGCGCGGTGATGCCGAGCGCCTGGAAGCCGGAATGGTAGATGTTGGCCGAGATCTCGCGCCAGGGGCCGGTGACCGGATGGCGGATGAAGCGGAACAGGTCCTGCACCACCTGGCCGATCAGCAGGATCACGCTTTTCAGGTGTTCGAACAGCGACAGCACGCTGGCGCCCAGGGCGATGATCCACCCCAGGGGACTGGAGCGGGTGCGCGGGTAGGCGAGGTGGCTGGCGTCCTCGAGGCGGGCGAAAATTTCTTCCTGGCGCGGATCGAGGGTCAGGCGGTTGGGCCGGCGCTTGCCCCAGGCGGTCCAGAACATCTGGGCGCCGATGTGGTCCAGGCTGTTGATTTCAGAGAGGTCCCACACCAGCTGCGGCTGGTCCTTGAGTGCGCCGAGCATCTTGTTGATGCCCTTGAGGGCGCCGCGATCGCTCAGCGCGTGCACCTGCCATACGCCGCGCGCCACCACGGATTGCTCCTTGGTGGACTCTGGATGTTCGATGGTTAATGTTGGCGCATTTTCAATCCGCATTGCGGCAGTGTAAAAGAGATTCGGGATGACTGCCACCGGGGTGGTGCTAGCGTGCTCAGGCCGCGAGGTGGCGGACCTGGCGCTCGGGTGCCGCGGCCGGCTTTTGCTTGTCCTTGTTGTCAGCTTTGTCGGCAGCCTTGTCGACTTTGCCGGCATAGTCGCTGGCCAGCAGGGCGGCCGCGTCCAGCTGGGTCATGCCTTGCAGCTGCAGCCATTCCTGTACCAGCTTCGCCAGGCGCTCGAGGGCGATGCGGTGGGTGGCATCCGTGCGGGTGTAGATCCAGTCCGCAAAGGCCATGAAGTTGGCGAAGGGAGCGTCACCGAGCATGGCCTTGACCGTGTGCGCGAAGCGGCCCGAGTTCGCCACCAGGTCCCAGTAGCGGGCAAAGCGCACCAGGCGCTGCATGGTGCCGAAGTCGATGCGGTCGGTCGCCAGCACCGTATAGGGCGGGTAAGGATCGAACACCATCTTGTAAGGCACGGTATGGCGGATGATCGGCGTGCCGCGCAGGCGCTTGAGAATGCCGAACTGGATTTCGTGCGGATTCAGCGCGACCAGCTTGTCGAAGCCGGCGGCAAAGCTGTCGACGTCTTCACCCGGCAGGCCGGCGATCAGGTCGACGTGCAGGTGGGCGTGCGAGTGCTCGGTCAGCCAGCGGATGTTGTCGGCCGCCTTGGCATTGTCCTGGCGCCGGCTCACCAGGGCCTGCACCTCCGGATTGAAGCTCTGGATGCCGATCTCGAACTGCAGGGCGCCCGGCGGGAACTGGGCGATGGTGCTCTTCAGCGCATCCGGCAGGTGGTCGGGGACCAGCTCGAAGTGGGCATAGACCGGATCGTCCGGGTGGGCCGCCAGCTTGTCGAGGAAGAACTGCATGATCTTCAGGCTGGTCTTGACGTTCAGGTTGAAGGTGCGGTCGACGAACTTGAACAGGCGTGCGCCGCGCTGGTAGAGGCTTTCCATCTCGGCCAGGAAGTTCTCCAGGCCAAAGGGCCAGGCCGTCTTGTCCAGCGAAGACAGGCAGAACTCGCACTTGAACGGGCAGCCGCGCGAGGCTTCCACGTAGATCGTGCGGTGGGCAATGTCTTCCTTACTATATAGAGAGTAGGGCAGGGCGATGTCGGCCATCGGCGGCTGGACGCCGGCGTGGACTTTCATCAGCGGTTTTGGACCGTTGATGATCTCGCCGCACAGCTTGGGGAAGGTGATGTCGCCCCAGCCGGTGACGACGTAGTCGGCCAGGCGCACGATCTCCTGTTCGCCGGTCTCGTACGAGACCTCGGGGCCGCCCAGGACCACCGTCACCTCGGGTGCCACACGCTTGAGCATGGCGACTACCCTGGCGGTCTCCTCGACATTCCATATATAGACACCGAAACCGACGATGCGCGGCTTTTTGTTGAGAAGGCGTTCCACCACTTCGGTGGTCTTCGCACCGATGACGAATTCCATCAGCGCCGTCTGTTCCTGTAGCGCACCCATATTGGCCAGCAGGTAACGCAGGCCGAGCGAAGCGTGGGCATAGCGTGCATTGAGGGTGGAGAGCAGGATGGTCATGGCGGGCTTGGGGGCGTCGGCAAAAGCAAATCGGGCATTGTACGCGTGGGCAGGGCTCTTGCAGCGTTCTCCCGGCTTTGCTATCATGTTTTCCCTTGTCGCAAACGACGGCTTCCAGAGTCATCGAAGCTGCTTGTAACGAGGATCGTGTTTAAAAGATACGAAGCAAAAAAGAAGTTGACGAATTAAGCTGAGCACTGCATAATCTCGCTTCTCTGCTGCTGACAAACAAAACGATTTGTCGCTAGTAGCAAGGCAGTACCGAATAAGTTCTTTAAAAATTAACAGTCGATAAGTGTGGGCGTTTGATGAAGGTGCCAACAGTCGCGTAAGCGCTGTTGATTACTTAAATTATCAAATGTTCACAAAAGTATTAAGCGTTGTCCCGGCAATGGGATGACGGTCAGTATCTTGAGTGAGCGACTCGGTAGCAATACCGATGGCAGCAATGCCAACAAACAGAGATTAAACTGAAGAGTTTGATCCTGGCTCAGATTGAACGCTGGCGGCATGCTTTACACATGCAAGTCGAACGGCAGCGCGGGGCAACCTGGCGGCGAGTGGCGAACGGGTGAGTAATATATCGGAACGTACCCAAGAGTGGGGGATAACGTAGCGAAAGTTACGCTAATACCGCATACGATCTATGGATGAAAGTGGGGGATCGCAAGACCTCATGCTCCTGGAGCGGCCGATATCTGATTAGCTAGTTGGTGAGGTAAAGGCTCACCAAGGCGACGATCAGTAGCTGGTCTGAGAGGACGACCAGCCACACTGGAACTGAGACACGGTCCAGACTCCTACGGGAGGCAGCAGTGGGGAATTTTGGACAATGGGCGCAAGCCTGATCCAGCAATGCCGCGTGAGTGAAGAAGGCCTTCGGGTTGTAAAGCTCTTTTGTCAGGGAAGAAACGGTTGAGGCTAATATCCTCGGCTAATGACGGTACCTGAAGAATAAGCACCGGCTAACTACGTGCCAGCAGCCGCGGTAATACGTAGGGTGCAAGCGTTAATCGGAATTACTGGGCGTAAAGCGTGCGCAGGCGGTTTTGTAAGTCTGTCGTGAAAGCCCCGGGCTCAACCTGGGAATTGCGATGGAGACTGCAAGGCTTGAATCTGGCAGAGGGGGGTAGAATTCCACGTGTAGCAGTGAAATGCGTAGAGATGTGGAGGAACACCGATGGCGAAGGCAGCCCCCTGGGTCAAGATTGACGCTCATGCACGAAAGCGTGGGGAGCAAACAGGATTAGATACCCTGGTAGTCCACGCCCTAAACGATGTCTACTAGTTGTCGGGTCTTAATTGACTTGGTAACGCAGCTAACGCGTGAAGTAGACCGCCTGGGGAGTACGGTCGCAAGATTAAAACTCAAAGGAATTGACGGGGACCCGCACAAGCGGTGGATGATGTGGATTAATTCGATGCAACGCGAAAAACCTTACCTACCCTTGACATGTCAGGAATCCTCGAGAGATTGAGGAGTGCTCGAAAGAGAACCTGAACACAGGTGCTGCATGGCTGTCGTCAGCTCGTGTCGTGAGATGTTGGGTTAAGTCCCGCAACGAGCGCAACCCTTGTCATTAGTTGCTACGAAAGGGCACTCTAATGAGACTGCCGGTGACAAACCGGAGGAAGGTGGGGATGACGTCAAGTCCTCATGGCCCTTATGGGTAGGGCTTCACACGTCATACAATGGTACATACAGAGGGCCGCCAACCCGCGAGGGGGAGCTAATCCCAGAAAGTGTATCGTAGTCCGGATCGCAGTCTGCAACTCGACTGCGTGAAGTTGGAATCGCTAGTAATCGCGGATCAGCATGCCGCGGTGAATACGTTCCCGGGTCTTGTACACACCGCCCGTCACACCATGGGAGCGGGTTTTACCAGAAGTAGGTAGCTTAACCGCAAGGAGGGCGCTTACCACGGTAGGATTCGTGACTGGGGTGAAGTCGTAACAAGGTAGCCGTATCGGAAGGTGCGGCTGGATCACCTCCTTTCTAGAGTAGCACC